>NZ_AUBS01000024.1 GCF_000429365.1 Pseudodonghicola xiamenensis DSM 18339 | reverse complement strand
GCACCTCGGCTACGCCCTGTCCCAGCGGCGCCGCAAGAAGATAGAGGAACCGTTCGGCTGGGCCAAGACCGTCGGCGGCATGTCCCAGACCGTTCACCGCGGGCTCGATAGGGTCTGCGCCCAGTTCACGATGACGATGGCGGCCTGCAACCTCGCGAGGCTACCGAAACTCCTGACGGCCTGACGGAGAAGGCAACTCTGACCCGCGACCACCGCCGATGCCGATGCCGATGCCGAAGAAAACCGACTTCAAATCGTGGCGGCAGGAATAACGTCCTTCAAGGCCGACTTCTTCAGCAGCCTGTTAGGGCCCAGTTAGGAAAGACCGCCGTCCTTTTGGCCGAAGCAGCAGCGCGCCCGGCGCCCCCCTCCGGCCAAAGGCAAAGGCCCGTCAGGGGATCAGAACATATGTCCCCGGCGCGTCGCAGATCGCCTTTCCCATCTTCGGTGGCGCGATCTGTTCGCCGGTCTGATGCATCTTCAGCCAGTCGACCCATCCCAGCCACCAGGAGCCCTGATATTCCTTGGCCTTTTCCGCCCATTCCTCGGCCGAGGTATAGTGGTTGTTGGTGAAGATATGCCCCATCCGGTAATGCCGGCGCGGATGCCCCGGCTCGGACACCACCCCGGCGTTGTGGCCCCCATTGGTCAGAACGAAGGTCACGTCCTCGCTGCGCGTCAGCTCTCCGGTCTTATAGGCCGATTTCCACGGCGCCACGTGATCGGTCTCGGTCCCGACGGCAAAGATCGGCACGTTGATATCGCGCGGCGTCACCGGAAAGCCCTCGACTTCGAACCGTCCGGCAGCGAAATCGTTATCCAGAAACAGGTGGCGCAGGTATTCCGAATGCATCCGATAGGGCATGCGGGTGGTATCCGAATTCCACGCCATCAGATCGTTGGACGTTGGCCGCTCTCCCATCAGGTACTCATGCTGCAGCCGCGACCAGATCAGATCGTTCGATCGCAGAAGCTGGAACGCCCCGGCCATTTGAGACGCATCCAGATAGCCGTTCTTCCACATCATGTCTTCCAGGAAGGAGACTTCGCTTTCATTGATGAAAAGCGTCAGCTCACCTGCTTCGGTGAAATCCATCTGCGCCGCCAGCAAGGTCATCGTGGCCAGCCGGTCATCGCCGTCGCGCGCCATCGCCGCTGCAGCAATGCTCAGCAATGTGCCGCCCAGACAATAGCCCACGCCATGGATCCGAGCCGCGCCGGTAATCTGCTGTATCTGGTCGATCGCGGCCATCGGCCCCATCTGGCGATAATCCATCATGCCCAATTCGGCGTCTTCGGCATCCGGATTGCGCCAAGAGACCATGAAGACGGTAAACCCCTGATCGGTCAGGAATTTCACCATCGAATTTTCCGGGCTTAGGTCGAGGATATAGTATTTCATGATCCAGGCCGGCACGATCAGCACCGGCTCGGGCTGCACCTTGTCGGTGGTGGGTGCGTATTGGATCAGCTCGATCAGCCGGTTGCGATAGATCACCTTGCCCGGCGTCACCGCCAAGGTCTTGCCGACCTGGAATTCCTCCGGCTGCGGCTCCTTCTCCTTCAGCAGAACCCGGCGCAAATCCTCCATATAGTTGTGCCAGCCGTCAATCAGGTTGCGCCCGCCGGTCTCGACGGTCTTGGCCAGGATCTCCGGGTTCGACAGTATGAAATTCGTCGGCGCCATTGCGTCCAGAAGCTGACGCGCGGTGAAATTGACCACTTTTTCATGTTCAAGCGCCACGCCACGCACATTGGTCGTCGCCTCGTCCCACCATTTCTGTGTCAGCAGAAAAGCCTGTTGGAACGCGTTGAAAGGCTGATGGTTCCATCCTTCATGGCGGAACCGGCGATCGTGCGAATCCGGCTGTTCGCAAACGCCCGCCTGGTGGTTCAACGCGCATTCCGCCAGATACCGGTAGAACCGGACCCCGTTTTCGACGGCGAGCTCGGCAAGCTGCATTTGCTTGCCCGGCGACATCGCCATATGCAGCGCCCAGTCGTAATAGTTCAGCAACAGGGAGGCCGGCGACAGGCCGGTGGTGAGCTGGCTGATCGCAGCGCGATAGGCCGTATCGGTCATCTGTGCCAGTTCGCGCTCGGATTGATGCAGCGGCTGAGCGTTCTCTTCGGGGGAAATGGGAAGGTCGTCTTTCACGTCGGTCGATCCTCATCGTTTACGCTCTGCCCGCCGTTCAAAGGTCGGGACCGCACAAGAGGGTAGCGGGGCGGCATTTCGGATTTATGAATGCGATAACTCAAAGACTACCCCCTCGCTCTGCCCCCGGCCAGCCTTGACCTGCGACCCGCCTTCCGAAACACTGCGACAAATCACCCCTTACGGATACATCTTATGCGCATTCTGCTTCCCTTCCTCGGGCTCCTGATGCTCTCGGCCTGCGGTGGTATCCCCCTGGTCCCTTTCATCTGATCCGTCCCGCCGCCACCGCGAGGCCGCGCCCGGCTTGACCTGACCGTGGGTTTTGGGCCACATCGCGCAACCGCGCAGGAGAGACTTGAGATGTATACGCCCGCGATCACCGGAACCGGGGTCTTCACCCCGGAAGAGGTCATCACCAATGCCGAACTGGTCGAAGCTTTCAACGCATATGCCGACCGCATGAACGCCGCCAACGCCGAAGCCATCGACGCCGGCGAGATGGAGCCGATGCAGCATTCCTCGGACGCCTTCATCGTCAAGGCCTCGGGCATCGAACGGCGCCACGTGATGAACAAGAGCGGCATTCTGGATCCGGCGGTAATGCATCCGCTGCTGCGCCAGCGCAGCGACGACGAGCCGGGGATCATGGCAGAGATGGCGCTGGACGCGGCGAAAAAGGCGTTGGCCCAGGCCGGCCGAGGCCCCGAGGACATCGACCTGGTGATCTGTGCCGCCTCGAACATGGAACGCGCCTATCCGGCGGTGGCGATCGAGATCCAGAGCCTTCTGGGCATCCAAGGCTTCGCCTTCGACATGAACGTCGCCTGCTCCTCGGCCACCTTCGGCATTCAGGCCGCCGCCGACATGATTCGCAGCGGCTCGGTCCGCGCGGCGCTGGTGGTGAACCCCGAAATCTGCTCGGGCCACCTAGAATGGCGCGACCGCGATTGCCATTTCATCTTTGGCGACGTCGCCACCGCCACGGTGATCGAGCGGATTGAAGAGGCCCAGGGGCCGCATTTCGAGATCCTCTCGACCCGCTGCGCGACGCAGTTTTCCAACAACATCCGCAACAACAACGGTTTCCTGCGCCGCAGCCGCCCCGACGGGATGGCCGACCGGCGCGACATGCAGTTCATGCAAAACGGCCGCAAGGTGTTCAAGGAGGTGGTGCCGATGGTCAGCTGCCATATCGCCGACCACCTGGCTGCCGAGGGGCTCGAGGGCCAGGCCCTCAGCCGGATGTGGCTGCATCAGGCCAACAAGACGATGAACGACCTGATCGGCAAGAAGGTCCTGGGCCGTGCCCCCACGCCCGAGGAACAGCCGAACATTCTGCAGGAATATGCCAACACCTCCTCCGCCGGCTCGATCATCGCCTTCTCACAGAACTCCGACGATCTGGCCGAGGGCGATCTGGCGCTGATCTGTTCTTTCGGTGCTGGCTATTCGGTGGGCTCGGTGCTGCTGCGGCGGCGCCTCTAAGAGGCCCCGGTCGCCGCACCTGCTTTTTCTGGCCGGAAATATCCCGGGGGAGCCGCCCGAACGGGCGGCGGGGGCAGAGCCCCCATGCGCCCCGAAGGGGCGCAGCCTCCGGCAGGGATATTTTTAGCCAGAAAAAGGAAAGGGCCCTATCATAACGGAAGCGGCGCCGTCGCCTCAGGCGCTTTCCTCTTCCAGGTGCAGTTTCATGTCGATCAGCACCTGTTGCAGCAGCACGGTCTCCCGCAGCAGCCGCTTGGCTTCGTTCACGGTGATGATACCGTCCTCGATCGCCTGCTGATATTCACTCATCAGCATGGCGAAGCGCTGACTCAGCGCGATAACGTCAGAGTTCACATTCCCCACATTCGGGGAATTCGTCCGGCGGTCGTCGAAAGACAGCGTGATCTTCTGCAATTCCGCCAGAGCACTGGTGACATGCGGATAGGCCGCCTCGGCCTCGAGCCGGGCCACCACGTCGACGGGCATGAAGCGATCGGCATGCTCGGGGTTGTCCGAATAATACCTCCCCAGCGTCGCCTTGGACTTGCCTGTGATGTCACAGGCCGCCTCGATACCCACTTCCTTGACCAGGGCCTCAGTGTGTTTTTTCAGATAAGTTCCCATAGAACCCATACGCCGCGCCTTACCCATTCCCCCGGCCGTCCTCAAAGGGGGAAGCGCCCGGTTCTTTTCCCATTACCGATTCCTAATCGAAATGCGATCTCTTTGCTATCCCTCAGGTTTTCGGGGATTTCAAAGAGTGCGGGCGATATTCACGCTCGTAATGTGATTGACGGTAGGGCCAGATTAGACGGCCGCCCTGCTGTTGTGGCTTATTAAGCCTTGAATGTCGTCGCTGCAGGTATGCCCTGTCCATCCCCAGGGTCAGTTCCAACCCGGACCGGTATCCTGCAGCGGCGGCCTTTCCCCCTCAACCCGGCTGATGTCAGCCCGCCTTGCCCTGCGGGCGCCCTGCGCTTAGACCCCGGCCATGGCCAAGCTCTATTTCAACTACTCCACCATGAACGCGGGCAAATCGACGGTGCTGCTGCAGGCGGCACACAACTATGTCGAAAACGGCATGTCGCCCTATCTTCTGACCGCCGAGCTGGATCACCGCGCCGGACAGGGCCGGATCGCTTCGCGGATCGGTATCGCGCAACAGGCCGACACCTTCGCCCCGGGAGACGATCTTTTCGCCCGAGTCGCCGCGCGGCAAGCCAGGGAACCGCTGGATTGTGTCTTTGTCGACGAGGCGCAGTTTCTGGACCCTGCGCAGGTCTGGCAACTGGCCCGTGTGGTGGACGATCTGGGCCTACCGGTACTGGCCTATGGGCTGCGCGTCGATTTCCGCGGAGAGCTGTTTCCCGGTTCGGCCACGCTTCTGGCCTTGGCCGACGAGATGCGCGAGGTGCGCACCATCTGCCATTGCGGTCGCAAGGCCACCATGGTGATCCGTCAGGGCCCCGATGGCAGGCCCCTGCGCGAAGGCGGCCAGATCCAGATCGGCGGCAATGAAACCTATGTTTCGCTCTGCCGCCGGCACTGGCGCGAGGCGATGGGAGATCGGATCACTGACACGGGTTAATTCACCCGGTCGGGGATATCCCGTCCCTCGGCATAGGCACGCAGGTTCTCCACCGCCATCGCCCCCATGTCCTCGCGCACATCGAGGGCAGCGGTGCCCAGATGCGGCAGCAGAACCGCGTTTTCAAGCGCGCGCAGCGCCGTCGGCACCTCGGGCTCGAATTCATAGACATCGAGCCCGACGGCTCCGATCCGACGCGCCTGGAGCGCGGCGATCAGCGCGGCTTCGTCGACGACATCGCCGCGGGCGATATTGACGAAGACCCCATGCGCCGGCATCGCGGCAAAGACCTCGGCGCCGACCAGATGGTGGGTTTCGGCGCTGCCAGGGGCGGCCACCACCAGGATATCGGCCCAGGCCGCCAGATCGGTCAGCGTGCCGAAACGGCTGGCGGGATGATCGACCTGCTTTTCCGAACGGTTGAAATAGCCGACCTCCATTCCAAAGCCGTAATGGCACCGTCGCGCCACCGCCTGGCCGATGCGGCCCATGCCGATGATGCCCAGCTTGCGACCGGTCACATGCACCCCCAGCATCTGGGTCGGATGCCAGCCCTGCCATTTTCCGGACCGCACCAGGCGCTCGCCCTCCCCTGCTCGGCGGCAAGCCATCAGGATCAGCGTCATGGCGATATCGGCGGTGGCATCGGTCACAGCCCCCGGCGTGTTCGACACGGTGATGCCATGGGCCCGGCAGGCCGCCACGTCGATATGATTGTAGCCGACACCGAAATTGGCCAGCATCCGGCAGCGCGGCCGGCCGAAGTCCTGCAGGATGTCCGCCGTCACCCGATCACCCAGCGTCACCATCATCGCATCGAAGACAGCAAAGCCGGCGCGCAGCTCCGCCGCCGTCATCGGCTGGGTGCTCTGGCGCACCTCGACCTCGAACAGCTCCTCCGCCGCGGCAATGGTCGCCGGCGGCATAGGTCGTGACAGCAGAACCCGCATCAGTGCAGCCGCCCGCCGATCGGCACCGGACCGTCGGGGCCGATCAACATCACCTCTCCGGCGGCATCGGGCAGGCCCAGTACCAGCACTTCCGAGATGAACTTGCCGATCTGGCGTGGCGGAAAATTCACCACTGCCAATACCTGTTTGCCCGGCAAGGTGGCAGGATCATAATGCGCGGTGATCTGGGCGGAGGACCGTTTCTCGCC
Source organism: Pseudodonghicola xiamenensis DSM 18339 (assembly GCF_000429365.1). GTDB lineage: Bacteria > Pseudomonadota > Alphaproteobacteria > Rhodobacterales > Rhodobacteraceae > Pseudodonghicola > Pseudodonghicola xiamenensis. The sequence continues at coordinate 57,605 of NZ_AUBS01000024.1, read as the reverse complement.
GATCTCGTCGCCAAAGTCGATCCACAGCTTGATCGACGGTTTACGCGCCTCGGGGTAAGGTTCCGCGCGGAGGATTTCGCCGACACGGATGTCGACCTTGAGGAAATCGTCGAACGTGATCTGATCAGCCACGCGACAGTTCCTTCGACCGGTGGGTGGCGGCGGCGACAGCCTGGCGCAGCAAATGCGGGAAGCCCTGATCGGGATCCATCAGCACCTCGAGCGCGGCCTGGGTGGTCCCGTTCGGGCTGGTGACATTGATGCGCAGTTGCGACGGGCCTTCATCCGAAGCCTCGGCCAGCGCGCCGGCACCGGCGACAGTGGCCTTGGCCAGCTGCATCGCCAGATCGGCGCCCAGCCCCTGCGCCTCGCCAGCGGCGGCAAGACATTCGATCAGATGGAAGACATAGGCCGGACCAGAACCGCTGACGCCCGTGACCGCGTCGATCTGCGATTCCCGCTCCAGCCGGACCACCTGCCCCACCGCCGACAGCAGCCCCTCGGCCACGTCGAGATGGTCTGAGGAGGCCTGCGCGTTGCCGATGATCGCGGTAATGCCACGACCGATGGCGGCCGGCGTGTTGGGCATCGCCCGCACGATCGGGGTGTCTTCGCCCAGCATGTCCTCATAGGTCGCGATCGGGGTACCGGCGGCGACGCTGACGAAGAGCGTTTCACCGCCGCCCAGCGCCTTCAGCGCCGGCAGCGCCTCGCGCATCATCTGGGGCTTGACCGCCACCAGCACCAGCGCCGGCGCCTCAGGCAGGGGCGCATTGATATGCACACCCTGGTCTTGCAGCCAATCGGAGGGATGCGGATCGACAACCCAGACCGAAGCCGGGGCCAGCCCGCCCTCAAGCCACCCGGCGAGAAGGGCAGAGCCCATTTTACCACAACCCAGGAGCACAAGCCCCTGATCGGCGATCCGCGACATGTCCATGACGGCCCCTTTCCGTTCGTTCCGGTTCGGGGCCTAGGTTTACGCCCGGCCGTAGGCCTCTGCAATGGCGGCCTGCATCGCCTCACGCGGGGAACGCCCGCCCCAGACCAGAAGCTGGATCGCCGGATAATAGCGTTCCGCGCTCAGCACTGCTGCGTTGATCATGGTGTCGATCTGGTCAGGGCTGGCGACCTGGCCACCGGCCAGAACCAGACCGTAGCGATAGACCATCAGCTTCTGTTCGGGCCAATAGGTGAAGGCGCCGGCCCAGCACTGGTCATTCATCAGGTTCAGCAATTCGTAGAGACGGCCCAATTGATCCTCGGGCGGCTCCATCTCGAAGGTGCAGACCAGTCGCAGGGTCTCGTCATAACCAGACCAGGCCAGGGTGATGGAATAGGTGCGCCACTGCCCCTCGACCGCCATGGCGATCTGATCGTCACCGATCCTGTCGAAGTCCCAGTCATGATATGCGGCCAGGTTCTCGACGATGTCGATCGGATGAATATCGTCTTCAAGCATGTATTCCGACAAGGCCATGGTGCCACCTCTTTGATCTTTAGCGGCGTGGGGCCGATAGCGCCCCCAGCGCTAGGTGCCTACTCAAGAGACCGGGGCGGATCGCCCCCGCTCTACTAGATATGGTGCGCCCCATAGGCACATCTGGCAACCATTATTTTGGGGATAACAGCAATAACTTGTGGAGGAATGCGGGATAACGCCGAAATATTGTCATCTCTGTTTTGGCCTTTTCGACGCCTCTCCGGCCTGCGTCAATATGGCAATATGAATCTTCTTCTTCTCATGCGCATATGCGCATAAGCATTTCAGGAGGCCCTCATGGTGGTCACGATTCTCTCTGCCCTGGCGGAGCCCACGCGGCTCGCGGCGCTGCGCATCCTCTGGGATCAGGGGGAACATTGCGCCTGCGAATTGATCGCCCGACTTGATGCGACGCAAAGCCGGGTGTCGCGACATATGCGAGTACTAAAGCAAGCGGGCCTGGTGGCCGACCGGCGTGACGCGCAATGGGTCCGCTATCGTATCAACCCCGATCTGCCAGCCGACGTGCAGACCTTGCTGAGAACCGTGATCGAGATGGACGATCAAAGCGAAAGGACCGCAGCATGAGCGCGATATCGCAAGAGGCGCCCCAGCGCCAACGCCCCGCCTGGGTCTGGACCGCGGCGGTGATCGCCGCCGTGATGCTCTGGTGGGCGATCTATCGTCAACTTCCCGCCCTGTCGGAATGGCTGGTCTCGCTGCTGCCGGTAGCGCGCGACAGCCATGCCGGATCGGCACTGGCCTTCTTCTTCTATGACGTGCCCAAGGTGATGATGCTTCTGACGCTCATCGTCTTCGCCATGGGCGTGGTGCGCAGCTTCTTCAGCCCGGAGAAGACCCGCGCCCTGCTGTCGGGCCGCCGCGAGGGGCTGGCCAATGCGATGGCGGCGGGTCTTGGCGTGCTCACCCCCTTCTGCTCCTGCTCGGCGGTGCCCCTGTTCATCGGCTTCGTCTCGGCCGGCATTCCGCTGGGGGTGACGTTTTCCTTCCTGATCGCGGCACCGATGGTGAACGAGGTGGCGCTGGTGCTGCTGATCGGCCTGGTCGGCTGGCAGGTGGCGGCGGTCTATCTGGGCTTCGGCCTGTTGATCGCCATCGTCGCCGGATGGGTGATCGGCCGGCTGCATCTGGAAGGCTGGCTGCAGGACTGGGTGCGCGAAATCCATGCCGGCGACGCCATGGCGCCGGAAGACGAAGGTCTCTCCCTGCCCGACCGCTACCGCCAGGGGATCGAGGCGGTGCGCGAAATCTTCGCCAAGGTCTGGCTGTGGATCATCCTCGGCATCGGCATGGGGGCGCTGATCCACGGCTATGTGCCCGAGGATCTGATGGTCCGCATCATGGGGGCGGAGGCCTGGTGGTCGGTGCCGGCTGCGGTGCTGATGGGCATCCCGATGTACACCAACGCCGCCGGCGTCATCCCGATTGTCGAGGCGCTGCTCGGAAAGGGCGCCGCCCTTGGCACCGTGCTGGCCTTCATGATGTCGGTGATCGCGCTCAGCCTGCCCGAGATGATCATCCTGCGACAAGTGCTGAAGCTGCGGCTGATCGCGGTCTTCATCACTGTCGTCGCCTGCGGCATCCTTGCCGTCGGTTTCCTGTTCAACACCCTGTTTTGAGGAAAGAGAAATGAAGGACGTCAAAGTCTACGGCCCCGGCTGCAAACGCTGCGAGACCACCGAAGCCATGGTGCGCGACGCGGCACAAAAGCTTGGCATCGAGGTTCAGATCGAAAAGGTGACCGATATGGCCTCGATCGCGAAGGCCGGAGTGTTGTCGACCCCGGGGATCAGCATCGACGGCAAGCTGGTCCATGCCGGCGGGCTGCCCGATGCGACCAAGCTGGAAACCTGGCTGCAAAACTGAATATAGAGCCCGGATGAATTTCGCGGCCGGGTCCCCCAAGGGCCCGGCCGTTCCAATGGAAATGCCCCCTGCCCCATGGCCGTCTTTGTCCATCCCTTCCGCGTCGTCCAGAACACCACCGCCGGCAAGTTCATTCGCGAACTGGCCCAATGTCGCGACTTTCCCGTCGCCGAGGCCGCCTATACCCGGGCGGTCGCGCTTTATCCCGGCGATGTGATCACCCTGCAGAATGGCGGCAAGCTGTTGAAACGCAGCGATGCGCCACAGCGCGGCACAAACCGCTGAGCCCGGCTTGACCCCGGCGCCAAGCCCCCCATATTAGCCACGCACCCGGCGTTCCCGGGCTGAGGAATTGTAGATGCTGGAGCTTGTCTCGAACCACTGAATGCCCCGTCCAACCGGGGCATTGAACTGCATCCGCCCGTCAGGCTGCGGCCTGTCGGGGTGTGGGTGCCGGTTTGATTCCTGAACAGGCTCTATCTCATGAATATCTCGAAAGACGAACAACGCGTGTTGCACGCGTTGGCTCAGGGTGGTTGCATCCGCTTCGATCGCGCCCCAAACGGTCGGGTGACCGACGTGCTATGCTATACCCGCGACGGCCATGTGCTGAGCAATTGCACGCTCGACATCTTCGCGCGGCTGCGCCGCAAACGGCTGATCCGCTCGCAGGCCTCAGCGCCCTATCGGATCACGCAAACAGGGCTGCGCACGGTGCGCGCCCAGCTCGACAACCGCTGACAGAAAGGATCACCACATGCAGATCCGCAACGAATGCCCCGATGATCGCGCGATCATCGGGGGAATCACCCGGGCGGCCTTCGCCACCCACCCGTTCAGCCAGCAAACCGAGGCGGAGATCATCGACGCCCTGCGCGACGCCGGCGCGCTGCACCTGTCGCTGGTGGCCGAGGAGGGGCAGGACATCCTTGGCCATGCCGCCTTTTCCCCCGTCGAGATCGACGGCAGGCCGGGCGGTTGGTACGGGCTCGGCCCGATTTCGGTGCGCCCCGACCGGCAGCGCCAGGGCATCGGAGGCGCGCTCCTGCGCGAGGGATTGGCGCAACTGAAGGACCAGGGCGCCGCCGGCGTCGTCCTGGTGGGCGATCCCGCCTATTACACCCGCTTTGGCCCCTTGCCCGGGCTCAGGTTCGACGGTGCCCCGGCCCATTACTTCATGGGGTTGGTCCTGAACGGCCCCCGGGCCACAGGCTCCGTCACCTTCCACCCCGGGTTCGGCGCCCACTGACATTTTGCCGCAACGCTCTCCGGAGCGTTGCGGCCATTTGCGATTGCCAGAGTCAGTGGGATCGTCCAGATACACCTCCCATGACTGGAACCCTGCCCCTGCTCGCCCCGATGCGCCGCTTGATCGCGGCCGGTCTGGTCGTGCTGCTTGGCCTGCAGGTCTGTCAAAGCTTCTTTCCCGTCACGCTTGAGGCCGCCAATGGCGATCTGATCCAGATGGTGATCTGCGGCCCCGAGGGGCTGCATACGGTGACCATCGACCTCTCCGACGGCGAGGTGACGGACGGCGAGGAGAACAACGGGCCCACCGCCGAGATCACCGGCAAATGTCCTTTTTGCATCGTCGGCCTGCCGGGAAGTTTCGCCCTGCCCGAACTGGTGGCGCAGAAAGCTGAATATCACCGCATCCGCTATGGGCTGACCCATGAGACCCAGGCGCATCCGCGCCCGGCGCCGCGGGTCCGGCAAATCCGCGCCCCTCCCCTGACCGCCTGAGCTTGCGGGCCTTCGCAGCCCGCCGATCCCGGCCTCCACGCGCCCATCGGCTGCGTGAGGTCGTCGCATAAGAACTCATAAGTCTTGGGACAATGAACATGACCCGTATTTCCACGGCGCGCCTTGGCGTGACCGCCCTTCTGATGTGCTCGATTTCCGGGCTGGCGCTGGCGCAAGACACCGGCGCGGACACCAGAACCCCCTTCACGCTCGACACCATTGTGATCCAGGGACCGCAAAGCACCCCCGCGCCCGGCTATTTCGAATTCAGCCCCGACGATCTGCCGATCGCCCCGGCGCTGGACGGCGGCGCATTGCTGACGGCGGTGCCCGGCGTCACCGCCAGCCGGATGGGCGGCCACGGGCTGGATATCGTGATCCGCGGCCAGCAGGGCAATCAGCTCAACATCATCGACGCAGGCAGCATCACCTATGGCGCGTGCCCCAACCGGATGGACCCGCCGACCAGCATCGCCAACTTCTTCCGCGCCGATCGGGTGATCGTAGAGCGCGGCTATGCCAGCGTCACCAACGGCCCCGGAGGCACCGGCGGCACCGTGCGGCTGGAACGTGATGCTCCCGAGTTCGAAGAGGACAAGCGCCTGACCGGCAAGTTCATCATCGGCGGCACCGGCAACGGGCCCAGCTTCGAAACCGCCGGCAGCTTTGCCTACGATCTGGGCGGCGGCTTCTACATGGAGGGTTCCGCCGAGTACAAGACCGCCAACGACTATAAGGACGGCAGCGGCGACCGGGTGCGCAGCGGCTTCGACCAGAAGACCACCGGCTTCACGCTCGGCTATGCCAAGGACGGGGTCGATCTGGCCTTCGACATCGAACATGATCGGGCCGAGGACGTACTGTTCGCCGGCGCCGGCATGGACAGCCCGCTGTCCGAGACCTGGACCTATCGGCTACGTGGCGGCCTCGATCTCGACCTGGGCAGCCTGCGGCGGATCGAGGGCAACCTCTTCGTGTCGAACGTCGATCACGTGATGGACAACTACAGCCTGCGCCCGCATGGCACGATGGGGATGCTGTCGCCCACCACCTCGGACACCCATGGCGGCAAGATCGAAGGCCAGTTCGAATTCGGCGCCACCCGCGCCCGGGTCGGGGTGGATTTCCAATCGAACAACCGCATGGCCTATGGGTTCATGGGAATGATCCCGGTGATCTCGGCCCAGAACATCGCCAATGCCACCACCCTGAGCTGGCCCGATGTCACTATCGCCCAAACCGGGCTTTATGTCGAAACCGAAACCGACCTGAGCCCGCGCAGCCTGCTGAAACTGGGCCTACGCTATGATCATGTGAAGGCCAAGGCGGGCGCCGCCAACGGAATGCCGGGCTATACCGCCACGGTGCCGGATGTCTATTACAACGCGGTCTATGGCACCAGCTTCGACAACCCGCGTACCGAAGACAACTTCGGCGGGCTGATCCGGCTGGAGCATGAGCTGAACCAAGGCACCAGGCTGTTCGCCGGGCTGTCGCGGTCAACCCGCACGGCGGATGCCAACGAACGTGCCATGGCGCGCGGCAGCATGGGGATGCCCAGCTGGGTCGGCAACCCGGATATCGCGCCCGAAAAGCACAATCAGTTCGACCTCGGGATCGCGCTGGACCGTGCGAGCTGGAGCCTCACGGCGAATGCCTATTACGACCGGGTCGAGGATTTCATCCTGCGCGATCAGTTCACCAAACCGGGGCTGACCTATTATCGCAACGTCTCGGCCGAGCTCTCGGGGGCCGAGCTGCAGGCAAGCTGGTCGCGCGGCGGCTGGCTGGTGTCGGGCGATGCCACCTATACCCATGGGCAAAACCGCAGCGATGACCGGCCCCTGGCACAGATCCCGCCGCTGCAGGGCAAGATCAGCGTCTCTTACGGGCAAGATGCCTGGCGCGCCGGCGGGCGGCTGAACTGGGCCACAGGTCAGAACCGCATCGACGCCTCGCGCGATCCGGGCAAGACACCGGGCTATGCCACCGTCGATCTTTTCGGCAGTTATGATCTGGCCGACAACGTCGTGCTGACCGGCGGCATCAACAACCTGCTGGACAAGACCTACGCCAACCACCTGAGCCGCACGAATGTCTTCGACAGCAGCGTGACCCAGGTGAACGAACCGGGCCGCACCGCCTATGTCCGGCTCGAGGTCAAATTCTGATCCTCACCCGGGGGCGCCGATCCGACCGGCGCCCCCGGAGCTTCGCCCCCGATGCCCCGCCGCACCCTCCTGGGTTGCGCGTAGTGCCACGCATTCGCGAAAATCGCGACGGCAGCCTGAAATAGTTCTGGATCGGTCAAAGGCAGGAGGCCCTCTACAGCCGACCAAGCCCCGTCAAGCTCCCGTCAAACGAGAAACAACGACCAGTATCGCAGTCTGTCGCATTTCCCGATCTTGTCATTTGACGACAACAATGAGCTATTGGCAAAACCGAATTCTCAGGTAACGGACAGCGGGATACCATCGGGCCGCTCATGGCGCCCGGCATGCAACGGATGAGCTTTGTCGTCTTCATCAATAGCGTCGCCATGCTGGCGATGGCCGGGCTGATGGCGCTGACCGCGTTGATCTTCCCTTCCACTGCCGGCGTTTTCGGCGAATCCTTTGTCCTGACCGGCCTTCTTGGCGGCGCCGCCGCACTGGCCGGGGCAAGATCATCGCATGACATGGCCCCCGCGCATGGGTTCCTGCTGACCGCCAGCGTCTGGATGACCGCCGCATTGTGCGGCGCGCTGCCGCTGATGATCTGGCAGCTCTCGCCGATGGATGCCTTTTTCGAATCGATGTCGGGCATCACCACCACCGGCTCCACCGTGATGAGCGGACTGGACGAGACCCCCAGGGGTATCCTGTTCTGGCGGGCGCTGTTGCAGGGGATGGGGGGCATCGGCTTCGTGGTGACCGGGGTGGCGCTGCTGCCGATGCTGAAGGTGGGCGGCATGCAGCTGTTCCGCACCGAAAGTTCGGAACAGGGCGACAAGGAGCTGGCCAACGCCGCCCGTTTCGCGATGGCGACGATGACCGCCTATGTCGGGCTGATGGCGATCTGCTTCCTGCTCTATCTGTTCGGAGGGATGAGCCTGTTCGACGCCGTCACCCATGCGATGACCACGCTGTCGACCGGCGGCTATTCGAATTACGATGCCTCCTTCGGCCATTTCGACAGCCCCTTCCTGCAATATACCGCGACGATCTTCATGGCGCTCGGCGGCATTCCCTTCGCCTGGTACATCCGTGCCATCCTGCGCGGCAACATGGCGGGCGAACAGGTCAGGGTCATGGCGGCATTCCTGCTGACGGTCACCCTGGGGCTGACCGCCTGGCTGGTGCTGGTCAATGACATGGAGGTCGAACCGACCTTCCGCCAGGTCGCCTTCAACGTCGTCTCGGTGGTCACCACCACAGGCTATGCCAGCACCGATTACACCCTGTGGGGGCCCTTCGCGGTGGCGGTCTTCTTCGGCATCACCGCCGTGGGCGGCTGCACCGGGTCAACCGCCGGCGGCGCCAAGATGATGCGCTGGATCGTATTCTTCCGCCTCGCCGCCTCGGCGGTGACCCGGATCCGGGCGCCCCACCAGGTGGTGGTCCCCCGTTACGAGGGGCGGCCGATCGGGCCAGATGTGACCTCGGGGGTGATCACCTTCTTCACCCTCTATTTCGCCACCGTGATGATCATGGCGGTGATGCTGAACATGCTGGGTCTGGATTTCCTGACCGCGCTCAGCGGTGCGCTGACGGCGGTGGCCAATGTCGGCCCCGGCGTCGGCGAAATCATCGGCCCGGCCGGAAATTTCGCCACCTTGGACAACGCATCCAAGCTGATCCTGGCGATCGGCATGTATCTGGGCCGGCTGGAGATGGCGACCGTTCTGGTCCTGCTCACCCCCGCCTTCTGGCGCGCGATCGCCTGACCCCGGGCCCCGCCACGCAACTGGCCTATGTTATCCCGGGGCCGAATGGGCGCTTACTTCGACAGCTTTTCTTCCAGCGCCGCGATCCGCGCCTCGAGCGCGGCATTCTCTTCGCGGGCCTTCTGCGCCATGATCCGCACCGCATCGAATTCCTCGCGGGTCACAAAATCGCGATCGGCCAGCCAGCGATCCATCAGCGACTTCATCGCGGTCTCGGCCTCGTTCTTGGCGCCCTGGGCCACCCCCATTGCATTGGTCATGAGCTGCGAGAAATCGTCCAGGAACTTGTTGCGGGTTTGCATCTGTTGTCTCCGTGTCGCGGTTAGCCCCTATATGGGCGGAATGCGGCCAAGCGGCAAGGTTGACTTGCCCCCGCGACCGGAGGCAAGGAGACGCACATGCAGGCAGTCATCCCCTTTCCGCACCTTTCGCCCGAAGTCTTCTCGATCTCGCTCTTCGGGATGGAGTTCGCGCTGCGCTGGTACGCGCTGGCCTATATCGCGGGCATCCTGATCGCCTGGCGTCTGGCGGTGACGGCTGTGAAGCGCCCGGCACTCTGGCCCGCCTCCGGCGCACCGATGACACCGAAGCAGATCGAGGATCTGCTGACCTGGATCATTCTGGGCGTAATTCTGGGCGGACGGCTGGGCTTCGTGCTGTTCTATCAGCCCGCCTATTACCTGACCCACCCGGTCGAGATCGTGATGGTCTGGCAAGGCGGCATGTCGTTCCATGGCGGTTTCCTGGGGGTGGTGATCGCCGCCTGGGCTTATACTAGGCAACAGGGCATCGCCCGGCTGCCTGCCGCCGATCTGATCGCCTCAAGCGTACCACCGGGGCTGATGCTGGGCCGGCTGGCCAATTTCGTGAATGCCGAGCTTTGGGGCCGTCCCTCGGATCTGCCCTGGGCGGTGATCTTTCCCGGCGTTGCGGCACAGGATTGCCCGGGCGTGCTGCCCGGCCTTTGCGCCCGCCATCCCTCACAGCTCTATGAGGCCGCTCTCGAAGGGCTGATCCTCGGCGCGCTGCTCTTGTGGCTGGTCTATCGGCGCGGAGCCTTCAAGCGGCCCGGGCTGGTGCTGGGCAGTTTCATCGGCGGCTATGGCATCGCCCGCTTCATCGTCGAATTCTTCCGCCAGCCGGATGCCCAATTCGTCACTCCCGGCAACCCGCTGGGTCTGGCGCTACATCTGAACGGGTATGGGCTGACCATGGGGCAATGCCTGTCGCTGCCGATGATTCTGCTGGGGCTGTGGTTCATCTGGCGCGCCCGCCGGAGCATGGCATGAGCCTGACAGACCGCCTGCGCGCCCGTATTCACGCCTCCGGCCCGATCCGGATTTCGGATTACATGGCCGATTGCCTGCTGGATCCTGATTACGGCTACTACGCCACCCGCGATCCCTTCGGCACCAAGGGCGATTTCATCACCGCGCCGGAAATCAGCCAGATGTTCGGGGAACTGATCGGGCTGTGCCTGGCGCAATGCTGGCTGGATCAGGGATCGCCCGAGCGCTTCACCCTGGCCGAGATGGGCCCCGGACGCGGCACGCTGATGGCCGATCTTCTGCGCGCCACCCGTGGCGTGCCCGGCTTTCATGCCGCCGCCCGGGTGATGATGGTCGAGGCCTCTCCCACTTTGCGGCAGGTGCAGGCGCAAACCCTGGCGGGCTATGCCCCCCGCTGGACCGACGATGTGGCCGACCTGCCCGCCGATCAACCGCTGTATCTGGTCGCGAACGAATTCTTCGACGCCCTGCCGATCCGCCAGTTCATTCGCGACGGCGGCGGCTGGCGCGAGCGACTGGTCGGGCTGAACGACGACAAGGCCCTGTCCTTTGGCCTTGGCGCGCAGGCAGCGCAACCGGCGCTGGCCGAGCGCCTGGATGACACCCGGGACGGCGATCTGGTCGAGCTTTGCGAGACCGCCCCCCTGATCACCGCGCAGATCGCAGCGCGAATCGCCGCCCACGGCGGCGCCGCGCTGATCGTCGACTATGGCGGCTGGAGCTCGCTGGGGGATACGCTGCAAGCGCTGAAAGCCCATGAACCCGTCTCTGTCCTGAGCGATCCCGGCAATGCGGATCTGACGGCCCATGTCGATTTCGAAGTCCTGGCCCGCAGTGCAACCGGCGCCGGCGCCGCCCATAGCCACCTGACGACGCAGGGGGTTTTCCTCGAACGGCTGGGGATCACCGCGCGGGCGCAAGCGCTGGCGCGCGGATGTTCCGGCCCGGCGCTCGATCAGCTTGTCGCCGCACATCGCCGGTTGACGCACCCCGAGGAAATGGGAAACCTGTTCAAAGTTCTGGGTCTTTTCCCGCCCCGGAGCCCTGCACCGCCCGGACTGGAATGATGACCCTGGAAATTCTCACCTCCCCTGCCCTGCAACCGCTGCGCCATGGGTTCTTTACCCGCCGTGGCGGCGCTTCTTCCGGCGTTTTCGCCGGGCTGAACTGCGGCCCCGGATCTTCCGATCTGGCCGAAGCGGTCTCGATCAACCGCAGCCGCGTCGCCCAGGCGCTGGACCTTGATCCCCTGGCGCTCGCCGCGGTGCATCAGGTGCATTCGGCCAATGTGGTCACCGTCACCGCCCCCAGCGCCGACAAGCCGCGCGCCGATGCGCTGGTCACCGCCACGCCGGGCATCGCCCTGACGGTGCTGACCGCCGATTGCCAGCCGGTTCTCTTCGCCGATCGGAAGGCCGGCGTCATCGGCGCCGCCCATGCCGGCTGGCGCGGGGCGCTCGAAGGGGTGCTGGAAGCGACGCTTGACGCGATGGAGGCGCTTGGCGCCGATCGTGCCGATACCGTGGCGGTGATCGGTCCCACCATATCCCAGCGCGCCTATGAGGTCGGGCCCGAGTTCTTCGACACCTTCACCATGGAAGACCCCGACGCCGCCCGCTTCTTCGCCAATGGCGACGGCGACCGATATCTCTTCGATCTGCCGGGATTCGGGCTTTACCGGCTGCGCAACGCCGGCGTGGGAGAGGCGGAATGGACCCGTCATTGCACCTATTCCGACCCCGAGCGCTTCTATTCATATCGCCGCGCCACCCATCAGGGCGAAGCTGATTACGGTCGGCTGATCTCGGCCATCCGGCTGTGATGGCAATTGCGGCAGCACTGCCGCAATTGCCACGAAAATTTCCTCCGATCCGCCGCATCGACGCCCGATTGAAACGCGACTGTCTGCCCCATCGGATGCGCATCTCCACGCGCCGCAAGTCAGGAGCAACCCAAGCATGAAACAGAAGACCCGCTTCATCAAATCCGTCATCGAGGCGTCGAAATCCACCGATGTGGTGCTGCCCTGGGCCCGCACGCCGCCGCAGGCGGGTGCGGCCTGACCCGCCCCTCAGGCCGGTGTCTGACGGCAGACGCCAGGCCGGGAGCCCCCACGCAACAGAATCGATCAACAAAGCGGATCATGATGAAAATGTGGCGGAACTTGCAGCCCGCCCCGAAACAATTTCCAAGGAATCCAACACATTGGTCACCGCGTTAACCGAGGTGTCGGCAATTCTTTGACAATTCTATCTAAATTTTGGCAAAAACGTATCCGTTACAGATGGTGACCATGTTAATTCGTGTCCGTCTGTCGTTGTCGGTGGGGGCCGACGAGAGATGCGACCCTGTGAAAGAGGGCCGGTAAGTTATGACGATTATCCCCCAATCCCTGGCGCGCGCCGCGAAAAGCGCCACGGAGGTTTCCCCGCGGCTTCAAGATCCCGCCGCGATGCGCGCACGCGCCCGTCCGCAACTGCGCCGCTATGAGATCAGTACGCTCGCACCGAACGGCGACATCGTAGACAGCAATCATATCGCCCCCGCGCTGTCCCTGTTCGAGAATGCCTTTTGCGCCTTTACCCGCCACTCGATGGTCGAAACCGACTGTGGGACCGTCGCGGTCGAGGATCTGTTGCCCGGCGACCGTATCGTCACCCGTGACAACGGCGCCCAGCCGCTGATGTGGAAAGGGTGTACCACCATCGTTCCCGGCCGCCCCGACGCCAAGGGCCGCTATCACCGGCTGATGCGCATCATGGCCGACAGCTTCGGCATGCAGGCGCCGATGACCGACGTGCTGATCGGCCCTGCCGCTCGCATTCTGAAGACCCCGTTTCATCTGCGCACCCTGGCGGGGGGCAATCCGCTGCTGACCCCGGTGCAGGAATTCGTCGACGGGATGAATGTGATCGAGACCGCGCCACCCACCCCGGTGCAAGTCTATCACCTGCTGCTGCCGCGCCATGCGGTGATCCGCGTCGGCGGGCTTGAATTCGAAACCTACCACCCTGGAACCAACGCCTTCCGCACCACCAGCCCGGCGATGCGCGACATCTTCCTGTCCCTGTTCCCGCATCTGCGCGAACTGCGTGATTTCGGCCCGCAGGCCTTCGCACGCATCGGTGATGGCGAGCTTAGCACGATCACCGGCTGAGCCAGCCTCAGGCGCTGCGGCTCAGCCGTTCTTCGAGAACGTCAAAAGGGACGCCAGGTTCATCCTTGGCGCCCCGGATCACCAGCGATGTCTTGACACTGGCCACGTTCGGCGTGGTCAGCAGTTCACCGGTCAGGAAGCTCTGGAAACTGCTCAGATCGGGGGCGACGCATTTCAGGATGAAATCGACCTCGCCATTCAGCATGTGACACTCCCTGACCAGCGGCCAGTTACGGCAGCGTTCCTCGAAAGCGCTGAGCTCGACCTCGGCCTGGCTGTCGAGCCCGACCATGGCAAAGACCTGAACCTCAAACCCCAGCTCGCGGGCATTGACCTCGGCGTGATAGCCGCGGATCAGCCCCGATTCCTCGAGCGTGCGTACCCGCCGCAGGCAGGGCGGCGCCGAAATGCCGACGCGTTTGGCCAGCTCAACATTGGTCATCCGGCCATCGGCCTGAAGTTCCGATAGGATCTTGCGATCAATCGGATCGAGTCGTGTGGTCGCCATGAAATGCTCCCCTGAAGTTGCGTTTCTTATAGCAGCGCGCCGGCTGCGCGCAATAATATTTCGCCATAACGCCGAATTGCGCCATGGTTCTGAAGGATCATTGCCGCGAAGCTGTGCACGCTGCCCACCCGGGCCCGGCCCGGCGTGATCAAAAGGCGTTGCCCGTGGGGGCTTTAAGCGTGCTGCCGGCGCGGCTATATCCCAAGACAACGGTGGCGGCCAGAGCGCCGCGCGGAAATCTATGGGGATATCATGACTGACTCACGCCACACCCGGGTTCTGATCATTGGTTCGGGCCCGGCGGGCTATACCGCCGGCATCTATGCGAGCCGCGCCATGCTCTCGCCGATTCTCGTGCAGGGGCTGGAACCCGGCGGCCAGCTCACCACCACCACCGAGGTCGAGAACTTCCCCGGCTTCACCGAGGTGCAGGGCCCCGATCTGATGGTGAAGATGCAGGAGCATGCCCAGGCCATGGGCTGCGAGATCATCGGAGACATCATCACCGATCTGGATCTGTCGAAACGTCCCTTCACCGCCAAGGGTGACAGCGGCACCGCCTATACCGCCGACGCCGTGATCCTGGCCACCGGCGCCCGCGCCAAATGGCTGGGGCTGCCTTCGGAAGAGGCTTACAAGGGCTTCGGTGTCTCTGCCTGCGCCACCTGTGACGGCTTCTTCTATCGCGGTCAGGAGATCGTGGTGATCGGCGGCGGCAACACCGCCGTGGAAGAGGCACTGTTCCTGACCAACTTCGCCTCGAAAGTGACCCTGATCCATCGCCGGGACGAGTTGCGGGCGGAAAAGATCCTGATCGACCGGTTGATGAAGAACGAGAAGATCCACCCGCTGTGGCATCACGAGCTGGAAGAGGTCGTGGGCGAAAACGATCCCAAGGGCGTCACCGGCATCAAGGTGAAGAACGTCCAGACCGGAGAGATCAGCGAAATCCCCTGCAAGGGCGTTTTCGTCGCCATCGGTCATGCCCCGGCCAGCGAATTGGTGAAGGACCAGCTCGAGCTGCACAACGGCGGCTATGTCAAGGTCCTGCCAGGTTCCACGGCCACCTCGGTGCCCGGTGTCTTCGCCGCCGGTGATCTGACCGATCATAAATACCGCCAGGCGGTGACCTCGGCCGGCATGGGCTGCATGGCCGCGCTCGACGCCGAACATTGGTTGGCGGCACAGGACGACTGATCCCGACGCGATGGGGCACTTGTGCGCCCCACCTCCGGCGGGGTTCATCCGGAGAGAGAAAGCGCAGGCAGGGACGCCCACGGGCGCGACTGCCTGCCCGTCCCCATCGCGGGGGTCCTTCGATTGCCCGTGACCAGACCCAACGGATCGGAGATCAAATGACCCTGCGAATCGCCCACCTCTCCGATGCCTCCAGTCTCGCCGCCATTTCGATCCAGGTCTGGCTGGAGACCTATATCCGCCGCGGCGTGAATGCCTTTTTCGCCGATTTCGCCCTGAGTGAATTCACCGCCGAGAAATTCAGGGCGCTTCTGAACGATCCCGACGAGCATTTCATTGTCTCCCAGAACGAGGATGGCATCGACGGGTTCGCTCGCGTCACCCGGGACCGCCCGGCACCGGTCGCCGGCGGTTCAACGATTGAGCTTTCCACCCTCTACGTTCAGCCGCGCCACCATGGCAAAGGGATCGGCAAGGCCCTGCTGGGTGCCGCTCTGGATCATGCCCGTGCCGTCGGAGGCCCGTCGCTCTGGCTCGCCACGAATTCCGAGAATACGCCCGCCATCGGCTTCTATCTGTCCCAGGGGTTCGAACGGCTGGGCACCACCCATTTCCGCATTCAGGACGAAGCCTATCCGAACGATGTATTTCGATCGCCCCAGCAGGGTTGAGGAGCCGGCCGTTGCGGTCTTTGCATCCCGCACGGCCTCTGTGCGATCCCGGCAGTTGACCCTGCGTTCCGCCACACGCAGTGTTTTCTGCAGTCGCAAAAGCCACGGAGAGACCCGGTGACCGCACAGCTCTGGCGGGGCAACTGGATGACAAAGGCACGGATCGTCAGCGGTCTGGTACTTTTCATCTTCGCCCTGCTCCATTTCCTCAATATCGGTCTGGGGCTGTTTTCTCCATATTGGATGGATCAGGCGCAGCAACTGCGCCTGGCCATCAGCCGCAGCCTGCCCGGCACCGTGATCCTCTATGCCGCCTTCAGCGTCCACGCCGCGCTGGCGCTTTTTTCCCTCGCCTCACGGCGCACCCTGCGAATGCCCTGGTGGAACTGGCTGCAATTCGTCTCGGGCCTGGCGATCCCCCTTCTGCTCATCCAGCATATCATCCACACCCGGCTGGCCCACACGCTTTATGGCGTGAACGACCAGATGGACTATCTGATCGCGCTGATCTGGAACACCCCCGACGGCTGGTTCCAGGCGCTGCTGCTGCTGACGGTCTGGTTTCATGGTTGCGTCGGGCTACATTTCTGGTTGCGGTCCAAGACCTGGTGGTCGCCTCTGGCCCCATTGTGGAGCGGCTTGGCGGTGCTGATCCCGGCCTTCGCTCTTGCCGGCTTCATGATCGAAGGGCGCCGGATCTCCGCCGTCTTCGCCGATCCCTCTGCCCGACAGGTTGAAATGGCCCGATTTCACTGGCCCAATCCGCAGAGTCTGCAGCGTCTGAGCGAGATCACGCAACGCGGAGAGCTGATTTTTCTGGCCCTGCTCCTGCTGACCCTGGCTATTCACCTGCTACGCAGGCTGAACCGCCGGCGCAGCTCGGTGCGCGTCCGTTATGTCAATGGCCCGGAAATCGTCTCGCCGCGCGGGCTGACGCTTTTGGAAATGTCGCAGTTGCATGGCGTGCCGCATATCTCGCTGTGCGGCGGGCGCGGTCGCTGCACCACCTGCCGCGTCGTCGTCGAAGAGGGCGGCGAAACGCTGCCGCCGCCCAGCCCGTCCGAGACCAGCAGCCTGAGGGCGGTGAATGCCGGCCCCAATACCCGGCTGGCCTGCCAGATCCGCCCGACAGACCCCTTGACGGTGTTTCGCGTGTTCCGCCCCGACGGACGGCGTGACCGGGCCCATGCCAGTCGCGGACAGGAACGGCGGCTGGCGATCATGTTTCTCGATATGCGCGGCTTCACCGCCCGCACCACCGGACAACTTCCCTATGACGTGGTATTCCTGCTGAACCGCTTCTTCGATGCCATCGTGCCACCGATCCAGGATGCCGGCGGCAGCGTCGACAAATACCTGGGCGACGGGCTGATGGCGGTGTTCGAGGCCGAAGACGCCCAGACATCCGCCCGAGAGGCGCTGACCGCTGCAAGCGGGCTGAGCGATGCGCTCGCTGCCTTCAACGCCACGCTCGCAACCGAGGGCATTCCCCCGGTGCGCATCGGTGCCGGGCTGCATCTGGGCGACCTCGTTCTGGGGGAAATCGGCGCCGCCGGCAATGCGCCGCGCACCATCATCGGCGATGCGGTCAATACGGCCAGCCGGCTGGAAGGGCGCACCAAGGATCTGGGGGTTGAGCTGCTGATATCGGCGCCACTGCTGGAGGCGGCCGGGATCGACATCGCTCCGCTGCCCCTGATGGAGCTGCGTCTGCGCGGCAGGCCGCTGCCGCTGAAGGCGCTGCCCCTGGCCGACGGGGCCGCGCTGAAACGGCTGATACAAGACACCGACGGCTAGCCCCCCGGGCCAAGCCAGGGCCAAACCAGGGCGCAAATCACGCGTCCTTCCCACATCACCCCATGGAAAACTGGCGAAAAGCCGCGAAAACTGTGCCAGAATTTTCCATTCCCGGTATAAATCCCCTGCGGCCACTGGACATCTCATAAAGAGCAAGGCTATGCCGCCGACGACCCGAGCGCGGGCCGGCCCGAACAACCGAAGTCGAGAGATTTGAAATGACGATGCTTAGCAATTTGGCTCCTATCCCCGAGCTTTACGTATCCTATGATTCCGCCCAAAAATTGAAATTCGAAGCAGCCAACTTGAAAAGCTTCGATCTTACCCCGCGCCAGATCTGCGATCTCGAACTGCTGATGAATGGTGGCTTCTTCCCTCTCAAGGGGTTTCTGAGCGAAGCCGACTATAACGGCGTCGTCGAAAACATGCGCACCGCCGACGGCGCGCTTTGGCCGATGCCGATCACGCTGGACGTGTCGGAAGAATTCGCTGCCGGGCTCGAGCTGGGCGAAGACATCGCGCTGCGCGATCAGGAAGGCGTGATCCTGGCGACCATGACCGTCACCGACCGTTGGGAGCCGAACAAATCGCGCGAGGCCGAAATGGTGTTCGGTGCCGACGATCTGGCGCATCCGGCCGTCAACTACCTGCACAACACCGCCGGCAAGATCTACCTTGGCGGCCCGGTGACCGGCATCCAGCAACCGGTGCATTATGACTTCAAGGCCCGCCGCGACACCCCGAACGAACTGCGCGCCTACTTCCGCAAGCTGGGCTGGCGCCGCATCGTCGCCTTCCAGACCCGCAACCCGCTGCACCGCGCCCACCAAGAGCTGACCTTCCGCGCCGCGAAAGAGGCGCAGGCCAACCTGCTGATCCACCCGGTGGTCGGCATGACCAAGCCGGGCGACGTCGATCACTTCACCCGCGTGCGCTGCTATGAGGCAGTGCTGGACAAATATCCGCAATCCACCACCACCATGTCGCTGCTGAACCTGGCGATGCGCATGGCCGGCCCGCGCGAGGCCGTGTGGCACGGTCTGATCCGCAAGAACCACGGTTGCACCCATATGATCGTCGGCCGCGACCACGCCGGCCCCGGCAAGAACTCCGCCGGCGAGGACTTCTATGGCCCCTATGATGCACAGGAGCTGTTCCGCACGCATCAGGACGAGATCGGCATCGAAATGGTCGACTTCAAGCACATGGTCTATGTGCAAGAGCGCGCCCAGTACGAGCCGAATGACGAGATCGAGGATCGCGACAACGTCACCATCCTGAACATCTCGGGCACCGAACTGCGCCGCCGCCTGGCCGAAGGCCTGGAAATTCCCGAGTGGTTCTCCTTCCCCGAGGTGGTGACCGAGCTGCGCAAGACCAAGCCGCCGCGCGCCAAGCAGGGCTTTACCGTGTTCTTCACCGGTTTCTCCGGTTCGGGGAAATCGACGGTTGCCAACGCGCTGATGGTCAAGCTGATGGAGATGGGCGGCCGCCCCGTCACCCTGCTCGATGGCGATGTGGTGCGTAAACACCTCAGCTCCGAGCTGGGCTTCTCGAAAGAGCACCGCGACATCAACATCAAACGGATCGGCTATGTCGCGTCCGAGATCACCAAGAATGGCGGTATCGCCATCTGTGCACCGATCGCGCCCTATACCGCGACCCGCCGCGCCGTGCGCGAGATGATCGAAGCCTATGGCGCCTTCGTCGAGGTGCATGTCGCCACCTCGATCGAGGAATGCGAACGTCGCGACCGCAAGGGGCTCTACAAGCTCGCCCGCGAAGGCAAGATCAAGGAATTCACGGGGATCTCCGACCCTTACGAAGCCCCCGAGAACCCCGAGCTGCGGCTTGAAACCGAAGGCACCGATGTCGATAATTGCGCGCATCAGGTGCTGCTGAAACTGGAAAGCATGGGGCTGATCGGCCTGAGCTGATCGCGGTTCCCTGAAGAAAGAGAAAAGGCCCGGAGCACTGCTCCGGGCCTTTTTTCTTGAGGAAGGGCGGCCCTGTTTATCCCCGGCCACGATAGGGCGGCACGCCCTGATCGGGAATCCAGACGCCTTCGGGCATCGGCCCGGTCTGCCAGAAGACATCAATCGGGATACCTCCGCGCGGATACCAGTAACCACCGATGCGCAACCATTGCGGCGCCAGGAATTCCACCAGCCGCCGGCCGATCGACACGGTGCAATCCTCGTGAAAGGCTCCATGGTTGCGGAAGGCACCGAGGTAAAGCTTCAGCGATTTGCTTTCCACCAGCCAATCACCTGGCACATAGTCGATCACCAGATGGGCGAAATCGGGCTGCCCCGTCATCGGGCAGAGCGAGGTGAACTCGGGCGCGGTGAAGCGCACGTTATAGGCCACGTCGGCCTGCGGGTTCTGCACCCGCTCCAGCTCCGCCGCATCGGGATTGGCGGGCAGCACGGTGGCGCCGCCCAATTGCTTGAGGTCCTTGTAGATCGAATTGGTCATGATCTGTCTCCTGAACTGTCGTCAAACGCCGCGCTTGTTGCCCCAGACCAGCATGTGAAGCTGCGGCAGCACACGCGGGCGGAACCATCCATCGGCGGTGACCCGGTCGATCAGCCCTTCCAGCCGGGCCAGCGCCGCAGTCAGATCGACCGGGCGATCCGGGTCGACCTCGGGGTTGCCGGGTTGCAGATAGAGCGGCAGGTCGGGGTAACGCTCCGCCACCTCGCGGGCCCAGAGATAATCCGCCTCGTCGAAGATCACGATCTTCATCCCCACCTGCGGCCCCAGCCCCGCCGCCGCGAGACAGGCGTCAAAAGCGGCCCAATCGACCACCTGGTACGACGACGGCGGCTTGGGGCTCAGGACCAGCGTATCGAGATCGGCGAACCAGTCGCGCGCAACCGAGCCTTGGGTTTCGCAGGCAAAGCCATAGCCCTCGGCCCGCCCCAGCGCGATCAGCGGCCCGAAGTCCTGGATCGCCGGATTGCCACCGGAGATCGAGACCACCAGCGGCTGACCGGAGGACAGCCGTTTCACCTCGGCCCAGATCGCGTCAGGCGTCATCGGCGCCCAATCCCTTCGATAGGCGCTGTCGACCGCATGCAGGCTGTCGCACCAGACACAGCGGTAATCGCAGCCCCCCGCCCGCACGAAAACCGTGGGCACGCCGATCAGTGCCCCCTCGCCCTGGATGGTGGGGCCGAAAATCTCGGATATCCGCAGGGTCATGGCCGGTACTCGGCCCAGGTCTTGGGCGTCTCGGAAACCTTGACCGCCGCCACCTCGGGCCAGCGCGCGCGGCACCAGTCGAAGAAATGCCGTGCCATGTTCTCGGCGGTGGAGGCCATCGGCAACACATCATTCAGGTGACGATGATCGAAGGCATCGTCGATATAGGTCTTCAGCGGCGCCAGCTCGTGATAATCACGCACGAAACCGTCCGCGTTCAACTCAGCCGCCGCCAGCTCGACCACCACGATGTAATTATGCCCATGCAGCCTGGCACATTGGTGATCGGGAGCGAGGTGAGAAAGCTGATGCGAGGCGGAGAAGTGGAACTCCTTGCTGATCCGATACATCACGCCTCCCCCCGCGCGGCGACGGCCGCACGCCAGAAATCGGGATCGGCATAGGTGGTCGGGTCTTCGACCCCGGCGAGATCGAAGGCCTCGCGCCGCTCGACACAGGTGCCGCATCGGCCGCAATGCACCTCTCCGCCCTTGTAACAGGACCAGGTCTGTTCAAAGGGTGTGCCGGCCTTGGCGCCGGCGGAGACGATATCGGCCTTGCTGCGGTGCACGAAGGGGGTCGACAGGCGCACATCGGCATAACCGTCGAGCGCCGCCCGCTGCATCGCGTCGAAGGCCTCGGTAAAGGCCGGGCGGCAATCGGGATAGATGAAGTGATCGCCGCCATGCACGGCGGTGGCCACCGCATCATCCCCCTGCGCCGCGGCAATGCCGAAGGCGATGGTCAACATGATGGCGTTGCGGTTCGGGACCACGGTGATGCGCATGGTCTCTTCCGCATAATGCCCATCGGGCACATCCAGCCCGTCGGTCAGCGCCGAGCCGGTCAGAGCCGCCCCGACAGACCGCAGGTCGATCACATGATGCGGCACCCCGAGACGCGCCGCACAGGCGGCGGCGAAGTCCAGCTCTTTCCGGTGCCTCTGGCCATAGTCGAAAGAGATCAGTCGTGTGAGAGAGTTTTCCGCCGCCAGCACATGAGCCAGCGACACGGAATCAAGTCCGCCAGAGCAGACAACAGCAGTTTTCATCGTTTCAGTCCTTGTTTTGATAACCGGGTAGGCTGCGACCGGTGTGGCGGGGGACTTACAGCTTTGCCCCAGCAAAAGCAAGGCGGCGGACCATTCGCCGCGAAACCTGGCTCAAAGGCTCTGACGAATGACCTCGGCGGCGCGGACGTCGATGTCGATATATTGCTCCAGCTCGCCCTGCAGACGGCGAAGCTGCGGCAGGCGCGCCTCGAAATCCTCAACCGACATGGCGGCGACCGCCGCGCGCAGATCGGCTTCGGTTTGACATTGGATGATGCCCTCGGGGTTCATGAAGCGGTCCAGATTGGGACAGCCCCAATAGATCGGCACCGTATTGCACAGCACCGCGTCCATCAGTTTTTCCGAGAAATAGTTGGTCTCCTGCACATTCTCGATGACGATGGAATAACGATAGGGGGCGAGCCCCTCGGCCTTGGCCTCGAAAGGGGTATAGCCACGCCCCAGAACCGTTACGTCCTGCCCGCTGACGCGCGACCAGTCGACCATCGCATGGCGCAGCTTGTGGCCTTCGGAATCCCGCTTGGCCGAGGCGATCAGCGAACACATCGCGGTCTTGTCCAGCGGCAGATCGCGCCATTCCGGCACCCAGGTGGTGCCCAGAGGGAACAGCACCGCGTTGGGCACCGCGTTCAGCAGCCCCTCGTTGAAGGTGAGGATGCGATAGAATCGCCGCCAGCTCAGCCGCAGCAGGCGCAGGTGCTTGCGATGGATCACCTCGGGTTCCGCCATGATCAGCGAAATCCGTGCCTTGGTGCCGCGGCGCAGGCGGAAATGGATGTCGGTGCGGGGATAGACCAGCAGATGATCCTGTGGCCCCAGATCGCCGACGGTGCCGCCCTTCAACCGATCCGGACAGCCAAGAGGCCAGATCAGATCGGTAACCGGCAGGGCCGACAGCGCCGGCCCCAGACGACGCCCGTAGGGCAGGATGGCGATTGCGGGCTCGGTCATCGGGCAGTCCTGTCTTTCTTGCGACGGCCCGGATCAGGCCGCCGGCAGCTCCAGCTCTCCGCGCATCAACACATAGCCCTGACCGCCGACCTTGACGCCGGTGGGCGCGGATCGCGGCCCCAGAACCTCGACCTCGGCCAGACCGGGGCGGCCCATCCAATGCCCCTGCTCGGCGCGGAAGCGTGACCTGTCGATCAGATTGTGATGCCACAGGTAACCGGCCATACATCCCGTGGCCGAGCCGGTAAAGGGATCCTCCGCCGGCATCGGCGGCGGCAGCAGCAGGCGCGAAAAGGTATCCCCCGCCTCGGTCTCGCCGCCCAGGGTAACCAGAAAGGGTTCGACCACCTCGGCCCGGGGGGTGCCTGGCGGGTTCATCGCATAAAACAGATCGGTATCGAGCCGGGCCCGCCGCAGCGCATCCTTGTTCTCGAGCACGGTGATGCAGAAGGGCGACCCGGTAGAGACCACCTGCGGGGTGCCCAGGATATCCTCAGGCGCCAGCGACATCATCGCCGCGATTTCAGCCGGATCGAAGGCCAGGCCGAACTGCGGCGCAGCCTGGGTCATGACGACGTTCAGCTTGCCGTCGTGCCGCGTGACGGTAATCGGCAGAACCCCGGCGCCGACCTCCAGCGTGAACTCGGTCCGGCCATCCTCCAACGTCACCAGCCCGCGATCGACCAGCGACACCACAGTCGCCACCGTCGGGTGGCCCGCCATCAGGATTTCCTTGTCGGCGAGGTAATAGCGCGCACCGAAGTCAGCGATCTCCGAGGCCACCACGAAAGCGCATTCGGAAAGCGATGTCTCGCGGACCAGCGCCAGCCGCTCCGCGACGCTCAGACCATCGGCCTGGTGGGCAACGACACATCCGTTGCCGCCAAAGGCACGGTCGGTGAAGGCATCCACCCAGTCGAAGGCGAAGCGGCTCAATGCACGGTGACCGGTTCGAGATCGTTCTGACGGGCCAGAATGAAGGCCATCCGCCGATCGGCCACCAGCGCCAGTTGCTGGCCCTGGGCATCGTGCACCGCATAGAGGTGATCCAGCCCCTGCGCCCCGGCCTGAACCTCGGCCGGCAGATCGGCGACATCCACCGCCTTCACGTAAACGATCCGGCGGGCGTCCTGGTTGAAATCAAAAGGCGTGTTCATGTGCATTACCCCTTTCTGATGTTGATGGTCTGCACCACGGTTTCCGGGAGAGCACGGGTCAGGTCCACATGCAGCAGACCGTTCTCCATGACGGCTTCGCCCACTTCGACCCCATCGGCCAGCACGAACATGCGCTGGAACTGACGGCTGGCGATACCACGATGAAGGAACACGCGCCCATCGCTGTCATCTCTCTGGCGGCCGCGGATCACCAATTGGCGATCCTCGACCGTGATGGACAGATCATCCTCGCCAAACCCGGCCACTGCCAGAGTGATGCGATAGGAGTAATCGGAAGTCTGTTCGATGTTATACGGCGGGTATCCCTCATTTCCCGACTTGGCCGAGCGTTGCAGCAATTGTTCAAGCTGCTCGAACCCCAGCAGATGCGGGTAGGATCCCAAGGTAAGTTTCGACACGTCTTTCGTCCTTTTACCAAAGCGACGGAGCATGCGGTCCCGTTCCGGCGGCCGCTACTGTATTGAATATGGGCAGAATGCCGATCATTAACAAGGGCTAGGCGAAAACCGCCGGGCATCGTATTGTGTTTTTTGACAATCACTTTCCCAGCCACGTGAGTCGCCATGAACGCCCGCAGCGATATCTCCATGAAAACAGATGAGGTTCTGCGGGTCGAACTCGAGGTGTTTCGCCGCCAGCACCGCGACCTGGATGAGGCGATCATCGCCCTTGTCGACCGTGGCACCGCCGACCAGCTTACCGTGCAGCGCCTGAAAAAGCAGAAGCTGCGGCTCAAGGACATGATCGCGCTGATCGAGGACCGGCTGACCCCCGATATCATCGCCTGATCACGCCTCTGCGGGCCTTTGCGGACCTCCGGCCACAGTGGCCGGCAAGACACATTGCCTGCAGGACCGATTTGGCTATAGTGCGCGCTCCTCCGCCGCTTACGGCACAGCTTGGGGCGCTCAGCTTATGAACAATCCCGCCAACCCGCCCGTCGGTATCATCATGGGCAGCCAGTCCGACTGGCCCACCATGAAACTCGCCGCGGAAATCCTCGACACCCTCGAAATCCCCTATGAGGCCAGGATCGTCTCGGCCCACCGCACACCGGACCGGCTGTGGGACTACGGCAAAAGCGCCGTGGCGCGCGGGCTGCAGGTGATTATCGCGGGCGCCGGCGGGGCCGCGCATCTGCCCGGCATGATGGCGTCGAAAACCCGGGTGCCGGTGATTGGCGTCCCGATCCAGACGCGCACGTTGTCGGGTGTCGATTCGCTTTATTCCATCGTGCAGATGCCCAAGGGGTTCCCGGTGGCCACCATGGCGATCGGCGCCGCCGGAGGCGCCAATGCCGGGCTGATGGCTGCGGCTATCCTGGCACTGCAGGACCCGGCGCTGGCAAAGCGGCTGGACGACTGGCGCACTGCGCTTTCTGCCTCGATCCCGGAGGAACCCGTCGATGACTGATGCCCCTCTCGCCCCCGGCGCCGTGATCGGCATTCTCGGCGGCGGCCAGCTGGGCCGCATGCTTTCGGTCGCCGCCAGCCGACTGGGCTTCAGCACCCATATCTACGAACCCGGCGCCAACCCGCCCGCCGGCCAGGTGGCTGCACGGGTAACCACGGCCGGCTATGACGACGTCGAGGCACTGCGCGCCTTTGCCGAAACCGTCGATGTCATCACTTATGAATTCGAAAATATCCCGGCCGAAGCGCTCGACATTCTCGAACCGCTGCGCCCGATCCGGCCCAATCGCAAGGCGCTGAAGGTCAGCCAGGACCGGCTGACCGAAAAGGCCTTTCTCACCGACCTGGGTCTCCGCACCGCCCCCTTCGCCGCCGTCGACGACGACATCGACCTGGCCGAAGCGCTGGAAGAAATCGGCGCCCCGGCGATCCTCAAGACCCGCCGCTTCGGCTATGACGGCAAGGGCCAGGCCCGCATCATGTCTGCCGAGGACGCCCCCCAGGCGCTTGCCGATATGGCCGGCGCCCCTTCGATCCTCGAAGGCTTCGTGACCTTCAGCCATGAAATCTCGGTCATCGCCGCCCGCGGCCTCTCGGGCGACATCGCCTGTTTCGATCCCGGCGAAAACATGCATGAGGCTGGCATCCTGCGCCGCACCACCGTGCCGGCACGGCTGAGCGAAGCACAGCGGATGGACGCCGTGCTGCTGGCCGCCAAGATCCTCAATGCGCTGGATTACGTTGGCGTCATGGGGGTGGAGCTTTTCGTGACCCCCCAAGGCCTCCTGGTCAACGAGATCGCGCCGCGCGTCCACAATTCGGGTCACTGGACCCAGAACGGCTGCGCCGTCGACCAGTTCGAACAACACATCCGCGCCGTGACCGGCTGGCCGTTGGCCGACGGGCAGCGCCATGCCGATGTGGTGATGGAGAACCTGATCGGCGACGACATGGACCGGGTGCCCGATCTGGCCCGCCAGCCCGACACGGCACTGCATCTCTATGGCAAGTCCGAAGTCAAGCCGGGCCGCAAGATGGGCCATGTCAACCGGGTGATCCGCGCGCCGCGCTGATCCGGGCCGCCCTCTTCTCCTGACCCGCGCCTTTTTCTGGCTAAAATATCCCCGCCGGAGGCTCCGACACAGGTCTCCGGCGCCCGGCCCGCAGAACCGGGCCCTGCGGTCGGCCTCAGGCCATCAGGAAACGCCCGGCCAGATCGCCGTTCAGATGTGCCACCCGGCCAGCAGCGAAAACCGCGACGATCCTCCCCGTCGCCTGCTCCAGCACCAATATGTCGGCGCGCCGCCCCGGCGTCAGCCTGCCGCGATCCGTCAACCCCAGCAGCTCCGCAGGTCCGGAAGAGACCAGCCGCCAGGCCGCCGCCATCCCGATCTCCCGCGCAAGGCTCAGCGCAGCGCGGCACAGCGAGGGGTAATGATAATCCGAGGCCAGCGCATCACAGAGCCCCGCAGTGACCAGATCGCGGGCCGAGACATTGCCGTTGTGCGAACCGCCGCGCATCACGTTCGGCGCCCCCATGACCACCGCGTCGCCCCCGGCCCGCGCGGCTTCGGCCGCCACCAGCGTTTCGGGGAATTCGGCAATCCGCACACCGCGCCCGCGCCATTCTTCCCGCCCGCGCTGCGTACGATCATCATGGCTGCCCATTCGCACCCCCTGCCCGGCCAGGGTTGCGCACAGGCCGTCAAGGGCTGCCGACACCTCCGGCATACGCGCCTCCAGCGCCAGCATGCGCTGGAAATAGACCTCGGGATTGCAGCCCGCCTTCAACGCCTGTCCGGTCAGCCGGGGCGGTTTGCGCCCGGCGGCCAGCCGGTCATGCGCCAGATGATCGTTGAAGACGACATAGGGAATTTCCCAGGCCGCCAGCTTTGCCGGCAAGGTGCCGTAATCGTCGAGCATCGCGATCTCGAATCGTAGCTGCGGGATCAGATCCGGCACCACCCGGGGCCGGGCCGCGGCAATGGCCCCGAATACCCGGGCCGCGAACTCCGGGCCGCGCAGACCGCCCTCCCAGCTATAGAATTGCGCCAGGACCCCGGTGGTGATGCCATTGACCGCCAGTTCCGAGGCCGCGGTGACGATCCCCTCTTCCGGGTCGGTCATCGCTCCGCGCCTTGGCGCCACGTGACGTTCGAACCCGTCTCCATGCAGATCGACGATCCCCGGCAGGATCAGACAGCCCGACAGATCGACCGGCCGCCCCACCGGCGCGGTGACGATCCGCCCGCCGGAGACGGACAGCCGCGCCGGCACCGGCTCACCTTCCGGCAGCAAGACCTTTGCCCCGACCAGATCGAATTCAATCATGCTCCGCCTCGCAGGGCCGCCCATCGGAAGAGGAATGCAACGCTCATACCCGGCAGATAAGCGGTTTTCCCGCGCCGGGAAAGCCCGCTCAGGGCCGTTGCCGGGCCTGGCGCGGCAGCCCCAGCGCGATACCGCCCAGCACCACCGAGGCGCCCAGCAGCAACCGCAACCCCGGCACCTCGCCCAACAGGGCGGCGCCCGCGATCAGCGCGATCACAGGCACCGAAAGCTGAACCGTCGCCGCCGTGCTTGCCGCCAGCCGCGGCAGCAGCGCATACCAGAGCGCATAGCCCAACCCCGAGGTCACCGCGCCCGAGATCACTGCCAGCACGATACCCAGTGGCGCCAGCGACGCCCCGCCCAGCCCCAGTGCCAACGGCAGCAGGCAAAGCGGCAGCGCCAACAGGAAATTCGCCGCAGTTCCGGCCAGCGGCTGAGCCTCGGCGCGACCGGCCAATGTGTAGACCCCCCAGCCGAGCCCTGCCACGATCATCGCCGCCGCACCGGCCAGCGACACCCCGGCGCCGCCCGCCGGCCACAGAACCCACAACAACCCGCCAAAAGCCACCACCGCCCCCAGCATCTGGCGCATCCCCAGTGGCGCCCCGATCAGCGCCGCCCCCGCAAAGATGGCAATCTGCACCACACCGAACAGGACCAGCGCCCCGACCCCGGCGTCAAGCGTGCGGTAAGCCAGTGAAAACCCGATCATATAGGCCGCCAGCGACAGAACTCCGATCCAGCGGTACCGCTGCGTCAGCGGCAGATGGTACCCGCGCAACCAGGCCAAGGGCACCAGTATCGCCGCCGCCGCCGCCACCCGGATCGCGGCAAAGCCCACTGGCGAAATCGCGCCGCTCTCCACCGCCCACCGGGTCAGCAGCGAATTCGCCGCGAAGGCAATCATGGTCAGCGCGACAAGAAACGGCATCCGCCGTCCTCAGTATCGCGGTGTGCCAGAGAGGTGATCGGGCAGCAATCGGGCAGCCAGCGCCCCCAGACCGGTCAACACCAGAGCCAATACGAAGAGCCAACCCAGCAAGGGCACCATCGCGATCACCCCGGCAAGCGTGGCGCCGACCCCGGCCGCCAGCGCCCGGTCGCCAATCGCCTCGGGCAGATGCCGTCCGGCGGCGCGCAGCACCGCTACCCCCAGGGCATAGGCGCCGATGACATAGCCGAAGAACCCGGCCAGCAAGGCCAGAACCAAGAAAGCCGGGGTCAGCAGGATGCCGATGCCGGTCAGCGCCACCACCAGCCCGGCACCGCAGATCGCCGACAGGGAAACAAAGCCCAGGCCCAGCGTCCGCCCGGGCCGGTCGAGAATGCGCCGCCGCATCGCCGCCAGCATCTCGGGGGCGAGCAATGCGATCAGCGCCGCAATCCCCGCAATCACCAGAACGCCCGCCACAAAGCCCCCCAGCGCGGCGCGCCAGGAAAAGATACGCATCCCATAGCCGCGATCCTGATCCCAGCCGTCGGAAAGATGCCGCTCGACCCGCTCGGCAGGCACCACCGCCGCCGGCACCGTCACACTGCCCGGAGAGCTTTCGTAGAGGATCAGCTTGCCACCGATCCGCGCCTTGGTGCCGAAATCGACCTCGCGCGCAGTCAGGGTCACATCTCCGTCGACCGGTCCGTCAAGCGCGACCTTCTCACCGACAAGCAGCGCATAGCCGCCGATATCCCCCGTCACCGCCAGTTCCGAGGCGGTGGCGCGCAGGTTTCCCATCACCGGCGCCTCCACCGTGACCTCCTGCCCGAGGAGCGTGACATTGCCCGCCACCGGCCCGGTCAGGGCCACTTTCTGGCCCATGGCATAGGCATTGCCACCGATCCGGCCCGAGAGCGTCAGAAAGCGACCGGCAACATGGGCCGTGCCGACGATATCGGCCGTCGATACTACCGTCTCCCCCGCGAGGAAGAGATCCGATAGTCCCGCGGCATCCACGCTGACACTCTGGCTGGCACGAAAGATGTCGGAGCCGATCGAGAACCAGCCGTCATCCTCTTCGGCGACGGCGACCGTTGCCAGAAGGGACGTGATCATCAGCCCAAAGAGAAACCGCATTTCCACTCTCCACACGCCGGGATTGATTTCCCGAATGCTACAGCGCGGATGGAACTGTGCCTAGAGGGGACCCGCCCAACGAAACAAAGGCGCCCCGGAGGACGCCTTTGCAAAAGCCTTGGGTCTGATGTGGGGGCCGCTTGGCCCCCGGCCAGACTTCGCCGCAGCGAAGTCGGCGTCTTACATCATGCCGCCCATGCCGCCCATGCCGCCCATGTCGGGCATGCCGCCTGCGGCCGCGCCTTCCTTGGCGGGCTTGTCGGCAACCATGGCTTCGGTGGTGATCAGCAGACCGGCGATCGAGGCCGCATCTTCCAGAGCGGTCCGGGTCACCTTGGCCGGGTCGATCACGCCGAAGGCGAACATGTCACCATATTCGTCCGACTGCGCGTTGTAGCCGAATTTCAGGTCGTCGGATTCGCGCACCTTGCCGGCCACGACCGAACCATCGACACCAGCGTTTTCAGCGATCTGACGCAGCGGAGCTTCCAGCGCCTTGCGGACGATGTTGATGCCGGCGTTCTGGTCGCTGTTTTCGCCTTCCAGACCCACCAGAGCCTTGGCGCCTTGCACCAGGGCGACACCGCCGCCGACTACGATGCCTTCTTGCACGGCAGCGCGGGTTGCGTTCAGGGCGTCGTCGACGCGGTCCTTACGCTCTTTCACTTCGACTTCGGTCATGCCGCCAACGCGGATAACGGCCACACCGCCGGCGAGTTTCGCAACACGCTCTTGCAGCTTTTCACGGTCGTAGTCGCTGGTGGTTTCTTCGATCTGGGTGCGGATCTGGGCCACGCGGGCTTCGATCTCGGCCTTGTCGCCAGCACCGTCGACCACGGTGGTCTCATCTTTGGTGATGGTGACTTTCTTGGCGGTGCCCAGCATGTCCATGGTGACGGACTCGAGCTTCATGCCCAGATCTTCGCTGATCACCTGACCGCCGGTCAGGATGGCGATGTCCTGCAGCATGGCCTTGCGGCGATCGCCGAAGCCCGGAGCCTTGACCGCAGCGATCTTCAGGCCGCCACGCAGTTTGTTGACAACCAGGGTCGCCAGCGCTTCGCCTTCGACGTCCTCGGCGATGATCAGCAGCGGTTTTTGCGACTGGATCACTTGCTCGAGCAGCGGCACCATCGGCTGCAGCGACGAGAGTTTCTTCTCGTGCAGCAGGATCATGCAGTCTTCCAGATCCGCAATCATCTTGTCAGCGTTGGTCACGAAGTAGGGCGACAGGTAGCCACGGTCGAACTGCATCCCCTCGACCACGTCGGTCTCGGTTTCCAGGCCTTTGTTTTCTTCGACGGTGATCACACCCTCGTTGCCGACCTTTTGCATCGCGTCAGCGATCTGACGGCCGATTTCGGCTTCGCCGTTGGCCGAAATGGTGCCGACTTGTGCAACTTCGTTGCTGTCGTTCACCGGACGGGCTGCAGCCTTGATGGCTTCGACGACCTTGGCGGTTGCCAGGTCGATGCCGCGCTTCAGGTCCATCGGGTTCATGCCGGCGGCAACCGATTTCAGACCTTCGCGCACGATGGCCTGGGCCAGAACGGTCGCGGTGGTGGTGCCGTCGCCGGCCTCGTCATTGGTGCGCGAGGCGACTTCTTTCACCATTTGCGCGCCCATGTTCTCGAACTTGTCTTCCAGTTCGATTTCCTTGGCAACCGAGACACCATCCTTGGTGATCCGGGGGGCGCCGAAGGATTTTTCCAGGACCACGTTGCGGCCTTTGGGGCCCAGGGTCACTTTCACCGCATCAGCCAGGATGTTCACACCCTTGAGCATCTTGTTGCGGGCCTCGGTGTTGAATTTGACGTCCTTAGCAGACATGTCAGTTTCTCCTTGAGAATTTTTGCGTGAAGTCAGCGTGTCTTGGGATCAGAGAAGCGCCTGGCGCTTACTCGATGATGCCCATGATGTCGCTTTCCTTCATGATCAGCAGTTCCTGACCTTCGACGGTGACCTCGGTGCCCGACCATTTGCCGAACAGGACCTTGTCCCCGGCTTTGACGGCCATCGGGATCAGCTCGCCGCTGTCTTTGCGTGCGCCTTCACCGCAGGCGATGACTTCGCCTTCGCTCGGCTTTTCTTTCGCGCTGTCAGGGATGATCAGCCCACCGGCGGTTTTCTCTTCG
This sequence comes from Pseudodonghicola xiamenensis DSM 18339, assembly GCF_000429365.1. Taxonomy (GTDB): domain Bacteria; phylum Pseudomonadota; class Alphaproteobacteria; order Rhodobacterales; family Rhodobacteraceae; genus Pseudodonghicola; species Pseudodonghicola xiamenensis. The sequence goes on along the minus strand of NZ_AUBS01000024.1, from coordinate 25,591 downwards.
CTTTCGACGCGCTTGACCAGCACACGGTCATGAAGCGGTTTGAATGCCATCTTTGCAGCTCCTTGAGGCTCAAAGTTCGTTTTCATTCATCCCTCCCCCTCCTCCGGGGGAGCATTATCACTCACACCAAGCGAGTGATAACGGCAGTTAGCTAGGCAGAGCCGCCAGACCTGTCAACCGTTCTCTTGCGATTCTCCCGTCAGTTTTTTTTGCTCAGCCCTCATAGCCGAAAGCGGCAAAATCCTCGGCATAGCGCTCCTGCAGGTATCGCTTCTGATCCGTACTCAGATCGGCGCGGCGCGGCCCATCCCCGGCGGCAGAGGCGTTTTGATGCGGCAACTGCACCATGCGGCGAAAAATCTTCTGAAAAAGCGGCGCGACCTCCTCCTCCAGACGCTCCAGATGCAGCACCCTATCGACCAGAAGGCGCCCGCCGGCATCGCTGACATAGCGGTTTTGCGGCACCAGATGACGCGCCAGATCAAGCCGCTCGTCCTCTGGCCGCAAGCGGATGAACGCATCGAAGGACACCGGCGGATCGCCCCGTTTGCGCCGCGCCGCCGCACGATAACGGTATTCGGAAAGCACCCGCTCATAGGGATGCCGGACGATGGCGAATTTCAGATAGGCATCAAACGCCGCGCCGGAAATATGGCCGCAGCGAACATATTCGTCCGCATAAAGATGTGCCAGCCGCGTCGGCCCCCGCGCCGGATCACGGTTCCGCCCCAGACAAAGCTGCCCGCGCTCGGCCCAGGAGAGGCCTGCATCTTTCAGGAAAACCGATTCGATGCTCTGCCCGCCAGTCTTGGGGATATGGACGAAAAGCGTCTTGAGCGGGTGCGAAATCATCTTGGAGAACCAGGGCAGGACAGCCCCGGCACGGTGCCGCCCCCGCCCTGCCCTGTCAACCGCCGCCCCAATGTGCCAACCCGTGGCGCCCGGCTTCGGTCAGGGCATAGACCCCCGTGCCCAGCCGGTCGAACCAGCTATAATGATTGTCCCGCATCAGCCGCGTCGCATGGATCACCCCGGTCTCGCGCGCCACCTCGGCCCCACGCGCCTGATCGCGCCCCGACAGATAGGCCGCACAGCGCAGCGCGTCCTGGCGATATCCAGTCACGATGCCGCCGCGGGTGCTGCCACCCCTGTTGGGGTCACCCACAAGCCGGTCGAATTCACGCAGCAGCCGCGCCTGCTTTGTCTTCGACTTGCGCGGCGCATAAGGCCCGGGATCGCACAGGACCTCGGCCAGCGCGTCGCCCTTGCCGTTCAGGCGCACCAAGATCAGCCCCAGTCCCAGCCGGCGGCACATCGCCAGATTGTCCTTTAGCGCCCGCCGCGCGGTCTTTCCCGCCGGACGCGGCACCGCCAGATAGATCAGATCGCTGATTGCCTGCCGCGCCACCGCCTGATGATAGAGACCCAGCGAGAAGCGCAGCTTCAGTTCGACGATCACCAAGGGCTCCTCGCCGCGCCGGGCCACGACATCGGCAGCGCCGATCTCGCCCTTCACCTCATAGCCCTGGCGTTCCAGTAACGCCTTGACGGGCGGATAAAGGTCTTCCTCTCGCATCAAACGGCCTCCTTTCGTCCCGCCCCGCCGCGGAATATCGCCCGCATGTCCCTTGCGCCCTTGTGACAGAGACAGGCCCCGTGACAAGAGCAGCCGTCACGCCTATAAGGCGCGCAAAATTCCATCGTTGAACAGGACTCCGTTATGACCATTCAAGTCTTTGGCCACAAATCCCCTGATACAGATTCCACCGGCTCGCCCATCGTCTGGGCCTGGTATCTGAACGAGATCAAAGGCGAAGCCGCCGCGCCGAAGCTGCTGGGTGAGCCCAACACCGAAGCCGCCTTCGTGCTGAAGCGCTGGAACCTGGACAAACCGGAAATCATTTCGGCCGTCGAGGCCGGCGCGCCGGTGGTGATCGTCGACACCAACAACCCGGCTGAGCTGCCGGCCGACATCAATGCCGCCGATATCCGCGCCATCATCGACCACCACAAGCTGGTCGGCGGGATCGAAACCAAGGGTCCGATCGACATCACCGTGCGTCCGCTGGCCTGCACCGCAACCATCCTGATCGACCTGATGGGCGATGACGCCGACAAGATGCCCGAGGCGATCAAGGGCGCGGCGCTGTCCTGCATCCTGTCCGACACGCTGGAATTCCGCAGCCCCACCACCACCGATCACGACAAGGCCGTGGCGCAGAAACTGGCGACCGAACTGGGCATCGACATCCCGTCCTATGCCGCAGAGCTGTTCGAGGCGAAATCCGACGTCTCCGCCTTCTCCGACGCCGAGCTGCTGCGGATGGATTCGAAGGAATACAACATCGACGGCACTGAATTCCGCGTCTCCGTGCTGGAAACCACCGCGCCGAAGATCGTGCTGGACCGCAAGGACAGCCTGATGAACTCGATGGTGGACGTCGCCAAGGAAGACGGCGCCGATCAGGTCCTGCTGTTCGTCATCGACATCCTGAATGAAGAAGCCACGCTGCTGGTGCCGAACGATCTGGTCAAGACCGTCGCCGAGAAGAGCTTTGGCGCCACCGTCGAGGGCGACACCGTGGTCCTGCCCGGCATCATGAGCCGCAAGAAGCAGATCATCCCGAACCTCAAGGTCTGATCGCGGGACACATCCCCGGCCATTCATCATCCCGCTGGCACTGCCGGCGGGATTTTTCATGTCCCGCGACAAGCGGCCCGACAATCCGTCCTATTCCACCGGGGTGCCGAAGATCACGATGGCCAGCCCCAGCAGGGTCAGGACGGAAAAGACCGGCACCCGCCAAGTGGCCCCCGGCCGGCCCCGCGCCGCCAGCGCCGCGATCGCCGCCTGCAGCGCATAATAGGCCGCGAAGGCGCGCGAGGCATAGGAGATGATCTGGAAGACATCGGCGCTCCAGGTCAGCAGGATGCCGATTGCCACCAACAGCGCATAGGACTGGCGTGAACTGATCCTTCCGCCGGTCAGTTCCGCCACCAGCCCGCCGGACCCGGCGGTATCGGCCACCGCGGCGCTGAACTGCGCGGCAAGCGCCGCGGCGACCAGAAGCGCCGGCAGGATCGGCGCCACCAGTTGCATCAGGTCGATGATCGCGGTTTCCGAGAGCGCCACCTTGTCGGCAGGAAAATCGAAGGCCAGCAGGCAGATATAGATCATGTAGATCAGCGTCGCCAACCCCTGCGCCAGCCGCATCGCCCGGATCCGCATCCGCGCATCATAGGTCTCGCCCAGATAGCGGGTGGTCTCGAACCCCTGCACGGTGACGATCAGCCCGAAGGCCAGCGTCACCGCCGGCCAACCGCTCAACCCCGGCTTGTTCAGCACCAGATCGCCCGCCGCGGCATGATGCGCAACATATTGCGCCAGCCCCACCAGAAGCCCCAGGATGATAGCCAGCTTCAGGCTGACCGCGACTTGCTCCATCCGCTCCAACGCGCCAAATCCCCGGCCCCAGCCGGCGATCAGCACCACCAGGAAAACCGCTGTCGTCACCTCTCTGGCATGTTCCGCCCCTCTGAGCGGGGTCAGGCTGACCGCGAAGGCGCCGAAGAGGTTCAGGTAATAGGACACCGAAATCACATAGGCGAAAGCCAGCGCCCAGGAGGCAAGCCGTTCGATCCGCTCCTCGGCCAGACTGCGCTGGCCCTTGGAGTGTTCGATCGCGGCGATATTGAACCGCACCGCCGCCCCGAAAGCCCAGGCCCCGATGCAGAGCGCCACCATCGCAAGCGGCGCATAACGCCCGTAGGCGTCATCCAGGATCGGCCCCAGAACCAGAAACCCGCTGCCGATGATCGAGGCCAAGGGCGTGACGGTTGCGCGCCAGAGCCGCGCCTCGGATACCCGGGGCAGTATCAGGATGCCCAGAAGGGCGACGGTGGCCAGAAGGATTGCGAGATTCTGCATGACACTGATCTAACGCCCGGCAACGGGACGGTAAATGCGCCTGCCCCCCAGTGGCAACAAAGCGGCGCGGTGCCGACGTTTTCTACTGCGCTTTCTGCAAGCCGATTTTGGCGTCGATCTGCTGCATCGTCGCGAGCACGGTCGCCAGCCGCTTCGCGTCGGGCGGATGGGTACCCCAGAACGACAAATTGCCGGCAGAGGTCCGTGCAGCCTCGGCCCGCGCGAAGAATTTCGCCCCCTTGACCGGATCATAGCCCGCCGCACGGGCGATCCGCGTTCCCAGCGTGTCGCTCTCCAGCTCATAGGTCTGGGAATAGGCCATCGCACTGGCAGCCGCCCCGACATCCATGCTCTGGCTCACGGTATTCGGATTGTAGGAGGCCGAATTCACCGTCGCCGCCGCCGTGATCACCCCGAGGAGCAGCGCCCCGGCCAACGCCTGTTGTTGCTGCTTCTGAATATGCCGCCCGATAAGGTGGCCATATTCGTGCCCGAGGATGAACCCCACCTCGTCGTCACTGGCACTGTCCTGTAGCATCGGCATCGAAATACGGATCACCGGCTCTTTGCCGTCATAGGTGAAATAGGCGTTGCGCTGCTTCATCTCGCGATCAATCTGCAACATGACGTTGCAATTCAGATTGCTGCGCTCACCGGCCAGGCTTTCACAATATCTGCGACCGGTCGGCTGGATCCGCGCGGCAACCCGTTGGAACCGGCTTTCCGCCGCAGCGGCCGACAGCGTCCGCCGAGGTCCTTCGGCGCGCGCCTCAGCGAACATCCGCGCGGCAGTGTCCGACTGCCCCGCACCAAGTTCCGGCTGGTGCCGCAGGATGCGGCGACAAGACAAATGCCAAGCACAGCGGCGGCTCGGGAAATTCGGCCCATGAGCTCTCCTCTGGATTGCAAGCCCTCGCAATACCGATGAGATTACGACCGATGTCAAGCCGACCGCAACGGCAGCGTCGCACGGTTTGCCGTTGTCATTCTGTCACAAACCGGTGTTAGTAGGCGCAGCTCATCCTTGGCCCCGGCGCACCGCCGCCCTGGCCCGTTCTGCCCCTCCAGATCACAGCAAACGGCTTTCCATGACCCAGATCATCACCGCGCTTTCCAAGATTTCCCAGAACTACGACGCGATGTTCGTCGATCTCTGGGGCTGCGTGCATAACGGCGTCACCGCCTACCCCGAGGCGGTCGCCGCCTTGCAGGCCTATCGGAAAGCCGGCGGTGTGGTCGTTCTGGTCACCAACTCGCCGAAACCCCGTGCCGGCGTGGCCGAGCAGCTCAAGGTCTTCGGCGTGCCCGAGGATGCCTATGACACCATCGCCACCAGCGGCGACAGCGCGCGGGCCGCGATGTTCGAAGGCGTGGTCGGCCAGAAGGTCTGGTTCATGGGCGAGTGGGACCGCGACCAGGGTTTTTTCGAACCGATCCATGTGTTGGACGATCCGCTTGAGATCACCAGGGTCGAGCTGGAGGAGGCCGAGGGCATCGTCTGCTGCGGTCCCTTCGACCCCGAGGAGAACCCGGAGATCCTGCGGCCGCAACTGCTGTTCGCCAAACAGAAGGGGATGAAGCTTCTCTGCGCCAATCCCGATATCATCGTCGACCGCGGCGAGGTGCGCGAATGGTGCGCCGGCGCGGTGGCCAGCCTTTATACCGACATGGGCGGCGAAAGCCTCTATTTCGGCAAGCCGCATCCGCCGATCTATGACCTGGCCCGCCGCCGTCTGGCATCGCTGGGCGTCGAGGTCTCGCAAGCCTCGATTCTGGCGATCGGCGACGGCATCCACACCGATGTCGCCGGCGCGATGGGAGAGGATATCGATTCCCTTTTCATTACCGGAGGCCTCGCGGCGGACGAGACGAAAACCGACCACCAACCGGATGAAGCGGCGCTAAGCACTTATATCAAAAAGGAAATGCGCGCGCCCACCTATGCCATTGGCCGGTTGCGCTGACACAAGAATTCTCTTGATTTTCTGCGGTTGCGAAGTAATAAAGTTGCCGATGACGCGGCGACTCAAGGTTTTTTATTACCGCGCCGATGAGAGCAAGAGGACGACATGTTGGACAATCTGCCCCGCGGAACGATCTGCATCGAAGACATCGAAATGGGGATGACCCGTTACCTGCGCAAACAGGTGACGGATCGCGATATCGAATTGTTCGCCGAAGTGTCGACCGATCATAACCCGGTGCACCTGGACGATGCCTATGCTCAGGACACCATCTTCGAAGGCCGCATCGCCCACGGCATGCTGACTGCCGGGCTGATTTCGGCGGTGATCGGCGAACAGCTTCCCGGCCACGGCACCATCTACATGGGCCAGTCGCTGAAGTTCCTCGCCCCGGTGCGCCCCGGCGATATGGTCTATGCCGAGGTCAAGGTGATCGACATCGACGTCGCCAAGCGCCGGGTCAAGCTGGACTGCCATTGTTCGGTCGAGGGAAAGAAAGTGCTGATCGGCGAAGCGACAGTGCTGGCCCCCAGCCGCAAGTTCGACTGAGATCGCAAACCGCGGGCGCAGGTGTCTTGCGCCCGCCGACGCGGGGCGCTAGGCATCGCCCATGCGGATCATTCGGGACTACCAATTCGTCGAACCCCAGGACCGTGGCGCCAGCGCCGCGATCGGCAATTTTGACGGCGTGCATATCGGCCACCAGTCGGTGATCCGTCTGGCCCATCAGGCCGACCCCGACGCGCCCCTGGGCGTTGTCACCTTCGAACCCCACCCGCGCGAATTCTTCGCCCCCCAAAGCCCGCCATTCCGGCTGATGCGGCGCGGCGCCCGCGCCCACCGGCTGGAGAAGCTGGGGGTGGAACGGCTGTACGAACTGAACTTCAACGCCGCCCTGGCCGGGCTCAGCCCCGAGGAATTCGCCCGCAATGTGATCTCGGACGGGCTGGGCCTGCGCCATGTGGTCGTCGGCGCCGATTTCTGCTTCGGCAAGAAGCGCAGCGGCAATGCCGAGGATCTGGTGCGTTTCGGTCACGAGATGGGCTTTGGCGTCACCATCGCGCCGCTGCTGGAACAATCCGAACATACGGTGTCCTCCACCGCCATCCGCACCGCGCTGAGCGAGGCCCGCCCGCGTGACGCGGCTGCCATGCTGGGCCACTGGCACCGGATCGAAGGGCCGGTGATCGGCGGCGAACAACGTGGCCGCGACCTGGGCTTCCCCACTGCCAATATGTCGATCGAAGGGCTGCACCCGCCCGCCTTCGGCGTCTATGCGGCACTGGTCGATGTGCTCGACGGACCGCACAAGGGCAGCTATCACGGTGCCGCCTCACTGGGGGTCAGGCCGATGTTCGACGGCGAGGTGCCGAATATCGAAACCTTCCTGTTCGACTTCACTGGCGATCTCTATGGTGCAACGCTGTCGGTCGCGCTGGTCGATTATCTGCGCCCGGAAATGAAATTCGACGGGTTGCAGGCATTGATCGACCAGATGAATGCCGATTGTGCCCGCGCCCGTGATATCCTGTCCGCGCTATGAGCAACCATATCGACCGCAAAGACCTGTCGCCCCGGTTCTGGGAACGCAAACCCCTGCGCAAGCTGAACGACAGGGAATGGGAGGCGCTGTGCGACGGCTGCGGCAAATGCTGCCTGAACAAGCTTGAGGACGAGGAAACCGGCGAGGTCGCCCTGACCTGCGTCGCCTGCCGCTTGCTGGACGACGACAGTTGCCTGTGCGCGCAATATGAAATCCGCCACCAGTTCGTGCCGGAATGTATCGTGCTGCGGCCTGACAACATTGACGAGCATGCCTATTGGATGCCGGAGACCTGCGCCTATCGGCTGCTGTGGGAAGGCCGGCCATTGTATGACTGGCACCCGCTGATCACCGGCGATCCCGCCAGCGTGCATGCCGCCGGCGTGTCGATCCGCCATCGAACCGTGCCCGAATTCGAAGTCCCCGAGGAAGATTGGGAAGACTATATCATAGAGGAGCCCGTCTGATGTTCTTTGCCTCCGACAACGCCGGTCCCGTTCACCCGAAAGTCATGGAGGCATTGGCAGAGGCCAACGAAGGGTTCGCCCCCGGCTATGGCGCCGATGCGGCGATGGATCGCGTCCGCGACCGGCTGCGTGATCTGTTCGAGGCACCCGAAGCCGCGGTGCATCTGGTGACCACAGGCACTGCCGCCAATTCCCTGGCCCTGGCCTCGCTCACCGCGCCTTACGAGACGGTGTTCTGCTCTCCGGTTGCGCATATCCACGAAGACGAATGCAGCGCGCCCGAGTTCTTCTCGGGCGGGGCCAAGCTGACGCTGGTGCCGGGTGGCGACAAGATGACACCCGAAGCGCTGCGCAGCGCCATCGAGCGGGAAGGCAACCGTGGCGTTCACGGCCCGCAGCGGGGGCCGGTGTCGCTCACCCAGGCCACCGAACGGGGATCGGTCTATGATCTGGCCGAACTCCGAGCATTGAGCGCGGTGGCCCGCGACTTCGGCTTGAAAACCCACATGGACGGGGCACGCTTCACCAATGCGCTGGTGACCCTTGGTTGCACCCCTGCCGAAATGACCTGGGAATCGGGCATAGACGCGCTGTCCTTCGGCGGCACCAAGAACGGGCTGATGGGGGTCGAGGCGGTGATCTTCTTCGATCCGGCACGTTCCTGGGAATTCGAACTGCGCCGCAAGCGCGGGGCGCACCTGCTGTCCAAGCACCGATATCTCTCGGCACAGATGGAGGCCTATCTGGCCGATGATCTCTGGCTTGAGATGGCCACCCGCGCTAATGCCAATTGCGCCCGTCTGGCCGAGGGACTGCGCGGGACGGAGGCCGAGCTTCTGAACGATCCGCAGGCCAATATCATTTTCGCCGCCCTGCCCCGTCGTGTGCATGAACGGCTGCTGGAGGCTGGTGCGATGTACTATTTGCAAGACGGCCCGCTCGAGGGCCGCGACGGGGAAGAGATGCTGGGCTGCCGGCTGGTCTGCGACTGGTCGATCAGCGACGCGCTGATCGACCAGTTCATAGAACTGGCAAAGGGCTGAACACTCCCCGGTTTCGCGACGACAGCGCGCCTGCCTCTCTGCTAGGCCTCTGTCCGGGCCAGCATGGCGCGCAGATGCGTCGCCACCTGTTCGGGATGGGTGATAGGCAGCATGTGCCCCGCCCCTTCGACCACCTCAGAGCGCACATCGGCAAGGCGCGCGGCGAGTCCCGCGTGGATCGCCGAAACCACCGGATGGCTGTCGCTTCCCCGCAACAACAGCACCGGCATGCTCACCGCGTCCAGCGCGCCCGGCGCCGTGAGCCCGGCGGCATCGTGGAAAAGTGCCCGTTGCGAGGCCGGCACCAGCGGTATGCCACGGATCATCCCGACGCGGGCGCGCTCTGGCAGAGCCTCCCAACCGGGCCCTGCATCACCGCCCCACATGGCGTTGAACAGGCGCGTGCCGGTCTCGATATCACCGCGTAACAAAGCTTCGGAAAACGGCAGCGCATCAGCTTCATGCTGGGCCAGCAGCTCCGGCGCCTGCAGCCCGGCGAAGGCGAAATAGACCGGTTCGATCAGGGTCAGGCTGCGCACCATTTCGGGGTGGGCCGCAGCCAACCCAAGCGCGACAGTGGCGCCGAAGGAATGGCCGATCAGATCCATCGGTTCGGTCAGAAACGTCTCCGCGATGGCGATATGGCGCTCGTAAATATCCCCCTGCCCGTCCCAATCCGGGCTCTGCCCGTGCGAGAGCAGATCGAAAGCGGTAATCGTCAGGTCATCCCCCAGCGCAGCAGCCAACCCGCGCAGGGCGCCGGAATGGGCCAGGGTGCAATGGATCGCCAGCGCGCGGCGCGCGCCCTCCCCGAAGTCGCGGGAAAAGACCGGTTGCGGCAAAACTGCAAGATCCATCACAGACCGCCCGCCAGATACGCGTCGAGATCGTCCAACCGATCCTGTCCCCAAAACCGTTCATCATCCCCGGTGATGTAGAACGGCGCGCCAAAAACCCCGCGCGCAGCGGCCTCTTCCAGGTTGGCGGCATAGGTCTCGGCCCCGGCCAGCAGCCCCTTGTCGGCCAGCGCCGGATCAAAGCCGGCAGCCTCGAGGCAGGCGCGGATCACTGCGTCGTCGGAGATATCCTTTTCCTCGGCCCAGCAGCCCCGGGCGAAACTGTGCACCAGCGCCCCCAGATCGCCGCCGCCCGCCGCCTGTGCCGCGATGATCGCATAGGCCGATGGCGCGGGGTTCACCGGCCAATGCGCCGGTCTCAGGTGAAAAGGCATGCCGCGTTTCTTCGCCTGCCGCGTCAGCTCTTGTGCGCGGTATTCCATCCGCGAGGGATGACGGTCGGCGGGCTTGATTCCCCCGGTCCGACCGAACAGGGACAGCAGGTCGACGGGCTTATATGTGATCGTCGCGCCATGCTTTGTCGCGATCTCCTCAAGCCGGGTCCCGGCAAGGTAGACATAGGGCGACAATGTCGTAAAGAAATAGTCGATATGATGTGGCATGTTAGCTTTTCTCCCGCCCTGCGCTTTGCGCGACCGTAAGGAGATGTTAAGCGGTGTCAACATCACGAATCTGTCACAGACATTGCTGCCCGGGGATACCAGCATATGGCTACCATGAACGAACCCAAGCTTATCGCTGGGAACGCCAACCTTCCGCTTGCCGAAGCCATCGCACGCCGCATGAGCATGAACCGGGGCGTTCAGCTCGGTCTGGTCGATGCCCGCGTCGAGCGATTCAATGACGGCGAGATCTTCGTCGAGGTCTATGAAAACGTCCGCGGCGAGGACATGTTCATCATCCAGCCGACGTCTAACCCGGCGAATGACAATCTGATGGAACTGCTGATCATGACCGACGCGCTGCGCCGGTCGTCGGCGGCGCGGATCACCGCCGTGATCCCCTATTTCGGATATGCCCGTCAGGACCGCCGCACCAAGGCACGCACACCGATTTCGGCCAAGCTTGTCGCGAACCTTCTGGCCCAGGCCGGGATCGAACGGGTTCTGACCATGGATCTGCACGCTGCGCAGATTCAGGGGTTCTTCGACATCCCGGTCGACAACCTCTATGCCTCGCCGATCTTCGCGCTGGACATCAAATCGAACTTCAAGGGCCAGATGGATGACCTGATGGTCGTGTCGCCCGACGTTGGCGGCGTGGCCCGCGCCCGCGAACTGGCCAAGCGGATCAACTCTCCCCTCTCGATCGTGGACAAACGCCGCGAAAAGCCCGGTGAAGTCGCCGAGATGACGGTGATCGGCGATGTGACCGACAAGATCTGTATCATTGTCGATGACATGTGCGACACCGCCGGCACGCTCTGCAAGGCGGCCGAAGTGCTGCTGGAGAACGGCGCCTGGGAAGTTCACGCCTATATCACCCACGGGGTCATGAGCGGCCCCGCCGTGACGCGGGTCACCAACTCGGTGATGAAGTCGCTGGTGATCACCGACACGATCCAGCCCTCTGAGGCGGTCAAGGCGGCACCGAACATCCGTATCGTGCCCACCGCCCCGATCTTCTCTCAGGCGATCCTGAACATCTGGTACGGCACCAGCGTGTCGTCTCTGTTCGAAGACAGCACCCTGACGCCGATCTACGAATCCCTCTACGCGATGGACTGACACCTAGCCGAAGCGAGATTCAAGGGCCCCGTGCATTGCCTTGCATGGGGCTTTTTTACGAGGGCATTCCGAGCAGTTCGCGGCACAGCAGCCTGGCGCCACGCCCTGATCCCTGCCGCCAATTAGAACGCTTTCTGGTCAAAGTGGAGTTCTCCGTCCTTTGACAGGGTGGATTCGAGCAGCACCGAGCCATCCTCACGCTTCAGAATTATGGCATGCCCATTCGGCATCTCACCCCGGCAGGTTGCCCGGAATGCCACCAGCCCATCGCCCCCCGGGGCGGACTCGGCATAGGAGGCGAGCTTGGCCTCGCTACAGTATTGTTTAGCATAGAGCTTGACTTGCTCAGTGCTGAACCCTGACGGGTTGTAGCTGCCCTGCAAGACGCCGTCATTCATCCGGTAAATGAAGGAGTTCGGGGTTTTGACGGGATTCACGCCCCCACAAGCGGACAGCGCAGCAACCCCGACAAGAGTGATCGAAAAGGCAAATTTCAAAGGGAGTCCTCCATCGGTTCGTCTCGATAACTCACCTTATGGATGATCGAATCCCCATACCACCCGCGATGCGGTGCCTTTCCGTAAGGAAAGCCTCCCACGGCAAGGTCAGTTCGCCTACTGGACGTCCCAATCGTCTTCGTGCGACAGCGATCCGATCGCCATCCAGGACACCCGCATCCGTGCGATCCGGGTGTCGAGCCATGTGCGGCAAAGAATGTCGAAACCCTGGGGCGTTATGTTCCGCGCCGTCAGCTCCACCCGAACTGCAGAGTGGGTATCGGCATCCAGAAGAGAGGTGGTCAGATGCACCGCCGGTATTGATCGGAACGGTTCGGAAAACTGCACCGTGCGCCGCTTTTCACGGGGGCCGGTGCCGGTCCACATCAGACCGCCATCCTCGAAATCCGCAAATAGCGCCACATCACCCTGATCAACCCCGATCAGGTGGTTTTGCAATTTCTTCATTTCTCTCTCGCCCCCTGCGAAACTCGGGGAGCAAAGCATTTTCGATATCGTCTTGTCAAAATAAAACCGGCCCGCAAGGGGGCCGGTTTCTGGTCTCTCGCCTCAGGCCCGAGGGCCGGTCAGAGCGACATATGGGTCCCGAGAGCCTCCATGTCGGCGAGCAGCTTGGCTGCCTCGTCGACGATGTTGGCTTCCACCTCCGGCGCCGCCTTGGCGGCAGCATGCGCAGCGCGGGCTTCCTCGATCAGCGCGTCCATATGGGCACGGGTCATCTCGCCCAGCGGCACGGCCTTTTCGGCCAGCACCGACATCGACTCAAAGCCGATTTCAGCGAAGCCGCCGGTCACGACGAACTCGGAGGTGCCCTCCGGGCTCTCGATCCGCAGCACCCCGGGGCGAAGCGTCGTGATGACAGGCGCATGGCCAGGCATCGCCGTCATCTCGCCTTCCGCGCCGGGAAGCCGGACCGCGCTGACCGGGAGCGACGCCAGGCGGCGCTCCGGGCTGACGAGGTCGAATTGCATCGTGTTTGCCATCAGGCTTCTCCTCAGGCGGCTTCAGCCGCCAGCTTTTCCGCCTTGGCGATCACTTCGTCGATGCCGCCCACCATGTAGAAGGCCGCTTCCGGCAGGTGATCGTATTCACCGGCCACAACCGCCTTGAACGACGAGATGGTGTCTTCCAGCGGAACCTGCTTGCCGTCGGCGCCGGTGAAGACCTTCGCCACGTCGAACGGTTGCGACAGGAAGCGCTGGATTTTCCGGGCACGGGCCACGGTCAGCTTGTCCTCTTCGCTCAGTTCATCCATCCCGAGGATGGCGATGATGTCCTGCAGCGACTTGTAGCGCTGGAGGATACCCTGAACGTCGCGGGCCACTTGATAATGCTCTTCGCCGATGACCTGCGGGTCAAGCAGACGCGAGGAGGAATCGAGCGGGTCCACAGCCGGATAGATGCCGAGTTCCGAGATCGCCCGCGACAGCACCGTGGTGGCGTCGAGGTGGGCGAAGGTGGTTGCCGGCGCCGGGTCGGTAAGGTCGTCCGCGGGAACGTAGACGGCCTGGATCGAGGTGATCGAACCGGCTTTGGTCGAGGTGATGCGTTCCTGCATCGCACCCATGTCGGTGGCCAGCGTCGGCTGGTAACCCACAGCGGAAGGGATACGACCCAGCAGCGCCGACACTTCGGAACCAGCTTGGGTAAAGCGGAAGATGTTGTCGACGAAGAACAGAACGTCGGTCCCGGACTGGTCGCGGAACTGCTCAGCCAGGGTCAGACCCGACAGGGCAACGCGCATACGGGCCCCCGGCGGTTCGTTCATCTGACCGTAGACCAGGGCCACCTGGCTCTCTTCCAAGTTATCGGGTTTGATAACGTTGGATTCGATCATTTCGTAATAGAGGTCGTTCCCTTCACGGGTCCGCTCACCAACACCGGCGAACACGGAGAAGCCCGAGTGCACCTTTGCGATGTTGTTGATCAGTTCCATGATCAGAACGGTCTTGCCCACGCCGGCGCCGCCGAACAGGCCGATCTTACCGCCCTTGGCGTAGGGAGCCAGCAGGTCGATGACCTTGATGCCGGTGACCAGGATTTCCGATTCCGTCGCCTGTTCTGCGAAGGTCGGGGCCGGTTGGTGGATGGCACGGGTCTCGGTCGCTGCGAGCGGGCCCTTTTCATCCACCGGTTCGCCGACGACGTTCAGGATCCGGCCCAGGGTGGCGTTGCCAACCGGGATCGAGATCGGTGCGCCGCTGTCGGACACGGCCTGGCCACGCACCAGACCTTCGGTGGCGTCCATGGCGATGCAACGAACGGTGCCTTCGCCCAGGTGCTGAGCAACTTCCAGCACCAGACGCTTCCCGTTGTTGTCGGTTTCGAGGGCGTTCAGAATCTGCGGCAGGTGGCCGTCGAACTGAACGTCCACAACGGCGCCAATCACCTGAGTGATCTTGCCTTCTTTGTTTGCCATTGTTTCGTCTCCGGTTCGTATTACAGGGCTTCGGCGCCCGAAATGATTTCAATCAGCTCGTTGGTGATCACGGCCTGACGCGAACGGTTATATTCGATCGTCAGCTTGTCGATCATCTCACCGGCGTTACGGGAAGCGTTGTCCATGGCGGACATCCGCGCCCCTTGTTCCGAGGCCCCGTTCTCCAGCAGCGCGCTGAAGATGGCGGTCGCCACGCCCTTGGGCAGCAGCTCGGCCAGGATGGCTTCTTCGCTCGGCTCGTAGTCATAGAGCCCACCGGCCGCGCCTTCATCCTCGCCACGGTCGAACTGGGCGGGAATGACTTGCTGCGCCGTCGGCACCTGCGTCACGACGTTGACGAACTTCGAGTAGAAGATCGTCGCCACGTCGAATTCGCCGGCATCGAAGCTGCTGAGGATCTGCTGGGCGATACCCTGCGCATCCGCATAGGACAGCCGCTTCACCTCGCTCAGATCCACATGGCCGACGAAAAGGTCACCGACGTCACGCTTGATGGCGTCGCGGCCCTTCTTGCCGACGGTGAGGATCTTGACCGTCTTGCCTTCTGCCTGCAGCCGGTGCGCGTGATTGCGCGCCAACTTGGCGATGTTGCCGTTGAAGCCACCGCAGAGACCGCGTTCCGCCGTCATCACGACCAGGAGATGAACCTGGTCGCTGCCGGTGCCGCGCAGCAAGAGCGGCGCGGTATCGCTACCTCCGACCGAGGCCGCCAGGTCCGCCATAACGGCATGGAACCGTTCGGCGTAGGGGCGGGCCTCTTCGGCAGATTCCTGTGCCCGCCGCAGTTTCGCGGCGGCCACCATCTGCATGGCCTTGGTGATCTTGCGGGTCGATTTGACCGACTCGATCCTGGTTTTTAGGTCCTTGAGACTGGGCATTGCCTAGTTCCCCTCAAGCGAAGTCAGCGGCGAATTCGTCCAGCGCAGCCTTAAGCTTGTCTTCCGCCTCGCCCTTGATCTTCGGATCCTCGTCGGTGATCCACTGCAGCAGATCGGCCTTCTTGGTCCGCAGGAAGTTCAGCAGCCCGGCTTCGAACCGGCCGACATCGCCCACCGGCAGCTTGTCCAGATAGCCTTTGATGCCGGAGAAGATGACGCAGACGATTTCCGCGTTGGTCAGCGGCGCATATTGCGGCTGCTTCATCAGCTCGGTCAGACGGGCACCACGGTTCAGCAGACGCTGAGTGGCGGCATCGAGATCCGAACCGAACTGAGCGAAGGCCGCCATTTCGCGGTATTGCGCCAGTTCCAGCTTCACCGAGCCAGCAACCGACTTCATCGCGTTGGTCTGGGCCGAGGAGCCCACGCGCGACACCGACAGACCGGTGTTCACGGCCGGACGGATACCTTGATAGAACAGGTCGGTTTCCAGGAAGATCTGACCGTCGGTGATCGAGATCACGTTGGTCGGAATATAGGCCGAAACGTCGCCTGCCTGGGTTTCGATGATCGGCAGCGCGGTCAGCGAGCCGGCACCGAAATCCTCGTTCATCTTCGCAGACCGTTCCAGCAGGCGGGAGTGCAGATAGAACACGTCGCCCGGATAGGCTTCACGCCCCGGCGGACGGCGCAGCAGCAGCGACATCTGGCGATAGGACACGGCCTGTTTGGTCAGGTCATCGTAGATGATCAGCGCGTGTTTGCCGTTGTCCCGGAAGTATTCGGCCATCGCGGTCGCGGTATAGGGGGCCAGATACTGCATCGGCGCCGGCTCGGACGCGGTTGCCGCCACGACGATCGAATAGTCGATGGCGCCGGTCTCTTCCAGCTTCTTCACCAACTGGGCGACAGTGGAGCGCTTCTGACCCACGGCGACGTAGATGCAGTAAAGCTTCTTGCTTTCATCGTCTCCGGCGGCTTCGTTATAGGATTTCTGGTTCAGGATGGCGTCGAGCGCGATCGCGGTCTTGCCGGTCTGACGGTCACCGATGATCAGCTCGCGCTGGCCACGGCCGACAGGGATCATGGCGTCGACCGATTTCAGGCCGGTGGCCATCGGTTCATGCACAGATTTCCGCGGAATGATGCCCGGTGCCTTGACGTCGGCAACCCCACGAGCGGCAGTGTTGATCGGGCCCTTGCCGTCCAGCGGATTGCCCAGACCGTCGACAACGCGGCCCAGCAGCTCGGGACCGATCGGCACGTCCACGATCGAGTTGGTGCGCTTGACGGTGTCACCTTCCTTGATGTCCCGGTCGGTGCCGAAGATCACGATACCGACGTTGTCGGCTTCGAGGTTCAGCGCCATGCCCATGATGCCGCCGGGGAATTCGACCATCTCGCCAGCCTGGACATTGTCGAGGCCGTAGACACGGGCGATACCGTCACCGACGCTGAGGACACGGCCGATTTCGGCCACCTCAGCCTCTTGACCAAAATTCTTGATCTGGTCCTTCAAGATCGCAGAAATCTCTGCTGCTTGGATACCCATTTATCCGACCTCTTTCATTGCATTCTGAAGGGAAGCGAGTTTCGAACGGATCGAGGTGTCAATCATTTTCGAGCCCACTTTAACGACAAGACCGCCGATGAGACTTTCATCGACGGTCGCATTCACGTTCACGGTCTTACCCACACGCGCGGTAAGGGTCTTCGCCAGCTTTTCGGTCTGCGCTTTGGTCAGGGCCTTGGCCGAGACGACCTCAGCCGCCACTTCGCCACGGTCATCCGCGATCAGATCGCGCAGAGCGTCGATCAGCTGCGGCAGCACGAACAGGCGACGTTTTTGCGCCATCAGACCAAGCGCATTCGCCACCAGCGGCGCCAGGTTCATCTTCGACGCCACAGCGGTGATCGCCGCGCTCTGATCGGCGCGCGAATAAAGCGGCGAAAAGATCAGGTCGCGCAGATCGCTGCTTTCGCCCAGTGCGGCGGCCAGATCGTTGAGGCTGGATTCAAGACCGCCGAGGTCATTGTTCTCTTTCGCAATCTCAAAGATCGCAGTGGCATATCGCGCAGCGATGCCTGCGGAAATCGAAGCTGGTTCGGACACGTCCACCCTTCCGACAGTTGGCCCCGAAGTTCCGCCGAAACAGAGCCCGGGGGCGTGAAAAACAACCCACGAAAACGCAGGTCATCAAAATCAGCGTGGATGTAGCAGAGCAGCCCCCCCCTCGCAACAACCTATCACGAAATCCGTGATCGACATTATGCCCCTGTTTTCACCGGGTTAGCCGATGTGCAGGGGATTGCGCGAAATAAGGGCACAAAAAAACCGCCGTCCAAGCCGATTCCTCGGCACTCAATTCCGACCGGAAACCGGAAATGCGGGCTTCGCCAGCCCGTCAAGTGCCCCGATCGGACGCTTGGCCAGATCCTTGACTGCGCTGCCTCGCGGTGGCTGCACCCGCTTGGAAACCTCGACGATGAAGACGCCGCCGGCCAGCACCGTCGGCAGCCGGGTCCCCATCTTTTCGATCAACGGGCCGGCGCGCAACCAGAACCGCTTGGCCGAAGGCGGCTGATACAGCGCCGCCCGCAATCTTTCAGGCAAAAACAGGTGTTGACGAAGCTGCGCCTCAAGCTGCCCCACCGTATAGGGACGCCCATAGCCGAAGGGGGTGCGGTCGCTGCGCGACCACAGCCCGGCCCGGTTGGGCACCACGAAAAGCGCCCTGCCCCCCGGGCCCAGCACCCGAAAACACTCCTCCAGCAACATCGTCGGCCGTTCCGTCGCCTCCAGCCCGTGCATCACGACCAGCTTGTCGACATGACCAGTCTCCAGCGGCCAAGAACCTTCCTCGCACAGGACCGAGACATTGGGCATTCCCGCCGGCCAGGGCATCACCCCCTGTGGCCCGGGCATAAGTGCGACAACACGCCGCGCATCTGACAGATAGGGCCGCAGCAACGGCACCGCGAACCCGAAGCCCGCCACCGTCTGCCCCTTCGCCTCGGGCCAGAGCTCCAGCATCGCCGCGCGCACCGAGGCCTGCGCCGCACGGCCAAGCGTGCTACGGTAATAGAAATTCCGAAGATCCTGCACGTCCAGATACATTGCGGGCGTCCGTTCTATCGGCCAAGTTCGGGGCAGTTTAACAAGCCCGCTTTCCAATGAAAGGGAGAATGGCCATGCCGCTGGAAATCCTCACGATCCCCTGTCTGTCGGACAATTACGCTTTCCTCGCCCATGATGCCACAACGGGCGAAACCGCCCTGATCGATGCGCCCGAAGCCGCGCCCATCTTGCAGGCGCTTGTCGCCAGCGGCTGGCGGCTGACGCAGGTGCTGCTGACGCACCACCATTGGGATCATGTCGAGGGGTTGGCCGATATCCTCAAGGCCTGGCCCGAGGCCAAGGTCACAGGCGCCGCGGCTGATGCCCACCGGCTGCCGCCGCTCGATGTCCAGGTCCATGAAGGCGACACCGTCAGCATCGGCGCGGAACAGGGCCGGGTGCTCGACGTCTCCGGTCACACGGTCGGCCATATCGCCTATTTCTTTCCGGCCAGCCATGCCGTCTTTACCGCCGACAGCCTGATGGCGCTCGGCTGTGGGCGAGTGTTCGAAGGCACCCTGCCGATGATGTGGGCCTCGCTGTCGAAACTGGCCGCGCTGCCGCCCGAAACGGTGGTCTATTCCGGCCACGAATACACTCAGGCGAATGGCCGTTTCGCCGAAACCGTCGATCCAGGTAACCCGGCGCTGAGCGCCCGCATTGCCGAGATCGCCGCCGCCCGCGCCAGGGGCGAGGCCACCGTGCCCTCGACACTGGCGCAGGAGCTTGCGACCAACCCCTTCCTGCGCGCCGCCGATCCAGCGATCCGCAAGCATCTGGGCATGGAAACCGCCAGCGATGCCGAGGTGTTCGGCGAAATCCGCAGCCGCAAGGACAAGTTCTAGTTCCGGACCGAAAACTTCAGGCCACGGCGGCGAGTGCTTGCTACCGGCGTGGCCGATAACCATATATGCGGCGAAGCCATCCCCGGATTTCGGCCTACAGGCCTCCGCAGCCCCTCGCAAAGCCGCACAGGCCCAGGCGAGGGTATCCGCAGCCCCCGCCCGATCGCCCCACGACAATTTCTCCCGATCCCAATAATTGTTGAGGTTTCGATGCCTTACCCTGCGTTAAAAGTTAACCGAACAGAGCAGGTTGCGGGATTTGTGATGGTTCCAGACAAGAAAACCCTTGAAGCTGGGGCCCGATAAACCAAACTCTATAATATAACGACACGGTTGGCGCGGGGACTGGGCTGACAGCCCCTTCCCCCCTCACCGACCCAGATCAAGAGGAGCACCCACGTGCCTTCATTCTCGAGCACCCTTGAACAGGCCATCCACGCAGCTCTGGCTCTCGCCAATGAACGTCGTCACGAATTCGCCACGCTGGAGCATCTGCTGCTGGCGCTTCTGGACGAACCCGACGCCACCCGCGTGATGAAGGCCTGTAGCGTCGATCTGGGCGAATTGCGCAGCACTCTGGTCGAATTCATCGACGAGGATTTGTCAAACCTGGTGACGGATATCGACGGCTCCGAAGCGGTGCCGACAGCCGCTTTCCAGCGGGTGATCCAGCGTGCCGCCATCCACGTGCAATCTTCCGGCCGCACCGAAGTGACCGGTGCCAACGTGCTGGTGGCGATCTTCGCCGAACGCGAATCGAATGCCGCCTATTTCCTGCAAAATCAGGATATGACCCGCTATGATGCGGTGAATTTCATCGCTCATGGCGTGGCCAAGAACCCCGCCTATGGCGAAGCGCGCCCGGTTCAGGGCGCCTCGGACGATGAAGAAACGCATCAAAGTGCCGCCGCCGAACCCGCCGACAACAAGGAAAGCGCGCTGGCCAAGTATTGCGTCGATCTGAACGCCAAATCGCGCGAAGGCGATATCGACCCGCTGATCGGTCGCGATCAGGAGGTCGAACGCTGCATCCAGGTGCTGTGCCGCCGGCGCAAGAACAACCCGCTGCTGGTGGGCGACCCGGGCGTCGGCAAGACCGCTATCGCCGAAGGTCTGGCGCGCAAGATCGTCAAGGGCGAGGTGCCCGAGGTTCTGTCCAAGACCACCATCTATTCGCTCGATATGGGCGCGCTCTTGGCCGGGACCCGCTATCGCGGCGATTTCGAGGAGCGACTGAAAGCCGTGGTGACCGAACTTGAGGAACATCCCGACGCGGTGCTGTTCATCGACGAAATCCATACGGTGATCGGCGCCGGCGCCACCTCGGGCGGGGCGATGGACGCGTCGAACCTGCTGAAGCCCGCACTGCAGGGCGGCAAGCTGCGGACCATGGGATCGACCACCTACAAGGAGTTCCGCCAGCATTTCGAAAAGGATCGCGCGCTGTCGCGCCGGTTCCAGAAGATCGACGTGAACGAACCCTCGATCGAGGATTCCATCAAGATCCTCAAGGGGCTGAAACCCTATTTCGAAGAGCATCACGGCGTCAAATACACCTCTGACGCGATCAAATCGGCGGTGGAATTGGCGGCACGCTACATTCACGACCGCAAGCTGCCCGACAAGGCCATCGACGTGATCGACGAAGCCGGCGCGGCACAGCACCTGGTCGCCGAAAGCAAGCGGCGCAAGACCATCGGCGTCAAGGAGATCGAGGCCGTCGTCGCCAAGATCGCCCGCATCCCACCGAAAAGCGTCAGCAAGGACGATGCCGAAGTGCTCAAGGACCTGGAAAAGACGCTCAAACGTGTGGTCTTCGGCCAGGACAAGGCGATCGAGGCGCTCAGCTCCGCCATCAAGCTGGCGCGGGCCGGGCTGCGCGAACCGGAAAAGCCCATCGGCAACTATCTGTTCGCCGGTCCCACCGGTGTCGGCAAGACCGAGGTCGCCAAGCAATTGGCGGCAACCCTCGGGGTGGAACTGTTGCGCTTCGACATGTCGGAATACATGGAGAAACACGCCGTCTCCCGGTTGATCGGCGCACCTCCGGGCTATGTCGGCTTCGACCAGGGAGGCATGCTGACCGATGGTGTCGACCAGCACCCGCATTGTGTGCTGCTGCTGGACGAAATCGAGAAGGCGCACCCGGATGTCTACAACATCCTGCTGCAGGTGATGGACCACGGCAAGCTGACCGATCACAACGGTCGGACGGTGGATTTCCGCAACGTGATCCTGATCATGACCTCGAACGCCGGTGCAGCAGATCAGGCCAAGGCCGCAATCGGCTTCGGTCGCGACCGGCGCGAGGGCGAGGATACCGCAGCCATCGAACGGACCTTCACGCCGGAATTCCGCAACCGTCTGGATGCGGTGATTTCCTTCGCGCCGCTGCCGAAGGAGGTGATCTTGCAGGTGGTCGAGAAATTCGTCCTCCAGCTCGAAGCGCAACTGATGGATCGCGGTGTGACCATCGAACTGACCCGCCCGGCTGCCGAATGGCTGGCCGACAAGGGCTATGACGACAAGATGGGCGCACGCCCCCTGGGCCGGGTGATCCAGGAATACATCAAGAAACCCCTGGCCGAAGAGCTGCTGTTCGGCAAGCTCTCCAAGGGCGGTGTGGTCAAGGTCGGCGTCAAGAATGGCGACATCCACCTGCAGATCGACGGACCCGATCACAAGCGCCTGTCCGGGAACAAGCCGCCGTTGCTGACCGCGGAATGAAACATCGCAAAATATTTGGCGGGGCGGCGTTTGCCGCCCTGCTTTTCGGCCTGTCGGTGCCCGCTCTGGCGGGCGATATCGTTCTAGGGCTGCCGATCGACTGCACCCTAGGCGAAACTTGCCATATCCAGCAATATGTCGATGACGACCCCGGCGCCGGGGCGCAGGATTTCCGCTGCGGCCCGCTCAGCTACGAAGGTCACAAGGGCACAGATTTCGCCCTGCCCTCGCTGGCGGCGATGCAGGCGGGCGTCGATGTGCTGGCTGCCGCCCCGGGCCGCGTCAAGGCCCTGCGCGACGGCATGCCCGACCGTCTTGCCAGCGAAGCCACCGCCGGACAGATCGCCGGGCGCGAATGCGGCAACGGCGTTCTGATTGACCACGGCGATGGGTGGGAAACCCAGTATTGCCACATGAAATCCGGCTCGATCACCGTGCGCGAGGGCCAACAGGTGGCCGAACGTGACATCCTGGGGCAAGTCGGCCTCAGCGGGCGAACCCAGTTCCCCCATGTCCATCTCACGGTGCGGCATGACGGTGCGGTAATCGACCCCTTCGCGCCGGACGGCACCTCATGCACGACCCCGCCCGCCCATGACCTGTGGCGCCACACCCCGGCCTACCAGCCGGGCGGGTTGATCGCGGCCGGTTTCGCCACCCGCGTGCCGAGCTATGACGCCGTCAAGGCCGGCACCGCCGCCGCCACCGCGCTCGATACCCGGGCGCCGGCGCTGGTGCTCTACGGCTATGCCTTCGGCGGCCGGCAGGGCGACGTGATCGAGATTACCATCAACGGCCCCAACGGCCAGGTGATCACCCACAGCGAGGGGCTGAAGAAGACCCAGGCGCAACTGTTCACCGCCGCCGGCAAGCGGCAACCGCCGGGCGGCTGGCCCAAAGGCCATTATGTCGGCATCGTGAGCCTGCTGCGCGGCGGTCAGGAGATCGACCGCGAACGGGCTGAGATCGGGATTGAGTAAACTCCGGCATAGGTGCCAGCGCCCGACTGTCAGCTATGCGGGACAAAGCAGCCATTAACAAAGCAGCCATTGCCACGCCCCATGAAGGCGCGTATCGGATGCAATGTGCCAACTTTGGCGTCCAGTGATCGGAGCCATCGTTTTTCGAGGACTGGCTGTTTTACGGTATCTGGCAGGTGGCGGATTTTGTTTCGCCTCAGGCCCCTCGCATCCACTCCAGTAGCATTGTTAGGGCGGATGTCATGCGCCGATCCCTCGGAATGGTCAACCAGTAGCCGCCCAGTGTTACGGTAGCACTGAGGGGGCGCTTCAGGCGGCCTGATAGCAGGTGCCGCTCGAACATCGGAACCGGCAACAGAGCAACGCCGAACCCCTCGGCGGCCAGGTCCGCCATAGCGACGGAGCTGTCCAGAACCGGCCCCGTCAAGGGTGGGCAGGTCTCGCCGGTCTGCGCGAACCAGGCGGGCCATTCGTCGGCACGATAGCTGCGAAACAGTCTGAGCCGCCGCAGGTCGGCAGGGCAGCGCAGGTCCACGGCGGGGGCACAGAGGGGCGACATGGGCGCATCCATGATGTGATGCGCCTCTGTGCCTGGCCATTTTCCCGTGCCGAAACGTATGGCGGCGTCCAGCCCCTCGCGCGCGATCTCCACGCGGTTGTTGTTCGTGGACAGGCGCAGCGTGATACCGGGATGGGTTTTGGCGAACTCCTCCAGCCGGGGGATAAGCCAGCCCGCGGCGAAGGTCGTGACCACGCCGATGTTCAGCACCTCGGCCGGTTGACCGCCGGCTACGCGGTCCAACATGCGTGCGATGTCGTCCAAGCCCCGTTCCATCACCGGGAACAGCGACTGTCCGGCGTCAGTCATCACGAGCCCCGCCGACGTACGATGGAACAGGATTACGCCCAGAATATCCTCCAGCCGCGCGATCTGATGGCTGACGGCAGCCTGTGTCACGCGCAATTCGATAGCGGCGCGGGTGAAGCTGCCTTGCCGGGCGGCCACCTCAAAGGTGCGTAGTGCGTTCAAGGGGATGTCGGGGCGATCAGGCATGAGCTGAGCTTATACTGTATTCAATCCTTTGTCGTCTGCTCTCCAACTTTCACCTTCGATATCACCCGCATGGCAACCACAATGGAAAGAAACCCCATGAAATTTCCTCTTCCCGCTCTGCTTGTAGCCGCGCTTGTCCTGCCGCTGGCTGCCCATGCAGAGCCACTGGATCAGACGATTGACCGGATCGAAAGCGAACTCGGCGCGCGCGTCGGTGTAGCCATTCACGACAGCAATACCGGAAGCGATTGGACGCATCGCGGAGATGAACGTTTCCTGATGAACAGCACGGTCAAGGCGCCGCTTTGCGCCGCCATTCTGTCACGCGACGACATCGATCTGACGGAAACTTTGCCGGTCCGCGCTGAGGATATCCTCGAATATGCGCCTGTCACGGAAAAGCGTGTCGGGACCGAAATGAGCATTGCGGATCTGTGCCTTGCTGCATTGGATCAGAGCGACAATACCGCGACGAACATCTTGTTCGACCGTTTGGGTGGACCCGAGCAGCTGACGGAATTTCTCCGCAGCATTGGGGATGATGTCACGCGCTCGGACCGTATTGAGCCGGGGCTGAACATCTTCTCGGCTGGCGATCCGCGCGACACGACCACCCCGAAAGCGATGATCGACACGCTGCGCGCGATCCTTGTCGGCGACGGCCTGTCCGAGCAGGATCAAGAGCAACTGGCCGAGTGGATGCGCCCCGGTGGCGTGACCGGCGATCTCATCCGCCCCGCAGTGCCAAACGGGTGGGACGTGGTCGACAAGTCGGGCAGTGGCAACAATACGCGCAACCTGATCGCGATGCTGACCCCGCCGAGCGAAGACCCGATCTTCGTCAGCCTGTCGATCTCGGACACGGAAGCCGATTTCGGAACCCGCAACGCAGCATTGAAAGATCTCGGTGCGGCGGTGATGAAGCAAATCGTCAGAGACTAAAAGAGACGAAAGCTGGCCTGCATTACAGGAGGTAATGAGTAACGACTTCGAGGACGGGGACGAGCGACTTGTTATTCTCGCGTCGCCACTATTCAGGCCGGGTGCTCGCCGCCAGTAAACTGAACGGCTGCTCCGGAGAGCGCGGCGAAGCAGCCACTGGGCCGCGCTCCACCGCACGAGCGAATGAAGTGCTTTGTTGCGAACTGATCGAATGTCGCTGATGAGCTTATTCCGTTGAAAAGCTCTGGTTGTCTGGCGGGCGGCGCGCTGATTCACTTGCCGCGAGGCAAGTGGAGTGCATGGCAATGATGGGACCGCGGCAGGAAGCGCAGGGCGCACTGTTCTACGAGTTCTCGATTGAGGATCATGTCCCGCAGGATCACATGCTTCGAGCGGTGGACCGGTTCGTCGACCTGTCCGGTATCCGCCAGCACCTTGCCCCTTTCTATAGTTCAACCGGGAGGCCGTCGGTTGATCCGGAGTTGATGGTCCGGATGCTTCTGGTCGGTTATACGATGGGCATCCGGTCGGAACGGCGGCTCTGCGAAGAGGTGCATCTC
>NZ_KE386894.1:64407-64878 GCF_000429365.1 Pseudodonghicola xiamenensis DSM 18339 | reverse complement strand
AATTCTATCCCAAAAGGTGGACCATTTCAGTCGGGGCACTCCAGTTTGGGACGCCACCGGCGCGACAGTCGGTTCGATTGATACCTGCGCGAAGGCCGGCTCATCGACGGAGATCTTTTCGCCTCGCTCTCGCCGATCAGCGACCCAGCACTTTCTAACCAGACATTCATGGGCATCCAGCTCGGCGGCGACATCTCCAGGCGACATGCCATCTTCCCGAAGGCGCCTTGTCGCCTCGCGTTTGAGCTCGCTCGGCCAAATCCTTTTGCCCGACGGGGAGGTCCGGATCTTGACCCCCCAGACTTCACGTTCCGCCATAGTCGCCTCCGATCGTAGTTCGGATGCAGACTAGCGGACGAGAGGTGGTCAGGTTTAGAGGGCAATCAGGGGGTCAGATGCAACGCTTACAGTGGGACGGCGCGAGCTGGATCTATGACCAAGCCGGTTCATCCCCGCGCGTGCGGGGAACAG
>NZ_KE386894.1:64185-64397 GCF_000429365.1 Pseudodonghicola xiamenensis DSM 18339 | reverse complement strand
CGGTTCATCCCCGCGCGTGCGGGGAACAGTCCCCCGGAGGCCGATATGGCAGAGATTGACCCGGTTCATCCCCGCGCGTGCGGGGAACAGTTCCCGTCGCCGTGCCGACCCGGCCCGGCCTTCGGTTCATCCCCGCGCGTGCGGGGAACAGGCTGCTTCACGATGTCAGTCATGGCAGGTCTCCGGTTCATCCCCGCGCGTGCGGGGAACAG
>NZ_KE386894.1:2237-64055 GCF_000429365.1 Pseudodonghicola xiamenensis DSM 18339 | reverse complement strand
CGGTTCATCCCCGCGCGTGCGGGGAACAGTCAGCGTGTTGGCTGCCCCGATCAGCGTGGCGCGGTTCATCCCCGCGCGTGCGGGGAACAGGCGGAACAGGCCAAGGCCGAAGCCGTGTCAGGCGGTTCATCCCCGCGCGTGCGGGGAACAGTCAGCGTGTTGGCTGCCCCGATCAGCGTGGCGCGGTTCATCCCCGCGCGTGCGGGGAACAGGCGGAACAGGCCAAGGCCGAAGCCGTGTCAGGCGGTTCATCCCCGCGCGTGCGGGGAACAGTCATTCAGCGCGGCGGTCATTTCGTTGATGGTCGGTTCATCCCCGCGCGTGCGGGGAACAGTCCCCCGGAGGCCGATATGGCAGAGATTGACCCGGTTCATCCCCGCGCGTGCGGGGAACAGTTCCCGTCGCCGTGCCGACCCGGCCCGGCCTTCGGTTCATCCCCGCGCGTGCGGGGAACAGGCTGCTTCACGATGTCAGTCATGGCAGGTCTCCGGTTCATCCCCGCGCGTGCGGGGAACAGGCATCCACCTCGCCGTAGCTGGTGCTGACTTTCGGTTCATCCCCGCGCGTGCGGGGAACAGGCTGCTTCACGATGTCAGTCATGGCAGGTCTCCGGTTCATCCCCGCGCGTGCGGGGAACAGGCATCCACCTCGCCGTAGCTGGTGCTGACTTTCGGTTCATCCCCGCGCGTGCGGGGAACAGTCTTCCTGTAGAGCATTGATCTACCACATTTTTTGCAATGTCAAAGAACGTACCGATTTTTTCGGCGAAAATTCCCGGCCCTCAGCCGCGCTTGTCGGGAAAGAAACTGACCAGCTTCAGCCCGTCGAAATCCACCGGAAGGCGCCGATTTTTTCCGGTGGTGAGAAAATCATATCCCTGGTCCGTCGGCGCCTTCCAGACCATCACCGCATCGCCCCGGTCGATCCCGGCCAGCACCTGATCCCAGATCATCTGGCGCGTGCGGGCGGAATAATCACCGACATAGACCCCGGCCCGCAGCTCGACCAGCCAGGCGGCGAGGCGCCCGCGCAGTCGCGGGGGCGCATTGGCCACCACCACCACCAGCATCTAGCGATGCCCCGCATCGCCCGAGGGCGGTGCATCCGGGAAAGCCGGGGCCACGCTGTCGGCAGGTGGCTCGGGGCGCGGCAGCTCGCCCGCCGAGAGCACCTCTTCGATGGCCGGGATGATCTGCCCCAAGAGGCCGCTGCGGCGGAACACGTCGCGGCAGGCCAGACGCACGGCACGGTCGGGCGTCATCTCAAGCTTGCCCCGGGCCGCCTGCCCGGCGATCCGGAACGCTTCGGGCACCACGGTCTTGATCTTGTAGAGATCCGCGATGTCATAGACGAAGGACAAGGGCTTGCCGCTGTGCAGCATGCCGATTGCCGGCGCATATCCGGCGGCCAGAACCGCGGCTTCCGTCAACCCATGCAGGCAGGCCGTCGCGGCCGAAAGACACCGGTTCGGCACATCGCCCGCCGCCCAATCCGTCGGGTCGTAGGACCGGCGCTTCCAGGGCACGCCATATTGCTGCGCCAGCAGGGCATAGCTTTCGCGCACCCGCACTCCCTCGATGCCGCGCAGTTGCTCGATCGAGCGGCGCTGCGGCGCCTCCTCGTCAAAGCGCATCGCGAACATCTTGCGCACCACCCGCAGCCGCGCCGTATCGTCCAGCGCAATCGCGGCCTGCCACAACAGGCGATCCGACCGCGCCCCGCCCGGCTGGCCGGCGGAATAAAGCCGCACGCCGCCCTCGCCCACCCAGGTGATCAAGGTTCCGACCCGCGCCGCCAAGGCAATCGCCGCATGGGAAATGCGCGCCCCGGGTTCCAGCATGATACCCGCAAGCCCACCCACCGGGATCTGCGTGCGGGTACCATCCGCATTCACCGCCACGAAGGCCCCATCCAGCACATCAAGCTGGGCGCGTTCGACAAAGACCAGCGAGGCGCGATCCTTCAGCGGGATCGGATGCGGCGGGGCAAGGCCAGGCAGCTCCCCCCCGTTCATCGTGCCCGGCGGATCAGCATCAAGCCGCAGCCAAAGGCCTTGGCCCGCCCGAAGCCCTGCGCAAGCTGAGCGCAGAAGGCTGCCGGATCGGTCACCTCCAGCACCCCCGACATATCGAGAATGCCGAACTGAGGCTGCCCCTTGCGCGGCCCGCGATGGCCCGGCAGCGCATGGGTGGCATAGCCTTCGACCGTCACGGAAAGCGGCGTGAACCCCGCGCTTTCCCCCTGGCGCGCAAGCCAGGCCGCGCCTTCCTGTTGCGCCACCTCGGGGCGCGCCGCAGCGCGCTCGGCCACCGGCCGCGCATGCAGCGCATCCATCACCACATCGACCCGCCCCGCCCCGCGCCTGGCCCGCGTGGCATTGGCCCGTAGCGCGAAGGACAGCCGCTCACCCGGCGCCAGAACCGGAGCGAAGGGTTTGGTCTCAAAGGGCTCGAACAGATCCATCGGCAGCGGCGGGCGCGCCGAAAGCGTCAGAAAGCTGCCATCATCCTCTTCCCGCCACAGGAAATCCCGTGCCCGCTCCGGCCCGTCGGCAAAGGCGGCCCAGACCAGCTTGTGATGCGCATCAATGCGCGCGGTGGCATCGCGTGGCGAGATCAGCGCGGCCACCGCCCGGGCGGACGGCCTGCGCGACACCCGCAACCGGGTCAGATACAGCGTCATGCCGCCCCCCCGTCTGGTGCGATATCGACCACCCGCCGTGCCACATGGCGCGGGGCGAAATGCCAGCGCGCCCGATCCACGGGCAGATCGTGGACCTCTTCACCGTGATCGGCTGCCTCCAACAAGACCCGGGCGCGCGCCCCCTGCCGCCAGGGCGGCAAAATCAGATGTGTCAGGGCCGCCTCGGGGCTGTCCGCCTCGATGATCCGCGCCCCCACCGGGGCGCTGAGCGGGCAGGATTTGCGCCCGAGATAGAGCGTGAACCGAGGCGCATGCAGGGCCGCGCGCAGCGGTTCAAGCGCCCCGCCCCAGACCGCGATTCCATAAAACGCCCCTGTGCGGTAATCGCGCAGGGTGATCGTGGTATTGCTGCGCCGCCGCGCCTGCGCCAAGGCCTCGGGGCGGGAGTTCGGCCGTTTCACCGCCGCCGAGGGCACGGTCTCCACCGTATGATAGTCACGCAGCCCTGCGCCGTCATCGAACACCGCAACGGCCAGAGACAGCGCGTCGAGCGCTGAGAAATCCCCGTCGCGCCGCACCCCCAGCGCCGCACCCAGAAGCCCCAGCACTGCCGAGCGCGCAGGCCAGGCCAGCGAGCCGCGCCTTTCGTGCCCGGCCAGTTCGCCCATGGACCCGAGCGTGGCCGAGAGACCAAACACCAGATAGGGTTGCATCACGCCTCCCGCACCGCGCGACCGGCAAACTCCACGATCTCCGCCAGTGTGCCGCCTTGCCCCACGTGCAGCTCGCAATCCGCATCCCAGACCTGACCATAGGCAGCGTCGATCGCTTCCCGGGTCGTTTTCAGTTCCGTGACCGAGGTTTCCAGCCAGGGCTGAGCCTTGACCGGAGCAAAGAACGCCCCCGACAGATCGCGCGGCGCCTGCAGCCCGCGTTCGGCCAGGATGTAATGCGCGCGCGGATGATGCGCGAAGGTGTTCTGCTTGCCGCGTGGAGTGGACTGCGCCAGCGCCCGGGCCAGCGCCTCGATTCCCTTGGCCGCCAATTCCTTGTCGCCCTTCAGGTTCTCGATCAGGAGATCGCAGTTCACGCAGACATATTGATAAAACACCCCCGAACCGAAGGCGATTTCACCCAGATGCCCGGCGCCGGTCTCCTCGGCCTTGTTCAGATCATCCACCGCCGAAAACCAGTCTTCCTCGGGCTGGGCGCTGTGGGTGGTGATCGCATGCGCCACCTGCACCGCGGCGTCGCGGTTGAAATCGGCATCGTCCGCCAACATCCGGCCGAACATGGCGATATCGACCGCCCCGTCGGCATGGCGCAGGACGATTTTCTTCAGATCCTTGTCCTTTGGCAGGGCCTCGCCCGCGACGGCCTTGGCGGCCAGTTCTTCGGCCAGGGCCCATTCCTCGGGGGAAATGAAGGCCAGCGTCATCGCAACCCGGGCCTCTTCCCCCTTCTTGGGCGCCTCGAGCTTGCCGAAGATCGCCGCCACCTGCTCGGCCGCGGCCCGCGCAGCGGTGTCGGACGCGCCGCCCTCGATCAGCTTGCTGAGCAGACGCTCATAAAGCCGCTTGGTGCGCACGCCCATATTGCCCTGCAAATCCAGCGCAAAAAACGCGCTTTCCCTGAGCGCCCGTTTCACCGATTGCGACGACATCCGCAGCCGCGGCGCCCCGCCCACCATCGCCTGCTTCGGACGCCCCTGATCGTCACGGTTCGGGTTCGAGGGGCCGTAGCTTGTCAGCAGGTGGAATTGCACAAAGGTCGTCATTCGGTCGTCTCCTTGACTGCGTCGGAGGGGGCCTCGGCCCCGAAATAGTGAAAGCACCAGCGGATGCGGGTCGCATCGTCCCAGCGCCAAAGGTCGGTGGCCAGGGCCGCCACATTACAGCGCCGGTCCGCCATCGCGATGGCCCGGCGCAAAAGCGCGTCCCGTTCCTCCCCCTCGGCCCGCATGAGCCGCTGGAAGCGCAGTTCTGACAGCACGCCATCGCCCAGCCGCCGTGCCAAGGGCGCGCTGTCATGCTCGCGGATCTCGGCCAGAAGCCGCACCAGACGCGCCAAGGCTTCGGCCTGCCGGGGCCCGGCGTGGATCTGCTGCGCCAGGTCTTGCACCGCCCGCTCGCTCAGCGCCTCCACCGGCCCGGCACGGCGCAGCCTGGCGGCCAAGGCACGGGCCTGCGCGCTGTCGCGGGCGCCGATATGGACGCGCCACCAGCCCAACACCGTCTGGCCGAAACTCTTGTGATCCTCGCTCATGCCGCCTTCCCCTTTTTCGCCACCGGAACCTCAAGCCCCAGTTGCCCGAACATCTCTTTGCCCAGCTTGCCGTAGCCTTTGAATGCCGTGGCCAGAAACTTGCGGGCCTCTACGATCTGCTCCATCCGCTTGGTGTCGCGCAGGGCCAGCTCCGGCAGCGCCAGCGCCTCGAACTGCGTCAACGCCTGCGCCCGCAGATCGGCCAGCCAGAGCGCGGACACATCCGCCCCCGCGATCATCGCATCGACCCGCTGCCGGAATGCGCCCTCGGTCGCGGCAAAGAACGCCTCGCGCTCGGCCTCGCGGGCCTCGCCGCCCGCCAGGACCGGCTCCAGCGCCCCGCGCAGGGCAACCGCCGCCGCCTCAGCCGCGCGCACCATCCCTTCAAGCCGCCACTCGGCCTCGGGCTCGAGACGCAGCAGCGGCTGCTCCGACCAGATGAAATCGCGCGGCTTCATGTTGTCCATCGCCCAACCCGCCACCACCACCGTGCCCGCGCCACCGCGTTCACGCAGCATCAGGCCCAGCTCTCGTGTCTCGCTGGTGGCCGACCCGGCGATCACGCCCAGCCAGTTGCGATAGCCAAATCGCCCGGCACGCGGATGCACAGGCAGCCATTCCTCGCCCGGCTTCATCCGGTAATAGGGGCTGAGCGGATGCTTCCATTTGGCGTAATTCGTGCCCCAGGGCCGCTGCACCACCCCAACGATCTGCCCGTCTTCCGCCACCAGGCGCAACCGGCGCGGCATCCCGAAGAATGCCTCAACCCCATAGGTCTTGCCCTCGGGCGGAAAGGTCTCAAGCCCCTTGTCGGAAACCCGCGTGGGTCGCATCCACGGCAGGTCCTGAACCTCTCCCGGCGCGCCGTAGGGCACGTTCGCCCAGATCAGCGGCCAGAGGCCCGCTTGCGGGTCGATCAGCGTGACCAGCGGCCCGCCCCCCCGCATCGAGGTGCGGTTGCCCGCCCCGCCCGAGGGCGCGAAGGCCTGGAAGGCAAAAAGCGCCATCGCCGCAAACGGCAGATCGAGCGCGCCGTAGCGGCCGCGATGCACCATCAGGTCGGCGTTGTTCTTCGCCGTGCTGGCGCCGGCACTGTCGATGAACAGCATGTCCACCGCATTCGGCGCGCCCTCCAGCGGTTCCAGATCCTGCAAGAACCTCGGCCCCTCTCCCAGCAGGTTGAAGGCGGGCGCATAGGGCGCAAGCCGCGCCTTCAGCCGCGCCGGATCGGGGTCCTGGCGATCCTCCCAATCCTCGACATCCCGCGGCGGATCGGCCAGAAACAGCAGCCCGATCAGCAGCTCATAGCAGGCCAGGTTCAGATCCGGGCGCGGCCAGTCGGGCCGCAGGATCGCCGTATCCGCCATCTGCCAGGGGGCAATCACCCGCCGGGTCCCATCCATGCAGATCACCGGGATCCAGGCGTCTTCAATCAAATTCAGCGACATGAAAACCTCGCGCTATGATTGAGAAAAAACCACCTCGCTCGCCTATAGTAAAGCTGAGGATTATCTTGCGTGGTCAACTTTTTACCTCCAGGACCAAGCCCATCTCAGTCTCATAACGCAAGCCCGGGCAGATCGTGCCGTCGCCGGCCACCGGGCAAATCCGCAAGGCCGCGCGCTTCCACTCCGGCCAGTCCCGGGTCAGCGCGACGATCTCGGGGGCATCCTGATCCGGCAGGTCGAACCGCGCCAGACGCTTGCGACTGGCTGACACTTCGGACAGGGCCCAGCCCTCGGACCCCGCGATCCAGGGCTGCAACCCGCCTGCCCCGTCGTACCGCGCCAGCACGAGAGTCTGTTGCTCTTCTCCAAGCCGGGTGGGATATCGGGCGTCATCATTCGCCCGCCCGCCAGCACGATAGCCGGCGGCGAAATCGACGATGTTCTGCGCCGCATGGCCGCGGGCGGCAGCACCCTCCCCTTCGGTTCGGAGCTCAGCAGCCTCCAGTGCCTGCGGCACATCGCGCGCGCCGGCGCCATGCACAGCCTCGATCAACGCGCGCAGCCCCGAAGGCGCGGTGATTTCGCCCACACGGAACAGATGATCCGCCGTGCGCCACTGATCCGCCAGCGGATAGACAAAGGCCCCGCCACCCAGGACACCCTGAAGCCAGCGATCATCGGACACCTGCGCCGGATCGGGCGCCAGCACGTGCAAGATCGGTGCCGGCACCGGGCGTATGGCCTGCGGGCGTTCGGCCATATGCCGCCACAGCCGCCCGGCCCGCTGCACCAGCGCCGCCATCGGTGCCAGATCACTCACCATCACGTCGAAGTCGAAATCGAGCGAGGATTCCAGAACCTGGGTTCCGACCAGCACCCGACCCGCGCGGCCTCTGCCGTCTTTCCCGAACCGGCCTCGGGCCGCCGCCTCGATGCGCTTGCGATCGCCAAGCGCAAAACGCGCGTGCAGCAGATCGGCCTCGATCCCAGCCTCCTGCAGGGCCTGTACCGCCGCGATCGCATCATCCACGGAGTTGCGCACCCAGACACAGGCCGCCCCGCGCGCCGCCGCCCCGGAAATCACCTCGACAGCCTCGTCCATCCGCCCGAGCCGCACCACCCGGACCGGCCCCTTCGACCCGGTCGCCTGTGGAAAATCCGAGACCGCCGCGCCCCCCGCCACGGTCAAGGCCGGATAGGTAGGGCTCGGGGCCTGTCCGTCATAGACCGCCAGCAGCTTTGCCCGCTGCGCCACGGGCAGCGTCGCAGTCAGCAGGATGGCCGAGCCACCCGCCGCCCGATGCATCCGCAACAGCGCCTCCAGCTCGGCCCCGATATAGGGCTCCCCCAATTCATGCACCTCGTCGACGATCAGGATCTTGGACGACAGCCCGAAATAACGCAGTGTCTGGAATTTCACCGGCAGCACCGCCAACAAGGCCTGGTCGATCGTGCCCACACCGACATCGGCCAAGAGCGCGCGCCTGCGGCTCTGCGCCAGCCAGTCGGTACAGGTCACATCGTCGGGGCTGTCGGCGCGGCCCTGCTGGATGTCCCGGAACGCCACCGACAATCCCGCGCGCCCATGCGCCAAGGTCACCCGAGGCGCGTCGAACATCCGCCCCACCACCCCAGCCGCGCGTTCGAACATTGCATCCGCCGTGGCCATCGTCGGCAGCGCGAAGAACAGCCCCCGCCCCTTGCCCGCGGCCAGCATCCGCTGCGCCAGCAACAGCGCGGCCTCGGTCTTGCCGGCACCGGTCTCGTCCTCGATCACCGCCAGCATCGGTCCCTCCGGCAGCGGCACCTGCGCGCAGGCCTCCTGCATCGGACGCGGCGCGAAATCGAACAGCGGCCCCTGGCGCAGATCGCAGCCACCAAGCCCCGCACCTTCCACCGCCTCGACCGCCGTCAGGCGGGCCTGGGCAAGATAGGCAGACAACGGCATCGCCTGCGCATTCGGCGCAAACCAGTCCGTGTTGGATCCGATCCAATCGGCGGTGGTGCACAGCCCTGCAAGCCACCAGCTCAGCCTCTGCGCCTGTTCCAGGGACAGCCCATCGAGCGAAGCCCCAGGCCAAAGGGCCGCAAAGGCCGCGATCACCTCGCGCGCAACGGCCACGCCGGTTCCAGCCAGTTTCAGCGCCACGTCTTGCGGACCATGGCGGGCCGGATGGTGGCGCCCGATCGGCAAGGCCAGATCGGAAGGCCGCCCGTGGTGCCCCGCCACTGCCGCATAAAGCGCGGCACGGCGATGGGGCGCACAGCCGAGACGGGTTGCGAGCAGATCATCGTGATGGCGCAACAAGACCTCGCTCACCTGCCAATGACGAGGGCCCCCACCTGCCGCCTCGCCGCGCAGCATGGCACGAAACCCTTCGCTGATCTTGCCCAGATCGTGCAGCGCGATCAGGAACACCAAGGCGTCCCGCTGGGGAGCATCAAGGCCAAAAGGCGCGATCAGCCGTTCCGCCACCGCAGCCACATCCAGCATGTGATAGACCGCTGGATGCTCCACCCCGCCCACATCCGGGGCGCTCTTGCCCGGCCAGTTCAATAGGTCCCGCATGTCAACGCCCCTTCAACCCCAGGGCGAACCTAGGCCCAAGCCCATACCCATCGCAAGCTGATCGCCAGGGCAAGGACAGTCATCGGATGGAAACCATAGAGCTTGGCCCTGTGACACCGGCCAGCCGTTATACAGACCATCAGCA
The DNA here is from genome assembly GCF_000429365.1 of Pseudodonghicola xiamenensis DSM 18339. Taxonomy (GTDB): domain Bacteria; phylum Pseudomonadota; class Alphaproteobacteria; order Rhodobacterales; family Rhodobacteraceae; genus Pseudodonghicola; species Pseudodonghicola xiamenensis. The sequence continues at coordinate 54,985 of NZ_KE386894.1, read as the reverse complement.
GGGCCAGATGAAAACCGCCGGCCCTTCGCGCGCGGCCATCTGCGGGCTGGCCGGGTCAGAATGACAGGTGAACTTGGTCCGAACCTCATGAGTACCGGCAAAGGCCGCCTGCCTGAGGCTATCGGCACAATCGCGGATGGCACGGGCCGCGCATCCCTCAATCAACGTCATGGATCAGGGCAAATCGTCCAGCGGCATCGGATAAACCAGCGTCGCGGCGTCGCTGCCTGCCCCCATGTAATCGACCCAGGCATCCGTTGCCTCGTTATAGCGCCGATAGCGTTCGATCTTTTCGTAAAGCTCATTCACCACGGTCTGTTGTTCCGAGATCGACATCCTCACCCAGTCATCTTCGGTAATCGCCATGATCCGCGATTTATAAGGCAACCCGTCGAGATATTCGTCGATCGCCACCGCCTGTGCGAGACTGCCCGTCGCCCGTCCGGCGATCTGCTCGGGACGACGGCTCATGTCCGCAGCCGCGCCCAGAACCTGGGCAAAAAACTTGTCCGGGTCGATCACATTTTCCTCGGCCTTTTCGATGATCAGCCGCAGCGCCTGCTCAAGATCGCTCAATTCCAGTTTCGAGATCAGCAGCCGGATCGACAGCGGCTTCAACCCCGTGCGCTCGAAATCCCGATCGGCGACGACCGCCTCGAAGACATCGGGCGCCCTCACCCTGGTCTGGGTTCCAAGATAGGCAAGCTGCATCGACCGGCCGACCGAGGCCAGCGGACTGTCATCGGCGCCACGCGGCTCCGGCGCATCGCCGGGCGGGCCCCGGAACCCGACAACCTGATCCACGATCAACTGCGCCACCCCGCGCGCGCTATCGCGGTACTTGTCCGGATCGCCCTTTTCGATCGGGAAATAGAGCGGCGGCAGATTGGGCAGGCTGGTCAGTTCTCGATATGCCGCCTCGGCGCTGGCATGATCGTTCTTGCCCCGCGGCGTGCGCAGATGCATCACCGCGATCGCGGCACCGAGCCGTTCTCGGACGATGGAATTCAGGCCCGCCGCGCTCAGGCCCGTGGTGGACAACTTATCGTTGGCCTCACGCGGGCCGGCATCGGTGACCAGCACGATGAAGCGCGCTCCGAAGCCCTCCCAGTTCATCGCCGAGAGCGCGTAGTCGACCCCGGCATAGGCGTCTTCCCGGAAATTGACCGAGCTCTCGCGCGCTTCCGCCATCCGCGAAATCCCTTCACGGAACTTCTGGGGTGACTGCCCGTCCTGCAGGTTCACGAAGGTCTTGGCATCGTATTCCAGCCCCGGCGCGGCCTTGAGGTTGTCCCGATACCCGATCAGCCCGAAGGAAATCACATCCCCCGCATTCGACCTGCTGACCTGATCGAATATATCCTCAAGCGCGTCGCGCGTCGCGTTGATATAGGGCTGCATGGAAACCGTGGTATCGACCACGAACACCACCGCGGCCCGGTAATTTTCCCGGATCGCCCCCTCTCCCTGCGGCGCCGGGGCGATCAGCGCCCTGTCGGCCGGAGCCGCCCGCGCCACGGCAACCTTCAGAAGATTGACGAAGGCACCGTTTTCGAACACCGCCTCCTCGGACTCCAAAATCGGCATGACATAGAGGTTCTTGCGCAGATCGACCAATTCGCGCGGGCCCAGAGCCACCAGCGTCTCGGACGGTGCACCGCCACGTTCCGCGATCTGGGCCTCTTGCCGCAATTGCCCCGCGTCGTACCCCGGCTCTTCGGATTCCACCACATCATAGGCACTGTCGAAATCCTTGAAGAACAGCACCCGACCGACGTTTTCCGATCCTTCAAAGGTCGCGACGATGTTCTGTTTCCAGTCGATCACCGCGGTCTCGGGCAACCAGAAAAGCCCGGCGCCGCCATCGTCCGGGCCCACCTGTACCCAGCCCTCCTGACGGCCATAGACCCAGAGCGCCTGAAGCGACAGCACGCTGCCCCCGCCACTTGTTCCCGGCGCCGCATAGCGCGGGCTGCCTTCGCGCACCAGGACACGCTGATACAGCGTCGACTTCCCTTCCATGATGAGAGGGGTCTGGGCCTGCGAAGCCACTGGCACCACGCCCTCCATCAGCGAGATCAGCAGGGTAACCAGATGAAGACGGCGCATGATGTATCCTTTACTGTGAAAGCCGGCTGAGGGCGCGCTGCGCCTCGTCCGAGCCGAGAGCCGCGGCCAGTTTGTAATAGCGGCGCGCGGCGGCCGGGTTCGGCGCCGCGAACGGCGAACTGGCCGTGTCGTAGGTTGCCGGGTCATACATCCGGGCGATCAGGATCGCGGCGCGCTGACGATCCGGCATCGGATTGGCCGCATCGCCCTGGTAGGCCATCAAGGCCGCCAGAGCCGCGTTCAGATTCTCGGTCGTTCCGCTCTGGATCAGCGTCGTGACCTCGCGCAGCGGATCGTCGGCCGCAAGGGCCTCACGCGCGGTTTTGACATCCTCGCCTGGTCCGCTCTGCGCCCGGTCCAGAGAGAGCGTCACGCTGCCGACCAACACCGCGGCCACCAAGCCCGCCACCACCAGGACCGGGATCAATATCCGATCCCTCGGCACGGCGCGGCCCGTCGCCTGGGCCTGTTCCGGCGCCGTCATGCCCTTGTCCCCGGCCGGTTTGGCACTGTCCTTGCGCGGAGGTTGCGCGCCGAGCTGTCGCTTTTCCTCATCCTCGAGCGCGGTGGTGAACAGCGCCGACAGCTCGGTCACTCGATCCGCCGGATCCGCCTTCAGCATGGCCTCGAGCGCACGCGCCAGAACCGGGGAGATCCGCGGATCCGAAATCTCGATGTCCGCGCGCCGGAATTCCAGCGCAGAGAACCCCTTGCCCTCGCCCGGCACCGCCAGCCCCGCGGCCTTCATCAGCACCAACCCCAGAGCGTAGACATCGGTCGCGCCCTGGGCCTTGTTACCGAACAGACCAAGCTGTTCGGGCGCGCAATAGCTGAGTTTGCCGGCGAAACTATCACCGATGATCGACTTTTCCGATCCGACATCACTGGAGGCCAGACCGAAGTCGATCAGCTTGGCGTTTTTTATATTTTCGTTTACAATAAGTATGTTGTCCGGAGCTATATCGCGATGAACAATGCCAAGCGCATGGATCGCCTCAAGCCCACCGGCCAGCCGCAGCCCCAGAGCGAGAACATCGGCCGAGGCCAGCCGGGCGCCTTTCTTGATGTAATAGGACAATGGCTTTCCATCGGCATATTCCATCACCAGAAACAGCCGGCCATCATTGTCCAGCAATGTGGTCTCATAACCGATTACCGCGTCATTGCGCACCGACCGCAACAGGTTGGATTCCCGCCGAAACAGATCTACCGCACGCTTGTTGGCCGCGAAGGCCGGCGTCATGACCTTGACTGCCACGGCATGTCCCGTCGCCACATTCGTTGCCCGAAAGGTGGCGCCCATCCCCCCTTCGCCAAGCAATGACTCGATCCGGTAGGTATTCTGGATCAACACCCCCGGCTTCAGACCAAACACCGAATGTTCCATCATTTTTCCTTATCCCTGCGGCCGCCCACGCAGGGCAAAGGCCGCATGTTTGGTGAAACGTCGAATATCCATGATTTGAAAACAGATGCCGGCAAAAACGCAGGACATGGTAATTCCGAATACAATGAAAAGTATGCCACCCAATATCTCAAGAACACCGGTCCCGGGCACCGACGCAATACCGCGGATAATCATTGCCCCCACATAACATGACATCAGAACCATTATCGCGGTCGCAATCCAGATCAATATTTCAAGAGACTTATTCAAAGCATCGCGCATAGACGCCTCCTATTCCTGCTTTGCAAATTCGATGGCGACATCTCTGAAAGCGCCCGAAATGACGGAGGGATCGGCAAACCCTTCGCGGCGGCGCAAATCGAGATGTTCTTCAAGCAACGTCATGCACGATACCCGGCGCGCCGATCTCTGCCTCATGTCCGGCCACATGAAATCCAGTTGCCGCTGCAACAGATCGGCGGAATATTCCGAGGCGAGCCCTTCGACGAAATTGGCGTAGTCGATCACATTCCCCATCGCCTTGCCATCGAGCGCGTTGAACTGATCCAGCGCCGCCTGCCGCTGCTCGCGCACCTCTTGCAGCAGTTGCGGATCGGCACTGTTCAGCGCGTCGCGTTCCATCAGATCGTAATCGGGCAGCAGCAGGCCGATCGCCAGCGCGTTGAGATAGCGCTGAACAGCCTGATCGCAGACCAGAACCGAAGAGGACATGATCAAGCGGATCGACCGGTCGCGCTGGGTGTTGCGTTCCGCCTGCGCCGCATCGAGAACCGCCCGGATCCGTGCGATCTGGCCCCGTTCGCGTGCACTGGTGGCCCTGTCGGACAGATCGGCCAGCAGCGCCAGCGCCTCCTGTTCCGTGGCGGCGGCCTGCGTCCCCGGATCCGGCTGCGCCAGAGCGTCGAGCGCGGCAATCATCGCCTCGCCCTGCTCGGGCGAAGTGATCGCCAGCCCGGACAGGACCAACCGGGTTCCCGTATACCGATCGGCGGTAGGCTTACCCGAGATGGTATCATAGGGGGGCACCTCGAACCGGGTGGCCAATGTCAGGCTGCCGATCGGTGTCCGCGCATCGCCGCCGCGTTTGACATATCCGCCGACCTGGCCGTGCAGCCGCCCATGCCGCACCATGGAAAACGGCGTCTCGACTATTTCCGCGGCATTCCCCAGCATGTCGTGCAAACCGATCGGATTTGGTTTCAGCGTCCCGATAATCTGGAGCTTGCCGCTGGCGCTGTCAGCGCCACCATAAGCGACATATTCTGAAATCTGTTCCCCCTCGCCCAGCACTGGCAACGGAGACCGGAACAGCGCATCATCAAGTGTCAGTCCACCCCGGGCCGCATATTCCCATTCGTCCTCTGATGGCAGACGCAAAAACGCCCGCGTCTGCCCCACCATCGGCAGGAAATCTGGATTTTCCGCCATCAACCACAGGGTATATCTTTGCGCGAAAAGGTCATAATCCAGCTTTGAATGATCAACCGACGGAACGAAATCACGTTTTCTCGGCTTTTTCTCCGGACAGGTCGATTGCATCACAACGTCGTATTGCGGCGCGGCCAATTCATATTTCGACATATAGAAATACCCCTTGGCCAGACCGCCCCCATCCGAAAACGGTCCAGAGACGAAACTGCGGCGCACTCCGTCCAGAAACGGCTGGGCCTCGTCCTGCCGCCCCAGCACGACCGTGACATCGCCGATGGCCCCGTCTGGATTGGGCGTATCAACACGCCGGAACGCCATCGCCCCGCCACAGGGCATCGGCAGGATCAGATCGGTTTCGGCAGGTTGGGGATTGTAATAACTGTCCTTCCACTCGACATCCTGGGCGCGCGCCGCACCGCCCCAGATGGCGAACAGGCAAAGGCCCGCCGCCACAGGACCGAACGCGCGCGGCCCCAGGTATTTCACCACCGATCCCGGACCGAACATCCTATCCCTCCGTCAATATCTCTGCCGCGTCGATGCCGTCGATCGCGCGCATGGCCCAAACGGCGGCCGACACCGCGATCAGCCCGCCAAGAAGAAGCGTCGCCGCAATATCCGGCCCGCCCAGATGCGCGACCGCCTCGGCGCTCGATCGCCGGAACACCCCGTTGATCCCCAAGATGATGAGCTCGCACAGCGCCAGCGTCAGGATGATCGCCCCATTCACCAGCACGACCGCCTGCACCAGCGGGATCATCCGGCGCGCCAGGGGCCGCATCCCCAGCAGGGCCAGCAGGCTGAAGCTGGGGCGCTGACGTTCGACCATCCCGCGCAGATTGGCGGCAGTGGCGGCCCAGAAGCCGGCCAGCGCCAGCGTGGCAATCCCGGCGTAGAGCATCGACAGCGTGCTTCGAAATCCAAGCAACAGAACCGCATTGGTCGCCCGCGGCCGGGTTTCAATCCCCTGTGCCCGCAAGTGCTGCGCCAGAGGTTCCAGATCCTCGAGCCCACGCGCGAACAGGCGAAACGAGGCGAAAGTGTCGGGCAGCCGCCGCGGTGCCTGCCAGTCCTCTACCGACACGGCGGCGTCGTCGCGAAAGCGCTCAACAGCCACCATATCCTCGAGCGAGACAAGCGCCAGATCGCGCCCGTAGCGTTCTGGAGGCAAGATCGCCACCACGCGCAAAGGCGCCCTTGCAGTCTGCCGGTCGCCACCGATATCCCGACCGATCAACAGTTCAAGGTCCTGCCCGGCACGGATGTCCAGACGTGCCGCCAACGGGGTGGACAGCGCCACTTCGCCTTGTCCCACGATACGCCCGGCGCCGACCAACGGATCCCCCGGCGCGGTCGGCATCAGGGGAACCGATCGTTCAAGCCGATGCGCCAACGGATTGCGCATCGCATCCGCCAGGGCGTTGATGCTGCGCGTCGCGGGCATGACGAACCCCACCTCGCGCCGCGCGGCGAGTTCCTCGAAGAATGCCGCATCGTGACGCCCCGAACCGACGGCAATGATTTCACGATTCATCGGATCCTCGACCAACCGGTCCACCATCGCGTCGATCACCCCGTTCTTCAGTGCGAGGATCAGCAGAAGCGGGGTCAGCCCGCCGATCAGCGAAGCCACGAAACACAGCGCCGCCAACCAGTCGCGCCGCATTTCACAAACCGCGATATGGATCAGATACCTCATGCCGCGATCTCGCCCTGAAGCTGGTCGGAGAACACGCTGAGCAGCACATTCGAACTGTCGCGCTCCAACCGATGGTGCAGCTTGGGAAGCGTTGCGAACACGCCCTCTCCAACCCGGTGCGAGGCGAGGAGCACGGCGGAACCTGCCTCCCGCGCGAGGCGTGAGATGATGCCTTCGACTGCCTCGACATTGGCCGGATCAAGCGCTGAAACCGGTTCGTCCAGCAGCACCAGCGCCGGCCGGGCCAACAACGCCCGCGCGATCGAGACCCGTTGCCGCTGCCCGACCGAGACCTGATCCGGAAACCGCGCGCACAGCGCCGTTATGCCCAGCGTTTCCAGCAGATGCCCGCGCCACTGCGCATCTGGCGAGGCATTGGCCAGCCGCAGCGGTAGATCAATATTCTCGCTCAGCGTCATGAATGGCACCAGACGCGAGGTTTGCAGCACCAAGCCCAGCCGATCCGGCGGCGTCAGTTCGGCCCGCCGCCGCGACACGTCTCCGATGTCGAGATTTTCACCGCAGAGCCGCAGCCTCCGTCCCGGCAGCTCCCCCGCGGGGATGGCTCCGGCGAGCAGCCCCAGAACCGTGCTTTTCCCGGCACCGCTGGGCGCGCTCAACTGGCGCAGTTCTCCCCGCGCAAGCTGCAGATGTTCGACGACAACCGCGAATTCCCGCCCCAGCCGCACCCCGAGATTGCGCGCCTCGAGAACCGTCATTTGCCGCCCCCCTGCAGGCTGCGCAGCCGGATGTTCAGCCCCCCCAATGCGATCCGCGCACAGGAATTGATCTGACACGGCTGATGCGGGGCCAGACGCTTGCCGTTCACGAAAGTCCCGTTGGTCGAACCCAGGTCACTCAGCGACAGTCTGCGTCGATCAAGCCGCAGCTCCGCGTGGTTCCGGCTGAGCATTTTGTGATCCAGCCGGAGCTGCGCCTCCGCGCCGCGCCCGATCACCACCCCTTTGCGCAATTGCTCCGGGCCCAATGATCGCGTCTCGCCGGTCTCGGTCTGCAGCTCCAGCACGGCATGGCCCGCGACCGGGTCGCGGCGCCTCTCGGCCCGCACCCCGGAGCTTGCCCCAGTCTCTCCAGTCGCCGTGCCCCGGCGCGCCACCGCGATGGCGCCGCCGGTCAGCACGATCAGCCCGATCATTCCCGCCACGATCCAGACCGTCCAGCTCCGCGCCTCTCCATCCGGCGTATCCGGCGCGGTAACCAGGACACCACCGGCCTCGGGCACCGCCATCGCTTCGGCCTGCCGGCACGTGTCGGCGCTGCGCGCGAACGGCACATGCTGGCGCTGCAGATAATCGAGGATCGTCGTCGAGGAAGACGCCCAATAAGTATCATTCGCCGCAATGCCATCGTCGGTGGAAAAGGTCGCGACCTGCGTATTCAACCCGATGACCTGGCCACAGAGATCCAGCAACGGACCGCCAGAATTGCCCGGATTCAGCGCCGCAGTGTGCTGCACGATATCCAGCGCCTGGCCACGCCGTCCCTCCCAACTGGCCGTCATGAGCTTGGAGACCGTCCCGGTGGTTAGCGTGGTTTCGAAAAAGGCCACATTGTCCAGGCTGATCCCCAGATTGTCCGAGGTGCCGGGATATCCCAGCGCTGCCACCGTCTGCCCCTTGCGCGCCTCATACCCGGCGATCGGCAGGGTCCTGAGCCGGTGCCCCTTCTGGCGGGGTTCCAGCGCGCTGAGCCGCAATACCGCAAGATCCAGCGGTTGAGACACCTGCGCCAACTCGGCCTCATAGGCATAAAGAACCCCATCGTTCATGAAACCGACGAGCAGCTCCCTGGCGCCGCGAACGACATGGGCATTGGTCAGATAATACCAGCCCTCCCCGTCGCGGGTCGGCGCCAGAACAAAGCCCGAGCCCATCGCCATCTTGTCAGCGCGCCGAGCGAGGATCCGCCCCATCGCCGGGTCGGCCCTTCTGACAAGTTCTTCGAACCCCTCAGCCTGGGCGCGCCCGGGCAGAGAACCCAGCAACAGCATCCCAACCAGCGACAGGAAACGCATCATGATCTTCATCGCGCCGCACTTTCGGGAAACAGGGCCAAAGCCGCGGAAAAGAGCGCCAGGCCGAGGATCAGCCCGACCACCAGAACGACCCTTGGGTCGCCTCCGGACCGTTTGACGGCGGGCGGCGGCAGAACCGGCGCCACAGACGGGCCATCTGCAGACAGGCCATCCGCAGACGGGCCATCTTCGGACAGGGAGAACCGCCCGACCGCCCCTGCCGTCATCCCCTCAAGCCACTGCCGGTAGGCCCGCGCCGACTGCGGCCGCTCCGCCGGCCAAAGCGCGCATCCGCAATCTATCAGTTCCAGCAGCCTGTCACTGTAACCAACGGCAACGCGGTTCCGCTTCAAGGCGCTGCGGATCGGCACATAGGGATCTGCGCGCGTCTCGGCCATCGCCTGCATCCGAACCAAGGCGTTCGGCGGCGCGGCCCGGGTGATGATCTCGTAGATCATCACCGACAGCGCATAGAGATCGGTCCATGGCCCCTCTTTGAGCCCGACAAAACGACGTCGCAACGAGACCGGGAACTGCTCCGGCGCGGCATAGGTCCGGCTGAGCATCGAGCCCGCACCGCGCCCGGTATCCCCCCGGGCCCGCGCCGCGCCGAAATCAATCAACACTGGCATTCCCCTGGGGTCGATCATCACATTCGCCGGTTTGATGTCACGGTGCAGAAACCCCGCGGCATGAACCGCGCCGAGCGCCCGGCACAGGGTTGCGATCAGATCAAGGATCAGCGGTTCGGGAATATGGCCCCGCGCCCGGATCAGCCGCGCCACGACGCGATCCAGCGGATCGCCGCCAACGAAATCCATGACACAATAGGCGGTGCCGTGCTTTTCAAAGGCACTGCGCACCCGCACCAGCCCCGGCTGGCGCGGCAGATCGCGCAGAATATAGGCCTCTTCCAGAAAGGCCCGCAGCCCCATGTCGAACAGGCGCCGCGCGGCGGGGGTCGGCAGCGCCGCCACCCCGCCCCCCGCGATCCGCCGCGCCGTATCCGACGGGAAATATTCCTTGATCGCAAAGCGCCCGCTGCGGCCCGGCAAGGTCGCCAGATAGGTGATCCCGAAGCCGCCCTGCCCGATTGCCTCGCCCAGGACGAAACCGCCGATCATGGTGCCCGCTGCCAGGTTCTCAGACATCCCCCCTCCTAATCAACAACTCGGCCCAAGTCGCCCGCCGCCCCGGCGGCAAAGACCGGCTCGCGCCCCTCACGCCCGGGCCGCAGCATCGGACGCGGCGAGGTCCGTAGCCCGGCCTCGACATCCCGCCCCTCTGCGCCCTCCACCGCCTCGGGATCGCCAGGATTGTCCGGCCGTTCCGTGGTGTCAGAACCGGTGGCGGCGTCGGGGCTGTCGTGGGGGGCGGATCTGTCCAGATCGGTCGCCCCCGGTTGCGGCCGACCCGCCGGCGCAACCGGCACTGCACCGTCCTTCACCGCGTCAGGCGACACCTCCGTGCCGGTGGGGGGCCTGGCGCTGTCCTCGCCCTTGATGATCGTCTCCTGCGCTGCGTCAGCCTCGTGACCGCCAGCGATCACCCGACTGTCGGGCCCCGGATCGGTGGCGACGACCGGCGGCGCCGGCACGCTCGCCGGCCCTGAGAACACCCCCCAGAGCATCACCAGCACCGCCAGCACCGCCACGCCGATTGCCAGTCCCCAGCGACGCGTCAGACCTGTCGGCGCGCCCTCGGGCAAGGCGAACAGGCTGTTGCTTGACGCGCCGTTGCCGCGACCCGGATCATAGCGATAGACCACCACCGTGGTGTTATCCTGCCGCGGCTGCCCCGCCGCTTCGACCGCGTTGAGAAAATCGGCGCAAAGCTGCGTTGCGCCGGTACGATCCTGCTGCGACAGCACCTGAACCATCTGGCGTTCTGACAGGGTTTCGATGCCGTCGCTGGCCAGGACCACCACGTCGCCACGGCGCAACTGGATCGCATTGCAATCGACCAGAGAGATGGCATCGCCGATCAGCGCCGAACGCAGGGCATTGCGCTTGGGATGGCTCTGCGCCTCCTGCGCGGTCATCTGACCGGCGCGCACCAGCTCGGTCAGTTCGCCATAGACCGAATGATCGGCATTCAAACGGCGCAGCCCCCCATCGCGCCACAGATACAGCAGGCTGTCACCGACACTCAGCCAACTCAGCCGGTCTCCCAGCTTGATCACGCTGAGCAGGGTCGAGCCCATTCCGGCAAGCCCAGGCTCCTGGCGGACCCGCCGCGCCAGGGCGGCATTCGCAGCCTCCATCGCCTCGGTCATGCGTTGGCGCGGATGCGGGGTGCTCGATACCGCGATGCAATGATGCTCGAAGGTCTCAAGCACCAGGTTGGATGCGATTTCTCCACCGACATGGCCCCCCATGCCATCCGCCAGCAGGATCAGCAGATCCGTGGCGCGATCGACCGGAGGCGGGGGAACGATGCGGAACGCATCCTCCTGAGCGTCCCGCGCGCCCAGGCTCTGCATGCCTGCGACAATGTCCATGAATTAACCGTCGGCACCGGGCTTGGCGTCGATCACATCGGTCCAGTCGAAATCGGTATTGCAGAAGGCGACAAAGCGCACGCGGGTCACCTTGCTCAGTTGCAGGGTCGTATAATTTTCCAGAGGCATCGGCACCGCAACGATCTGCCCATTCATCCGCGTGACATTCTTCCCGGTGCCCGGCACGATCAGAAAGCTGCGCGTTTCGTCATCATAGATGATCCTGACATGATCGGTCGCCGAAATCAGCGTATCGCCGAAGGGCAAGGAAACCCGTTCATCCGACGACCGACCGACCGAATTCATGCCCGCCCCGATCGAGGCCGCATGCCCGGTTCCGGGCCCGGCAATGACAACCAGCCAACCGGTCACCGGATCGGTGACATGGTGCGGGTCCAAGCTTTCGCGCCCGAGGCCACCGATCGCGATCATCGTCTTGTCGGCCCCCTCATCGGCCAGAAGCTGGGTCTTTCCCTCGCCGATCGTGCCCTCCTGGGCTCCATCGCCCCAGCCCTGCACCGTTTCGGTGAATTCGTCATGCCCCACGCCAGTGTCGAAGTCGGCGTCATCATCATGTTCCAAACCTTCGAGCCAACTGGTCTTGTCGTTTCCGCTCATATCGGTCTCCTCGAATATTGCGGTGGGGAAATTGCGGCCACTCAGGCCTGGCTGAAGCGCAGCTTCACCGCCCCCAATGTGATCACGTCCCCAGCCCGCAGGGGGCTCGCCGCAGTCAATTTCTTGTCGTTCAGCTTGGTGCCGTTCAGGCTCCCGGCATCGGTCAATACGAAATGCCCGTCACTCTGCTCTCGGATTTCCGCATGCAGACGCGATACCGAGTCATCGCCGATCACCAGATCGCTGCTGGCCGAACGGCCGAGCGTCGCACGGCTGCTGCGGACCGCCAGCCGTTCGCCGGTGTCCTCGCGCAGGACATAGGCCAGTGCGGGCTGCGGCGATACCGGCGGTGTGCCTGCGGGCAGCGACGGCTCTTCCCCGTCTCCATCGTCGCCCAGACCTTCCTGCTCTTCCAGCTCGCTGCCAGAGGAACGAGACATCACCACGGCCACGATCAGCGCCAGCAGCAACAGGATGACACCGCCCCCGATCAGCAACCAGAGCTTGGGGATACCCAGCCAGGTGCCGTCGATCAGCCCCGCATACCAAGCCTGCGGTGCCCCGCTGTCCTGAACCGCCGGCTGGTGACGCAGCTCGGCCGGGACGAAGCGCACACGAAGCGTTTCCGCTTCCATCGCCGCCCCGCCTCCCGGAACCGGGCGCTGCAGGGTCACGGTGATATCGGTCTCGACCGGCGTCCCTTCCGGCACGATCAGGCCCGAGCCCTTTAGCGCATTGCCGATCCCGGCGACAAAGCTTTGCAGTTCGTCATTCGCCATATCCGCACGACGCAACTGCACAGCCTGGGCGATGCCCTGCGTGCCCTCGCTCAGCAGCGACAGATAATCCATCCCGGCGCCGTTGACGGGATCGCCAACCGGGCGCCACAGCATGCCAAGCGCCGATACCGTCACCCCCTGTTCGATCGCCGCAGCGGTCACATCGGACACGTCGCGTTCGCCCTCTTCTTCACCATCGGTGATAACGATCAGGTTCTTGAGGATCGCTGTCTGATCCTGTCCCAGAATACCGACAGCATCGCGGGCATAGGTCGCGATCCGCGTGTTGGTGCCGCGAAGTTCCAGCCCCGCCACGACCTTTTCGATCAGCTCGCGGTCCCGGGTGAAATCTGCCAACCGCTCCAGCGATTCATTGAAGCCGTAAAGCGCGATCCGCTCGCTCGTCGGCAGGCTGCGCAGGAAATCGGCGATCAACTGCCGTTCGGTGTTCCAGGTGGCCTTGCGACCGCCGCCCGGACCGGGCGACAGGTCGATCAGCACCAGCGTTTCCGAAAGTTCGACCCCCGGCGCCAGCTTGGCCATGGACCTCTCTAGGGTGAAAACACCTCTCGCCCCATCCACATCCTCTCTCGAGATCGTCCCGCGCGTCATGCTCGGCGGCACCCGCAAAATGCAGCTGTCTGCCGGCGCGGGGGCTGCGGGATCGCAATCCACGATCGGCAGGCCGCTGGCCGGAGACCGCAGCGCCGGCCGGTCGCCCTCGGCAGATTGCTCGGCCAGGGCTCCGCCCGACAGGGTCACCGTCAGGGCCACCGGGATCAGGACCGTTCGAAATAAAGACGTGAAGGGTATTGCCATTATGCCATTCTCAGATGTTTCGCCAAATATCCGGGGACGCGGGCCGGCCAAAGCCGCACCCGCGGCCAGTGGCCTTACCGAGACAAGGCGCGAATTGCGGCGGACACGCGGTTCAGTTCGGCGCGCGCCACGCTGGGCGAGGTCCCCGCACCGACATCGGCGCGGATCTGCACCAATTGCCCATCAAGCTGATTAAGCTGTGCCAGTTTATCCGGCTGGTTGGAGAATTTCCCACGCAACGAAGACGTTTGCGCACGAAGGGACGAAATCTGAGAGGTCAGCGCCTTGATCTCGGCGGAATTCGAGGCACTTTGATTGCGCAGGGTCGAAATCCGTGCGGACGCCGCATTATTCTGGCGCACGATGGCCGCCGCTTCGGCATCTTTCGACGCGATCTGACGATCATATTCTCCGTTGTTGAGATTCTTCACATTATCAAACAGATGTGCCGTTTCGGGATCCGTGGACCCCGAACAACCGGCCAGCACGATCACGCCAGGCAACAGAAGACGACGAAAGACACTGTTATTCATTCCAATTCTCCAGTTCCGACAGCCGCAATCGCAGCCCTAATCGCCCCGGCGAAATTCCCTGCGCCGGGGTCGCGATCACTGCGCAAGCGCAAGCAACTTACGATTGCGTTCCAGACGGCTGCGGGTCGATGCCGCGGCGGCGGTCAGCGTTCCCAGTTGCCCCTGCCCCTGGGCCTGGGCCGCCTTCAGATCGCTTTCGGTCTTAGCCATGTTCTTGGCAGAGCGGTCCAGCGCCGCGCTGACGACCTTGCGGTTCGAGTTGATCGCAGCAAGACGCGCGTCGTATTGCGATTGGCTGATCTGCTTGCCCTCGACCTGCCGCCGCAGCGACCGAAGTTCTGCATTCTGCGAACTCACCACCGCGCGCAACTGGGTCTCCACCCCGCCGAGCTTGGCGCTCACACCGCGCAGGTTCGCCAGGACCTGATCACGCTTGACCAGCTCAACCTTCTTTTGCGCCGCCTTCTGCCCAACGGAATTACCATAGGCCCCCCCGGCGACAGCACCAACGGCGGCCCCCTTGGCGCAATCCTGGCCGTTGCCCCCCATCAGCAAGACCAGACCACAGCCGATCGCGGCCCCCGCCAGCGCCCCTTCGACGGTATTGCGCACGATGATATTGCCAGTCACCTGGTTGAGGCTCTTGGTGTCGGCCTCCAACTTGCGCTCAGCCTCTGTCTTGTTGCTCGACGCCGCCAGCATGGCCAAGGGCGCACCGCCGGAAACTCCCCCTCCAGTTGTACCTTCGGTACAGCCAGATATCGCAAGCGCACAAATCAGCATCACGCCAGAAACTGGTTTCCGCATGAATTCCCCCAAAAGAAAGTAAATCCAAATTTCCCGTGAATCACTTTTAAACACAAAGTCGTTCACATCAAGATATTAACCGGAAAAGTCAGAAAGCAGATATTTTTCACAATAGAAATGATGCCTAAAATTCAATCAGAACGATTACCACCAGACCCGGTTGACACAATCGGGCGAACAACGCCTAGTAGTGTCAATTGTCGATTTCCGAGGCGCGATCCATTCAAATGCGGCGACACTCTCCACCATCAAAACAAACATACCTTACGATTTTTATGCAAATCAGCCGACCGTTCAGGAAAATTGCCGATATCGCCGCGGGCTTCAACGATATCGTCTCGGCAATCGCCACCATTGCGGCCCTTCTGGGCACCGGCAGTTCGCTGGGCAGCAAATCGCTGTCGGGGCTTCAGGTCGCGCATCTTCCCTTCGCGCTGCGCCTTGTGGCTTATCTGATCATCGCCGCAGGGCTCGGCTGGGCGCTTGGCAGTCTGGTCAAACTGTCCTCCCGCCTTCCGACCCGCGGCATGCGCCCCATTTTCGTCGCCCTGTCGACACTGGCCTTCGCCGGACTGGTGGCGGGCGCCGGCTCCTGGCTGATCGGCGCCCCCTCTGACCGTGACCTCAGCCGCTGGCTCAATATCGTGATGCCGTTGCTGGGCGGATGTATTGCCCTGCGTGCAACGGTGCATCGCTTTTCCGCTGAATTCGGCGTCGTCGGAAAAAGCGAAATTCTGTTTAGAAGCAATACAATACTTCTCTTTACAATCAGCCTTGCCATCGTGTTGGGGTTTCAGGAATTGGGGATGACTTGACCATGCGTGGACTCCTCGATGAAAAGGCGGCGGCAAAACTTCTGCTGGCCGCGGCGGTGATTGATTTCTGGGTTCTCTATCTGCTGGCCAGCCTGCTGGCCGATCCGCTCAGAACCCATGTGCCGCTGCTGCGTTTTGACTTCAGCTCAGCCGTCATCTTCCTGATATTGCTGCCGATCTCCTGGGTTCTGTCCGAGCTGATCCTGCCCGGCATCACCATCGGACGGCTTGCGCTGGGGCTCGGCATGGCGACCCGCGACGGCGGACGGCCATCCTTTGCGCGGCGCAGCGTGCGTTTCCTTGCCAAACTGTCCATCCTCGGCCTCAGCGGTCTGCGCTGGGACCGAACTGCCGGTTATAACCGCGTTGCCCAGCTTGTCTGGCTGTCACCGATGTCGAACGCCACGGCACAACCGCCGGCACAATGGCGCCTGGCCTTTCACAGCGGCGCCTATCATGGCCGCCAAATCGCGCTCGGCAAGCTCGCGGGCTTCACCCAAAGCGGTCAGATCCGCATCGGGCGCGATGCGGCCTGGGCCAACCTGAAACTTCCCGACGGCCAGATCTCCGGTCGTCATTGCCAGATCCGCATTGCCGCAAACCGGATCGAAATTCGCGACGGCTCCGACGGCAAAACGCGATCGGCCAATGGTACCTTTCTGGGGCGCAAGGAAGTGCCGCCAGATCGCTGGGTCATCTGGGATGGCCTTGAACCGCTGCGCTGCGCCGATGTGCAAATTTCGCTGCGCCGGACCTAGCCTTGCCACAGCGCGGATCACCGCCCGCCCACAGGCGTTCCCCCAAAACGCCGTGACAAAGGCCGAGCGGCGATCTGGACACAGTCGCGACCTTGTGGCTTTCTGCCCGGGCCCCGAGACCCAGACAAGAAAGCAAGATCATCCTCATCAAGCACGACCAGACGCCGACGCTGGCCGGCCCCGCCCGCTTCCTGTCCGGGCTCGGGCTCTGTCTTGCGGCGCTGTTTCTCATGGCTTCGCTGACGCCCTCCCTGGCCCCCCGACCGCCGGTCCTGCAGGGGGTGGCCAGCGGGATCATCGCTGCCATCGGCTATGAAATCGGTCTGGCTATCGGCGGGCTCTGGCGGCTGCTCGAGCTGCCGCAACCGCGCGGGCCGCGGCTGATCCGGCTGCGGTTTGGCGCGCTGGCCCTGACCGTGCCGGTGCTTTTGGTTGCGTTTCGGGAATCGACGGCCTGGCGCAACGCCACCCGGCAGGTGGCGGGCCTCGCCCCGCTCGACCAGGGCAATACCCTCACCATCGCGGCGGTGGCGCTGTCGGTGGCCTGCCTTCTGTGGGCGCTGTTCCGGCTGTTCTGGGCGCTGACCCGGCGGATCGAAACACCGCTGCGCCGGGTGGTTCCCTATCGCATTGCCCAAGCGACCAGCCTGATACTCGGGCTTGCCATCTTCTACCTCGCGATCGAAGGCACCGCGATACGCTATGCCTTTCGCGCCGCGGATTCGACGATGGAAGCCGCCGACCGGTTCATAGACCCGGACCTTCCCCGCCCCGAGACACCGCAGAAGACCGGCAGCCCGGCCTCCCTGATCTCCTGGGACCAGCTTGGCGACACCGGGCGGAGCTATATCGCCACCGCGCCGAGTGCCGAGGAGATCGCCGCGCTCAAGGGCGCCCCGGCGCTGGCGCCGATCCGGGTCTATGTCGGGCGCACCGCCGCGCGCAGCGCCCAGGCACGGGCCGAACTGGCGCTCAGGGAACTGATCCGCGTCGGCGGCTTCGACCGGTCGGTCCTGGTGGTGGTCAGCCCCACCGGCACCGGCTGGATGGATCCGGATGCCTTCGACACGCTGGATTTCCTGATGGGCGGAGATGTCGCCACCGTGGCGGTGCAATATTCCTATCTCAGCAGTTCACTGGCATTGGCGGCCCACCCCGAGCTCGGTGTCGAGCAGGCGCAGGCGCTGTTCGATGTGGTGCATGATTACTGGTCCGGGCTGCCCAGGGACAAGCGGCCGCATCTCTATGCCTTCGGGCTGAGCCTCGGGGCCTACAACAGCCAGATGACGCTGCCGCTGCTCGATATGCTGGGGGATCCGATCCAGGGGGCGCTCTGGGTCGGCTCACCGTTTCTCAGCCCGATGTGGCGCTATGTGCAGGACCAGCGCTGGCCCGACAGTCCGCCCTGGCATCCCCGGTTCGGCAACGGGTCACTGGTGCGGACGATGACGCAATTCGACGGCCCCGCCCCGCAGGCCACCCCCTGGGGGCCGATCCGGCTGATCTTTCTGCAATATGCCAGCGATCCCATCCCGCTGTTCAGCCTTGGGACCGCGCTGCGCCGGCCCGACTGGCTGCGCTATGACCGCCCCGCCGACGTGTCGCCCCAGATCAAATGGGTGCCGGTGGTCAGCATGCTGCAAACCGCGCTCGACATGCTGATCGCGCTGCAGGTGGAACGGTTCGGCCATTACTACGTCGCCGAAGATTACCTGCCGGCCTGGCGCGACCTTCTCGATCCCCAGGGCTGGACCGCCGAGACGACCGACCGGCTTTTGACCGCCTTGAAGGCTCGCCGCGCCGCGCGGGACTGATCGGCCACAAACGCATCCGGCCGGGAACGCGTCAGCATCCCCGGCCGGACATCTTCACGGATCGAACGCTCAGGCGCTCAGGATCACTTTCATCGCCTTTTCACGGGCGGCATTGCCGAAGATCTCATAGGCTTCCATCATCTCGTCAAGCTTGAAGCGGTGCGTCACCAGCTTGGAGGGATCAACCTTGCCGTTGCCCAGCGTCTTCAGCAGCATCGGCGTGGTGTTGGTGTTGACCAGCCCCATGGAGATATTGATGTTCTTGATCCAGAGCTCTTCGATATGCAGTTCGACCGGGGTGCCATGGACGCCGACGTTGGCAATGTTGCCACCGGCAGCGACAATCTTCTGACAGGTGTCGAAGGTTGCCGGCACGCCCACCGCCTCGATCGCCACATCGACGCCCTTGCCATCGGTCATTTCCATGATCCGGGCCACGGCATCCTCGGCCCCAACCTGGATGGTATCGGTGGCACCGAACTGCCGCGCCAGCGCCAGCCGCGCAGGATCCATGTCGATCATCACGATCTTGCCCGGCGAATAGAATTGCGCGGTCAGCAGCACCGACATGCCCACCGGGCCGGCGCCGACGATGGCGATGGTATCACCCGGTTTGACATGACCGTATTGCACGCCGATCTCGAACCCCGTCGGCATGATGTCCGACAGCATCACCAGCGCCTCTTCATCCGCCCCTTCCGGGATCGGGTAGAGCGAGTTGTCGCCATGCGGGATACGCACGTATTCGGCCTGGGTGCCGTCGATCAGGTGACCGAGGATCCAGCCGCCGTCCTCGCAATGAGCATAGAGGCCGCGCTTGCAGTTGGCACATTTCCCGCAGGAGGTGACACAGGAAATCAGCACCGCGTCACCGGGTTTGAAGTTGGCAACGGCAGAGCCCACTTCCTCGACGATACCAACCCCTTCGTGACCGAGCGTGCGGCCTTCGGTCACCGCCGGCACATCCCCCTTGAGAATGTGCAGATCCGTGCCGCAGATCGTCGTCTTGGTAATCTTGACGATCACATCGGTGGGTTTCTGAATGCCTGGTTTTTCCTTTTCAACCCATTCCTTGTTGCCGGGTCCCTGATAAACGAGAGCTTTCATGGCAGAACCTCCTGAGCGCTGTTTGCATACTTTTGCATGCGAACAATACTGTCCCGGCAGGCCGATGAGAAAGAGGCGCAGCAAGGGGCAATGTGTCCGATTTTCGGACACATTGCCCGGAACCGGGGCCCGGATCAGCCGCGCAGCCCGTATTGATCAAGCTTCAGGTACAGGGTCGATCGCGCGATCCCCAGCCGTTTCGAGGCCCGGCTCAGGTTGCCTCCGGCCTCGGACACGGCGCGCGCGATCAGTTCCCTTTCGCAATCCTGCAACCTCTGCGGCTCCGCCTCGACCCCGCCCCTCACCTCCTGCGGCAGATCCGACAGGTCGATGACCCGGGCCCCCTCTCCGGCATGTTCCGCTTCTAGCGCCTGGACCAGATTGCGCATCTCCCACAGGTTGCCCGGCCAGTCATGCGCCCGCAGCCGCTCCAGTGCGGCGGCGGTGAAACGCAGCGGGCGGCGCCCTTCGGCGGCCATCTCCGCTGCGAAATGGCGCAGCAGCACGGGCACTTCTTCGCGCCGCGCCACCAGCCCGGGCAGACGGATCACCGACCCCGCGCATCGCAATTGCAGATCGCGCAGCAGACGCCCCTGTGCCACCGCTTCGGACAGCGGCTCGGTGCTCAATGCGATCACCTGCACCGGGACCCTGCCGCCACGCCCCAGCCGCTCCAGCGCCTGCGCCAGCGCAGGCTGTGCCGCCGCCGGCGTCCGCGCCGGTTCGGACAGGCACAGGGTGCCGCCGCGATCACGTTGCGCCAGCAGCCCGCCGCCATCGCGCAGATCGCTCTGCAACTGCTCGGCCTCCAGGGACGTGCAATCCAGCATCTCGAACGGACGGTTGCCGCTGGCACCCGCGAAATGCAGGGCCCGGGCGAAACTGCGCTTGCCAGTGCCCGCCGCCCCCTCGACCGTCAGCGGAACCGCATGGAAATAGAACTTGCGGGCCGTCACACAAAGCGGCGCCAGCACACGGCTGCCCTGGGCGATCCGCTTCAGGCTCAGCCGCTCCTCCTCCGGCGCGACCGGTCGGCGCTGCCCGGTCGCAGAGCGCAGCCGGACGACCAAACCCAGTGCACCGTCCCTGGTCTGCAGCAGGTCGATATCGGCGCCGGGAAGCGCCTGGCGCAAATTGTCGGCCCAGCTTTCGGCCTCAGCATCGCGCCCCGAGGCGGCGATCCGGCTCAGCATCTCGGGCTCGGGACCGCCGGCTTCGCGCATCGCCCGGCCGAAAGCCTCGCTCGACCAGACCCGCTGCCCGAACCGATCGAGCAGCATCACCTCCTCGCCGTGGCCGCCCCTGCGGTCCGACAGCAGCGCGTCGATCAGGTCCCGATGCCGAACGATGTCCTCGGTTCGCAATATCTGTTCGATCTGTGACGCGGTCGAGGCAGCAAGCGCGCCGGCTGTCCCGAACCCCGCCCCCGGCGCCCCCGAGACATCGATCACCCCCATCAAGGCCCCATCAGCCGGATCGTGCAACGGCACCGCCGCGCAGGCCCATTGCCGGATCGCCTCGCAATAATGCTCGGCTCCCGAGATGGTCACCGGCTGCCGCAGATGCAGCGCGGTGCCGATCGCATTGGTGCCGATCGCACTTTCACACCAGCGTCCTCCGGGCTGAAGATTGTTCCGCTCTCCCCGCTGCCGGACATGAGAGGCGCCGGCTGCATCCATGACCACACCTTCAGGATCGCACAGCAGAAGCATGGCATCGCTGTCTCCCAGCATCGCGCCGAAGCGGCGCAACACCGGCTCGGCCGCGGCCCGCAGCCGGTCGTTGCCGCCCAGGACCCGGTCGAACTCGGCTCCCGAAAGACTGGGCGCATGCGCCAGATCGCCAAGCCGATCCCCGGCCTCGGATCGCTGCCACGACCCCAGCACAAGATCGCGGACAGCCGGGGCGCCCCTATCACGCAGCTTGTTCATCGGTGCGATCCTCTCCCCAGCCGAATGATCGGGACACCCTTTACAGGCGCCGGGCCACTGTCAAGCGACGCCCGTGCCGCAGGCGGCTATCGGCCTCCGCCCCTGCTCAGCTCCGGATGCCGTAACGGCTGATCTTGTCGTTCAGCGTGCGCCGCGCCATCCCCAGCGCCTTGGCGGCGCGTTCGGTATTGCCGCGACAGCGTTCCAGCGCAAGCTGGATTTCCCGCGCCTCGAAGGCGGCGACGCGGTCGGCAAGGCTTTCCGGCGCGCCGACCGGCGCGACGGTATCCTCGGGCAGGTCAAGCCCGAGGGCAAACCGCTCTGCCAGCGCCTTGAGTTCACGCACGTTGCCCGGCCAGGAGCGGCGCAGCAGCCGCTGCTTCAACGCATAATCCAGAGGCATTGGCGGCCTGCCATGACGTGCCGCGGCCAGCCCAGCATAATGGCTGAAAAGCAGCACGATATCCTCGCCAAGCGCGCGCAGCGGCTCCACCGCGATCTCCGCCCCGGCAAGCCGATAGAACAGATCGGGCCGGAAACTGCCGTCGAGGGTGAGCGAACGCAGATCGGCCTTTGACGTCGCCACGATCCTCAGATCAAGCGGGATCAGCCGGTTCTCCCCCAACCGTTCCACCGCGCGTTCCTGCAACGCCCGCAACAGCTTGGGCTGGATCGCCGCCGGCATCGCCTCGACCTCGTCCAGCAGCAGCGTCCCGCCCGAGGCGGCCTCGAGCTTGCCGGGCTTGTCCTGCGCACCGGGAAAGGCACCGACGACATGGCCGAAAATCTCGATCTCGAACAGGCTTTCGGGCAGTGCCGCGCAATT
This sequence comes from Pseudodonghicola xiamenensis DSM 18339, assembly GCF_000429365.1. Taxonomy (GTDB): domain Bacteria; phylum Pseudomonadota; class Alphaproteobacteria; order Rhodobacterales; family Rhodobacteraceae; genus Pseudodonghicola; species Pseudodonghicola xiamenensis. The sequence goes on along the minus strand of NZ_KE386894.1, from coordinate 32,996 downwards.
GACCGCAACGAAGGGCCCGGCGGCGCGGGCACTGCCGGCATGAAGCGCGCGGGCCACCAGCTCCTTGCCGGTGCCGGTCTCGCCGGTGATGACGATATCCAGATCAGTCGGGGCGAGCGCGTCGATCCGCGCATGCAGCGCAGTGATCGCGGCGGATTGGCCCAGAAGGCCGCCCTCTTCCGCGCGGGCGATCTGATCCTGCAACCGCCCGATCTCGGCCCGCGCCGCGCGGGTCCTGAGGCAGCGTTCGATCACCGTCAGCAGATGCATGCCGTCATAGGGTTTTTCCAGGAAATCCTCGGCGCCCGCGCGCATCGCCTGCACCGCCTGCGCCAGATCGCCATGCCCGGAGATCATCACCACCGGACAATCGGGATCGCGGTCGCGCACCGCCTCGAGCACCGCCTGCCCGTCCATCCCAGGCATGCGCAGATCGGTCAGCACCAGATCGGGCCGGCTGGTGGCTGCCAGCGCGGCGCGACCATCGGCGAACCCCTCGGCGCGATGCCCCGCCGCCTCGATCAGATCGCAAAGCGCGTGGCGGTGATCGCTGTCATCCTCGACCACATGGATCAGCGCGGTCATTCTGCGGCCTCTTTCGTCTCAGTCCCATCGAGCAACGGCAGGATCACCGAGATCTCGGTTCCCCCGCCCGGGTGTGACCGGATGTCCAGCCGCCCGCCGAATTGCTGGACCACCTCGAAGCTGATCGCAAGCCCAAGGCCCAGCCCCTCGCCGCCGATCTTGGTGGAAAAGAACGGCTCGGTCACCCGGGGCAACACATCGGCCGGGATGCCGGGGCCATTGTCCCACACCGAGAGGATCAGCTCATCCGCCTCTTGCCGGACCGCCAGTGTCACTTCGCCATGGCCGGGCTCCACCGCCTCGATGGCATTGTGCAGCAGGTTGACCAGCACCTGCTCCAGCCGGGCATGCCCCGCGCGTACCATCGGAGCGCCCTCTGGCGCCTCGAACCGGGGATGAATGCCCGCCGCATCGGCACGCGGCTTGGTCAGCGCCAGGGCGGAGCGCGCCACCTCGACCACCGGCACCGGCGACAAGGGCGCCGCCTCGCGCCGCGAGAAATTCTTGAGATGCCTGGTCATCCGCTGCATCCGACGGATCAGCCCGCGCGCCGATTGCAGCCGCGCAGCGGTCTGTTCGGGCGCCCGCGACAGGCTGAACTCGGCCGCCGTCAGCGTCGCCTCCATCGCCGCCAGCGGCTGGCTGACCTCATGCACGATGGCGGCCGACATCCGGCCGAGCGCCGCCATCTTCTCGGATTGCACCAGCGTCGCCTGGGTGGCGCGCAGATCGGCCTCGACCCGGGCGCGCGCCTCGATCTCGCGGCCGAGCTCGGCGGTGCGCTCGCGCACCTTGCGTTCCATCACCTCGGTCTGATGAAGTCGCAGCGCGATCAACCGTTGGCGGTGACGGCGCAGATCGGCCAGCCCCAGCCCCAGCAACCCGGCCAGCAGCACCAGCGCCGCAGTCGTCCCGCCCGCCGCGCGCGCCGGCCACAGCGGGGTCGCCGCCAGCAAGCGCCAGCCCTGTTCGAATGACGGGCTGCGCAGGGTGGTGGCGCGGCCCTGCCCCTCGATCGTCAACGTGCTGCCAGAGGTCAACAACGGCGCCGCGCGCTCCAATTCCGAACTGTCATAGAGCCGTGAGGCCCCCAGCCGCGCCCGCACCGGCGCCGGCAAGGGCGTCAGCGGGCGATAGCGCCAGCCGGGGATCGACGACATGAAAACCACATCGTCCTTGTCGGTAACGGCGATCCGCTGACCAGTCTCGGCCCAGGATTGTTCAAGCGGGCGCAGGTCGATCTTGACGACCATGACCCCGCGCACCCCCAGCCCCGGATCGTCGACCCGGGTCGCGATGAAATAGCCGGGCTCTCCGGTGGTGACGCCGATGGCATAGACGGCGCCGTTGCCGGTGGCGCGCGCATCGGTGAAATAGGGACGAAAGCTGTAATCGTGGCCGACATAGCTGTTCGGCGTGGTCCAGTTCGACGAGGCCAGCGTGACCCCGTCCGCATTCAGCAGATACAGCTGTTCGGCCCCGGTCTGGGCCACGATGCGTTCGAGATAGCGGTTGGCTGCGTCAATCGCGGCCAGTTCGCCCGGACGCGACAGCGCCGCATGGATACGGGCATCCTCGCCGGTGACACGCGGCAGATAGCGAAAGCGGTCGATCTCGGTCTGGATGGCGCGATGACCGACCAGCAGCCGCTGCTCCAGCCCCTGACGCAGCTGCGACAGCGCCACCTGCCAGGCCAGAGCGCCGCACAGCAGCGCACCGATGGTCACCAGCAGCAGCCGCAGCCGCCAGACCGATCCGATGCGGCGCAGAACCGCGCGCCGGCTGACCATCAGTCCGCGCCAGCGCAGGGCGCCACGGTGACCGGCGCGCCCGAGGTGGCGCCGATCTGCAGACAATCAGCAGCGCAGAGCGTCCAGGCCGAGGGGGTCTTCCCCGAGGCGGCGAGAACCAGCGACGGCACCGGTGGCAAATCCGGGGTCCAGACCCACCAGCCGTCTTGAAAATAGCCACCGGGGCCGGGTTCCATACCCGCCCCCGATCCCTTGACCGCAGCCCCGACCAGATGCAGCCGGTGATCCTGCGTCACCTCCCAGGTCTCCCGCCAGGCCTGACGCTCGACCGAATGGGTCCATTCCAGCGTGAACTGCTCGCCGCTGGCCAGGGCGAGCATCGTCGCCCCCGCCATCAGGCAACCGGTCATGCCGACACCGCGGTCCGACGGCGCCACAGCAGCAGGCCGAAGAGGATGACAAGGCCAAAGCCCAATTCATCGGTGATCGGCAGCGCCGCGACCAGCGAGAAGGCGGCGACGAGAGCGATGCCGCGCTCCCAGATCGCCAGCGGACGACCCAGCCAGCCGATCACGCAGGTGCCCCAGAGCGCCAGGGCGATCAGCGCCTTGACGATGATATAGGCCACCGCCGGCCAATAGCCGATGGCGTCGGCCAGGGTGCCGCCGTCCTGCAGCATCAGCGCCGGGGTATAGACCGCCATGAAGGGCACCACGAAGCCGGCGGCGGCCACCTTGATCGCCTCGAAGCTGATCTTCAGCCCGCTTTCCTTGGCGATGGGCGCAGCGGCAAAGCAGGCCAGCGCCACCGGCGGCGTCAGATCGGCGAGGATGCCGAAGTAGAAGACGAACATATGGCTGACGATCAGCGGCACGCCAAGCGCCAGCAGCGCCGGTCCGGCGATCGAGGAGGTGATGATATAGTTCGGGATCGTCGGGATCCCCATGCCGAGGATGATACAGGTGATCATCGTCAGCACCAGCGACAGGAACAGGCTGTTCTGCCCGACCGAGACGATGAACTGGCCAAAGGTATTGGCGGCCCCGGTCAGGGTCATCACCCCGATGATCACGCCGACCAGCGCACAGGCGATCCCCACCGGCAGCGCGGTCTTGGCGCCCTCGGCCAGGCTGTCGCGGCAGACACCCAGGGTCTCGCGCCCTCCCTTGAACAGGACCGTGGCCAAGATCAGCCCAGCCAGGACCAGAAGCAGGGCGTTGATGCCGAACTTGAAGAAGGCCGAGGCGCAGAGCCCGAGGAACACCCAGAAGATCACCCGCACCGCCATTGACGACAGCCCCATGGCGATCGAGGCGCCGAGGATCAGCATTCCGGTCAGCGCCAACCCGATGGTGCCTGCGAAAAGCGGCGTGTAGCCCGAGAAGAGAAGCCAGACCAGCACCGCCAGCGGCAGGATCAGATACCAGCCCTCTTTCAGCGCCTTGCGGGCCGAGGGCAGCTCGTCCGCCGCCAGGCCGCGCAGGTTGCGCTTGCCGGCCTCGAGATGCACCATCCAGAAGGCCCCGGCGAAATAGAGGATCGCCGGCACCAGCGCCGCCTTGACGACCTCGACATATTGCACGCCGAGCGTTTCGGCCATGATGAAGGCAACCGCGCCCATCACCGGCGGCATGATCTGCCCGCCCATGGAGGAGGTTGCCTCGACCCCGCCGGCGAAGGCCGGACGATAACCGAAGCGCTTCATCAGCGGAATGGTGAACTGGCCGGTGGTCACGACATTGGCGACGCCCGAGCCCGAGATGGTGCCCATCAGCCCCGAGGACAGCACCGAAACCTTGGCAGCCCCGCCCATCCGGTGCCCGACCAGCCCCAGCGCCACATCGGTGAAGAGCTTGATCATCCCGGCCTTTTCCAGGAACGAGCCGAACAGGATGAAGAGAAAGATGTAAGTGGCTGAGACATAAACAGGAATGCCATATATGCCTTCGGTGCCATAGGCGATCTGCTCGACCACCTGCTCGAAAGCGTAACCACGGTGATTGAGCGGCGACGGCAGGTGTTGGCCGAACAGCGCATAAGTCAGGAACAGCCCGCAGATGATCGGCAGTGCCGGCCCCATCAGGATCCAAGCGGCGACGAAGACGCCGACGACGGCGATACAGCCGACGATCAGGTCAAGGGTGTTGGGGTCGCCGGCGCGGAACAGCAGCGGTGTGTATTCGATCCATTGATAGGCAGCCACCCCCACCCCGGCGAGCGCGAACAGCCAGCACAGGGTTTTCGCCACCGGCCCGAAACCGCGCCCCAGCGCCAGCAGCGGAAAGCCGAGCGCCATCAGGAAGGCGACGTGAACGGCGCGCATCACCTGGCTGGGCAGGTCGATGACATGGGCGGCGATCGAAATCTGATAGACCGAGAAGGCCACCGCCAGCCAGAACAGGAACCGGCCGACCGGCGAATTGGGAAAGCTATCGGCGAGCGGATCATGGATCTCGTTCGCTTCCTCGGCGCGCGATTTGGCCGAAGACGTGGGTGCTGTCATGGTGTCCTCCCGGAGTGACGACGGCCCGGACCAGCCGGGCCGTCTTTCTTTGGGCAATCCGCCCGGGCCTTACATCAGGCCCTGTTCCTTATAATATTTGATGGCGCCCGGATGCAGCGGGATCGGCGCATTCTTCACCGCCTTGGCGATGTCGATGGCACCAGCTGCCGCATGAGCCGCCTTCATCTGATCGAGATGTTCGAACAGAAGCTTGGTCATCTGATAGGCCAGTTCGTCCGACACATCGGCGCTGGTCACCAGGATGTTGGTGATCGCCAGCGTCGGAACGTCGGCATCCTGCCCGGGATAGGTGCCCGCGGGGATCACGCCTGCCGCATAGGGCGCGCCAAGCTTTTCGGCGACTTCGGCGGGCACCGAGACGAAAGTCACATCCTGGGTCGAGGCCAGGTCTTTCAGCGCAGCCGAGCCCAGACCCGAGCTTTGCAGCGTGGCATCGAGCTGGCGGTTCTTCATCAGTTCGACGGATTCCGCGAAGGGCAGGAATTCAACCTTGCCGAGATCGTCATAGCTCATCCCCAAGGCGCCGAGGATCTTGTGCGCGTTAACCTCAGTGCCGGATTTGGCGGCGCCGACGGACACGGATTTGCCCTTCAGATCGGTGACCGTCTTGGCGCCGGAAGCGGAAGAGGCGGCGATCTGGATATAGTTCGGATAGATCGCGGCGATGGCGCGCAGCTTGGTCAGCGGCTTGGTGAAACCGACTTCGGTATTGCCCTCATAGGCGTCCTTGACCGAATCCCCCAGCGCGAACCCGATCTCGCCCCGGCCCTGCTGCAGCAGGTTCAGGTTCTCGACCGAGGCCTTGGTGGACTGCACCTGAGCGCGCGCGTCCGGGATGTTCTTGGCATAGATATCAGCCAACGCCACACCCAGCGGATAATATACCCCCGAGGTGCCACCGGTCAGCACATTGATGAATTCGGTCGCCTTGGCCGCCGGAGCGGACAGCGCGACGCCGCCGGCGATAAGAGCGCCGAGCGCGAGTGTTCTGATCATGATGGTCCTCCCAAAGACAAATGCGTTCATGACACGCAGTGCGCATGACTTTGATAAAGGAAATCTCGTCGCACAACCCCGTCAGGAAGGCATTGGCGCATTTTCCGCGCGGGGTTTCGCCCCGCGCCTGGCAGAAATTCGCCCCGCCCGGGCCCGTCATTGTCCCCTCGCCCACCGATGGCACGACGGCGCCCGCCGGCCGCGTCGTCGCGGGGCGTGACACCGTCAAGGTCCTGTTCGTCTTGGGGATCGCGGTGGCAAGGCACGCCTTGCCGCGCCGGCTTGCCAGCGCTCCGCCGCACGGTCTGCGGTGCGGAGCGCCACCGCCTTCTTGTCAGGCCGCCCGCGACAAAGGCGGCTCCACCGCCTCCACCAGCGCGGCATGCAGCGCCGCGATGGTGGGTTTCAGCGCGTCGCGCTCCAGGATGAACTGGACATCCACGTTGCGCGGCCCCTGCGAAGCGCCAAGGGCATAGAGCCCCGCCGCCGCGATCGCCTGAAGCCCGTCGGTCAGCACCGACAGCCCCGACAGATCGCGTCCGATCGCCGAGGCCATCGCCAACGGCCGGGCCGAGACCTCGGCGGTGGGATAGGCCCGGGCCAGATCCTTCTCCACCTGCCGCATCACCTTGAGCGAAGCATCGAGATAATGGGTGATCGTGTTCGCATTCGAGGTCTTCGACACGATCCGCACGTTGTGCCGCGTCAGGATATCGAGGATCGTGGAGTCATAGCCCTTCACCCCGACCATATCCTGTTCGAACACCTCGAGCGCCACGATATCGAGCCCGGTGATCATCTCGACCGCAGCGCGGTCCGCCGGCCTGTCGTCGATCAGCGTGCCCGGATCGTCGGGCTCGAAGGCATTGGTCACGCGCAACGGCACATCGGCCTGGCGCAGCGCCTTGGCGGCCTTGGGGTGGATCGCCTCCATGCCCATATTCGACATCTGGTCAGCCACATCGTAATTTGTGTGCCCCAGCTTGCGCGCCACCTCGGACCCCACCAGCTTAGGGTCGGCCGAAGACAAGTGGAATTCCTTGTGGATGATTGCCTCCCGCGCACCGGTCAGCGCGGCCAGACGCGAAAACGTCACCTCGGAATATCCGCGATCGAATTCACGCATCAGCCCCTCGATACATTGCGCATAGCCGGTGACGATGGGCATTTCGCTGCCGATATCGAGATCCGCCATCGCCCCCGAGATCCGCGCGTCGAGCGACACCTCGCCCTGATCGCGCCAGCCCGACAGATCGACAAAGCGGGCATTCACCCCGGCGCGCTGCAACAGCAGCGTCGCGACAAAGGCGGAATGCGCCTCGCCCAGACCGGACAGCAGCTCGCGCACCTGCAACAGATGCCCGGCCAGACGAAAATGCCCGTAGGCGCAAAGACGCTGCAGATCAATCAGACAGTTGCGCGTGCCCTCGATCCGCTCGGCGACGAAGGCATCGGCCTGGGCGATATCGGCGGGATGGTCCAACACCGCGTTATGCGCCCCGATCATCGCGTCAGAGACGCGGGCCAGCGCATCATGCCAATCATGCGCCCCTTCGGCATCCGCATAACGCGCATAAACCCCGGGTGCGCCGGACTTCTTGTGTTCGAGCAGCAGATCGGTGATGCCCCCGAAGGCGGAGACCACGAAAACCCGCCCATAAAGCGCCGCCCCCTCTCGCCCGCCGACAAACAGCGTGTCGCGCAGCTCGTTGAGGCGGGACATGCTGGTCCCGCCGATTTTCTCGACCGTATGCGTCATGCCGATCGCCTTACGCCAGCTCTTCCGCCGGGGCGTAGGACCCATCCTCGCGGTGCACTTCGGTGCCGGTCACCGGCGGATTGAAACAGCAGGCCATATGCAGCTCTTCCTCGGCGCGCAGGATATGCTTGTCATGCAGGTTCAGCGCATACATCACCCCCGGCTTGATCGCATGGGTCTCACCGGTCGCCAGATCGGTGATCGAGCCCTTGCCGGCCATGCAATAGACGCTTTCGAAATGGTGCTTGTAATGGAAGGTATGTTCGGAGCCGGCCTCAAGCACGGTGATGTGAAAGGAAAACCCCATCCCGTCATCGGCCAGCAACATCCGGGTCGAGGTCCATTGCGCATCGGCCACATGGCGGTCGGTCTTCTTCAATTCGTTGAAATCGCGAACAATCATCTGTCTCTCCTTGGATATGTCTTGGTCAGGATCAGGCCGCGGCCCGCTCCGCCAGCGCGCCGCGCGTGGCCTCGAGCAGAATGTCGAAGCCTTCGCGCAGGATGGCATCAGGGGTGGTCAGCGGAGCGAGGCATTTGACGACCTCGTCCCGGGCACCGGAGGTTTCAATCACCAAACCTTTTTCATAGGCGCGCGCGCAGATCGCGCCCGCCAGCTCTCCCGAACCGACATCGACGCCCTGCATCAGCCCCCTGCCCTTGAGCCTGGCCCCCTCGATCAGGTCGGCGACTTCCTTGAAGGCCGAGGTCAGCATCACCGATTTCGCCGCCAGCTCGGCCTCGAAAGCATCGTCCGCCCAGAATTTCTCGATCGCCACGCGGGCCGTCACGAAGGCATGGGTATTGCCGCGAAAGGTGCCGTTGTGTTCGGCCGGCTTCCACACGTCGAGTTCGGATTTGATCAGCAGCGCAGCGAAGGGCAGACCGAAGCCCGACAACGATTTCGCCTGTGTCACCATATCCGGCTTGATGCCGGCCCGCTCGAACGAGAAATAGCTGCCGGAGCGACCGCAACCGGCCTGGATGTCATCGACAATGACCAGTGCGCCATACTTGCGGGCCAGGGTTTCGATGCCACGCATCCAGGCGTTGGAGGCAACGTTCAGCCCGCCTTCGCCCTGGATCGGTTCGAACACGAAAGCCGCCGGCGCGTCGATGCCCGACGAGGGGTTGCCCAGCAGGCCGTCGATCACCTGAAGCGTGTCGACATCGGGCCCCAGCGCGCCCTCGAACGGCATATGCGTCACGTCATTCAGCGATCCGCCGCCGGCGCCACCCCGTTTCGACGCGTTGCCGGTCAGCGACAGCGCCCCCATGGTCATGCCGTGAAAGCCGTTGGTGAAGGCGACCACATTACGCCGGCCAGTGACCTTGCGCGCCAGCTTGATCGCCGCCTCGACCGCGTTGGTGCCGGTGGGCCCGGTCATCATCACCCGATAATCCATGCCGCGCGGGGCAAGGATGTTTGCCTCATAGGCACGCAGGAAGGCTTCCTTCTCCTCGGTGTGGAAATCGAGCGCATGGGCCAGACCATCTTGCGAGATATGCTTGACCAGCGCCGCCTTCATGTCCGGGTCGTTATGCCCGTAATTGAGCGAGGAGCAGCCGGCGAGAAAGTCGATGTAACGATCGCCCTCGGCGCTGAACAGCTCCGAGCCCTGGGCGCGGGCGAAGGATGCCGGGAAGGCGCGGCAGTAAGAGCGGGCCCCGCTCTCGCGACGGTCATAGATGGATGTGTCTTGTGCCATGTCTCTGGGCATGGGGTCTCCTGATGTTCGAATGAGGGGGAGGGTTACGCGGCGCGCTCCAGCGCAGACTGTCCGGCCGGCAGGGTGATCGTCACCATATGCTCGGTGTCATGCGCGCCATCGAAATGCGCCTCTTTCTCGAAATAGGGCGCATTTTCCAGCGTCCCGCCGATGATGCGGGAAAAGCTGCGAAACAGCCCCCATGAGGCGTCATTGTCTTGCGTGATCGTGGTCTTGAGCGTTTCGGCATCGGCGATATCCTCGCGCCCGATCAGCTCGAGCAGCATGGCCTTGCCAAGCCCGAGCCCACGCGCCGCTTCGCCGACAGCCACCTGCCAGACGAAGAAGGCGTTCTGCTTCGGGATCATGTGCCCAGAAATCCAGCCAACGATCTGGCCGTCCATCTCCGCCACGACGCAAGTGTCGCGGAAATGATCGGCCTGGATCAGATTTGCGTACATGGAGTTTTCGTCGAGCGGCTTGCACGCCCGCACAAGCGCCCAGATGGCAGCGCCGTCGGTCGGTTCCGGTCGGCGCAGCCGGGGCGCGGCGCCCGAACGGGCCGGCGCGGCTTGCGTGTTGACCATGTCAATCGGCATAAATACGGCTCCATTTTGTTCGCTAAACGAAGTATTACATCGCGACACAAATTTCAATAACCGAAGCTAATTTTCCTCATATCGGCCACGATATGCGTCTTTAAGGGACATATAACCAATGAGAAGCGAAGCTTTTACCCCGACATATCATTCGACAGACAAAGCATAAACGGGAAGTACTTCAATGATTGAAGGATATGCCCCGATATGGCAGATTGAGCCGCCATGACCGAACACCACCGAGACAGAATCGATCAAAGCCTGATCGCCCTGCGCCGCATCCTGCGCGCGACAGAGCTTTACGAACGCGACCTGGCCCAGGCCGCCGGCCTGACCTCGGCGCAGTTGCGGGTTCTGCAGCTGGTCGGCACTTCGGGCAGCAGCACCCCAAAGGCGCTATCCTCGACGATGGGGGTCACTCAGGCGACCATCACCGCTCTGGTCGACAAGCTGGTGGCGCGCGGCATGGTCAAACGGGTGCCCTCGATCGCGGACCGGCGCCAGACCAATGTCGTCATCACCGAGGAAGGACGCAGCCGGCTGCAAGATGCACCCGACGCGCTGCAGCAACGCTATGTGCAGGCCTTCGCCAAACTGGCCGACTGGGAACAGGCGCAGCTTGTCGCCTCACTGGAGCGAGTGGCTGCCATGCTCGACGCCAAGGATATCGACGCCTCTCCGGTGCTGACCACCGGAGAGATCAACGCGGTCCGCGCCTCCGACTGACCAGAACGCCACTGACCGCCTCCGCCCCTCCGCGCGCTCAGCCGATGGGCTGGCGACGCTCGCGCAGGACCCGTGCGGCCAGCAGCAGCGCGGCGCCCAGCGGAATGACGGCCACCACCGCAAGCGATGTCATCGTCCGCTCCGCTCCGATGCGCTCGATCAGAAACGCCCCCACCGTCGGCGCCGCAGCGGCAGAGAACAGCATCGGTCGGGCCAGACGCCCCATCAGCGCGGCATAGCCGTCAGGCCCGAACAGGGCGAGCGGCAGCGCGCCGCGCGCGATGGACCACAAGCCGTTGCCGGCACCATAAGCGATCAGCGCCACCGCTGCGGGAAAGCCAGCCTGCAACCCGGCAAATCCGATCAGCACAAGCCCGGTCGCCATCCCCATGGTCCAGATCGGATGGTGCCGCCCGCGCCCCAGCATCTCGACCACGCGGGCGCCAACCTGCGCCGGGCCGATCAAAGTGCCCAGAGCGATCGCCGCTGCAAGGGAAGAGCCCCCGGCAGTCAGGATCGTGACCATATGGATCGACCAGATCGTCGACAACATCGTCAACAGAACGCCCGCGATCACGATGCAGAGGAACCGCAGATCCATCGCCCGCACGGCAGCGCCCCCCTGCAGTGAGATATCCGCCCGCGCAGCGGCGCCGGCAACACGCGGCACGAAGCGCCGGCACAGCGGCAGGGTCACGCACAGATGCAGCGCGGCATAGCTGAAGCAGGCCACACGCCAGCCAAAGCTTTCGACCAGCCAGGCCGAAAGCGGCCAGCAGACCGTGCTGGCAAAACCGCCCCACAGGGTCAGCTGCGTGATGGCCGCCCGGGCGTTCTGGCCGAAAGCGACCCCCAGAACGGAAAAGGCCGCGTCGTAAAGGCTGGCCGCCATGCCCAGTCCCAGCAGCCCCCAGGCCAGCAGATAGACAGCCGGCCCCCGGGCAAGGCCCAGCATGACCAACCCGGCCGCAAGGCAAGCCAACCCCAGCGACAGTGGCACCCGTCCCCCGGTCCGCCCGATCCAGCGCCCCACCGCAGGCGCCGCAAGCCCCGAGACCAGAAGCGCCACCGAAACGCCGGCGGACAGGAAGGCTGGGCTCCAGCCGGTATCGGCGCCGATCGCCTCCGCCAGCGGCGCCATCAGGTAGAAGGTGCTGCCCCAGGCCAGGATCTGGATAACCCCCAGCGCCGAGATGATCCCGGTCCGCGACAGGCTCATTCGGCCCGCTCCGGCCCTGCGGATGCGGCAAGGTCCCCGTCCCCGCATTCGTCAGCGCAACATTCATCCACCAGAAACCCGATCAGGCGGGTCATGGCCGGATAGACGGCTTGACACCAAAGCGTGTTACCGTCGCGCTCCTGTCGGACCAGCCCGACCTGCATCAGCTTTTTCAGATGATGCGACAGGGTCGAGGCCGGCATCCCGATCCGGCCCTGCACACTGGCGACGGGCAGGCCGGCGCGCCCCGCCCGCACCAGGAGCCGATAGATACGAAGCCGGGTGGGATTGCCGAGGGCATCCAGTTGCTGCGCTGCTGTTTCGATATTCATGGAAATAGATGGACGCCGAAACGCCGCCGCCGTCAAGCGCTTTTCCATGACCGCGTCGATATCCCCGTGAGGATTGCCGCCAATGTCCCTTACATCCACAGCACAACGATTTCGGCAGGACGACGACGACAATCGCAGCGCCGATGCGCGCTCAGATCACCAGATCGGCGGCATAGGCTGCCAGGATCCACTGCGGCAAGGTCGGGCTGGCCTTTATCAGCCGCCCAGAGGCAAAGACGAGCATCTGCCCCGGCGCCTGGTTGAGGCGGGAGTTGTCGAAGACCATACCCCTGTCGGCCTGCAGCACGGCCTCGCGAATAAAGGGCCGGCCACGGTCATAGCGCGCCCGGATCTTTTCCTCCGGAACATCGTGCCCGCCCTCCTCGGTCCGGGCCCGGACGCGACCGACCGACAGGTCGGGACTGTCGACACCCACATGCATGACAACGACAAGGTAACCGCGCGATCGGGCAGCCTTGATAATGTCGAGTTTGGAAGGATGCGAGAACACGGTTTCGGTGGCAAAGCTCCGCCCCGCCTCCAGCATGTCGATCCGCCGCGCCTCGGCAACCCGGGCGGCCCGGTAAGACGCCTGCATCGACAGATCGCGCAATTCGTCGCGCTGGATGATATCCGCATTGATGAAAGGACCCGCGAAGCTGGGCGCGACGCGGGTCTGGTAAAGGGTGGACTTACCGGCGCCGTTCGGCCCGGCAAGCAGGACAAGACTCGGCCTCATGCAGCGCTGTCTGTCTTTGCGTAAACGAGGTTGCCACCAGCATCGAGCCCGACCCCCCGGCCAAGCCTTTGACGCCGGGCGAAGAAGGCCTCTTCAGCGTCAGAAGCCTGCCCCATCTTCTCGGTGAAGGCATCGAGCCAGGCGATGTCTTCATCCTCACCCAATTGAGTGGTGTCGAGCTTGCCTTCGAGCGCAGCGATGATGCGGGCATAATCGAAGCTGTCGGAATGTTCGATCGCACGGCCAATCTTGAGCCAATGCGTAATCTGACCCGCCACAGACCGGCTTTGCAGCTCAGCCTCGCGGCGAACCAGGGCCATGATGTCATCGGCAAGCTTCACGGACTGGGCCATCTGCACCTCCTGCGCTGCGTTCTAGGTAGCAAAATGCCACCTAAATGTCAAGATCAAGGGGAAGTGCCGCGATCTTCCGCTACAGGTTCCATCTGCCGCAGGGGTCTGAAAAGTCCCGCGCCACAGTGGACGCGGGACTGTCGGGATTTTGGGGGAAGAGCCGACCCCTCCCCGATGCTGTCGGACAGGTCTACTGCGACGGCACCCCATCGGCCTGAACCTTGGCGACCGGTTGCGGCGACCGGGTGTGCAGCTTGTCCGAAGATTGCTCGTCAACCGAGACCCAGAACATCAGTGCCAGCGCCACCAGGGTGATCGTGAACGTCAGATACCGCACGATCCGCGGCACCTGCCCGCCGGTCTTGACGTCATGCGCCTCGACATGGCGCTTGTGGTTCAGTGCCATCGCATAGAACACGATGGTCGAGACCACGAAGATCAGCGACCAGCGCGTCTGCTGCCCGTCGGAGCCGACGATGGCCCAAAGACAATAGATCGCCCCGATCAGGCTGATGATCGTGTAGATCGCATATTCGTGGTGTTCGACCTTGTTGAAACTCAGCACCTTGAGGGCGATGGCCGAGTAGATATAGGGCAGCAGCGTCATGATCACCGCGATCGAGGCGATCTTGCCGAACTGCTCCGAAGCGGTGGGCGACATGGTGGCCAGCACCTGAACGCTCATCAGAACTGCCACGATGGCCAGACCCGCCGAGGGCACACCCTTGGCATTGGTGCGCGAGAACACATTGGGGAACAGCCCATCGTCCGCCGCGGCCTTGGCGCTTTGGCCGACAAGCAGGGTCCAACCGGCGAGCGAGCCCAGACAACCGACGGCCGCACAGATCGCGACGATATTGGCCGCCTCCGAGCCCAGCGCCATCCGCACAGCATCGGCAAAGGGCGCGGCAGAGGTGATCAGCTCGGCATTCGGGATCATCCCCATGATCGCAGTCGAGGACAGCACATAGCAGACCCCAGCGAGGATCACCCCGCCCAGGGTGGCGATCGGCACGTTGCGGCGCGGGTTCTCGACCACACCGGCCGAGACCGAGGCGGTCTCGACCCCGATGAAGGCCCAGAGGGTGAAGTTCAGCGTCGCCCCGATCGCCGTGAAGGAGCTTTCCCCCGAGACGTTCCAGCCTGCGGCGTAAGTGTCTGCCGAGAACCAGAACCAGCCGAAGATCGCCATGCCGATGATCGGGAACAGCGCCGCGACGGTGGTAAAGGACTGCATCCGCCCGACGAAACGCGGCCCGAGCATATTGGCGTAGGTGAAAAACCAGATGATCGCGATCTGGCCCAGCGCCAGCACCAGCGGGATTTTCAGCTCGGGAAAGAAATAGGTGAGATAGCCGAGTCCGGCAACCGCCAGACCGACATTGCCCACCACATTGGCCAGCCAATAGATCAGGTTGGTCTGAAAGCCCATGTAATCGCCAAAGGACTTTCGCGCGTAGGCATAGGGCCCGCCGGCAGCCGGATCGAGCGCGGCCAGCTTGGCGAAGACCATGGCTAGCGCCAGCGCCCCGACCAGGGTGATGATCCAGCCCACCAGCGCGATCCCGCCAATGGCGGCCAGGTTGGCGGGCAGCATGAAGACACCCGAGCCCATCATGTTGCCGGCCACCATCAGCGTCGCAGGCAACAGACCCATCTTGGATCCCGAGGAGGCCCCTTGAGAGGAAGTCGTGTCAGACATTGAAGGTCCTCCTCACTCAGCAGCTGCGGCGACGCAGAGGACGCGGTATTTGCCGTCCTCGACCTCGACCCCGTGGGTATCGTGGGCAAAGCCCGGGAACCGCTGATCGAAGGCCTCGAGCGCCTTCAGATAGGCCAGCAGCGGCCCGTCGGCGGGCCCCGCGTTCTCCCCCGGCATCAAAAGCGGGATGCCCGGCGGATAGGGCACCACCCCGGTCGCGACGATGCGCCCCGCCATTGCGTCGAGCGGCAGGGATTCGACGTGATCCAGCACCAGCTGCTCATAGGCCTCGACCGGGCTGAGTTCCGGCACCGGCAGGGTGGAGAAGCCCTGCGCCATGGCTTCCGTCGTCTTCAGCTCGGCCATGGCGGCGAACATCTCCTCGGCCAGCGCCTTCAGCCCCATGGCGCCATAGCGCTCCGGATGGGTCGCGACCAGATCGGGCAGCACTTCGCGCAGCGGGCGGTCGGCATCATAATCCTTCTTGAAGTTCAGCAGCGCATTCAGCAACGTGCCCCATTTGCCATTGGTGATCCCGAAGGAGAACAGGAACAGGATGGTGAAATCGGTGGTCTTCTCGACCACGATGCCCTGGGTATCGAGATAGGCCGAGACGATAGCGGCGGGAATGCCCTGCTCCTCCATCTTGCCCTGCGCCGACATGCCCGGCGTCATGATCGACACCTTGATCGGGTCGAGCATGCAGTAATCGTCTTCCAGCCCGTCAAACCCGTGCCAATCGTCATCGGGGTGCAGCACCCAGGCCGAAGCGTCCTTGGCCAGACGTTCCGGATCGGCGTTCTGGAACGCCACGCGGCTGCCGCCGACCTTCACGGTCTCGGGCTGGAAGGCGCCGAAGAACCAATCCCCCGCATCGAGGAATTCGGCACGCAGGCGAGCGATCATCTGCCGGAACGCGATGGCCTCGCCAATCGATTCCGACGTCAGCGTCAGCCCGCCGACCCCGTCCATCATTGCGGCACTGACATCGTTCGAGGCGATGATCGCATATTGCGGAGAGGTGGAGGCATGCATCATGAACGCTTCGTTGAACCGGTTGTGCGGAATCGGCTTGCGGCCGTCGCGTACATGGATGAACGAGGCCTGCGACAGCGCCGCCAGCAGCTTGTGGGTGGATTGGGTGGCAAAGACCGTCGGGCCGGAGCGGTCGCCGGCCTCGGGCGCACCATGCATGGCGAAACGCCCCTCATAGATCGGGTTGAACCGGGCATAGCCATACCAGGCCTCATCGAAATGCAGCCGGTCGACACTCTGACCGATCAGTTCCTCGACCCTGAGCACGTTATAACACAGCCCGTCATAGGTGGAGTTGGTGATGATCGCATGCACCGGGGTGAGATCATTGGCCTTCGCGCTCAGCGGGTTGTCGGCAATCGTGTTGCGGATCGCCTCGGCGGTCAGTTTCTGCGGATGGATCGGGCCGATCAGCCCCAGCCCGTTGCGCGAGGGCACCAGATAGGTGGGGATGGCGCCTGACAGGGTGATCGCATGCTCCACCGACTTGTGGCAATTGCGGTCACAGAGCGCGATCTGGCCACGGGTGACGCTGGCCATCATGATCACCCGGTTCGAGGTCGAGCTGCCGTTGGTCACCGTATAGGAGCGATCCGCCCCGAAGACGCGGGCGGCATATTTCTCACCCTCGCCGATCGGGCCAGAGTGATCGAGCAGCGAGCCGAGTTCCCCGACCGAGATCGACAGATCCGAGCGGAACAGTTCCTCGCCGAAGAATTCGAAGAAGGCACGCCCGGCGATATGTTTCAGAAAGGCGGTGCCGCCGGTATGGCCCGGGGTGTGCCAAGAATATTCATAGACGCTGGCGAATTCGGCAAGCGCCTTGAACATCGGCGGCAGAACCGTTTCGCGATAGCGATTCACCGCCGCGACCACGCGCCCGCCAATGAATTCCGCAGTATCCTCCAAGAGCCAGATGAAATCGTTCACCTGCTCCAGAACCGTCATCGGCAGTTCCGTCGCGGTCCGTCGCGAGGTGACCAGAAAAATCGGAATGGTCGCATTGCGGGCCCGCAGCATTGACAGCAGATTCTCGGCCTTGAGCTCTCCGTCCGCATCCGCAAGCCCCCAGTCGAGCAAGACGCATTGCAACCCCGCATCGGTCTGAATGCGGGCCGCTGCATCATCGGCCGAACTGGCCTCCGCGACTGTGACGTTGCGCTCTGTCAGATCGTCGATGAGTTTTTGCGCCGCATTCCCTGCGGCGCTCTGCTCTCCGAGTTCGCCGTGCGCGAACAAGACCTTGAGGCCAAGACGCCGTTCGACTGTAAGTCCCATCAAACTTTCCTTTATCTTACGTTCTTCCGGTCGCCCTGCCCTTCGCGGGTCTTCTGGCACGCAAGCTGAAAGCCGATCAGGATGTCGGCAACGCGACCTCGGGCACGAGCCCGGCACGACATGAACAGCACATGCCGCACCGGCCCGCGTTCCGACCAGAACTGCGCGCCCCACTCGTGTCAAGGTTGTGTCTACGTCAAACACCATCGCAATCACCGCAAATTTTAGAAAGAAGCCCCCCGGGACAAAGCCTTGCCACCGGTGCGGGCCAGGTCTCGCGCGCTCAGGGCATGTCCTCGATCCCGACAAAAGCGGTTCTCGATCGCGTTCCGCACGACCTCAATCGTGTTCGAGGTCTCTTCCCCCGCGCCAGGGCGTTACCCGAACCGGGTTCACACCATATGGGAGCCCACCGATGACCCTCATCCCCGCCCTCGCCGCCGCCCTGCTTCTGGGCGCGACCGCCCTGCAGGCAGCCGAGATCGGCCTTCGTCAGATCACCATCGACCCGGACAGCAGCCGGCCACTCGATTTGACGATCTGGTATCCGACCGACGACAGCGGCCCCTTGGAAACCCTTGGCGGCAACGCCGCCTTTTACGGCGTGCAGGTACACCCCGACGCGCAGCCCCAGGCTGGCCGGCATCCGGTGATCCTGCTGTCGCACGGCTATGGCGGCAACTGGCGCAATCTGAACTGGCTGGCGGGCAGGCTCGTGCCCGAGGGCTATGTCGTGGCCGCACCGGACCATCCCGGCACCACCACCTTCGACCGCAGCCCCGAACAGGCCTCCCGGCTGTGGGAGCGGCCCCGCGACCTGAGCCGCAGCCTGGATGCGATGCTGGCCACGCCGGAATTCGACGGCCTTCTCGATCCTGCCCGCGTCACGGCCATCGGCCATTCTCTCGGCGGCTGGACCGTCGCGGCACTGGCCGGCGCGCGTTTCGATCCGGTCCTTTTCGCACAGGACTGCGACACCAACCCGACGCTGCGCACCTGCGAGCTCTCGGAAGAACTCGGGCTGGGCGACTCACGCCTCGGGCAGGATCTTCACGATCCGCGACTTGCCGTCTTCGTAACCCTCGATCTCGGACTGGCACGCGGGTTTTCCGCCGACAGCCTCGCTCAGGTCGATATACCGGCGCTGGTGCTTGGGGCCGACATCGACATCGGCGGCCTGCCTGCTGTGCTGGAATCGGGCTGGCTGGCCGCCCACCTTCCCGCACGATCCACGCAGGAGGAGACCATCCCGGGCACGATGCACTTCAGTTTCATCCAACGGTGCAAACCCGGCGCCGAAGCCCTGCTCGATGCCGAGACACCGGGCGACGGCATCATCTGCCGCGACGGATACGACCGGGACCGCAGCGCGCTCCACGATGAAATCGCCCGCCGGATCTCCGGCTTTCTGTCACAGTCTCTGCCCCCTCGCCAAGCGCCTGACTAGACGCCGGCCCGCGCATCCCTCGCCCCGCGCCGCCAGTCGCTGGGCGAGCAGCCGGCCACGCGCCGAAACTCGCGATTGAAATTGGATTTGGTCTGAAAGCCGCAGTCGAACATGATGGCGGTGACCTGACGATCGGTCTCGGCAAGCAATTGCATCGCCTCGCGAATGCGCCAGCCGTTGATCGCCTGCGACACGTTCTGTCCCAGCTTGCGATTGATCGCCCCCGAGAGCTGCCGCGCCGGAACCGCCAGGCGCCGGGACAACCTGTCGAGGTTCAGATCGGGATCGCGATACAGCGCGGTTTCGGTCAACAGCCGATCCAGATCGGCCAACACCCGCTCGTCGTCGGGCGGGATGCCGCGCGGGACGATCTCGGGCGAGGGGTCCGGGCTGGACGCCGGCAGGGCGCTCTGTCCCATCAGGACCAGTGCCCACGCGATCAACGGCACCAGCGTCAGATTGCCCGCGCTCACCAGACGGGCGGCGTGGCTGCCGTCCCCCAGGCCGAAATCCAGCGCAATGGCCAGGTCGATCAGCCCGGAAAAGACCAACAGCCCGCCCGCCACCATCGCCGCACGGCCCGCCAGGGATGCATCGCCGAACCGCGCCGCCGTCAGCCGGTCCGGCCCCAGACGCCCATTGCGCAACAACAGCAAACCATAGGTGACAAACAGCACGAACAGCAGCGCATCTATCGGTGGATGCAGCCGGGACCAGAAGGCGGACAACAGCAAGACGATACCCGCCGGCAGGAAATGCAGCCAGCCCGGCACCCGGCCGGGACCGCGAAGCCGGGCAAAACACAGCCAGGCCGTGGCCGGCATCATGGCCGCGACAACCGGCTGGAGAAAGCGGAAGACCGCCGCATCGACGCTCCAGCGCAGCCCTACCAGGATCATCAGGATCAAAGCGACGGTCAGAAAAGCGATCACCGGGCGATCCTGCCGCGCCTGCCGCGCCAGGATGACACCAAGGAGGATCGCCAACAAAATTGCGACAACGAAAGGCAACGGGACCGATATCATATCAACCGCATATTGCACCGGGATGCGCGCCGCAACGGGCCAGACACAGCCCGGCCCGGACGCGGCGGACATGTCCCCGTTTCCCTGCCCGACCTACACACTCCTGTCACATTTCTGGTGTTAGGACGGTCGCGCAAAGTCGACCCGCCACCTTTCGAGCCGGGACAACTCCTTAGAGGACACCATGAAAACCACTTTTTCCATCTCGGCCATCGCACTGGCCGCATCACTGGCCGCATCAACTACTGCCATGGCTCAGGACCTGCCGCCGGTGCAAGCGTCGAGCGACTGGTTCAAGGCCGGCGAGACCACTGTCGAGGAAATCATCGCGCGCGCGCAGAATACCGGTCGCGCCAAGAACGTGATCCTGATGATCGCCGACGGCAACGGCATCGGCACCAACTATGCCACCCGCCTGTATGTCGGCCAGCAGCTTGGCAAGCTGGGCGAGGAGCATGTCCTGCCCTATGAGACGAACGGGTTCTACAACGGGATCGTCAAGACCTATAACATCAACGCGCAGACGCCGGACTCGGCCCCGACCGCGGGCTCGATGAACACCGGCGTGAAGCAACGGTTCAACATGATCAACGTCGGCGGCACCGGCATTCACAACGAATGCGATACCGTTGCCGGCAATGAGCTGACGACCTTTGCCGAAATCGTCGCCGCCGAGGGCAAATCGGTCGGCATCGTCACCACCGCCCGCCTGACCCACGCGACCCCGGCCGCCGTCTTCGCCAAGACCGCCAACCGCAACTGGGAAGACAGCGTGCCGGAAGGCTGCACCGCCCAAAAGGACATCGCCTCGCAACTGGTCGACGGGCTGAAATCCGGCCTCATCGACATCGCGCTCGGCGGCGGGTCGCGCTATTTCGTCCCCAAAGGGGCCGTGACCCCGAACGGCGGCAAGGGCCATCGTCCGGATGGCAAGGATCTTCTGGCCGATGTCGAGGCGGCAGGCATCCAATATGCCTCGAACCGGGCCGAGTTCGACGCGCTCGACCTGTCGCGTCCGATCTTCGGCATGTGGACCGACAGCCATACCTCCTATGAGGCCGACCGCCCGGCGGAAGAGCCCTCGCTGGTCGACATGACCAAGAAGGCGATCGACTTTCTGAGCCAGAACGAAGACGGCTACTATCTGGAGATCGAAGCCGGCCGGGTCGACCACGCCAACCACGCCGGTAACTTTGCCCGCACCGCCGCCGACGGTATGATGTGGACCGAGGCCGTCGCCATGGCCGATGAGATGACCGACGACAAGGACACGCTGATCATCGTCACCGCCGACCACGAACACGCCATCGCCTTCAACGGCTATTGCGGACGCGGCACCCCGATCCAGGGCCTGTGCTACAACGTCTCGAAAACCGAGATCGCCCATGCGGACGATCTGGCGCTGGCGGATGACGGCAAACCCTATTCGGTGATCAGCTATGCCAACGGCTCCGGCTCGATCCTGAAAAAGGGCGAAGGCGAGAATGACTATTCGGGCTCGCGCCCCGAGGTCACCCAGGAAGAGGCCATGGATCTGGACTATCTGCAGCAAGCCCTGGTCCCGATGGCCTCCGAAACCCACTCGGGCGAGGACGTTGCCGTCTATGCCAAGGGCCCCTGGGCGCATCTCGTCGATGGCACCCTCGAACAGAATGTGATCTTCCACATCATGAACTACGCCGTGCGCAACGGCGAATGATCCTGATGACATGACTTGTGCGGGGGGCCTCGAAACCGGGGCCCCCTGCTTTGTCCTCGCCGGGCCCGGATGCCCGGCGCAGAGCATACCGATGGAGACTGCCCCATGTTGACCCGCCGCGGATTTCTGGCCACCTCGCTTGCGGCCCCGATGCTGATGCGCCCCGCATTCGCCGACGAAGGCCCGATCAAGCTGCGCCATCTCTACGACCGCAAGGCCCTGTCCGATCTGGCGAAGTCCAGCGAAGGCAAGCGGATTTCCGTCGATGGCTACATGGCGCCACCACTCAAGGCCGAGAGCAAGTTCTTCGTACTGACCCGCAGGCCGATGTCGGTCTGCCCGTTCTGCGAGACCGAGGCCGAATGGCCGAACGATATCCTCGCCGTCTACACCAAGCGGATCGTCGACGTGGTTCCCTATAACGTGAAGATCGTCGCCTCCGGCTTGCTGGAACTCGGCGCCTACAAGGACCCCGAGACCGGATTTGTCAGCATGGTGCGGCTGTCCGATGCCAGCTATGGGTGACAGCCGACCTACGGGCCTGCCGCTGTCGGTCTCGGCGCTGGAGGTGCGCAGCCCCCGCGGCCGCGTGCTGCTGTCGCTGCCTGCGCTCGAGGCCCCTGCCGGGGCCCTGATCGGCATCCGCGGCCCCTCGGGCGCCGGGAAATCCACCCTGCTTTATGCGCTGTCGGGGCTGATCGGAGGCACCACCGGCGCGGTGCGCTGGGGACAGACCGATCTGCTCTCACTCTCAGCCGAGCGGCGCGCCGCCTTTCGCGCCCGGCACATCGGCATGATCTTTCAGGATTTCCTGCTGTTCGAAGAGCTCGACGCGCTTGGCAATGCCGGGATCACCGCCCTGTTCCGGCCCCGGGCAGAACGGCCATCGCTGCGTGCCCGCGCCGCCGAACGGCTGGCCCGCCTCGGGCTCGATCTCGGCGATCGCGGCGTCGGCAGCCTCTCGGGCGGGGAACGTCAGCGGGTCGCGATCGCCCGGGCCATGGCCGCCGAGGCGCCGATCCTGCTGGCAGACGAACCCACGGCCAGCCTGGACCGCGCCGCCGCCGACCGGCTGATCGACGATCTGGTGGCGCTGACGCGCGACACCGGTACGACGCTGATCGCGGTCAGCCACGATCTGCACCTGATCGACCGCATGGACCGGGTGCTGACCATCGAGGACGGCACCCTGACCAAAGACGGAGGCCCCGCATGAACGGTCTCATCACCGATACATGGGCCGGGCTGCCGCCGGTCGCGCAGGAAATCCTGTGGACACTGATCCTGTTGCTGCCGGCGCTGATCGCCGGCGGGCTGACCCTGCGCGGCTATGCCCCCTGGCCGCTGGTGCGTGCCATTATCAGGCGCTATCGCTGGCCCGCCGTCATGTTCGTTCTGCTGATCGCCATTTCGGTCGGGATGGGGATCGGCCTGCTGGCGCAGGAGCGCGGCCTGCGCCACGGCACTGCCAAGGCCGCCGACAAGTTCGATCTGATCGTCGCCGCCCCGGGCAGCGAGATCACCGTGATGATGGCCGCAGTTTTCCTGCAACCCACCGACATGCCGCTGCTCGATGGCCCCACCTATGCCGAGATAGCAAACAACGAGAACGTGGCGATTTCCGCGCCGCTGGCCTTTGGCGACAGCTTCGGAACCGCCTCGGTGATCGGCACCACGGCGCAATTCGCGCGGTATCTGGCTGATGACCGGATCGAGGGCCGGATCTGGCGGACCTCGACCGAAGCAGTTGCCGGTGCGCTGGTTCCGCTTGCGATCGGCGACAGCTTCACCCCGGCCCATGGCCATGGCGACGCCGCCGAGGGCGATGCCCATGACGGCGCACATCTGACTCTGGTCGGCCGGATGGCCCCGACAGGAACCCCCTGGGATCGGGCGATCCTGGTGCCGGTTGAAACCGTGTGGGAGGTCCACGGGCTGGCCAACGGCCATGCCACCGAACGCGGCGACCAGATCGGCCCGCCGTTCGACCCGGACTATTTTCCCGGCACCCCCGCCATCGTCGTCCATGCCGAAGAGCTCTGGGCCAATTACGCCCTGCGGTCGGACTTCACCCGCGACAGCCAGACCATGGCCTTCTTTCCGGGCACGGTGCTGGCAAACCTCTACAGCGTGATGGGAGATATCCGTCAGGCGATGTCGGTCATGGCGCTGGTCACCCAGGTGCTGGTGGCCGCAAGCGTGCTGCTGGGGCTGTTCATCCTGTCGCGGCTGTTCCGGCGGCAGATCGCGCTGTTGCGGGCGCTCGGGGCGCCCGCCCGCTTCGTCTTCGCGGTCGTCTGGTCCTTCGGGGCGGTGCTGCTGCTGACCGGCGCCGCGCTCGGGCTGCTGACCGGGCTCGGCACCGCCGCCGTGCTGTCGCATGTCGTCACCGCGCGCACCGATATCGTGGTGACCGCCCCGCTCGGCTGGAGCGAAATCCATTTCCTCGCCGCCTTTGTCAGCGTCACGCTGCTGCTTTCGCTGCTGCCTGCCGCGGTGGTTCTGCGCCATCCCGTGGTCGAGGGGCTGCGCGCATGATCGAAAGGACCAAACCGATGCGTCACCTCCTGCTCGTCGCCGCGCTGCTGGCCCCGGCTCTGGTCTCTGCCGAAGAGCGTCATGATCATCATCTTTCCGAGTTGCAGGGGGTTCGCGCCCTTCACGCCTGGACCCGCGCCACCGGCGCCGACAAAGCCCTGGTCTTCGTCGAGCTTGAGAACGACAGCCCCCGACGGATCGTGATCGAAGGCGCCGGCACCGATATCGCGAAATCTGCCGGACTGGTCGGTTTCCAGCTTGTCGATGGCGAGCCGAGCTATTCAGCGCTGCCGCCGCTGCCGATCGAACCGGGGCGGGAGATGCATCTCGATCCCAACGGGATGGCGATCCTGCTGACCGGGTTGACCCACGAATTGACCGAAGGCGAGGAATTCGACCTGCATCTGGAAACCAGCCTTGGCGAGCTGGAGCTCCATGTCGCGGTCGAGGCGGCGAATGCCAGCCAACACAGCCACGCGGGCCACAGCCACTAAGGCGACCGGTCCGCCCCAGGCGCCATTCTGCCCCCCGGGCCCGGAAATCCCCCTTTGAACTTGAGGCAACTTCCGGCCCCACGCGTGACCTCAGTTGCCACATGCGCCAAAGCGAATTGCCGGCGAGAAACCCCGCCGGCCGCCAGCTCCCTCCCGCAAGACCCGTCCGACACCACAATCGGCGCCGGACGGGTCAAGAGATCAGATGAACTCAATATCGTTCAGCAGCAGCTCCCGGTTGGAAAGCCCCTCGACGATCAAGCTGGTGCCATTGCCGAAATCGAAGACCACATTCCCATCGACTTCGGCGGCATAGGTCCCGAGCACGTCCTCCACCGTCATCCCGCCCTCGGAGTTCCAGAGCTGTTCATCCAGCCGCAAGGTATCGGTGTCATCGGTAAAATCGACGATGGTGTCAGTGCCATATCCCACCGCGAAGACAAAGGTATCATTGCCGGCCCCGCCTGCAAGCTGATCATCTCCGGCGCCACCGTCCAGCAGATCATTTCCGCGTCCGCCCAGCAGAACGTCCTGGCCATCACCACCGTTCAGGACATCCCTGCCCCGGCCACCGAAGAGGATATCGTCATCGGCGCCGCCAAGCAGGGTATCGCCACCTCGCCCGCCGAACAGATGGTCCTGACCGGCATCGCCCCGCAGCAGGTCCTTGCCCGCGCCGCCCCGCAGCAGATCATCGCCGGTGCCGCCGCCGATCTGGTCATCCCCAGCCTTGCCGCAGATGAAATCGTCGCCGCCGAAACCGAACAGCAGATCCTCGCCCGTCGTCGCCGCGATCACGTCATTGGCGTCGGTGGCGCCGAAGGCATCGGTTTCGACATCAAGGGTGACATTGGCCGTCGCGGTGCCACCGTTGCCGTCGGACAGGGTGTAGGTAAAGCTCGCCTCGCCCTCGAAACCGGGGGTTGGGGTAAAGATCACCTTGCCGTCCTCGCTCAGCGTGACGGTGCCGTTCACCGCGTCCTGCACAGAGGTGATGGTCAGCGGATCGCCGTCGGCATCGCTGTCATTGGCCAGCAGATCCTCTGCCGCGATCACCAGAGCCACACCCGCCGTCGCCGTCAGGCCGCTGTCGTCCATGGCGATGGGATCGGCGTTCACCGCCGGAGCAGGGTCTGCCAGCGACACCACGGTGACCTCTTCGAACGAGGTCCCGGCGCTCTTCCAAGTGTAAAGCCCGAAGGTGCCGGTTGCGATCTGATGATCTTCGGTCGGATCGGCGAAGATCATCTCACCATCGAGATAGGCCGAAATCACCCCGTCCTTGATGTCGAGCCGCAGCTCGACCGTGCTGCCGGGGGTGTATTTGGCCGGCACCCGGTCCAGCACCTCTTCAATGCCGTCCTTGACATAGACCAGGTTCCACAGGCCGCCTTTGCTGTCGAGTTCGAGCTTATAGTAATTCGCCTCGTCCTGATAATGGAACACCAGGCCCAGCCCGTTGGCGGCATCGCCTTCCGGCGTCGCGATGGTGGTCTGCACCGAATAGTCGGCCCAATCGGCCGCCTCTTCCGCGTCATAAAGCGCGATGGTGCCCTTGCGCAGCACGTTGACGCCATCGCCCAGCGGGCTCCAGCGCTGTTCCCAGACGCCATTGCCGCCGCCGGTCAGCTGATCGCTGTAGATGTCCGACATCTGGCTCAGCGCGCCATCGGCGAGCTGCCAGTCCGAGCTGCCGATAGACCCGTCCTGGTCGATGATCCTCCAGGTGCCATCGGTCAGGCTGTCGGCGTCGAAGCTATCGTGCACCAGGATATCCTTGGCCTCGACGATATCGACCGCGACGAAATCGCTGTCGGTGCGGCCGCTGGCATCGGTGACCACCAGGGTCAGCCCTTCGGTTCCGATCGGCAGGTCCAGGGTGACCTGGGCGCCGGTGGCGATTTCCTTGCCGTCAAGCTGCCAGCTATAGTTGACGATATCGTCCAGACCATAGGAATCGGCGCCGTTCAGCGTGACCGAGGCGGTGCCGTCGCCATCCATGTCGAAGGCCCGGAACGACCCTTCCGCATGGGCGGTGAGCGAGACCTGCTGCACCAACACGTTGTCGAAGCTGGTGCCGTCCTGATAGTTCGAGAACACCCCGACGGTGCCGCCCGACAGCGGATCCGCGTCGATCACCGGGCCGAAGACGCTCTGGCCGTTCATGAAGACTTCGATCTGATCGCCCGCGACCACCACCTTCACGTCGATGTCGTCATCGAAGACATAACCCTTGTCGACCTGCGCCAGCACAGTCTCGACGCCGTTGTCGACCTTGATCAGCCGGCGATAGTTGCCGGCGTCATAGGTCTGGAAGCGGTAATAGCTGCCCTCGTCCTGATAGTAGAAATAGACGCCGAATTCGTCGTCGTCGGTGGAATGGGCGGTGGCCTCGAAGCTGTAATCGCTCCAATCCATCGCCTCCGCAGCGGTGTAGATCAGCATTTTGCCGGGGGTGTCGCTGACGTCGTAAAGCTCGCCCTGCGCCTCGTCCGCGCTGACCCCGTCCGAGGCATAGGTGCCGCGCACGATCCAGCTTCCCAGATCGTCTTCGGCATTGTCAAAGAGGCTGATCCCACCCGTGCCCCCGAAACTGTCGGACAAGGGAGCATCGCCCCCAAAGTCGAGCTGGAAACTCTGCGCGCCCTCGATCGCCTCGGTCAGGATGCCACCGGCGTTGACGCCGCCAAGCTCGGCCACCTCATCCGCGGTCAGCACCGCCTCGGTCAGCATCAGGCTGCTGATATAGCCCGACATGGTGGCGCCGTCGGTATTGTCGTTGAACAGCACGAAGCCCGCCTCGGGGTCGATCGCGTAATTGGCCAGCGTGCTGTTGTAATCGAAGGAACCGATCAGCGCGCCATCCAGATAGATGTTCAAGCCGGCGACATTCTTGCCGTCGACGGCGCCGGCATCCTCGACCGTCAGCACCACCCGGTGCCATTCGTCATAGCTGAAATCGCCGAAATAGGTGCCCGAGTTGCCGATCACGTTGCGACCATCGCCATAGCGGTTGGTGTTGACGAAAAGCTCTCCGTCGTCGGTATTGGTCGGGTCGGCCTGGAAGAAGGGGAACCAGTTGCCCTGCCCCGACGGCACCAGAACGTCGAAGGCGATGGTATAGCTGGTGAGCTTGGCGCCCTCCTCGGTCGCAAAGCCGGGATCGACCAGAAAGCCCTGGCCGCTGACCTCCAGCGCCGGAAAGCTCATGACGCCGGTGTCGCCATCCGCCAGCTTGGGCAGGTCCAGCGTATCCGTCGTGACGAACTCGGTCAGGCTGTCCAGCGACGGGGCCAGCGAACTGCTCCAATGCGCGGCGGTGCCATCGTTGAAGTTCTCCATCAGCAGAGTGTCGTCGGTGCTGACTACGACCAGAACGTCGTCGCTGTTCACCCGGCCCTCGGCATCGGTCACCTGCAGGGTGATCTGGTGGCGCCCGGCCTCAAGCTCGATCTCGGCGGTGGCGCCGGTGGCGATGACCTTGCCGTCGGCATCGAGCCAGTCATAGGCCGCGATCAGATCGCCATTCAAAGACTGGCCGGCGTCCAGCGTGACCGTGGCGGTTTCCGCACCCTCAGAGGCCTCGACAAAGACATCGTTGCCGGCATCCGCCTGCGCACGCAGCTCCGGCGTGCCGAGGTCGATGCCGGTGATCACCTCTTCATGTTCCAGATAGCTGCCGGTCAGCCCGTCGCGGCCGGGCTCCTCACTGTCGCGATAGCCTTCCATGTAGGCATTGAGATTGGCGAAATAGGTCTCGGTATAGACGGCGCTGTTGTCCGGGTCGATCGTGACCAGCCGCACCGCGCCATTGCCGCCGTTGCCGCCCGAGATCTCGGGCGTGACGCCGCCCTGATAATTGGCCAGCATCTGCAGGACCGTCGTGCCATATTCGGTATAGCTCTGCGCCGTTTCGGCACCATCGCCACCGATGATATGGCCGGAGAAGACAAAGCTGATGTTGGGGTATTGGCTGACCAGCTTTTCCCAGATGTCGGCGCCGCTGCTATGGCCTTCGACGTCCTTGCCCAGGCCGTAATCGGTGCCGGTGCCACCACCGTATTGGCCCAGCTCGTCATTGACGCCGGCATAGTCCATGTAATTGTGCGTGGTCAGGATGACCCGATAATCGAGATGGCTGTCCAGCACCTCGGAGGCCCATTCCAGCACGTCGTCGCGCGGTGAGAATTCCAGGCTCAGCACCATCCAGTTGGTGCCGTCGGGGGCGGTGAAGCTGTGATAGGTATTGGCGGCGCTGTCCGGATCGCCGTCATAGGTGCCGCCGTAGGTGCCGGAGTTGACCTCGGACTGATGTTCGACCGAGAAATATTCGTCCAGATAGGTGGCGCTGTGATCGCTGGCGCGGCCGCCGGTGCTCATGTCGTGGTTGCCCGGCAGCAGCGAATAGGGGATCACCCCGTCGAGGGTGCTGATCGCATCCGCGGCGATGTCCCACTGATAGTCAAGGTTGTTGTCGGTCACGTCGCCCACATGGGTGGCGAAGAGGATGTTCATCGACCCCGCATTGTCGGCCAGCCATTGCGTCATGTCGCCGAAGATGTGGTTCAGCTCGGGGGTCGAGGTATAGGTCTGGGTGTCGGGCAGCACCGCAACGGTGAAGGCGTTGTCGCCGGCCACCCGGGCGCGGAAGCTGTCGCTGATCTCGTTGCCGAGACTGTCGGTGGCGGTGACCGTCAGGTCGCTGTAATCGAGCAGCCCCAACACATCGAGGGTCAGAACCCCGTCCTCGATATGGGCATCGACCACCGCGCCGTTCGAATTGGTGACGCTATAGCTCAGCCCCTCGCCGGTGAAGTGGTCGGACAGCGTGATGGTGACCTGCGCCTGGCTTTGCTTGATCAGCAGGTGATTGATCGCCTCCAGCAACTGCGGCGGAGTGGCTTCATCCGTCGCCGAAGCCGCAACAGAAGAGGTGTCGATAGAGGAGGACATGGTGGATTCCCATATTCAGAAACGTAAAGAGTTCCCGCACCCACTAGCAGACCGACACGGTCCAAATGTGACAAACACCAAACAAACCATTGATTTTGCTATGTGTTTTTCCTATCCCCCATATAGAAACACGCCATACGCCAGCGCTGTCACAAAGGTGTCAACTGTTTCGATGTAGAGAGGGGGCCGCATGCGCCGAGCCGCCCGGCCCGACCTTGCCCAAGGCCACCGGAGCCATTGACGGCATGTCCACGAAACAGTTGAAAGCCTTCCACGTCGTCGCCCTCTCGGGTGGTTTTTCCCAGGCGGCGCGCGATATGGGCGTCAGTCAACCGACGCTTTCGGCCCATGTGCGTGCGCTCGAGGCGCGCTGCGGCGTGAACCTGCTCGAGCGCAAGAGCTCTGGCGTCGCGCTCAGCCCCGAGGGTGAGGAGCTGTTTCAGATCACCACCCGGCTGTTTCAGGCCGAACAGGAGGCGAATGCCTTCCTGCGCACCAGGACACGGCGCGACAGCGGCCATCTGCGCATTGCCGCCGATGGCCCCTATCCGGCGCTCTCGATCTTCTCCCAGCTCCGGACCGAGCGGGGAAACATGACGCTGACACTGGCCATCGACAATTCCGCCCGGGTTCTGGAACGGGTGCTGGACCGCCGCGCCGATGCCGCAATCACTGCGCGCCGGCCCCAGGATGCCCGCCTGCATGGGGTCAAATTCCTCAGCACCCGCATTGGGCTGTGCCTGCCGCGAACGCACCCCCTGGCGGCACATCCCGAAGGCGTGGCGCTGGCCGACATCCTGGAGCAGACCTTTGTGATGCGTGAACGCGGCTCCCGCACCCAGGAAGTGTTCGAGACCAATCTGGCCGCCCATGGGCTGGCGATCCAGAGTTCGATCGCCGTCTCGTCGCGCGAAGGCATGCGCGAGGCGGTGCTGAATGGCATGGGCTGCGGCGTCGTCACCGATCTGGGCTTCGGCACCGATCCGCGGCTGGCCTTCGTGCCATTGCTGGATGCCGAAGAGCGTGTCGACGAATATGTCGTCTGTCTCGAGGACCGCCGCCATCAGCCGCTGATCCGCCGCTTCACCGCCGCCTGCCTGCGCCCCGCGCCGGGTTAAGACCAGCACTCGCCTGTATCGACCCAGCGCCATAAGGACCTTCTTGACCAACAGACACGCGCCCATGTCGAGGTAGAGTTGGACCTCGAATTCTGAACTGCTATCCTTCGGTTGCGATAGGCCAGACTGGACCCGCGTTGCGGCTGGACCTCGAATTCTGGACTGCTATCCTAAACGA
>NZ_KE386894.1:0-1697 GCF_000429365.1 Pseudodonghicola xiamenensis DSM 18339 | reverse complement strand
GTTGCGGCTGGACCTCGAATTCTGAACTGCTATCCTCGATATCCACCCAAAGCCTTGTAAACAAAAGGATTTGGGTGGATTCGGGTTGCAGGTTTCCAATCAAATTCCGTCAAAACAGCACCAATTGCTCTGGATTTTTCCGGGCAGACCGCCGCCCCTGATCCGAGAAGTGAACAATGTCACGATACTGGCGATCCGTGAAATTGAGTATCTGGATGTCTCCCTTCGCAGGCAAATGGCGCTCGATCTGGTTGATCTTTGTCTGGAAAGCTTCCTTGCCGTTGACGAAACGTGCGTAAACAGAAAATTGACTGCGCTCGAACCCCTCATCAAGCAGGAAGTTACGAAACTCGGTGGCAGCCTTGCGTTGTGGTTTGGTGTCAGTGGGCAGGTCGAACATCACGAGAATCCACATGATCCGGTATCCTGAAAGATGGCTGGGCTGGCAGGTCATGACCCCAACCCAGCGAGCGTAAGGGCATCGGGGGGTGCCGGCAACGCAAGCGATAGTCTTCCGGTTTCGAAGCTCTGGCCCAATGACGTAGCGAGTTTGCACAGGGCAACCGAGACCGACGTCTGACCGTCGCCAAGAGGCAAATCAAGCGCGATCAGGCGCGCTAGCACCTGTTTCGTTTCGGCATCAACCTGAGTGCGGCCGCGGAAAGAAAGCCCCCTAACGGCGCAATCTATCAAAGGGCGGAACGGTTCCATGAGATCGTCGGCAAGCGCGAAGGCGTTACCTCGATTAGAATGATGGAGACCGATCGTTGGATGGAGCCCGGCGGCAACGATGGCGCGGGCGGTTGCGGCCCGCAGCACTGTGTAGCCATAATTCAGAAGACTATTGATGTCCGGCGCATCCCGGTTTCGGCGAAATTCATCGCCTAACATGAGCGGCCAGTAGTAGCGCGCAGCCTGAGCTTCGAGATTGGTGCTGTCACCGCTTGTGACCTTGCGGGCCATCATATGCAGCGGGGCGGACGCGGCAGCATGTGCGTCGAGTGCAGCGGCCTGCATCTTGACCTTGGCGACGACCACCTGTTTCCACGCTTGTTTGACAAGCGGCGTTTTCGCCTGCCATTGGGACCGCAGCCGCGCCCCCTGGGCGTGGTGACCTTCCAGCGGCATGAGCACAGAGCGAGGAGCATGATTGGCACCGCAAAGTACCACAGGCGCCCCGCGATCCGCCAACTCTGCAAGCAATGAGATCGAACAGGTCGTACCATGCGCGTGGATGATCACGGCAGTGATTTCATCGAGCGGAACGCGACCAATTTCCGCCCCGTGTTCACTGACCTTTAACAGGCTGCTGAACTTATTTGTGAAAAACGACACTACCCACCAACACCTAACAGGCTGCTGAAAAAGGCCGGTCTCGACGCGGTTTTGAGAACATGATTCACTTCCGGCACGGCAGCGGTGGTGAGGGTGACGATGCGTGGGACGGACGAAGCGAGCGAGTCGCTGTTCAGCTATGTTGACCTTGAGGAGCGGATCCCTGTGGGTCATCCGCTTCACAAGATCCGGCAGATCGTGAACGATGCACTGACGAGCCTCGATGCCGAGTTTGACGCGCTCTATACCGACTTTGGCCGCCCCTCCATTGCGCCGGAGCGCCTGATCCGGGCGAGCCTTCTCCAGATCCTGTTCTCGATCCGCTCGGAACGGCAGTTGATGGAGCAGATGGACTATAACCT
>NZ_AUBS01000020.1 GCF_000429365.1 Pseudodonghicola xiamenensis DSM 18339 | reverse complement strand
ACCGCAAGCTCGCCGCCTAACATCAATCCCCAGACGAAGCCCGCACTCCGCTAATCTACGCCGCGAAGTGTGCCAAATGTTCTGACGACGGACATAGAGCTGCTGGGCCGTAGGGCGGCGTGTTGGGCGTCCCTCCTGGGCGCGCGCCTCGATCCCGTCACGGAAAACTTGCTCATAGGAGCGGCCCCGCGCGCCCTGGCTGCGCCGTCCGGCTTCCCGATTGTGACGCGCGATCTCGCGTGTCAGCACGGCTTTCGCCGTCTCGACCGGAACCGGTGTCACCTTCGGCGACGGGCTCGCGCCGGGGGCATGCCCCGCATGGGCATTGCGGAATTCCGGGCCATCGTCCACCGCACGGGACAGGGCGGCAAAGGTCCGCTCCGCAATCTTCGCCTGGGCATTCTTCGGCAGCGCGAAATGCAGCTTGATCCCCATGATCTGGCAAATGCCCATGGGCTGCACGCCCTTCGCCTTGCCGTTCCGGAACCGATGCGCCGCGCCACCCGCCACCAAATGCCCGGCGAAGGCCGAACCGTTATCGGTATAGAGCCGGTCGAAGATCCCATGACGCTCGCAGACCCGCTTGATCAGGCGAACCGTGCCCACGGCGTTTTCCGAGGGACCAAGCTCCCAATCCAGGACAACGTTCGACGCTACGTCCACCAGTGCCAGCATAACCGGGCGCGCGGCCTTGCCGTCGCCCCAGTCCACCCAGAAATCCAGCGTGCGCCCGTCCAGAGAGACCCATTCGAGCGACAGGATCGACGTCTTGTCCCGGTGCGCCGGGATGCTCAACCGCTTCGCCGTCTCGCCATTGCCGCGTCTTGCCTGAAGGCGCTGCGCCTCGCTGAGTTCTTTCCAGCGCCGGTAAAAGGTGGGATAGGACGGTACCGCCCAGCCCATGGGGCGACCGGCATCCCGTACCCTGCGCCATGCCTCTTTCAGAGGCCAGTCCGGCGCGGCGTCCCGGATCATGGTCATGAAGAAGCGCCATGCCTCGTCGCTCATCTCGGCACGCTTGACTGTCGCCTTGTAATCGTCCAGCAGCGCGGGCGCGAAATTGATCGGATCAACCCCTTGAACGGCCTGTTGAAGACGCCTCAAAGACGCGTTTGAGGTGCCTTCCACGCCGAAACGTTCACGCACCAGAGCAAACCGCTCACCTTCCTTCACGCCCCGCGCGCGCAGCGCCATCAACATCCGCGCAATGCCCGCACGCCGCTCCGCTCTTGCCCGACGCGAAGGTGAAGCCTCCCCAAGCTGCCGGTGGGCGTCGTCGTCATATTCGCCTGCCGGAAGGTCCATCCCGTCCAGTTCGCGCCTCAGGTAGGCGAGGCGTTCGGGGTCGGGCAGGTCAGGGAGTTGAATATACTGAGGTTTACGCCCATCGGTCACGACCGTATGGATTGGAACACCCATTTTTGTGAGCCAGCGTGCAGCAGATGATCTGTCCGAAGGGATGCGGCCAATTGCAAGGACTTCGTTCACCCAGACAATCATTTTTGCTGCCCCGTCTCGCGCAATATCTGAGAGACAAGGCAGCTCGCGCGCGGGCCGCTCCATATACCGAGCATCGCCTTGCGTGCATTCTGAGGGGCGACCCCTTGCTTCTGACACCAAGCCGCGAAGGATGTTCCATTTGCAACAAAGTGCGCTCTAGCGGCTTGGTATTGCCGCTCCTTTATGCCAAAATTTGGCGATCCTTGATGCTCCACACATGGAGTATGCACCACATGTGGAGTATTCGCAATGGGTAAGTCGGACGTTGGTGATGCAATCCGCATTCGCCTCGAACGCCTGTTGGAGTTGCACTCGATTTCGAAGGCCGAGCTTGCCCGACGCGCAAATCTGCCCAGCCGAACGGTCGAAAACTACTTCAAGGGACACGCCCCAAGCGCTGAAGCGCTATTCATGATCGCCAGCGGAATGCATGTCCCGGTAGACTGGCTTCTGGGGGATTTGTTTCTTGCAATGAGGTCCCAAAATCAGAGTGATGATTTTGACCCCATATTCGAGTGCATTCGCTCTGCTGCACAAGAGCTGCTTGAGGCTGAGCCTTTGCTTACCACAGACGAACTCGCCCGAAAGATCGCGACGAACGCGCGCCAGAAGATTGACCACATCGAGCATGCGTATACGGCGAAAGCCGAGCCGTCAGCAGACGGACAGTAGGCGCTAAACAGTTCGTGGGTCGTGGGCAAATTTGCCCACGACATTTGCAGGCGCCTATTGAAAACATTGCACTTTTTACTGCAAGAATTCGTGTCAAATGCTGTTTCGGCGCAGGTTCCCCCAGAAAAGTATCAAACTCCGTGAAATCGCCAGTCTGTAACCCACTGAAAAGGCGGCACTCTTTTCCTAGCAGCGCTCAAACTCTGTGAAACCCGTCAGCAAGGCGCGGGTCGGCGCCCCCCCCCAGGCGGCGCATTGATCGGCATCGCGCAGGTCGAGCACATTGGCGCAAGCGAGCTCAAGTTCGCAAATCGCCCAAGGCGGATCGTCGGCCTTGATCGCATGCTCGGCCCAGTCCGGCCGGGAGGACATCATGATGAAAGCACCCCTCGGGACTAAGCACGGGGTGCAGCGCATGATCGGCGCGATGGGCGGCGGCGACATGCTGCTGATCGCGGCGCGCCCCGGGCAGGGCGAGACGCGCCTTGTGCTGCAGCTTCTGCTCGATCAGCAGCGTAGCAAGCCGCCACTCTCCGATCAGATGCGCAGCTTGCAGGAGTTCGCGCGGGATCGTGGCATGATCCTCGGCTTCATTTCGCAGATCGACCGCAGCTTCGACCCAGATCGCACCCCGGTGCCGGGGATCGGCGATCTGCGGCTCCCCAATCCGGTTCCCGACCGGATCTTTTCCAAGGCCTGTTTCCGGCATGGCACAGAAACCCGGTTCCAGCGCCTGAGCTGACCGGTACGCCGCCCCGACATGGTCCCAAACGTGGGCGGTGTTACCCTGCCGCCCGCGCCTCGAGCCCCGGATAGCGCAGACCGAGGGTGATCCCCCGCGCCAAGAAGGCGATCAGCAGCGCCAGCCAAAGCCCGTGATTGGCCCAGAGCGGCACCAGCACCGCCACCGCGATCACGTAGATCACGAAGCTGACCGCCATCATGTTGCGCATGTCCCGGCTTGCCGTGGCACCGATGAAGATCCCGTCCAGCATGAAGGCACCGACGCCTGCCACCGGCATCACCACCAGATAGGGCAGGAAATCGCGGGCCCGCGCGCGCACCTCCGGCGCCGTTGTCATCAGGTCGATGATCGCACCACCGAACAGACCGAACACCAGCGCCAGAAGTGCCACGATGATCAGGCCCCAGGCGCTGCTTTTCACCGCCGCCTCGCGCAGCCGGTCGCGCGCCCGCGCACCCAACGCCTGGCCAACCAAGGTTTCGGCGGTAAAGGCGAAGCCGTCCAGCGCGAAAGAGGTGAAGCTGAGGAATTGCATCAGCACCTGATTGGCCGCCAGCGTCACGTCGCCAAATCCTGCCCCGATGAAGAGAAACCCCACGAACATCGCCTGCAGCAACAACGAGCGGATCAGGATATCGGTATTGACCGACATCATATGCGCAAGCCGGTCACGATCGAAAACCAGCGCGGGGTTGCGCCAGTCGCGCCCCGCGAACCCGTTCCGGCACAGCCAGAGCCCCAGCGCCAGCCCGGTCCATTCCGCCAGGAAGGTCGCAAAGGCTACCCCTTCGACGCCCCAGCCGAGACCGAATACAAAGACCAGATCCAAGGCCACGTTCAGACCGTTCATCCACAGTTGCAGGATCAGCACCGCCCGGGTGCGCTCCTGCGCGATCAGCCAGCCGCTGATGCCATAGATCGCGATCGCCGCCGGCGCCGACCAGATCCGCAACCGCAGATACCCGGAGGCCAGCGTCTCGACCTCCGCACTGCCCGGCGCGACGCGAAAAGCGGCCCAGAAGATCGGCGCCTGCAGCGCGATCAGCGCCAGACCGGCGACAAGGCCGATCAGCAGTGCCCGCGACAGCAGCGCCGCAACCTCGCCCCGGTTGCCCGCGCCCAGTGCCTGGCTGGTCAGCCCGACGGTGCCCATCCTGAGAAAGCCGAAAATCCAATAGACCGACGAGAGGATGATGGCCCCCAGCCCGACCGCGCCGATCGGCGCCGCCTCGCCAAGCTGGCCCACCACTGCGGTGTCCACCGCGCCCAGGATCGGCACGGTGATATTCGACAGCACGATCGGCAGGGCGATCTTCAGGATGCGCCCGTTGGTTATCGCCCCCAGCGGTGCGGTGGTGGCGCCGCTCACTCGGCCAGTCCCGCGGTCCGGGGCTGCGGCATCAGGAAGTGACCGGTCGCCTGGGCGAAGATCTTGTCGTGGTGATCCTGCCACGCCAGCACATGAACCGAGGCATAGCGCCGCCCCGAACGGCTGATCTTAGCCCGCGCGTAAGCATCGCGCGGCAGGCCCGAGCGCAGATAATCGACCGACATGTCGATCGTCTTGGGCAACCGCGGCAGCTTGCCCGTGGTCAGGTCGAGCGCGCCGCTTTCGATCTGTGGCCAGATCTGCGACCAGCCCAGCGTGATGATCGCCGTCACCTCGAGAAAGGCGGCGGTGGCCCCCCCGTGCAGCGCCGGCAGCAACGGATTGCCGATCAGCTTTTCATCATAATTCATCACCGCCGTCAGCTCATCGCCACGGCGGTCGAAGGTAATGCCGAGAAAGCCGATATAGGGCACAGCCTCGACCAACGCGTTGAGAGCGGCGTCGCGGCGCTGCTTGACCACCTGGATCGGTTCGGGACGGGGACGGGCCATCAGCGGGACTCCACGGTAAAGCTGCCAGAGGCGGTGGCGACGGGACGGTCGGGATCCTCGTCCATTGTAACGGCACGGACAAAGGCGACATTGCGGGTGACGTGGTAACAGGTGGCGGTGGTGGTCACCGTCTGCCCCGGGGTCGCGGCACGCATATAGTCGATCCTGAGACCGATGGTCGCGGTGGCCCCGGGAGAAGAGGGGTGGCTCATCACCGCGGCGCCGCAGCAGGTGTCCATCATCGCCGACACCGCGCCGCCATGGATCACACCGGTCTCGGGATCGCCGATCAGCGCCTCGGAATAAGGCATTGCGATGGTCGCGCACCCCTTGCCGATATCGGTCAGCTGCAATCCGAGCGCGCGCGCATGTGGCAGCGCCTCGATGAATTGTTGTGCCATTTTGAGCTGATCCGACAAGGGGATACCCTCCTGCATAATGGTCATTTGTTCTTTATGATCCGCCACCCGCCCTTAGGGCAAGCCCGGCCATTGCGCTTGCCCCGGCGTCGCCATAAGTTGCGCCGCGAGGGAGAAAGTGCAATGTCCGATCCGCGTTTATCGTTCAAGGAGATGTGCGCCGAGTTCGATGTGACTCCGCGTACCTTGCGCTATTACGAGTATATCGAGCTGCTGAGTCCGGAGCGTGAAGGGCGGTCCCGCTACTACGGTCCGCGCGAACGCGCCCGCATGATCCTGATCATGCGCGGCCGCAAATACGGCTTTCAGCTCGAGGAAATTCGTCAATGGCTGCAAATCTATGAGCATGAGGGCACCCGTGCCCAGCTTCAGGCCTTCATCGAGATGGCCGACCGCCAGTTGAAAGAGCTGAACCACCAACGTCAGCAGATTGACGAAGCTCTCGATGAGCTGACAAAGATGCGCGAAGAAACGCTGCGCGCCTTGGACTGAGGCGAACGCGACGTCACCCTGCCCGCCCCGGCGCAATGCCCAAGAGGCGGGCAGTTTCGCATCTCCCCGCCGCCCCGCGCGGCGACGCGGCGCGAGAGCGGCGATCAGCCAGCCCTTGCGGGCAACCGTCCCTGCCCGCCCGATGCGACAATCGAACAAATCACCCAGATACAAATCGCCCCGATCACGCGACAGCCATGGCGAGCCCCCTTTCTCGCCACGACACTGCCTTCTCAGCCCCTTAAAAAAAAGAAAAAAGTGACATTCGTTCAATTTGAACGGCGGTCGTCCCATGCTCCCACGTCACTATTATAAATGACGCAACGTCTGGATTACGTAAACGTCAACTTAGTGTTGTAGAGCAATCATCGAAGGCACAGCTTACCCCCGAGACACGACCGCAGAAGACCAAGGACGAGCAACCACATGATGACGATCCGCGAAATGTGCGATGCCTTCGACGTGACCCCGCGCACCCTCCGCTTTTACGAATCGAAGGAATTGCTGTTCCCCAAACGGGAAGGCCAGAAACGGCTGTTCAGCAAACGTGACCGGGCCCGGCTCAAGCTGATCCTGCGCGGCAAGCGCTTCGGCTTCAGCCTTGAGGAAATTCGCCAGTTGCTCGACCTCTATGATATCGGCGACCAGCAACACACCCAGCTTTCGCGCACCTACGAGATCGCCCGGGACAGGCTTGCCGATATGGAGCGCCAGCGCGACGAGCTCGACACGGCGATCAGCGAACTGCAAGAACAGCTCAAATGGGGCGAACAGGTGATCGCCTCGATGACAGAAACCGGAAAGGCCGCAGAATAGGCCCCGGCCCGTACGACACCCCTGACGCAAACCGAGACAATTTGGGAGGCTCGATATGCCCAGCTACACCGCACCCACCAAGGATATGCAATTCGTTCTGCATGACGTCCTGAAGGTCAGCGCCTCAGACATCCCCGGCTATGCCGATCTGGACCGCGATTTCACCGCCGCCATCCTGGAAGAGGCCGGCAAGATCAGCTCCGAAGTATTGCACCCGCTGAACACCGTCGGCGATGTCGAAGGCTGCCGACTGGAAAACGGCGTGGTCTATCCGCCGACCGGCTTCAAGGACGCATTCGAGAAGATGAAGGAAGGCGGCTGGCCCGGTCTGGACATGCCCGAGGAATTCGGCGGTCAGGCCCTGCCTTATCTGATCTCCACCGCGGTGGGTGAGATGTTCTCGGCCTCGAACCAGGCCTTCACCATGTATCAGGGCCTGACCCATGGCGCCGCCAGCGCCATCCTGGCACATGGCTCGGACGCGCAAAAGCAGACCTATCTGCCCAAGATGGTCTCCTGCGAATGGACCGGCACCATGAACCTGACCGAACCGCATTGCGGCACCGATCTGGGCATGATGCGCACCAAGGCCGAACCGCAGGCCGATGGCAGCTACAAGATTTCCGGGCAGAAGATCTTCATCTCCGCCGGCGATCACAACATGGCCGACAACATCATCCACCTGGTGCTGGCCAAGATCGTCGGTGGCCCCGACGGCATCAAGGGCGTGTCGCTGTTCATCGTGCCGAAGGTCCTGGTGAACGAGGACGGCAGCCTGGGCGAACGCAACGCCGTCTCGGTCGGCAAGCTGGAAGAGAAGATGGGCATTCACGGCAATGCCACCTGCGTGATGAACTATGACGGCGCCACCGGCTATCTGCTGGGCGAGGAACACAAGGGCATGCGCGCCATGTTCACCATGATGAACGAGGCCCGCCTGGGCGTCGGCATGCAGGGCCTGGCCCAGGCCGAGGCCGCCTATCAGAACGCGGTGATCTATGCCAAGGATCGGCTGCAGGGCCGCGCCGTGACCGGGGCGGAAAACCCCGAAGGCCCGGCCGATCCGATCATCGTGCACCCCGACATCCGCCGCAGCCTGATGGATCAGAAAAGCTTTACCGAGGGGGCCCGCGCCTTCGCCTTCTGGGGCGCCACGCTGATCGACCAGGCGCATCGCTCCGGCGACAAGGAGGCCGACGGGCTGATCTCGCTGCTGACGCCGGTGCTCAAGGGCTTTCTGACCGATCAGGGCTATGACATGACGGTGCAGGCGCAGCAGGTCTATGGCGGCCACGGCTACATCGAGGAATGGGGCATGTCGCAATATACCCGCGACGCCCGTATCGCGATGATCTACGAAGGCGCCAACGGCGTGCAGGCGCTCGATCTGGTCGGCCGCAAACTGGCGCAGGACGGCGGCAAGCCGGTGATGGCCTTCTTCGAGCTGGTCAAGACCTTCTGCAAGGAGAATGCCGGTGAGGACGAGGCCTATGTCCGCGACTTCATCGAACCGCTGAAGAAGGCTTCGAAGGACCTGCAGGCGGCGGGGATGTATTTCATGCAGAACGGCATGAAGACCCCGAACAATGCGCTCGCCGGTTCCTATGACTTCATGCATATGTTCGGCCATGTCTGCCTTGGGCTGATGTGGGCACGGATGGGCAAGGCGGCGCTGGCGGCCCTTGCCGAAGGCACCTCGGATCCGGACTTCTACAAGGCGAAACTGCTGACCGGACGCTATTACATGGCACGCCGTCTGCCGGCGACCGCGCTGCACCTGTCGCGCATCGAAAGCGGTGCCGACACGGTGATGGGCCTTACCGCCGATCTGTTCTGATCCCGGTCGGGCGCGCCCCCAACGGCGCGCCCTGCTCCGCAGGACTTCTGGGAGGAGATCATGCCGAAACGCTTCCGTCTGACCCGCCGCTTCCCGGTCGCCATGACCGAGGACGGCTTTCGCCGGTTGCGCGCCTTCGCCGCCGAGGCAGGCCTCGACGAGGGCGAGGCGCTGTCTTTCCTCTTCGAGAACTTCGATCAGGTGACCGATCCGGATGAGCTCGCCTTCCGGCTGCGGCGTTTCAATGCCGAACTCGACGCAAGGAAACGCTAGCACATGTGCGAAAGGCAGCGCATGGTCCCCCGACCGGTCCGCGAAGGGCCGGTTTCGGAAGCCTCCGGCGGCCGTACTTGCGACGAGAAGAAGACGCAGAACAGGTCCACCCCGCCATCCGGCGCCAATCGCGCCATGGCGGATCGGGCGGGACGGCGGGGCTTCTCCTCGTGCGGTCATCGGCTCGGCAGCCTGTACCGCGGCACAAGCAGACGCGAGTCGCGGTTAACAACTGGTTACCATGAGGGCGCATCCCCTGCTTCTTCTCGTTTCAAATACGGAATTCCGGAAGCAGTCACAGGCGCCAAGGGAGGATTGGAAAGATGACCATCAAACTTTATTGCTTCGGCGAAAGCGGCAATTCTTACAAGGCGGCGCTGGCGCTGCAACTGAGTGGGCTCGACTGGGAGCCGGTCTATGTCGATTTCTTCAACGGCGAGACCCGCACGCCGGAGTATCGCAATGCAGTCAACGAGCTGGGTGAAGCGCCGGTGCTGGTCGACGGCGATTTCAAGCTGAGCCAGTCGGGCGCGATCCAGGCCTATATCAGTGACAAATCAGGCAAGTTCGGCGGCACCACC
This sequence comes from Pseudodonghicola xiamenensis DSM 18339, assembly GCF_000429365.1. Lineage (GTDB taxonomy): Bacteria > Pseudomonadota > Alphaproteobacteria > Rhodobacterales > Rhodobacteraceae > Pseudodonghicola > Pseudodonghicola xiamenensis. Next base: position 67,999 of record NZ_AUBS01000020.1, on the reverse strand, counting down.
CAGGCCGGGAAATACGAGGTTTTGCGCTGGGTGCTGTGGGACAACCACAAGCTCAGCAGCCAGGCCGGGATGACCCGCTTCCTGATGAACTTCCTGCCCGAGCAGCACTGTAACCCGGATGTGATCGCCTTCTCGCAAGGTCGCCTGAAGGCCGCCTATCAGGTGCTGAACGACCATCTGGAGGGCCGCGACTGGATCGTCGGCGACGGCGTGACCAACGCCGATCTGAGCTGCTGCGGCTATCTCTATTACCCCGAACCCTTCGGGTTCGACCGGGCCCAATGGCCCCATATCGACGCCTGGCTGATGCGGCTTTCCGAACAGCCCGGCTGGAAACACCCCTATGATCTGATGCCCGGCAACCCGTCGGACCGCGCATAAGGAGAAGACCATGACAGACGCCTATATCTATGACGCGCTGCGCACCCCGCGTGGCAAGGGCCGCAAGGACGGCGCCCTGCACGAGGTGACCTCGCTCAGGCTTTCCGCGCTGACGCTGAACGCGCTGAAAGAGCGCAACAATCTCGACGGCCATGCCGTCGAGGACGTGATCTGGGGCAATGTCACCCAGGTGATGGAACAGGGCGGCTGCCTGGCGCGCTCGGCCGTGCTGGCCTCGGATCTGGACCAATCCATTCCGGGGCTCGCCATCAACCGCTTCTGCGCCTCTGGCATGGAGGCCGTGAACCTGGCCGCCAACCAGGTCAAGGGTGGTGCCGGCGAGGCCTATATCGCCGGAGGCGTGGAGATGATGGGCCGGATCGCCATGGGCTCGGACGGGGCGGCGATCGCCGTCGACCCCAGCCTGGCGATGGACAGCTATTTCGTGCCGCAGGGGATTTCGGCCGATATCATCGCCACCGAATACGGTTTTTCCCGCGAAGAAGTTGACGCTCTGGCGGTGGAATCGCAGCGCCGCGCCAAGGCCGCCTGGGACGCCAACCGCTTCGCAAAATCGGTGATCACGGTGCGCGATCAAAATGGCCTCGTGATCCTCGACCGCGACGAATACATGCGCCCCACCACCGACATGCAGACGCTGGGCGCGCTGGCGCCGTCCTTCCAGATGATGGGCGAACAGATGCCGGGCTTCGACAAGGTGGCGATGCTGAAATACCCGCATCTGGAAAAGATCAACCACGTGCACCATGCCGGCAACTCCTCCGGCATCGTCGACGGCTCGGCCGCCGTGCTGATCGGCAACAAGGAATTCGGCGAGAAATACGGGCTGAAGCCGCGCGCGCGGATCAAGGCCACCGCCAAGATCGGCACCGATCCGACCATCATGCTGACCGGCCCGGTGCCGGTGACCGAGAAGATCCTCAAGGACAACGGCATGTCGATTTCCGACATTGACCTCTTCGAGGTGAACGAGGCCTTTGCCGCCGTGGTGCTGCGCTTCATGCAGGCTTTCGATGTCGATGCCTCCAAGGTCAATATCGACGGCGGTTCCATCGCCTTTGGTCACCCGCTGGGCGCCACCGGGGCGATGATCATCGGCATGCTGCTGGACCAGCTGGAGCGCGAGGACAAGGAAGTGGGTCTGGCGACCCTTTGCATCGCGTCCGGCATGGGCGCGGCCACCATCATCGAGCGCGTCTGAGCGGCTGAACGGGAGATAGTATTATGGCTGATTTCACGATGACCAAAGGCGCCGACGGCGTCGCCCTGATCACCTGGGACGTGCCCGGCAAGTCGATGAACGTGATGTCCTTCACCGGCCTGGCCGAGCTGGAGGCCTGCATCGACGACGCGCTGGCCGACGAGGCCGTCAAGGGCATCGTCATCACCTCCGGCAAGCCCGGCTCCTTCGCCGGCGGCATGGATCTGAACCTGCTGGCCAAGATGAAGGAAGACGCCGGCGACAACCCGGCCCAGGGGCTGTTCGACGGCATCATGCAAATGCATGCGCTGCTGCGGAAGATCGAGCTCGCCGGCATGGACCTGAAGACCAAGAAGGGTGGCAAGCCGATCGCCGCCGCCCTGCCCGGCACCGCCGCCGGCATCGGGCTGGAGCTGCCGCTGGCGACCCACCGCATCTTCGTGGCCGAGAACCCCAAGGCGAAATACGGCCTGCCGGAAATCCTGGTCGGCATCTTCCCCGGCGCCGGCGGCACCACCCGCATGGCGCGCAAGCTGGGCGCCATGGGCGCTTCGGCCTTCCTGCTGGAAGGCAAGATGGTCGATGCCAAGGCCGCCAAGGCCGCCGGCGTGATCGACGAGATCGCCGCCGATCCGGTAGCCGCAGCCAAGGACTGGGTGCTGGCCGCCAAGGACGCCGATCTGGTGAAACCCTGGGACGCCAAGGGTTACAAGATGCCGGGTGGCGCGCCCTATCATCCGGCGGGCTTCATGACCTTCGTCGGCGCCAACGCGCTGGTCCACGGCAAGACCAAGGGCGCCTTCCCGGCCCCGAAGGCGCTGCTGTCGGCGGCCTATGAGGGCGCACTGGTCGATTTCGACACCGCGCTCAGGATCGAGGCGCGTTGGTTCACCCATGTGCTGATGAATCCGTCGTCCTCGGCCATGATCCGGTCGCTGTTCCTGAACAAGGAAGCGCTGGAAAAAGGCGCGGTGCGGCCCAAGGACGTACCCGATCAGCGGGTGCAGAAACTGGGCGTTCTGGGTGCCGGCATGATGGGCGCGGGCATCGCACTGGTCTCGGCCCAGGCGGGGATGCAGGTGGTGCTGATCGACCGTGACCAGGCCGCGGCCGACCGCGGCAAAGCCTATACCGAGGCTTATCTCGACAAGGGGATGAAGCGCGGCAAGGTGACGGCGGAGAAGAAAGAGGCGATGCTGTCGCTGATCACCGCCACCCCGGATCTGGAGCAGCTCAAGGGCTGCGATCTGATCATCGAGGCGGTGTTCGAGGATCCGAAGGTCAAGGCCGAGATGACCCAGAAGGTCGAGGCGATCATCCCCGAAGACTGCATCTTCGCCTCCAACACCTCGACCCTGCCGATCACCGAACTGGCCAAGGCCTCAAAACGACCGGAGCAGTTCATCGGCATTCACTTCTTCTCGCCGGTCGAGAAGATGCTGCTGGTCGAGATCATCAAGGGCAAGGAAACCGGTGACCGCGCGGTGGCCAAGGCGCTGGATTACGTGCGCCAGATCCGCAAGACGCCCATCGTCGTCAACGATGCGCGGTTCTTCTACTGCAACCGCTGCATCATTCCCTACATGAACGAGGCGATGCGGATGGTGACCGAGGGCGTCTCTCCGGTGCTTATCGACCATGCCGCACAACAGCTCGGCTTCCCGGTGGGGCCGATCCAGTTGACGGATGAGACCTCGATCGACCTGGGCGCCAAGATCGCGCGGGCGACCAAGGCGGCGATGGGCAATGCCTATCCCGAAAGCCCGTCCGACGATCTGGTGTTCTGGATGGAGGACGCGGGCCGTCTGGGCCGCAAGTCCAAGGCCGGTTTCTTCGACTATGACGAGAACGGCAAGCGGCTGGGCTATTGGAAAGGCATGGCGGACAAATACCCGCTGGCCGAACCGCAGCCCGACCTGATCGAGGTGCAGGAACGGCTGATGTTCGCCCAGGTACTGGAAGCCGTCCGCGCGCTGGAGGAAGGCGTTCTGATGGATATCCGCGAAGGCGATGTCGGCGCCATCCTGGCCTGGGGCTTCGCCCCCTGGTCCGGTGGCCCGCTGAGCTGGCTCGACATCATCGGCGCCGAATATGCCGCCGAACGCTGCGATCAACTCACCGCCGCCTATGGCGAACGCTTCACCTGCCCGCCGCTGCTGCGCGAGATGGCCGAAAAGGGGGAAAGCTTCTACGAGCGTTTCAACCCGGATGCCAAAGCGGCCTGAGACAGGCCCATGTGACCACGATCAGGACCCGGCGACTTGCGCGCCGGGTCTTTTCTTTTCCGCCAGGACGCCACACGAAACAGTTTATTAACCAGCACGCGCGAAAGTCATCCCGAGGCGCAGACGCGAAAGGCAGCCGCGTGCAAGGAACCATTCTCATCCTCGACGGGGTGGCGACCACCCGGATCATGCTGAAGGTGCAGCTTTCGGCGGCCTGGTATCGCGTCGTGCAGATCGGTCGGCTCGCCGGCATTCTGCAGCTTGTGCGCAAGGTGCGGCCCGATCTGATCATCACCTCGCTGACGCTGCCCGACGGCGATGCCAGCCGCCTGCCGCAACTGCTGCGTCCCGACCCGCTGCTGGCAGCGATCCCGATCCTTGCCATCGTCGGAGAGAACGACCGTGCCGCCCGGCTCAGGGCGCTGGAGGCCGGTATGGACGAGGCACTGTCCCAGCCGGTTGACGACCGGTTGCTGCAGGCCCGGGTGCGCAGCCTGATCCGTTCCGGCTTCAGCGCCGAGGAAATGGATCTGGCCACCGCGCCGCTGCCCTTGCAAGGCTATAGCGCGCAAGGTTTGGCCGACCCCGCCAGAAGCTATGTCCCGCCGCCGAGCCGGGCGCAGGTGATGCTGCTGAACCGGCAGGATCGATCAACCCGGGAATGGCGCTCGGCAATGCGGGATTGCTGTCACCACCAGATCGAAAGCCACCGGATCGGCGACATGCATCCCCTGTTTCAGGGCCAGCCCCCCGACGCCGTGGTGGTGGAATTGGCGGAACATGACGACGCGGGGCTCAACCTGCTGGCCGATCTGCGTGCCCGGGGCACGACCCGTGAAAGCGCAGTGATTGCCGTGCCCGAACCCGGCAACGCCAGGCTTGCCGCCGAAGCCCTGGATCGGGGCGCCCATGACGTGCTGACCAATGGCTTCGACCCCGATGAGCTGGCGCTGAAGCTCGATGCGCAACTGCGGCGCAAGCAGCGGTCGGATCGGATGCGCGCCACCCTGCGCAACGAATTGCGCGCTGCGGTGCAGGATTCGATGACCGGGCTTTATAACCGCCGCTATGCCATGCCCCGCCTGGCGGAGATCGCCCGGGCCGCGAAGGAACGAAACGAAAGCTTTGCAGTGCTGCTGGCCGATCTGGATCATTTCAAGCGCATCAACGACAGATGGGGCCATCCGGCAGGCGATGCCGTCCTGATCGAGGCCGCCGAACGCCTGCGCGCAGCGCTGCATCCCGGCGATCTGATCGCCCGAATGGGAGGAGAGGAATTCCTGATCGCCCTGCCCCGGTGTCGCCCGGAGGAGGCGGAAAGCGCCGCCCGGCGGCTCTGTGCGGCGATCCAGTCTTCGCCGTTCCAGACGTCGGCCACGGCAGAGCCCATCGCCATGACTGTCAGCATCGGGGTCGCGCTCAGCACGCCCGAGACCGGCAGGTTCGGCAGCCCGCTGCCCGGCCAGGAGAAAGAGGATCCGGCACAGGCGCTCAGCCGGCTGATCCGGCGGGCGGATCGGGCGCTTTATTCGGCCAAGCGCAGCGGCCGCAACCGGGTGAGGCTGGCACAACCCGCCGCCACCGCCTGACATCAGCCCAGGCCCAGCCATCAGGGTGATGATGCCCCCGCTGACCGGTCTGTCACCGAGCCCCACCCCGGGGCACGGCGGTCATTTGTCCGACCGGTCCTTCCGGCGTTCATCCTGACGACGCAGCGCATCCTGCAACCGGTCGGCATATTGGTCGCGCTGCGCGTCGCTCATCGCCGCGACCCGGGACAGCCAGGCTGCATGCATCGCGGTTTCGAACGCCTGCTGGCGGGCCGCGTCCCTGGCAACGAAAGCCTCGAGCGGTGCGGGATCGAAGGGCACTGCGCGCAGCGCCGTATCCAGTGCGGCGGCTTCGGCCCGACGCCGGGCATTGCGATCCTCACGCGTTTCCCAACCCCGATCACGCAACATCTTGCGATCTTCCCGCGGCAATTCGCGGAACAGCAGCGCCCCCAGGGGCATCGGCGGATGGCTGCGCTCGTGCCGCTCTCCGAACCGGATGGCAGCTCCGATCACCAGCCCCGCCACCGCCAGGTTCAGCGCCAAGGACACTGCCAGAAGGCCCCGCAGCCAGGGCCGCATCCGGGGCGGCTTGCGATCACTGTCAGTCACGGTCATCTCAACCATCCTCCTGCAACATGGCGGACAGAACATAACTGCTGTCCAGAACATCGACATCGGCCTGCTGGCCTTGCTGCATGACCACGTTCAGCGGATCAGGCAGAAAATTCGGCGGCGCCACCCCCAGCCAGATACCCGCAGCCCCGGCAACGGCCATGCCGCTCAGCGCCGGCCAACCGCCCAACGCCCCCCAAAGCTGTGAGAGCAGCCCGCCGGAACTGCGCTGCGGTTCATCGGCGATCACCGGCCGCCCGAAGCCCGCCTGCACCATCGCGGCATCGGCCCGCATACGTTCGGCAAGACCCGCAGGCATGCCGATCCGATCATCCCGGGCAGCGGAGAAGAAGGCATCCAGCCCGACGTCCCGTGTCAGTTTCTCAGCCATCGTTATACCCCAATTCCTCACGTCGCCCGGCCAGCCCCGCCGCCAGCGCCCGTTTGCCCCGGGCGGTCAGACTCTCGACCGCGTCGACACTGATTTCCATGATCTCAGCGATCTCCGGATTAGAAAGTTCCTCGATGTGGCGCAGGACCACCGCCTGCCGCTGTCGGTCCGGCAGGACCATCAGCGCGCGCTGCAGAGCCTCGGCCCGGGCCCCGTCCTGCATCAGCTCGGGCGCACCCGGCGCCGGATCCATCGGCTCTGGCACATCGTCCAGCCGCTCCGCGCCGGCACGCGCGCCCCGCCGTTTGCGGTCAAGACAGAGATTCATCGCCACCCGATACAACCAGGTCGATACCTGCGCCTGTCCCGGACGCCAGTCCGGCGCCATCTTCCACAGCCGCATCATCGCCTCCTGGGCGACATCCTCGGCCTCGTCCCGATCCCCCAGCACCCGCATCGCAACGCCGTAGACGCGCGGCCCCAGCCGCGCCGTCAACTGCCGTGCCGCCTGCGGATCGCCATTGGCGAAAAGCACCAGCAACGCATCGTCAGACAAGGTCTCGTCCGGAACGGCCACCGCTTCGCCCCGAGGCGAAGCGGCCTGATCATGCCCGGCGCGGGAGCCGAATATACGCCCCATCCGGGCCACCGGATCAGTTGTTGCCCTGCATCGGCGCTTTCCCGGCACCGCGGCCGGGACCGTCACAATTGCCATCCATCATCCACTGACGCTGGTGCATGTGCTTGCCGTCGGGATCGCCCATCCGCTTGTGGTCGAACTTCCGCATCCGGGCCTGAGCATTGTCGAACTCCTCTTTCGAGATAGTGCCGCTCTGGTCCTGATCCATCCGCGAGAACATGCGGTTCATCATACCGTCGGATCGGCGCGGCCCCTTCATTTCGTCAGCGCTCAGGGCGCCATCGCCGTTCTCGTCCATCTGCTTGAACATCCACGCCGCGCGCTCGTCGGCCCGCTGACGCGCCTGCGCCTGCATCTCTTCCAGGCTGATCGTGCCGTTGCCATCCGCATCCAGGGCATTGAACCGCCCCTGCACCCGGGCCTGCATCTCTTCCTTGGAGATCTGGCCATCGCCATTGGTATCCAGCTCTTCGAAGGACATTCGCGGCCCCATGCCCCGGCCCATGCCGGCCGCATCCATTGCGCCCTGCTGCGCCAGAACCGCGGTTGCGGCAACCGCCCCTACTGCGACAACGATACCTGCGATGAAGTGACGGTGTTTCATTTCTGTCTTCCTTCCGCTGTCCGACAGCCCCTTGCCGTCGTTCATACTCTTCAAACGGGGGCGGGTGCAAAATCCGTCGAAAAAAATCTCTATTTCCTTTCGCGGCGGGATTTGCGACGCTTTGCTCTGGTCGCGCGGCCCCTGCGCCACCGGCCTTCTGGGAGGAAAACCATGCAAGACCAGTCCGACACCGCACCCGAAGCAGAGATAGATGACCGTCCGCTCTGGACCTCGCTCCGGCGCGGGTTTCGCGGGCGCTGCCCGCATTGTGGCCGCGGTCGGCTGCTTCACAGCTATCTCAAGGTACAGGATCGCTGCGCCACCTGTGGAGAGGTCTATCGCCACCATCGCGCCGATGACGGGCCGGCCTATCTGACCATCCTGTTCGTCGGCCATCTGATCGCGCCACTGCTGCTGGTGGTCTTTGAAATCTACCGCCCCGATCCCATGGTGCTGTTTTCCATCTTTGCGGTTGGCTGTCTGGCGCTGTCACTCTACCTTCTGCCCAGACTGAAGGGCGCGGTGGTCGCATTCCAATGGGCGCGGCGCATGCACGGGTTCGAAAACGCGACATGACCCTTCTGCAAGGTCAAAAGGAGGGGACAGAGATGAGCGAACCGACGAAACCGCAGGACAAGACCGCGGTGCGCAACGCCGCAACCGTGATCGCGCTGCGCGACAGGCACGACAAGCCGGCGATCCTGATGGGTCAACGTGGCGCCAAGGCGGCATTCATGCCGAATAAATTCGTCTTCCCCGGCGGAGCAGTCGATCCGGGAGATGCCGGCATTCCGTTGGCCGCACCGCTGCCACCGCTATGTTTCAACCGTCTGGCAGACAATGCCCCTCAGGGCATGCAATCGGCGCTGGCCGCCGCCGCGATCCGCGAGCTTTGGGAGGAAACCGGGCTGATCCTCGGCCGCCCCGGGCAGTGGCCCGGCGCCGCCCCGCCCGATTGGCAGAGCTTTGCTGCCACCGGCCACATCCCGTCGGCCGAAGCGCTGCAATTCGTCTTTCGTGCGCTCACCCCTCCGGGCCGACCGCGCCGGTTCGACGCCAGGTTCTTCCTGGTCGATGCCGCCGCGATCCAGGGCAATCTGGACGATTTCACCCATGCCTCGGACGAGCTGTCGCATCTGCAATGGATCCCGCTGACCGAGGCGCGCCGTTTCGACCTGCCCTTCATCACCGAGGTCGTGCTGGCCGAGGTTGCCGGCCGGGTCCAGGACCCCTCTCCGCCCGCTTCGGTTCCCTATTTCCGCAACGACGACGAAGAAAGCCTGTTCCTGCGCCTGAACGGCCATCCGATGCCCGACGGCTGAGCCTCAGATCGCCAGCACCAGCGCCAGAATCGACAGGCCCAGCAATCCCATCCCGGCGATCTCTCGCCGGGTTATCTTTTCGTGAAAGAAAAGGATCGAGGCAAGAAGGCTCAAGAACAGCTCGACCTGGCCCAGTGCCTTCACGTAAGCCGCGTTCTGCAGGGTGAAGGCCAGGAACCAGCAGAATGATCCGCCAAGGCTGGTGAGCCCGACGAAGACCGCCGTATGCCGCGCCGCCCAGACCGCCCGCAGCTCTGCCCGATCGCGCCACAGCAGCCAAAGGCCCATCGACACCATCTGAAAGCTGACCACACAGGCCAATGTCACCCCGGCGCGGAACACCGGGTCCGGGCTGTCCAATTCAAGCGAGGCACCGCGATACGTCACCGCCGAGAAGGCAAAGAGCACGCCGGAGCCCAGCCCCAGCATTGAGGCGCGGTTGGTGAGATGCCGCCACCAGGCGCCATCGCTTTCGGGCGGTTTCGACAACACCAGAACTGCGCTCAGCCCCAACAGGATCGCCACCCAGCCGCCCAGGCTGATCCGATCGCCCAACAGCAGCAGACCGACAATGGCCGTCTGGATCACCTCGGTCTTCTTGAAGGTGATGCCGACGGCAAAATTTCTCTGCTTGAACAGCGCCACCACGCAAAGTGTGGCCAAGATCTGGGTGGTGCCACCGACCACGGCGAACAGCCAGAACCGCAAGTCAAGCGACGGCAGGCTGCGCCCGGTCATTGCAAGATAAGCCGCCAGTACCAGCAGAACCACCGGCGCCGAATAGACAAATCGCGAGAAGGTCGCGCCAGCGACCGACAAGCGGGAGCCGCTCAGCACCTTCTGCAGCATGAAGCGCACGGTCTGAAAGCTGGCGGCGGCAAGGGTAACGGGGATCCAGAGAGCCATGCCTCCCTATGCGCCCAAATCCCCCTGCCGCCAGAGCGGATATCACCGCACAAGGCCGACGGGCCGCCTGGCCGCCGCCTCACCGCGGCTGCCCGACGAAGCGCCCAGCCCCCTCAGGCAGCGACAGCGCCGCATGCGCCGCCGCGATCCGATCCAGCGACGCCGCGACCTGCGGCGCCGGGACCGAGGGGCGCCGGGTCTCAAGACTGACGTGGATCAGCATATGCTCCCCCGTCGCCAGCAGCTCATCGCCGCGCCACATCTGGTGAAACAGATGCATCTTCTTGCCCTCCCCCATCAGCAGCCTTGTCCGCACCTCGATCCGGTCGCCGGCATGGGCCTCAGACAGATGGCGGACATGGGTTTCGGCGGTGAAGTAACTGCCGCCGGAGGCGATGTAGTCGGCATCTGCCCCGACCAGTTCCATGAACCGGTCCGTTGCGTCACAAAAGGCCTGCAGATAGCGCGCCTCGTTCATATGGCCGTTGTAATCGGTCCAATCCAGCGGCACCGCGCGGCGCACCGTCACGATGGGTTGCGAGACATCTTCAAGGTCGCCCGCCCGCGCTGCCAGGACGCTATCGGCCCGCAGCCGCGCGTCCTGGGCGTTCAACAGCTCTCCCGCGCCCCAGTTCTTGGCCTTGAGCGCCCGCATCATGCTGACCAGATTGTCGTCGCGGATGCGTTCGAGATCGCGGATCGAATAGGCCCCCGATTGCGCGTCCGACTGATCCGCGATCAGATCGACCAGTTCTTCGGTGAACTCGGGCACATCCATCAGCTTGGTCCAGGGCCACTTCAGCGCCGGGCCGAATTGCGCCATGAAATGCCGCATCCCCGCCTCGCCGCCGGCGACGCGATAGGTCTCGAACAAGCCCATCTGCGCCCAGCGAATGCCGAAGCCGTAGCGGATCGCATTGTCGATTTCCTCGGTCGTGGCGATGCCGTCGCTGACCAGCCAGAGCGCCTCGCGCCAGACCGCTTCCAGCAGCCGGTCGGCGACATGGGCGTCTATCTCTTTCTTCAGGTGCAGCGGATACATCCCGATCGACGTCAGCGTATCGGCCGCCCGCGCCACCAGTTCCGCAGGGTTCTCCGGGCTGCTCACCAGCTCCACCACCGGCAGAAGATACACCGGGTTGAACGGGTGGGTCACCACGATCTGCCCGCCCCATGCGGCGCCCTGCTGCAATTCCGACGGCTTGAACCCCGAGGTCGAGGAACCGATCACCGCCCCCGGATCGCAGGCGGCCTGAATCTGCGCGAAGACCTTCTGTTTCAGCGCCAGCTGTTCCGGCACGCTTTCCTGAATCCAACCGGCGCCCGCGACGGCCTCGGCCAGATCGCTGTGAAACGTCAGCCTGCCTTCCTCGGGCAGCGCCACGTCGGTCAGCCCGGGCAGCGACCGGCGGGCATTCGCCAGCACCTCGCCGATCTTGCGCTCGGCCTCCGGATCGGGGTCGAAAATCCGCACGTCCCAACCATTCAGCAAGAACCGCGCGGCCCATCCGCCGCCGATCACACCGCCGCCCACGATGGTTGCGCTCTTGGTCATGGCACCAAAGTCTCCGTATGTCCGTCAATGGCCAGGATCTGGCCGGAAATCTTGCTTGCCGCCGGCGAAGCGAGGAACAGCGCCATATCGGCAACCTCCTCCGCCGTGACCCAACCGCGCAGGCTGACACCCTTCACATATTGCTGGCGCATCGTCTCGATCGAAAGGCCGGAGGCCGCCGCCTCCCTGGTCAGCACCCATTCCATCCGCGCGCCCTCGACCGCGCCGGGCGCCAGTCCATTGACGCGCACCCCGGCCGGGCCCAGCTCCATCGCCAGGGTCTTGGTCAACCCGACGATGCCCCATTTGGCGGCGGCATAGGGCGCGCGCAGCGGATAGCCGAACAGCCCGGCGGTCGAGGAGGTCAGCAGGATCAGCCCCGCCCCCTGCGCCCGCATCACCCGCGCCGCCCAACGACACGTCAGAAACGCCCCGTTCAGCGATACATCGAGGCAGGCGCGCCAGCCGGCGTAATCCAGATCCTCGATCCGGCCAGCCGGTCCGCCGATGCCGGCATTGGCACAGACCACATCGGCCCCGCCCCAGGCGGCCTCGACCTCGGCCAGAAAGGCGCCCATATCGGCCTCATCCGTGACATCGGCGCGGGTGACGATCCAATCCGGATGCGCCGCCGCCGCCGCCTCCACCGCAATGACATCGGCATCGCAGATCGCCAGCCGGTCGCCGCGCGCGGCGAACCGCGTCGCCAGCACCAGACCGATGCCGGCGGCACCGCCGGTGATCACCACCCGCTGCCCGCTCATCGGCTCAAACCAGCTTCGGGGCGCGCTTCACCAGGCCCAGCTTGGCGCGCACCTCCTCCGGCCCGATCACCCTTGCCCCCATGCGTTCGATGATACCCACGGCGCGATCGACCAACTGTGCATTGCTCGCCAGCACTCCCTTGTCGAGCCAGAGGTTATCCTCCAGCCCCACCCGCACGTTGCCCCCCGCCAGCACCGAGGCGGCGACATAGCCCATCTGGTTGCGCCCCAACCCGAAGGCCGAAAACGTCCAATCCTCGGGCACATTGTTGACCATCGCCATGAAGGTGTTCAGATCGTCCGGCGCCCCCCAGGGCACCCCCATGCAAAGCTGGACCAGCGCCGGGCCGTCCAGGACGCCGTCCTTGACCAGTTGCTTGGCGTACCACAGATGACCGGTGTCAAAGGCCTCGATCTCGGGCTTCACCCCCAGGTCTGTCATCATCCGGCCCATCGCCTGCAACATGCCCGGCGTGTTGGTCATGACATAGTCAGCCTCGGCGAAGTTCATCGTGCCGCAATCGAGCGTGCAGATCTCCGGCAGGCATTGCGCGACATGCTCGACACGCTCCGCCGCACCGACCATATCGGTGCCCACCTCCATCACCGGCAACGGCCGTTCGGTCGGGCCGAAGATGATATCGCCCCCCATTCCGGCAGTCAGGTTCAACACCACATCGACCTGCGATTCCCGGATGCGCTCGGTCACCTCGCGGTAAAGTGCCAGATCGCGCGACGGTGCCCCGGTTTCAGGATCGCGCACATGACAATGGACCACCGCCGCCCCGGCCCGCGCCGCCTCGATCGCACTTTCGGCGATCTGCGCCGGGCTGCGGGGCACATGCGGGCTGCGATCCTGGGTGCCGCCCGATCCGGTCACGGCACAGGTGATGAAAACCTCGCGATTCATGGTCAATGGCATGGCGCCCTCCTGTTCTGTCGCGCCGAGGATGTGCCGGATTGGCGAATTAAAGTTTCCTTGATACGAATGAAACTTTATGAAATGCGCAAAAAATATCCTGGTGCCCGATGAGGTGCCGCTCGACACCGTGATCCTGCTGCCACAGGAGACCAACACGCTCAGCTTCGCGGCCACAGTCGATCCGATGCGCGCCGCCAACCGGCTGGCGGGACGGCCCCTGTTTCGGTGGCGGTTCGCCACCCCTGACGGCCAGCCGGCAGGGCTGACCAGCGGGATCGCGGTGCAGGGGGAGGCGCTGGCGCGGATCGACCGCTGCGACCTGCTGCTGGTGATTGCGGGCTTCGGGCTCGAGCGGCACGACACCCCCACGCTGCGCGCTGGCCTGCGCCGGATCGCCGCCACCGGCACGACCCTGGCCGGGGTCGACGGCGGCCCCTGGCTGCTGGCCGCCGCCGGCCTGCTCGATGGCTATCGCGCCACCACCCATTGGGAGGATCTGGACCGCTTCGCCACCCGCTTCCCCGAAGTCCAGGTGCTGCGCGACCGGTTTCATGTCGACCGCACCCGGCTGACCTGCGGCGGCGCGCTCCCCGCGATCGACATGATGCTGCATCTGATCGGGCGCCGCCATGGCGCGGCGTTGGCGGCGCGCGTCGCCGGGGTGTTTCTGCACGACACCCCCAGCAACCCCGCCCGCGCCCAAAGCCGCAGCGCCCGCGACCCGCGCCATTCACGCCTGACCGCGCGCGCCAGCCTGCTGATGGAACAGCATATCGACCAGCCGCTCGCCCTGCCCGATCTCGCCCGACGCTGCGGCTGCAGCCCCCGCACGCTCGAGACGCAGTTTCGCGCCCGACTCGACACCACGCCCAGCGCCCATGGCCTGAGCCTGCGACTGGCGGAGGCAAAACGGCTGGTCACCGACACTGACCTGCCGATGATGGACATCGCGCTCGCCACCGGCTTCGCCTCCGCCGCCAGCTTCTCCCGCGCCTTTCGCGCCGCCCACGGTCAAAGCGCCCGGAGCCTGCGCCAGGCTGGCACCTCCTGACCTCCGCCTTTTTCTGGCCCTAAATATCCCCGCCGGAGGCATGCCGCATCAGCGGCATCCCCCCGCCTGCGGCGATCAGTAGGGCATCGGATGGGCGCGGTGCGCCTGGTCGATCTCGGCCAGGACCTCCTCGCTCAACGTCACCTCGACAGATCCCAGAATACGGTCCAGATGCTCCAGCCGCGTGGCGCCGAAGATCGCGCTGGCCATGAACGGCCGGGTGCGGCACCAAGCCAGAGCCAGATGCACCGGGTCGAGCCCGTGCCGCTCCGCGATCGCCACATAGGCTTCGACCGCACCATCGACGTAAGGCGTTTTGCGCCCGCCCATCTCCGGCACCAGCGACATGCGCGATCCCTCCGGCACCGCACCATCGCGATACTTGTCGGTCAGGAACCCGGCCGCCAGTGGAGAATAGGCCATAAGCCCGACATCCTCGTAACAGGACAGCTCCGCCATATCGGTGTCATAGAGCCGGCAAAGCAGCGAATATTCGTTCTGCATCGTGGCGACACGGGGGCCGCCGGTCTCCTCTGCCAGGCGCAGCCATTGCGCAGTGCCCCAGGCGCTTTCGTTCGACAGGCCGAAGTAACGGATGTTACCGGCCTTCACCTGCGCCTTCAGCGCCTCGAGACAATCGACCATATTGTCGATCACGGCCGCGCGGTCCCCGCCCGAGGGATCATAGGTCCAGTTCCTGCGGAACATGTAACTGCCACGATTGGGCCAATGGAACTGATAGAGGTCGATGACATCGGTCTTCAGCCGCTTGAGCGAGCCTTCGATGGCCCCGGCGATGGTCTTCGACGAGATCGGCGCCCCGTCGCGCGCCACCATCGAGCCCTCGCCGGAGTGCTTGGTGGCCAGAACGAACTCCTGCCGCCGGCCCGGGTTGGCGGCGATCCAGTCCCCCACGATCGCCTCGCTGTGGCCCATGGTTTCCTTCCGGGGCGGGTTCACCGGATACATCTCGGCGGTGTCGATGAAATTGACTCCCGCAGCCAGCGCCCGCTCGATCTGGGCGTGTGCCTCCTCCTTCGGGGTCTGATTGCCATAGGTCATGGTGCCGAGGCAAAGTTCGGTCACCATCAGGCCGGTGCGGCCCAGTGGATTCATCTTCATCGCGCGAAGTCCTTCCAAACGGATCGAGTATTGTGTCGGACCGGACCCTAGCGGCTTGATCGGCAAGGGCAATCGGAAAGCGCCGCGGACCGCCCGCCCTGACCCGGCACGCCTTTGGTCGCAGGTCTGCGGCTAGAAAAAAGGCGCTGTCGGTGCTGACGACGGGTCGGGGCGACGCGATATGTCGCAAAACCGCTCGACATCCGGACAAAGACCATCAGGGTGGGTGGACCATGCGCCTGATCGTCTCTTTCTTCGCCCTCTTCCTGTCCATCCTGCTCCTACAGCTTTCGACCGGCGGGGTCAGTCCGCTCGATGCGCTATCGGGCCTGTCACTGGGGTTTTCCACCGCCGAGATCGGCGTGCTGGGGTCGTCCCATTTCCTCGGATTCTTCATCGGCTGCTGGTGGGCGCCGCGGCTGATGGGCACCATCGGCCATTCCCGCGCCTTCGCAGCCTTCACCGCGGCCGGCGCGATCGGGCTCTTGGCCCATATGCTGGTGATCAGCCCCGCCGCCTGGGCGGTGATGCGGATGGCCTCGGGGCTCTGCGTTGCCGGTTGCTATACGGTGATCGAGGCCTGGCTACAGGCCAAGGTCACCAATGAGACACGCGGCCGCGCCATGGCCACCTATCGGGTGGTCGACATGAGCGGCTCGCTGCTTGCGCAGCTTCTGATCGGCGTGCTCGCCCCGGCGAATTATGTCTCTTACAACATCCTCGCGATCCTGTGTTGCGCGGCACTGCTGCCGCTGACCCTGACCCGCGCGGCACAGCCCGAAACGCCGTCCGCGCCGCGACTGCGCCCCGGCCTTCCGCTCAGCCGGTCGCCGCTGGCGGTGGCGGGCGTGCTGGTGGCGGCACTCTCCTCCTCCTCCTTCCGGATGGTGGGGCCGGTCTATGGCCAGGAGGTCGGGCTTAGCACCGATCAGATCGCCAGTTTCCTCGCCGCATTCGTCCTTGGTGGCGCGCTGGCGCAATATCCCGTCGGCTGGCTTGCCGACAAGTTCGACCGCCGCCGAGTGCTGATCTGGCTGTCGGCAGCGACAATCCTGGCCTCTGGGATCACCATCGCCGCGCAAGAGATCGGCACCTGGGGGGTGATGGGCACGGCCTTCCTGTTCGGGCTGACCAGTTTTCCGATCTATTCGGTCTCTGTCGCCCATGCGCATGATTTCACCGAACCTTCGGAGCGCGTCGAACTGTCGGCGGCGTTGATGTTCTATTTCGCGCTGGGGGCCATCGCGGCGCCCTATACAGCCTCTCTGCTGATCGGCGCCTACGGCCCCCCGGCCATGTTCCTGCTGATCTCGGCAGCACATGCCCTGCTGGTGATCTTCGGGCTGCTGCGCATGCGGGCGCGTCCCGCCCAGCGGCACACACGCTATATCTACAGCCCACGTACATCCTTCCTGATCGGCCGGCTGACCGGGCGACAGCGTGATCGTGACCCCTAGGCGCGACGCGCCCCTCGCCCCGCCGGCTGGCCGCTTTCCCTGAGCGCGACGCAGAAGAAAGGAGACCATCCTGGCTCTCGACCTCGACGCAAGACAGTGATCCTCACCAACGTCGCCCCGGGCATCGGCAAGACGGCCGCCAAGGAATTGGCGAGGCAGGCCTGTTTCCGGCTGTCGGACCGGGCGAGTTTCATCACCGGGCCCTATCATCTGCTCGGCGGCGGCCATACTGCCCCAACGATCTGGCCCAACGATCTGACCGGCGTCCCGCCTTCCCCCCGCGCGCTTGCCTCTGGCCTTTCGGCGGCCTGAAATGTAAGGGATGTCCGATCACGAAACAGTCGGGCATCCCATGGCACGCATTCTCATCACCTCCGCGATCCCCTACATCAACGGGATCAAGCATCTGGGCAACCTGGTGGGCTCGCAGCTCCCCGCCGATCTCTTTGCCCGTTACCAGCGCGGCCGTGGCAATGAAGTGATGTTCCTCTGCGCCACCGACGAACACGGCACCCCGGCGGAATTGGCCGCGTCCAAGGCCGGCAAGCCGGTAGACCAATATTGCACAGAGATGCATGAAGTGCAGGCCGATATCGCCCGCCGCTTCGGCCTGTCGTTCGATCACTTCGGTCGCTCGTCGAGCCCGCAGAACCACTGGCTGACCCAGCATTTCGCCGGCCAGCTGGCCGAACACGGGCTGATCCGCGAAGTGGTGGAACAGCAGATGTATTCCAAGGCCGATGGCCGTTTCCTGCCCGACCGCTATATCGAGGGCACCTGCCCAAACTGCGGATACGAGAGTGCACGGGGCGATCAATGCGACAACTGCACCAAGCAGCTTGACCCGACCGACCTGATCAACCCGCATTCGACGATCTCGGGTTCCACCGACCTGGAACTGCGCGAAACCAAGCACCTTTACCTGCGTCAATCGACGATGAAGGACAAGCTGGAGGCCTGGATCGACAGCAAGACCGACTGGCCGGTACTGACCACCTCGATCGCCAAGAAATGGCTGAATGACGGCGACGGGCTACAGGACCGTGGCATCACCCGTGATCTGGACTGGGGCATCCCGGTCAAGAAGGGCGCCGAGGAGTGGCCAGGTATGGAAGGCAAGGTCTTCTACGTCTGGTTCGACGCGCCGATCGAATATATCGCCTGCGCCAAGGAATGGGCCGATGCCAAGGGGCTGGACGATAGCGCCTGGCAACGCTGGTGGCGCACCGACAAGGGCGCCGACGACGTCCGTTACGTCGAATTCATGGGCAAGGACAACGTGCCGTTCCACACTCTGGGCTTTCCCGCCACCCTGATGGGCTCGGGCGAACCGTGGAAGCTGGTCGATTACATCAAGTCGTTCAACTATCTGAACTATGACGGCGGCCAATTCTCCACCTCACGCGGGCGCGGTGTGTTCATGGATCAGGCGCTGGAGATCCTGCCGGCGGATTACTGGCGCTGGTGGCTGCTGAGCCACGCGCCGGAAAGCTCGGACGCGGAATTCACCTGGGACAACTTCCAGGTTTCGGTCAACAAGGACCTGGCCGACGTGCTGGGCAACTTCGTCAGCCGGATTACCAAGTTCTGCCGCTCCAAGTTCGGCGAGGTGGTGCCCGAGGGCGGCACCTATGGCGCGCAGGAAGAGGCGCTGATCGCCGATCTGACCGCGCGCCTGCGCGCCTATGAGGCCTGCATGGAAGCGATGGAAGTCCGCAAGGCCTCGCAAGAACTGCGGGCGATCTGGGTCGCGGGCAATGAATACCTGCAATCCGCCGCCCCCTGGTCGACCTTCAAGGAAGACCCCGAGCGCGCGGCGATGCAGGTGCGGCTGGGGCTGAACCTGATCCGGCTTTACGCGGTGCTCTCGGCCCCCTTCATCCCCTTCGCCTCTGCCACGCTGGTCGAAGCGATGCGGATCGAAGATCAGAGCTGGCCCGCCGATGTCGTAACAGCGCTTGCCGCCCTGCCCGCCGGCCATGCCTTTAGCGTGCCGGACGTGCTGTTCGCCAAGATCAGCGACGAGGATCGCGAAGACTGGCAGACCCGTTTCGCCGGCATCCGCACCTGAGGCGACAGCTGAAACCAAGACAGAGGGCGTGCCAATGGCGCGCCCTTTTCATTTGCAACGGCTCCCGCGTTATGCGGCCCCGTTCCACCAGTGTATCGGGCCATCACAAGCCATTTCAGTCGAGGAAGATTATCCCGCTCAGACCACAGAGGTCATCGACACGGGGCTTGTCATGGGACATCGGGACACAAGACGCCAACACGGCATCATGTCGATCTGAACAAATCAATGGGCCCGGAACCGGCCCCATTGGTCCCGGTCTGCACCATCCGCGCCATCGGGGATGATGGCGCCGATGGGTCGCATCAGGGTCAGCGCGTCAGATAGCCACCGTCAATCGGAAGATAGGCACCATTGACGAAGGTCCAGTTCGGTGCGGACACCATGGCCACGACAGAGCCGACCTCTTCGGGTTCGCCCATGCGACCGACCGGATGCGCGGTATCAAGATCTGCGCGCGAGGCGGGATCGAGATTATCCTCCATGCCCGTCTTGATGAAGGCGGGTCCGACAGCAATGGCGCCAACGCCCTTGTCGGCATAGTCCACTGCAACCTGTTTCGTCAGGCCGACAACCGCGTGTTTCGTGGCCACGTAAGGTGCCATGCCGGGAAATCCGACCTGGCCGAGAATCGAGGCGACATTGACGATCACACCGCCGCCATTTTGCACCAGCGCCGGGATATGTGCGCGGATACCGTAGAACACGCCATCAAGATTGATCGACATGATGCGCCGCCACAACCCATCGTCGATTTCCGCCAGCGGCGTGGCGGGCGGGGCTACGCCTGCGTTGTTACAGGCAATGTCGAGCTTGCCATAGGTAGACAGCGCTTTTGCGACGAGCGAATCGGTATCTTTGGCCGAGGCCACATCGGTGTGCTGGAACTGGGCGACGCCGCCGGCTTCGGTGATCAGCCGGACAGTCTCTGCCCCGGCGTCATCGTTGAGGTCGGCCACCACAACCTGTGCCCCTGCCTTTGCATAGTGAAGCGCGATTGACCGGCCGATACCGGCACCCGCGCCGGTCACGAGAGCGACCTGCCCATCGAGGAAATGATTTGCCGATGTCGTCGATTATCTCCGTTCAGGAAGCCTGGACCATCACGCGGCAAGAGGGGCAGGTCTCTGCCTGATCGGCCTGTTTCGTGGGATGCGACCCGGTGGTTTCATTGCGGGGCAGAGGCAGCCCTCAGCCCTGCGTTGTCGAATTAGTTCATCAGGCTCAGCTTGCCCTTCAGGTTGGTGAACGCCCCATCCGTTGCCGCGATATTGGTATAGACGGTCCCCCCGGCGATATCCTGCACATGGGTCACATTGGAGCGGGTGCTGTTGGGTTCCAACCAATAGGCCATGAACACGCCCGGCCGGATCGCGACGGCGGTATAACTGACCGTATCGGACAACTCGCCGAACGCCCCGGTCAAATCCGTGAAGGTCATCTCCCGGTTGGTCTTGAAATCCAGGCCGAAGGCGAAATCGCCGAAATCGGCCTTCGCCTTGCGCCCGACGAAGGGATAGAGCTGAGCAACCTCCCACGGGATTTCCCCGGTGAATGCCTTTGCGCACATGTCGAGGAAATCCTTGACCGGCAGGTCCGGATACGCCCGCAGGACCGGGTCGATGATATCGCCGAGGACTGGGCGTTTTCGGCCGCGGCACGCCAGGTGCGCAGATAGTCGGTAAAGAACGGCACCACCTCGGGAGCGTCGGAGAACGCACCGATGATATGGCCGCCAATCACCTTTTCAGGGGACAGGGCCGCGATCTCCTCAAGCCGCGCGATCCATTGGTCGGCCGCCTCAAGGCTGGTCGTGTCGGCCATCCACGGATGTGCCCCGGTGAAGATGGAAACGCCGCCCAGAACGGTTTTCAGTGCGAGAACCCACAGGAAGATATGGGCCGGGTCGTCCTTGGACTGATGCACCTCGATCTCTTCGCCTTCGATGACGATATTGCCGATCAGAGCATCCGGCGTGATCAGTTCCTGCGGGGCGTCGTCGCCGAGTTGATCCTGCCAGACCGTCAGCTTGTCGGCTTTGGTCGCCTCGATCAGCCAGGCGGTTTGCGCTGTGGCCACGATACGGGCATCGGGAAATTCGGCGCGCAGGGTGTCGAGCGCGAAGTAGTAGTCCGGATCACTGTGCGAGATGAAGATCGTGGCCAGCTTGCGTCCGACTGCCTTGATCCGATCCGCCAGTTCCCGCGCCTTGGAGGCTTGGAACTACGCGTTGATCAGAACGGCTTCGCTTTCGCCGTAGATCAGGGTCGACGCGATGGGGAAGATGGCATCTTCGGGGACGTAAGTTTCTGCATGCAATGACATATTCTGTTCCTTTCGGAGGTTGCCTCAGACCGATGATCGGACTGAGGCGGTTGAGCTGCTGCGGATCGCGGCGCCGCTCGACTACGGACAAAGCTTCCTTGTTCCTGTGCTTGCGCAGTTCCGCGCGCTCTATCCAGCCTGCACGGTGGCGCTCGATCTCCGCGACAGTCTGGTGGATCTGCAGGCGGGCGACTGGGATCTCGCGATCCGGCTCGGATGGCTTTCAAACTCCAGCCTCAAATCAAGACGGGTCGGAAGCATCATGCAGCATCTCGTGGCGGCGCCGTCCCTGGCAGCACAGTTCGCCCCCCCGACCCACCCGGAGGCTCTCGGGCCATGGCCCTTTGTCACGAACAGCGCGCTGCGTGAGCCCCCCGGCACGAGTTCACAAGCGAGGACGGGCGCCGGGTACGCATCAGGCCAAGAGTCGTGGCCGGCATGACCACCACACCGGCGGTACTGGCAGGGGTTCTGGCCGGTCTCGGCGCGGCGAGCCTGCCCGATTTTCTCGTTGCCGAGCCGCTCAGGGACGGGCGGTTGGTAAAACTTCTGCCCGATTGGCGCCTGCCCGAGGGAGGCATCTACATGGTCTATCCCCCCCCGCGCGCTTCCGCCCTCCGCGTGTGGTGGAATTCACGAAACTGCTGATCAGCGCGGAAAAGCAAAGAAAAAAGGGCTGACCGCGCCGGGCAGAACCGGCCGGAACTGTCCGCATAAAGCGCCCCACGGACGCGGGAAACGTTTGGCGCGGCAAGACAAGACAAGACAAGACAAGACAAGACAAGACAAGACAAGACAAGACAAGACAAGACAAGACAAGACATGCCCGCATTCTTGGCCGGCAACAACGCAAGGCGCCGAAAAACGAAGACAAGCGCCAGCTCCGGACGATGAAGTCCGCCGCTTGAGCACGGCAGCCTCATTCTTCGCATCCACGATCCCCGGGCCGCTCCCCTTCATCGGTTCCCGCATCGTCTCTCGGCCCTCCTGAAACAGACGCACACCTGTTTGTGCCGAAAAGGCATGGACATGATTGGCATCCGGGACGAGGGAAATCCGCGCGCCCTCGCGGTAATCCGCTTCACGAGGCAATACGGCCGAGGCATAGTCTTCTGCCATCTGGCAATGGGCGATACGGCTGCACCAAGGTCTTCGATCTGGTCAATGCGGGCAGACAGGCCCGGCTGGCCGACGGGCCTGACCATGAGATCTTCGGGGCGTATGCCGAAGGTGTAGCTGGTCCCCGGTGCGATCCGCAGACCGGTGTGCAGCGGCGTGTCAGGCGGCGTGTCAGGCGCCATGTCCAGCCGGGTGGTGCCATCGCTCTCCACCCGCGCAGGGAACAGGTTCATCGCCGGCGCGCCCAGGAAGCTCGCCACGAAGGTGGTATGCGGGGCGGGCATAGATCTCTGCCGGGGTTCCTGTCTGTTCGATCCGCCCCGCATTCATGACGACCAGCCGATCGCCCATGGTCATGGCCTCGACCTGGTCATGGGTCACCAGCAGCGATGTCGCCCCGAGCTTGCGGTGCAGGCGGCGGAGTTCGATCCGCATCTGCACGCGCATCTTGGCATCGAGATTGGACAGGGGTTCGTCGAACAGGAACAGGGCCGGCTCGCGCACGATGGCACGGCCCATGGCGACGCGCTGGCGCTGCCCGCCCGACAGTTGCTTGGGACGGCGCCCAAGATAGTCCGTCAGGCCCAGAACCTCTGCCGCCTCGCGCACCCGGCGATCACGCTCTGCGCGCGGCACGCGGGCCAGCTTCAGCGGATAGCCAATGTTGGCCGCAACCGTCATGTGAGGATAGAGCGCGTAGTTCTGGAATGCCATGGCGCAGCCGCGGTCAGCCGGCTCGTGGTCGTTGACGACCTCTCCGGCGATGGCGATCTCGCCGCTGGTGATCGTCTCCAACCCCGCGATCATGCGCAGCAGAGTGGACTTGCCGCAACCGGAAGGCCCGACGATCACCACGAAGTCGCCCTTCTCAAAGGTCAGGTCCAGCCCGTGCAGGGTTTGAACGCCATCATAGCTTTTCTTGAGGTTGCGGATGGACACATGGGACATCAGGCAGCTCCCTGGATGAAAGTCTCGTTCAGCATGCGCGCACGGATGCGGGCGATCTCGGCCCCGGTGAGGCCATTGGCCAGAAGAAAGGTCTCTGCCCCCCCGTGGGTCTGGTCGATATGGTCGAGGAAGGCCTCCATTGTCGGGCTTTCGCTGGCCAGAAGCGGCGCATTGACGTCAAAGTCCTGTCCGGCGGCTTCCACCTCGCGGCGCAGGGCGGCGAACATCGCAGGAGCCTGCCGGCTGGTCAGCGCGTAATCGGCGACGATGTCGTCGCGCGCCACACCGACAAGGGACAGCAACAGGGCCGAGATGATACCGGTCCGGTCTTTGCCTGCAGTGCAGTGGAAAACCACGGTGCCCGGGGCTGCGGCAAGCAGGCGTAGCACCTCGATGACCTCAGCCGCCCTGACCGCCATCGCTTCGCAATACAGCAACAGAAGCGCATCCTCTGCCTCGACAAGATCGGTGCGGGTCGGGTCCAGCGCGCCGAAAAGCGACACATTGTGATATCGGATCGTGGGGTGACCGGCCGCGACGGGGTTGGGCTGCGCGCCGGCCTCCTCCGCATGGCGCAGGTCGATCACATCGGTGCAGCCCATGCCAGCCAAGGTGGCAAGGCCATCAGCATCGACGCGATGCAAGCTGTCTGCACGCAACGCGCGGCGCCAGACCGTCGTGCCATCGCCCGCCGGATAACCGCCGAGGTCGCGCATGTTGAAGCAGCCCGCCAATGGAATGTGTCTGAGATCAGTCATCAGCGAAGTCCGGATTTCATGAAGGAGGCGATCACCTGGCGCTGCAGCACGAGGTAGATCAGAAGGATAGGCAGACTGGCCATCGTCGAGGCCGCCATGAGTGGCCCCCACTGAGTGCCTTCTGCGGTGATGAACATCTGCAGCCCGATCTGAACCACCGAATTCTCCGGCGAACGGGTCAGCAGCAGCGGCCAGAAATATTCGTTCCAGGTGGTGATGAAGATCAGGATCGCCAGGGGCGCCAGAGTGCCGCGCAGATTGGGCACGATGAGCTGCCACAGGATATGTGCGTGGGTAGCGCCGTCCATGCGCGCGGCCTCGATCACCTCGGAGGGAAAGCTGCGCATGGCCTGGGCCAGCAACATGATCGCGAAGGCAGAGGCCACATGCGGCAGGATCAGCGCACCGAGGGAATCGATCATCCCCATCCGGGCGACCAGCAGGTAGTTCGGGATCATCACGACCTGAAGCGGCACCAGCCAGGTCAGGGCGATGGCCCCGAAGAGGAAGCCGGCACCGCGGAAGCGCCAGCGGGCAAAGGCATACCCCGCGAGGATACCCGTCAGAAGCTGCACCGGCGTCACGACCAGCGAGACGGTAAAGGTATTCACCAGCATCCGGACCATCGGCATCGTCCCGAGCGCATAGGCATAGTTGTCCAGGCTGACGGCATCGGACCAGAGCGCGGAGGAGAAGATCTCGTTCTCCGGGCGCAGCGACGTCACGATCATCCAATAGACCGGGAAGACGCAGATCAGCGAGACGATCATCATCAGAACCTGACCCACGGCATTGTCCCACCCCTTGGGCAGGAGGCGCGCGCGGCGGCGCCAACGATGCAGGGGCGCACGAAGGGCCGCGTCAGTCGTCATGGAATGTCACCTTGGATTTAAGGGCGAAGAGGGCAGCGGCGAGCAAGCCGAAGCCGACGCCGACGCCGACGCCGACGAATAGGGTGACTGCGGAGGCAGATGACCAGCCCACCGACAGCGAGCCGAAGCCGAATTGCCAGAGCAGGTAGTAGATGTTCGTGGTCGAGCCGAGCGGTCCGCCCTCGGTCAGGACATGGATGTAGGCAAAGCTCCACTGCGCACCCAACAGCACGACCATCAGGATCAGCAGCATTAGGGTCGGCGAAAGAAGCGGCAGCCGGATATCGCGGATGATCTCCCATTTGGAGGCGCCATCCAAGCGGGCTGCCTCGATCTGCGACGTGTCGATCGCAGCATCGGCAGCGGAGAGGATCAGCGTCGCGAAACCGACGAGCTTCCAGCCGGTGATAAAGGTAATGGTCCAGAGCGTGATATCCGGGTCATACGGGAAATCCACCGGCGAGCTGCCCAGCTTCTGCAGGCCAAGATTGATGATGCCGTGGCCGGGATCCAGCAGCCAACGCCACACGGCAGCCGCCACGACCGGCGGAATGATCATCGGCACGAAGATCAATCCCCGATAGAGGTTGCGTAGGCGCGGCGGTAAGTCCTGCGTGAACAGCGCGATCACCAAGGGCAGCCCCACAGCCAGCGGGATCAACCCCAACAGATAGTACCAGGTGTTCGACAACGCCTGCCAGAACTTGGGAAGCTCCAGGATGTTGCAGTAGTTATCGAGGCCAACCCAATGCTTGGGCGACACTGGAAGCATGTTCCATTGCCGAAAGCTCAACATGAATGCTTCGAACAGGGGCTGATAGACCCAGATCACGAAACAGGCCACCGCAGGCAGCAGGTAGAGATAAGGACGCAGCGCGCGGTCCCCCCTGCGTAGGGGCGTATTGCGCCTGCGGGCCTGACCGGGCCACGACACGTGCACGCGAGAAGGAGCGTCGGACATGTCTGAACCTTTCCATGAGGAACGGCGCAGCCTACCCGCGCCGTCCTTGGATCGTCGTACGATCGGGATCAGGGCATCATGCGCTGCAGGCGTTCCTGCGCGCTGCTCAGTTGGCCGGCGACGTCGTCATCGTCGCCAAAGGTCGCCATCTCCATCGCGTCCATCATCGAGATCACGATCTGCAGGTAATTGGGACCCGGCAGGGGGCGGTAGGGCGTCATGTCGGAAAGCTGTTCGAGGTTCGGCTGCAGCAACGGGTTGGCAGCGGCCCAGTCGGCCAGATATTCCGGATCATTCACGATCTCGGGGCGCAGCGGCAGATAGCCGATCTCGGAGGTGATCACCGTGTAGCCGCGCTTGGAGGTGAGATACTTCATCAACTCCCAGCTTGCGCGCTGCTTGGCCGGATCGGTCGAGAAGGTCATCAGCGCCGCCCCCGAGTTGCTGGGCTTCACCGGATAACCGTCGAAAGCGGGCATGGCGGCGGTGCGCGGTTCGAAATTATCCTTGGCACCCACCACAAGATAGCCCTGCACGGCAGAGGATTGCAGGTACATCGCGGTATTGCCCGAGGCCATCCCCTCCATCTGCGCCATGATCGACATGTTGCCCATCAGCTCGTTCTGAGCCAGATCGCGCATCGTCTCGATGGCCATCACACCCTGAGGGTCGGCAAAGGTCAGCTCGGTCCGGTCGTCATTCATGACCGAACCACCTGCCGAATTGAGGCTCCCCAGCATCAGCCAATCCAGCGCGGTCGGCCCATAGATGCCCGTTGCCAGCGGCAGGTGGTCGGTCTTCTCGGCAACCGCCTCGGCCGCAGTGCGTAATTCGCTCCAGGTCCGGGGCGGTTGCTCGGGATCGAGGCCCGCCTCACGGAAGATGTCGGCATTGTAGAACAGCACCGGCGTAGAGAAGGTATAGGCAAGGCCGTAGGCTTTCCCGGCGATACGACCAAGTTCAAGACCGTTGGGCACCATGCCTTCGAAATGCGCCTCGAGCTCAGCCGGCGCGATCATGTCTTCCAGCGCCTTGGCGCCGAAGTTCTCAGCCAGGTATCCCAGGTTCGGGAAGGTGATCTGCGCCACGTCGACAGGTTGGCCCGCCACTATGTCAGCCTGCACGTGCGCGGTGATGTCCTGCGCCGGCACCGGCACGCCCTCGACCTTAATGAGAGGGTTCAGCGCCTCGAACTCGGCGATCATCTTGCGCGTGGCATCGGCGCCGCCCCCGGCACTGCTCAGGTTATAGTTATAGAAGGTGATGGTAACCGGTTCGGTCACTTCCTGCGGAATGGTCTGGGCGCCTGCCATTGTCGCGCTCAGGGCGATCGTGGAGGCGATCAGGATCGTTTTCATGGGGTCTCTTTTCTGAACAAACGAATTGACTGGAGAGAATTCCCGCAGATCATTCGGCCGCGGCGCGATGGGCAGCGATGTGATCCGCGATCAGTTGCATGTCGATCATATGCCGGACTTCACGCGTTTGCGGATGGGGGACGAAGGTGGTTGTCAGGCCCGAGAGGTAGAGCGTGCAGACCCCGAGCCCGCTGCCATCCAGCATGTGGAAGGCGCGCGGGAAAGAAAGCGCATCGGTCCCGGCGTGATTGCCCATGCCGATGACCACGGGCACGCTATACCAGTGCGAGACGCGGTCCATGTGGATGTGCCCCGCCAGGATACCGACGATATTCGCGCCCTTAATCGCTGTGTGCAGCGCCTCGGTGGAACCTGCAGACAGCGTTTCCCACTCCATCTCGTGCCGTTCAGGTCGATCATCAGCGCGTGGTGCATGACCAGGAGCTTGGGCAGCTCGAGGTGGTCGGCAAGGCGGGATGTCAGCCATTCCATCTGGCCATCTTCCCAGAACCCGCCGACTTCGCCGGGCTTGGAGTTGTCGAGCATGATCACGTGCAACCCGTTCAGAACATGATCGTGGTCGACCGGCTTCGCAGGTTCCTGGTGCAGCTCGGGAAGGGCCGCGGCAAAACCCTCACGCTTGTCGTGGTTGCCCAGGGTGTAGAGGATCGGCATCTCAAGCCCGGCATCCGCGGCGATGCCTGCGAGGGTGCGATAGGATGCTTCGTCCCCGTTGTTGGTCAGGTCGCCAGAAACCAGGATGAACACGGGCGGCGTCTCCATGCGCTTCACCTCTGCAAGACTGCGACGCAGGTTTGCGCTGGTGTCACTGAATAGCATGTCGTCCTGCAATCCGGGGGCGTTCACGTGCAGGTCGGTCAGGTGGAGGAAGGTCAGCGGCTGGTCTGCAATGCGGGGTTCCTTTGCAGGTTTCTGTTCCGTATCTCGGGCACATGGTGAATCTCTTGTCCCCGCTCGAGGCGACGCCTACCATTCGAACATAATAACTGAATGAATGTTCATTCATTATGACGAAAGCTATCCCGATGCGGGACCGGATCCTGGACGCAACGGCCAAGCTGATAGTGGAGCACGGCACCCAGGTCTCGATGTCAAAGATTGCGCAGGGCGCTGAGGTCGCCGCCGGATCGCTCTACAACCATTTCGATTCAAAGGAAGATTTGATCCACGCCGTTTATGAACGCCTGGCTGGGGAATTCGCGTGCGCGATCGCGGAAGGGGATGAGGCCGCAGTCCCGCCGCAGGAACGGCTAGAGCGCTACATCGACAATTACATTGCCTTCATCTGGGATGATCCCGACCGTGCGGTGCTGTTTGAATACCTTGCCAGCGTCCCGATCCTGCCGCCACAAATGTTTGTAGAGAGCTTCCAGGCCAGCGCCGCTTTCATCAACGAAATCCTGAATGAACTGTCCGAATCAGGCTGGCTGGCCGAAGGCGACACCTTCTTCATGGCCGGGTTCCTTGGTGGTGCGATCCGCAATTCACTGAAATGGCAACGCGCCTACGACCGTCACCTGACGGACGAAGACCGGCTGCAGATCAAGGCGATGTGCATGAGGGCCATACGTCAGAAGACCTGAGGCTGCGGACCTCCCCAGGAAGACAGTCGCATCGGTGCAGTCACAAGGGCCCCGCCCTTCTTGGTAGCAGCGCAAGCCGGAATACCCCACGATTCCCCTGGGCCGCGTCTTTCGCGCCAGACGGTGACGACGAGACAGAGTTCCTCTCGAAGAGGTTGCCGATGCACTCAAGCTATGCGGCCACGAAGCGGTGGAACCTGCGGAGCTGAGACATGTTCTCCCGAAAGCCGCTCACCCCGCCGATCCGGCGGGGACAGTCTGAGCCACCCGGAAGTTCCACGCGATGATGGCGTTCAGGACTATGGCCCCCACGCAGGAATAAACGGCCCCCTCGAGCGGCAGCACCAGCAGCGCCAGCGCAAATATCACCGCGTCGAAGCACATCTGGAACCAACCGGCGCGAAAGCCGGTCCTTTCCTCGATGATCAGCGCCAAGATGCCAAGCCCGCCAGCCGAAGCCCCGTGCCGAAACAGAGCGATCAGCCCGACGCCACAACATGCCCCCGCCAGGACAGCCGCAAGCAGCGGCGGCAGTTCGTCAAAGCGGATCAACGCGCCCAGCGCCGGGGTAACCGTCGAGATGCCGAGAACGGCAACGATGGTCCGCAGCGTAAAGCTAACGCCCCGCCGCACCCAGGACAGCCAGAAGAACGGCAAGCTGATCAGAATGAAGAACGCCCCGAAATCAAGGGGCAGCACATAGGAAAGCAGCACAGCGGCCCCTGCGGTCTGGCCCGTCACCAGCGCTGCCTCCTTCAGGAAGGTGACACCCAGCGCGGTCATCAGCACCCCGAAAGCCAAGCCCTGGACGTCATAGAGGGAGATCGGTGATTTAAGGGACATGAGGTCAGAACTCCGAAGAGGCACGCCCCGCGGCAAGCACCGTGTCCAAGGTGTCCAGGAAATCGGCGCGCTCGGCCTCGCCCAGCGGAAACGACAGCGCGATCAGGCCACGCGCGGCAAAATAGTAACCCCGCTCCATCATGTGAAAATGCAGCAGGCGCAGCCGATCGCGGCGAACCGCAGGGTCTTCTGCCACGGCATGGATGTTCATGATCGACCCCATGCCCGTGACATGAAATGCGCCGCCCTGGGCCGAGAACCGCGCGTTCAGCGCCTCCCGGAACACCTCGCCCCGCTCGAACAGCGCCTCGAGCGCGCCCGGGGTCAAATGATGGCGCACCGCCTCGAGCCCAGCAGCCATGGTCAGGCGATTATTGTTGAAGGTGCCCGCATGGGGGATCGCCTCGGGATGCGAAGGGTCGAAGCGCGCCATCACCTCGGCCTTGCCCCCGAACGCCCCGAAGGCAAGGCCGCCGCCAAAGATCTTGCCCAGGGTCGTCATGTCCGGCGTGATGCCCAGGCGTTCCTGTGCGCCGCCGGGCGCCATGCGGGCGGTCTGCACCTCGTCGAAGATGAGCAGCGCGCCGCTATCATCGCAAAGCGTGCGCAGCCCCTGCAGGAAGGCCGGAGTCCCCACGACACAACCGCCGGCGCCTTGCATGGGCTCGACCAGGACCGCGGCGATACGATCCCCGGCGGCCGCGAATTCCTGCGCCACGGCCTGCAGATCGTTATAGGGCAGCACGGCGAACTCGAAGGGAATGTTCACCGGGGCATTGCCTGCGCCGAAAGTCAGGACGCCGCCGTGATAGCCCCCGGCAAAGACAACGATACGGTCGCGCCCTGTCACCAGCCGCGCGGCCGTCAGGGCCATCAGGTTGGCTTCGGTGCCCGAGTTGGCAAAGCGCAGCAGGTCGATCGACGGAAAGCGTGCCGCCAGTTCCTCGGCCAGATCCGCCTCGTAGGGCGTGTGCGACGACAGGCCGAAACCGCCGCGATGCGCCTCGGTCAGCGCGCGTTCCAGCGCCGGGCAGGTGTGCCCAAAGATACCGGCGGTGAACTCGCCCAGGAAATCGACATATTCATGCCCGTCGGCATCTGTAATGCGGCACCCCGAACCGCTGGTGATCGACAGCGGATAGGGCGCCGCCCAGAGCGAGCTGCGAGTGTTCCCACCCGGCATGACCCGCGCGGCACGGGCCTGTGCGGTGGCACTTTGCGGCGTGCGATCACGATAGCCTTGCTCGGCGCGGGCCAATTCAGAAGTCAGGGTACCGGCGTAGAATGTCATCGTTGCAGCCTTGTCTGGGGAAGAAGCGTGCTGAACTCGTCCGGCACCCGTCCGGCGACCATCTCGGCCAGCAACGCGCCGGTGGTCGGCCCGAGAGTGAAGCCCTGGTGCCCGTGGCCAAAGTTCATCCACAGCCCCGCGTGACGCGGAGCCGCCCCCACCAGCGGCAGCATGTCAGGCAGACAGGGACGGGTGCCGAACCACTGGGGTTCGTCAACGCGTTCACCGACCTCGATGAGGTCGGAGATCCCGGCGCGACCACGTTCGAGCTGGCGCGGGTTGGCGCCGCTCTTCCTGGTGACCAGCGCCGCACCGGTGGCAAGACGCAGCCCGCCAGTCATCGGTGCCGCAACGATCCCGTTGGCCGCGTCAAGGAAGGGCCGAACCGGAGAATGCGGTGCCGCGAAATGTCCGTGATAGCCGCGTTTGTAGATCATCGGGATACGATAGCCGAACCGGGCCAGCAGCCGCGGCGACCAGGGACCAAGGGCGATAACAGCCTGCTCGGCCGTGACGGTTCCCTCTGCGGTCTGAACCTGCCAGCCGGAGCCTGCCTGCCGCAGGCTGGCCGCATCGCCGATCAGAACCCGGCCGCCGCGCCGGACGAGAAGATCGGCATAGCCCGCCGTCAGCCCCCCCGGCGAGGCGCAGCTCCAGCAATCGCGCCAATGGATGACCCCGGCGGGCGCCTTGCGCAGCGCCGGGTCCTCGAGGACATACTCGTCACCATCGACCGCACGAAAACGGGTGCCATAGGTCCGGGCGACACGTTCTGCATCCGCCACGGCATCCTCGTATCCGGCCTGGTCGCGGTACAGGATGCCCATGCCATTGCGCGAAATCAGGCCTTCCATCCCCGCAGCCTCGATCAGCGGTGCGTGGTCGCGGGTGGAGCGCTCGGTCAACTGCACGTAGGTGTGCGAGATCTCGGCATGGCGGGCGGGCGCGGAGTTGCGGAAATAGCGCCACAGCGCGGGCAGCATCTCGGTCACGCCGCCCATCGACCAGGTCACATCGTTGGTTCGGCCAAGCGCGAAGCGCAGCAGCATCATCGGATCACGCGGCAAGGCATAGGGTTCGGCCGCTTCGGCCTGAATGATGCCCGCATTACCGAAGGAGGTTTCACGCCCCGGCTCCTTGCGATCAATAAGGGTGACCGCGTGGCCCTGTGCCTGCAGCGCAAGAGCAGCGGAAACGCCGACCATGCCGGCACCAAGAACGAGAAAGTCTGCCATGGGAAGTTCCGAAAATTTCAGAGGATGGCGATCACCCTGCAGGGTGCAGCGCCAGAGCAACGCGGCGCCCCGAGACAGGGGCACCGCGGACCGGTATCACACTTCGGCGATAACGGTGATCTCGACCTTCGCATCAATCATCAGGCCGCTCTGCACGGTGGTCCGTACCGGCAGCGGGTCCGAGAAATACTCGGCATACACTCGGTTGAATTCGGCGAAATCGCTGACATCGGTGAGGTAACAAGTCGCCGAAACCACATTGGCAAGGCTCAGTTCCTCAGCCTCGAGCGTTGCCTTGATCCGGTCGAAGATGTTGCGCGTCTGCGCCTCGATGCCTGCGGGCACCGTACCGTCGGCCCCAAAGCCGATCTCACCGGAGAGGTAGAGGGTGTTGCCGATGCGACGGGTCTTAGAGAAGGGGAGATTCATCAAAGTTTCCTTGTATTTTGACGATGGAAATTCCTGAAGATTCAGATGGGATCAGCGGGGGCGCGAGCTCTCAGCCCGTCGATCAGCAGATCGAGCAATAGTTCGAAACTGTCGCCGTAAGACACATCCACGCCGTTCTGCCAACGCAGGACAAAGATGCGATTGGAAATGTCCGGCAGCGCGCGAGAAGTCAGCGGGTAAACCTGCGGGTCGATCTGCGCGATGCGCTCGGCAAAGAGCGTCTGCCAGCTACCGCTGTCGCTGCCGCGCTTGCTCCCCGGGGCCGGAGCCAGTTCCATGGTAACGAAGCCCGCGAGCCCGCCGACCAGCACATTGAAGGCCAGGCGCAGGGCATCCCCACGATAGCCGCCGTCCTGAAGCGCCGAAAGAATGGTCTCGACCCAGTCGAGGTTGGCGACCCCGTTGGACTGCATCTGCGCCCCCAACAGCGGCGCGACCTCGGGATGACGATGCACCAGCTTGCGGTAATTGAGAAACACCTGCCTGAGCCGCACATCCCAGGGCATATCGGCATCGAGACCATCGGACAGAGCTCCGGTAATCGAGGCGGAGATCTCGGCGAAAAGGTCTTCCTTAGCCCCCCCGACATGCCAGTAGATCACCGCCGGAGAGACCCCGAGCGCGCGCGCCAATTCACGTAACGAGAAAGCGGCGAGCCCCTTCTCGTCAATCTGAGAGATCGCCGCAGCAACCACCTGCTTCTTGTCCAAGCCAATGGCTGCGGCGCGCCCGCGTGGAGAACTGCCTATTTTTCGTGCATCGTCGGTCATCATCAGCGCATTTCTGTCTTAAAAATAGGCAAATCATTTTTTGAATGATCGCGTGGACAAGTTCGATTTAACATTTATAGAACATCGTTCAATTAAAAACACAACACGCTTGGCCACCTGCCGGGCCATGAAACACACGAACCAGACGAATGGGGTCAAAATGACGGCACTGCCGATCTTAATCTTCTCGGTCGCCCTGCTCATGGGAGGGGCGGTGCTCGCCCACTTGATCGGCGCGGCCTCCATCCTGTCCTTCATCGCCGCCGACCGGACGCGGTTCCTCGCCGCCGCACCGCAACGGATCATCGCCCACGTTGACCTGTTCTCGATCATGTCGATGCCGCTCTTCATCCTCGCGGGCGAAATCATGAACCGCGCCGGCGTCACCAAGGCGCTGATCGACCTTGCCATGGCGATGATGGCGCGTCTCAAGGGCGGGCTCGGACATGTGAACATCCTGACCTCGGTTTTCTTCGCCGGGATCTCCGGCTCGGCCATGGCCGACGCTGCGGCGGTCTCGAACACCTTGGTCCCGGCCATGCGCAAGGCGGGCTACAGCGTCCAGTACGCCGGGGCCGTCACTGCGGCCTCCTCGGTCATCGGCCCGATCATACCGCCGTCGATCGTGATGATCTTCTATGGTGCGCTGATGAACACCTCGGTTGCCGCGCTCTTCGTGGCGGGCATCATTCCGGGGATCATCATGGCGCTGGCATTGTTCGGGGCAAACGCATGGATGGCCCACCGGCACGATCATCCCGCAGGCGAGCGGGTGCCCCTGCGCGAGGTGTTCCGCCGCGCGATCTACGCCCTGCCCGCCACCGTGATCCCCGTCATCATCCTGTCGGGCATCGTCTTTGGCGTCATGACCCCGACCGAGGCCGCCGGCGTCGCCGTCTGCTGCGCGATCCTGGCGGGGATCATCTATGGCCAGATGTCCTGGAGCAAGCTTCTGGCCAGCCTCGAACGCACGGCGATCCTGTCCGGCTCGATCTTCATCCTGCTCTCGGGCGTGGCAATCTTCGGCTATCTTGCCGGTCTGGAAAAGCTGCCAACCCTGCTGGCCGACGCGCTGATCGGGCTGGGTTTCGAGGGCTGGAAATACCTGCTGCTGCTCAACCTGGTGTTCCTCGTCGCGGGCATGTTCCTTGAGGTGCCTGTCGCCCTTGCCCTCCTGGTTCCGCTCCTGGTGCCCACGGGCATCTCAATGGGCGCCGATCCGATCCATCTCGGCATCGTCATCGTGGTGAACCTGATGCTGGGCATCGTCACCCCGCCCTTCGGTGCCGCTCTGCTGGTCGTCTCGGCGGTCTCGGGCGCACCCTACTGGGGCATCGCACGCGCCGCCGCCCCCTTCCTGCTGGTGCAGCTGGGCGTACTGCTGGTGCTGACCTTCATCCCCGAGCTGACACTGTTCCTACCGCGGCTCGCCGGGTTTGCGAACTGAGGAGAGAAGCCATGATCCGTCTTGCAGATCTCACCTATGCGCTGTCGCAGCGCGTCAACCGCATCGCCATACGTGTCGCGGCCCTGTGCTTCCTGGCCATGCTCTGCGTGATGATGCTGCAAGTCGTCGCGCGCTATGCCTTCGCCTCGCCGCCGTTCTGGACCGAGGAGCTGGCACGCTGGCTGATGGTCTGGGGTGGCCTTCTCGGCGCCTCGGCCGCGTTCCACACCCACGCCGACCCGGCGATGGTACATCCGCCGAGCCACGTGATCTGGCGCCAGAAGGTGCAGGTCGTGGCGCGGTTCCTCGCCTCCTGGACCTTCTTCGCGCCGGTACTGTGGTTCACCTGGCCCTATATCGAGCGTCAGATCGGCCGCACCTCGGAGGGGCTG
Source organism: Pseudodonghicola xiamenensis DSM 18339 (assembly GCF_000429365.1). Classification (GTDB taxonomy): domain Bacteria; phylum Pseudomonadota; class Alphaproteobacteria; order Rhodobacterales; family Rhodobacteraceae; genus Pseudodonghicola; species Pseudodonghicola xiamenensis. The sequence goes on along the minus strand of NZ_AUBS01000020.1, from coordinate 32,828 downwards.
GAAGTCTCCACCGCCTGGATGGCCTTTGCCCTGCCCGTCGCGCTGATCCTGATCCTGTTTCACGGGCTTGCCGGCCTCGGCGCGCTCATCTCGCCCAGGGTGCTCGAAGAAGAGATCGCCTACGCAAAAAACACCGAAGCCAACATGACGGAGTAACCGATGAAATTGCCTTTTACCGCCACCGCCCTTGCCGCGCTGCTGCTGGCTTCTGTCGCCTCGGCGCAGTCGATCAATGTCGCGCTCGATTCCAACCCCGACCGCGAACAATCCGGCACCTATCGCTATGTAGACAACCTTTTCACCAAGCTGGCCGACGCCGGCTGGGAAACCGAGACCTTCCCGCGCGATACCATCGGTGGCGAGGACGAGCGGCTGGACCAGATCCGCGCCGGCATCCTCGATCTGTCGATGTCGAACTACGCGGTCGCGACGCAGTTCGTCGAGGAAATGCGCGCGCTGCAACTGCCCTATACCTTTGAGAACCCGCAGCACGAGTTCAAGTTCTTCACCGATTCCGACTATCTCGACCAGGTGAACGAGAAACTGGAAGCCGAAGGCATGCGCATCCTGGCCATCGTGCCGACAGGCGGCTTCCTCGGCATCTTCAACAACAAGAAGGAAGTCCGCACCGTCTCCGACATGGAAGGCCTGCGGATGCGCGCGCTCGATCCGAACCAGCTCGAGATGTTCGCTATGATGGGGGCGAGCGGCGTGGTCATCCCGTTTTCCGAGGTGCCGAACGCAATCCAGACCGGGATTGCCGATGGCTACGTGAACGCCTCGCTGGTGCCGCTGGTCTTCGGTCAGGCAGATCTGTTCAGCAACTTCACGGATGCCAAGGTCATCATGTCCGCCCGGCTGGCGCTGGCCTCCAGCGCCTGGTGGGACGGCCTGTCCGAAGACGAGCAAGCCACCTTCAAGGCAGCCTCGCGCGAAGCGCTGGCAGAGGTCTTCGACTGGGTTGACGCCTCGGAAGTGACGCACAAGCAGCACCTCGAGGAAGCGGGGATCGCAGTCTATGAGCCTACCAAGGAAGAGCTCGCCACCTTCCGCGAGGCCACGCTGCCGATGGCCGACGTGCTGACCGAGGTGCCGAGCAGCCGCATCGAGGAGCTGCGCAGCTTCGTCAACGAATACGCGCCCAAGTGATCGCCAGTTCGGCGTGATATGGGGGCGTCCTGCCGGGCGCCCCTTTTTCGTTCCGGCCCTTGCCGGGCAGCAAAACGCCGGGTCCGCGATACGGCCCGGCGTTTCCGTTTCCTTCCGCGACAGGGATCAGAGGCTGAGGAAGCCTTCGACCTCCGACAGCGGGCCCGCGGCCTTGAGGGCAGCGATATCAGGTCCGCGCGGGGCAAGGTCAGAGCTCCCCGCGATGACCGCTTCCAGTTCCGCAGCCACGGCCAGCACCCCAAGGTCATCGTAACGCCGGCCGACGATCTGCAGCCCGAACGGCATGCCGTTGGCGTCGATCCCGCAGGGGATGGTGATCGACGGGTGCCCCGCAATGGTCGAGGCATAGGCCATCGCCAGCCAGTGGTAGTAGCTCTTGGTCGCCACCCCGTCGATCTCGGTCGGATAAAGTTCGTGCCAATCGCGCGGGCTGATGGTGACGGCGGGCGAGATCACGAAGTCATGGGTTTCAAACCACGTCTGCCAGCGCTGGTGATAAGCCCCCTGCATCGAAAGGGCATCGGCGATGTCGTCGGGGGTGAAGCTGCGGCCCTCGTGGACATTCTCGGTCACGTTGGGACCGACCTGCTCGGGGTGGGCATCCATGCGCTTGCCGTGCATCCCCACGAAGAGGATCCCGCGCAGAACCGAGAAGATGCGATCGGCGTCGGCGCAATCGGGCGTGCCCTCCTCTCCGGTCGCGAACAGCGGCGCCAGTTGCGGCACCACGCGGCGGAAGTGGTCGCGCACGATGCTCTCGGTCGGGGCAAAGCCGTAGTCCTCGGTAAAGGCCACCCGCAGCGAGGAGAGATCACGCCGCGGCAGGGTGGCAAAGCTTGCCGGTTCCCAAGCGGTGCGGCCATTCACGACGGCGGTATAGGGATCGCGCATATCGGGCCGCGCCAGCACCGACAGCATCAGCGCAGCGTCTTCCACGTTGCGCCCCATCGGGCCCGAGGTCGACATCGGGAAGTACCCGATGCCGCGGGTGTTGCCCGGCACCACGCCCGGCGAGGGGCGATAGCCGACAACACCGCAGAAGGCCGCCGGATTGCGTAGCGAGCCGCCGGTGTCCGACCCGGTGGCCAGCGGGAAATACCCCGCCGCCAGCCCAGCAGCCGACCCGCCCGACGATCCCGCGCAGGTGCGGGTCAGGTCATATGGGTTGGCAGTGGCGCCATAGACGCGGTTGCGGGTGTTGCCGCCAGCGCTCCATTCCGGATTGTTGGTCTTGCCCATCGGGATGGCCCCGGCGCCGCGCATGGCGGCGACGATGGCATCGTCCTTCGTGGCGATATTGTCGCGGAAAAGTTCCGAGCCGAAGGTCGTCGGCAATCCCGTCACGTCGATCATGTCCTTCACGCCGAAGGGCAGACCATGCAGCAGGCCGAGCGGGGCGCCGGATGCCAGCGCCGTGTCGGCATCCTTGGCGCCCTTGCGCAGCCCGTCGAAGTCACGTGCGACAAGGGCATTCACCGCATGGTCCACCGCCTCGACACGGGCGATGCAGGCCTCTGCCAGTTCTGCGGCAGACAGTGCCTTGCGGGCGATCAGCCGGCGGGCTTCGGCGGCGCCGAGATCGGCGGGATCGGTGGGAGGGGTCTGGACCACGGGAAAAGTCTCCTTCACAAGAGGGTCTTGCGCAGCAGTTTGATCGCCGCGCGGATGAGGATGAGGGCAAAGATCTGGCTTAACCGCCCAGCGGACGGCATGCGGGTCACCCTGCTGCCAATGGGCACCGCAAGGAAGGTCATGACCGTGATCGCCGCCGAGGCCGGCAAGCCCACGAGCCCAAGCAGGACCAGCAGCAGCGGACCGTTGCCCGGAGAGATCGGCAGATGGTCCACACCAGCAGGAAGTACGATCATCAGGCCGCCCCCGCCGCCATCCATGGCGCCCGGGCCCACAAGACGCCGGCCAATGCACCCCTGGCCATGAGAAGCCCCAGGATGAGAAGCATGGAAAGATCGAACATGGATGCGCCCTGCCTTCCGGATTTGCGATCCCTCCTAACAATTAATTGTACGATGTTCAATTGAGATACAGCCACGGGCTCCGCTGATTGTCTGGCCCTCGCGCTCAGCCCGGGTTCCAACCTGCCTGGCAGGCGCCGAACGCGTCCAAACCGCTCCCCATCAATGCCCCCCCGGAACCTGCGCGCCGTCACGTGCTTTGTCGGGCGCAACTGCCGACTATGCGCCGCCGGCGGATCAGGAGGACAGCCAGATAGTTGCACCGCCTGCGGCCAGAACGATGGCATAGACCCCCAGCACCCGCAGACCGAAATCACGGCCGCCGACGACAAGCGCGATGAGACCCTTTACCGAAGTATTGACCGAGACTGCCAACACGATCGCCACCGCAGCCGCCTGCAGGGCCAGATCGTTCCGGCTCAGCCTGGCGACCGAAATGGTCAACGCATCGACATCGGTGAGCCCCGAGAGGGCTGCCACGACATATACGCCCCCCTCTCCGAACCAGAGCCGCAGATAGTAGGTTCCCAGCAGTACCACCACCAGAACCGCGCCAAAGGTGAGCGCCGTTCCCAGCGCCAGCGGGTTGGTCACCCCCTTGAGATCGGAACTGGCCTTGCGTTGTGGCCGCGCGGCAAGTGCAAGCCCTCCGGCGCCGACCAGACCGGTCAGCCCCATGACGCCAAGAGGCCAGGCCAGCGGCCCAAGCAGATCACGGCAGAAGATCGTTCCGACGATCAGCACCCGCAGAAAGGTGACCGCCCCCGCCAGCACGACACCGACAGCCAGCGACGGGCCCAGCCCGCTGTCCCCGCGCACCATTCGCGACAGCGCCAACGTTGTCGAGGTCGAGGAGGCCAACCCGCCGAACAGGCCGGCAATCGCCGCCCCGACCCGCGCCCCTGCTACCCGCATCGCCACATAGCCCAGGAAGGATAACCCGGCCACCAGCACCACGGCCCACCAGAGCTCATAGGGGTTGAGTGTCCCTCCCGGCCCGTATCCCTGACGCGGCAGCAACGGCAGGATCACCACGGAAATCACCGCGAGCTGGAGCAGCGCCGCCAGCTCGAACCGCCGAATGCGGGCGACCCAGCCATGCAGCACCCGTTTGAGCGACAGCAGCGCCACCGCCATCACCGCCGACGCGGCAGCGACCGCCATGTCGCCCAGCAGCGCCACCGCCCCCAGCGCGAAGGTCAGCAGCAGCGCCACCTCGGTCGTCAGACCCAGATCATCATCCCCGTCGATCTGAACCCAATAGGCAACCGCGACCAGCATGGTCAGCGCCAGAAACGCAAAGCCCAGAAACAGGGGCGAGGTGAAAAGGCTGATCCAGCCGCATAGCCCGCCCAGCAGACCGACCAGGGCGAAGGTGCGCAACCCGGCGGCCCGGGAGCCCTCCGCATCCTCGCGCGCGTGCCAGCCCCGTTCGAGGCCCAGCAGAAGCCCGATCCCCAGAGCGAGGCCCAGACGCCGAAAAAGCTCGATCTCATCCATGCAATGAAGCATGAGCCAAAATCCGGCCCGTGGCCAGATCGGGCTTTGCGTCCTCTGGCGATCTACTGTCCGGAGGCTCTCCAACACGGAAGGCCGACACCGACCGCAATGCCGGGTTCGGACGGCAAGCTCACCGCGCCGGCAGTCAGCCGACGGTTTCTGCCGTCACGACAAGCTCTGTGCCCAGCCAGCTCAGATAGTCCCGGATCGCCGCCTCGTCCCGCTTGCAATAGGACCATTTCGCATGCTTGCGCACGGTGATGAACCCCGCCTGCTTCAGCAGTTCCAGATGTCGGCTGGCGGTGGGCTGGGCAACCTCCAGCGCCTCGGCGATCAGGCTCATGCAGACGCCGAACTCCACCGGATCGGCCGACCATTGATGACCGAAATGGGCCTGCGGGTTCGCCAGCAACCGCAGGATCTTCAGCCGCGGCGCGCCGGACATCGCCTTGATTTGGGTTGATCTGTCCATGCATCATTCATATCGTCAATTAGCTAATTGTCAATGTGAGTCGCCGAAATGCTGGACCTACCGAATACCGCGATGATCGAGGGTAATGCCGTTCGCTGGGGCGTATCCGGAAACGGCCCGCCGCTCGTCGTCCTTCACGGAACCCCGTTCTCCTCTCAGGTCTGGCGCCGGATCGTGCCGCTGCTGACCGATTGGCGAACGGTCTATTACTTCGACTTGGTCGGATATGGGCAGTCCGAGATGCGCCCGGGACAGGACGTCTCTCTGGCGATGCAGAACCGGGTGCTTGCCGCCCTCTTCGCGCAATGGGGCCTCGATCGGCCCGATGTACTGGCGCATGATTTCGGCGGCGCCACGGCGCTGCGCGCCTATTACCTGAACGGATTGCGCTATGCCTCTCTGACGATCTTCGACGCGGTGGCACTGGCGCCCTGGGGTTCGCCGCTGGTGCAGCATGTGCGCGAGCACGAGGCGGCGTTTTCAGGCATGCCGGATTACATGCATCGGGCGGTGCTGCGGGCCTATCTGCAGACCGCCGCGCATGGTCCGCTTTCGGAGGAGGCGTTGGAGCTCTATTCCGCCCCCTGGCTCGGCCCGGTGGGGCAACCGGCCTTCTACCGCCAGATCGCCCAGATGGACCAGCGCTTCACCGATGAGGTCGAACCGACCTACAACAGGATGGATTGCCCGGTCACGGTCTTGTGGGGCGAAAACGACGATTGGATTCCCCTTGAGAAGGGCCAGGCGCTGGCGGCACGAATTTCCGATCACCCCTGCATTCCCATCGCGAATGCCGGGCACCTGGTGCAGGAGGACCGCCCCGAAGCCATCGTCGCGGCCCTGCTGGCGCGTTTCGCCCAGGGCTGACACCCCGCCCGGGCCCCGTCGCCTGCGGCCCGAAACCACCGGCGACGGGACAGGTCCGAAGGCGCCTCAGGACGGTTTCATTGCCCCGGCGGGCCACTCTTCGCCCGAGGCCAGCCAGAGACGCAGCGCCCGGGTCAAACGCTCCGGCGCGTCCTGCTGAACGAAATGGCCGATGCCGGGCCAGGTTTCTATCGTCAATTCCGCCTCGACCCATTGCCATAGATCATTCAGACCAGCCGGCAGGGCATAGGGATCCTCCAGCGCGTGAATTGCCAACGTCGGGCAGGTCACGGGCGGCGGCGCCTCGGAACGTTGGGCATAGGGCGGCGCCGGAAAACAGGCGCGATAATAGTTCAGCATCCCATTGGCATCGGATCGCACCAGGGCCGCAGCGTGACGTTTGGCAAAAGCCGCATCCCGAACCCATGCCGAGAGCCGCGCAGGCTCCAGCGCCTGATGCGCCTGAGGATGCTGGAACTGGCGCACATAGGCGCTGGCCTCCCGCTGCGCCGGGTTGACCGCCAGTTCACGCGCAATGGCCCATGGATGAGGCATGTTCACGATCCCCAGCCGCGAGACCAGCCTTGGCCTGTCCATCGCCATATGCCAGGCCACGAAACCACCCCAATCGTGGCCGATCACAACCGCATCCTCCGCACCGCAATCGGCAATCACCGCAGCGACATCCCCTGTCAGGTGGTCTGGCGCATAGGCGCTGACCGCTGCGGGCCGGTCGCTGAGGTTATACCCCCTGAGATCCGGCGCAACACAGCGATAGGCCGGCGACAGCGCCGCCATTTGCTGCCACCAGGTCAGCCAGTGATCCGGAAACCCATGCAGGAAGACGACAAGCGGCCCCGTGCCGATGCTTGCATAATGGATGCGAATGTCGCCGTTTCGCGCGACGTGATGGGTGAGCTGCGCCTCAAAGGCGGAAAGGTCATCCTCCAAATCGACAGTGAACATCGTCATGCCCCCTCTACTCTTGTGTCTGGACGAAAGCGAAAGGCCACAAGCAAGGCCAGCACCACCCCAGGCAGCAGCAGGACCAGCCCGCTGGCCGGAGCCGCGCCAAGCCCATAGCGCGAAAAGGCGGTGGCGCCGATGAGGATGCCAAGGCCCTGCCCCAGATAGATCATCGACCCGTTGAGCGAGAAGGCGAGCGTCGCGGCACTGCCCGCCAGCCCGGCCAGGCGCGATTGCACCAGAGCCCCGGTCGAGGATTGCGCCGCCGGCCCGGTGCAGACGCTGACCACCATCGCCGCCATGCCGAGCGCCGAGATCCCGCCGGCCATGAGCGGCGCCACGACGATGCCGAGCGACAGCGCCAGCAGACCGAAAGGCACCAACAGCGCGTGGCGCGTCTCGCCAGATACCAGTGCCGTCCCCAACCGCACCCCGGCCAGGCTGCTCAGCCCGGCCAGGACCTGCATTGCCGCGATCCCTGTCCCGCCGAAACCGGTGGTGGCGCGGATCGCCGGCCCGATCAGGCCGACCAGAGCGAACAAGGCGGTCGAGGCAACCAGGGTGACCCCGAGATGGGCATAGATCCCGGGCCCGAACCGTGATGAAGCGGCGCTGCCCGGTTCGATCTGCGCGACCACCGGCACGGCCGGAACGAACCGCCAGACCAGCAGCGCCGCCACCGCGCAGATCACGGCCGTCGCGAAAAAGCTTGCCGGCCAGCCGAAGGCATTGCCCGTCACCGACCCGAGGGGGATCCCGACGATCAGCGCCACCGGGATCCCCGCGTAAACCGCCGCAACGGCCTTTGGCCGCGCCTCTGGCGCCAGCCCCGCCACCGCCAGCACAGTCGCCAGCGGAAAGGCGAGCGATCCGATCGCCCCCACCGCCAACCGCAGGGCGAAAAGCATGTGAAAGTCACGCGCCATCCCCGATGCACCATTGAGAAACACCAGCAGTATCAGCACCACCAGCAGCAATGCCCGCGGTGCCCGCCCTCGCGTAAGCTGTGCCAGGACCGGCCCCGAGAAAGCGCAGGCGATGGCAAAGGCAGATTGCAGCGTCGCCACCGCCGAGACCGAGGTGCCGAAGGCCGCCGCCATCGGCTCCAGCACCCCGGAAAAGACGAAGGCCCCGGTGGTGAAGGCAAAGGGGCAGAAAAGAAGTGCGATCAATCTCATGCCTTATTCCGCCCCTGCACTGCGGATAAAGCAGGTGGTGGTGCCCGTCGCCAGCAGACGGCCGGTGCTATCCTCAATCCGGCCCGATGCCGTCGCCGTGTTCCGGCCCCGGTTTTCCACCTCGGCACGGCATCGCACCTGACCGGTTTCGGCCAGAATGGGACGCAGGAATTTCACCTCGGTTCCCAGCGAGGCATAGGTTTCCCCCCGCGCCAGAACCGTCTGCACGGCGCAGCCCAGCGCGGAATCGAGCAGCGTCATCGCCCAACCGCCATGGATCAGCCCCATCGGGTTGAGATAACGCGCATGCGGATCGCCAAGAAAGGTGACATGGCCCTCGCCCATCTCGTGAATCCATTGCTGCATGACCTCGACGATGGGGGGCGCCGGGAACCGCCGCTCGACGATGGCCCGCATCTGTTCAAGTCCGGTCATTGTCGCCGCGACACGCGGGTCCGCGAGGCCAAAGGCCAGTTCCGGCATCGGGACGGCGGCTGAGGGCATCGACAACATGCTCATCCCTCCACCTCCACGGCGATGGCTGTCGCCTCGCCACCACCGATGCACAGGCAGGCCACGCCACGCCGCAGCCCGCGCGCCCGCAGGGCATGGATCAGCGTCACCAGGATACGCGCCCCGGTCGCGCCGATCGGATGCCCCAGCGCGCAGGCTCCGCCATTGACGTTGAGCCGGTCACGCGGGATGCCAATATCACGCGCCGCCGCCATCGCGACCACCGCAAAGGCCTCGTTGATTTCGAAAAGATCGACATCGCCGGCCTGCCAGCCGACCAGGTCCAGAAGCTTGCGGATCGCCGGGATCGGCGCCGTAGTGAACCACTCAGGTTCCTGCGAATGGGTGGCATGGCCGAGAATGCGCGCCATGACCGGCATCCCGCGCGCGGCGGCCTCGCTCTCCCGGGTCAGGATTACTGCGGCGGCACCATCGGCATTGGCCGAGGAGCTGGCCGCGGTGATCGTGCCATCTTCGCCGAAGGCGGCGCGCAGACCGGGGATCCTCGCCGGGTCGATCTGCTCGGGCCGCTCGTCGCGGGCCACGGTGACGGCGCCCTTGCGGGTCTCGATCGTGACCGGTGTGCATTCCGCATCGAACGCCCCCGAGGTCACCGCAGCGCGCGCCCGCTCCAGCGTCTCGATGGCATAGGCGTCCTGATCGTCGCGGCTGAAGCCATAGCGCGCGGCGGCGGCCTCGCCAAAGGCGCCCATCGGGCGGCCCCGGTCATAGGCGTCTTCCAGCCCGTCCCGCATCATGTGATCCAGCGTCTCGACACTTCCGGCCTTATGGCCATGGCGCATCTCGGGCAGCAGGAACGGCGCTCGCGACATCGCTTCCATCCCGCCTGCAACGACGATGTCGGCGCTGCCCGCGCGGATGAGATCATGCCCCAGCATGACTGCCTTCATGCCCGAGCCGCAGACCTTGTTGATCGTGGTGGCGCCGACCGCATCGGCCAGTTGCGCCCTGCGCGCCGCCTGTCGCGCCGGCGCCTGCCCCTGCCCCGCGGGCAGCACGCAGCCCATCAGCACCTCGGAGACATCGGCCCCGTCAATACCGGCATCGGCGACAGCCGCGCCAATTGCCGCGGCCCCGAGATCGGTGGCCGCCGCCCCCGACAGCGCCCCCATGAAAGCACCGAGCGGCGTCCGGCGCGCGGCCACGACGACAATTGCGTCAGAGTGTGAATCCGGCATCTGCATCCTCCTGAAGTTTCGATTAGATTATGACCATAATCAAACTTGTCAACAATAAGATTTAGACTATAATCCAAACTCGAACTGCAGGAGGGCCAGATCATGCGCATGAGCCGACAGGACGCGGCGAAGAACCGCGAGCGGGTCGTGAAGGCAGCAAGCGAGATGTTTCGGGATTCCGGCTATGACGGTGTCGGCATCGCCGCGCTGATGAAGGCGGCAGGCCTGACTAATGGTGCCTTTTACAAGCAGTTCGACAGCAAGGAGGCGCTGATCGCAGAGGCAACGGAATATGCGCTGGCCCGCAATGCCGAGGCCTGGCAGGCCGTGCTGGACCAGGCCAAAGACCAACCGCTCGAGGCGATCGCCAAATGGTATCTGTCCGCCCCCCATATGCAGCACCGGGGGCTCGGCTGCACCTATGCGACGCTGGCCGCAGAGGCACCGCGTCACGCCCCGCCTGCTCGTGAGGCCTTTGACAGCGGGATTCGCAAGACTTTGGAGCAGTTGGCCGAGGTCGCCCCCACCGGATCGGAAACCGCGGACGATACCGCCGCGATCCGCCTTCTCAGCCGACTTGTCGGGGCGCTCACCCTTGCCAGGGCGGTCTCCGACCCCGAGCTGGCGGATCGCATTCTGGCCGCCAATGGTGCCGTGACGAAATAGACAGACCTGCGCCCCACCCGCGCAGGACGCTTGCGCGGCTCAGGTCCGCATGGCGCCCGCCTTCACGGGATCACCGCCACCGATTGCGGTCGCCGGCCGGCCCTCCCCCTGACATTCGAATCACACCCGCCTGTCAATCTGACGGAAACATCGCGGCCAAGAGGCCGCTTTTCCCTGCCTGAAACCGGGACGGGAGAATAGATTTCTATAATCACGATCAATTTAGACGTGATTATTCCTTTGCAAAACACGATTAATCCTGTCGTTATTTACGTGTCAGGCAGCCGCGCTGCTCCCCCCGGTTCGTGAAGCGTATCGCACGACCCGGACGGGCTGAGCCGGTGAACAGACACAGGGTTCAACAGCGATCCGCAGAGGAGGTCGACATGATCCATACAATCAGCCTCGGCACGCATGTGCTCGCGCAGGGGACATTCATCCGGAAACTGGGGGATGGGCGCATTGAAATTGACACCGGAGGCCAGCGCCTTGCCGGCACTCCGGTGGCAGGGCCGCTCAGCGCGCCGCGCAGCGGATCGCCGCTCCGGCGTCTCATGTCTGCCCCGCGCTGGAAGGGTGGCCTCTTCGCGGCGCTCAGCGCGATCCCGCTGGCCTTCGCCGCCGCCACCGCGCCCCGGGCGCAGGAGGCCAGCGAGATTCTCAACGTCTCCTACGACCCGACCCGGGAATTCTACCGGCAATACAACACGCTCTTTCGCGACTGGTGGGCCAGCCAAGGCCATGAGGAAGTGACCCTCCGGCAATCGCATGGCGGCTCGGGCGGGCAGGCTCGATCGGTCATCGACGGGCTGGAAGCCACGGTCGTGACCCTCGCGCTATCGGCGGATATCTCGGCCATCGCCGAGCGGACCGGAAAGATTCCGGCGGACTGGCAGACGCGACTGCCACATAACTCCTCACCCTACACCTCGACCATCGTCTTTCTGGTCCGGGACGGGAACCCGAAAGCCATCGCCGACTGGGACGACCTAACCCGCGACGATGTACAGGTCATCACCCCCAATCCGAAGACGTCTGGCGGGGCGCGCTGGAACTTCATGGCCGCTTGGGCCTGGGCACTGAAGGAACACGATGGCGACGAGCAGGCCGCACGGGATTACATGACCGCGCTGTTCCACAATGTTCCGGTGCTCGATACCGGCGCGCGCGGCGCCACCAACACCTTCACCCAGCGCGGCATCGGCGACGTGCTGCTGGCTTGGGAGAACGAGGCATTCCTGGCGCTTGCCGAACAGGGCGATGCCGCCTTCGACATCGTGGTGCCCTCGGTCTCGGTGCTGGCAGAGCCGCCGGTGACGCTGGTGGACGGCAACATCCGTTCGGACGCCCAGCGCGCCGCGGCCGAGGCCTATCTTACCCATCTCTACAGTCCCGAGGCGCAGGCGCTGGCCCTCAGGAACTTCTATCGGGCCTGGGATACCTCGGCGGCCTCGGAGGAGGATATCAGCCGCTTCCCCGCGGTCGAACGGTTGTCAATCGACGCCTTCGGCGGCTGGGCCCTGGTGCAACCCACCTTCTTCGGTGACGGCGGCGTGTTCGACCAGATCTATGAGGGGCAATAGACCATGCGGGCGGGATATCTTTCCGCGCCCTCCCCTCTGCCGGGGTTCGGGCTGAGTTTCGGGATCACGATAAGCATTCTGTCCATCACCGTCCTGCTGCCGATCGCCGCCCTTGTCGGCCACGGGCTGGGCATCGGCGCGGCGGACTTGTGGGAGGTGATCAGCGCGCGGCGTATCCGCGCCGCGCTGGCGCTGTCGTTCCGCGCGGCACTGGCCGCCTCCGTCTTCAACCTGGTGTTCGGCCTGGCCTTGGCCTGGGCCCTGGTCCGCTATCGCTTCTGGGGGCGCCGGCTGATCGACGCCGCCATCGACCTGCCCTTTGCCCTGCCGACCGCGGTGGCCGGCATCGCGCTGACCGCGCTTTACGCGCCCAGCGGGGTTTTCGGACAGCTTCTGTCACCACTCGGCATCCAGATCGCCTATACTGAAACCGGCATCTGGCTGGCCCTGATCTTCATCGGCCTGCCCTTCGTGGTGCGCACGGTGCAACCGGTGATCGAGGAAATCGACCGCGAGGTCGAAGAGGCCAGCGCCACGCTGGGAGCGCGCCGCACCTATACCCTGCGCCGAGTGATCCTGCCGATGCTCACCCCCGCCTTGTTGACCGGCTTCGCCCTCGCCCTGGCCCGATCTTTCGGCGAATACGGTTCCGTCATCTTCATCGCCGGCAACCTGCCGTTCCAGACCGAGATCGCCCCCCTGCTGATCGTGATCCGGCTCGAGGAATACAATTACGACGCGGCCACCGCGATCGGGCTCGCCATGCTGCTGATCTCCTTCGCGATGCTGCTGACGATCAACGCCATACAGATCTGGAGCCGTCGGAGGATCGGAAATGTCTGACACAAATCTCATGACCCGGCCCACCCCGGTCACGACGGAACCCCGACTTGCCCGCCACATCCTGATCGGAACGGTTGTGACCCTGATCGCGGCCCTGCTCTTTGCGCCGCTGATGGCCGTCTTTGCCGAAGCGCTGCGGCAAGGCTGGGCCGCGTCTTTCGAAGGCCTGACCTCGCCCGACGCACGCGCCGCGATGCGACTGACCCTGATCGTCGCCGCCGTGGTGGTGCCGCTGAACGCGGTGTTCGGCATCGCCGCCGCCTGGGCGATCACCCGGTTCGACTTTCGCGGCAAGGCCTTCCTGATCACCCTGATCGACCTGCCCTTCTCGGTCTCTCCGGTTGTCGCCGGGCTGGCGCTGGTGCTGCTGTTCGGGGCGAATTCCTGGCTCGGGGCCTGGCTGATCGACCATGACTTGCGGATCGTCTTCGCCTTTCCGGGCATCTTGCTGGCCACATTGTTCGTGACCTTTCCCTTCGTGGCGCGCGAACTCATCCCGGTGATGATGGAGCAGGGCCGCGCCGAGGAAGAGGCCGCACTGACGCTGGGCGCCGGCGGTTGGCGCATCTTCTTCACCGTGACACTGCCCAATATCCGCTGGGCGCTGCTGTATGGGGTTCTGTTGTGCAATGCGCGCGCGATGGGAGAGTTCGGCGCTGTCGCCGTCGTCTCGGGCAAGATCCGCGGCGAGACCACCACCATGCCGATCATGATCGAGATGCTTTACAACGAATACCTCTCGGTCGCGGCCTTTTCCCTGGCCGCAGCCCTGGCGCTGCTGGCGCTGGTCACGCTGCTGCTGAAATCCCTGCTCGAATGGCGATACGCCGATCTTCTGGCCATCACCAGACGCCACTGATCCCGCCTGGAAAGGACCTGTCATGTTTGTCGAAATCGAAGAAATCGCCAAGGAATTCGGAACCGGGCGCGCCCTGCACCCGGTCTCCCTCTCGATCCCCTCGGGGGCGCTCATCGCGCTGCTGGGGCCATCGGGATCGGGCAAGACGACATTGTTGCGCATCCTCGCCGGGCTGGAGTTCCCGACCTCAGGCCGGGTGCTGTTCGACGGTCGCGACGCCACCGGGCTGAGCGTTCAGGAACGCCGCGCCGGCTTCGTGTTCCAGCACTATGCCCTGTTCCGGCACATGACGATTTTCGAAAACGTGGCCTATGGCCTGCGTGCCCGCAAGCGACGCGAGCGCCCCACCGAGGCCGAGATCGGCCGGCGGGTGAACCGGCTGCTAGAGCTGATCCAGCTTCCCGATATCGGGGCGCGCTATCCCGGCCAGCTCTCCGGCGGCCAACGCCAGCGGGTGGCCCTGGCACGGGCGCTGGCGATCGAACCGCGCATGCTGCTGCTCGACGAGCCCTTCGGCGCTCTCGATGCCAGGGTCCGCAAGGAACTGCGCCAGGGGTTGCGCGAAATTCACGATACCACCGGGCTGACCACCGTCTTCGTCACCCACGACCAGGACGAGGCGATGGAACTGGCCGATCTGGTAGTGGTCATGTCGATGGGGCGGATCGAGCAGGTCGGTCGTCCGGCGGACATCCGTGCACGCCCCGCCAGCGACTTCGTCCGTAGCTTCACCGCCGCCTAAGGAGGCCGCTGATGACATGCCGTTGCATCCACCGACATATCCGAGCCCCTGGCTTCACGCCGCGCTATGGGCCACCACCTCGCGTCTTGCGCCTTCCGGTCGCGCCGCCCGCTTGCCTGGGCACATCCTTGACCGCGCCCGAGGCCCAGGCTGGCGCCTGCGCGTGGCCTCGCCCAGATGGGCGATGGTCTGGCATACTCACTCGGAGACGCAACGCGCCCTGCGCGCGATCGTCCTGCCGCGCCCCGGAACCGACATCACCGATTGCGCCTGGCAGGTGCTGTTGCAGCACCGCCTGCACGGCTTCGGACTATCCGACACCGCGCCGGACACCCGACACCTGGCCAAGGCCGAACACGAACTTCTCGTTCGGCTTGCGTCCCCCTGGACAAAGCTGATGACAGGAGCCTGCGAATGAGCGAACCCATCCTCGACCGGATCGACCGGAAAATTCTCGACCAGCTGATGCGTGATACCACGCTGCCCGTCGCGCAGCTCGCCGATCGCGTCGGACTGTCCCAGACGCCCTGCTGGAAACGGGTGCAAAAGCTCGAGGCGGCGGGGATCATCACCGGGCGCGTGGCTTTGGTGGACCCGAAAAAGATCGGCCTCGGTCTGATCGTTTTCGTGGAGATCGAAGCCACAGAGCACACCCCGGCATGGCGCAACACCTTCCAGAAGGTCGTCAAAGGCATGGATGCCATCACCGAAGCCTACCGGATGACCGGAACCGTCGACTATCTGCTGAAGGTCATCGTCCCGGACACCGCCGCATTCGATGACTTCTATCTGCAGCTCACCGAGGCGCTGCCGTGCCGAAACGTCACGTCGAAATTCGCGATGGAGACGATCCGACGCTCGACCGTCCTGCCCATTGACGTGAACAAGATCTGACCCCGCGCGCCGGCGCGCGCGGCCTCTCCCCACCCTGGGCAACATAAGCGCCAGGCTCTCTATCAGATGGCCCGCCGAAGCGTTGCATCATCCAATCAGACATCCTGCAAAACGGTGCCTGATTGCTGCAACACAGCGCGTACCTCCACCGGCAAATCCTTGTCGGTGACAAGGATGTCGACATCCTCGAACGACCCCAGTCGCACCAGGCCGCGGTGGTCGAACTTGCTGCTGTCGACCGCCAGGATCACGCGTTCGGAATGCCGCATCGCCCGCTGCACGATCCGCACCTCGGCCAGATCGTCGTCACCGAGGTTGCCGGCGGCATCTACCCCCGACACCGAGACGATCGAGACATCGAAACGGAAACTGTCGAGAAAGGTTTCCGCCTCTTCATGAAAGACGCCGCCATCGACCTGGCGCACGAAGCCGCCGGGAATGGCGATGATGAAATCGGTGGCCTCGCGCAGCCAGGCGGCGGTGCGCAGGCTATAGGTCAGGATCCGCAGGTTGCGCCGCCGCGCAAGCGCATGGGCAATCGTCTCGCAGGTGGTTCCGGTGTCGATGAAAACCGCGGCCCCATCGGGAACCAGATCGGCCACACGTTCGGCGATGCGTTGCTTGACATGGACGTTGCTGACCCGCCTGCGATGCAGCTCGCTCGGGGCGACCGAGTCCATAATCATCGCGCCACCATGCATCCGGCGCAATTTCCCCTCGCGCTCCAGATCCATCACATCACGACGGGCAGTCTGTGTGGTGACATCGAAACGGGTCGAGATATCGTCAAGCGACAGGTAGCCGTTCAGTGCCAAAGCCTCAAGCAAACGGGCCTGACGTGCCGCTTTCTTGCCGCCGTATTCCATTGGGTCTTGTCCCTCAGTTTGTCTCAGGGGGGATATCATCAAAGCCATGGCTCTCCGAAAGAAAAATGCTGAATGCAAAAGCCGCGGCTGAGACAGCCGCGGCCAATTGTTCCGGAACTCGGATCAGAAGCGGAAGCCGAAACCCGCGCTGAAGGCCGAGACATCGCCATCGTCGCCGAATGCGCCATTGTAGCCGATCGAGAAGACACCGCTTTCGCTGATCGCATAATCGAAGGCGATCCCGACACTCAACCGGTCCTGTGCCAGGCCAGCACCCGACACGCCGAAGGCATCGCCGCCGGCAAAGGCCATGCTTGCATTGGCGGGATCGCCGCTGAAGGCGTGACGCCAGCCGATCTGGCTGCGCAGATTGGCTTTGTCAGAGGCACCGATACCGGTGTTCAGCCGCAGGCCGACCTCAGCAAAGGTCACATCATAGCTGCCACCGACCTTGCGAAGCGCGGCGGAACCGCCGGTTTCGCTCACCCCGTCGGTCTTCACCCGGATATGGGACAGCGATCCGAAGGGCTCCAGCAGGGTATTGCCGGTCTTCATCTGATGCGCCAATTCGGCAAAGACATGCGTGGTGTTGGCATGCCCGCCAGAGGAAAGCGTGTTCGCAAAGCCGGTGGTGCTGACATCACGGCTGCCCGACAGGGTGCTGTGGGTATAGGCCAGACCGCCGCGCAGGATCGTCGCGCCGAATTGCTTGCCAATGGACAAACCAAGATGCAGGTCATCGGTATCCACCGTGCCCGACCGACCGGACAGCGAAACCTCGCCTTGCCCGAACCCGGTCATGACACCGATCTCCAGCCCGTTTTCGGTCAGCGCATCAGCGCCGAAGAGCGTGCCGACCGTCTTGTTCCGGACGTCGGACAGATCCCCGCCCGCCTTGGTCGTGCCGTTCTCGCCGTAACCGCTGGCCCAGAATGACAATCCCTCGCGTTCCATCCGCGAGGCGCCGCGGCTCTTCTCGCCCCAGACATTGGCGACGCGGGCGCTTTGGTTCGCCAGCGCCCCCATGGTGGCGGCGTGGATTTCGCCGGACATCTGGGAAAAGGCATCGCTGGCAGTGTCAGCGCCCAACAGCACCACGGCGTCATAGACCTCATTGCCCATACCCAGCGCTTCGATCGCGGTGGCTGCGGCGCGGGCGTTGCCGGAGACGGCCACGGTATCAAAAGAGGTATCGTTGCGATCCAGCGTCAGATCGACCGAGGACGCCCCATAGCTCAGCTCGGCATCAAGGAAGGCCAGAGAAGAGGTGATGCTGTCGAACCGGCCCGAAACGGTGCCGCCAGCGCTCAGCACTTCATAGCTGGTCTGCGGGCGGTAGTCCCCGCCTTCGGCCAGGGCGATGGCGCTGCCGCCCTCGATGGCGATGTCACCAGAGACAGCGACCTTATCAGCCTCGCCATCGGCATTGGCCTCGATCTCGAGGATCGAACCGCTGGCAAAGCTCAGGTCGCCGGCGACGTTCAGCGTGCCGATGCTGTTTCCGGCCCCGAGCGTACCGCCCTCGGCAACACGCACGCTGCCCGTGGTGCCCGTGCCGCCCAGCCGGGCCCCGTCGCCCACCGTGGTCAGGCCGGCGGTGGCGATCGAACCGTTGACGATCAAGGCGCCCGCCTCGATCCGGGTGGCGCCGGTATAGCTGTTCTCGGCCGCAAGCGTCAGGCTGCCGACGCCGCGTTTGATCAGATCGCCCGAACCACTGACGGCCTGCGCCACCTCGACCGCGCCGCCGGCGCTGCGGACATCCAGCCAGCCGCCTTCGTCTTCCAGAGAGATTTCGCGGTCAAGCGTGGTCATCTCGGTGCCGATGACGGCAAGCCCGCCGTTGGACAGCCGCAGCCGCGCGTCCGCCTCGCCAAGGGCTGCATCCTCGGCCACAACCACCGTGCCACCGTCCGCGACCAGCGTTTCACCGATAAAGCTGTGATCGTCGATGCAATAGTCCTGAACCGCCTGCTGCAACCGCGGATCGTCGGTGGTGCAGTCCAGCAGCGTCTTTTTCTCGTCCAGCGTCAGCCCGGTAAGGATCGGCACACCGTTTTCATCCGCGATCTGGCCCAGATAGACATCAGAGCGCATGTTGTTACGGGTCAGGAAGAATTCCGGGTTCTCTTCGCTGAACGTCGTGGCGCCCTCG
Source organism: Pseudodonghicola xiamenensis DSM 18339 (assembly GCF_000429365.1). Classification (GTDB taxonomy): domain Bacteria; phylum Pseudomonadota; class Alphaproteobacteria; order Rhodobacterales; family Rhodobacteraceae; genus Pseudodonghicola; species Pseudodonghicola xiamenensis. The sequence continues at coordinate 14,382 of NZ_AUBS01000020.1, read as the reverse complement.
CCCCAGACCAGACGGGTTTCCTCGGTCGCCTCGGCACCGGTGTAATATTCCAGCTTGGGGCCGATCCAGCGGAATTCATGGGCCACGGCGGCGTGGTCGGCATAGGGCACACCATCTTCGGTGCGCAGATCGTCCAGCGTGCCCAAGTTCGGATCGGTCGGATCATCGACGATCTGCCACCATTTGCCGAACGGCCGCGATGCCAGGTAGTGGTCGATCCGGGTCCGGTCCCAGCTGGCCCAGACATTGGTCGCATCCTCGCCCACCGAGGGCCAGGTGGTGGACCCATCGGCCAATTCGTGCGGGGCGAACCCTTCGCGTTCGCCGTCCAGTTGCAGGAGCATATAGTCCCGCTTCATCCGGTTCATCGTGTAGGGGGTATTCGATTCAATCGGATAGGTCTCATCGGCGAAGAACGTGTCCGGGATCTGATCCAGGCTGAGGCTTTCACCTGTGTGGTCCGCGATGAAGGCCTCCATCGCCTCGGCATCGACGGTATATTCCGTCAGCAATTGACGGTAATAGCTGTTGCCCGACCGCAGATAGTCCTGAAGGATCAGCTTTTGCTGAGAGGCCCGGTTCAGGCCCCGTTCGGACACATCCCCGGCGTTCCAGTCGCCGACAAGGATGGTCGGACGGTTGACGCCCGCGGCCCAGTCGGTGATCCCGTCAACCTCTTGCAGGCGCAGATCGGCCGGGTCGTGATAGTCCAGATGAACCACACCAAGCAGCGTGTCGGGAACACCCTTGCCCGGTTCCATCAGCTGCCAGGCCACTGAATCGCCCTGAGTGCTTTGCCCCAGTGTACCGTCGATCCGGCTGAGCACCCCATTGTCGAGCTGCCGGATATACCGGTAATCCCCCGCGCCAGCCTCGGCCAGCAGGCTCTGCAGCTTGCTCAGGGTCTGTTCGCTGACCAGTTCCTGAAAGACGATGGTGTCATAATTTCCCTTCAGGAACTGTTCGGCGATCTTTTCCGGCTGATCGCGGAATTTCTCGACCCAGACATTCAGGCTGGCGATACGCAGGGTTCCGCTGTCACTGGCGCTTGCGGCAACAGCGGGAGAGCCGAGCAGGGCAAGCGCGGCGACACCGCACAAAAGCGTCTGCCGCATGGTCACCCGACTGCCGCCGAGGCGCGCGGGACGATGATGGTGTTTGAGCATGTTTCTGGTTTCCGTCGGAGTTCACAAGATTCGTCGCGATCACCGGATCGACCGGGCGCGGGTGTGACATGACAGGCAAAAATGTCAGTAAAATTACAAAAGTACTTTTTTGATAATTTTTCTGCAGACACGCCTCTCCAGACCGCAGGAAATGCCTATCGCCTTGCATCGACACATTGCCGCTCCGATCAGAGCGGAGCCTGCATGCAACCACATGCGGCACAGATGTCAGGAAAGGGTTTTCGCGCGTCATACCGCCTGCGGGGACATGCAAAGCGCCTATCCCACGCTGGACCATGTTGCGCGGAAATGGTGCCGGCCTCACCAAGGCCGGAAACGGGATATCAGGCGCAGACCCCGCCGTCTGGGCAAAAGCTGACGCGTCTGAGAGGGCAGATCAAAAGGGGAAGGATGTCACCGAAAACCCGGGGGAGGGGCGGCCCTGCGGCTGCCCCCGGGCGTCACTCCGGCGCTTCAACCAGGATTTTCACATGGGATTTCTCGGCAACCAGCGCATCGAACCCCTCTGTGGTGATGTCTTCCAGCGCGATCCGCTTGGTCACCAGCTTGTCGGCACTGAAATAGCCCTGCATCATCAGTTCCATCACCGCCGGATAGATATGTCGGTAGGCGATGCTGCCCAGAAGCTGCCGCTCTTTCAGCACGACGGTATTCGGCTGGAACGCGGCGGCCTTTTCCCAGATCGAGACAATCAGCACCTGCCCTTCATGCCGGGTCGCCTCGATACATTGCTGCAACACCTGCGGCACGCCGGTCACCTCGAAGGAGACCGCCACACCTCCGGTTGCGGCACGGATGGTCGCGACCGCATCCTCGACGCTCGGGTCGATAACGCTCGTGGCCCCCAGCTCAAGCGCCTTCTGGCGCCGGACTTCTGACGGTTCGACCACGTGAATTTGCGCCGCCCCCGCGACGCGCAGCGCCTCGACCACCAAAAGGCCGATGGGCCCGGCACCGAAGACGGCCGCCGTATCCCCTGCCTTGATCTTGGACATGCGCACCGCATGGAGCGCGACGGCAGAGGGTTCGACAAGCGCGCCCTGCTCCATCGACAGCGCGTCTGGCATCTTGTGCACCATGCGCGCGGGCACCACGGAATAGGCTGCAAAGCCACCATGGCCGCCAGACAGCCCGACGAAGCCAAGGCTATCGCAAAGGTTGTATTTCCCCTCCAGACAGGCGGGACAGGTGCCACAGGCAAAGATCGGTTCGATCACCACCCGGTCACCCGGCACGACATTGGTGACGCCCTCCCCCACCTCGGTAACGGTGCCGCTGTATTCATGCCCCATGGTGATCGGCGCCTGATCATGGCTCAGCGGGTGATCCTCTCCCACCGGGACAAAGATCGGGCCGGCCAGATATTCATGCAGATCGCTGCCACAAATCCCGGTCCAGGCCACCTTGAGTTTGACCTCGCCGGGGCCGACCGCAGGCTCATCCACCTGTTCGACCCGGATATCTTTCACGCCATGCCAACGTGCTGCTTTCATTTTTTTCGTTCTCCATGAATTAAAAAGGGACGCCCGGGCCTGCGGCAGGGCCCGGGCGCAGGCTGTCTCATGCCAGGTGATGCACCTCCTGCAGACCGTAGACCGGGGTTTCGAGCCCCTCCATCCGCGCCTTCAGCTGCAGTGCGAGATAGAGCGAATAATGCCGCGACTGATGCAGGTTGCCGCCGTGGAACCACAGGTTCTCCTGCTGCGTGGGTTTCCACATGTTGCGCTGCTCCCCCTCCCAGGGGCCCGGGTCCTTGGTGGTGTCAGAGCCAAGCCCCCAAACCTTGCCGACCTTGTCGGCGACCTCCTGACCGATCAGATCCGCAGCCCAGCCGTTCATAGACCCGAAGCCCGTGGCCATGACCACCAGATCGGCCTCGAGCCGCGTGCCGTCATCCAGAACAACGGCGGTCTCGTCGAAATGATCTACCTGCCCCTGCACCAGCTTGACCTCTCCATCAATGATCAGCTGGCTTGCGCCCACGTCGATGTAATAACCCGAGCCACGCCGCAGGTATTTGAGGAACAGCCCAGAACCGTCGTCCCCCCAGTCCAGCTTGAACCCGGCCTTTTCAAGCCCGGCATAGAATTCGGCGTCGCGCTCGCGCATCTGGTCATAGAGCGGGATCTGGAATTCATGCATGATCTTGTAAGGCAAAGACGCGAAGATCATGTCCGCCTTTTCGGTGGTGATGCCGTTGGCCAGCGCCTGTTCGGAATAAAGCCCGCCCAGACCGATCTCCATCAGGCTGTCAGATCTGACGATATGGGTCGAGGAGCGCTGCACCATCGTGACATCGGCACCGGCCTCCCACAACGCGGCACAGATATCATGCGCCGAGTTGTTGGAGCCGACCACCACCACTTTCTTGCCAGTCCAGGCATCCGGCCCCTCGTGCCAGGAGGAATGCTGGATCGTGCCCCTGAAACTGTCCATGCCGGGAAATTCGGGCATGTTCGGTTTTCCCGACATGCCGGTGGCCAGAACCAGATGCGTCGGATGCAGCGTGATCTCTTCCCCGTCGCGATCGACCGTCACCGACCATCGGCCACTGGCCGCGTCATAGGCCGCCTTCTGAACCTCGGACCGGGTCCAGTAGTTGATCTCCATGACCTTGGTATACATCTCCAGCCAGTCGCCGACCTTGTCCTTGGGCGTGAACACCGGCCAGTTGTCGGGGAACTTGATATAGGGAAGATGGTCGTACCAGACCGGATCATGCAGGCAGAGCGACTTGTAGCGACTGCGCCACTGATCCCCGGGCCGGTCGTGCTTGTCGAGCACGATGGCTGGAACCCCCAGTTGACGCAGCCGCGCGCCAAGAGCGATGCCGCCCTGCCCGCCGCCGACGATGACGGCATAGGGCTGGGTCTGATACCCGAGCTCGGCGGTCTCCGCCTCGCGGCGCTCCTTCCAGCTTGTGCGGTTCTTCCTGGCGCCATGTTCGGCCCCCATCGGGCGACGCGTCCCGCGGTTCTCCTCATGGCCCTTCAATTCCTGAAGCGTGGTCAGCAGGGTCCAGATCCGACCGTCCTTCAGCCGCATCAGCCCCCAGCCACGCCCTACCGCAGTCTCGAAGGTGATCCAGGCGGTGGTGACGCCGTCTTCCTCGACAGGCAGTTCGCCTTCCTGAAGCCGGAACTTTCCGGGACGGGTCTGCGCCAGTTGCTGCGTCAGCATGTCGGCCACTCCGGCCGGCCCCTCGACGGTCTTCAGGTTCCATGTCACCGAAACCAGATCTCGCCAGTAGCTATCGGTGGCAAAAAGCCCGGCGACAGCGACAATGTCCCCTGCCTCCAGCGCCGCGTTAAGCGTTTCCAGCACCTCCTCCGTGCGGGAAATAGCAATTGAATCAAGCATCGCGTCTCCTCCTACGAGCGTGTTGCCACAGGAGTGTCGCGGAGGTTCCGCTGCGTAATCCAGCCAGAGACGACAAAAGATGCCCAAAAGCTGGGCGCTGCATTGCGGCATGTTGCGCGCGCAACATCCTGCAACCTGTCAGGTGGGCGGACGCAACCCGGCGCGCCGCAAACGGCGCAGAACGGTCGAGCGGTTGACCCCCAGACGCCGCGCTGCGCGGGCCATGTTCCAACCACAGGCCTCCATCACCTGCTCCAGGGGTTCTTCCGCCTCGGTCGAGCCAGACACCATGGTGACCGGAGCCGGCAGGTCCTGCTGGTCGATCACCCGCCCCTCGCACAACGCGATGGCGACATCGAGCACATGCTCCAGCTCGCGCAGGTTTCCCGGCCAGTCGCGGCCCAACAGCTCCGCCCGGGCCGAGGGCGACAGGCGCATATCCTCTGGCGCACGGCGCCGCAGCAGCAGATTCACCAGCCAACTCAGGTCCCGGCGCTGCCGCAATGGTGGTATCGACAGCGTCGCTCCGGCCAGCCGGTGAAACAGCGGCAGCGGCAGCTCCAGCCTGTCAGGCGCGACACAGGTGGTCGTGATCGCCCGCAGGTCATTGCGACTATCGAGGATCGCGCTCAGCGCCACCATGGTCTCCTCCGGCATGTCCTCGATCCGGCGCAGCAACAGCGTCGTGGCGCCCCCCCGCGCCCCGGCGCAGCCCTGTCGCAAGGCCTCCGGCGTCAGCCCGGCGCAGTCCAGCATAACGAAACCGCCAGCGCTGCCCGCCATATGCAGCGCCCGCGCCAGTCGCGTTTTGCCGGTGCCGGTTTCGCCGCAGACAAGCAGCGGCACGCTGGTCCGGGCCAGTCTTGCCGCACGGTTCAGCATCTCGGTCATGGCAGGATCGCCCTGGGTCAACCCCGCCAACGGCCCACCCCGGCGCGCGCTGCGCAAGGCCGAGCGCGGCGCCTGCGGCGCGATCGCATGGCCGAAAAGCGCCCCTCCGTCGCGCATCTCGATCATGCGGTCTTCGCTGGGCCGGTCGCGCATCAGGTCGGGCAAATCGTCCACGGTCATCCCCAGAACCTCGTCGATGCGACGCCCCAGCACGCCACCGCCATCTGGAAAAAGCCGCCGCGCACCCCGGGTATAGCCCAGAATTCGACCCGCCCCATCCAGCCGCACCGCCGCCTCCGGGTCGATATCGAGAAACTCGGGCCGGTCCGAGACACGCAGGATCCAGTCGCGACGCCCCTCAGCCATGAGATTGGCCATTTCCACCCGCCGGGCGGCATTGGTGACCAGACTCATCGCCAGGTTCTGACTGCGTTTTGGCGAAGGCGAGCGCAGCAGGGAGATATCAAGCACCGCCGCCAGCTCTCCAAGACTGTCAAAGATCGGCGCCGCCGTGCAACTGAGCCCGGTATGCGCATTACCGAAATGATCGTCCTGATGCACCGTCACCGGTTCCTGGGTGACGATGCAGGCGCCCACGCCACAGGTCCCGGCCAGGTCTTCCGACCAGTTGGAGCCGAGATAGAGCCCGGCGCCGCGCAGTTCCTCGACGAAAAGATCATCGCCGAAGAAGTCGACACAGACGCCACCGGCATCGGTCAGCAGCAGGACATAGTTCTGACCGGCCACCTGTCGGAACAGCGTCTTCAGGCTCGACCGGGCGGCGGCGATCATCCGTTCCGCCTGGACACGATGTTCGCGCAGCTCCGCCTCGGTCACGATATGGGCGGGATCGCGGCGTGTCGGGTCCATTCCGTAAAGTTCGACGCAGCGTCGCCACGAGGCCGACACGAAACCATCGCGCCCGGTCACCGCACCATCAAGCACACGTTCGATTTCCGCCACATGATGATAATCCGACATGTCGCTTCCCTCCTCCTCAGCGGCAAAGCTAGCACAGGTTGCACACCCTTCAGAACGAATTTCCACGGTCACGCAAACGTCGGCCCCGCTCCGCCGGCAACGGGACAAGCCGCCCCCATGAAAGGTCTTCTTGGTCTGCCCTGCTCCGTCATGCTTGCTGGAACCGGGCCAAAGACATCTCTGCACGTTCTGGTCACATAGGAAGGACAGATCGGGCTTGCCTTTGAAAAAATCCTGATGGCTACAATGTCGCCGCCAGCCGGGCCGTGCTCGCGCGGATTTCATCGGCGACCTCGGTGACGATCTTCGTGCGGCTTGACCAGCTTGGGTAGAGAAAGCCGTAACTCAGGATGCCGCGCGGTTCGAACGGACGCAGCACCAGCGACTCGACCCCGCTCGAAAGCGCGACGAAGGGATCGGCCAGACAACAGCCGAGATTCAGGCCCGCCATCTGGCAGGCGATGACGCCATTGCGGGCTTCGATACGGACATCCAGGCGTTCCCCGTATTGCTTGCAAAGCGATTCGAGATGCTGACCAAGCAGGGATCGGGCATGTGTCGAAACGATCGGACGTGCGATGAAGTCCTGAAATGTGACTGTTTTTTGGGCAGCCAACGGGTGATCTGGATGCATGGCCACCATCATTGGCAATTCCAGGAAAGGTTCGACCTCGAACGCTCCGGCCTTGATCGGCAGTGGAGCGATGCCGAGATCGAAGGTTTCCTGACCGACCCAGAGGTCGATATCCAGCCGCACCCGGGCGTCGATCTGGGCCGTCATCTGGGGATGCCTTTCCATCACCTGCGCCAGTGACTGGTTGATGACGGCATGTGAGATGAAGGGTGCCACAAGGATGCGCAAATGCTCCTTTCGCCCCCGCCTGATTTGGTCGGCGCGACGTTCAGCATCGTCGAATGCCTGCATAACCCTTTCAGTTTCTGCATAAAAATCTTTCCCTTCACGGGTAAGCCGCAGCCTCCGCCCATGCCGGGTCAGGACCGAAAACCCCAACTCGTCTTCCAGAGCAGACAGCAGACGGCTGACCTGCGCCGGAGTCCGCAAGAGCCGGTCCGCAGCACCATTGACCGAGCCGGTTTCGACGAAGGCACGGAAGGCTTCGAGGGTTCGTTGAGTAAGCGCCACTGTCGACTGTCCTGCTGTTCTTTGCTGATCACACAGTTACTATAAAAGTAACAAAACTGCCAAAATATTCAATTTACGCAAGTACAAATTTTCGGCTGTAACGACTCCCAAACAAATCACGGAAGTCCCAATGACCAAGCAAGTCGATCTCAACAGCCGCGTCTCCGCATACGAAGCTGACCGAGCAGTGCCCTACAGCCTGCCGTCCAAGCCGCAGTCCAGCTATCTGACGATGCGCGATGGTTGCCGGATTGCTGTCGACGTCTGGTGCCCCGAGGGCGCGGCGGAGGGAGAGACCTTTCCGACCTTGCTTCTGTTCACCCCCTACTTCCGCCGCTTCAAGCTGGCCGAAGGCTCCGATGCCATCGCCAACCCGAACACTGCCAAGTTCAGCAACTACTTCGTGCCGCGTGGCTATGTGGTGGTGGTGGTCGATGTCCGGGGCACCGGTGCCAGCTTTGGCACACGTGACGGCTTCCGCTCTCCGAGAGAACGCCTCGACAGTGCCGAAATCGCCGATTGGGTCATCGCTCAACCCTGGTCGAACGGTATCTTGGGGGCGACGGGCATTTCTTATCTTGGCGCGGCCTCCGACTTCCTGGCCTCAACCGGGCACCCGGCCGTCAAGGCCATCGCGCCGCTCTTTTCGGTCTGGGACACCTATGCCGACAACTACTTCCCCGGCGGGATGCAATGCACGTCGCTCACCCAGCTTTACGACAACCTGATGAAGGGGCTCGACCTGGATCAGCGTGATTACCTGAAGGACTACAAATACTACGCAAGTCCGGACTATCAGGGGCCGCAACCCGTCGATGAGGACACGGACGGCAGCATGGTCGCCGCCGCGGTGGCCGAGCACCAGGCCAATTTCCGGCAAACCGACTTCATGGCGGACCTCGCCTACCGCGAGGAAGGTCTGCCCTATGACCCCGATTACAGCAGCGCCTCGATCAGCCCCTATTCCTACACCGCAGGGTTCCGTGATGATGTCGCGATCCTCTCGCTCTCGGGCTGGATGGACGGAGCCGGCTATGCCAATGGCGCCATCGCGCGTTTCCTGACCCTGGACAAGAATCCGCATCACCTGGTGCTGGGCCCCTGGGATCACGGCGCGCGGATCGCCGTTTCGCCCTGGCGCAACAGCGAAGAGCCCGACTTCTCGGTGCTGGGCTGCGTGCTGCGCTTCTTCGATACCTACCTGATGGGCGCCGATACGGGCCTGAAAGGCGAACCGCCGGTGTCCTACTTCGCGATGCATGAAGAAGCCTGGGCCGAGGCCGAAAGCTGGCCGCCGCAACCCACGCTGGACGTGCTGCACCCCGGCACCGCGGGCGCGCTTGGCCAAAGCGCCACGGAAGGGGCCGCGGAATACCAGTTCGTGCCCCATACCCGGACCGGCTTTGAAACGCGCTATGAACGTATCGCGGGTATGGATTCGCGGAACTACTATTACGACTGGCAGGGCCGCACCGCCGAGATGCTGAGCTGGGACAGCGCGCCGCTGTCCGAGGAGACGCGGATCGCGGGCCATGCCCTGCTGGATCTCCATGCCAGCTTCGACGCGCCCGATGCCGGTCTCTTCATCTACCTGACCGAAGTCGAGGCCGACGGGACCGAGCGGTATATCACCGAAGGCGTGCTGCGTGCGATCTTCCGGGCCGAAGCCGAGGCCCCCGAGAACATCCGCATCAACTGGCCCTACCGGACCTTCCATCGCGACAGTGCAGAGCCCCTGCCCGCGGGCGAAATGCAGCAGATCCGCATCCCGTTGCTGCCGGTCGCCTGGACCCTGTCGCAGGGCAGCCGGCTGCGCCTGTCGATTGCCGGGGCCGATGCCGACCATTTCAAGAAAGTGCCCCATGGCCGTATGGCCCGGATCTCGGTCGACCTGGCGCAGACCCGTCTGGATCTGCCCGTCGTCAAGACCGAGGGGCCCGCATGACCTCGACCCGCAGTCTCTCCGACCTGCTGCCCGAGCTGGCGGCACAGGCTGACATTCGCGCCCTGACCGCGTTATTATACCACGACGACCGGGCAGAGCGCGTCTTCACCAGCCATGCTGAGATCTTTGCAGGGTCCGGGTTCAAGCTGTTTGCCGATGCGCCAACCATGGCACGTGTCCGGGACACTGGGGCGCCCATCCTGACCAAGGGGGAGGATGCCCTTCGGGCCGGGTTCCCGGATGCCCAGAGCATTCTCGACCTTGGCGCCGACGCCATCGTCAACTTGCCGGTCCGCACGGAGAATGGCGAGGTCGTCGGGCAAGTGAACCTGATGGGCGGCGAAGAGGCATTCGACGCCGCCCGCCTGGAGGCCCTGCAAACCGTAGCAGACAGCTTTTCCTGTTGCTTTCTGAGGACCGATACAAAGAAAGGCGCGCCATGCGACTGACTGGACTTATCTACCGCGGCGGGATCGTTATCGCCTATACCGTGATGCTGCTGCCGGTCCTTCTGCTGGTGGTCACCTCCGTTTTCCGCGATGCGATCATCGCCTTCCCGCCGAGCGGCCTGTCGCTGGATTGGTACCGCAATGCCATCGGCCGCGAGGAATTCCTCAACGGCTTCATCGTCAGCTTCAAGGTGGCCGCGATCGCCACGGTGATCGGGGTGCCGGTGGGAACGGCGGCCTCGCTTGCGCTGGTGCGGAGCAACATCCGCGCCAAACAGGCGATTACCACCTTCCTTCTGGGTCCGATCATCGTCCCCGGGATCGTGGCGGGCACCGCGCTGTATCTGACCTACCTGCTGGCGCAGAACCAGCTGGACATGGACATTGTGGGCACGCTGCCCGGTCTGGTCGCATCGCATATCCTGCTGACGATCCCCTGGACGGTGCGGGTCGTGACCGCTGGTCTGCAGGGGCTCGACCGCAGCGTGGAAGAGGCGGCGCTGAACCTCGGCGCCCGTCCCTTCACGGTATTCTGGCGGGTCACCCTGCCGATGATGCGCCCGGCCATCGTCGCCGCTTCGATGTTTTCGTTCATCCAGAGCTTCGAGAACCTCGAACTGACCCTGCTGCTGGTCGGCCCCGGCATGAGCACCCTGCCGATCGCAATGCTCAACTACCTGGAGTTCCAGATCGACCCGACCCTCGCCGCCGTCGCAACGATCCAGATCGTCGTCATCGCCGCCATGATGCTGATCACCGATCGCTACGTGAAACTGTCCCGCATCGTCTGAATGCCCGGAGATCAAGAGATGAAATCGCTCGAACTAATCAACATCCGCAAGGAATACGGCGAAGCAATCGCGGTTGCGGACATGAACATGCAGATCCAGCGCGGAGAGCTGGTTTCGCTGCTGGGGCCCTCGGGCTGCGGCAAGACGACGACGCTGCGCATGGTCGCGGGCTTTATCGCCCCGACCTCCGGCTCGGTGGTGCTGGACGGGCGCGATGTGACCGACCTTGCGCCCTACGAGCGCAACACAGCCCTTGTCTTCCAGTCCTACGCACTGTTTCCGCATATGACCGTGGCGCAGAATGTCGGATTCGGCCTCGAGATGCGCAAGGTCGGCAAGGCCGATCGCGAGGCGCAAAGCCTCGAGGCCCTGAAGCGGGTGCGTCTCGACCACCTGGCAGATCGCTATCCGCGTCAGCTTTCGGGCGGACAACAACAGCGGGTCGCCCTGGCGCGCGGACTGGTTCTGAACCCGGCGATCTTCCTGCTGGATGAACCGCTGTCGAACCTCGACGCCAAGTTGCGCGGCGAAGTGCGCAGCGAAATTCGTTCGCTGCAGCAATCGCTGGAATTGACGACCCTGATGGTCACCCACGACCAGGAAGAGGCGCTGACGATGTCCGACAAGCTGGTGCTGATGGAAGGCGGCAAGGTCCGTCAGGCCGGCACCGCCCAGGATCTCTATGAACGCCCGGCGGATTCTTTCGTGGCGGATTTCGTCGGCCGCTCCAACGTGATCGAGGGGCGCGTCGAGGAGGATGGTTTCCATACCGTCTGCGGCACGCTGCTCCCTCCCGCGGCGGCAGGGCAGCCTAACGCCCGCTTCTACTCGGTCCGGCCCGAGAAGATCGCAATCACCCGTGCGGGGGATGGGGTCGAGGGCGCGCTGCGCGAGATCCTCTATCTCGGGGCGCAGACCGAATACACCGTGATGCTCGGAGAGACGTCTGTGACCGTGGTCACCGCGACCCCAGGCCCCGATGACGCCCTTGCCGGTCTGCAGACGGGCGACCCGGTCCGTCTGCAATGGAACGGCGGCGATGCCCGCCTGCTTGACGCCTGAGGTCAGAAACGCCGACCGGAATACCGATCCAGAAAACCCAAACCAGAAAATCCCAACAGGAGACTCCCAGATGACCAGACTTTCCCGGCGCAGCTTCCTCGCCACCGCTTCAGCGGCCACAGCCACGGGGCTGCTGTCCAGCCCGGCCATCGCCCAGTCCAAGGACCTTGTCGTCGGCACCTGGGGCGGCACCTTCGGCGACCTGCTGAAAAAGAACGTCGACCAGGCGATCCTGGAACCCGCAGGCTGGAACATCCTGCAAGAAGTGTCGGGCCCGGTGCCGCGCCGCACCAAGCTGATCACCGAACGCATGCAGCGTCGCGGCAGCATGGACGCCGCGCTGCTGGCCGATTTCGACATGCACGCCGCCGCAAAGGTGGGCGCGCTGGAAGAGCTGAGCGCCGATAACGTGGCCTCCTATGACAACATCCTGCCGTTTCTCCAGAAGAAGCACTCGGTGCCGCTGATCTATTCGGCCCATGCCGTCGTCTACCGCAAAGACCTGATCACCACGCCGCCGGCATCTATCGCCGAGCTGTGGAACCCGGCCTACAAAGGCAAGATCGGCCTGAGCGACTTCCTCTACACCTCGAACATGGCCTATGCGGCGATCGCCAACGGCGGCACGCTGTCGGACTTCAACGGGGCGGATAAGGGGGTCCAGCAGTGGAAGGACCTCGACGCCAAGCTGCTCCCGTCGACCGAGGCCGTCGGACAGGCACTCGCCTCCGGTGACATCTGGATCACCATCATTTCGGCTGCGCGCGGTTACAGCTGGAACAAGAGCGGCATCGACCTTGGCTGGGTCGTGCCCGAGGAAGGCGCGTTCCCCGCGGTCTACGAGGCGGCGGTGCCGAAGAATGCCCGCAACTCCGAGGGCGGCATGGCCTATATGGATGCCCTGCTGAACCCGCAGGCACAGGCGGCCTTCGCCGAAAAGATGGGCTACCTGCCGACCGTCAAGAACGGCTCCATCAGCCCCGAACTGGAAGCGCAGATCGGCTTCAGCGAAGCCGAACAGAACCGCCTCTGGCAGCCGGATCTGGACTTCATCATGGAGAACCAGGCCTCCATGCTGGATTCCTGGAACCGCATTCTCAAGGGCTGACACATGGCAAAGCTTGTTCTTCCGGCCGGTCTTCTGGTGCTGCTTCTGCTCGGGGCGCCCATGCTTCTGATGTTGCGGTACTCGTTCAATGTCTTCGACCCGCTCTACCTGATGAAGACCGCCTTCACCTTGGATAACTATGCGAAGGCGGTGGCCGATCCATATTACCAGAAGATCCTGACGACCACGATCGTGGTGGCCCTGACCTGTACGATCTTGACCACGTTTCTTGCCTATGGTCCGGCTTATTTGCTGGCCCGGATGGAAGGACGCTGGAAGAGCAAGCTGACCATTCTGACCATGTTCCCCCTGCTGGTGGGGGGCGTGGTGCGCTCAGCCGGGTATCTCGCCCTGCTGAGCACCGATGGCCTGGTCAACGCCTCGCTGCGCAGCCTCGGGATCATTTCGGAACCGCTGCAACTGCTCTACACGCCCGGCGCGGTGATCTTCGCCACCGTGGGCATCGTGCTGCCCTACATGATCCTGACCCTTGCCTCGGTCATCGAAAGCATTCCGCGTCAGGTCGAAGAGGCGGCGGCGAACCTTGGGGCACGCCCGGCACGTTCGTTCTTCCGGGTGCTGATGCCACTGTCGCTGCCCGGGGTGCTGGCCGGGGCAACGCTCGTCTTCATCCTGTGCATGAATGCCTATGCCACGCCGCTTCTGCTGGGGGGGCCGCAGTTCCAGATGATGGCTCCGGCGGTCTACGAACAGTTCGCCCGGGCGTCCAACTGGCCCTTCGGTGCAGCGCTTGCCTTCATCCTGCTGATCGTGACGGTGGTGCTGACCAGCCTGGGCAGCTCGATCATCGCGAAGCGTTACAAGGCCGGCTGAGCTGATCACCGCCGCGACACCGACGGACACCTCCCAGGTTGTCGAATGAACGCCTCTCGTCGACAGCGTGACCGTTGCGATCACGCTGTCGACGGACTTCAGCTCTGAATTTTCCGGAAAAATCGGGCGCGCCATCTTGCTTGCGCCGATATTCCGCCGGCTCGCCCCGGAACCAGGATATGGGGTGCCCCGCTGATCCCCCGGCTCCCAGACACCTGCCCCTTTCAATTTCAGCGGTCTCTTTTAGACGTCAACAGGGATAACAAGACGTTGTCCCTGTGCCTGCACGTCGGGTGCCCTCCTCCCGTCTTCCGTCCCCTGGCCGCGTGTCAGGAGGTTGCAGATGCCAGGGCCTGAAACTCACTCGGCCGCCGGGGTCCTTCACCCGCACCCAAGTTCACTTCGGCAACGCAGTTGCCGCTCTCTGTCTGCCACGACACGTGACGCTCGAACAATTTCGGCTCATGCCCCGGAATAACACGGTCGAGATCGTTGTTCAGGATCTTGCGGATCTTCAGGAACACCTCAATCTGATTTGTCCCCCGTCAGCGCCAATGGCACAGATTTGAGGTTGTGATTTAAGGAGGATTTGGGCTTCGTCGTAGTGACGAAGGAACGAAGATGAAACCC
>NZ_AUBS01000019.1 GCF_000429365.1 Pseudodonghicola xiamenensis DSM 18339 | reverse complement strand
CGGCGGTGACGTAATGCGACGTCGCCCCGATCAGTTTCACGCCGCGTTCATAGGCCTGCTTGTAGGGATTGGCCCCCTTGAAGGACGGCAGGAAGGAATGGTGGATGTTGATGATCCGGCCCGACATCTTCCGGCACATCTCGTCCGACAGGATCTGCATGTAGCGCGCCAGCACGATCAGCTCGGCCCCCGAATCCTCGACAACCTGCATGATCGCCGCCTCGGCCTGCGGTTTGTTCTCCTTGGTTACCTTGATGCAGTGGAAGGGGATGTCGTGGTTCACCACAACCTTCTGGTAATCCATGTGGTTCGAGATCACCGCCACGATGTCGATCGGCAGCGCCCCGATGCGCACCCGATAGAGCAGATCGTTCAGGCAATGCCCGAAACGCGACACCATGATCACGACTTTCATCTTGGTGTCCTCATCATGGAAGGCGAAATCCATGTTGAACGCCGTCGCCGTATCGGCAAAGCCCGCCTCCAGCGCTGCACGTTCGACGCCGGTCTCGGAGACGAAGCTGACCCGCATGAAGAACTTGCCGGTCTCAGGGTCGTCGAATTGCGAACTGTCGGTGATGTTGCAGCCCTGATCGGCCAGGTAATTGGCGATCACGGCGACGATCCCCCGGGTCGAGGGGCAGGTCACGGTCAGGCAGTATTTGATCATTGGGGGCTCCCGCGAAAGGTTGCATTGCTTCTGCAGCGAAATGCGTCACCGCATGCGCCAAGGTCAAGGACCGAGGGGCGGCAACCGTAGGAGCAGGCCCTGGCCTGTCCGGATCGGGAGGCGCTCCTGCTGCATCCAGAATGATAATTTCTCCATCTTCCCGATCGGCGGGGGGCTGGCGGCGACGAAAGTGACATCGAATGCGACCGGGTGTGCACAAAGCGGCGCCGGCGGGCAGCGATGTCGCGATATCCCGGGAAACCATTGTCCAGCACAGACGCGACGGGCCGCTTAGGCTTGGCCGGTTTTTCCGCCGCGTGGCCCCAGGCCCGAAGTCGTTTGCAAGGCTTGGTGCTTGTCTCCTCCGGGACAAGCGTGTTGTCTGGCCGAAATGGGGCCGGTTGCGAAGGGGAGACAGGATCATGACACGGAACGGTGGGCAGCTATTGGTGGAAAGCCTCGTCGCGCTGGGGGCACGCAAGGCCTTCGGGGTGCCGGGTGAGAGCTATCTCGCGGTGCTGGATGCGCTGCACGATACGCAGGGCCGGCTGGATTATGTGCTCTGCCGCAACGAGGGCGGCGCCGGCTTCATGGCTGCCGCTTACGGCAAGCTGACCGGCCAGCCGGGCATTTGCATGGTCACCCGCGGCCCGGGCGCCACCAATGCCTCGATCGGGGTGCACACCGCGATGCAGGATTCTGCCCCGATGATCCTGTTCGTCGGTCAGGTCGGCACCGACATGAAGGGCCGTGAGGCGTTTC
This sequence comes from Pseudodonghicola xiamenensis DSM 18339, assembly GCF_000429365.1. Taxonomy (GTDB): domain Bacteria; phylum Pseudomonadota; class Alphaproteobacteria; order Rhodobacterales; family Rhodobacteraceae; genus Pseudodonghicola; species Pseudodonghicola xiamenensis. Next base: position 85,812 of record NZ_AUBS01000019.1, on the reverse strand, counting down.
AGGAGGTCGATTACAAGGCGGTGTTCGGCACCATGGTCAAATGGGCGGTGGAGATCGACCAGATCGACCGCATCCCGGAAATCCTGTCGCGTGCCTGGAACATGGCCGTTTCGGGCCGTCCGGGCCCGGTGGTGGTGGCCTTGCCCGAGGATATGCTGACCAGCCTGAGTGATATGGCGCCTCTGACCGGCCCGGTCGAGATCATGGAGCCGGCCCCTGCGGTGGCGGCGATGGAAAAGATGCGCGCCATTCTGGCTGAGGCCCGGCAGCCGGTGATCTTCTATGGTGGCTGCAACTGGCAGGGCGACAGCATGGCCCGCCTCCAGGCCTTTGCCGAGGCCTCCGACATCCCCGTGGTGGCGGTCTTCCGCTATCAGGATCAGCTCGACAACAATTCTCCGGTCTTCTGTGGCGAGGCCGGTGTCGGCATGGCGCCGCATGTCCGGCGCCTGGTGGCCGAGGCCGATGTGATCCTGGCGATCAATGCCCGGTTCGGCGAAAACTCGACTGATGGCTATACGCTTCTCGATGTGCCGCAGCCGAAACAACGGCTGATCCATGTGCATGGCTCGGATCTGGAGATCGGCAAGATCTATCGCCCCGAACTGGGCATTCAGGCCGGCCCCAACGCCTTTGCCGAAGCTTTGTCCGAACTGGCGCCGGTCACAGGCGATTGGGCCGCCTGGCGGGCAGAGGCGCGCGCCGCTTATGAGGCGGGTTTCGATCTGCCTGACCTGCCGTCGCCCGTCGACATGGGAAAGGTCTGCGCCCATCTGCGTGATGTGCTGCCCGAGGATGTGATCCTGACCAACGGGGCGGGAAATTTCACGGTCTGGTCGGGCCGGTTCTTCAGATTTGGACCGAAAGCGCGCCTGCTGGCGCCACAGTCGGGCGCGATGGGCTACGGCCTGCCGGCGGCGATCGCCGCCAAGGTGGCCAAGCCGGAAAAGACGGTGGTCTGTTTTGCCGGCGATGGTGATTTCCAGATGAATTGCACCGAACTGGCGACCGCGCTGCAGGCTGGTGCCCAGCCGATCGTTCTGATCCTGAACAACGGCATTTACGGCACCATCCGCGCGCATCAGGAACGCCATTATCCAACCCGGGTCTCGGGCACCACGATGGTCAGCCCGGATTTCACCATGCTCGCCCGCGCCTATGGCTTCCATGCCGAGCGCGTGGAGACCACCGAGGATTTCCCGGCGGTCTTCGCCCGGGCGCTGGCGTCGGAGACCGGGGCGGTGCTCGATCTCAACATCTCACCCGAGGCGCTGACCCCGCGCGTGACCCTCAGCCAGATGCGGGCTGCGGCCTTGGCGGCACAGGGAAACGGGTGAGAGGAGCGCCGGGAGCCATGACTATTTTCAAGGCGGATCGCCCTGGGAACTCTGGCCAGCCGGTGTGCTCCCCTAGCGCGATAGGGGCGAATCGCGCATGGATATCGTTGTCCGGAACGCTCTGCCGGCCCGGCGCCCGCAGTCGGCTCGAAGAACCTGGTCAGCCTGATGAAACGGAAGAGACATGAAGACACATTATGACGTGGTGATCGTGGGCGGGGCGGTGATCGGGGCCTCCATCGCCTATCACCTGATGCAGATGCCGGGGTTCGATGGCTCTGTCCTGGTGGTCGAACGCGACCCCAGCTTTGCCAGGGCCTCAACCTCGCTCTCGGCTTCGGGGATCCGGGTGCAATATTCCAACCCGATCAACGTCAAGGTCAGCCAATACGGGTTGGAGGTGATCCGCAATTTTGCCGAGATCATGCAGGTCGACGACGACAGGCCGGATCTGAACTTCCATTCCGGCGGCTATCTTTACCTGGCGCGCAGTGCCGAACAGGCGCAGACCCTGCGAGAGGCGCATGAGGTGCAGATCGCCTGCGGCGCCGATGTCGTGCTGTGGAACCGGGAGGAGCTGGCCGAGGCCTTCCCTCACCTCAGGGTCGAGGATATTCAGCTCGCCTCTTATGGGCGTTCCGGCGAGGGCTGGTTCAACAACACCGGCATCATGGCAGGGTTTCGCAAAAAGGCCCGTGCGCTGGGGGCAGAGATCCTGACCGACGAGGTGGTTGCCATTGCACGGGACGGGGCGCGGGTCGTTTCGGTGACGCTCAAGTCCGGCGCGGTGATCGGGGCGGGCACCGTGGTCAATGCCTCGGGGCCGCGGGCGGCACTGACGGCGCGGATGGCCGGGCTCGATGTGCCGATCGAGCCGCGCAAGCGCACGCTTTTCGTCTTCGACTGCGCCCAGACGCCCGAGGGCAGCGCCAGGGTGAATGATGGCCGACTGCCCTTGATGATCGACCCGACCGGCGTCTGGTGCCGGCCCGAGGGCAAGTACTTCCTGGCCGGTGGCGTGCCGGCGGAGGATCCTGCCGTCGATTGGGACGATTTCGAGCCGCGTTATGCCGAGTTCGAGGATCAGATCTGGCCGGCGCTGGCCGAACGCTCGGCACAGTTCGAGGCGATCAAGGTGGTCAACCAATGGGCCGGGCATTACGCCTATAACACGCTGGATCACAATATGATCGTCGGCCGTCACCCGGAGGTGGAGAATTTCATCTTCGCCAATGGCTTCTCGGGCCATGGGCTGCAACAGGGGCCGGCGACGGGCCGCGCTGTGGCGGAGCTGATCGCCTACGGCGAATATCGCACGCTCGATTTCTCGGACGTGGGCTATGAACGGGTGGTCGAAGGCCGCCCCTTCCTGGAAAAGGCGGTGATCTGATCGCGGGCTCCGTTCGCCGTGGCGGGCGGGGCGGCGTCAGGGCGTGGCTGGTTTGATCCGCAGGGCGCGTAGCGCGTTCAGGATCACCGCCACGTCGATCACCTCCTGCAACACGGCGCCCTCGACCGGGGTCAGCCAGCCGAGGGCCGCGGCGATCATTCCCAGCACCGACAGGCCGATGCCGGCCACCACGCTTTGCACTGCGATGGCACGGGCGCGGCGCGCGATCTCCAGCCCGGGGGCGAGCCCGTCGATCCGGTCCTGCACCAGCACCACGTCGGCGGCCTCGGCCGAGGCGGCGGCGCCGCGTGCGCCCATCGCCACGCCGACATCGGCAGCGGCCAGCGCTGGGGCGTCGTTCACCCCGTCGCCCACCATCATCACCGGGCCGGACTTGCCCTCGGTCAGCACCAGCAGCACCTTCTGATCAGGGCTGAGCCCGGAGCGCAGCCCGTCGAGGCCAAGGCCCCGGGTCACCCGTTCAGCCACCTCGCGGCGGTCGCCGGTGGCCAGCAGGATGCGCTCCACCCCCTGGTGCTTCAGTCCGGCCAGCAGCGTGCCGACCCCCTCGCGCAGCGGATCGGCCATCACCAGATGGCCGGCCATCTGCCCGTCGATCGCCACCGCCACCAGCACGGCGCCCGCGTCGAGCGCCGGGCGCGGCGGCACCGGCCCCTCGATCTGCGAGGCGACGAAATCCTCGCCGCCGACCAGCACGCGGCGCCCTTCGATCCGGGCCATGACGCCTTCGCCGGGATGTTCCTCCATCGCGCGCGGCAAGGGCAGGGACAGGCCGCGCGCCTGCGCCTCGGTCACGATGGCCTGGGCGACGGGGTGCTTGCTGGCCTGATCGGCGGCGGCGGCAAGGCGCAGGATGTCGTCCTCGGCCAGATCGTTCTGTGGGGTGATCTGGGTGATGCGCGGCCGCCCGTCGGTCAGCGTGCCGGTCTTGTCCAGGATCAGCGTGCGGATATGCGCCATCGCCTCCAGGGGGCGCGCGCCCTTGATCAATACGCCATATTGCGCCGCCCGGCTGAGTCCCGCGACCAGCGCCACCGGCACCGCCAGGATCAGCGGGCAGGGGGTGGCCACCACCAGCACGGCGACGGCGCGGATCGGATCGCCGGTCAGCGCCCAAGCGAGGCCGGCCAGCGTCACCGTCACCGCCAGAAAGCCGAAGGACCATTGATCGGCCAGCCGCGACATCGGCGCCTTGGATCGCTGCGCCTCCTCGACCAGGCGGACGATGCCGGCATAGGTGCTGTCCGCGGCGGGGCGGGTCACGGTCAGATCAAAGGCCTCGCCAGCGTTGGTGGCCCCGCTCAGCGCCTCCGCCCCCTCGGTCAGCCGCTGCGGCAGCGATTCCCCGGTCAGCGCCGAAGTGTCGAGAAAGGCCGTGTCCGAGGCCAGGGCGCCATCCGCCGGTACCACATCGCCCCGACGGATCAGCAGCCGGTCGCCGGGGACAAGCGCATCGAGCGGCACCTCTTCCAGCGTTTCGCCCTCATGGGTATAGCGGCTGGCGCTGCGTGGCACGCGTGACAGCAGATCCTGCATTTCGCGCCGGGCGCGGCCCTCGGCATAGCTTTCCAGAAACTGGCCGCCGGAATACATCACTGCAACCACGGCGGCGGCGAGGGTTTCGCCGAAGACCAGACCGGCGGTCATCGACAGTGCGGCAACGATATCGAGCCCTAGTTCGCCGCGCCTGAGGCTCTGGACGATCTCGACCAGCAGCGCGCAGAGGGCCGGCAGCACCCCCAACATCCAGACCATCCCGGCCAGCGCGGGCTGTCCGCCAGCGCGCAGGATCAGCCCCAGCAACAGGCCCAGACCGGCCAGGATCAGCAGGGCGGTACCAAGATGAGCGCGGCGGGGAACGTGCATGGGGGCATCCTCTGGCAGGCGGGGACGGTCGCCGCCCCGCTGGCTGTTGCCCGCAGACTTCCCGGACTGTCGTCCCGGGGGCAAGAGGAAAATGGACCGGACCGGTCGCGGATCAGGTCGGGTCAGAGCCGCCGCGGGCCGCGAGGCGTGCGGCATGACCGCCGCGACGGCGGATAAGCCGGGGGGCGCGGTCGGGCAGGGCGGCCATGATGGCGTGGCGCTCCTCTGCCGTCATGCCCGACCATCCGGCGATCTCCTCCAGCGTGCGAAAGCAGCCGGTGCAGATCCTCTCGGTCGGGTGGATCAGACAGATCTTGACGCAGGGGCTTTCGATCTCCTGCCGGCGCCAGATGTCGTTGCCCATGCTTCAGCCCCCGGTCTTCATGTGGCGCATCCGGTCCAGCGCGCCCTGCAGGATATAGCTGGCGGCGATATTGTCGATCCGCTCGGCACGTCGCTTGCGCGACATGTCGGCCTCGAGCATGGCGCGTTCGGCGGCCACGGTCGACAGCCGTTCATCCCAGAAGCCGATCGGCAGATCGGTCAGCTGCATCAGGTTGCGGGCGAAGGCGCGGGTCGATTGGCAGCGCGGCCCCTCGCTGCCATCCATGTTGCGCGGCAGGCCCAAGAGGATGCCGCCAACCTCGCGGTGGGCTATGATCTCCAGCAGCCGGGCGGAATCGAGGGTGAATTTCTTGCGCCGGATCGTCTCCAGCGGGGTGGCCACCGCGCCGATCCGGTCGGAGACCGCGACGCCGATGGTCTTTTCCCCCAGATCAAGCCCGATCAGAGCCGTCATCGGCGGCAGGGCGGCGACGAAGTCCTCGAATGCATCATGAATCATTCTGCCACTCCCGCATTGCGTGCCGCCGCCTCGATCTGAGTTAGCGCCTGGGTATCGTCTGCAAAGGTCTGCAGCGCTTCGCGATAGATCGCGCCGGCGCGGTCGGTCTCGCCCAGAACGCCGAGCGCACCGATCAGTTGCGCCCATTCGGCAGGGCTGCCGCCTTCGTCGGCCAGCCGCGAGGCCAGACCGTCGACCATGCCACGGATCATCTGCTGGCGGTCCTCGGCGCTCATGTCGCGGGTCGCGTCCACGTCTTCGGCACTGGGGCCCTTCAGCATCGGTGCGGGGCCCGCCGGCGGCAGGGTGTATTTCACTCCGGCCCGCGCGGCGAGTTCTTCGATCTGGCCGCGGATGGCGGGGATCCAATAGGCATCGGGCGGTCCCATCCGCAGGGTTTCCTCCCACAGGCGGAAGGCCACGTCGGGCCGTCCGGTCTGCGCCATCATCAGACCCCAGTAATACCGCGCCGGCCCGTTGTTCGGATCGCGCTTCAGCGCCTGCCCCAGCGCCTGCTCCGCCTCGGGCGAGACATAGCCGCCGGCAGCCATCACCAGAAGCTCTGCATAATCGGCGTAATCCTGGGCGGTGGCCGCATCGCCCTTCAGCACGATGGCGCGGGATTGTGCGGCATGGGCGGCGCTGAAATTGCCGATATTGGCCTCATGCTGGGCCAAAAGCATATGTCCGCGCAGATCGTCGGGACGGGCGGCAACGGCGCTGCGCAACTGTTCGATCAGCGTCTTGTAATCCGCATCCATCTGCGGCGTGGTGCGGGCCGGCATCTGCGCCTCGGCGGCAGCCTGATCGGGGCGGTCCTTGCGCGCTTCGGCCGCCAGTTCGATGCGACGGGCCAGCCCCAGATCGCCATAGCCCGGCGCGCCGATGTCACGATAAAGCAGCAGCGATCCCCCGATCACCAGAGCCGCCAGGCCGACCGTGACGACAGCGGTTGCCGTCCTTGTCGGGCCGCGGGGCGCCTGTCCTGCCTTCAGGGCGGCATCGGCGGCAAGGATTCGGCGCGACACCTCGGCCCGGATACGGTCGGCATCCGCCTCTGCGATCACGCCGCGCGCCAGATCGCGGTCGACCTCTCTGAGCTGGTCGCGATAGATCTTCAGATCATAGGCTGCGGCGGTGCCGTCGTCGGCCCGCCCGCGCCGCAGCGCCAGAACCAGCAATGCCGTGGCCGCCAGTGCCATCCCTGTAATCACGATCCAGAATGTCATTCTGCCTCCTGTTTCAGCATGATCTATAGGGCGGGAGCACATGAAAAAAGGGCAAATCGCCGGCGCAGGCCGTCATGTCGCAACTGTGACTTGCAGTAGCGATTTGCAGCCTAGGCGGCTAGACTGCCCAAAGCATGAATGCCTTGGACCAGGACCTGATCGGATTCGCCCATGACACGCTATTCCGCCTTTGCCGTCGCCCGAGAAGCCCTGAGCTATCACACCGGCTGGGGCAGGGCATGGCGCGCGCCCGAGCCGAAAAAGCGCTATGACGTCATCATCGTCGGCGCTGGCGGCCATGGGCTTGCCACCGCCTATTACCTGGGCCGGAATTTCGGCATCACCAATGTCGCGATCCTGGAAAAGGGGTGGCTCGGTGGCGGCAATACTGGCCGTAACACCACCATCATCCGGTCGAACTATCTGCAGGATTCCTCTTCGGCGATCTTCGAGAAGGCGCGTTCGCTTTACGAAGGGTTGAGCCAGGATCTGAACTATAACGTCATGTTCAGCCCGCGTGGCTGCCTGATGCTGGCCCAGACCCAGCACGAGGTTCGCGGTTATCAGCGCACGGCGCATGCCAACGCGCTCCAAGGGGTGGAGACCGAATGGATCGGGCCGGAGCGGGTCAAGGAACTCGTGCCGATCATCAACATCGACGGGCCACGCTATCCGGTGCTGGGCGCGCTCTGGCAGGCGCGCGCGGGCACGGCGCGGCACGATGCGGTAGCCTGGGGCTATGCTCGGGCCTGTTCCGACATGGGGATGGATATCATCCAGAATTGCGAGGTCACCGGCATCCGCCGCGACGGCGGCAAGGTCGTGGGTGTCTCCACCACTCGGGGAGAGATCGACTGTGACAAGCTGGGGTTGGTGGTGGCCGGCCATTCCGGCGTGCTGGCCCGGATGGCGGGGTTCCGGTTGCCGATCGAAAGCGTGGCGCTGCAGGCGCTGGTGTCGGAACCCGTCAAACCCTGCATCGACGTGGTGGTGATGGCCAATACCGTGCATGGCTACATGTCCCAATCCGACAAGGGGGAGCTGGTGATCGGTGGCGGCACCGACGCCTTCAACAATTATTCCCAGCGCGGTAGCTTCCATCATATCGAACATACGATGGCGGCGCTGATCGAGACCTTCCCGATCATCTCGCGGCTCAAGATGCTGCGGCAATGGGGCGGGATCGTCGACATGACCGGCGACCGTTCGCCGATCCTGTCGAAGACGCCGGTCGAGAACATCTTCATCAACTGCGGCTGGGGGACGGGGGGATTCAAGGCGATCCCGGGATCGGGCTGGGCCTTTGCCGAGCTGATGGCCAAGGGGCAGTCGCCACTAGCCGAGGAATTCTCTCTCGACCGGTTCACCGAGGGACGCTTCATCGACGAAAGCGTCGCGGCGGGGGTGGCGCATTGATGGAACTTTTCCCCTTTGCGCAGGCCATAGGCCTGCGCCGCGCCCGACCCGCCCCCCAAGGGCGGGCGCGTTCCGCTCCCTCCCTTCGGGCCGGGCGCGAGACCTGGAAAATCGTCGCCGAAAGGATGACCCGATGCTGATCCTTCACTGCCCCTATTGCGGAGTCTCCGCCGAGGAAACCGAATTCGCCCCCGGTGGCGAGGCGCATATCAAACGCTTCGGTCCCGGCGCCTCGGATGAGGAATTCCGCGATTACCTCTTTGCCCGCGAAAACCCCAAGGGGGTGCATTTCGAACGCTGGCGCCATGCCTATGGCTGCGGCAAGTGGTTCCACGCTGCCCGCTGCACCGTGACGCTCGAGGTCTTCGGCACCTATCCCGCCCAGACCACCGAACCGCCGCAGGCGATCCGCGACGCCATCAGCGCCAAGCGCCCGGGCTGGAGTTGGAGAGAGTTCGAATGAACCACCTTACCTGCCAAAACCCTCCCATCGCGTCCCGCGCCCCAAGCGAAAGGCCCGCCGGATGAGCACTCGCATCGCCAAACAGGGCCGTCTGATCGACCGCTCCCGCCCCGTCACCTTCACCTTCAACGGCAAGCCGATGAAGGGCTTCGCCGGCGATACCCTGGCCTCGGCGCTTCTGGCCAATGATCAGGTGCTGGTCGGCCGGTCGTTCAAATACCACCGCCCGCGCGGCATCGTGGCGAGCGGGGCAGAGGAACCGAATGCGCTGGTGGGGCTGGGGGTTGGCGCAAGGTTCGAACCGAACCAGCGCGTCACCACCACCGCGCTGTTCGACGGGCTCTGTGCCGTTAGCCAGAACCACTGGCCCAGTCTGGAATTCGACATCGGCGCGGTGAACTCGGCGCTTTCCCGCTTCTTGCCGGCTGGCTTCTATTACAAGACCTTCATCCATCCGCGCGCCTTCTGGAAATATATTTATGAACCGGTGATCCGTCAGTCGGCGGGGCTGGGCAAACCGCCGAAGGAAGAGGACGCCGACCGTTACGAGCATTTCTATGCCTTCGCCGATGTGCTGGTGATCGGCGGCGGCGTTGCCGGGTTGATGGCGGCCAAGACCGCCGCCGAGGCCGGCGCCCGCGTGCTGGTGCTGGAGCAGTCGCGCCACTGGGGCGGTCGCACCCCGGTCGATGGCGGCGAGATCGACGGCATGGCGGCGGAAGACTGGATCGCTGCCGTCGTCTCCAGCCTGAAATCCATGCCCAATGTCACGCTGCGTCGTCGTTGCATGGGGGCGGGGGTCTATGATCACGGCTATGCGCTGGGCTATGAACGGCTGACCGACCACCGGCCCGGCACCGAGGGTCCGCGCCATCGGCTGTGGCGCATTCGTGCCCGCCAGATCATCACCGCCACCGGCGCGCTGGAGCGGCCGCTGTCCTTCGCCGGCAACGATGTCCCCGGTGTCATGCTGGCCTCGGCGATGCGGGATTATGTGGTGAACTATGGGGTGGCGCCCGGTCAGAGGGTCGTCGTGGTCACCAATAACGACGATGCCTATCGCACCGCAATCACGCTGAAGCAGGCCGGCGTCGACGTGCTGCGCATCCTCGATGCCCGGCCCACCGGCGGGGGGGGCCTGATGGAAGAGGCGCGCGGCTTGGGCCTTCGGGTCGATTGCGGGCGCGGCGTTGCCAAGGTCTCGGGCGGCAAGCGGGTGGCGAAACTGGCCATCTGCGCGCAGGAGGGAAGCGGTGCGGCTCTGGAGGAGATCGCCTGTGACGCGGTTGCCATGTCGGGCGGCTGGTCGCCGGTGGTGCACCTGTGGTCCCATTGCGGCGGCAAGCTCGATTGGGACGAGGCGGCGGCGATGTTCCTTCCCGATGTGGCGCGCCCGCCAGTGGGGGCAGATGGCGCGGGCTTCGTGCAGACTGCCGGCGCGGCGAGTGGCGTGCTCAGCCTATCCGAGGGGCTTGCCGATGCCACCCAGGCGGGCAGGGCGGCGGCAAAGGCCTGCGGCTTCAAGGCCAAGAAGGGCAAGCTGCCGGAGGTGACAGAGCTGGGCGAGATGCCCATCGCTCCGGTCTGGCTGATGCCCGCCAGCGCCTCGGACGAATTGCGTGCCAAGGCCTGGCTGGATTTCCAGAACGACGTCAAGGTGTCGGACGTGCAACTTGCCGCCCGCGAGGGGTATGAAAGCGTCGAGCACACCAAGCGCTATACCACGCTGGGGATGGCGACGGATCAGGGCAAGCTGAGCAACATCAACGGTCTGGCTGTTCTGTCCGAGGCCTTGGGCCGGGCGATCCCGCAGGTGGGGACCACCACCTTCCGGCCGCCCTATACACCGATCAGTTTCGGCGCCATGGCCGGCGATGCGCGCGGTGCGCTGTTCCAACCGGTGCGCCACACGCCGATCCAGGACTGGCATGGCCCCCATGGGGCTGAGTTCGAGCCGGTCGGCCAGTGGCGACGCCCCTATGCCTATCGCCGCGCGGATGAAAGCCTTGATGGAGCGGTCATGCGAGAGGTGAAGAACACCCGGCAAGCCGTTGGGATCCTTGATGCCTCGACCCTGGGCAAGATCCTGGTCAAGGGGCCGGACGCGGGCCGGTTCCTCGACATGATCTATACCAATGTGATGTCCTCTCTGGCGCCGGGCAAATGCCGCTATGGGCTGATGTGTTCGGAAAACGGCTTTCTGATCGACGACGGCGTGGTGGCACGGATCGACGATCAGACCTTCCTGTGTCACACCACCACCGGCGGTGCCGATCATATCCATGCCCATATGGAGGAATGGCTGCAGACCGAATGGTGGGACTGGCAGGTCTACACCGCCAATGTGACCGAGCAATTCGCCCAGATCGCCGTCGTCGGGCCCAAGGCGCGCGCCGTGCTGGAGCGGTTGGGCGGCATGGATGTGTCGAAGACGGCGCTGCCCTTCATGACCTGGGCCGATGGTAGCCTCGCCGGTATCCCGGTGCGGGTCTACCGCATCTCATTCTCGGGCGAGCTGTCCTTCGAGATCGGGGTGAAGGCCGGTCAGGGCAAGGCGCTCTGGGATCGGCTGATTGCCGCGGGGGACGAGTTCGCCATGATGCCCTATGGTACTGAAGCCCTGCACATCATGCGGGCCGAAAAGGGCTTCATCATGATCGGGGACGAGACCGATGGCACGGTGATCCCGCAGGATCTGGGGCTGAACTGGGCGATTTCGAAGAAGAAAGAGGATTTCATCGGCAAGCGCGCGCAGGCGCGCAGCCATATGACCGATCCGACCCGCTGGAAACTGGTGGGGCTGGAAACGCTCGACGGCAGCGTGCTGCCGGATGGCGCTTATGCGGTGGCCGAAGGGGTGAACGCCAACGGTCAGCGCAATACGCAAGGGCGGGTGAGCTCGACCTATTATTCGCCGACACTGGGACGCGGCATCGCCATGGGGCTGGTGTTGCACGGCCCCGAGCGAATGGGCGAAGTGCTGGAGTTTCCCGGCATCGACGGCAAGACCTATCAGGCCAGGATCGTCGATCCGGTGGTCTTCGACAAGGAGGGGGAGAAACAGAATGTCTGAGCCGATCAGCGCCCTGAACGGTGCCCGCTTTGATGGTATCGCCCGGATCGCAGAGGCGGGATTGACCGGCATGATCACCCTGCGCGGCGATCTGGCAAGCAAGCCGGTGAAGGCGGCTGTAGCGGCCGTCACTGGCGCCAAGCCGCCGGGGCAGGGTCAGATCAGTTTCGGCAAGACCGGTGCTGCCGGCTGGATGTCGCCGGACGAATTGATGCTGTTCTGCCCCTATGCTGCGGCACCGGCACTGCTGGCCAAGGCCGAGGCCGCGCTGGGGCGTGCGCATGCGCTGGCGGTCGATGTCTCGGACGCGCGCGCGGTGTTCCGCGTCGATGGAGCCGCCGCGCGCGAGGTGATGGGCAAGCTTTTTCCCATCGACTTCGCCCCCGGCGCATTCGAACCCGGCCGTCTGCGCCGCAGTCGCATGGGCCAGATCGCCGCTGCGGTCTGGATGGAGCAGGATGGTGGTTTCGGGGTGATCTGTTTCCGCTCGGTCGCGGGGTATGCTTTCGCACTTTTGAAAGAGGCTGCGACGCCCGGATCGGCGGTTGGGGTTTATTGATCTCTAAGGTGTGACCTCAAGGAAGTATTTTCGCCTATGGGTTGTGGTTTCGGCGCGGATGTCGCTACAAGACCTTATCAATCAGGAGGTTTGCGATTTGCTTTGGTTCTTTCATGCCGGAGGGGCGCGTTTCCATAGGCCGTGCACGGGCTTGTATCGTTATCTGCGTCTAGGCGTTGGCGCTGCGATTGGGGTCAGCCTCGGTGCCGGAGCTGCTGCGGCCGCCAGTGACACCTCGAAAACCTATGAGTGTACACTGGTTAGCCAGGCAATGGGCGGTATGGTCCCGGAAACCGTGATCATTTTCTCTGAAGATGATTTCAAGACAGCCTCCGTCTATGACAATTACATTCATTATGCAGAGCTGAAGCCGATCAAGGTAATTCCTGTGCCGGTGAGCGAGGGCAAATACCGGATGAATTGGGAGCTGAACGATATCAAGTTCAGGACCGAGACCTTCAAGACCGAAAGCACGATCTATCTCGATACCAAGCGTCTAAGGATCGGATTTACGGGAACCCTGAAAGGCTATGACAACGAGATTCGCGGCAGTGGCAAATGTGCCCTGCGGCCGCCGAAGGGGGCAAATTAGTAATCCACGGCCTCAGCCGGTGAAGAGAAAGCTTCGGAACCGGCTGAGCGCATCGGGCGCCGTGAGATCCGCCGCGGTCACGGGCAGACCGGCATCGTCGCGACACGAGGCATAGAAGGACAGCTGTTCTGCCAGCGCCGCCATCCGCGCCGTCCGCTCGTCTTCAGGCAGATAGGGCGCATGGGTGGAGAGATAGAGCGCCGGGCGCTGCGCCTTGAGCCAGGGCAGCAGGGCGGGGATCAGGCTGAATTCGGCGCCTTCCACATCCATCTTGACCAGAGAGACGGCCGAGAGATCGGTATCGGCGGCAAAGGCCGCCCAATCCAGCGTCACGACATCGGTGCCGCCGGCAGCCTCGGCATTCAGCAGGCTGGTCATGCTGTCGCCGGCCTCGCCGCCGAAGCTTGCCATGCGGGCCACCCCGGTGCGATCCGACAGTGCCACCGGCAGGGCCGAGACATTGGTGATCCGGTTCAGGTCGATGTTCCAGGCCAGGTGGCGGAAGGCGGTGGCATCGGGTTCGAAGGCCCAGACATGACGCGCCTTGCGCGCCGCATAAAGCACCGTCGGCCCGATCCAAGCGCCGATATCCAGATAATCGCGATCCGCCGCCAGATGGGCGTCGAGCACGGCGAAGGTCTCGGGTTCCCAGGCGCCGGCGCTGGCGCGGCGCCAGAATTTGCTGTGATAGGGATCGAGCCGGAACGGCACCCCACCCAAGGTCCCCTGATAAGCGCCGCGTGCCCGATAGAGCGCCTTGCGCAATCGCGTCAGCATCCTGTCCGCCTTTCTGCCGTCTTTCCCGATCGGCTCAACCTGGCCGGGTGGGGGCTTTTGCCGTCATTGCCCTTGACCTGCCGAAGGCTGCGCCGCATGTACTTCTAGGGAAACGCAACTTTATCAGCAGGGGTCCAAGATGGCTTTTGAACTACCCGATCTTCCTTATGCACATGATGCGCTGGCATCCAAGGGCATGTCGGCGGAAACGCTGGAATATCACCACGACCTGCACCACAAGGCCTATGTCGACAACGGCAACAAGCTGATCGCCGGCACCGAGTGGGAAGGCAAGTCGGTGGAAGAGATCGTCAAGGGCACCTATCAGGCCGGTGCGGTCGCCCAGAACGGCATCTTCAACAACGCTTCGCAGCACTGGAACCACACCCAGTTCTGGGAAATGATGGGCCCGGGCGGCGCAGCTCTGCCGGGTGCGCTGGAAAAGGCTCTGGTCGAATCCTTCGGCTCGGTCGAGAAGTTCAAGGAAGACTTCGCCGCCGCCGGTGCCGGGCAATTCGGTTCGGGCTGGGCTTGGCTGGTGCAGACCGCCGATGGTTCGCTGGCCGTGACCAAGACCGAGAATGGCGTCAATCCGCTGTGCTTCGATCAGACCGCGCTGCTGGGCTGCGATGTGTGGGAACATTCCTATTACATCGACTTCCGCAACAAGCGTCCTGCCTATCTGACCAACTTCCTGGACAATCTGGTCAACTGGGAAAACGTGGCGTCGCGCCTGAAATAATCGCGCCTGCGATCCAAGATCACGACGCCCGGCCGATTGGTCGGGCGTTTGTCTGTCCGGCGCGCTTTTCGCGGGCGCGGCCCGCTCATCGCGGGGCCTGGGGCGGGAGGCGCTTTCCGTGCGCGTCCATTCCCTTCGTCATTCTCCAAATGTTCCTTGCCGCGCAAATCCGAAGCTGCCGCGCCAGGGCTGTGGCGCCCTGGGCGGGGGCGGGGGAAGAAGTGCCGGATCAGTGCAGCGCGTCGCGCAGCAGGGCCATCGCCTGCTCCGGGGTGTCGGTCCAGCTCAGCAATCCGGCGAGAGAGGGTTCGGCGAACCCCTCGGTGACGATCTGGTCGATCAGCGCCTTGAGCGGGGTCCAATAGCCTTCGGTGTTGAGGATCACGATCGGCTTGCGATGTAGATCGAGCTGGCGCCAGGTCAGCACCTCGAACAGCTCGTCCAGCGACCCGGCGCCGCCCGGCAGTACCACCACCGCGTCGGCATTCATGAACATGACTTTCTTGCGTTCGTGCATGGTCTGGGTGATCACGTAGCGGTTCAGATCGCTCTTGCCCACTTCGCGGCGAACCAGGTGCTGCGGAATCACCCCAAAGGTATCGGCGCCGCCGGCCTGGGCGGCACGGGCAACCTCTCCCATCAAACCGACGTCGCCGGCGCCGTAGACCAGCCGCCAGTCTTCTGCCGCAAGGGCTGCGCCGAGGGTTTGGGCGGCGGTCACATAGGCGGGCCGGGCGCCCGGGCGTGAGCCACAATAGACACAGACGGATTTCCTGCTCATGGGGGCGCCTTTCATTCTCTTGCCTGGGGGAAGGAATACGTGTTTTGACCCTTGATAGACCCATTGCTAGGCTGGCTCAACCACAGGTCGGCGGCGTGCCCTTTCTCCGGGGAAGGGCGCCGCGCGGTGAATGATAGGACGGCGATGTAACGGAATGGCGAAACCGCGGCGCGTGCAGATCTCCGGCAAACGGGGGCAAAAGGTGCCGCGGTCGGGACGGGACTGGAGCAGATCGGGGATGGACGGAGATGAGTGCTGAAACGGGACGCGCAGGTCTGGGGTGGATGCTGGGGGCTGTCGCGGGCATCGCGGTGGTCGCCGTCGGGGCCGGGGCGCTCTACTATGCCGGTGCGTTCTCTTCCGCGCCGGTCGTGATGCCGGAAAAGTCCGAGGCGCCGGCCGCAGCCCTGACAGAGCGGGCGCCCGAGACCTCTGAGGTGATTGTGCCGCAGGCCGCTCCGGCGCAGGAGGGGGTGACCCCGGACAGGGGGCCGACCGTGGCAGGGACGGCAGAGTCGGTGCCGCCGCGTTTCGATCTGGTTCGGGTCGAGCCGGACGGTACGGCGGTGATCGCGGGGCGCGCCCCGGCCGGGGCGCGAGTGACGATCCTTGTCGATGGCATCGAGCAACAGGCCCTGACGGCGGGAGCCGATGGCGCCTTCGTCGGCTTCATGAGCCTGACACCGAGCGAGGCGCCGCGCGTCCTGACGCTGCGGGCCGAGCTGGGCGCGGAGAGCCAGGTGTCTGAAGATCAGATCATCCTGGCGCCGCAGCCGGTGGCGCCGGTCAAGACGGAAGAACCGGTCGGGGAAACCGTGGCTTCGGTTCCCGACGCCGCGGTTGAGCAGGCCCCGGCCCAAGGCGGTGCGCCGTCGCAGGACGCGCCTGTTGCGGCTGCCGCAGGGAAGGAACCGGCGCCTGTCGCGGTGCTGCGAACGGGTGCAGATGGGGTTGAACTGTTACAGCCCGCCATCGCTGCGGAGCCGGGGGAGAATGCCGGGCTCAGGCTCGACACCATCGGTTACAGCGCCGGGGGCGATGTGCTGCTCTCGGGGATTGCCGGGGGGCGGAGGGTGGTGCGCCTCTATCTCGACAACGCCGCGGTGGCCGACGTGGCCGTGGCAGAGGATGGCCGCTGGCAGGGGCGGCTTTCGGGCATCCGGCCGGGTGTCTATACGCTGAGGCTCGATGAGATCGACGCCGGTGGCAAGGTGACGAACCGGTTGGAGACCCCGTTCAAGCGCGAGGCGCCGGAGGTCCTGACCCCAGCGGGAACCGAGGCCGGCGGGGCGGGCGATGCTCCGGCAGTGCGGGTGGTGACGGTGCAGAAGGGGGACACGCTTTGGGCGATCTCGCGGGCGCGCTATGGCGACGGGCCGTTTTACGTGCGGGTCTATGAGGCCAATCGCGACCGCATCCGCGACCCCGATCTGATCTATCCGGGGCAGGTTTTCGCGCTGCCGGAATAGTGGCCTCCGCAGGCCGCCTTCTGGCCTGACGCATCGGGGGGAGGGCGGCCCTTCAGGGCGTGTCTCAGGCGGGAGCATGCGGGCGGCGAAGACGGGCGGCGAAGACGGGCAGACGCCTACTGTGGCACCTCTGGCTCTGGCCATTTCGCAAGTGTCGCCCTATGTGGGGACACTGGCAAGGAAGACGCATGACCCAACCGATTACTCCCCCCGCCCGGACCGAGCGCGCCTCGGGCTGGCGCACCATCCGCAAAGTCGCCCCCGATCTCTGGCCGCAGGACCAGCCCTGGGTCAAACGCCGCGTCGTGCTGGCGATGGCGGCGCTGGTGATTTCCAAGCTGATCGCGGTCTATACGCCGATCCTCTACAAGGAGGCGGTGGACGCGCTAGCCAAGGAGGGCGTGCCGAACATCGCCCTGGGGGCGGTCGGGCTGACCGTCGCCTATGGGGTGGCGCGGATGCTGAACTCAGGCCTGCAGCAGCTGCGTGACGCGATCTTCGCACCCGTGGCGCAGCGGGCGCTGAGGCGGCTGGCGCTGCAGACCTTCAATCACATCCACCGGCTGTCGATGCGGTATCATATCAGCCGCAAGACCGGCGGGCTGAGCCGGATCATTGAGCGCGGGGTGAAGGGGGTCGAATTCCTGTTGCGCTTCCTGTTGTTCAGCGTCGGCCCTCTGATCCTGGAGTTGACGCTGGTCGCCATCATCCTGACGGTGTTGTTCGATGCCTGGTATCTGCTGATCGTCGCGGTCACCATCGCCATCTATGTCTGGTTCACCTTCAAGGTCACCGAATGGCGGGTGCAGCTGCGCCGCGAGATGAACGATCAGGACACCGATGCCAATCAGAAGGCGATCGACAGCCTGCTGAACTATGAGACGGTGAAATATTTCGGCGCCGAGGAACGCGAGGCCGCACGCTATGACGTGGCCATGCGCGGCTATGAGCAGGCGGCGCTGAAGACCGCTTATTCGCTGTCCTTCCTGAACTTCGGTCAGTCCTTCCTGATCACCCTTGGGTTGATCGGGGTGATGGTGCTGGCCGCCATCGGCGTGCAGAACGGCACCCTGACGGTGGGCGACTTCGTCATGGTCAACGCCTATATGATCCAGATCACCATCCCGCTGAACTTCCTTGGCACCGTTTACCGCGAAATCCGCCAGGCGCTGGTGGATATGGGCGAGATGTTCGATCTTCTGGAGCAGCCGCAGGAGGTCTGTGACAAGCCCGGCGCGCCGGTGCTGAAGGTGACGGGCGGACGGATCGAACTCGATGATGTGCATTTCTCCTATAACCCGGACCGGGAAATCCTGAAGGGTGTCAGCCTGGATGTGCCGGCGGGTCAGTCGGTTGCCATCGTCGGGGCCACCGGGTCGGGCAAATCGACCATTGGGCGGCTGCTGTTCCGTTTCTACGATGTCACCGGCGGTGCGATCCGGATCGACGGCCAGGATATCCGGGACGTGACCCAGACCAGTCTGCACGACGCCATCGGGGTGGTGCCGCAGGACACCGTTCTGTTCAACGACACCATCCGCTACAATATCGCCTATGGCCGTGACGGTGCCACCGAGGAGGAGATCGTCGAGGCCGCGCGCGCAGCGCAAATCCACGATTTCATCATCTCGCTGCCCGAAGGGTATGAGACACAGGTCGGCGAACGCGGGCTGAAGCTGTCGGGCGGGGAAAAGCAGCGGGTCGGCATCGCCCGGACCCTGTTGAAGAACCCGCCGATCCTGCTGTTGGACGAGGCGACCTCGGCGCTCGACAGTCATACCGAGCAGGAGATCAAGGGCGCGCTGGAGCGCGCGGGCGAGGGGCGCACGGTGATCACCATCGCGCACCGGCTGTCGACCATCGCCGAGGCGGACAAGATCGTCGTCCTCAACCGCGGCGAGGTGGTGGAAGAGGGCACCCACGAGGCACTGCTGACTCAGGGCGGGCGCTATGCCACGCTGT
Source organism: Pseudodonghicola xiamenensis DSM 18339 (assembly GCF_000429365.1). Taxonomy (GTDB): domain Bacteria; phylum Pseudomonadota; class Alphaproteobacteria; order Rhodobacterales; family Rhodobacteraceae; genus Pseudodonghicola; species Pseudodonghicola xiamenensis. Next base: position 67,291 of record NZ_AUBS01000019.1, on the reverse strand, counting down.
GGCGGCGGCAATTGTCGGAAGATCACGCGGCCTGATCCCGGCCCGGGGCCTGCGCGGGCGGTTTTCCCGCGCAGGTCCTGAGCTCCCCTTCGGTCATCGACCCGAATATGTCCCGATTTTCGCCTTTTTCCCGACCCGATGCTGTGGTCAGGAGAGGGGAGATGATAACTGAAGGGCCGGCATCTGCCGGTAGGGGCGGCATATGGGCAGACGCGCGGGACTGGGGTTGGCGATCCTGATAGCCGAACTGGTGGCGATCGTGCTGGTGTTTCAGGTCTTCTCCAGCTTCGAATGTCGCCAGACCGGGATCGAGGACGCCTGCCGTGCGCTCAGGAGCGGGGCGCTGCGCGGTCTGTGCGTTGTGGTCGCCGTGGCGCTGGTTTTGGCCCTGCGCGCCGATCTGCGGCATCGGTTGTCGGCGTTGACGGGGGCTATCACCGGGCGGCTGGGCTGGGCCGCGCTGCATCTGGTCGGGATCGCGGTGATCTTTCTGCCCTGGCTGGTGGCCGATGCCGGCAGTCACGAGACCGGCTTCGCCAGGTACATGGCGTTGCTGGCCGGCGGCGCGCTGCTGGCGGGGATCGGCGGCCTGCTCTGGCTGATGGGGCCGCGCGACTGGGGGCGCTGGTTGCGCTCGGGCGGGGCGCTGATGCTGGCACTGGCGGCACTCGCCGCGCTGATCCCCGATCTGGCTGCGGTGCTGAACCAGGCCTGGAGCCTTTATGCGCTGCAAATTTCCACCTTCTACGGGGTGGCGGTGCTGCTGTCGGCCGCTGGTCAGGAGGTGTTTCTGGCGCTTTATCCGCCGACTATCGGCACCGGATGGTTCCGGGTTGAGATCTCAGCGCAATGTTCCGGGGTCGAGGGGTTTGCCCTGATTGCGGGCTTCATGGTGATCTATGCGATGCTGATGCGCGGGATGCTGCGGCCCGGGCGCTATTGGCTGGTGGTCCTTCCTGTGGCTTTGCTGGTGAGCTGGGTCTTCAACGTGATCCGGATCACGGTGCTGATCCTTCTGGGCAGCTATGTTTCGCCCGATCTGGCGGTGAACGGATTCCACAGCTTTGCCGGCTGGCTGTTCTTTACGGTATTGGCGCTGGGGGTCTTGTCGGTGGTTCAGCAGATGCGCTGGCTGCAGCGCGCACCGGAGGAGAATGTGGTTGCTCCGGTTCAGGGGCGTGGTGAGGCGGGTGATCGGCGGCTGACAGATGATTGGGCGGCCGCCTGCATTCTTCCCTTCATCCTCTTCATGCTCTCCGGGTTGATCGTCAACAGCTTCTGGCAGGTGCCGGCACTGGGCTTTCCGTTGCAGGCGGCAATGATGGCGCTGGGGCTGTGGCTGTTCCGCCGTCCGTTTCTGCGGCTGGAGTGGCAGCTGGACCCGGTTGCCCTGGGCGCCGGGGTGCTGATTGGCCTGGGCTGGATCGCGCTGGCGGATCGTGGCGGGCCGCCGCTCGATGGCCTGGCAACGCTGGGCGGTGGGGCGCTGATGGCCTGGGGCGTGGTGCGGGTGATCGGCACCTCGTTCCTGGTTCCGATGGTCGAGGAGGCGTTCTTTCGCGGCTATCTGATGGCGCGGCTCGATACCGGCAGCCTGCCGATGCGCATCGCCGCTGTGGCGGTGTCGACTGCTGGCTTTGCCCTCCTGCATGGTCGGATTGTCGAAGCCGGGGTTGCCGGTGTGATCTTTGCGCTGGTGATGCTGCGCAAGGGCCGGCTGGGCGATGCCATCGTCGCGCATGCGGTGGCAAATGCAATTGTCGCCGCTGCAGCGGTGCTGAGCGGCGACTGGTCTTTGATCTGAGCGGACAGGCCGGCCGGGGGTCGGTGCCCTCTATCCTGGGGGATCAGCGCGCGCGACGGCGCTTCATTTCCCAGGACAGCAGCAGGGCGGCGCCGATGGCGGCCATGGCGAGCAGGCCGGTCGATGCGTCGATCTCCGGAACCTGCGAATTGTTGGATCCGCCGTCATGGCCCCAGTTCCAATCGCCCGGAAACCACCAGGTGCCAGCGGTTGTTGAAGCCGAAGCTGCAATGGTCGAGGCGATCAACGCCGGGACCGAAACAGCAGCAATCTTGATAGTGCGCAGCATTTAAAAATACTCCCAAGTGAACCAGTGGCGAGTGTTGCAGATAGGGACAATTTTCGCAAAATTTGTATTCAAATTGGTCCCTTTGGTGGGACAATGCCGGAGAGGTCTACTTGATTGTCTCTTGCTCTTGTCTGATCGCCTACAGGTTGATCAGGTTTCTGTCCAAAATTGCCACATTCCGATGGTCGCAGCGGCATGAAACGGGGCGAATCATTCTTGCCCCACCGCAGTGCGTGGATATCTCTCAGCCCGGCGTGTCCGGAGATGCGGGCGGTGGCATGCCCTGCACCGGGCCCTCGTCCCAGAGGATTTCGGTTGCCCTCAGGCGTCGGATTTCGCGATGCAGCCGCATGTCCTGCGCAACCTCACCGGAGCTGCCGGCACCGAGCCGGGCCAGCAACAGCCCGATCCAGCGCAGATAGGTTTCAAGCCAGACCCGGATCGCCAGCAGTGACGGGGTGACCACCAGCGTCAGCACGGTGGCAATGCCCAGACCGAAGACCACCGCTGTCGCCAATTGCTTCCACCAGAGCGCCGTGGGGCTGTCGATCGAATAACCGCCGCCGATGAAATCCAGCGACAGGCCGAACATCATTGGCGTCAGCCCCGCCATGGTGGTGATCGTGGTCAGCAGCACCGGGCGAATGCGCGCCTCGGCAGTACGCACGATGGCCTCGATCCGGGGCATGTATTGGCTGAACTCCTGATAGGTGTCGATCAGCACGATGTTGTTGTTCACCACGATCCCGGCAAGCGCCACGATGCCGGTGCCGGTCATGATGATCGAAAACGGCTGATCCATCACCATCATGCCGATCAGCACGCCGGTGGTCGACAAGACCACCGCCAGCAGCACCAGCACCGAGTTGTAGAAGCTGTTGAACTGCGCCAGCAGGATCAGGAACATCAGCCCCAGCGCGGCGGCGAAAGCCTTGGTCAGAAAAGCCTGGCTGTCCGCCTGTTCCTCCTGATCGCCGGTCCATTCCCAGTCAATGCCGGGGGGGAAGGGATCGCTCTCCAGCCAGTCGGTCAGCAGCGCGATCCGTTCATTGGCATTGACCGGCGCCAGCCGTGCGCCGTCATCGACCGCCCGCTGCACCGTCGCGGCCTCGACCCCATTGGCCAGCGCGGCAAGCCCATAGGCGATGCCGGTCTTGGCGATGATCTCGCCAGTGGTGCCGTCGGGCAGGGGCTGAAGCGTGGCGATCAGCATTCCGTCAGCCGGGGCGATCACCTTCACCAGCCCCGGCTGCACATCCGCCTTCACGTCGAAATAGCGCTGCTGGTCGACACGGTTGATGGTGGCCAGCTTCTCGACCGGCTTGCGGGTGACGAAATTCGACAGGGGCACCAGCCCGTCAACGGTGCGCAGTTTCAGCGTGTCGAGGGTGGAGAGCACCCGATCCTCGCGCGGCAGGCGCACCCTGATGTCGATTTCCTCGTCCGAGCTGTCCACCCGCATGGTATCGAGCAGGATGCCCCGGGTGACCAGTTGCACCATCGCCCCGACAGTGGCGACATCGGCCCCGAAGCGACCGGCCTTTTCGACGTCGACATTGACCTGCCAGTCTATGCCGGGCAGGGGCAGGGTGTCTTCTGTCTTGATCAGCCCCGGGGTCGCATCGAACTTGGCCCGGGCGACGGCGACAGCCTGTTGCAGCAGCTCCCAGTCGTCGCCCTTGAGCCGAAGATGTACTGGCTTGGCCGAGGCCGGCCCGCGTCCCAGCGCGGTGATCTCGGTCTCGAAGCCGGGCAGTTTGGCCAGTTCGGCCGAAAGCTGCTCCAACACCAGATCGCCGTCATAGGCGGGGTCCGAAATCTCGCGCTCCAGCCGGCCGCCCAGCCAGGGTTCGCGGCGGGTAGGGCGGTCTTCCCAGGGGGTGATTTCGAACTGGATCTGGCCCACCGTGTCGGCGGGAAGCTGGGCGCCGCCGGTGTCTTGGGTCAGGCCGCCGTTGCCGGCGAAGGAAAACACATTGGTTACCGCCGGATGCGCCAGCACCACGTTTTCGGCCTGGCGCACCATCGCATCGGTTTCGGTCAGCGACAGGTTGCCGCGCGCCCGGACATAGACCGATGCCTGTTCGGGTTCGGATTCGACGAAGAATTCAACCCCCTTCGACTGTGCCGGGAACAGGATGAAGGCGGTGTAATATATGCCGGCAAAGACCGCCGCCACGGCAAGGAGCGGGGTGACGGGGTTGCCGGTGATCAGATGAATCACCCAGCCGAACACCGTGTGCCTCCGCCTTGGCCGGATCGTCCGGCGCGCCCGTTCAATCCGCGCCGCGCTCAGCGTGACGGAGCCGGCGAAAGCGGCCAGCAGGAACAAAATCCCGCCGAGCAACGACGCCAGCATGGGCGACATGCCCTGAGGTAGAAGATAGGTGGGGTTCAGCACCTGCATCGCCGCCAGGAACATGGAATAGAGCGCGACAGGCACCAATGCTGCCCGGGCCGGCCAGGGCAGATGTGCCCGCAGCATATCGGAAAGCTGGGAAAACACGCGCGAAATCCGCCCGGTCACGCCACCCATCACCGGCAGGTAGATCAGCGCGACCACCAGCGAGGCGGACAGAACGAAGATCAGGGTCACCGGTAGCATGCCCATGAACTCGCCCGAGACGCCGGGCCAGAACAGCATCGGCAGGAAGGCGCAGAGCGTCGTCGCCGTCGAGCTGACGATGGGCCAGAACATCCGCTTGGCGGCCTCGACATAGGCGTGCATCGGGCCGGAGCCTTCGGCGATGCGCTTGTCGGCATATTCCACCACCACGATGGCGCCGTCGACCAGCATGCCGACGGCGAGGATCAGTCCGAACATCACGATGTTGGAAATCGACACGCCCATCGCCGCCAGTAGGGCGAAGCACAGCAGAAACGAGGTGGGGATGGAAAAGCCCACCAGCAGCGCCGCCCGGCTGCCGAGACTGGCCAGCACCACGATCATCACCAGCGCGATGGCGGTCAGCACCGATCCTTCGAGCTGGCTGACCATCGAGGCGACGATGCGGCTTTGATCGTTCGAGGTGCCGAGCGTCACCGCCGCTTTCAGTTCGGGTGGCCATTTGGCGCGGGCCTTTTCCAGTGCCTGCTTCACCTCGGCGACGGTGTCGATCAGGTTATAACCCTTGCGCTTGACCACTTGCAGCGCGACCGTGTTTTCACCGTTGAACCGTGCGGTGCCCTCGCGATCCTCAAAGGTATAGTTGATCTGGGCCAGTTCCCCCAGGGTGACCACCCGGTCGCCGTTGGTCTTGACGGGAAGCTCATAGACATCTTGCGGGCTGTTGAAGGACGAGGGGAGCTTGACCGAAAACGTGCCTTGATCGCTTTTCACCTCACCGGCGGCGATGAGCTGGTTGTTGTTCTGCACCACATTGATCAGCTCGGCCGCGGTGACGTTGTAGGATTCCAATCTGAGCGGGTCGATCACCACCTCGAGCATCTCGTCGCGGCTGCCGGCGATTCCTGCCTCAAGCACCGCATCCAGCGCTTCAAGGTCGTCTTGCAAGTCTTTGGCAATGCGGGCCATCGTGCGTTCAGGCACGGCGCCGGTCAGGTTGACGATGACGATCGGAAATTCCGAGAAATTGATCTCGGCGATGGTGTATTGTTCTGCCCCTTCGGGGAATTTCGCCTGTGCCGCATTCATCGCGTCGCGCACGTCGGCGGTGGTGGCCGTCTTGTCCCAGCCGAAGGCGAACTCCAGCGCCACCCCGGCATAGCCTTCGGCGGCGGTCGCGCTCATCTTGTCGAGCCCGTCGATATCGGCCAGCTCGGTCTCCATCGGCTTGACCAGCAGCTTTTCGGAATCCTCGGCCGAGATGCCGGGGAATTGCACCGAGACGAAGAGCATCGGGATTTCGATGTCCGGTTCGCCCTCTTTCGGCAGCGAGACATAGGCGTAGCCACCGACGAGCAGCGACAGCGCGATGAAGGCCAGGACCATCCGCGCCCGGGCGGCGGCCCAGTCGATCATCCCGGTCATCGGGAGAGCTCCCGATAGGTCGGGGAGACATGGACACCGGCGGTCACGAAATCCTGCCCTACCACGATCACATCGGCGGTATCGGGCAGCCCGCCGATCCATAGCCCATCGGCCTCGTCACGCAGCACCGCGACGGGGCGAAATCCGACGATATCGCCGGGCTCGACGACGCGGACGCCCAGCTGGCCCTCGTTGTTCAGCGTCAGCGCCGATTGCGGCAGCCTGTGCGCCAGCGCCCCCTGGGCCGAAATCGCGATGCTGGCGGTCTGCCCGTCGCGGATCGTCAGGTCGGGGTTCGGCACGGTGATCTCGACCTCGAAGGTGCGGGTGGCGGGATCGGCGGCGCGGCTCAGGAAGGTGACCTGTCCGGCAATCTTCTCGCCAGTGGCCAGCGCCGCCTGCGCCGCTGCGCCGAGCCGGACGCGCGCGACTTCGGTTTCCGGCACATAGCCGACCACCTTGATCGGGTCGAGCTGGATCACCACGGCGCAGAGGCTGCCGGCCTGCATCAGGCTGCCCAGTTCGGCGGCATCCGATTCCAGCAAACCCTCAAAGGGGGCGGTGATGGTCAGCAGCGCGATTTCCCGTTCGGCGGTCGCGACGGCGGCCTGGGCCGCTTCGACGCCGGCCTGGCTGGACTGGATGCCGGCCTGGGCCGAGGCGATCGCCGCTTCGGCCGAGCGGACCTCGGCGGCGCGGGCCAGAAGCGTCGTCTGCGCCGTATAGCCCCCCTGGTTGAGCTGTTTGGCGGCGGTGTGGTTGATCTGCGCCTCGGCCAGTTTCGCCTCTGCTTCGGCCAGCTTGGCGTCGGCTTCGGGCAGGCGGGCCCCGGCCTCGGCCAGGGTCGCGCGGGCCTTGACCAGATTGGCGGCGCGGGTTCCTGGATCGAGCTTGCACAGGATGTCTCCGGCGGCGACAAAGCTGCCTTTGCGACGGGGATCGGAAATCACCGCACCGGTGGTCTCGGCCTTTACCTCGACCTGACGCGCGGCCCGGGTTTCACCGCGCAACACCACGGCACTGTCGATGGTGCGCGCCCGGGAATGCAGCGCGACCACCCGCATGGCCCGGGTGGGGGCAGAGGGTGAGGTGGCTGGCGCCGCTGTGGTCATGGCCGCAGGCGTCTCGGCGGCCTGGGCGCCTCTGGCAAAGCTTAGCAATTCGTCGCGCTTGAAGACGGCGAGAATGAGAATGGCGACAACGAGAATAGCGGTCAGAACGGGGATCGGTCGCATGGGATATCATCCTTGGTGGCCGGAACCGCAAATGCGATACAAGTGAAATGAGCTAACTTTGTGGCAGATATAACAGATTAGACGGTCAGAATGACATAATCCCAAGATGAAAATTCGCGACCCGCTGCCGCAGGGCCAGACGGTGCGAAGCCGCGGGGTCAGGCCGCGCCCCTTGGCTTGCGGCGGGATGCGCTGTAAGAGGAGAAAATGCGCCTGATCTCCGGCGGTTGGCGGTGCGGCCTTGCACGCCGGTCGCGCGGTCGCTATCCGGGGCATCGAAGTGAACCGCAGAGGCCTGCGGCACCGTCAACAGGAGGCCGCCGGAACGCGGGCGGGGCAAGGCATGAGCGACGCCGACAGTTTCATTGATGAGGTCACCGAAGAGGTTCGCCGCGATCGGCTTTTCGCATTGATCCGGCGATATGGCTGGATTGCCGTTGTGGTGATCCTGGCTGTGGTGGGCGGCGCGGCCTATAACGAATATCGCAAGGCGCAGGAGACGACCGCCGCCCGGGCGCTGGGGGATGCGATGCTGGCGGCGCTGGATCAGAATGCGCCGGCCGGTCGGGCCGCCGCCCTGTCGAAGATTGATGCGGCCAGCCCTGGGGGCGAGGCCGTCTTGGGCTTTCTTGCCGCTGCTGCGCAGGCAGAGGATGGCGACACTGCCGCTGCCGTGGCCGATCTGGAAGAGGTCGCCCGCAATGGCGATCTGCCCGAGATTTACCGCCAGATCGCCAGCTTCAAGGCGCTGACGCTGCAGGCCGATACCCTGCCCGCCGATCAGCGGCGTCAGGGGTTCGAGGCGCTGGCGCAGCCGGGCAGCGGGTTACGGTTGCTGGCGGAAGAACAACTGGCACTGATCGACCTTGCCGAGGGGAAACGCGACGCGGCGATCGACAGGCTGCAGGGGATCCTGCAGGATGCTGAAATCAATGCCACCTTGCAGCAGCGTGTTTATCAGGTCATCGTGGCGCTGGGTGGGACGCCCGCGGCGGTAAGCGGCGAACAACAGGGCTGAAACCGGGGCCCATGGCACGCGCGCCCCGGACGATATGACGACGGACTAACGACAGGCAGTTTTCAATGAGCAGAGCGTTTTCTCTTCCGCGTATCGGTCTGGCCTTGCTTGGCAGTACGGCACTGGTCTTGTCCGCCTGCACCGAGCCGGAGGTAATTCTGCCGGGGGATCGTGAGGCGATCTTGCCGGCCAGCGAGGCCCAGATCGCAGCGGCGGCGCGGGGCAATGAAATTCGTCCGATCAGCCTGCCCGGCCAGAAGGACAACAGCGCCTGGACGCAGGGGCAGGGCAGCCCGACCTATCGTGTCGGCAACGCCGCGCTGGCGGCGGCGCCACAGCTTGCCTGGACCGCCCCGATCGGTGAGGGCAATAGCCTGCGCCAGCGGATCACAGCAGCCCCCGTGGTCGCCAACGGAATGATCTATACGCTCGATTCCTCTGCCACGGTCACCGCCGTGACCCAGACCGGCACCGTGGCCTGGAGCGTCGATCTGATTCCCGCCTCCGACAAGGACGGTCAGGCGACCGGCGGCGGGCTCGCCTATCACGACGGCTCTATCTACGTCTCTTCCGGCTATGGCCGGCTGACCGCGTTGAATGCGACTACCGGAGACCTGCGCTGGCAGCAGAAGCTTGACGCCACCGGCTCGGGGCAGCCGACGGTCTATGACGGGCTGGTCTATCTGGTGGCCGGTGACGATACCGGCTGGGCAGTGAAGGCCTCGGACGGGCGGATCGCCTGGCAGATCTCGGCGACCCCCAGTGTGGCCAATGTTCTGGGCGCACCGGCCCCGGCGGTGAACCAGGAGCTGGCGATTTTCGCCTTCGGGTCGGGTGACCTGATGGCCTCTTTCCGCAAGGGCGGGCTGCGGCGCTGGTTCGCCTCTGTCGCGGGGCAGCGCAAGGGGCGCGCCCGGTCGATGATCATGGATGTGACCGGCAGCCCGGTGATTGATGGCAGCCGGGTCTATGCTGGCAATCAGTCCGGCCGCACCGTGGCCTATGATCTGGAAAGCGGTGAACGCATCTGGACCACCGATGAAGGCGCGCTCGGGCCGGTGGTCCCGGCTGGGGGCAGCCTGTTCCTGATCAGCGACGAAAATCGACTGACCCGTCTGGACGCCCGGGACGGCAGTACGATCTGGACCGCGCAGTTGAACAATGATCTGCGCGACACCTCGCGCAAGCGTGGCCCGTCTTATGCCAACTATGGGCCGATCCTGGCCGGTGGGCGGATCGTGGTCGCCTCGACCGACGGGCATGTGAATTTCTTCGATCCCCGGGATGGGAGCTGGCTGTCGGCATTGTCGGTGCCGGAAGGCGCGGCCTCGGCTCCGGTTGTCGCTGGGCGCACGCTTTACGTGGTCAGCACCAAGGGAACACTCTACGCTTTCCGTTGACGCGGGGATGCGTTAAAGGGCGCATTCAGGTTTTCGAAAGTCCGTTCGCATGAGTTTCACCCTCGCCATCGTGGGCCGGCCGAATGTCGGCAAGTCCACATTGTTCAACCGTCTGGTCGGCAAGCGGCTGGCGCTGGTCGACGATCAGCCCGGCGTGACCCGAGATCTGCGCGAGGGCGAGGCGCGGCTGGGCGATCTGCGCTTTACCGTGATCGACACCGCCGGGCTTGAGGATGCCACTGATGACAGCCTGCAGGGCCGTATGCGGCGGCTGACCGAACGCGCGGTGGATATGGCCGATGTCTGTCTGTTCATGATCGACGCCCGCGTGGGCGTGACGCCGACGGATGAGATTTTCGCCGATATCCTGCGCAAACGCTCTGCCCATGTGCTGCTGGCGGCCAACAAGGCCGAGGGTGCTGCTGCCGATGCCGGCGTGATCGAGGCCTATGGCCTGGGGCTTGGCGAACCGATTCGGCTGTCGGCCGAACATGGCGAGGGGCTGAATGATCTGTATTCGCAGCTGATGCCCATCGCCGACGATTTCGCCGAACGCGCCGCCCAGGATGCGCCCGAGACCGAAGTGGAGATTGACGAGGATGTCGATTTCGACGAGGACGGTGAAGAGATCGCCGCCACTCCGGTGCCGACTGCGGCCAAGCCGCTGCAAGTGGCTGTGGTGGGGCGCCCGAATGCCGGAAAGTCGACGCTGATCAACAAGATCCTCGGCGAGGACCGGCTGCTGACCGGGCCGGAGGCCGGGATCACCCGCGACGCGATTTCCCTGCGCATCGACTGGGACGGCACGCCGATGCGGATCTTCGATACCGCCGGCATGCGCAAAAAGGCCAAGGTGCAGGAAAAGCTGGAAAAGCTTTCTGTCTCGGACGGGCTGCGCGCGGTGAAATTCGCCGAGGTCGTGGTGGTGTTGCTGGATGCGGCCATCCCCTTTGAACAACAGGATCTGCGCATCGCCGACCTGGCGGAGCGCGAGGGGCGCGCGGTGGTTGTCGCCGTCAACAAATGGGACGTCGAGGAGCACAAGCAGGAAAAGCTGCGCGAGTTGAAAGAGGCGTTCGACCGGTTGTTGCCGCAGTTGCGCGGTGCGCCGCTGGTCACGGTTTCTGCCAAGACGGGCAGGGGGCTCGATCGGCTGCACGGTGCAATCCTGCGTGCCTATGACGTGTGGAACCGCCGGATTTCCACCGCGAAGCTGAACCGCTGGCTGATTGGCATGCTGGAACAGCACCCGCCGCCCGCGCCGCAGGGCAAGCGGATCAAGCTGCGCTACATGACCCAGGCCAAGACGCGGCCGCCGGGATTCGTGGTGATGTGTAGCCATCCCGACAAGATGCCTGACAGCTATACCCGTTACCTGGTGAACGGCTTGCGGCAGGATTTCGATATGCCCGGCACGCCGATCCGGCTGACCCTGCGCAGCCAGAATGACAAGAACCCCTACAAGGGGCGGAAGAAATCAGGGCCCTCGGCGCTGAGGAAGCACCTGAAATAGGGGGAGGGGCCAAGGCGTCCCTTCCTCAATCGCCTCTCTCCATGAGGAGCCCCTTCGCCCGACCCTGCCGCCTGACCCTGCGCTTGTCGGGGCGGGAGGGCCAGGAAGGGGCCACGCCACAGGCCAAATCCTCCTGTGCCATGGCTGTCCAGCCACATCTCTCCCAAATTCCCGAAATTCCGGGGTTGTTTTGTGGCGCGAACCTGTTAAGTCCCCGCTCTCGGTTATGGGTCCCTATTGGTCGGAGGCGCACCCCTGATGCAAACCCCCTATTATCTGATCGACAAGGCTCGGCTATTGCCGAACATGGAAAAGATCGCCTGGCTGCGGGAGCATTCCGGCGCCAAGGCCCTTCTTGCGCTGAAATGCTTCGCCACCTGGTCGGTCTTCGACCTGATGAGCGAATACATGGACGGTACCACGTCTTCCTCGCTCTATGAGGTCAAGCTGGGGCGGGAGAAATTTCCCGGAGAAACCCATGCCTATTCGGTGGCCTGGGCCGATCACGAGATCGACGAAGTGCTGGAGAATTCCGACAAGGTCATCTTTAATACGGTGGGCCAACTGACCCGCTTTGAAGAGGTCAGCCGGGGGCATATCCGCGGCCTGCGGGTCAACCCGGGGGTCTCGACCTCGGGCTTCGATCTGGCCGATCCGGCGCGGCCGTTCAGCCGTTTGGGCGAACATGATCCCAAGGATATCGAACCGGTGCTGGATCAGATCACCGGGTTCATGTTCCACAACAATTGCGAGAACGCGGATTTCGACCGCTTCGACGCCATGCTGGGGTCGATCGAACAGCGCTTTGGCCATCTGATCCGTCGGATGGACTGGATCAGCCTTGGCGGCGGCATCCATTTCACCGGCGAAGGCTATCCGTTAGACAAGCTTTCCGACCGGCTGAAACGTTTCGCCGACCAGAACCAGGTGCAGGTCTATCTGGAGCCGGGCGAGGCGGCGATCACCAAGTCGACCACGCTGGAAGTCACGGTTCTGGATACGCTCTATAACGGCAAGAACCTGGCCATCGTCGACAGTTCGATCGAGGCGCATATGCTCGATTTGCTGATCTACCGCGAAAGTGCCAAGATGGACGAGAGCGGTGATCAGGACTGGATGGTCTGTGGCAAATCCTGCCTGGCCGGCGATATCTTCGGTGAATTCCGTTTTCCCGAGGCGCTGAAGGCCGGCGATCGGTTGAGCATTCAGGATGCCGCCGGTTACACGATGGTCAAGAAAAACTGGTTCAATGGCGTCAAGATGCCGGCCATTGCGATCCGGGAGCTTGATGGCAGCACCCGCCTGGTGCGCGATTTCACCTATGAGGATTTCACGGCCGCTTTGTCGTGAAACCTTGAAACTGAGGCTTTACCCCGAACTACAGGAACACGAAGGAGGTCCCTTGAGTTGAAACGAGACGTTCTCATCATCGGCGCTGGCGGCGTCGCTCAGGTCGTGGCGCATAAATGCGCGCAGAATAACGATGTGCTTGGCGATATCCATATCGCCAGCCGGACGCTTTCCAAATGTGAGGCGATCCTTGAGTCGGTCCGCGAAAAGGGCGCGATGAAACAAGAGGGCGTCTTGGCGGCCCATCAGGTGAACGCGATGGACACCAAGGCGGTGGCCGATCTGATCCGGGACACCGGGGCGCAGATCGTGATCAACGTCGGCTCTGCCTTCGTGAACATGTATGTGCTCGACGCCTGTATCGAAACCGGCGCGGCCTATATCGACACCGCCATTCACGAAGATCCGGCCAAGATCTGCGAAACCCCGCCGTGGTATGCCAACTACGAATGGAAGAAACGCGATCTCTGCGCCGAGAAGGGCGTCACCGCCATCCTCGGCGCCGGCTTCGATCCCGGTGTGGTCAATGCCTTCGCCCGCTTTGCCATCGACCAGATGGATGAGGTCAAGTCGATCGACATCGTCGATATCAATGCCGGGTCTCATGGCAAGTATTTCGCCACGAACTTCGATCCGGAGATCAACTTCCGCGAATTCACCGGCACCGTCTACTACTGGGAAGACCAGCAGTGGAAGGAAAAGAAGATGTTCGAGAGCGGTCGCGATTGGGAGCTGCCCGTCGTCGGCACCCAGCGCGCCTATCAGTCGGGCCATGATGAGGTGCACAGCCTTGCCACCAACTATCCCCAGGCCGATGTGCGGTTCTGGATGGGCTTTGGCGATCACTACATCAATGTCTTTACCGTTTTGCAGAACCTTGGGCTTCTGAGCGAACAACCGGTGAAAACCGCCGAGGGGCTCGAGGTCGTGCCGCTGAAGGTGGTCAAGGCCGTGTTGCCCGACCCGGCAAGCCTGGCGCCGAATTACACCGGCAAGACCTGCATCGGCGATCTGGTCAAGGGCGTGAAGGACGGCGAAGAGATCGAGCTGTTCGTCTATAACGTCGCCGATCACAAGGAAGCTTATGAGGAAGTGGGCTCGCAGGGCATTTCCTACACCGCCGGGGTGCCGCCGGTCGCGGCTGCCATGCTGGTGGCCAGTGGTGACTGGGACGCCAAGACCATGAAGAACGTCGAGGAACTGGACCCGAAACCCTTCTTCACCATTCTGGACCAAATCGGCCTGCCGACCCGGGTGAAGGATGCGCGCGGGGATCATCCCTGGAACGCGTAAGGCAGGGTTTTCCTGTCTGGAGAAAAGGAAAGGCGGGCCATTTAGGCCCGCCTTTTTCATACTGCGAATTGTGGGGCGCACAATCGGGCCTTTCGTTTATCCCTGTCGCGCCCCGAACCATTCGCCTGTTTCCGACACCGGAATATCCTGGGCGGACAGGGGATCAGAAATCGAAATTTCCCGCATCTTTCAGGTCGGCGACCTTCACGTCTTCCACCAGAATGGTGACATCGGCAAAGCTGATCAGCACATCGGCGCCCTTGCGGGCGAAATCGAGGTCCGACAGCTCCGTGGCGCCGCGGCCGATCACGATGGTATCCCGGCCGACTTCGAAATCGGTGATCCGGTCGTGGCCATCGCCGCGGGCGAACAGAAAGCTGTCGCGGCCGGCGCCGCCGGTCAGCACATCATTGCCCTTGCCGCCGACCAGCCGGTCGTTGCCGCCGCCGCCGCGCAGGATGTCGTTGCCGGTGCCTCCCTTCAGCAGATCCTTGCCGGTGCCGCCGTTCAGCATGTCGCTGCCGGCGCCGCCATAGAGCTTGTCGTTGCCGGCATTCCCGAACAGGCGATCGCCAAGCTTGCCGCCGCTCAGCCGGTCCTCCCCGCCGCCACCGAACAGGATATCGGTCAGCGCATCGTCGTAGGTGTCGCCCTTGAGCACGTCATTGCCCCATCCACCGGTCTGGACCGCAACGGTTTTATTCGAAAATTCAAGACGTTCGATATTGCGAAGCTGGTCGCGCCCCATGTCGCCGTCGATCACCACCGCGCTGCCGTTAAAGCCGATGCTGCCCGGCGCATAGGGGGCTCTTAGGACAAAGGTGTCGACGCCGCTGCCACCATCGACGGTGTCGTCTCCAATGCCCAGGGTGATCCGGTCATCGCCGGCGCCGGTGGCATAGGTGGACCCCTCCGACCAGTCGGAGAAGATCACATCATCACCACCGAAGATCATCCGCTCGATTTCGGCCTCAGAGGCATAGGCGAGCTTGTTCAGGTCGAGCCCGAGATCAGTGATCGACGCCAGGGAGGAGCCGCTGTAGCTGATATGAATGCTGTCGAGCCGTCCGCCGGTGATCCCGTAGGAATCATAGGTAAAATAGCCGCGTGCCAGGAAATAAATACCGTCCACGTACCCCGAAATGGCTGATGAGGAAATCGAAGGGGAGGAGACGGCATCGTAATCAATGCTCAGAAAGTCATCATAGCTCCAACCGTTCAAGGATGAAGAAATCGTCAAAGTCGTCATGACGGGATCGGCCTTTATTACCAGAGAGTGAAAGTCGCCTGCCGAAACGGATTTTCAGAACCCATTAGATCATCCGACAGGTTCTGAAATCAATTCATGAGAAAAGCGGGGGATCAAGTCCCAAAGCTTGGCGTTGGCGCGTTATGCCGCGACGGAGACGTCAAAAATCGAAATTTCCCGCCGTCCGCAGATCGGCCAGGGTGATATCCTCGACCGTGATCGTCACGTCGGCGAAACTGATCTGCACATCGGACCCGTCCTGGACAAAATCCAGATCTGCAAGGCCGGAGACCCCGTCGGCGATGGCAATCGTGTCGATCCCGAGCTGGAAGTCGGTGATCCGATCATGACCGTCGCCAGGGGTGAAGACGAAGGTATCGCGGCCAGCGCCGCCGGTCAGGATATCGTCGCCACCGCCGCCGATCAGCCTGTCGCGACCGCCGCCTCCGCGCAGGATATCGGCCCCGTCGCCACCGTCCAGATGATCGGCCCGGGCGCCGCCGATGAGCCGGTCGTCGCCATCGCCGCCAAACAGCCGGTCGTTGCCCCTGCGGCCTGCCAGCCGGTCGTCGCCAGCGCCACCGAACAGGATATCCCAGGGGCTGGAGGCATCGCTGTCGCCGCGCAGAATATCCCGCCCCGCACCGCCGACCTGTACCGAAATGCTGCGGTCGGTGAATTCGATCCGCTCTATGCCGGTGAGCCGGTCGTGCCCCAAGGCGCTGTCGATCACCACCGCCCCGTCAATGAGGCTGATCGTATCCGGTTCGTAATCGAGGCCCAGAACGAATGTATCGAGACCGGCGCCACCATCGACGATGTCGTCGCCCGCGCCCAGGCTGATCCGATCGTCGCCACCGCCGGTGGCGTAGCTGCCGCTGCCGTTCCAGCTCGACGTCAGGATATCGGCGCGGTTGAAAACATTTTGCTCCAACCAGCTCGGAGAGCTGGAGGCCAGATCATCGACATCCAGCGACAGCCCCGAGATCACTGCCAGGCTGTCACCTCCGACGGAAAAGCTCAGGTTCCGGATGGTCCCCCCGGCGAGCTCTCCACCGTCGATGGTGAAGGACCCCGTCGCGGCGACGAAGGCCCCGTCGAAATATCCGGCGAGCGTCGAAGACGTGGCCTTGAGGATGCTGGCGCTGTCGAAGTCGATTGACCAGAAGTCATCGAAGCTCCAGCCGTGAAGGTTGGAATAGAGGGTGATATTTGCCATCGGGATGCTCCTCCAATATGCGGGTTGCTGATCTCCCTCAGGCTGATCTTGACGGGTTAACATATATCTTAAGGTTGTTTTTTAGATTTTCAGATTAAAGATGTTCTTTATTCGTTCCCTTAAGGTATCCGAAGGATTTGTCCGTGGAGATTGTCGCATGGGAGGCGAATGGCACCGGCGGAGGGGCAGAGCTGGGGCGCGACATTGCGTTCTTTTCGCTTCCGTCGGCAAAGATGGGGTGTTCGCCGCAACTGAATCAACTCGTTTGCAAGAGAAACCGGGAGCACTGCAGAAACGGGACGATCATGGATCTTCCCGCCTACACCCGCCAATACGCTCAGCAGGATAACCGTCTTGCGGCGCTTAGCTATTTCGGAACCTTCGCTGTTTATTTCTCATCGCTCTATGTGATGATCGCCTATGCGGGCTGGTGGTATATCATGCTGCCTGCGGGGCTGGTGCATTCGCTTTGCGCGGTGCGCCTGTATGTGTTGCAGCACGACTGCGGCGATCATTC
Organism: Pseudodonghicola xiamenensis DSM 18339; assembly: GCF_000429365.1. GTDB lineage: Bacteria > Pseudomonadota > Alphaproteobacteria > Rhodobacterales > Rhodobacteraceae > Pseudodonghicola > Pseudodonghicola xiamenensis. Next base: position 50,413 of record NZ_AUBS01000019.1, on the reverse strand, counting down.
TCTGTTCGAGACGCGGCGCCAGAATGAATTGGCCGGAGAGTTCCTGTCACCCTTCACCTTTTCTCCGTTCACGGTGATGATGCGCAACCACAACGAGCATCACGCCGGTGTCGGCAATCTGGAGCATCGCGAAACCGGGGAAATCTACACGATGACCCTGCGGGAGTGGAAGGCGGCCGGTGTTGGGGAGCGGTTGTTCTACCGGCTCTACCGCAACCCCTTCATCCTGATTCCCCTTGGTTCGATCTATACCTACTTCATCCGCTACCGCTGGCCGCGCAACACGGTGAAATACGGGGTGCGCAGCGTGCTGTTGCACAATGTGGCGGTGGTTCTTCTTTGGCTGGCATTGATCTGGGCCCTGTCGGGCTGGACCGGGCTGGGCATCTACCTGACCTTCTCGGTGATCGGCGGGATGATGGGGGTTTTCCTCGTTTACCGGCAACACAACTTCGAAGACACCTATTGGGATCGTCGTCCCGATCTCGACCCGAGGCTGGCGGCTTTGCGGGGATCCTCGGCACTGAATTTCGGCTGGGTCTTCGATCTGGTGGTGGGGTGCATCAACCTGCACGATATCCATCATTTCAATTCGCGGCTTCCGTCTTATCGGCTGCGGGCCTGCCATTACGGCCTGCCGGAGGAGTTCGCGCTGAGGCGGATCAAGTTCCCCGAAGCGGTGGCGGCGCTGAACCTGAAGCTCTGGGATGAGGAGGGCAAGCGGCCGGTGCCCTTCCCAAAACGGGGCGAGGAAACGGTGCGCGGTCGGGCTCAGGCGGCTGAGTAAGCCGGACTGCGACAGAACGGGACGATGGTGCCGCTCCTCAGGGGGCGGCATTTTTGTATATTTTTTGTATATACATTCGGGGCGCTGCTGCGTTAATCTTCGTCCAGGCCGGCAGTGTCGGTATGGATGACGAAGGCGGGCGGGGCATGTCCCGCCGCACCCCGGAAGGAGGACCTATGTTCAAACTGACCGATATTCGCGGGATTGGTCCGGCGCTGGTGAAAGCACTGGACGCGCAGGGAGTGAGGAGCGTCATCGATCTGGCGAAAGCTGAGCCGGCCAAGCTGCTGGCGGTGCCGCGGATCGGCGTCGTCCGCGCCGCTGCCATGATCGCGGCTGCGCAGGAGCTGATCGCCTCGGGCGAGCAAAGCGACGCCAAGGACGTGGCCGGAGCCGCCACTGGGGAGGTCGCGGGGACGGGCGCAGCCAAATCCGCACCAAAGCCGCGTGGCACCCGGGCCCGCGCCGGTGCCGTCAAGCGAACGCCACGGTCCGGACCGCGCAAGGCGACCAAACTGACCGAGAGTGCCATGCCGGCGACCTCGGCCCCGGCGATGCCGGCGGCCCCATTGCAGCCTTCTGCCCCTGTTGCTGCCGAGGAACCCGGCGCGCTGAAAAAGGCCAAGGCGCGGGCCAAGGCGGCCAAGGCGCTGAAAAAGGCCGAAGCGCTCACCAAGACCTTCGAGGCGGCGGAAAAGAAGGCCAAGAAGAAGGCCAAGAAAGCGAAGAAAAAGGAAAAAGCAGCCAAGGCTGCCAAGGCCATGAAAAAGGCCAAGAAGGTCAAGGCCAAGAAGGGAGAAGATTGAGATCGCGCGCCGGACGGTTTCCCGACCGGCGCCGTTGATCAGACCAGTTCGCCCGCGACGGTCAGCGTCAGCTTGCCGCCCAGATAGGGGGCCAGAGCCTCGGGCAGGGTGACCGAGCCGTCTTCTTGCTGACCATTCTCCAGCACCGCGATCAGGCAGCGCCCGACGGCCAGACCAGAGCCGTTCAGCGTATGGACGAATTCGGGCTTGCCGCCGGCCTCGGGGCGGAACCGCGCGTTCATCCGCCGCGCTTGGAAATCGCCGCAGGTGGAGACACTGGAAATCTCGCGATAGGTATCCTGACCGGGCAGCCAGGCCTCGATATCGAAGGTGCGGCGCGCGCCGAAGCCCATGTCGCCGGTGCACAGCACGATGGTGCGATAGGGGATGCCCAGCTTTTCCAGAATCCCCTCGGCGCAGCGCAGCATGCGTTGCTGTTCGGCGTCGCTTTCGTCGGGCTTGGTGATCGACACCATCTCGACCTTCTCGAACTGGTGCTGGCGCAGCATGCCGGAGGTGTCCTTGCCGGCCGAGCCTGCCTCGGACCGGAAGCACAGCGTGTGCGAGGTCATCCGCCGGGGCAGGGCGGCCTCATCGAGGATTTCGCCGGCGACGGTATTGGTCAGCGTCACTTCCGAGGTCGGGATCAGCCACAGCCCTTCCCGCATCAGATAGCTGTCCTCGCCGAACTTGGGCAATTGGCCGGTGCCATACATCGCCTCTTCACGGACTAGGACCGGAGTGTTCATCTCGGTCAGGCCGTTTTCGTCGACATGGGTGTTCAGCATGAACTGCGCCAAGGCCCGGTGGATACGCGCCACCGCCCCCTTGAGTACGACGAAACGCGCGCCCGACAGTTTCGCGGCGGTCTCGAAATCCATGCCGGGGATCACGCCGGCCAGTTCGTAATGTTCCTTCGGCTTGAAAGCGAAGGTCTTCGGCGTGCCCCAGCGATGGAGTTCGATATTGTCGGCCTCGTCTTCGCCATCGGGGATGTCATCATAGGGCAGGTTGGGGATGCCGGCCAGCATCTCGGTCAACTGGATGTCCAGATCCTTGGCTTCGGCCTGCATGGCGGCGACTTCGGATTTCTTGTCCGCCACCTCGGCGCGCAACCGTTCGAATTCGGCCTCGTCGCCCTTGGCCTTGGCGGCGCCGATGGCCTTGGCGGCCTTGTTCTGATCCGCCTGCGCGGTCTCGGCCGCCAGGATCTTGGCGCGCCGCGCCTCGTCCAGCGTGAGGAGTTGCGACGAGAGGGCCGAAACTCCCCGGCGTGCAAGCGCGGCGTCGAAGGCCTGCGGGTTCTCGCGGATGGCACGGATGTCATGCATGGGATGATCCTCGGGGTTGAGTCGGTTTGGCCGGGGTTATGCCGCAAACCGCGGGCCGGGGAAACATGCTGCGCGCAGCGAGGGAATTCGGGGGAACGGCAGGAGGCAACGCACAAAGGGACGCGCCTGACTCTGGGGGGCGCCGCAGCGCGTGATCGGCGCATAACGCCGCCACCCCGCCGAACATCGCTTCGGCGCACAAGGCAAACAATGCGCCCTCCCGTGGGGAGGGTCGGGCGCGGCCCGGCCTACGTCCGGGCTGACGTTTGAATGGGCGAGGTCATCACGTCGATGGATCGTCAAGGTCGAAGCCGATGGAGGCCTGGAAGGCACGCCAGGCGGTGTGGAAGGCACTGTCGTTCAATCTTTCTTTCGAGAAATGCAGCGGCCAGTTCGGGTGATCCGGGGTGACGCCGCCAGGCAGGATGACGGAGGCGTCGCCGAAGATTTCGCTAATATGCGGGGTAATTTGAGGTGTATTGGTAAAATCGATAGAAGTGACGGCCGCACCCCTGAAATTTGTGTTGGCTAGATTGGTTGCCCCGTTGAACTCTGCTCCCTTGAGGCAGGCCCCTTGCAACTGCGCGTTCATGAGGATTGCTCCCTGTAACATTGCCCCGCTGAGAACTCCCCCCTGCAACTGAGTCTTGAAGAGCACTGCTCTCTCCAGCCGCATGCCGTTGAGCTCGGCATCGTGTAGGTGCGCTTCGCTTAGGTTTGCGCCTTGTAACTGCGTCCCTCTGAACTCTGCCTTTTTTAACTTCGCGCGATTTAGGAACGCTTCTTGTAAATGTGCCTGAGTGAGGTTTGCCTCCTGTAAGTGTGCTAAGAACAGGTTTGCTCCCTGCATTTTTGCCTCATAGAAGTCAGCCTTCTGAAACTGTGCCATGATTAGGTTTGCGCCCTGTAAGTGCGCCTCGCTGAGGTCTGCTCCATTGAAATTGAGCAGACGGAAATCGAAACCCTGTAGATTGGCACGCCGCAGATCGATGACGACGCTCTTCTGCTCAACTCCATTTATTTCTCTGAGACGTCCCAGCGCGCGCACTGCATTTTCCATATCGGAACGTTTGACGGTCAGTGATTCTGCCCAGAGTTTCATTTTTTCGGTCGAAGGTTTCGCTTTAGGCATTTCTTCTGCAGGCACTTCGCGCGACATCTCCCGCACATAGATGCTTAGCAAGCGCGACACGCGTGGTGCTTCCTCGGGTCGCTCCCGCACCAGCCCCTCCAGCCGGTGGATGGCGGCGTTACGGCGGACGATATCTGCTTCCCAGATGTTTTGCTTCGCTTCCCCATCCCACCGTTGCCGCATTGCGTGCAGATCGTCGCTGGCTGCCTTGATCTTCTCGTTGAAAAGCCCCTCCTGCGCCGTCCGGGTCTGCTCACCGGTCATCCGCACCTTGATCAGCGTGAAGGGCAGCGCCACTACCGCCCCCAATGTCGCCGTCAGCCCGGCGATGCGGGCGATGGAGAAGCCCCAGACCTTCGCGGTATCTTCCGGGATACCCATCCAGATCAGATCCCAGATCAGCCAGATCAGTCCCACCGTGAGGGTCAGGAACAGCGCACCCCAGAACGCCAAGGCGATCAGGAACAGGCCGGAGTTCAGGCTGGCGAGGCCCAGCCGATCCTTCAATCGCTCCAATGGGGCGACATGGCCGGAGCCGGTGGGGATCATCGCCCCGAAGATCACCAGCGTCAGCAGGGCAAGCCCGCCGATCCCGGCGATGGCCCAGAAGACTTCGGGCGGGATCGGCAGGGTGGTGGTCTGATCGCTCATGTCGCGCTCCGGTTGTGGATCGGCTCACCATGCCGCGCCGGGCGGGGAGGGCCAAGCGTTTCCTGCGGGGGACCCGGAACGGCAACAAGACGGCTGCCGCGATGCCCCTCATTTCACCCGGACCGTCCAGCTTCACGGAAATGTCGCCGGAACAGGCTTTGGTGCGCCCATTCGTTGCCTTGCATTGGACCCCGTCCCGACATAGGTTCCCGGCAATTCGCGGGGGCTGGCCCCGCCTGTCTCCGTTTAGAAGGAACACCACATGCAAGGTGGCGCAATCGCCCAGTTTCTCCCGCTCATCCTGATCTTCGCGATCATGTATCTGCTGCTGATCCGTCCTCAGCAGAAGAAGGTCAAACAACATCAGGCCATGGTCGAGGCGCTGCGCCGCGGTGATCAGGTGGTGACCCAGGGCGGGCTGATCGGCAAGGTCTCTAAGGTCAAGGAAGATGGCGAGATCGAGGTCGAGATCGCCGAGAACGTCAAGGTGCGGGTGGTCAAATCCACCATCGCTCAGGTGCTGAGCAAGACAGAACCGGCGAGCTGATCGCACCTGCTCCTTTGGCTGGGGGCCGGTCGGGCCCCAGCCTTAACCTGCTTTCCGAACCCACTTAAAAGGCCGGGTAATGCTGCAATTCGAACTCTGGAAACGGGTGCTGATCTGGGCCGTCTGCGCGGCCGGCATCATCCTCTCCCTGCCCAACGCCTTCTACACCCGGGTCGAGCAGGCCAATGACGCCCGCGCCGCGATCGAGAAGACCGGCGCCACCCCGGCGCTCGAGGCGCAGGCGGCGCGCTGGCCATCCTATCTGCCCTCCGATCTGGTCAACCTCGGGCTCGACCTGAGGGGCGGGGCGCATCTGCTGGCCGAGGTCCGCGTCGCCGATGTCTACAAGTCGCGGATGGAGGCGCTCTGGCCGGAAATCCGCGATGCGCTGCGTGGCGAACGGGCCACCGTCGGCACCATCCGGCTGCAACCCTCGCCGGATGACGAACTGCGGATCCGCATCAGTCAGCCCGACGGCATGGCCAAGGCGCTTGAGGTCGTGCGCGGCCTGTCCCGCCCGATCCAGACGCTGTCAGGCGCCGGCTCCAGCGATATCGTTGTGTCGGGGCAGGGCGGTGAGATCACCGTCAAGCTGTCGGATGCCGAAAAGCTGGCCACCGACGACCGCACCGTGCGCCAGTCGCTGGAGATCATCCGCCGCCGCATCGACGAGGTCGGCACCCGCGAGCCCACCATCCAGCGCCAAGGCTCCGACCGCATCCTGATCCAGGTGCCGGGCATCGGCAGTGCGGCAGAGCTCAAGGCGGTGATCGGCACCACGGCGCAGCTCACCTTCAACCCGGTGGTCAGCCGCGGCACCAATCCCGACGCCTCGGCCGGGGTCGGCAACAAGCTGGTGCCGGCGCAGAACGAACCGGGCGTCTATTACACCATCGAAGCCGCCCCTGTCGTCACCGGCGAGGAGCTGGTGGATGCTCAGCCGAGCTTCGATCAGAATGGCCGTCCCGCGGTCAGTTTCCGTTTCAACACCTCGGGCGCGCGCAAGTTCGGCGATTACACCCGCGACAATATCGGCAGCCCCTTCGCCATCGTGCTGGATGACGAGGTGATCAGTGCGCCGGTGATTCAGGCGCATATCGCCGGCGGTTCCGGCATCATCACCGGTAATTTCACCGTCGAGGAAAGCACCAATCTGGCGGTGCTGCTGCGTGCCGGCGCCCTGCCGGCGGGGCTGGATTTCCTTGAAGAACGCACCATCGGCCCTGAACTCGGCCAGGACAGCATCGACGCCGGCAAGCTGGCGACGGGTGTGGCCTTTGCCGCGGTGCTGGTCTTCATGACACTGGCCTACGGGCTGTTCGGCATCTTCGCCAATATCGCGCTGATCCTGAACGTCACCCTGCTGTTCGGTCTTCTGTCGATGGTGGGCGCCACCCTGACGCTGCCCGGTATCGCCGGTATCGTGCTGACGGTCGGCATGGCGGTCGACGCCAACGTGCTGATCTTCGAACGCATCCGAGAAGAGCTGAAGACGGCCAAGGGCCCGGCGCGCGCCATCGAGCTGGGCTATGAAAAGGCGCTGAGTGCTATTCTCGACGCCAATATCACCACTTTCATCACCGCCGTGATCCTGTTTGCCATCGGCTCTGGCCCGGTGCGTGGCTTTGCCATCACGCTGGGGCTGGGGCTGATCACCTCGGTCTTCACGGCGATCTATGTCACCCGGCTGCTGATCTCGACTTGGTACGATCGCCGCCGCCCGAAAACGATCGAGGTGTAAGATGAGACTGCGACTGGTTCCCGACCATACCTCTTTCGATTTCTTCAAGCACTGGAAGCTGTGGCTGGGCTTTTCCGCCACGCTGATGGTGGTGGCTTTGGTCTCTTTCCTGATGCAGGGGCTGAACTACGGGATCGACTTCCGGGGCGGCACCACCATCCGCACCGAAAGCACCCAACCGGTGGATGTGGGCACCTATCGTGACGCGCTCACTCCGCTGGGGCTGGGCGATGTGCTGATCTCCGAGGTGTTCGATCCGAATTTCCGCGCCGATCAGCATGTGGCAATGATCCGCATTCAGGCCCAGGACGATCAGGAGGCGGTCTCGACCGAGATGGTCGACAAGGTCGAAGCCGCGCTGAAGGGTGTGGCGCCGGACATCAAGTTCGTGTCGGTCGAATCCGTTGGCCCCAAGGTCTCGGGCGAACTGATCCAGACCGCGGTTCTGGCCGTTGCCTTGGCGATCGGGGCGGTTCTGATCTATATCTGGCTCCGGTTCGAATGGCAGTTCGCTCTGGGCGCGGTGATCGCGCTGGTTCACGATGTGCTGCTGACCATCGGCATCTTCTCGGAGCTGCAGATCAAGTTCGACCTGTCGATCATCGCGGCTTTGCTGACCATCGTCGGCTATTCGCTGAACGATACCGTGGTGGTGTTCGACCGGGTGCGGGAGAACCTGCGCAAGTACAAGCAGAAGCCTTTGGCCGAGGTGTTGAACCTGTCGATCAACGAAACGCTGAGCCGGACGCTGATGACCTCGCTCACGACGCTGTTGGCGCTGATCTCGCTGCTGGTGCTGGGCGGCGACGTGATCCGCGGCTTCGTCTTCGCGATGACCTGGGGCGTGATCGTCGGCACCTATTCGTCGATCTTTGTGGCGTCGGCGATCCTGCTGTTCCTGGGCGTCAAACGCGACTGGTCCAAACCCGACCCCAAGCAGAGCGGCAATCAATTCGCCAATATTGATGCCTGACGCTCTGGCCCAGGCCCTGGCGACGCCGGGGTTGGGCTGGCTGGCTCTGGCGGCTTTTCTGGCCGGCACCGTGCGCGGGTTTTCGGGCTTTGGCACTGCATTGGTGTTCATGCCGGTGGCGGCGCTGGTACTGCCGCCGGTCTGGGCTATCGTCACCGTGGCGTTGATGGACGCGTTCGGGCCTGTGCCGAACCTGCCCGGGGCGCTGCGGATCGCCGACCGGCGCGATCTTCTCCGGATGCTGGCGGCCACGCTTCTGGGGCTGCCGCTGGGCCTTTGGGTGCTGCAGGCGGTGGCGCCCGAGGTGTTTCGCTATGGCGTGTCTTTGCTGGCGCTGGGGATGCTGTTCTGCCTGATCGCTGGGCTACGTTATCACGGGCGGCTGGGGCCGGGCCTGATCTTCGGCACTGGCGGCATGGCCGGCTTTCTTGGCGGCGCGGCCGGGCTGCCTGGGCCGCCGGTGATCCTGCTGTACATGGCGAGCCCGCATCCGGCGCCGGTTGTGCGCGCCTCGACCCTGTCTTATCTGTTTCTCTACGATACCCTGCTGCTTGTCTTTCTGATCTGGCAGGGATTGCTGGGGGGCGTGCCGGTCTGGCTGGGGCTGATGCTGGCGCTGCCCAATCTCGCGGGCAACGTGGTGGGCGGACGGATGTTCCGCCCCGGCCTTGAAAAGGCCTATCGCGGCGCCGCCTATACGATCATCGCCGGATCTGCCCTGACCGGGCTGCCGATCTGGGGCTAATTCTGGGGAACCGACATGCGTGTCACTGAAGTTGTCTATAACGACTCGAGCCCGATCGAAGGCTATGGGCCGGGGTTCTTCCGCATCGGCGGCAAGGTGTTCCAGGGGGCGGTCCTGACCGGCCCGAGAGGCACCGCAGCCTGGGACGGGTTCGAGGATGCCGGGCCGCTGCTGGCGCTGGCGACCGAGGTCGACGTGATCTTTATCGGCACCGGGGCCGAGATCGGCCATATTCCCACTGCTCTGCGCAGCGCGCTGGAAGAGGCCGGGTTGGGGGTTGAGGTCATGGCCTCGCCGGCGGCCTGCCGCACCTACAACGTGCTGTTGTCCGAAGGCCGCCGCGTCGCCATGGCGCTGCTGCCGGTCTGATCCTGCCGATTGCATCTTGCGGCGTCGTCCGTCGCAAAGCGTCTTTTTCGGTAGAGAGCAATCGGGTAAGCGGGGGCTTATGGATTTGCGTGTCTCCGATCTGACCGTGGCCCGGGGCGGGCTGCCGGTGCTCTCTGGCCTCAGCTTCGTGCTGGAGCCGGGAGGGGCGCTGATCCTGCGCGGCCCGAACGGGATCGGCAAGACCACTTTGCTGCGCACCATTGCCGGGTTGCAGCCGCCGGTTGCGGGCCGGATCGAGGGGGCGGAGGATCGCGTCGCCTATGCCGCCCATGCCGACGGGCTGAAACCGACACTGAGCGTTTCGGAGAACCTGACCTTCTGGGCCCGCGTCTTCGGGGCCGGCGATATCGGCTCCGCGCTCGATGCTTTCGAGCTGGGGGCCTTGGCGCATCGCGCTGCCGGCAGCCTTTCGGCCGGGCAGAAACGCCGGCTGGGGCTGGCGCGGCTGCTGGTCACCGGGCGGTCGGTCTGGGTACTGGACGAACCCACGGTCTCGCTCGACACCCACGCCGTGGGTCTCTTCGCCGAAGCGGTCCGCGCACATCTGGCCTGGGGCGGTCTCGCATTGATCGCCACCCATATCGACCTGGGCCTGTCCGAGGCCGGGGTGCTGGAACTCGCCCCTTTCAAGACGGTGCTCGCCCCCGTCAGTGACGACTTCGACGAGGCCTTCCTGTGATTGCGCTGTTGCTCAGGGATTTGCGGCTGGCGGTGCGGGCCGGCGGTGGCTTTGGCCTGGGGCTGGCGTTCTTCCTGATCGTTACCGTGCTGGTGCCCTTCGGTGTCGGCCCCGAAACCGCGCTGCTGTCCTCCATCGCGCCGGGGGTTCTCTGGCTCGGGGCGCTGCTGGCCTGCCTGCTTTCGCTCGACCGCATCTTCGCGCTGGATTGGGAGGATGGCACGCTCGATCTGCTGGCCACGGCGCCGCTGCCGCTGGAGGCGGTGGTGAGCGTCAAGGCGCTGGCGCATTGGCTCACCACCGGTCTGCCGCTGGTGCTGGTGGCGCCGCTTCTCGGCGTGCTGCTGAACCTGGCGCCGCAGGGGTATCTGTGGCTGCTGGTCTCGCTGGCGCTCGGTACTCCGGCGCTGTCGGTGCTGGGCACCTTCGGCGCGGCGCTGACCGTGGGGCTGAAACGCGGCGGGCTGTTGTTATCGTTGCTGGTGCTGCCGCTCTACGTGCCCAGCCTGATCTTCGGGGCAGAGGTCGCCCGCCGCGGAGCCTTGGGGATGGAGCTGACAACGCCGCTTTTGTTGCTGGCGGGCATCAGCGCCGGGGTTATCGCGCTCTTGCCCTTCGCCAGCGCCGCGGTGCTACGTGTCAATCTGCGCTGAATGTGTTGTGAGTTGAGCCGGACCGGAGGAGGGGCTAGAGAAGCATCATGGCGGCGAGCGAGAAATTGAACAGCCTGTGGTCCTATGCCAACCCCAGAAAGTTTCTGGCGGTGACCGAGCGGATGCTGCCCGGTCTCTGGGCCCTGTCGGGCGCCTGCCTGATCGTCGGGCTGATCTGGGGGTTCTTCCTCACCCCCGATGATTACCGCCAGGGCTCTACCGTCAAGATCATCTATCTGCACGTGCCTTCGGCGCTGATGGCTATCAACGGGTGGCTGATGATGCTGGTGATGTCGCTGATCTGGCTGATCCGGCGCCATCACGTCAGCGCGCTGGCGGCCCGTGCGGCGGCTCCGATCGGCGCCACCATGACGGTGATCGCCTTGGTCACCGGCGCCATCTGGGGCCAGCCGATGTGGGGCACCTGGTGGGCCTGGGATCCGCGGCTGACCTCTTTCCTGATCCTGTTCCTGTTCTACCTGGGCTATATGGCACTGTGGTCGGCGATCGAGGAGCCGGACACCGCGGCCGATCTGACCTCGGTCCTCTGCCTCGTCGGCTCGGTCTTCGCGCTGCTCAGCCGCTATGCGGTGAACTTCTGGAACCAGGGGTTGCATCAGGGGGCGTCGCTCAGCCTCGACAAGAAAGAGAATGTGGCGGATGTCTTCTATATCCCGCTGCTGGTCTGTATCGCGGGGTTCGTCCTGCTGTTCATCGCGCTGGTCTTCTATCGCACGGGAACCGAGATCCGTGCCCGCCGAATCCGAGCGCTGGAAGCACGCGAAAGGGCGGGGGCATGATGCCTGATCTGGGAAAATACGCCGATACGGTATTGTCGGCCTATGGCGCCTCGATCCTGCTGCTGATCGGACTGGTGGCGATCAGCCTCTGGCGGGGCCGCAGGGTCCGGGCTGAGATGGACGCGCTTGAGAAAAGGATGCGCCGCGATGGCTAAGGTTTCCCCGATCATGTTGATCCCGCCGGTGATCTTCGCGGGTTTCGTGGTATTGGCTGCTGTCGGCATGTTTCGCGACGATCCCGAGGCGCTGCCATCGGCCCGGATCGGGCAGAGCGCGCCGCCGGTGCTGCTGAGCGAATTTCCCAGCCACGACGGTTTTGACGACGCCCGCCTGAGGGCGCCGGGGGTGAAGCTGGTCAACTTCTGGGCCAGTTGGTGCGCACCTTGCCGGGTGGAGCATCCGAATCTTACCGCGCTGGCCGCCGAAGGGATCGAGGTGCTGGGGGTGAATTACAAGGACGAGACCTCGAACGCGGTCAAGTTCCTCAGCGAGTTGGGCGATCCCTATGCCGCGCTGGGCCGTGACCCCGAGGGTAAGATGGCATTGGATTGGGGGGTCTATGGCGTGCCCGAGACCTATCTGATTGATGGCGAGGGCACCGTCCTGATGCGCTTTGCCGGCCCGATCACCCAGCGGGTGATCGCCGAGAAGTTGCGCCCGTTGCTGAAGAAGGCGGAGAAATCGGCCGCGGCCGAGTGATCGGAGCCGGAGACCATCGGTGAGGGGGCGGCGCCAAGCCGCGGCCTGCTGCGTCTCAGGGGATTGCGGGACGTAATTCGGCCTGGTGTTCTTCCGTCACCGGTTCGTCTGGCGACGGGCAGGGACAGGGGGCTGTCTGCCCCCTCTTGCGCCTTCGGCCCAATTCACCCCCGACCGTATTTGTGCCGAGAAGAAGCAGGGCCGTCAGCCATCCGGTTGGCGGCCCGCCCGCAGCCGGTCCACGAAATCGCGCAGCAGTGCCACCCGGCGGGGGCGGAAGCTTTCACCGCAGCGTCTGGCGGTGAGGATCGAGGTCACCTTGAATTGGCGGAAATCCTGGCGCAGGCAGCACCAGCCCAGCAGCATCACCACATGGTCGAGATAGGCCAGCGCCAGTGGATAGATGCGCCGCTGTGTTTCGGCGCCGTGATTGTCGCGATAAGTGATTTCCAGAACCTCCTCGGCCCAGCTCGCCTCGCGCAGCAGGGTCATGTCGACCGCCGGCATTGGCGGTTGCGCGAAGCGGTGCACCAGGGTGATTGCCTGAACCGTCTGCCGTTGCTGGCGTTCGTTCAGCGTGGCGGTGATCTTGACCAGCGCGTCGCTGGCGGCGCCGGCAAGGGCCGTATCACCGCGCGCCTCGACCTCGGACAGACCGAGCACCAGCGCCTCGAGCTCGAGCTGGGTGAAGGTCTGCGGCGGCAGGGCGGGGTCTTCGGTCATCGTATAGCCGAGGCCCGCCGCGCCTTCGATCCGGGCGCCGGCGGCGCGCAGCGCCTCGACATCTCGGTAGAGGGTGCGTTCAGAGACCTCCATCGCCGCGGCCAGACGCGCCGCGGTGACCGGCGGGCTGAGGCCCCGGATCAGATGCAGCAGACGAAACAGGCGGTCGGATTTTGCCATGGGATCAGGATCGCGGATCTCTCTTGACGGATTCTGTCAGGAGGATTCTGCCATACCGCGGGCATCTACACTAGCCAAGGAAGATTTTGATGCCGATCCTTTATCATTCGCCGATGACCCGTTCGACCCGGATCATCACCCAGCTGATGCTGATGGGCAAGCTCGACGCAGTCGATGTCCGCCTGGTCACCATCCCGCGCCAGGACGGATCGGGCGCGCGTGACATGGGCAATCCGCATCCCGAGGGCAAGGTGCCCTATCTGATCACCGACAGTGGCGAGGCGGTGCGGGAATCCGCCGCCATCATGCTCTATCTCGACGAGATTTTCGGTTATCCTCTGGGCGTGGCGCCAGGGCAGCCGGGGCGCGGTGCCTTCCTGTCCTGGATGTGCTATTATGGTGGCGTGGTGGAACCGGCGCTGCTCTGTGCCATCGCCGGGGTAGAGCATCCGGCGATGACCGCCACTTTCCGCGGTATGGAGGAGATCGGCGCGCAGATCATGGCGGGGCTGGGGGATGCGCCCTTCCTGCTGGGAGAGCGGTTCACCATCGCCGATCTGATCATGGCCTCGGCCTTCCAATGGGCAGCGTCGAAATACACCCCCGATCAGCCGGCGGTACGCGACTGGGTGGCGCGGGTGGTGGCGCGGGTCGGCACGGTGCCGATCCTGGAGCACGAGACCCGCGCGCAGGCAGAGCTGGCGGGGCGTTGAGCTCGAGGCGGGGAGGGGGCTATCTGCCCCCTCTTGCGCCTTCGGCCCAATTCACCCCCGACCGTATTTGCGCCGAGAAGAAGGGGCGGGAGAAAATCGGCCGGGGATTGAAGATCGAATATGATGTCGGGATGGGAAAACAGGTTATTTTCCGAATTCCGGTGCGCCGCTCCTGATATAAATGATTTGGAAGCCGGTGAGATGGAGGGAGCATTCTATTTTTGTCGTCTGGAGTTAGGTTGCCTTAGAGGCGAGGCCAACTTCCCGCTGGATGGTTTCGCGCCGCCTTTGTGAATCCTGCTCAACCATTCCGGGGATGGTGAAGGCGTCGATGATAAGCCAGACCACAATCCCGAGAAGAAGAATGGCACCGACGTAGATGAAAAGCATGAGCCAGCCGAGAATATATATAATCAACATGATGACAGCGCTTTGAGTCTTGCCGAGATAGAATCTGTGAGCGCCGAACCCACCAAGGAAAAACCATAGAAGATAGCAAACCAGCATTGATTTTTTATCATTGCTGAGGCGCTGTTCGACCAGCATTTGCTGTTCTGTTGAAAGTGTCACCATGAAACCCTCGATGAAATTACGCTAGGATTCAATGCTGAGGGATCATTTTATTTTCGGCAAGAAGAAATTGGAAATTGGGAATGGAAAAGGGCCGCAGCTTTCGCTACGGCCCTTTCTTTCAGATAAGTTCCGGCCGGTCTTACGACTTGGCCAGGTTGCGCAGCACATAGTGCAGAACGCCGCCGTTCTTCAGGTATTCGATCTCCACCTCGGTATCGATCCGGGCCTTGAGCTGGATCGTCTTGGTGGTGCCGTCCTTGTATTCGATGGTGCAGGGCACCAGGCTCAGCGGTTTGATGTCGCCTTCGAGGCCTTCGATGGTGACCACCTCGTCGCCGGTCAGGCCCAGCGTCTTGCGGGTGTCGCCGCCGGTGAACTCGAAGGGAATGACGCCCATGCCGATCAGGTTCGAGCGGTGGATCCGTTCGAAGTTTTCGGCAATCACGCCCTTGACGCCCAGCAGGTTGGTGCCCTTGGCCGCCCAGTCCCGCGAGGACCCGGCGCCGTATTGTTCGCCACCGAAGACCACCAGCGGAGTGCCGGCTGCCTGATATTCCATCGACGCGTCGTAGATGGTGGTTTGCTCGCCGTTCGGGCCTTTGGAGAAGCCGCCTTCGACACCGTCCAGCATCTCGTTCTTGATACGGATGTTGGCGAAGGTGCCGCGCATCATGACTTCGTGGTTGCCGCGGCGCGAGCCGTAGCTGTTGAAGTCACGCGGCTCCACGCCCCGTTCGGTCAGGTACTTGCCGGCGGGGGTGGTCGGTTTGAACGACCCGGCGGGGCTGATGTGGTCGGTGGTGATCATGTCGCCCAGCACGGCCAGAACGCGGGCCGATTTGATGTTCGAGATCACGCCCGGCTCTTGCGCCATGCCCTGGAAGTAAGGCGGGTTCTGGATGTAGGTCGATTCCGGCGGCCAATCGTAGGTTTCACCACCCGAGACTTCGACGGCTTGCCATTTTTCATCGCCCTTGAAGACATCGGCGTATTTCGCCTGGAACGCTTCGCGGGTGACGACCTTTTCCACCAGCTCGGCGATCTCGGCATCGGTCGGCCAGATGTCCTTCAGATAGACATCCTTGCCGTCCGGCGTTTGTGCCAGCGGTTCGGTGGTCAGGTCGATGTTCATGTCACCGGCGAGCGCATAGGCGACGACCAGCGGCGGCGAGGCCAGGTAGTTTGCGCGCACATCGGGGCTGATCCGGCCTTCGAAGTTCCGGTTCCCCGAGAGCACCGAAGTGGCAACCAGATCGTTGTCGGCGATGGTTTTCGACAGTTCCGGCGCGATCGGGCCGGAGTTGCCGATGCAGGTGGTGCAGCCGTAGCCGACCAGGTTGAAGCCGACGGCATCGAGATCCTCTTGCAGGCCCGCGGCCTCGAGATACTCGGTCACCACCTGGGAACCCGGCGCCAGCGAGGTCTTGACCCAGGGCTTGCGGTTCAGACCCAGAGCGCGCGCCTTGCGGGCGACGAGGCCTGCGCCGATCAGCACATAGGGGTTCGAGGTGTTGGTGCAGGAGGTGATCGAGGCGATCACAACCGACCCGTCGCCGATTTCGTAATCCTGACCTTCGACCTTGGCAGTCTTGCAGACGTCAATGGGCTTGGTGTTGACGTTGCCTTCTTCGGCCATGTCGGAGGCGGCGGCAGAGATGTCGACGCCGCGGTAATCTGCGACCACCTTGGAGAAGGCGCGCGCGGCGCTGGTCAGCGGGGTGTAATCCTGCGGACGCTTCGGACCGGAGATCGCCGGCACGATGGTGCCCATGTCGAGTTCCAGCGTCGAGGTATAGACCGGTGCGTAATCGGCATCCCGCCAGAAGCCGTTTTCCTTGGCATAGGCTTCGACCAGGGCGATCCGCTCTTCGTCGCGGCCAGTCTGGCGCAGATAGCGCAGGGTTTCGGCATCGACCGGGAAGAAGCCGCAGGTGGCGCCGTATTCGGGAGCCATGTTGGCGATGGTGGCACGTTGCGCCAGCGGCAGGTTGTCGAGACCTTCGCCATAGAATTCGACGAATTTGCCGACCACGCCGTGTTTGCGCAGCATTTCCACGACCTTCAGCACCAAGTCGGTGCCGGTGGTGCCTTCGACCATCGCGCCGGTCAGCTTGAAGCCGACGACTTCGGGGATCAGCATCGAGATCGGCTGACCCAGCATCGCGGCCTCGGCCTCGATACCGCCAACGCCCCAGCCCAGAACGGCGGCGCCGTTGACCATGGTGGTGTGGCTGTCGGTGCCGACCAGCGTGTCGGGATAGGCGACTTCCTCGCCGTTCTGGTCCTTATCGGTCCAGACGGTCTGGGCCAGGTATTCCAGGTTCACCTGGTGGCAGATGCCGGTGCCCGGCGGCACCACGCGGAAGTTCTCGAATGCGCCCTGACCCCACTTCAGGAACTGGTAACGCTCCATGTTGCGTTCGTATTCGCGATCCACGTTGGCCTGGAACGCGCGCGGGTTGCCGAATTCGTCGATCATGACCGAGTGGTCGATGACCAGGTCGACGGGGACCAGCGGGTTGATCTTCTTGGCGTCGCCGCCAAGCGCCTTGATGCCGTCGCGCATGGCGGCCAGGTCGACCACGGCGGGTACGCCGGTGAAGTCCTGCATCAGCACGCGGGCCGGACGATAGGCGATCTCGCGCGGGTTCTTACCACCCTTCTGCGCCCATTCGGCAAAGGCCTTGATGTCGTCGACGGAGACGGTGAAGCCGCCGTCTTCGAACCGCAGCATGTTTTCCAGGACGACCTTCAGCGAAGCCGGCAGCTTCGAGAAATCGCCCAGACCGGCTGCGGTCGCCGCGGGGATCGAGTAGTAAGAGATGGATTGACCATTCACGCTCAGCGTCTTGCGTGTCTTGGCTGTATCCTGTCCAACGGTGATAGGCATGTATGGCCTCCCTCAGAGAGTCGTGGAAAAGGGGAATTCGCTGGCTGCGTTCTGCAACAGCCGGCCACGGCATTCAATAGCGTTCATCACGGTTGCGGCGTTTTTGTATACCATTGCACACAATTTTTCGCTGCCATGCCGGGATCGCGGCGGTTTCAAGAAACATTGATTGGTTGTTGCGTGTCGGGACGGCTACACCTTAACACGGCGTCAGGGGGAATTGCTGAACTGATGAAACGCATCGTCGCGAGTCTGGCTGTGGCCTGGATGGCTTTCGCAGGGCCTTTATCCGCGCAGGAAAGCGGTGGGCCGGTGGTGGTGGAACTCTTCACCTCACAGGGGTGTTCGTCCTGTCCGCCGGCAGACCTTCTGTTGCAGAAGCTGACCGGGCGCGAGGATGTGCTGCCGCTGGCGTTGCATGTTGATTATTGGGATTATATCGGCTGGAAGGACACGTTCGCCGATCCTTTCTTCACCCTGCGGCAAAAGGGCTATGCCCGAGCGGCAGGGCGCAGGATGATCTATACGCCGCAGATCGTGGTGATGGGGCAGGATGATGTGGTCGGCGCCGATGCGATGGAGCTGGCTGATCTGATCATGGCGCAGTTGCGCCGGCCGAAGCAGGTGGAGATCTCGGCCCGTCGTGGAAAGGCGGGGAGTGTCGCGGTCCGGTTGCGGCCGGTGGCCACGGTCGCCGGGGCCTATGACGTGCAGCTGGTGCGCTATACTCCGATCGAACATGTGCGGATCGCCCGGGGGGAGAACGCGGGCAAGAACATCGACTATGTCAATGTGGTCGACGGCTGGCAGCTTCTGGGCCGGTGGGACGGCACCTCGGAGGCAAACTTCCAGAGCCCGCTGGAGGAGGATGATGACCGGCCCGGCGCGGTGCTGGTGCAACAGGCCGGTTTTGGCCCGATCATCGGAGCTGCCCGGGTGACGCGCTGACAGCGCGGCTTCAGCCCTTGGCTGCTGGCGCTTCTCCGTCCTCGGCTTCACCGCCCTCGGTCGCCGCGATGTCTTCCAGCTCCGGCATATAGGGTTTCCAGCGCCGATGGATCCAGAACCACTGGTCCATATGGGTCCGCACTAGCGCTTCGAGATCGTCATTGACCTGCTGCATCATCGTCACCGGATCGCTATGCGCGATCGGCTCGTGCATCACGATGTCGAAATCCAGCCCGTTGGGACGACGGATCGCATAGGCCGGGATCAGGGCGGCGTTGTATTTCAGCGTCAGCTCCGCTGGCACTAGGGAACTGACGGCGGGTTTCCCGAAGAAGTCGAGCTTTTCGCCGCCATGGGCGTGCAGGTCGCTGACGATGGCGATGGTGCCGCCGCCTCTGAGATAGCGCACCATTTCCATCATGCCACGGCGGCCCTGTTCGAACATCGGAGAGCCGACGCTGTACATCGCCTTGACGTAATGGTCGTTGAAATAGGGGTTGGCCATGCGCCGGTAGAGCGCGCCCAGCGGATGACCGCGCCCGAACAGATTGGCGCGGGCCGCATCGTAATTGCCGAAATGCCCGGTGATCAGGATCACCGGCCGGCCTTCGGCGCGGGCGGCCTCGAAATAAGCCACGCCCGGTCCGGTGAGAGGGGCGCGACGGGCCCGTTCGGCGAATTCGGCGCCGGAATAGAACTCGATCGCGGCGCGGCCCACGGTATTGGGAACTGCCCGGCACAGCCGTGCAACCTCTGCCTCGGGCAGATCGGGCATCACCAGCTTGAGATTGTCGCGGATCCGCTCGGTCCATCCGACCAGAGGCGCCACCCGGCTGACAAGCCAGCCCATCGTCGGGATGCGCCAGCGATAGGGGATCAGCTTGGCGGCGCCGATCACCCCGCGCAGGAACAGGTCGGACAGATAATATTTGGCGCGCTCTGCGGCGGTGAGGGTCGAAGGATCGGCGGGCATGCGGTTTGGAAAGCTCGGCTCTGGTTGATTGCGACAGGTCTCGCGGTGCAACACATAGAGCCGGGCCTCCGCGATCACAAGCACGCCGAGGATCGTCCAGAGCTTTGGAGGGTCTTTGGACTGTGGCAGTCCGCCAGATCAAGGCGGCGATCGGATCGTTGCGGGCAGGGGGCCGGGCGGGGAACAGGGGGATCACAGCCGCCGCAACAGGCGGGAGGCGGTCCCGTTGTCTATCTTTCACATGGGGCGGCCAACGGACAGCCGCATAGGCGGCCCGCCCGGGCGCGGCGGTGCGGGCGCTCACCGATCACAGGGGCGCGAACTGCTGCTGTGGCCCGACGGGGGGATTAGCTGCTGGTCTGCGGCACACAGGCCGATTGCGCGGTATCCCAGGAGGTGCCTGGCGCGCAGCTCTGCGCCTGCTCGTGATAAGGGCAGGAGGCGAAGCTGACAGCCGGCAGTACGCAGAGGGCCAGACTGGCAAGAACGGTTCTGATCGACATCGGGATACTCCTTTCGGGCCTGGTTACCTGACCTAAGGTAACCCGAGAGGTGTTCCGCTCCAAAGAAAAACCGCGCCGCCGGGCTGGGCCGGGGCGCGGTCTGATCGTCTGCCGGGCGGCCTGGCTTATTCGCCGAACACCCGCTTGAAGATCGTGTCGACGTGTTTGGTGTGATAATCCATGTCGAATTTGGCGTTGATCCCGTCGACGCCCAGGGCCGCGACGACATCCTTGTCGGCCAGCAGCTGTTCGCGGAAATCGACGCGATCTTCCCAGACCTTGAGCGCGTTGCGTTGCACCATCGTATAGGCGTCCTCACGCGATACGCCGGCCTGGGTCAGCGCCAGCAGCACCCGTTGCGACATCACGAGGCCGGGGAATTTGTTCATGTTGTCGAGCATGTTGTCGGGGAAGATCAGCATCTTTTCGACCACACCGGCGAGCCGGTTCAGCGCGAAATCGAGCGTGATCGTCGCATCCGGGCCGATGCCGCGTTCGACCGAGGAATGCGAGATGTCGCGTTCGTGCCAGAGCGCCACATTCTCCATCGCCGGCACCACCGCCATGCGCACCAGACGGGCGAGGCCGGTGAGGTTCTCGGTCAGCACCGGGTTCTTCTTGTGCGGCATCGCCGAGGAGCCTTTCTGGCCCATCGAGAAAAATTCGGCGCCTTCCAGCACCTCGGTGCGCTGCATGTGGCGAATTTCGATCGCGACATTCTCGATCGAGGAGGCGATGACGCCCAGGGTGGCGAAGAACATCGCGTGGCGGTCACGCGGAATCACCTGGGTCGAGATCGGCTCGGGGCGCAGGCCCATCTTTTCGCAGACATGTTCCTCGACCGCCGGGTCGATATTGGCGAAAGTGCCGACCGCGCCGGAGATCGCGCCGGTGGCGATTTCCCATTTGGCCTTTTCCAGCCGGTTCTTGTTGCGGTCCATCTCGGCGTAGAAGCGGGCGAAGGTCAGGCCCATGGTGGTGGGCTCGGCATGGATACCGTGGGAGCGGCCGACGCGGACGGTGTATTTATGTTCCAGCGCGCGTTTCTTCAGCGCGGCGAGCACCTTGTCGAGATCGGCCAGCAGGATATCGGCGGCGCGCACCAGCTGCACGTTCAGCGTGGTGTCGAGCACGTCCGAGGAGGTCATGCCCTGATGGACGAAGCGGGCCTCTTCCGAGCCCACATGTTCGGCCAGATGGGTCAGGAAGGCGATCACGTCATGCTTGGTCACCGCCTCGATCTCGTCGATGCGGTCCACGTCGAATTCGACGTCCTTGGCTTTCCAGACGGCTTCGGCATTCTCTTTCGGGATCACCCCCAGCGCGGCCTGGGCGTCGCAGGCATGGGCTTCGATCTCGTACCAGATCTTGAACTTGGTCTGGGGCGACCAGATGGCGACCATCTCGGGGCGGGAATAGCGGGGGATCATGGGCAGCGTGACCTTTTCGTACATGTCGTGCGGGGGCGATATGAGCGCGTCATAAACCGATGGCGGCGCGGCGACAAGGCGGCAGGGGGCTCCGCCCCCGTCTCCTGCGGAGCCTCCCCCGGGATACTTGCCGCCAGATCGAAGGGGGAGGCTGGATAGGGTTGGCAGTTCAGGCGTCCGATGGGGCCAGGGTGGTCTCGACTGCCGCGCCCTGGGTGAGCGTGCGGTGGACCGGGCACTTGTCGGCGATCTCGAGAAGCCTGGCGCGCTGGTCTTGATCCAGGTCGCCGGTCAGGCGCACCACCCGGGTAAAGCGGTCGATCTGCGCCGGCTGGCCGCTGGCGGCGTCTTCGGCATGGACCTTGGCGTGCGAGATATCGACGCTGACGCCGTCGAGCGGCCAGCCCTTGCGGCGGGCATACATGCGGATGGTCATCGAGGTGCAGGCGCCGAGCCCGGCCGAGACCAGCCCGTAGGGCGACAGGCCGCGGTTGCTGCCGCCG
This sequence comes from Pseudodonghicola xiamenensis DSM 18339, assembly GCF_000429365.1. Taxonomy (GTDB): domain Bacteria; phylum Pseudomonadota; class Alphaproteobacteria; order Rhodobacterales; family Rhodobacteraceae; genus Pseudodonghicola; species Pseudodonghicola xiamenensis. Next base: position 29,043 of record NZ_AUBS01000019.1, on the reverse strand, counting down.
ACCTCGCGCGGCTCGTCCGCCAGAAGGTGGTGGTCAGGCCCGGACTGCACATCCTGCAGAAAACTCGCCGGATCGGCCTCGGTCACCCGGACGACGCCTTCGGGAGCGGTCGCCGCTGTGGCGGGGAGCTTCAGGTCGAGATAACGGCGCGACCAGGCGGCGATCACCTCGGCGGCATATTCGGCATCCTCGGGGCGGCTGATCAAATGGTCGGCGGTGTCGAGGGTGACGAAGCTTTTGGGATGTTTCTTGGCCAGGAACAGGCGGGTGGCGTTGTCGATCCCCACCACATCGTCCAAGGGCGCGTGCATGATCAGCAGTGCCGCCTTCATCCGGTGCAGCGCGGCGTCGAGCTTGCTGGCCTGGATGTCTTCAACAAAGCTTTGGGTGATGGTGAAGCTTCGGCCGTCAAGCTCGACCTCTGCCACGCCCTTTTGTTGAATTTCGGGCAGGGCATCGCGGATCAGATGGGTGATGTGTTCCGGATCATGCGGTGCCCCCAGCGTCACCACCGCCTTGATCGTGGCGATCTCCGGGGCGGCGAGGATCGCAGCGGCGCCGCCCAGCGAATGGCCGATCAACAACGCCGGAGGCAGTCCGCGTGCGGCCAGATAGCCGGCCGCGGCCTTCAGGTCTTCGACATTCGAGCTGAAATCCGTATTGGCGAATTCACCCTCGGAGTGCCCCAGGCCGGTGAAATCGAAGCGCAGCACCGCAAGCCCCATCGCTGTCAGTCGCGCGGCAATCCGCCGGGCGGCGGGAATGTCCTTGGAACAGGTGAAGCAATGGGCGAAAAGCGTCGTGCCCAGCGGTTGTCCTTCGGGCAGGTCGAGCCGGGCGGCGAGCGCGGCGCCGGAATGGCCGGGGAAGGTGATGCGTTCGGAGGGCATGAGCGGTCCTTTCAGTCGTTTCCCTAAGGCTTGGGCACTGGAACCCGTGTTATCAACCCCTGTCAGGCGAAAGGACGACGACCGGATGCAACTCTTGCGTGGACTCGGGGTGGTGCTGGCGGGGGCCGGACTGGCGGCGGTGGCGGCCGGTTTCGGTGGCGGCTTGCACCCTGCATTGGATTCCTGGGCCGTGTTCAGGGTGCCGCTGGCCCTGGGCACCGCAGTCTTGCTGCTTGTGCTGCGCCGACCGCTCTGGGCTGTTTTGCCGCTGGTCCTGCTGCTGGCGGCGGCGGTGGCGCCGCGGGTCCTGGCGCATTGGCATCCCGAGGCGGAGCCCGTGCCCGGCGCGCATGAGGCGGTGCTTTATCAGAAGAACCTGCTGTTTCGGCTCAAAAGCCCTGACCAGGTAGTTCAGGACATTCGTGCCCGGCGCCCCGATGTGGTCACCGTGCAGGAGGTTTCGCGGCCCAATCAGGCGGTGCTGGCGGCACTGCGCGAGGATTTCCCATCGCAGAATTTCTGCGATTTCCGTGAGGTCGGAGGCCCGGCGGTGTTGTCGCGCTGGCCGATGGTGGCGGGAAGCGCGGTCTGTGGTCCGGGGCTTGCGGCGATGCAGGTCAAGGCACCCTGGGGGGTGATCTGGGCGGTGTCACTGCACCTGCGCTGGCCCTGGCCGTTCCCGCAGCCAGGGCAGATTTCGCAACTGGAGCCGCTGTTGCGGGACATGCGCGGCATCAAGCTGATCGGCGGGGACTTCAACAATGTCGCCTGGTCCGAAGGGGTCGCCCGGATCGCCCGGGCCAGCGACACCAAGAGGATCGGTCACGAGGCCGCGACCTTTGCGTTGCCGCATGGTGGGCTGGGTGTGGGGATCGACCATATCCTGGCCACCGGCGGGGCAGGGCGGGTGACGGTGCTCGACCGCCTGGGCTCTGATCACCGGGGGGTCTTGGGGCGGGTTTTTCTGGCGCCCTGAAGTGGAGGGGCATGTTTTTCGCCGACAGCGCGGGGCGGCGCTGCTAAGGCTTGGGCATGAGCGAGATTCTGCAGAAGAACATTCCCTATGACGTCAGTGCGCTGCGCCGCCTTCCGGGCATCCAGCCGCTGCCGGTGGCGGATTGGTTGATCCGGGACGAGGCCTTTGCCGGCCAGATGGCGCGGCGGGACGATCTGTTGGCAAGCCGGCGCGCGGCGGTGATCGTGATGGACGATTGCGCGCGGCCGGCGGCGCTGGAATTGCTGGATATGGTGCTGGCGGCGGCCTATCCCGAGGCCGGGGCGGATGTGCCGGAGGTGTTGCGGCCCGACGGGGTTCGGGTGCCGGTTGACCGCGACGATCCGATGGCCACGCTGGGTCGGCTGGTGCAGGAGGATTTCCTGATCCTGCAAAAGCCCGAGGCGGCGGCTGAGCATATCCTGACCGCGGGCGTCTTGTGTTTTCCGGCAAGCTGGACGCTGACAGAGAAATTCATGAAGCCCCTGACACGCATTCATGTGCCGGTGCCCTCCTATGACGATAATATCGCGGCCCGGGTGCAGCGCTTGTTCGACGGAATTCAGGTGGATCGGCCGCTCTGGCGGTTCAACGCGTTGTGGTACGACGATCCCGAACTGTTCCATCCCCGGCGGGAAAGCGATCAGCGGCCGCATCGGACGGCGCCGGGCACCGGCTATTTCCGCAGCGAACGCCAGACCATGCGGCGCCTGCCAGAAACCCGGGCCGTGGTCTTCGGGGTTCATACCTTCGTGGTGGCCCGTGTCGATATGGGGGTCGCAGCCGCGGACCAGGGCGGGGGGTCAGATCGGCAGCCGGGCGAGCATGGCGCCCAGCAGGCCGGAGCTGCTGAGCGAGACACAGCCGGCGGTTAGCGCGGCGATCTTTGAATTCAGACGGAAATCCTCTCCCCGGATCAGATTCATCGTCGCCAGCCCCGCTGCCATCGGCAGCGATACGAAGGCCAGAAGCGCGGTCAATCCCCAGGCGGACATGCGTTGCAGTTCCGTGGGGGCCGGCGGCCGGCCGATGGCAACCCCCGGTCCGGCGCGGAATGCCAGGGCCAGCGCCTGTTCGGGGCGCAGCGGCGGCAGCCCGTCCTCGACACTGGCCAGAAGCTGGTTGTGAAGCGTTTCGGCCTGCTGCGACAGATCGCCGGCCACTTCGTCGACGGGGATGAACATCTGCGCCTTGGCGTAGTGTCGGGCGCTTTGCCGCTCGATCCGGCGCGGCCAGGCGGCGGCGAAGACGCCGAGGAAATCCTCCACCCCGACGCGGATTTCGGGATCCATCCATTCGATCTGATGCGCCGGATAAGTTTCGCACATGCGGTAGAGCATCACCACCATGAGCTGTTCCGAGGTCTCGATATCCTCGCGCAGGCCCGGCACCGGACACAGCTCCAGCGTCATACGCTTCAGCGCCACCCCTCGGAGCATCTCCTGCAATTCGGTGCCGGGCCGGACCAGCGGGCCGGCATAGGGCAGCGGATCGAAGCGCAGTGTGAGGGTGTAGCGTGGGGTGACCAGACGCAGCCGTCCGTCAGGCAGCAGGCTTTGCCGGTCAACCGACTGGCCATATTCCCCGAAGGTGGCGGTGGCGATCTGGCCCAAACGGTCCAGCGCGCCGCCGGGGGCTTCGAAGAAAACCAATCCACCGTGATACCTGCAGCTCTGTTGCACGGTGGATGACCTCCGTTGTCCTCTCGTCTTTAGTAAAATTATTGAGGAATTGAGGAAGAAATATGTCCGAAACCGGGGAAGTCCGGGGCAGAGCCGTCAAACCGCGCCATCTGGACGGGCGGGAAACCTGCAGGAAAGGCGTGGTATACCTTTGGTTGAGCCTTGGGGAATGTGGCGAAATTGTGGTGTCAGCGGTCGATGCGCGCCGCCATCAGGGCGATCGCCTGCTGATAGACGCTGGCCGCGTTCCATTGGCGGATCACCGCAAAGTTGGGCTCTGCCGGCTGATAGCCGCGCCCGGGGCGCCAGCCTTTCCGATGCAGAAAATTCGCGGTCGAGGCCAGCGCGTCCGAGATGTCGTAGAAGTCGATCCGTCCATCGCCATTGCCGTCGACACCATAGGTCAGGGCATTTCCGGGCAGGAATTGGGTATGGCCCAGCTCTCCGTGCCGGGCGCCGCGCGTATTGATGCTGATCTCGCCCCGGTCGACCAGCGTCAGCGCCGCCAGCGCATGGGGGACAAAGAAATCCGACCTGCGGCAATCGTAGGCCAGCGTGGTGATGGCCGAGACCACCGGGCTGTCGCCCATGAAGCGCCCGAACCCTGTCTCCATCCCGTGGATGGCGATCAGCACGCCTGACGGCACCCCATAGGCGCGCTCCAGTGACGCATAGAAGGCGGGATCGCGCGCCTTGCGCCTGCGGCCCTCGGCCACGATTGCATCGGCGCCACGAAGCTGCATGAACTTCTCTAGGCTGTAGCGAAAACTCTTCTGATTGCGGTCCGCGGCAATGGTGCGCGTCGCATAGCGGGCCTGGGCCAGGGCCTGTAATCCGCGGGTGCCCACTCCGGCCCGGCGCGCCTCGGTCGCGAAGCCGGCCTTCCAGGCCTCGAAACCCGCCGCGGTATTGCCGCAGGCAGGTGCCGCGCCGACAGCGGCGGGCAGCAGGATCAGAAGACAGGCGATGGCAAGGCGTTTCATGACGACAACGGCGTATCCGGGCGATGGCCCGAGCTTGCCTGCGTCGCGCCGGGCTGGCAACCGTCAAAGCCGTTCTCAGCCCGGCGGTCTGCGGGAGCCCCTGATCTTTTTCTGGCTGAAAATATCCCGGGGAGGTCGCGGGCGACAGCCCACGGCCGGGGCGGAGCCCCTGTGACATCAGACAGAACGCATCCGCCCCTATAGCCCAGCTCTCGCAACGAAAAAGGGCGCCCAAGGGGCGCCCTTCCACTGCGATCGGGATCCGATCAGCAGCTGTAATACATGCCGTACTCGACCGGGTGCGGCGTGTGCTCGTAGGTCTGCACTTCTTCCATCTTGAGCGCGATATAGCCCTCGATCTGGTCTTTGGTGAAGACGTCGCCCTGCAGCAGGAAGTCGTGGTCGGCGGCCAGGCATTCCAGCGCCTCGCGCAGCGAGCCGCAGACGGTCGGGATATCGGCCAGTTCCTCGGCGGGCAGGTCGTAGAGGTTCTTGTCCATGGCTTCGCCCGGATCGATCTTGTTCTTGATCCCGTCCAGACCGGCCATCAGCAGGGCTGCGAAGGCCAGATAGGGGTTCGCCGAGGGATCGGGGAAACGGGCTTCGACGCGCTTGGCCTTGGGGCTCTCGGTCCACGGAATACGGACGCAGCCAGAACGGTTGCGGGCCGAATAGGCGCGCAGAACCGGTGCCTCGAACCCCGGGATCAGGCGCTTGTACGAGTTGGTCGAGGGGTTGGTGAAGGCGTTCAGCGTCTTGGCATGTTTCAGGATGCCACCAATGAAATACAGTGCCTCATCCGACAGATCGGCGTATTTGTCGCCTGCGAACAGCGGCTTGCCGTCTTTCCAGATCGACATGTTCACATGCATGCCCGAACCGTTGTCGCCATAGATCGGCTTCGGCATGAAGGTTGCCGATTTGCCATAGGCGTGGGCCACATTGTGGATCACGTATTTGTACTTCTGGATGTTGTCGGCCTGTTCGGTCAGCGACCCGAAGATCAGCCCCAGCTCGTGCTGGCAGGACGCCACTTCGTGGTGGTGCTTGTCGACCTTCATGCCCAGACGCTTCATGGTCGAGAGCATTTCCGAACGCAGGTCCTGCGCCTCGTCGGTCGGGTTGACCGGGAAATAACCGCCCTTGACGCCCGGGCGATGGCCCATGTTGCCCATTTCATAGTCGGTGTCGGTGTTCCAGGCCGCATCGGTGGCGTCGACCTCGAAGGACACCTTGTTCATGGTGTTCGAGTATTTGACGTCGTCGAACAGGAAGAACTCGGCTTCCGGGCCGCAATAGAACGCATCGCCGATGCCCGAGGACTTCAGATAGGCTTCGGCCTTCACCGCAGTGCCGCGCGGGTCGCGCTCATAGGCTTCGCCAGTGTCGGGTTCGACCACCGAGCAGTGGATGCACAGGGTCTTCTCGGCATAGAAGGGGTCGATATAGGCGCTGTCGGTGTCGGGCATCAGTTTCATGTCGGAAGCTTCGATCGACTTCCACCCGGCGATGGAGGAGCCGTCGAACATGAAGCCTTCTTCAAGGAAGTCTTCATCGACCAGATCGGAGACCACGGTGACGTGCTGCAACTTGCCGCGCGGATCCGTGAACCGGATGTCGACGTAGGCGACTTCCTCTTCCTTGATCAGTTGGAGAACTGCATCCTTGCTCATTCTGCAATGTCCTTTTTTGTAGGGTCGTTCTTTGAGAGTGTGGGTTACAGCGCGTCCGAGCCGGACTCACCAGTCCGGATGCGGATCGCCTGTTCGACGGTGCTGACGAAAATCTTGCCGTCGCCGATCTTGTCCGTCTTGGCTGCTGCGATGATGGCGTCAATGGCGGCGTCGACCTGGTCGTCATCCAGCACGACCTCGATCTTCACCTTGGGCAGGAAGTCCACCACGTATTCCGCACCGCGATAGAGTTCGGTATGGCCCTTCTGGCGACCGAAGCCCTTGACCTCAATCACGCTCAGCCCCTGGACGCCGACGTCCTGAAGAGCCTCTTTCACCTCGTCCAGTTTGAACGGCTTGATGATGGCTTCGATCTTTTTCATCGACGAACTCCTCGCAACCTTGTCTCGCCGGGTGAGATCATTTCTAAATGTTAGCGACAATCCGATAGCGACCCGTGGTCAAGCACCGAAGGGTTGAAATTCGGTGTGTGATTACTTTTTGTGCGACATGACTAAATTATATGCGTTTATGAAACGCCGAAGGCTTGGCATGACGGGAATATTGAGCGCTGAAGAAATGCGCAGCTTGGAAAGTGCGGAAATCGGGGCCGGGCGGGCGTCCGGGCTCGAGCTGATGGAGCGCGCGGGCGGCGGGGTCGTCGAGGCGATTTTCGCGACTTGGCCCGAACTGGCGGCGGCGCCACGATCGGCGCTCGTTCTGTCCGGTCCCGGCAACAATGGGGGTGACGGATTCGTCGTTGCGCGGATGTTGCGGGCGCGGGGGTGGCAAGTGCGGCTGGCACTTCTGGGCGATGCCACCCGGTTGCCGCAGGATGCACGGGCCAATCATGACCGCTGGCTTGAACTCGGCGGCTGCGAGCGCCTCGATGCCTCGATCCTTGATGACGTCGCGGTCTCTGGGGCGGCGGCTCCCGATCTCGTGGTCGATGCGCTGTTCGGGACCGGGCTGACCAGGCCGCTCGAGGGCGAACTCGCGATGTTGCTGGGGCGGCTGGAGCCGCTGCGCGTCGATGCCGGGACAAAGGTTGTCGCGGTCGATATCCCCTCGGGCCTGTGTTCCGACAGCGGTCGGGTACTGGGGCACGCAGTTTTCGCCGATCTGACCGTCAGTTTCCACACCGCCAAGCTGGGCCATTATCTGGGCGCGGCAGAAGAACACTGCGGGCGGTTGGTGGTTCATGATATCGGCCTGCCGCAGACGGCCGGCCGCGGAGCGGTGTGCCTGCTGCGGGCGCCACGGGCGGAGGTTTTGGCAAAGCCCAGCGTGGGGCACAAATATACTCAGGGCCATGCGCTGGTGCTGACCGGCGGCGCCGGGCATACCGGCGCCGCGCGGCTGGCGGCGCGGGCGGCGCTCAGGGTCGGGGCCGGGCTGGTCACCCTCGGGGTGCCGCAATCGGCGATGGAAGAGGTTGCGGCGCAGATCACCGCGCTGATGATGGTCGAGGTCGTCGATTTCGCAGCGCTCAGGTCAGTGCTGGAGGATCGCCGGTTCAATGCGCTCTGTCTCGGGCCGGGGCTGGGCGTGACGCAGCATTCCCGCGCACTTGTCGAGGTGGCGCTGGCCGCCGGTCGGGCGACCGTGCTGGACGCTGACGCGTTGAGCCTGTTTCGTGACGGGCCCGAAGAGCTGTTCGAACTGTTGCACAGCGATTGCGTGCTGACCCCGCACGGTGGCGAGTTTGCGCGGATTTTCCCCGATCTGGCCCGGCGTCTGGCTGCGCCGGCGCAACATGGTCCGGCCTATTCGGCGGTGGATGCGGCGCGGGCGGCGGCAGAGCGGGCCGGGTGCGTGGTGCTTTTGAAGGGGCGCTCGACGGTGATCGCCGCGCCGGATGGCCGTTGCGCGATACATGCGGCGATCTATGACCGCAGCGCCCCCTGGCTGGCCACCGCCGGGGCAGGGGACGTGCTGGCTGGGCTGATCACCGGGCTGCTGGCCCGCGGGCTGCCGCCGATGCAGGCCGCCGGAACGGCCGCCTGGCTGCATGTCGAGGCGGCGCGCCGCTTCGGCCCCGGGCTGATCGCCGAGGATTTGCCTGAAACCCTTCCGCAGGTCTTCCGCGATCTCGGCCTATGATCTGCGGAAAATGCTGCATCGCGGAATGGATTTCCTCTCGCATCGCGCTGAGAGCTTTGCTATGACGCCCCACACGCGCGGCCCGGGCCGCCGAGTGCGGGTGTGGCGGAATTGGTAGACGCACCAGATTTAGGTTCTGGCGCCTTTGGCGTGGGGGTTCAAGTCCCTTCACCCGCACCACATTGATTTCAAAAGATAATGAGCTCTGTTTCGCATCTTTGGGCGGAAGGGGGAGGTCGTAGGTTTCCCAATCCATGCCGGCGCGCTTTCGGGGGCTGTTGCCTGGGCTGGTGCCGCGCGATGGCATGCGATCAGAGCCGCGCGAAGACCAATTTCAGGATGATGGGGCTTATCACGGTGGTGAGAACCGACATCATGACGACGGCCGAGAACAGATTGCTGATAATGACATCGTTTTCGGACACCGAGACGAAAAGGCCGGCGTCGAGCGCGATCCCCGCAATGACGAGTTCGACCGCGCCGCGCGGGCTCATTCCCACACCAATTGCGACGGATTCATTCATCGTGAAGCCGAAGATGCGCGCCGCGCCGCCGGCTCCGACGATCTTGCCAACGAAGGCGCTGAGCAGCAGGAGCGCGAGAAACCAGGGAACGGCGGAAATGACGGAGAAGTCGGCATGAAAGCCGATCGAGGCAAAGAAGATCGGCGCCAGGAAACCGAATGTGACGGCGGACAATGTCTCACTGACCCGCTCATAGGTCTCGTTGTCGATGGTGCCACGGCCGAAGAAAAGCCCCGCGAGAAAGGCGCCGACGATGAAGTGCAGCCCCAGCGCTTCGGCGAGCAGGGCAAAGGCAAATCCGCCGTTCAATATCGCGCTGATCCCAAGCTCGTGAATTTTAAGGTGGCTCATGATGCGGCCGCCCCAGGGAAAGATGAATTTTCCGATTGCCGCGGAAAGCAGAAAGAATAGCGCGATCTTGCCGGAAAGAATGGCGAGGTCGGCCAGGTCCGGAGCCTCTCCGCCGCTGATCATCGCTGTAAGCCAGGCCAGCAGGATCAGGCTCAGGATGTCATCAAAGACCGCAGCAGAGACGATGATCTGGCCGACAGGGGACTCGAGGTTTCCAAGATCCGTGAGGATGCGCACCGTCGCGGGGACCGCGGTGATCGCCAGCGCGACGCCGATGAAGAGGGATTGCGTAAGCCGCAAGGGGGTGTCCGGCAAAAATGCCAAGCCAAGCGCGACGCCCAGGCCGAGCGGCGCGATCATGCCGCCGAGTGCCACAGCGAGGGAGGCTGAGGACCGTTGAAACAGCTTTTCGGACTGCATCTCGACGCCGGCGTAGAGCATCAGAAAGAACATCGCCAGATCCGTGATCGTGGCAAAGACGTCATTGTCTGGCAGTTCGCTCAATATCGGGAAGGTCTCAGGAAATCCTGCTGCCGCCGCACCAAGGGCGATGCCTGCGACCAACTCACCGACCAAGGCAGGCTGCGCGAGCCTCTCCGCCAGTTCTCCAAAGGCGCGGGTCACGACGAGCAAGACCAAGAGAATGTAGAACAGTTCCATAGCGTCGCCTCGTGAGGCAGTCGTCAGTCTCGATTTGTCACCTTGGATTGTGCGAATGGCCCCCCCGCATTTGACAGGATGGTCTGTGGCGCCTGTGGACAGCGGGCTGCTGATCCCAATGGGCCCACGCGTTGGGCGGTGCGTGTGCTGCATCGGGGGGGCCCGACCGGCTGGGTGCTTGTATCCAGTTTACCAAAAAAACTGTGAAATCACCAGCGCCAGCGCTTGCAGCCGGTTCCGTTGATCTGCACCTTGTCCGGCTCCCGACTGTCGGGCCCTGCGCAGAGGCCGATCTCCCGGTTATGGCCGTGAAGAATGAGGCGCGCAGGCATGCGCGCGTTGCGCGGGCGCGCGGGACTGCGCAGGTCCTCATGGGGGAGATTGACGATGCGGATAAAACCCTGATTTGTCGGCAGTGACAGCTCTGCCCTGTGCCTTCGGGGGAACCGAGCTTGACCCCTGTTCCGGAAAAACCGCGATGCCCCAACGGGTAATCGGCAACCGGCAGTCTGCCGGGCCGTGCCTGCGCGCCGATGTCATCGTTGCGCTGCTCGGTCATCCTCTGCGGTCCCTGCCGCTCCTGCACCTCCATCGGGGGCAGAGCCAATGCCCCCGGCATGTTGCGCTTTCACACGTGATTGCCAAACGCTGGTTCATGTCGATCCGAACATATCAATGGATCCTGAACCGGAGATCAGCAAGTGCGGCCAGAATTTCAGGCCAGAAGAATAGGCCAGAAGAATAGGCCAGAAGAATCTGAAGGCCGGAAGCTGCGGCGCGCCGGAACGGCGGGTGTCCCGGGGTGGTCCAGGCGCCTGGAGAGAAGGGGCAGAATGGTCTGGAGGCTATCGTGGAGCCGTCGTAAAGCTGGGGCATGACTGCGACAGCAACCTACGATTCCGCCTCCAATACCTTCACGCTGAAGATCGGCATGTGGTGGAATGCCTATCCGATAGACGATCTCGGGAGTTGGCTGAAATTCTATCGCGACCAGCGGGTCCGGTTCCCGAAGTCGGGGACTTCCTACGACGGGACCATTGCGGCGCTGGAGAAACTGGCCAGGGAGCGTGGGCTCAGCCTCTAGGGGTGGGTCCTGCGCATGAATGCGCCGCCGGCGCCGGGCTGCAATGGCGGGATGGTCTGGAATGCGCCGCAGGATCAGGGATATGATGGCCTCATCACCGAAAAACCAGCGCCTTCCGGTGGATTTCGACGGGCTGAAGCTGGTCAGTTTCTTCCCCGACAAGCGCGGCTGAGGGCCGGGAATTTTCGCCGAAAAAATCGGTACGTTCTTTGACATTGCAAAAAATGTGGTAGATCAATGCTCTACAGGAAGACTGTTCCCCGCACGCGCGGGGATGAACCGACCGGCGCGCGGCTGGAAATCCCGCTCACGCACTGTTCCCCGCACGCGCGGGGATGAACCGGACTTGGATAGGATGCCGTCCCGGCCTGTCGTCTGTTCCCCGCACGCGCGGGGATGAACCGGCGTCCTGCTCGAAAATATCGAGAATGTTGAACTGTTCCCCGCACGCGCGGGGATGAACCGCACGCCGTGGATCTTGAGTGGATCGAGCGAAACTGTTCCCCGCACGCGCGGGGATGAACCGGCGTCCGTATGGGTGTCGTCTGTGTAGAGGTCCTGTTCCCCGCACGCGCGGGGATGAACTGTCTCATGCGGGTTCCATCCCGCCCGGTGACGCCCTATGGTGGCGCCCAGAAGGAGGCCACCTGTCTCGCATGGGGTCACGGCAGCCGCTCCTCGGAACGTCCTGAGACGTATGCCGCCAGAGCGAGGGCCGATGACAGACCAACCGCAGATCCACTTTGCGACCTATCTGAGCAACCGCCTGGTGCTGATCGACTATGCCTTCCGGCTGCTGGGATCGCGGGAGGCCGCCGAGGACGTGGTGCAAGAGGCCTATATCCGCTTTGCATCGGGGCCGGAGCACATGCGTCACCCGCGGGCCTATCTGTTCCGGGTTGTGCGCAATCTGGCGCTGAACCTGCGCCGGCGCGATCATTACGAACGTCGTCAGTTGCAGCAGGAGGTGCCAGACTGGGGCCTGCCCGCCGCGTTGCCGGCGCCAGAGGAAACGGTTCGATTCGGCGAGGGGGTGCAGCGGGTCATGCGGGGTCTGTCCCGACTGTCGGAGGATCAGCGCGTGGCGCTGAGGATGCATCGTATCGGCGGCCATTCGATGAAGGAGATCGCCGCGCATCTGGGGGTGTCCGAACGCACCGCCTATCGGCTGGCGCAGACCGCGCTGGCCGAGGTCAGCCTGCAGCTCAGGCAGGAGGAGGCCGAGAGCGCGGTGGAGTAGCGGCGGCGCGCGGCAAGGAATAGCACAGAAAAGGGGGGCAGCCGCAGCGGTCTGTCCCATAAAGCCAGCGACACGGCCACGAGGGACTGGGCAGGGTGAGCGACGAAGACGGAACAGAGCGTGCGGTATTCGAGGCGGCGGCGGATTGGCTGCTGCGGCTGAATGCCGGTGGGCAGGATGCCGAGCTGCGGCAGGCGTTCGAGCGCTGGCTTGCCGATCCACGCCATCGCGTCGCCTGGCAGCAGGTTCAGCGCACCTGGGACATGCTGGGGGTGCCCGAGGCGGCGCCGGTGGTGCCGCTGCGGCCATATCGGCGGCGCCTGGGGAGGCTGCTGGCCGGCGGTCTGGCGGTGGCGGCTGCGGCCGTGCTCTGGCTGGCGCTGCCGGCGATGTTGCTGGCGGTGCGCGCCGATTACCGCACCGCCCGGGCCGAGACCGAGACGGTGCATATGGCCGATGGGTCCCTGGTCGAGCTGGGGGGCGCCAGTGCGGTTCGCGCCGATCTGAAGGGGAAGGTGCGGCAGGTGGAACTCTTGGCGGGGGAGGCGTTCTTTGATGTCGCCCCGGATCGTGCCCGCCCCTTCGTCGTCGAGGCTGCCGGGGTCGAGATCACGGTGCACGGCACCGCCTTCGATGTACTGGTGACGTCGGAGGCCACCACCGTCGCGCTGCTCCGCGGTGCGGTGGAGGCCGCACCCGAGGCCACCGGGGCGGGGTATCGGCTCAAACCCGGAGAGAAGATCATCGTCGATCATCGCAGCGGGGCCGCACGGATCGAGACCGTCACGCCGCAGGACATCGGTGCCTGGCGCGATGGCCGCATGTTCCTGAGCGACATGACCCTGGCCGAGGCGGTGGAGGTGGTCGGGCGATATCATCCGGCGGCCTGGATCGTCATCCCCGATCGCACCCTGGCCCTGCAACGGGTCAATGCGCTGATAGACCTGAACGACGCTGATGCGGCGCTGGCGCTGCTGGCCGCCCCCTTCGGGGCGAAGGTCCGCGATCTCACTCCACTGGGGCGGGTGATCACCCGGCTCTGAAGTTTTCTGACAAAAAATATCGGAAATTTGTGAAAATCCGGTCTCCGGCCTGACAATTTGGCCGAGCTGTTTGTCCTTATTCCTGAGAGCGCGCCGAAATTCTGGGGTGCGCAGAAGGAACGAAGGGACAAAGACGCATGTTGGGAACGGGTGGATTGGATCGGAAAGGTCACCGTCGCGGACGGGGGCTGCTGATGATCGGCGTGGCGCTGGCGGCCCTGATGGCGGGACCGGGGCCGATCGCCTCTGTCGCCCGTGCCCAGACTGCGGGCCCGTCCGTTTCCGGCGCCCGGGCGTTTGACATTCCGGCCCAGCCCCTGCGCGATGCGCTGGGCCAGTTCGGTCGTCAGGCCGGGCTGCCGGTATCCTTTGCCTCGGCGACCTCGGCAGGGCTCCGCTCGCAGCCGGTCAAGGGCACCATGGCCCCGGATGAGGCGCTGACCCGGCTGCTGGGGGGCACCGGGGTGAGCTGGCGGGTCGCGGGTGGCGCGGTGATTGTCGAACAGGCGCCGGCGCCGCCGATGGCCTCGGAACTGGGGGCGGAGGATGGGCTGATCGTGCTCGACGCCATCACCGTCGCGAGCAGCAGCCTCGGGCAGGGGTTCACCGAGGATACCCCCTATAAGACCGCCGGGTCGGTCTCGCATATCTCGCGCGAGCAGATCGACCGGGTGCCGCCGACCTCGGCCGGGGACATGTTCTCGAACACGCCCGGTGTGATCGCTGCAGGCAATCATGTCGGCACTTCGGTCAACCCGAACATCCGGGGGTTGCAGGGAATGGGCCGGGTCAAGGTGACGGTGGACGGCACCGAACAGACCACCAGTTCCTATCGCGGCTATATCGGCAGCCGGGACGAGACCTATATCGACCCGGACCTGATCGGTGGCATCGACATTACCAAGGGGCCGAGTGGTGGCGCCGGCGGCGGCATCGGCGGATCGGTCGCCGTGCGGACCCTGCTGCCCGAGGATATCATCCCCGAGGGCAAGGATTGGGGTGTGCGGCTGAAGGGGGGGCTGGGCGGAAATACCAGGGCACCGTCGGCAATCGGCACGTCCAGTCAGGCCAGTGACCCCAGTTTTCTAAATAGCGACAGCTGGACCGGCAGCATCGCCGCCGCCACCACCAGCGACAACTTCGACATCATCGCTGCGTTTTCCAAACGCAAGCAGGGCAACTATTTCGCGGGGTCCCTCGCGCCGTCCTATTTCCGCTTCCCGGGCGAGACCAATGCCAACTCCATCGTGCGGCCGGGGCAGGAGGTGTCCAACACCTCGGAAGATACCCAGTCTATATTGCTGAAGGGCAGCCTGCGCTGGGGCGACGGCCACAACCTGCAACTGGGCTATTCCCGTTATGACAGCACCCATGGCGAGATCATGGAGCTGATGTATGCCCCCTGGTACGGCAACGCACAGCGGGCGCTGAGCCAGACGACGGTCGACACCTATACGATGAAATACCGCTGGCAGCCGGCGGCCTATAGCTGGGTCAACCTGCGCGCCAACCTCTGGATGACGGATCTTGACCGGGTGAACGGCAGCTTTGCGCCGGGATCGGCCGCATATGGCAACAGCCAGGTGCGGACCTGGGGCGGGGATATATCGAACACCGCGGCGGTGGATGTCGGACTTGTCCCGCTCGATATCGAGGTCGGGATGAATTTCACCCGAGAGGACGCCTCGACCGATCAGTGGCTGAACGGCACCCGGTGGGAGACGCCGGGCCCCTCGGGCATCCGCAAGACCTTCGGCGGCTATGTGAACCTGCGGGCGGATGTCACCGACCGGATCGAGCTGCGGGGTGGGCTGCGTTATGATTATTACGAATCCCGTGGCAAGGGGTATCTGGCCGATTACCCCGACCGGTCCGAAGGGCACCTGAGCCCGAACGCCGGCATCACCTATACGCCTTATGCCGGCATCCAGCTTTTCGCGCTTTACAAGGAGGGGCTGCGCCCGCCCAGTCTGCGGGAAACCCACTGGAATTATCAGAACCTTCTGGTCAACAATCCGGATCTCCAAGGTGAAAAGGCGCAGGACATCGAACTGGGGCTGAACGTCCTGCGCGAAGGGGTGTTCCTGCCTGGTGACAACCTGCGCCTCAAGGCCACGCTGTTCCGCAACCGGTATCGGGATTATATCGTGCGCGCCTCGGCCGACCCGGCCTCAACGTATCCCTATCAGTGGACCAACATCGACCGCGCCGATTACCGGGGCTATGAAATCTCGGGCGCCTATGATGCCGGGGGCTGGTTCGTCGAGGCGGCGCTGACGCGGTATAACTCGATCGAATATTGCTATAACGGCCAATGCGGCACGCCGGGATCGGCCGACGCGCTGGGGCGGGATTATACCGCCAATTACATCCCGCCGAAATATTCCGGGACAGTATCCATCGGGGCGCGTCTGCTGGATCGCCGGCTGACCCTTGGCGCCCGGGCGCAATTCGCCGGTGTCCGTTTCGGCAGCGACTGGGGAGCGGTGGAAAACGAAACGGGTCAGGTCGGCACCAATTTCACCTGGCCGAGTTACGAGGTCTATGACCTGTTCGGCAGCTATGCCTTCAACGACACCACCATGCTGAACTTCAGCATCGAGAATATTACCGACAAATACTATTACACCGCGCTGTCCTCGGGGGGGATCCCCTCCCCGGGCCGCACCGCGCGCGTGTCATTGACCGTGACGTTCTGAAACCAAGCACAACCCGCAAGGCAATCGCATGGAGATTCCCGGCGCGGAGCCGGGAGAAGGGGTTCGCCATGAGGCGGACAAGACGAGTGTGCAATCAAGGAGACAGAAGATGGCACTTCAACCAGTGACGATCAACCTGACCAGCGCCAGCAGCGATCTGCAGCAATATCTGAGCGATTGGGAAGATGGCTATACCGCCGATAACAGCGGTTATTTCTATCCTGATGGGGGGGCATCCTATTCGCAATGGGCCGCCGGGGATACCAGTGACTCCTCCTCTTCCGCGATCCTGTCGGGGGATTTCACTTACGGCGCGCCCGGTGGGTTCAACGGTTATGTCGATAGCCTGACCTTCGGCAACAGCCTGGACGGGTCGTCGACGACCGGCTTTGCCCAGACCGAGGAACTGGAGGTTGTCTTTGACAATACCATCGAGGGTACTGACACCGAATTCACCGAGGCGATCTATGTGCTGTCGAACCATGGCACGCTGGATGACCAAAGTGCCTTCGGGATGGTCTTCAGCGGGTTCAACAGCTATTTCGACACCTATGGCACCACCATCAACGGCACCGGCGGCGCTGATGTGATCGAGGCCTGGGCAGGCAATGATACCGTATTCGGCGGGGCCGGGGCCGATTACATCGACGGCGGGGCCGGGAATGATATCCTGCGCGGCCAGGCCGGTCAGGACACGCTGCTGGGCGGGGCCGGCGACGATGCGCTTTACGGTGGTGCCGGTCGCGATACGCTCGATGGCGGGGTCGGGGACGATACGCTGACCGGAGGCAACGGGGCTGACACTTTTGTCTTCAGCGGAACGGATTTCGGCGCCGATGTGGTTACTGATTTCAACGCCGGCAGTGCTTCGTCCTCGGTCGATCTGATCGAACTGAGCACCGAGGCCTTCGCCGATTGGTCGGCGGTCTCTGCGGCGAGCGCTCAGGTCGGCAGCGACGTGGTGATCAGCTATGACGCCAGCAATTCGATCACTTTGCTGGGCGTCACGCTGGGCGATCTCGACACCGGTGATTTCCTCTTCGTCTGAGCGATCCCGTGAACGGCATGGTACCCCGCTGAGCAAGGCACCTTTCCCCGCGGCCAGAGGCTGCGGGGGCCGTGCTTCAACATCCGCCAGGATGATCGTCCTGCCGCGCCCGCCGGTGACCGGCCCGCGCTTGTAACTGCTTCGATTACCAAGAGAATTCTCGTGGCCAGGGATGGGCCGCGAGTGACATCCGAACTTCGCGCCAATCACGCGAGACGATCATCACTGCAACACCATCCCGGCCCGCGAACCTGGGGCCAATGTCAGGGGCCCGTGGCGATCCGCGCCGTTACAGCTGCAGCCGCCGCAGTCTGAGCGCATTGGCAATCACCGATACCGAGGACATCGACATGGCGGCGGCGGCGATCATCGGGGAGAGCAGCAGGCCGAAGACCGGGTAGAGCACACCGGCCGCCAACGGGATGCCGGCCGCGTTGTAGACGAAGGCAAAGAACAGGTTCTGCTTGATATTGCGCAGCGTCGCCTTGGCCAGCTTGCGCGCTCGCACGATACCGGTGAGATCGCCGCCCAGCAGCGTCAGCCCGGCGCTTTCCACCGCAACATCGGCACCTGTGCCCATGGCGATCCCCACGTCCGCCGCTGCCAGCGCCGGTGCGTCGTTGACACCGTCTCCGGCCATGGCGACCGACCGGCCCGCCGCGCGCAATTCGTCGACGAAGGCCTTTTTCCCCTCTGGCAGGACACCCGCCCGCACGTCGTCGATGCCGAGCTTTGCGGCCACCACCTCGGCGGTGTGCTGGTTGTCGCCGGTGGCCATGATGACCCGCAGGCCCTGGGCATGCAGGTCGCGGATCGCGGCTGCGGTGGTCTCCTTGATCGGGTCGGCCACCGCGACGATGCCGGTCAAAGCGCCGTCGACGGCGACGAACATCGCGGTCTTGCCCTCGGCCCGAAGCGCGTCGGCCCGGTCTTCATAGGTGGCGATATCGCCGCCGACCGCCTGCATCAGGGCGCTGTTGCCAAGCGCGACGGACCGGCCACCCACCGATCCGGTGACGCCCTTGCCGGTCACCGCCTCGAACTCCGTCGCCTTCTCGAGCGTCACGCCGCGCGCGCGGGCCCCCTCGACGATGGCCTCGGCGAGCGGATGTTCCGAGCCGCGCTCCAGCGCCGCGGCGAAGGAGAGAACCTCATCCTCTGGGAGGTCCCCAAGCGCGATGACATCGGTCAGCTTCGGTTGGCCCTCGGTCAGCGTGCCGGTCTTGTCGACGATCAGGGTGTCGACGCGGGCCATGCGTTCCAGCGCTTCGGCATCCTTGATCAGGACGCCGGCCTGCGCGCCGCGCCCCGCCGCCGTTGTGATCGAGATCGGCGTCGCGAGCCCGAGCGCGCAGGGGCAGGCGATGATCAGCACCGAAACCGCCGCGGCGATGGCGAAGATGAAGGCCGGGCTTGGCCCCACGAACAGCCAGACGGCAAAGGCGAGAAGGGCGATGCCCACGACCGTTGGCACGAAGATTTCCGAAACGCGATCTGCAAGGCCCTGGATCGGTGCCCGCGAACGGCGCGCGCCGGCCACCATATCGACGATCTGTGCCAACACGGTGTCGGAGCCGACCGCGGTTGCGCGGATCGCCAGCGTGCCGTTCTTGTTGATCGTGCCGCCGGTCACCCGATCACCTTCGGTCTTTTCGACTGGCAACGATTCTCCGGTGATCATGCTCTCGTCGATCGAGGAATGGCCCTCGATGACTTCGGCATCGACCGGCACGCTGTCGCCGGGGCGCACCCGCAGCAGATCGCCCGCCACGATGTTTTCCAGCGGCGCGTCGTATTCAGAACCGTCCGGCAGGATGCGGCGCGCGGTCTTGGGCGCCAGAACCATGAGGGCGCGAATGGCATCGCCGGTGCGTTCGCGGGCGCGCAGTTCCAGCACTTGGCCCACAAAGATCAGCGCGATGATGACCGCCGCCGCCTCGTAATAGGTGCCGACGTTGCCATCCAACCGGTATTGCTCGGGGAAAACACCGGGCAGGAAGGTGGCGACCAGCGAATAGAGATAGGCCGCGCCGACGCCGAGCGAAATCAGTGTCCACATGTTCGGCGAGCGGTTCTTGATGGAGTCCCAGCCGCGCCGGAAGAAGGGCCGCGCCGCCCAGAGGACGACCGGCGTTGCCAGGAGGAATTCCAGATAGACAGCGATCCTGTGGCCGATCCCGTCGCGCACCGGCAGACCGATCATTTCACCCATTGTCAGGATGATCAGCGGCACGGCAGCGGCGGCGCTGATCCACATCCGCCGGGTGAAATCGGTCAGCTCTTCGGATGGTTCATCGCTTGGCACCACCGGTTCCAGCGCCATGCCGCAGATCGGGCAGGCGCCGGGTTCGTCGCGCACGATCTGCGGGTGCATGGGGCAGGTCCATTGGGTGCCCCGTGGGACGGGCTTGCCCACCTTCGCCGAATTGCCGGAGGCATAGAACCAGGGATCGGCGTCGAATTTCGTTTGGCAACCCGCTGAGCAGAAATAGAAGGTGCCGCCGTCGAAATCCCGTGTCCGGGTGTCCGGCTTGATGGTGACGGACATGCCGCAGACGGGATCAGTCGCCGTTTCTCCCGCTTCCGCAGACGCGTGGCCATGGCTGCTGTGACCCTGATCCGCGTGGTCATGGGATGAATGATCGTGGTGCTGATGGGAATGTTGCGACATTTCGAATATTCCTGACTGTTCCGCACAGTTAAATAGTCCTTCCCCCCACTGGAGGGTCAAGGTCCGATTGGCGATCATGTCAGAGGGGCGCGAATGATGAGAAGTTCTGTAGCGGGCGGCGCGCGACAGGGCAGGTCACCTGATCGCTCAACAGGGCGGGATTTTGCGGTGTCGTGTTGATCGCAAGCCCGCAGCCCGTTGGGTCAGGTCGGCAATCGCAGTCCCGCCGCCGCATCGTTTGACGATATCCTTGACCGGCTGGGGCAGCTCAATTGCCTAGCCCGGGCGAGGGCTATGTCGCTGCCGCGAGGGGGGATGCAGAAGCATTCAAACTCCAAGCGGCCTATCTGGGGCACGGGGCGGCAGGCGCTGTGGAGGCCTGGCTGAGATTGCCGGCGCCGCGCGACGAGGAGATGCTGCTGACGTCCATCGAAGCGATGTATCCGGCATGGTTGGCGCCGGTCATGAAGGGCAGCACATAACCTGTGCGCCCCCTGCGCTCTCCGCTTGGGCATCCCCGGGCTCCGCTCACGGCAGGATGCAAGGAGCCGGGACCGGTCTGCAGCTCAATCGCCGTCAGGGTTTCCGTTAAGTGGCGCCCCGCGTATTCTCAAGCTTTGGCCAAGGCAGCCTTGGCCAAAGCTTGAACAAATCCTTTCTGATCGGATCCTTTGCCTCGTCTTCGCGCCGAATATGCCGCCGATGCCTGCGCAACCGCGATGAGCGCTGCCGCTCATTCGCGACGCAGGGCAAAGCGGTTCATCATCGTTAGCTGCTCAGTTCCGGCATCTGGCGGATCGGATTGGCGATGCGTCCCAGGTCTTCAAGGCCTGCTGCTGCCATCAACTTGCGGGCATAGGGGGTTTGCGGCGCGGTCAGGACCTGCTCGACAGCGCCTTGCTCGACCACTTCGCCCTGCTTCATCACGATCACTCGATCCGCCAGCGCCCGCACCACCGCCAGATCGTGGCTGACAAAGACATAGGCCAGCCCATGCCGCGCCTGCAGATCGCGCAGCAGGTCGATCACCTGACGCTGCACCATCCGGTCGAGCGCCGAGGTCGGCTCATCCAGCACCAGCAGACGCGGCTTGAGGATCAGCGCGCGGGCGATCGCGATACGCTGGCGCTGCCCGCCCGAGAATTCGTGGATATAGCGATGTCGTGCCGCACCGGGCAACCCGACCTCTTCCAGCGCGGCGATCGCGGCGCGGTCGCGGGCGGCCGCATCCAGATCGGGGCGATGCACGAGCAGGCCTTCGGTCACGATCTGGCCCGCGCTCAGATGTGGGCTAAGGGCACCGAACGGGTCCTGGAACACCACCTGGATCTGCGCCCGCCAGGGCCGCAGCGCGCGCCGCCCCAAGGCTGTCAGATCGTGCCCGTCAAAGCGGATTTCGCCGCTCGCGTCGATCAGCCGAAGAATGGCCCGCGCCAGCGTCGACTTGCCTGATCCGCTTTCACCGACGATGCCCAGCGTCTCGCCCGCCTTCAGATCAAGGTCGATGCCATGCAGGATCTCCAGCCGAGAGCGTCCGCTGCCAAAGCTGACGCGCAGCGCCCGGGTGCGCAGGATCTCGGGGGCTTCGGGGGCGGGCGGGGCCTTGTGTCCGCTCGGCTCCGCATCGAGCAGCGCGCGGGTGTAGGGATGGCTCGGGGCGGTGAACAGCGCGTCGGTTGCGCCTTGTTCGACGACCTCGCCGGCACGCATCACATAGACCCGGTCGGCGATATGGCGCACCAGCCCCAGATCATGGGTGATGAACACCACCCCCATGCCGTTCTGTCGCTGCAGATCGCGCATCAAGGCGATGATCTCGGCCTGGATCGTCACATCCAGCGCCGTCGTCGGCTCGTCCGCGATCAGCAGCGACGGGCGATTGGCCAGCGCCATCGCGATCATCACCCGCTGCCGCTGTCCACCCGAAAGCTCATGCGGATAGGCGCGCATCTTGCGCTCGGGATCGGGCATCTGCACCAGCTTGAGCATTTCGAGCGCGCGCGCCCGCGCTGCCCGGCGCCCGATCCGCTGATGGCGCAGGATCGGTTCCACGATCTGATTGCCGATCCGGTAGAGCGGATCGAGCGAGGTCATCGGCTCCTGGAAGATCATTGACATCTGCGACCCGCGCAGCGCCCGCAGATCGCTGCGTGCCATCCCCAGAAGGTCGCGCCCCTGGAAGGCGATGCGCCCCTCGGCGGTGGCATTGCCCGGCAAGAGGCCCATCGCGGCCAGCATCGACTGGCTCTTGCCGGAACCGCTCTCGCCGACGATCGCGACGATCTCGCCCGGGTTCACATGAAAGGACACGTCGCGCACGGCAAGCATCGGCTCCCCTGCACCACGATAGCGGATCGAAAGCCCCTCGACAGACAGAAGCGGCGGCGTGGTGCCAATCTCATCCAGCTTGGTCATCCGGCCTCTCCCTTCAATGGTCGCGCGGGTCGAGCGCATCGCGCAGCCCGTCGCCGAGGAAATTCAGTGCAAACAGTGTCGAGATCAGGAACAGCGAGGGAAACAGCAGCATCCAGTTCGCCGAAGGCATCGCCCGGGCACCCTGGGCGATCAGCACGCCCCAGCTCGACATCGGTTCCTGCACCCCGAAGCCGAGATAGGACAGGAAGCTTTCCAGAATGATCACATTCGGCACCAGCAGCGTCATGAACACGATCACCGGGCCCAGAAGGTTCGGCACGATGTGCCGGATCAGGATCCGCGACCAACTGACCCCCAGCGCCTCGGCCGCCTCGACGAATTCGCGCCGCCGGAGCGACAGCGTCTGCCCGCGCACGATCCGCGCCATGTCGAGCCACAGCACCGCGCCCACCGCCACGAACATCAGCAGGAAATTGCGGCCGAAGAATACCACCAGCATGATCACGAAGAAGATGAAGGGCAGCGAATAGAGCACATCGACGATGCGCATCATCACCTGATCGGTGATCCGGCCGGCAAAACCCGAGATCGCGCCGTAAAGCACGCCGATGACCATCGCGACCAGCCCCGACAGCAGCCCGATCGACAGCGACACCCGCCCTGCGATCAGCGTGCGCGCCATCAGGTCGCGCCCGGTGGCATCGGTGCCGAACAGAAAGCGGTGCCGTTCGATCCGCGTGGTCAGTTGCGCCGTATCGGCGTCCCCGGGGATAAGCTCGGTGCCCTCGAACAGGTCCGAGCGGTCGAAATAGCGCGCCGCGCGCGGGTCGACCGCACGGCCCCCGGTGGCGAGGGTGGCATGGATCACGTCGCCCTCGCGGCGCCAGTCGGTCACCTCGAGCCGGGCGCGCCGTGCCGCGGCCTCGAAGGCGGGGCCGACGGCCTCGGCGCGCGGGTGGCTCGCCAGGCTGGCGGGCTCATTGGTGTAGCTTTGGAAGATCCGGTCATAGCTGTTGGGCGCGAGCATCGGCCCGAACACACAGGCCAGCACCATCAGCACCAGATAGACAAGGCTTGCCATCGCCAGCCGGTTGCGACGCAGCCGCGCCCAGGCATTGCCCCAGAACGACAGTCCGCGCCCTTCGGGGGCCGGTTCCGGCATGGTCGCAACGTCAGTCATAGCGCACCCTCGGGTCGATGATCGTGTAGACGATGTCCACGATCAGGTTGAACAGGATGGTGAAAACCGCCAGCACCACGACCGCGCCCATCACCACGGTATAGTCGCGGTTCAGCGCGGCATCGACGAAGTAGCGCCCGACGCCCGGGATCGAGAAGATCGTTTCGACCACGACCGAGCCGGTCATCAGCGCCGCTGCGGCGGGGCCGGCGTAGGACACCACCGGCAGCAGCGCCGAGCGCAACGCATGACGTAGTACCACCGCCAGTTCGCTCAGGCCCAATGCGCGGGCGGTGCGGATATGATGGCTGTGCAGCGCTTCGATCATCGAGGATCGCATAAGCCGCGCAACGACGGCAAGCTGCGGCAGCATCAGGCAGATCACCGGTCCGACCAGGTTGCGAAACGCGCCGCCGTCCCAGCCGCCCACCGGCAGCCAGCGCAGGCCGAGCGCGAAGACAAGCTGGAACACCGGGGCAACCACGAAGGTGGGGATCGTGCTGCCCGCGGTGGCCAGCGTCACCACCAGCCGGTCGACCCAGCCATTGCGGCGCAGTGCCGCCCAGACGCCCAATGCGCCGCCCAGCACCAGAGCCACCACCAGTGCCCAGCCGCCCAGCCGCACCGACACCGGCAGCCCTGCCGCCAAGAGTTCGGCCACGCTGAATTCGGGCATGGTGAAACTGGGACCCAGATCGCCCCGGACCAGATTGCCCAGATAGATCGTATATTGCTGCATCAGCGGCAGATCGAGGTGATAGGCGCGTTCGAGATTGGCGCGGATCACCGGGTCCAGCGCGCGTTCCTGGTCGAACGGGCCACCGGGCGCCACGCGCATCATGAAGAAGGTCAGCGTGACCACGGCGACCAGCGTCGGCACTGCGGTCAGCAATCGCCAGAAGATATAGCGTGTCATCAAGTGTCCTTCGCGACGGTCAGGGGCGGTGCCCGACCGGAAAGGCCGGGCACCGGGCGATCATTTCACGCTCAGGAAACGGCTCGGATGCACGTCGAGCACGTTGTCGTTCCAGCCCTCGACCCGATCCGAAACCAGGTTGTGATAGCTGTAGAACATCAGCGGCATGACACAGAGATCGCGCGCCACCCCGAGTGCCTCGGCCTGATGCAGGGTCTGCATCCGCGCCTTCGGGTCGGCCTCTGCCGCCGCCTCGGCCATCAGTGCGTCGAACTCGGGGCTGGCATAATTGGTCATGTTGTTCCCTGTGCCGCTGGTGCACAGCGACAGGAAATTCTCGGGGTCGGCATAATCGGCAAACCATGCGGCCCGGGCCATGTCGTAATCGCCCTTCTGCTCGAGATAGCCATAGTGCGATTTGGTATCCAGATTGACCAGGCTCACGTCGATGCCGAAGGGGGCCAGCATCTCTTGCACCGCGACCGCGGTGTTGGTGTTGTTGTCGGAGGTGTTGTAGCGCAGCTCCAGCTTGATCGGGCTCTCGGGCGTGATGCCAAGCCCGGTCAGGATCTCGGTCGCGGCATCCTCGCGGTCGATCTGCCCCAATGTGGCATAGTCCAGAAGCGCGCTCTGATAGCCTTCGATCCCCGGCGGCACGAAGGAATAGGCGGGCAGCATCGTATCCTGCCAGACCTTCTGGGACAGGAACTCCCGGTCGATCAGCATCGAGATCGCCTGACGCAGCGCCGGATCGCTCCACGGTGCCTTATCGGTCTTGAAGCCGTAGTAATAGGTGCCGAGCGTCGGCCCCACCCGCAGCTGATCGCCGAATTTTGCGCGCAGATCCTCGGTCTGGCTGGTCGGGAAATCGCGGTTGGTGTCCAGTTCGCCCGCCTCGAAGCGTTTGACCGCAGCGGCGGTGTCGGCGGTGGGGTAATAGTCGATCCGGTCGATCGCGACGCCTGCCGCATCCCAGAATTCGGGGTTCTTGGTCAGGGTGATGTGATCGTTGGGCACGAAGTCCGTCAGGGTATAGGCGCCGTTGCTGACCAGATTGCCCGGTTTGGTGAAGGCGGCACCGAACTTGGCGACATTGGCGGACTGTACCGGATAGGTCGACTGATGCGTCAACATCTTGAGGAAATAGGGCGTCGGCGCATTCAGCGTCACCTCGACCCGGTGATCGTCCAGAGCGCGAATGCCCAGATCTTCGGGCGGCAACTTGCCCGCGGTGATCTCGGAGGCATTCTTTACCGGCGCCAGCATGTAGGCATATTCGGCCGCGGTCTCGGGGGTGACCACGCGCTGCCAGGAAAAGACGAAATCCTGCGCCGTGACCGGGCTGCCGTCGGACCATTTGCCATCGGCGCGCAGCGTGAAGGTATAGACCAGCCCGTCGTCGGAAACGGTCCAGCTTTCGGCTGCGTCGGGCACTAGGCGTGCGTCCGCATCGAGCCCGATCAGACCGCTGAACAGATCGCGCATCAGGTTCGCCTCGGCCAGCGTCGAGGTGCGGTGCGGATCGAGCGATTCCGGATCGTCAAGGTTGCCGCGGTTCAGCACGGTTTCGGCGAAGCCCGCCGCGGGCAGCGCCAGCACGGCCAGTAGCGCCAGCATCGAAGGGGTGGAGCGCAGGAAACGATGTTGCATGGAAGATCCTCTCGGTTGGGAAGGGGGCCCCCGTTTGGTCAGGGGTCTGGTGGGGTTGAAATGGGTCAGCCGGGCGGTATCGGCACGCGCGGCGAATGGCGTTCGGTGGTGGTGACCATGGCGTCGATGATCCCGGGCTCGGAACCGGCATGCCCGGCATCGGGCACCACGATCAGCTCGGCCTGCGGCAGCGCCCGCGCCAGCCGATGCGCGCCGATCATCGGCGTCACCATGTCATACCGCCCCTGCACCAGCGTGACCGGCAGCCCGGCGAGCCGCGCGACCTGGCCAAGCAGCCAGTCGGGGCCCGGGAAAAAACCGCGATTGACGAAGTAATGCGCCTCGATCCGGGCCAGCGCGACCGCCGTCTCGGGGTCTTCGAAGGCCTCGGCGCGCTCCGGATCGGGCAACAGCGACAGCGTCGCCCCCTCCCAGCGCGACCAGGCCCGGGCGCAGATCAGCGCCTCCTCTGGCACGTCGCCGAACAACCGCCGGTGATAGGCGCCCAGAAGATCGTCGCGTTCGGCCGGCGGGATCGGCGCCACGAAGGCCTCGAAGGCCTCGGGATGGATCATCGAGGCACCCGATTGATAGAACCAGCCCAGTTCGGCATCGCTCATCAGGAAGATGCCGCGCAGGATCAGTTCGGTCACCGCCTGGGGGTGGCGCACCGAATAGGCAAGGCCCAGCGTCGAGCCCCAGGAGCCGCCCACCACCTGCCAGCGGCCAATACCCAGATGCGCCCGCAGCGCCTCGATATCGGCCAGAAGATCCCAGGTGGTGTTTTCGGCGATCTCGGCATAGGGGGTCGAGCGACCGCAGCCGCGCTGGTCGAACAGGATGATCCGATAGGCCTCGGGGTCGTGCATCTGGCGCATCGCATCGCTGATCGAACCGCCCGGACCACCGTGCAGCACCAGCGCCGGCTTGCCCCGCGGGTTGCCGGCCTCCTGATAATAGATCCGGTGCAGGGCCGAAACCTGCAAGAACCCTTCGTGATAGGGTGCGCAGGCGGGAAACAGCGTGCGCCGGGCGGTCATGCCAGTGCCTCGGTGGGGTGCGGGGCGGGGGCCGCGAATTCGGCCTCAAGCAGCGCGCCGATCTCGGGGAAGATCATCGGATCGTCGACGCTGGTTTCCTTGCCCTGGGTCATCAGCACCACGATCAGTGCGCGTCCGTCGGGGCGGATCCAGCGCATCATGTCATGCTTGAAATACGAGCTGGCCGCATCGCCGGTCCAGGTGTTGTGCCCGGCCTTCGACCACAGGCGTGTGCCCTCGGACATGCCGCCGCCGAGGTATTCCGACAGCTGATAGGCGGACATCTGCGCGCGCGGATCGCGCCGGTCGCGCGCCATCTCGTCCCGGACCCGCGCCGTTTCCGCCGGCGGCAGGCCAAGGTCGGCGCCCTCGTACAGCTCCCACATCAGCCGGGCGCAGGCGAGCGGTGTCAGCACGTTGAGATATTCCCCCGCGGCCCCGGCATATTGCGCCTCCCGCCCATAGCGCATGTCGTCCATCAGCTTCTGCGTGATGTTGCAGCCCGCGAATTCGGGCCAGTCCCGCGCGGCGAAATACCGGTTCAGCCCCTCGCGCGCATCACGCCATGCCTCGAAGGCCGCTCCCTCGAGCAACGTGTCGCCGGTGGTGCCACTGAGCAGGTCGATCACGTAATTCGTCGCCGTGTTCGACGACCACAGGATCATGTCGCGCAGGGCACGATCCAGATCGTGGTGCATCACCAGCCGCCCCTGCGCCAGTTGATCGAGCGCATGCAGCAGATGGAAGCTCTTGACCAGGCTGCACGGATAACAGCGCCAGTCACCGCGCCAGGAAAACCCCTGCGGCTGGCCGTCGACGCCGCGTTCGACCAGCACCAGCCCCATGGTCTCGCCATGCACCCCGCGGGCACCGAACGCGGCCTCGATCCGTGCGACAAGCGCCGTGCCGCGGCGGGTCCATTCCGGGGTCTGGGTAAGAAACATGTGAGAGGCTTTCCGGCTGACTTAATTCTGTCGCTTTTCGATAGCATTCGTCCGTCCAATCAGTAAAATTATTAAAAAGGCATCTAGTATCGGAATTCTGATAGTGAACCTGCGCGAAATGGAGCTGTTCGGCACGCTGATGCGGGTCGGTACGACGATCGAGACGGCCCGCGTGCTGGGCTTGTCGCAACCGGCAGTCAGCGCCCAGCTCAAACGACTGGAAAGCCAGCTCGGGCTGCGGCTGTTCGAACGGACCGGTAACCGGCTGATGCCAACGGCAGAGGCGCAGGCGCTGTTTTCCGACACCGCCGCAATCTTCGCGACCCAGGCGCGGGTGAACGCCCGGGTCCGCGCCTTGCAACAGCGCGACACCATCAGCGTCACGATCTCGGCCACTCCGGCGATTGTTGAAGGGTTTCTCAGCACGCGGTTGGCGCAGGCGGGATTTCGCGATTGGAAGCGGCGGCTACGCCTCTGGGTGACCGACCCCGAAGAGGATGTGCGCAGCGGTCGCGCCGATTTCGGCATGCAGATGGCCTTTCCGGCCAAGGCCGATTTCCAGGCCCAGACCTTTGCCACGATCCCGCTGGTGGCAGTGATGCGGCGCGAGCATCCGCTGGCTGGCAGCGCGGAAATTACGCTGCCCGCGCTGGCCGCAAGCCGTCTGATCGCCTACGATCCGGCCTGGTCACCGATGGGCGACACGATCCGATCGACCTTTCAGAAGTTCAACCTCGCCTATGATACGTCTTGCGAGGTGCCGTTCTGTTCGACCGTCTGCCAACTGGTCGAGGCCTGCGGTGGGGTTGGCGTGATCGACCAACTCACCGCGGACAACATCCGTTCGGACAGCTTGGCGGTGCGACCCGTCGTGCATCTGCCCGGGGTGCCGCTGATCCTGTTCTATCGCCGCGGCCAGACCCTGCGCGGCGCCGCGCAGGAGTTGATCGCGCAGCTGAGCGCGAGCATCGCCTAGCAGGCTGCTGAAAAAGGCTGCCGTGAGGAACGGTTCTCCATCAGGCTATGGCCCATGAAGCACAGCATGGCCCCGGTGCCGGGAGACGTCTTGAACAGCCGGGCCTCGGGATCGCTCATCGACGCATGGGTGGCGTTCGATCGCCGCTCGCCACGGAAATCGACTTCGGCATTGCGGTTGCGGCATGTGGGGCGGACCATAGGTTCGGGCTCGGCGGTGGATCGGTCAGGGCCAGATGCGGGCGGCACACCGCCATCCGGCGGGGCGCCGGGATCATCGTCCCGGTCGGGCGCCACATCGTCCTTCGGCTGAAAGC
>NZ_AUBS01000018.1 GCF_000429365.1 Pseudodonghicola xiamenensis DSM 18339 | reverse complement strand
CCCGATCAGTTTCACGCCGCGTTCATAGGCCTGCTTGTAGGGATTGGCCCCCTTGAAGGACGGCAGGAAGGAATGGTGGATGTTGATGATCCGGCCCGACATCTTCCGGCACATCTCGTCCGACAGGATCTGCATGTAGCGCGCCAGCACGATCAGCTCGGCCCCCGAATCCTCGACAACCTGCATGATCGCCGCCTCGGCCTGCGGCTTGTTCTCCTTGGTCACCTTGATGCAGTGGAAGGGGATGTCGTGGTTCACCACAACCTTCTGGTAATCCATGTGGTTCGAGATCACCGCCACGATGTCGATCGGCAGCGCCCCGATGCGCACCCGATAGAGCAGGTCGTTCAGGCAATGCCCGAAACGCGACACCATGATCACGACTTTCATCTTTTCCGACGGATCGTGAAAGGCGAACTCCATGCCAAATCGTTCCGCGGTCGCAACGAAGCTCCCGCTCAGATCCTCCCGGCTGCGACCGGCTTCCGATTCAAAGCTCAAGCGCATGAAAAAACGGTCGTTTTCAAGATCGGAGAACTGCGAGCTGTCGTGAATGTTGCAGCCCTGCTCCGACAGATAGGTCGAAATCGCCGCGACGATGCCCGGGCGTACCGGGCAGGACACGGTCAGAGTGATCTGGGACATGTCTGTTGGACCTTTCAGAGGATCGGCAATCCGGCGGGGGGCAGCCCTCCCGCCGGTTTGAGGGGTCTATGTCTTCAGAGCTCAGCGCCCTGCCCGGTTTCGGGCGGCGCCCACGCCGCCGTTCGGTGTCAGTGGTTCTCGGCGCCCAGTTCCCGCACGCCGGTGTCGAGCAGGTGGAACAGATGCGTCGCAAAGCTGGTCCAGCAATCCAGACGGAAGTTGTTGTCGGCATCACGCCACAGGATCACGGTGGCGCCGTCGAACAGGGTGCGGCGCCCCTCGCCCACGGCGATGGTATCGAGATCACGAGCGCAGCCGAGCGTCAGCAGTTCGGCGCCGCGCGGCCCGTCGATGACAAAGCTCACCTCACGCCCGGAGATATCGACCAGGCTGTGGGGATGATCGGCATAGACACCGGCGCAGGCGGCAGTGATCGCGGTGGCGTCGCTCTCCGGTGCATGCAGGACCCATTCGTCGGGCCCGAGGCAGAGCACCTCACGTTCGCCGGCACTGGTACGTTGGCCGATCCGGTCCGGCAGGCTCAGACCCAGGGCCGCCTCGAGCGGTGCCAGATCGCCCCTTGCGCGCAGCGAGAACCGGGCGCAGCGGTGGGCGAAACCAACCCGGGCGGCTGCACTTGCCGTCAGTACGCCGGGCATGAAGGAAGAAATCGGTGCGGTCATCTTCGCCTCCGGGTCAGATTTTCAGACGGGTGTTTTCGGGATCGACGAAAACCGTCGCGGTGATCTTCGCCGCGATGGTGCGGTCCGGCATCGGGATATAGACGGTCTCGCCCATCTTGCCGTGGCCGCCCTCGACCAGTGCCAGCGCGATCGGCTGATCGGTGGTGCCGACGTCGTAGGACGAGGTGACATGCCCCACCATGGTCATCGGGATCGCCTGTTTCGGGTCGAAGACGATCTGCGCGCCCTCTTCCAGCTTCGATCCGTCCTCGGTCAGCAAGCCAACCAGCTGCTTGCGGTTCTTCGCCTGAAGATCCGGGCGCGCCAGCCCGCGCATGCCGACGAAGTCGGGCTTCTTCTTGCCCACGGCCCAGCCCATACCCGCATCATAGGGCGTGACCGTGCCATCGGTGTCCTGACCGACGATGATATAGCCCTTCTCGGCGCGCAGGACGTGCATCGTCTCGGTGCCATAGGCGGTGATGCCGTATTGCTGCCCGGCCTCCCACAGGATGTCCCACAGCTTCTGGCCCAAATGCGCCGGCACGTTGACTTCGAAGCCGATCTCGCCGGTGAAGCTGACCCGGAACAGCCGCGCCGGCATGCCCGCAACGGTGCATTCCACGCAGGACATATGCGGGAAGGCCTCTTCGGTCAGCTCGACGCCTTCGACGAAGGGCGCCAGCAGCTTGGCGGCATTGGGGCCGTTCAGCGCCACGGTCGACCAATGTTCAGTCGTCGAGGTCAGCCAGACGTTCAGATCGGACCATTCGGTCTGGAGGTAATCCTCCATCATGTTGAGAACCCGCGCCGCACCGCCGGTGGTGGTGGTGACGTGGAAGCGATCCTCGGTCATGCGGCCAATGACACCGTCGTCGCGGATATAGCCGTCATCGCCCAAGAGCAGGCCATAGCGGCAACGGCCCGGCGCCAGCTTGGTCCAGGGGTTGGTGTACATGCGGTTCATGAATTCCACCGCATCGGGGCCCACGACCTCGATCTTGCCCAGGGTCGAGGCATCGAAGATACCGACCGAGGCGCGGGTGGCGGCGCATTCGCGGCGCACGGCGGTATCCATGTCCTCGCCCGGCTTGGGGAAGTACCGGGCCCGGCGCCACTGGCCGACCGGTTCGAAGACCGCACCCTTCGCCTCGGCCCAGCTGTCGATATTGGTCTTGCGCGTCACCTCGAAATGCTCGCCGCGGTGATAGCCCGCGAAGGCACCGAAGCTGGTCGGCGTATAGGGCGGCCGGAAGGTGGTCAGGCCCACCTGCGGCTGCTTCTTGCCAAGTGCGTCGGAGGCGATGTTCAGACCGTTGATATTGGACATCTTGCCCTGATCGGTCGCCATGCCGTTGGTGGTATAGCGTTTGACATGTTCGATCGAGCGCATGCCCTCGCGCACGGCCAGACGCAGGTCCTTGGCGGTCACATCGTTCTGGAAATCGACAAAGGCCTTGGCCTTGCCGGCGCTGAGGTCGGTCGGCAGTTCCTTGTGCGACACACCGGTGCCGGGGCGGTCGGCCTCAATCGCATAGGCCACCTGCGCGCCGGTCTTGCCCAGGGCTTCGGCCACGGCGCGGCCCTTTTCGGCGCCGTCGGCCAGGGCCGCCCCGATGCCCCAGAGGCCACGGCTGGCGCCGGCGATCACGCAGTCTTCCGGCGTCTTTTCCGGCAGGAAGGTGGTGCGATCGTCGTCCCAGGTGAGCGATCCCTTGGTGTGAGAGAACAGATGCAGCGACGGCGTCCAGCCGCCCGACATCAGCACCGCGTCGCAACGGATATCCTGCGCGGCACCGACAGTGCCCCCCGCCACCGGGTTGATCCGCAGCGAGGAAACCCGCAGCCGGCCCGAGGTTGCGGTTGCGGTATGCGACAGCTTGACGGCGATGCCGCGGGCGCGCGCCTCGCTCTGCAGCAGCGCGTCGACATCGGCGCGGGTATCCACGATGGCCTGCACCTTGGCGCCGGCATCCTGCAGATCGAAGGCCGCGTACCAGGCGGAATCATGCGATGTCAGGATCACCGGGCGCTTGCCGACCAGAACACCGTAGCGGTTCAGGAAGGTCTGGGCCGAGCCTGCCAGCATCACGCCAGGACGGTCATTGCCATGGAACACCAGCGGCTTTTCCAGCGCCCCTTGCGCCAGCACAACCTGTTTGGAGCGCACCCGCCACAGCCGTTCGCGCGGGGTGTCGGCGGGCAGCTTGGGCAGATGGTCGGTCAGTTTTTCGACCAGCCCGATCATGTTCTGGTGGTAATAGGCGATGGCGGTGGTGCGGGTCATGATCTTCACACCCAGGGCCTTCAGCGCCTCGAGCTCGGCCGCCAGCCAGTCCCAGGCCGCCTTGCCGTCGATCCGCGCCTGCGGTTCGGACAAGAGCGTGCCGCCGGCTTCGGGGTTTTCATCCACCAGCACCACGCGCAGCCCTTCGACCGCGGCGGCACGGGCGGCGGCGAGCCCGGTGGGCCCGGCGCCGACGATCAGCACATCGCAATGCAGGTTGCGCGAGGCGTAGGTATCCGGATCCTCTTCGATCGGGCTCACGCCCAGGCCGGCGGCGGCGCGGATGAAGGGTTCATAGACCTTGTCCCAGAAGGATCGCGGCCACATGAAGGTCTTGTAGTAGAATCCCGCCGAGAACAGCATATAGGCTGCGTCGTTCACCGCACCCACGTCGAACTTGAGGCTGGGGAATTTGTTCTGGGAATTGGTTTCGAGCCCGTCCCAGATCTCCTGCACGGTGGCGCGGGTGTTGGGTTCGAACCGGCCCGAACCGCGACGGGTGCCGATCAGCGCGTTGGGCTCTTCGGAGCCGGCCGCGATGGCGCCGCGCGGGCGGTGATACTTGAACGACCGCCCCATAAGATGCACGCCGTTGGCCAGCAGGGCCGAGGCGACGGTATCGCCTTGGGCGCCGCGATAGCTCTTGCCGTCGAAGGTGAAGGTCACGGGGCGGGCGGTATCCACCCGGCCCCGGCCGGAAACGCGGTACTGGCTCATTTCAGGCCCTCCGTCAGGCTGGAGAGGTCAGGGCGCGGTTCGCCCGCCTTGTAGGTGGTGAGAAACTTGTCGGTGACGGTATCGCGCACCGCATTGAAGAACCGACCGCAGCCGTGGACGTGGCGCCAGCGTTCGTAAAGCGGCCCCTTCACGTTGGAGCGCATGAAAAGGAATTCTGCCCAATCCTCGTCAGTGGTCTCGGAGGGGCGCGTCGGGCGGGCGATATGCGCCTCGCTGGCATAGGCGAATTCGACCTCGGGCAGGGTCTCGTTGCAATAGGGGCAATGGATCAGAAGCATTGGTATGACCTCGATGCGGGCGCAATCAGTGCGCGACGGCGGCAGCGGCGGCTTCGTCGATCAGACGGCCAGTGCGGAAGCGGTCGAGCGTGAATGGGGCGTTGATCGGATGCGGCTCGTCCTTGGCGATGGTATGGGCAAAGACATGGGCCGAACCGGGCGTGGCCTTGAAGCCGCCGGTGCCCCAACCGCAGTTGATATAGAGGTTCGGCACCGGGGTCTTGCCGATGATCGGCGAGCGGTCGGGAGTGTTGTCGGTGATGCCGCCCCATTTGCGCAGCATCCGCATCCGGTTGAAGATCGGGAACACCTCGGAAATCGCGGCGATGGTGTGTTCGATCAGCGGCAGGCCGCCGCGCTGCGAATAAGAGACATACTGGTCGGTGCCCGAGCCGATCACCAGTTCGCCCTTGTCGGACTGGCTGCAATAGGCGTGCACGGCGTTGGACATGACCACGCAGGGGAAGATAGGTTTCACCGGTTCCGACACCAGCGCTTGCAGCGGCATCGATTCCAGCGGCAGGCGCACGCCGGCGGTCGCCATGACCATGGAGTTATGGCCCGAAGCGCTGACCGCGACCTTCTTCGCCTTGATGAAGCCCTTTTCTGTGTCCACCCCGGCGACCGAGCCGTCGGCATTGCGGCGGATCGCGATAACGGCGCAGTTCTGGATGATGTCGACGCCGCGCGCCGCCGCGCCCCGGGCATAGCCCCAGGCCACCGCATCATGGCGCGCCGTACCGGCACGTTCCTGCAGCGCGCCCCCCATCACCGGATAACGCGCATCCTTGGCGATGTTGATCGGCGGACAATATTCCTTGCACTCCTCTGGCGTCAGCCAGCGGTTATCGACACCGTTCAGCCGGTTGGCATGCACGTGGCGTTTGAAACTTTGAACATCATGCACCGTATGAGCCAGCATCAGGCAGCCCCGGTTCGAATACATGACGTTATAGTTCAGCTCCTGGCTGAGCCCTTGCCACAGGTCCACCGAATGGTCGAACAGCCGCTGGCTTTCGTCATAGAGGTAATTCGAGCGGATGATGGTGGTGTTGCGCCCGGTGTTCCCACCGCCCAGCCACCCCTTGTCGATCACGGCGACATTGGTGATGCCATGCTGCGAGGCAAGATAATAGGCGGCGCCAAGACCGTGTCCCCCTGCCCCGACGATGACGACGTCATATTCGGACTTGGGCTGACTATCCGGCCATTGCTCGGTCCAATTCTTGTGACCGCTCATGGCGTTCTTGAGAAGGTTGAAGGCGTTGAAACGCGTCATGGGCGAGCCCCCGGCAGAGAAAAGATCTAACGACTGTGGTAGACCTCTGCCGACGGGCTTCATTGAATATTTGCGACATCCGGACCGGAGATAAGCGCCAGCCACATCGCCAGCCCCCCACAGCCGCCCCTGACCGGCTCAGTCCGGCGCGGCGTCCCGCCCCCGTCGCAGCGCATGCGGGGTCGTCTCGAACCGGCGGCGGAACATCCGACTCAGGTGCGAGGAATCGCAAAACCCGCAATCGACGGCGATCTGGGCGATGGATTTTTCGCTGGTCTCGATCAGGTGATGCGCCAGGGACAGGCGGATGGTCAGAAAGGCCGCTTGCGGCGAGATATCGAGTGCAGTGCGGAAATGCCGTTCGAGCTGGCGCTTGCTGTGGCCGGTCCGGCGGGCGATCTCCTGCACCGACAGCGGCGTGTCGATATTCTGCTGCATCAGCAGCAGCGCCCGCAACACGATCGGATCGCGGGTCTTGAAATCCAGCGTTATGCCCGGCTGTGGCTTTTCGGGCTGGAGGGCATCGTCGATGATCATGATATGCAGGCTCTTGCTCGCCTGGGCGCGCCCGACATGCTTGTCGACCAGATAGGCGGCCAGATGTGCCGAACTGGCCCCGCCCGAACAGGTCAGCCGATCGCCATCCACCACGAAGATCTGGTCCGTGACCGGATTGAGCCCTTCGAACTGTTCAAGGAAATCGGCATGATGAAACCAGCTTACGCAGCAGCGATAACCATCGAGCAACCCGATCTCGTGCAGCATGAAGGCACCAGTGCACAGCCCCACCAGCGGCACCCCCGAGGCCGCGGCCTGTTTCAGGAACCGAACATAGGCCGGGCTGAGATTGGACATCTCGTCCATCAGCCCACCGACCACCACGATGTAATCGAACCGTGTCGGGTCCCCCAGCCGTTCCTTCGGCTGAACAGAGATGCCGCAGCTTGACGTCACCGCATCCATGGTATCCGACAGGACGGTCCAGTTGCACAGGATCGGCCGGCTGCGGTCCCCTTCATCGGCGGCAAGCCGCAGCACGTCCACGAAGTTCGCGAAGGCGCAAAGCGTGAAGCGTTTGGCCAGAATGAACCCGACGGACAGGCGCACCCCGTTCGAGCGCGGCCGGAACGACCGCACCACCGGGCCACGCAAGACCGGTTTCAGCGCTTCGGGTCTGGGCTCCATCGGACCGCCCTCAAAGGGTTGTGAAAATTCCTGAACCTTTGTCGTAGCCGTAATCCCGAGTTGACGCAATCGTTCTGTTTTTTCGAAAGTCGCGACCGCAATACTCCCCGTTACGAATCTGCCTCTCCGACATCGTGATGCGCTGACGGGGCAACAAATGCGGTCACGGACCCGATTACAGAGATTGACCGGAACGGCGGATAGAGCGCTTGACGCGTCGCTTTCGTTCTGGAGCCATAAACCAGCCCCCGGCGACGGAGGGCGCGCCCCGGCCCGAACCGGAGCGCTGACAGTGAGGGAAACAGATGAAGGCACTGGTGCCAGTCGAACGGGATATCGCCCATCATGCGGACATTCGTATCAAGACGGATGGTCCAGCCCTCCAGACAAGATGATCCTCATGTCGGGCGCCGGCAGCCGCGGCGCGGCGAACGGTCGTTTTCCGCGCGATGAATGCCGGTTGGGCCAAAGCGCCCGCCCCGATCCAGACTACTGTTCAACACAAACCTCTCGCATAAGTGGAATGATCCATGTCTTCGTTTCCTGAACGTGCAAACGTCGTCATCGTCGGCCTTGGTGGCATCGTCGGCGCCTCGGTCGCGCATCACCTGATCGAACGCGGCTGGGACGATATCGTCGGTATCGACAAGTCGGCCATCCCGACCGATATCGGCTCGACCGGCCATGCCTCGGACTTCTGCTACGTGACGAGCCACGATCTCCTGAGCACCTGGAGCTCGATGTACTCAGTCGATTTCTACGAGAAGATGGGCCACTACAGCCGCATCGGCGGGCTGGAAGTCGCCCGCGTCGGCGATGACGAACGGATGGAAGAGCTGAAGCGCCGCTGTGACTCGGGCCGGGCCTTCGGCACACGCGTCAAGATGATCTCCGCCGCCGAGGCGAAGGAGAAATTCCCGCTTCTCGAAGAAGACCAGATCCAGGGCGCGATGTGGGATCCGGATGCGGGCCTTGTCGTGCCGCGTTCGCAGACCGTCGCTGGCAAGCTGGTCGATGCCGCCGAGAAGACCGGCAAGCTGCGGGCCTTCGCAAACACCCCGGCGCTGGAGCTGATCCAGGAGAATGGCCGCGTCGTCGGCGTGAAGACCCATCGAGGCACGATCATGGCCGACCACGTCGTCGTCTGCGCCGGTCTCTGGGGCCGCTTGATCGCCGGCATGGTGGGCGAAGACCTGCCGGTGATGCCGGTCGACCACCCGCTGACCTTCTTCGGGCCCTATGACGAATTCGCCGGCACCGGCCTGGAAATCGGCCGCCCGCTGCTGCGCGATCAGGGCAACTCCGCCTATCTGCGCGACACCGGCGATCCCGCGACCACCGAAGGCGGTCAGATCGAATGGGGCTATTACTACGAGGAAGAGCCCCGTCTGGTGCACCCGCGCGAAATTCTCGAGAAGGGCCAGGCGCGCCTCGGGCCGTCAATGCGTGACCTCGTGCTGGAAGATGTCATCGAACCGCTTGAAAAAGCGATGGAACTGACCCCGATCCTGGCAGAGCTCGGCTTCAACGAAAACCATTCCTTCAACGGCCTGCTGCAGACCACCACCGACGGCGGCGCGTCGATGGGCGAAAGCCGCAAGGTGCGCGGGCTGTGGTATGCGGTGGCGATCTGGGTCAAGGACGCGCCCGGCATGGGCAAGCTGATCGCCGACTGGATGACCGACGGGCGCACCCATATCGACCACCACGCCATCGACTACTCCCGCTTCAGCGACTTCCAGCTGACGGAAGAATTCATCTATGACCGCTGCTGGGAGACCGCGAAGAAGATCTACAATCCCCCGATTCACGTGCGTGAACCGTTCTCCAAGGGCCGCAACGTCCGTCGCTCGCCCTTCTACGAACGTGAAGTCGAGCTGGGTGGTTACTTCATGGAACTGGGCGGCTGGGAACGCGCCCATGGCTATGCCGCCAACGAACATCTTCTGGAGAAATACGCCGATCAGGTGCCGGTGCGTGAAGCCGAATGGGACAACCGCCATTTCTGGCGCGTCTCCAACGCCGAGCAGCTTGAGATGAGCGCGGATTGCGGCATCATCAACCTGTCGCACTTCCACATGACCGACATTTCCGGCCCCGACCATGTCGAGCTGATGGAATACCTCTGCGCCGCGAAGATCGGCGGCGACGCCAACATCGGCAAGGGCATCTATACCCATATGCTGGATGACGAGGGCAACGTCCGGGCCGACTTCACCGTCTTCCGCATGGAGGATCGCTGCCGGCTGGTGAACGGCGCCGATGCCGGTCCGCGCGATCAGATGTATATGAAGCGCATGGCGCAAGACCGCGGGCTTGATGTCACCATCACCGATGTGACCGAGGCTTTCACCACCATCGGCATCTGGGGCCCGAACGCCCGCGAAAACCTGAAGAAGGTGGTCGCCGATCCCGACATGCTGGATGTGGAGAACTTCCCCTTCGCCGCGATCAAGACCATCGAGATCGCCGGCAAGAAAGTCTCTGCCTTCCGCATTTCCTATGTGGGTGAACAGGGCTGGGAGCTGCACATGGCCTATGAGGACGGGCTGGCGGTCTGGGATGCGCTGCGTTCGACCGGCGTGATGGCGGTGGGCGTCGAAACCTATGCCAACTCGCGACGTCTGGAAAAATCGCTGCGTCTGCAGAACGCCGATCTGAACACCCAGTACAACCTCTATGAGGCCGCACTGGCGCGTCCCAAGGTCAAGGAAGCCGATTTCCGCGGTAAGGAAAAGCACCTGGAATATCGCGCCCGCGATCATCAGCCGGCCATGCTCTGCACTCTGGTGATGACCGAGAATACCGATCGCAACGGCGTGAAGCGGTATCCGAACACCACCATGCCGGTGATGGACCCGGAAACCGGCGAAACCCTGGTCGATGAGCTGGGCCGCCGGTCCTACACCAGTTCGGTCGCTTTCGGGCCCAGCATCGGCAAGAACATCGCCCTGGCTTATCTGCCGTGGGAGTATTGCCAGAAGGGGCGTAAACTGACCGTCTCGTATTTCGACGAGCTCTATCCGGTCGAGGTCGCAGGGGTTGGCTATGAGCCGCTCTATGATCCCCAGAACCTCAAGCCGCGCAGCTAACCGGACAAAGACGCCTGCCGCCAGTGGAAAACGATCCGCCGGCGGCAGGCATGCCGCAACGGCCTCAGGCCCCGGTGTCCTGTTCCGCCAGCCAATCCGCGAACAGGCGCGCATTGGCCGAGGCCCTGGCATGGATCCGCAAATAGAACGAGTATGGCGATTGCATCGCCTCGGGGACGAGTTGCACCAACCGACCGCTGTCGAGATAGCTGCCCAACAGCCCCTCCCAGCCGAGTACGGCGCCGATATCGTCTTCGGCCGCCTTCAACCCGATCAGATAATTGTTCAGCGAAAACTCCGCCCCCTTTGGCGCCGGCCGATTCATTGCCGAAAACCATTCCGGCCAGTCCGTCCAGGCGTTTGCGCCGGACCGGATGCGAATCAGCGGCACTTCGGCCAAGTCCGAAACCTGCCGGATCCCGAAGGTGCTGGCGAAATGCGGGCTGCCAAGCGCCAGAATCCGATCCCGGAACAATACGCGCGTTTCGTCATCTTCCTGTGCCGGATCACCATAGTGAATGCTCAGATCGACGCCCTGCGTGCGCCCGCTGTCCTCGATGATCTGCGAAATCGCAACACCGGGATGCGCCTTCCAGAACGCTGCAAGCCGCGGGGTCAGCCAAAGGCCGCTCATAGCGGTCGTCGCAGTGATCGACACAGCGGTGCGGTCATGACGGCTGCGAATGCGGGTGACGCTGTCGGAAATCCCCTCAAAGCCACGTTGCAACGAAACGAACAGCAAGGCGCCCGCCTCGGTCAGGTCGACGCCACGGTAATGACGGTTGAACAGAGGTTGCCCCAGTTCCTGCTCCAGGGCCTTGATCCGATGGCTGACAGCCGCCGGTGTCACATTCATTTCGGATGAGGCCAGTTTGAAGCTTAAATTTCGTGCAGCCGCTTCAAAGCAGGCTAAGTCACCTAAAGAGGGCAGATCATAGGGCTTTCGCATATGAAATAGTCGCTTTCAGGCAAGAGATGTCGCTAATGAGACATGCCACACATGACATTAGCTAATCTAATCTAAGATGAGATTTTTGACAATTGCAAACGGGGCCGCGTGATGGCTTCGTCCTGGGCGAATTGCCCTTCCGCGACAGGAGTCTCACCATGGTCAGCCAGGCCGCCCCCCTCGCCGAGCTGCTGATGCAGCACCGCCCCGGACATGCACTGCAGCAGCCGTTCTATAATGCGTCCGAGATTTTCGAGGCCGATCTTGAGACGATCTTCTATCACGACTGGCTCTATGCGCTGCCGGCCTGCATGCTGGAGAAGACCGGCGCCTATCAGCGCATGAAAGTCGGCGTCTATGATGTGATCGTGATCCGCGACGGCAAGGGAGAAATCCGTGCCTTTCATAACACCTGCCGGCACCGTGGGTCGATCATCTGTTCCGCCACCCTGGGCCGTGTCGCCAAGCTGACCTGCCCCTATCACCAATGGACCTACGATCTGGACGGTCGGCTGATCTGGGCCCGTGACATGGCCGCAGATTTCGATGCCTCCAAACATGGGCTGAAGCCGGTGCATTGCCGCGTGGTGGCAGGGCTGGTCTATATCTGCCTGGCCGAGGACGCGCCCGATTTCGACGCCTTCTCTGATACCGTCGCCCCCTATCTTGGCGTGCATGACCTGTCCAACGCCAAGGTGGCGCACCAATCGACCATCATTGAAAAGGGCAACTGGAAGCTGGTCTGGGAGAACAACCGCGAGTGCTATCACTGCGCCGGCAATCACCCCGACCTGTGCCGCACCTATCCCGAGGATCCCACCATCACCGGCGTAAGCGCCGATGGCACCTTCCCCGAGAAGGTCGAGAACCATTTCAACCGTCTCGAAGCCGCCGGGGCACCATCCCGCTTCCAGATCGACGAAGAAGGGCAGTATCGTGTTGCCCGGATGCCGCTGCTGGACGGCGCGGAAAGCTACACCGTCAACGGCAAGATCGCTGTGCAGAAACGTCTGGGGCAGGTGCCGTTCCTCGATGCCGGCACGCTGCTGCTGTTCCATTATCCGACCACCTGGAACCACTTCCTGACCGACCATTCGATCACCTTCCGGGTGACCCCGATCGGCCCGCAGGAAACCGAGGTACAGACCACCTGGTTGGTGAACAAGGATGCGGTCGAGGGTGTGGATTACGATCTGGAGAACCTGACCCGGGTCTGGACCCATACCAATGACGAGGATCGCCGCGTTGTCGAGGACAACCAGCAGGGCATCAACTCTCCGGCCTATGAACCGGGCCCCTACTCCGCCACGCATGAAGATGGCGTGCTGCAGTTCGTGAACTGGTATCTCGACCGGATGCGCAGCGCCTATGCCCCGCAATCCCTGGCAGCGGAGTAATCCCGGATGACGAAGACCCAAGTCGTACCAGCCGGTCCCTGGACCGATGATGAGATGCTTGAATGCGTGTCGATCCTGCCAGAGACCGAGCATGTTGTAACCGTCTGTTTTCAGGCTCCCTCGCGGCGTCCGTTCATCTTCGACGCCGGCCAGTTCATCACGCTTGAACTGCCGGTGCCGGGCGGGCCGCTCTACCGGACCTTCACCATCTCCTCGTCGCCGACACGGCCCAAATCGCTGACCGTGACCATGAAGGCGCAGTCCGATTCCATCGGGGTCCGCTGGATCATCGACAATCTGCGCCCCGGGATGAAGCTGAAGGCGACCGGGCCGACCGGTCATTTCACCTCGGCCAAGAGCCCGGCACCTAAGTATCTGTTCATCTCGGCCGGTTCCGGGATCACCCCGATGATGTCGATGACCACGGAGATTTACGATCTCGGTGGCCATTGTGACATCGTCTTCGTGAACTGCGCTAAACGGCCATCGGACATTATCTTCAAGCGGCGGCT
This sequence comes from Pseudodonghicola xiamenensis DSM 18339, assembly GCF_000429365.1. GTDB lineage: Bacteria > Pseudomonadota > Alphaproteobacteria > Rhodobacterales > Rhodobacteraceae > Pseudodonghicola > Pseudodonghicola xiamenensis. The sequence goes on along the minus strand of NZ_AUBS01000018.1, from coordinate 74,426 downwards.
TGAGCATATGGCGACACGGATTGCCGGGCTTGACCTGAAATGGGTTGTCGACCGGCCTGATCCGTTCCAGCCTTGGACCGGGTTTCAGGGCCATTTCAACCAGTTGATGCTGGGCCTGATGGCGCCCGACTATCTGGAGCGGGAGGTGTTCTGCTGCGGTCCGGATTCCTTCATGCAGGCCGTGCGCGAAGCTTTGGCCGGTCTCGGCTTTGACATGGACCATTATCATCAGGAAAGCTTCCATGCGCCCGGGACGCCGGGACCGGAGCTGATCGAACTGCCGGTGCCGGATGACGACCTTCCCGAGGAAGACGTCATGGCAGAGGTTATTTTCGATATTTCCGGGGTGTCGCAATCCTGCCCTGAAACTGAAACCGTGCTCAATGCCGCACGTAGTGCCGGTGTCGCGATTCCGTCCGGTTGCACCTTCGGTGTCTGTGGCACTTGCAAGACCAAGAAGCTTTCGGGCGAGGTTCATATGGTGCACAACGGCGGCATCACCGAAGAAGAGATCGAAGAAGGCTATATCCTCGCCTGTTGTTCGAACCCGCGCGGCAAGGTCACGCTCGAACTTTGATCAGTATAATGATGGAGGCCGCCCCTCGTGGGTTGGCCTCTGCCATGACTTGGTCCTCCTGGGAAAGCGTGGGGTTGGCGAGGCTGACCGGAAAAGCCGCTTGATCCCCCTGCCCTTTCCGAGGCCGTGGACCGAAATTCCCATATTTTTTATCTGACCGCTGCGGGCGTGTCATGCTTGCCTTAAGGCTAGATGATCTGGCTGAAAGCTCCTGCGCAACGGGATTGTCCGCGGACAACGTCAGTTGGGCCGTGCGATTGGGAACAGGGATTGAAAGATTGGCTTTCGCCTCCACCCGTTGCATCTTAAAACCCTCCCTACCCTTTTGCGCAATTGTCCGCGGACAATATGCGCCGATTGCCGTTCAAGCTCGATCTGATCGCCACTTCCCAGAGATCATGCCGGGCTCGCTTGGCTCTGGGTCAATCGGCGGACAAGACGCATGGGATCGAAATCCGCGCTTTTCCGACCCGTAGTGATTGATCTGAAATAGGCTCCGACCGATTGGATCCGATCGTGGAATTGCATCATTGCCCAAACCGTGATCGCTGTGTTGTAAAGCCCCAACCGCTGCTCTGCGGCCTGATAGCTGGAGCTGTCGATGCCGATCATCGGGGCAAGCGTTCGAGCATGAGCGATCACCTGTGCTGCGGTTTCCACCGGAGCCAAGGAGAACGTGGCCGCTTCTGAGCATGTTGCGACAAGTTCGGACACGGTCACTGGCGGTTGGTCCTGGGTTGATTGAGCTGTGTCTTTGCTCTGGGCGTTCTTCTTATCAATATTTTCTTTTTTTGACTTATGATGGTGCCGGACATTTTGGCCGTTGCTGGCGGACATATCTTCTTGCTCACAGGTCGGGGTGTCGATGTCGCCTTCGGTCTCTGCGATGGTAACCGCCAGGGCGTTCAGCGCGTCGTGACATTCGGTAACGGTCAGCTTGCGGCGCAGCAGACGTCGGGCTGCCAGAGCTTGCGGATGCTCGGGATCTTGGTCCAGAAGCTGTTTCATCGCGGTGCGGATCTTGCAGCGCAGATAAGCAATCTCTTCGTTCTGCTGCAGCACCTTAGCCGCCAGCGCGGCGATTTCCGCCAGCCGATCGAATAGCGGGGAGAGGTCGAAGCCAAAGCGCAAGACCTTGCCTTCGCGACTGTTCTGCTTGCTGAAGCGTTTGCCGTTGGGGCTGTCCCGCCGGATCAGCAGGCCGGCCTCTTGCAAAAGGGCGGCGTGGCGCCTGAGCGTGCGGTCGGTGATTCCGTTACGGCGGAAACTGAGGGTGGCGTTCGAGGCGAAGACAATGTGATGGCTGCGTTTCGGTGGCAGGCAGGAAAGCATTGCATCAAGCGTTGCCAAAACGGAGGCGCGCAGTCCCAAAAGGGGGGCGGCATTGCGAAGAGTGTCGATGACTATATGCCGTTCTGGAACGCTGTTGTCCGCGGACAACAGCACCCCGGTCCGCTCTCCGAGGGAGGCAGATGCTTGGATGAATGCCATGATTTTTCCACGACAACCGGTCGGGAAAGGCCCCGTTATCAGATATTTCTAGGAAAAGGTCGCAAATCTCCATTCAACCGAATCGGTTGTTGTTGACTGCGGCAGAGAAGCTGGTAAATCTGAGGGTGCTAAGAACAGATTGGGCTCTCCGGGGATGACCTTGGGGGGCTCTTTCTTTTTGGGCTGCTGATCGTGCTCCTTTTGCTGTTAGTTCTGCTCGTTATCGTTCAGTCGGACGCCTGCTCCGACTGCCACGCCTCATAGAGGCGCATCAGCTCGGTTTCCGCGTTGTCACGCATCCATCGGGCGAAATCCGGGGTTGCCGTTTTCGACAGCTTGAGTGTCAGGGCGCGAGCCGAATCCTTGATTTCCACCAGTGGGGTCCCGTCCTTCAGAGTGACCTGAAGGGCAGGGGAGGGGGTCGGGCTGGCCGGCGTCTGCAGCTTGCGGGCCACGGCATCCTGAACCCGGGCAAATCGGTCATCGGACCCAGGCAGCCCCTCCAGATCAAGCTCTGTAACGATCTGAAGAAGGTCGAGCCCGTGGTCGCGGGTCCGGTCGGCAAGCTCCTCCCAACGGCGGCGCCCGATCCCGTGGGCGGATCCGATCACCTGGATCACCTCTGCAGGGATCGCGCGGGTAACCTTGTTCATTCGCGACAACATCGGCTTGTCGATAGCCAGCGCGTCGAGGATGACAGGCTGGTCGTAACCGCCTGCCGCCAGTTCCGCGGCGAACAGCGCTTTCTCGATAAAACTGGGGTCGAGCCGCTGGGAATTCTCCTGCCCCTGGGCTAGGACGGCCTCTTCATCCGACAGCGACCGGACCAGTGCTTTCGCCGGCAGCCCCAGAAACCGGAGTGCCCGCAGGCGTCGCCGCCCGTAGACAATGCGATAATGCCCAGGCTTGTCCGCGGTGGGGCGGACCATGATTGGCACTTGTTGGCCGTGTTCGCGAATGCTCTGGGCAAGGGCTGCGACATCCGTATCATTGAACGACAGCCGGTCTTTTGGGCCGTCCTCCTCAATCGCCTCGATCGGGATATCCCGGACCGCGTTGCTGGAGAGATCCTTGAGCGTGGATTTTACCCCGCTCATCGCCCCGGTATTGGGGAAACGGGATTTCGGATCCTTTTGCGGCGTTTCACCAGGCGTCGCCGGCGGGGGAGGGGGCTGGAACAGATTTCTACGCGCCATCAGTCAACCTCCCGTCCCCAGGCCTGTTGCAATGTCTTTTCGAATTCATTCGCCACCCCGTTTACGCTTTCGAGAATCCGGTCGAGCGTCTTTTTGACGACCTGCGAGGGATCGAGTTCGTAAATCGTCTGTTGTGTCATCCCGGCATCGGAAATGGCGGTGGACTTGAGCATCGGGGTGGTCAGCACCTGATTGAGCAGAATTGACCGCAAGAACCCCGCCATCTGCGATTGGGGCACATCAGTGGGTTCATAGCGCGTAATCAGGAATTTGAGGAAATTCCAGTCGATCGGGCCGTTTACCTCTTCCAAGGTTTGAACCGTTTCTCCTGCCATTTCAAGGAATTGCGCCATCGAAGCGACGTCCAGCATGCTGGGAATGACCGTGATCAGCAGCCCAGTCGACGCCAGCAATGCGGTCATCGTGGTAAAGCCGAGCTGCGGCGGGCAATCAATGATCACCAGATCGTAATTCGCTTCGATCTCGTCCAGCGCGATGGCAAGGCGCTGGGTAAAGGGTGGATCGACCTTGTGCTGAAGCGCATAGGCGGTTTCGGTTTCATATTCCGACAGCAACAGCCCGGCGGGGGCGAGGTGAAGGTTATGAAAATAGGTCTCGCGCACCACCTGGCTCAGCGGTACCGGATCATTGTATTTCAGCGCGTCATAAATGGTGCCGCTTTCGGCAAATTCGATTTCAGGACGGTAGCCGAACATGGTGGTCAGGCTGGCCTGCGGATCCATGTCGATCGCCAGCACCCGATAGCCGCGCAGCGCATAGCGTTGCGCTAGATGGATGGCGGTGGTGGTCTTGCTTGACCCGCCCTTGAAGTTGACGATCGAAATGACCTGAAGCGCATCGCCTTCGCGCCGACCGGGAAGATAAGCGTCGCCATTGCGGCCGGTGCGGGCCATCACATGGCGGATCTGGTCGATCTCCTCGGCGGAATAGAGTCTGCGTCCCCTGGAATCAGTCTCTACATCGGGGAAATCGCCGTCCTGGTGCCGGGTCCTCAGGTTTGACATGCTGATCCCGGTCAGCTCCGAGACCTCGGCGGGATGAAATTTGCGCAACGTCTTCCGGCTTTCGGGTTGAAAGCTGTTGCGCATATGGGCGTCAAGCGCTTCGGAGAGGCGCGCCGCATTGCTGGCGATCGAAGCCGCGATGGATCTGGAGCCGGTGATGTCTGTCGTCGAATTCATGCTGCCCTCATGACCTCTTGGTGGGTCTTGTTGGTTTCGTCGCCAAAGTGCGGTATTTTCGTTATCTTGCGACAACTGAACTCATGACACGCAACTCTTCACCAGACAATAGTTTTTTGATCTACCCGGATAAGCAAGGGTTGGCCAAGCTCGGCGTCCGCTATAGGGGCAGGAAGCTAAATATTTGAAAACATATGCTTCTGCAGGTTTTCCATTTCGACAGGGGCGTGCCTGATGCGGATCAGCAATGTCGGCGGGATGTGCGGGGAGTTCGGCGTGCCGCGAATCAAGACCCCTGAGAAACCCTTGAGAGATTCACCGGAACAGAGCCTGTTTTGCAAGGGTCCTGCGGGGCACGCGGGCTCTGCTCTGGGCCCGGTCGGCTCGACAATCTCGTTGACCTCTGAAAAGAGAACAGCAGAAAACGCGCGGGAGGCAGGGATGTCGCCCGGAGGGCTGACCGACAGGAGAAAACAGCCATGCCCCATGTCATCGTCAAAGCCTGGCCGGGCCAGACCGAGGATCAGAAAAATCGTCTGGCCGAAGCGATCGCCCGAAATGTGATGGAGATTTTCGAGACCCGAGACGCTTCGGTTTCGGTGGCGATTGAGGAGGTGGCGCCGGAGCGCTGGAAAGAAGAGGTTTATGTGCCGGACATCGCCCAGGCCGATCCCGGGACGGTGTACAAGGCCCCCGGCTACGAGATGTAGCCCCCTGGCGTCTTGGGGTGCTGGCCCGCTGGTCTCAGCGCGCCAGCGCAATGCCCAACGGGTCAATGACTGCTGCGGTGGCCAGCCGGGTGTATTCGTCGCAGATCCTGGCTTCTGACAGCGGCCCGTCGGCATTGTACCAGGTGGTGATGCCCGACAACATCGCCAGGATGGAATAGGCCGCCACCCGCGCCTCGCCCGGTCGCATCACCCCGGTCGTCATGCCCTCGGCAATAATCTCCATCAACGCTTGTTCATATTGTTGCCGAAGCTCGGTAACGCGCTGGTAGTTCTCCGGCTCCAGGCTGCGCAGTTCGGAATAGCAGATGAAGACCTCGCGACGCCGGCGAATGTGATAGACCAGATGGAAGTGTACGAAGGCGAGATAGCGATCCAGCGGCGCCCCGCTTGACGGCACCGCTTGCCGCATGCTGGTCAGCAGCTCGTTCATGTGCAGGCAGATCAGATCGACAAGAAGCTCTTGTTTGGTCGCATAGTGACCATAAAGCGTGCTTTGTCCGATGCCTGCTTGCGACGCCAGCAGGCGCAGCCCCATCCCCTCATAGCCATGCTGGTAGATCAGTTGCAGACCGGCAGCCCTGATCTGGGCGAGTGTATCCTGTCGGGGATCAGGGGATTCGGTGTTTTGGGGGCCTGATTCGATCATTCGTTCGCAATGTTTCCGGTTTTTCGCTGATATTTATGAATATTGACATAAATATACCGCTCAGTCTAGCATTTGGCCGATCACTTGATCGGCGCATATGCGCCGGGAGGACAGGAAGGAGAACCGGCTTTGCAGGGGAGAGCAATGTCGGCGTCAGGGCTTGCGGCATTCGAATGGCAGGTTCCGGCGCAATTCAACATCGGCGAAGCTGTTTGCGATCACTGGGCCGAACGGGAGCCTGATCGCATTGCCATCATCGAGGTCGATGAGGACGGCGTGGCCGAACATCACAGCTATCGGCAATTATCCGAAGGTGCGGCGCGGCTGTCGAATGCGCTGGCGGCGCGGGGCATTGCCACGCACCGGCCAGGGCAGGCCGGTGACCGGGTCGGGGTGCTGATGCCGCAATCGCTGGAAACAGCGGTGACCCATATCGCCGTTACCCGCATGGGCGGGGTGTCCTTGCCGCTATTCGTGCTGTTCGGGCCCGAAGCCCTGCTGCATCGGCTGCGCGATTCAGGCGCCCGGGCGGTGGTGACCCGGGCGGAGAATCTGGATACGCTGGCCAGTATTGTCGCCGATCTGCCTGATCTGGACCTGATCCTGTGCAAAAATCTTCCCGACGGGGTGGCACAGCGGTTTCCCGGTATTGAGCTGGTCGATTTCGACGCGGCCTGCGCCGATCAGCCGACAAGCTTTCCGATGGCGCCGACGGCGGCAGAGGATCCGGCGATCATCATCTATACCTCGGGGACCACGGGCAATCCCAAGGGCGCATTGCATGCCCATCGGGTCCTGCTGGGGCACCTGCCGGGGGTCGAGGTCAGCCATAATCTGTTCCCGCAACCGGGGGATCGGCTGTGGACGCCGGCAGATTGGGCCTGGATCGGTGGCCTGCTCGATGTGCTGCTGCCCGGGCTCTATCACGGTGTCACCGTGGTGGCCTGCCGGTTCCGGAAATTCACCGCCCGGGCCGCCTTTGACCTGATCCGCGATCAAGGTATCCGCAATACGTTCCTGCCGCCCACCGCGCTCAAGCTGATGCGGCTGGAACCCGAGGCCGCCGCCTGGAACCTGTCGCTGCGCTCGGTCGCCAGCGGTGGCGAACCGCTCGGGGCGGAGCTGCTGGAGTGGGGCAGGGGGGTCTTTGGCACCACGATCAACGAATTTTACGGCCAGACCGAATGTAACATGACCATCTCCTGTTGCTGCGCGATTGAAGAGCCGGCGCCGGGGGCGATGGGGCGGGCGGCGCCCGGGCATCGGGTCGCGGTCATCGACGGCGACAGCGGTCAGGTTCTGCCCTCGGGCACCGAGGGCGAGATTGCCGTTCTGGCGCCTGATCCGGTGATGTTCCTGGGTTATTGGAACAATCCCGAAGCCACCCGGGCGAAGTTCATCGACGGGCCCGATGGGCGCTGGCTTCTGACCGGTGATCGCGGCCTGTGCCGGGCCGACGGGCGGTTCGCCTTTGTCGGCCGGGATGACGATGTGATCTCCTCTGCCGGATATCGGATCGGCCCGGCCGAGATCGAGGATTGCCTGCTGAAACATCCCGCCGTGCATCTGGCCGGGGTGGTCGGCCAGCCGGACCGGGTGCGTGGCCATGTGGTGGCCGCCTTCGTTACCTTGACCGAAGGGTATCGCGCCGGGGCCGATCTGGCGGCTGAGATTTCGCGCCACGTCAAGGATCGGCTGGCGGCCTATGAATACCCCCGGGCGGTGCATTTCGTCGACGAGATGCCGATGACCACGACCGGCAAGATCATCCGGGCCGAGCTGCGCAAGCAAGCCGAACGGCTGGCCCTTGAACAAGAGGGGGCCGGGCTTGGCTGAGGTTGTACTGACAGAGACGCTGGACGATATCGGCGTGGTGACGATGAATCGTCCGGAGGCACATAACGCGGTGGACGGCGCATTGTGCGACGGTCTGCGCGCGGCTTTCGACTGGATCGAACAGGACGAGACAATCCGTGTCGGGGTGCTGTGCGCCGCAGGGCGGAGCTTTTGCGCCGGTATGGATCTCAAGGCCTTCGCCGCAGGGGAAGGAGACGCGATCCTGAACGGGCGCGACGGATTCGGCGGCCTGGTCCGCCGGCACCGCAACAAGCCACTGATCGCGGCCGTCGGTGGCGCGGCCCTGGCGGGCGGATTCGAATTGGCACTGGCCTGCGACATGATCGTTGCCTCGCCCGGGGCCCGTTTCGGGCTGCCGGAACCGAAACGCGGCCTGATCGCCGGGGCAGGTGGCACCTTTCGCCTGGCCGAGCGCGTGCCGGCGGCAAAGGCGGCCGAGATTCTGCTGACCGGGCGTATCTTCGACCGTGACGAGGCCGAAACGCTGGGGCTGATCAGCCGCAGCACCGAAACCGCCGATCCGAAACCCGAAGCCCTGGCGCTGGCGCGTGACATCACCGCCTGCGCGCCGCTGCCGGTCAGCGCGATTCTGTCCCTGCTGCATGGTATGGGGCAGGGAGATGAAACCGCGCTTTGGCACGAGAGTGATCGGGTCTTTGCACCGATCGCGGTGTCGGGTGATGCACATGAGGGCGCGCTGGCCTTTGCCGAGAAGCGCGCCGCGCGATGGCAGGGCTGCTGAGTGCTCGGGTGGGTTGCTAAAACAGCCAATAAATTGCAGGCTCCGCCACGGAGTAAGAAGGGAATAGACAGCCCCTGTGGGGCTGTCCGAAATGGCCGAAACGGCCGCGAATTTTGGGGAGGCTTCTGATTTGCCGATCATTCGCCTGATCAACGGCATCAACGAGCTCGTCGGTCGGATTGTATCCGTCGTCGCTATCGTTTTTGCCGGGATCATCATCTACGACGTCTTCATGCGCTATGTGTTCGGGTCACCGACACGCTGGGCGTTCGACCTGAGCAAGCAGCTCTATGGGTTCTACTTCATCTTGCTGGGTGGTTATGCCCTGCGCCATCAGGCGCATGTGCGGGTCGATCTTCTGACCGAGCGAATGGGTCATCAGTTCCGTCGATGGACCGAGGTCGCCGGCTATCTGATCTTCTTTTTGCCGTTCGCCTGGGTCTTTACCCGGCGCAGCTGGGATTTCGCCATGACCTCCCTGAAACAGGGAGAAGTCACTTATGGCGCGGTGCAGCTTCCGGTCTATCCGCTGAAAATCGCCATGTTCGTCGCAGCCGCGCTGTTGCTGATTCAGGGCGTGGCCGAAGTGCTCAAACTGGTTCTGAACAAGACCGACCACCTTGAACCGATGGAGCCGATGGATGTCCGGTGAAGCAATTGCGTTGATTATGTCGGGCCTGCTGCTGCTGGGCCTGTTCATGGGGCATCCGCTGGCCTTCGTGCTGGGCGGGACCGCGGTTCTGGGGGCGGTGATCGCCGGCAAACCGATGGTTCTGGGGATCGTGGTCAACCGGATTTTCGGCGATGTGCTCGACAATTACGTTCTGATCGCCATTCCGCTGTTCGTGCTGATGGCGCGGTTCCTGTCCGACAGCGGTGTCACCGACAAGATGTTCGAGGCCCTGCGCCACCTCATGGCGCGGGTCACCGGGGGCCTCGGGCTGGCGGTGGTCTTCATCTCGATCCTGCTGGCCGCGACCACCGGGATCATCGGTGCCTCGATCACCGTGATGGGGATGATGGCGCTGAAGCCGATGCTGCAATATGGCTATGACAAGAAGCTGGCGACCGGGCTGATCGCCTCTTCCGGCTGTCTCGGTATCCTGATCCCGCCTTCGATCATGCTGATCCTGATGGCCTCCTATGCGCCGGGCCTGTCGGTCGGGCAGCTCTTTGCCGGGGCGATGATGCCCGGGGTTCTGCTGGGGCTTATGTATGCGATCTATGTGGCGGCGATCGCCTGGTTCAAGCCGGAATGGGCGCCGCCGGTCCGGGACGAGGAACAGATCAGCCGCGCCGCGATGTGGCGGCTGCTGATCGTCGAGGCCGTGCCGCCGCTGGTGCTGATCCTGGGCATTCTTGGATCGCTGCTGGCTGGTATCGCCACCGCAACCGAGGCCAGCGCCATCGGTGCCGTGCTTGCGCTGCTGATCGTGATCTCGCGCGGGCGGTTCGAATGGGCGACCTTCTATTCGGCGTTGCTGGAAACCGGACGGACCTCGGCGATGATCCTGTTCATCGTGGTCGGTGCCACCGCCTTTACCGGGGTGTTCAACATCACCGGCGGGCTGCGAGCCAGCCAGGATCTGATCCGCGGGCTGGCGGATGACCCCTATATGCTGGTGGCGATGATGCTGCTGGTGGTCTTCATTCTGGGTATGTTCCTGGACTGGACCGGCATCGTCCTGCTGTCCTTCCCGATCTTCCTGCCGCTGGTCAATGAAATGGGGATCAACCCGCTGTGGTTCGTGATCCTGATGGCGGTGGTTCTGCAGACCAGCTTCCTGTCGCCGCCCTTTGGCTATGCGTTGTTCTATATGCGGGCGATTGCCCCGGACGACGTGTCGACCGGGGACATTATCCGGGGTGTATTCCCCTTCATTCTGTTGATCATCTCGATGTGTGTGATGATCATCTTGTTCCCGTCGTTGGTGACCTGGTTGCCAAGCACGCTCTACGGCGGGTGACCCTATTTTGTTAAGTTCGAAGTCATGAGGAGGTTCTGACTATGAAGAAGATGATGACGATCGCAGCTCTCGCGTTGAGCACTGCGGCGCCCGCCGTTGCCGAGACCTGGACAATGACCACCACCTGGCCGTCGAGCCTCGAGTTGATCGAGACCGACAAGCATTGGGTCAAGATGGTCAACGACCTGGTCGATGACGACAAGCTGCAGATCGAATTCTATGACGGCGGCAACATCGTTCCGGCGGGCGAGGTCTTTGGTGCGGTTGAATCCGGGACCATCCAGGCCGGTGCGGACTGGCCGGGCTATTGGGCGGGCCGCGACAGCGCGTTTTCGCCGTTGGCTACCACCGCCAGCCTGTTCAATGCGGTGGACTATGTGAACTGGATCCAGGAATGGGGCGGTGCCGACCTTTACAATGAGGTCTATGGCAAGTTCGGCATGGTCTATCTGCCCTATGGCGTGACCAACAACGAATCCGGTTTCCGTACCGTGAACAAGCCGATCAAGACGGTTGATGACCTGAAAGGTCTGCGGCTGCGGCTGTCGGGGCTGGAGCAGGGCAAGCTGCTTGAAAAGCTGGGCGGTAACCAGGTCAGCATGGCCGGCGGTGAAATCTATCAGTCGCTGGAACGCGGTGTGATCGACGGTGCCGAATTCTCGACACCGAACGTGGATTATTCCGGCGGCTTCCAGCAGGTCACCAAATACTGGTCGACCCCGGGCTGGCACCAGTCGTCTTCGGTCTTCGGGGTGATGATCAACAAGGCGGCCTGGGACGCGCTGGATGCGGAAACCCAGGAACGCCTGAAGATCGCCGCCAATGCCACCATGCTGTGGAGCCTGTCGTTCACCGAAAAGCGCGCCACCGAAGCCTATGGCGAATTCAAGGCCGCCGGGGTTGAGATCGACCGGCTGGATGATGCTGCTCTGGCGCAAATCCAGCAGATGGCCAATGAAACCATCGAGGAAGTCGCCTGTCAGAACCCGCTGTCGGCCAAGGTCTATGCCAGCCAGCTCAGCTATCTGAAGGATTATTCCAGCTGGCGCGACGCTTCGGCGCCGTTCAACCTGGGCCGCACCCCCAACGGCCCGGATCTGGCCAAGATCGAGGCCTGCGCCGGCCAGTAAGGCAAACGGTCCGACGGCCATTTGGACGCCGGACCTGATAGCATTCTTTCACGCGGCTCGTGGCGATCGCCCGGGCCGCGTGATTGTTTTTTGGGGGGGCACAGCGGCGTCAGGCGCGCTGAAGATAATCGGGGAAATCCGATGTCGGTTCGATGATCGCAGTGATTTTCAACTGTGCTACTGTCCGTTCGCAGGCCTTTTGCAGATGCATCGACAACATGCTGGTTGCAGCCGAGATCGAGCCGGAAAGCGCCAGTTCACTGATCTGCCGCAGTTCCAGAAGCGATTGTGTATCCGGGGGCAGCCCCAGCGAGAACAGTGCCGACTGGCAGGCCTCGAGCGCGAGCCGGTTGCTTGACGCATAGGTGGCCAGATCCGTGTTCGGGGTGGTCAGAACGGCCAGTTCAAAGAACCGGCGATCCAGTGAAAACCATTTCGTCGGGGTCAGGATTTCTCCCGGGGACAGGGCGTTGATCTCATCGGAAAGCTGCCGCAGGGCCTCGACCGGCAGGCTGGCCGACCGCAGGGCCGCCACTTCGAGGATCGAGCGCAATTGGTATTTGTCCTTGATCCGCTGCGAGGTCAGCGGCTCCACCACCCAGCGCGAGGTTCGGCTTTTCTGCACCAGGCCGCGCTCCTGCAGCCGCCCCAGGGCGTCACGGATCAGGGTGCGCGACACCCCGAATTCCTCGGCCATCAGGGATTCGATGATCCGATAGCGCCCGAACACCGGACAGCGGGTGACGTGATAGGCCACATCGTCATAGATGCGCAGCCAATTGGGTTTGCCCATGGCCTCGTCCAGGCCGGACAAGTCGAATTCGATTAGCCGAAGGTCTTCGCGTTTCGGGGCGCCTGAGCCGCCGTTGACCAGAAACCCGCGCCCCGAGAACCGTCGGATCCGGCCTTCGGCCTCGATCATCTCAAGCGCGCGCTTCACCGTGGCCCGTGACATTTCCATCCGTTCAGAAAGCGCGCTCTCCTGCAGGACGAGACCGGGATAGAGCAAACCGATCTCGATGTTGTGGCGAATCAAATTCGCCGCAGCCTCGAAAAGGGTTGTGCGTTTGTCCGTCTCTACCTCGGTTTTCACGGGGCGTTTCCTTCGTTTGTCCGTGGGTCGTGCATGAGCTGCGGGCAGAATAGGCGGCAAAGATCTGGCATGGAAGTCTTTCCTCTACTGCACGCAAAAATCGTTTTGTCGGCAGATGCCGTCGCGGCGATGCACAGAATTTCAGCGAAGAACCTCAGATTCAAAGGGATTTCAAAGTCTTCCAAGCTGGTTTGGTGCTCTGAAGGATGCGACTAAAATGATGTTTGCGATGCAAAAATCATTTTAGTCTTGCTGTGTTCGGTAGAATCGACTTTTGTATCAAAAAAATCGTAATCAGGGAGAGCACAGTGCTTACGCTAAGCCGGGTCAGTCGCCGATACGGTGGGACCGTTGCCTTGGACGGCGTTGATTTCGTCGTGCCGGAAAACACCTATATGTCGCTGCTTGGCGCGTCGGGGTCCGGAAAGACCACGCTGCTGCGCCTGATCTCGGGCTTCGAAGAGCCGGACGCGGGCGAAATCGCCATTGACGGAGAGCGGATCGACGGCAAGGCGCCGCATCTGCGTGATATCGGCTTCGTGTTTCAGAACTTCGCCCTGTTTCCGCATCTGACCGTGGCGCAGAATGTCGCCTTCGGGCTGCGGTATAGCGCCGTCTCTCCGGTCCGCGACGAGGCGGAAATTGCCGGCCGGACCCAGGATGCGCTGCAGCTTGTCGGTCTCGACGGCTTCGGGCACCGCTCCGTCAGCGCGATTTCCGGCGGTCAGCGTCAGCGGGTCGCGCTGGCGCGGACGCTGGTAACGGAACCGCGGATCGTGCTGCTGGACGAACCGCTGGGGGCGCTCGACGCCAATTTGCGCGCGCGCATGTGTGACGAACTGAAGGCCATTCGCGAACGTCTTGGCGTCAGCTTTCTACATGTGACCGGATCGGAAACCGAAGCGCTGACCATGGGCGACAAGGTGGCGGTATTGGCCAACGGGCGCATCGTGCAGTCGGACACGCCGGATGTGCTGTTCTCCAGCCCCCGGAATGCCGAAGCCGCGCGCCATCTGAACGCATGGAACATCTTTGATGCCGGCCTGTGTGGCGCGGCGTCGGAGGCGGTGCGGCTGGCGGTGCGGTTCGATCAGATCGACGTGGCGCCACAGGGGCAGGTCCCTTCGGACCGCCCGCATCTGAGCGCGAAATATCTGACCGGAGAGTTCAATGGCCCCACTGCCCTGGCGTTCTTTCGGTCGAAGGACGGCACCTTGATGCAGGTCGTCGATCACCTGAGCTGCCCCCGCCTTCCGGCTCTGGTCGAAGGCCAGAGCTATGATCTCCATTTCGCGTTCGATGCGGCGCGACAGTTCCAGGAAGCCGTTTGATGACCTCTGTTTTGACAGACACCCCGCGTCCTGCCGCGCAGTCGCCATCGGAATTGCGCGAGACAAGGGACCGCCGTCGGGCGCTGGCGCTGCTGACGCCGGGGCTCTTGTGGATGTTCTTCTTCATGGTCCTGCCGATGTGCATGGTGGTCTATGTGTCGTTCTGGACACAAACGACGTTTTCGGTGAACTCCACCCTGACCACGGCAAGCTGGGAACGGTTCATGAGCTCGCCGACCTACCTGGGTGCGATCTGGACCACCTTGCGGATCTGGGCGATCGTCCTGCTGGCAACCCTTGTCGTCGGCTATCCGGTGGCGCTGTTCATCGGCCTTTTCGTGCGCAACAAGACGCTGCAGACGGCGTTGCTCGTTGCCTGCGTGATCCCGTTCTGGACCTCGTTCCTGATCCGGGTGATCGCCTGGCGTCCGATGCTGGGGACCGAAGGGGCGATCAACACGATCTTGATGAACCTCGGCATCATTCACGAGCCGCTGACCTTCCTGTTGTTCTCGGAATTCTCGGTGCTGGTCGGCATGACGCAGATCTATTGCGTGTTCATGGTCGGGCCGATCACCTTCATGCTGGGCCGGATCGACGCATCCGTGATCGAGGCCGCGCGCGATCTGGGTGCGTCCTTCGGCACCATCTTTCGCCGCATCATCCTGCCGCTGTCGCTGCCGGGGGTGATGGTTGGGGGCATTTTCGTCTCGGTCATGGTGCTGGGCGAATTCGCCACCGCCGCCTCGCTGTCGGGCCGCAAGGTCAACCTGCTGGGCAATATCATCGTCAGCCAGGTCGGTTCGTTGAAATGGGCCTTTGCCGCCGTCGCCGGTGTGGTGCTCACCCTCATCATCACTGCGGTGATCGCGCTCGCGCTGCGCATCGTCGACCTGCGAAAGGAAATGTGAGCCATGCAATCCCGCATCCTTCGCCCCACACTTGCCCTTTATACCGTCCTTTTCCTGCTGTTCCTCTATGGACCGATGATCGTCCTGGCGATCCTCTCGTTCCAGAGCCCGGACGGCGGGCCGCAATTCCCGATCCGCGATTGGTCGATCTACTGGTATCAGCATCTGCTGGGGCTGGCCGATACCTCGCGGGTGTCGCAACTGCCCGTCGGCGACAGCCTGTTGCGCTCGATCGTGCTGGCCTTCATGACCACGGTCGTGTCCACCGTGCTCGGGGTGATGAGCGCCGAGGCCTTCCGCACCAAGTTCAAGGGCTCCGGGCCGGCGTTCTACCTGATCATCCTCGGGATGATGGTGCCGGGTGTTCTGGTCGGTCTCGGGATGGCGCTGCTGTCCAACACGCTGGGGATCGGGCGGGCCTGGTGGAGCACCTCTTTCGTGCTGCACGTGGTCTATACCTATCCCTTCGCCTTCCTGGTGATGCTGGCCATCTTCAACCGGTTCGATCGCACTGTCGAAGAGGCTTCGTTGTCGCTGGGGGTCAGCCCGGCCCAGACGTTCCGCCGGGTGACCTTTCCGATCATCTTTCCGGGCGTGCTGTCGGCCATGCTGTTCTCCTTCACGCTCAGCTATGACGAATTCGCCCGGACCTTGTTCACCGCCGGCAGGGAACTGACGCTGCCGCTGGCGATCTACGGCACCTTTTCGGTGGAAATCTATCCCAACATCTTTGCCTTCGGGGTGCTCACAACGCTGTTCAGTTTCACGCTGCTGGTGATCTACGGCCTGCTGATGAAGCGGTTCACCGCCAGGGCCACCCGGTTCCAGGGTCAGGAGGAGGCGTGATGATCGCTCTTGTAACCGGCGCCGGCTCCGGTATCGGAGCCGCCATTGCCGAACGGCTCGCCGCTGATGGTCATATCGTTGCGGTCAATGATCTGTCGCTCGCTGCGGCGCAGGCCACCGTCGACGCGATCGGCAAGGCGGGCGGTCTGGCCCGCGCCTATGCCGCCGACGTCAGCGATGAGGGCCAGGTCAACGCAATGGTCGCGGCCATCGCCGGCGATCTGGGTGCGCCCGACATCCTGGTCAACAACGCGGGGTTCGGCCATCAGGCGCCGTTCGAACAGATCACCCCCGAGCAGTTCGATCGCATGTTTGCGGTGCATGTGCGGGGCAATTTCCTGTGCACCCGCGCCTGTCTGCCGGCGATGCTCGGCCGGGGCGAGGGCTATATCGTCAATGTCGCATCGCAACTGGGTCAGATCGGCGGGGTGGAACTGGTTCACTATGCCGGCGCCAAGGCCGCGATCATCGGCATGACCAAATCGCTGGCGCGGGAAGTTTCTGGCCGGGGCGTGCGGGTCAACGCCGTGGCGCCGGGGCCGATCAACACGCCGCTGGTCGAGGCCCTGTCCGAGAGCTGGCAGGCCGCCAAACGGGCGGAGTTGCCGCTGGGCCGCTTCGGTAGCCCGGCCGAGGTGGGCGGGGTGGTTGCCTTCCTCGTCTCTCCGGATGCGGCGCTGTTCGTCGGGCAAACGCTCGGACCGAACTCTGGCGACGTCATGCTGTGATCCTAGAAACGGAAATGAATCAAATGGATAAGAGAATCATTCTTGTCACCGGTGCGGGCATCGGCATTGGGCGCGCCGCCGCGTTGGCCTTTGCGGCCGGTGGCGACCACGTGATTGTCACCGATGTGCTCGAAACCGAAGGCCAGGCCGTTGTTGCCGAGATCGCGGCCGCCGGTGGCAGCGCCGAGTTTCAGCCGTTGAACGTGCGCTCGACCGAAGCGGCGGATACGCTGATCGCAGAGCTGAACCGGCGGTTCGGCGGGCTCAATGTGATCGTCGCCAATGCGGGGATCGCGCTGCGTGTGCCGATGTCCGAGATGACCGACGAGAAGTGGCATGAAACCCTCGACGTCGATCTCTACGGCATGATGCGGGTGATCCGTCCGGCGCTGCCGGCGATGAAGGAAGGCGCGTCGATCATTTGCCTGTCCTCCATCATGGGCACGAATTACGGCTGGGACGAACATGTCCATTATTCCACCGCGAAGGCGGGGGTCATCGGCATGATCCGCGGGCTGGCTGTTGAATATGCTGCCCGGGGTATCCGGGTGAACGGTGTCGCTCCCGGCTATATCCGTACCGCGCAGCTGCTCAATCCGGGGCACAGCCTGGGACCGGACGCCGCCGATATCGCCTCTCCCTACATCCCGATGCAGCGACTGGGCGAGCCTGCCGAGATCGCCAATGTCATCAAGTTTCTCGCCTCCTCCGATGCCTCCTACCTCACCGGTCAGGTCATCACCGTGGACGGGGGGCTGACCCCCGGCCGCTATTGAGGTCGCCAATGAGGGGCGATCAACGCCCCCGCATTCCACTCAATGTCACCACGTCATCAACAGGGAAAGAAGACATCATGACCTTGAAAACCAACCGCCGCTCGTTCCTGAGGTATGGCGCCGCGGCAGGGGTTGCCGCGTTCGGTGCTGGCCTGCATCCGTGGTCGCGCATGGCCTATGCCGCCAATCTCTCCGCCGAGGAACTGCGCACCACCGGCCTGTCGACCACGGTCCAGGATCGTATTCTCGAGATGTTCAAGGCCGAGAGCGGGGTTGGGGCCGTCTCTGGCACGCCGTCGACCTATCCGGATGCGCAAACCAAGATCCTGTCGGGATCGTCGGATTACGATTGCTGGGAAATTATCGCCGAGCGGCTGCCGGCGTTGATCGCGACCGACAATGTCGAAACCATCCCTGCCTCCGCCCTGTCGAACTGGTCCTCGATCCGCGACACCTTCACCAAGACCAACCCGAAATGGGACGCGCGGGCGCAAATCTCCGGCCAGATCTGGGCCGATGAGGCGCAGACCGAGCTTTTCATGGTGCCGGCGGTCTACAATTACGACTCGATTGGCTACAATCCCGAGGTGCTGAGCGCCGAAGAAGCCAATACCTGGACCGCCATCTTCGATGAGAAGTGGCAGGGCAAATCCGGCCTGAACGTCGATCCGCTGATCGCCATCGGTCAGGCCATCCTGGCGATGAATTCTCTGGGACTGCTTGAAGCCAAGAACCCCGGCAACCCGACTGCGGCGGAAATCGACGAAGCGGCCAAATTCCTGATCGCGAAGAAGAAGGCCGGCCAGTTCCGCGCGCTCTGGGGCGATTTCGGCGAATTGGTGAACCTGATGGCCTCGGGCGAAATGGTGGTCTGTGACGCCTGGCAACCGGCCGTCATGGCGGTGAAGGCGCAGGGCAAACCGGCGAAATACGCCACCCCGAAAGAGGGCTATCGCGGCTGGGCCATCGGGCCGTCGATGCTCAAGGGCACGCCGAACCGCGAGGCGGTGATTGCCTATGCCAACTTCTGGCTGTCCGGCGAACCGGGGATCACGGTGACCGAGCAGGGTTATTATTCCCCCTCGACCAACATCAAGGACGTGATGGACCCGGATAAATATGCCTTCTGGTACGAAGGCCAGCCGTGGAAAGGCGCTGCCGAACGCGGCATCAACCCGGGCGATTTGCGTGATGGTGGATCGCTGGAAGAGCGCGCTGCCAATGTCGCCTACTGGCACCAATGGCCGGATGAATACGATCACCTGATCATGCGCTGGGACGAGTTCCTGAACGCCTGATCCGCTTTGGAACGGACGGCGCCCCCGGGAAATGCCGTCCGTTCCCCCTCTTCACGACTTACTGGGCCCCATCGGAAGGTTTCTTCGTAGAACCACGCTAAGGAAGAACGAAGCATAAACATGGCTTATGGTGTGGTGTTTCTGATCACCTTGTAAGCTGTTGATCTGCCTATGCCGAGGTGTTTTGCGGCCTGGGCGACGGATTTTCCGGCGCTGACGAGATCTTGAAGGGCTGAGATTGTCTCGGGCTGCAATGGCGGCCGCCCCGGGGTGCGGCCATGCTTTCGAGCGTTGATCAGGCCGTCTTTGGTGCGCTCTGAGATCAGGCGGCGCTCGAAATGCGCAATGGCCCCGAAGACGTGGAATACGAGTTCGCCAGCGGCGGATGTCGTGTCGATCCGCTCCTCAAGGCTGATCAGATTGATCTCTCTGGCCTTGAGGTCATCGACGGATTCCAGAAGCTCTTTGAGCGAGCGGCCCAAGCGATCTAGGCGGATGACAGCGAGAGTATCGTTGGGCCTGGCCTGATCAAGCAAGGCCGCCAGACCGGGCCGGTTGAACGTCTTGCCGGAGATCACGTCTTCGAACACGCGAATGGCACCGTGTTGCAGCAGTCGGTCTTTTTGGCCGGACAGGTCTTGGTCGGCGGTTGAGACCCTTGCGTATCCGAGGATGTCGCCGGTGCGTGGCATGGTGTCTCCAAAACGACCGTTTTGTAGCCTGACTTCACGTGATCGCTGTGATCCTGAATTGGCGCAGCAAATCTGTCTTTTTATTGGTCTCTATAATATTCGAGGTCTTCAAACTTGCAACTACGTTTTGAGGACACTTTATGGCCCGCCGACTACTTTCTTCCCGCGCGCATGCAGACCTCTTCGAGGTGCTGACGGATCCTGATGCTTTGATCCGCCATTATCTGCTGAGCCGGGACGACATTGACCTGATCCGTACCCGACGTCGCGCCGAAAACCTCCTTGGTGTCGCGGTGCATATTTGTCTGCTGCGCTACCCGGGCTTCGGGTGGAGCGACGGCATCATGCCGCCAGCGGAACTGATCGCTTGGCTTGCTGAACAGCTTCAGGTGGAGGCCTGTACTCTCGACGATTATGCCATCAGGCGGAATACGCGGCACGAACATCATGCCCTCGCGATGCGCCACTTGGGGCTTTCCCCTTTCGGACCTGAACATGTGCAGCAAGCGGAGGATATCGCCACGATGGCGGCCTTCGCGACGGATCACGGCGTGAAGATTGTTGAGACGCTGGTTGCGGAGCTGCGCAAGCAGCATCTGGTGTTACCGAGCGTGGACACGCTTGAGCGTCTTGCCCTGAAAGGGCGGGCACGCGCCCGGCGCGAGGCTGCCGCAGCGCTGTTTGATGCTCTCTCTCCGGGTCAACGTGTCCAGTTGCAGGCGCTCTTGGTCAACGATCCATCTGTTGGGCAAACGCGGCTCACGTGGCTGCGTGGCTATCCGCATTCCGCCAGCCCGGCCAGCATGACCGCGCTTCTGGATCGCCTGAAATATCTGCGATCGCTGAACATGCCGCCAAACCTTGGGCACGGCCTCCACCCTGACCGGCTGCTCAAGTTCGCGCGCGAGGGCGCTGTGGCGCCTGTGAGCTTGCTGAACGATTTTGGTGAACGGCGGCGGATCGCTACGGTCGCGGCGCAGATGGCGGATTTATCCATCACGCTCACCGATGCGACGATCGCCATGTTCGAGCGACTGACCGGCCAGCTCTTCTCAAGATCCCGCAATCGCCAGGAGGAGGTCTGGCGTATGGGCAAGACCAAGGTTGGCAAGCTGATGCAGCTCTTCGGCGCGTCCATTGATGCCATGGCCCGCGCACAAGATTTGGGGCAAGATCCCTTTGCTGCGTTGGATGCGGATGTCGGGTGGGAAACGCTCTTGGGCAAGCGTGACGAAATCGCTGGCTTTGGAGAGCTGGCAACCAGTGATCCGCTCGCTCTGGCGGCTGAGCGCTATGTCTATATGCGCAAGTTTGCCCCGGCCTTCCTTGAAGCGTTCGAGTTCAATGCCACCGATGCGGGGGATGACCTCAAGGAGGCAATTGCCTTGCTGCGCGACCAAAACCGCACAGGCAAACGCAAGTTGCCCGACGATCCTCCCATGCCGTTCGCGGCCAAGCATTGGCCATCGCTGATCATTCAGGATGGTCAGCCACAACGGCGCGTGTACGAGACTGCGGTTGTGTCAACCTTGCGAGAGCGCCTGCGCGCCGGGGATGTCTGGGTTGACGGCAGTCGTGATTATCGCCGGTTCGACAGCTACCTGAAGCCCCGGGACAAAGCCGAAATCATCATGCGGGACGCGGGATTCGAAACCGATCCAGACGCATGGTTGTCTGACCGGCGGGCTACGCTGGCGAAACGCCTTGAGCAAGTTGACCGCGCCCTGAAGCGCAATGCGCTCCCTGGTGTCCGCATTGAACACGGGCGGTTGAAGATTACGCCGCATGACGCGGTCACACCGCCCGCAGCGATGCGTTTGGAACGGGCGATCGATGCCGTGATGCCGCGCATCCGCATCACGGAGTTGCTCTGGGAGGTGAATGCGCAGACCGGGTTCCTTGATGCCTTCACCGACCTGCGGTCTGGCAAGCAGCACGATGAACCCGCCGCCGTTCTGGCCACGATCCTGGCCGGGGCCACCAATCTTGGTCTCGAGCGGATGGCGCATGCCTCATCGCGCGTCAGCCATGCGCAGCTGACCTGGGCGCAGACATGGTACCTTCGGCCGGAGACATTCGCGGATGCCTTGGGCCGTATCGTCGACGCCCATCATGGCCTGCCCTTTGCGCAGCACTGGGGCGCGGTGGAGCACAGCTCATCGGATGGGCAGTTCTTCGCTGCCAATCGTGGCAGTGGGCTCATCAACGCCAAATACGGACCCGATCCCGGCCTGAAGATCTACTCCTTCTTGTCGGGTCAGTACGGATCGTTCCATTCCAGTGTCATCGGGGCGACCGCAGGCGAAGCCCCCTTCGTGCTTGATGGCCTCCTGAGCAATCCGGCCAGCTTCGACCCTCTTGTGCATTACACAGATACCGGTGGCGTATCGGACCACGTCTTCGCCCTGTTCCATCTCTTGGGGATGACATTCGCCCCGCGCTTGCGCGACTTTCCCGACCGGCGGCTGGCATGCTTCGGAAGCGCGAAGGCGTGGCCCACCCTGTCATCCCTCATCGGGAAGCCCATCAACGAAGAAGTGATCCGGCAGCATTGGGGTGACATCATGCGTCTCGCCGCCAGCATCCGCGACAAGTCTCTCAAACCGTCTGAAATCCTGCGCAAGCTTGGAGCGTACCGCCAGCAAAACCGGCTCTACCTTGCCTTGGGTGAAATCGGCCGGATCGAGCGCACGCTCTTCATGCTCGACTGGATCGAAAACGCCGACCTGCGCATGGAATGCCACGCAGGCCTCAACAAGGGTGAAGCGCGACACTCGCTGGCTCGGGCCGTCTTTGCCCACTCACAAGGGCGCATTCATGATCGCTCTGATGCCGCCCAACAGAAGCGGGCCATGGCGCTCAACCTCGTCATCGCCGCCATCACGTTCTGGAATACGATCTACATGGACAAGGCCGCCAGCCACCTCGCGCAGACCACCCAGATCTACGACGTCAAGCTGCTTCCTCACACATCGCCCCTCGGGTGGGAGCACGTCATTCTATCCGGCGACTTCGATTGGCATTCTGGAGCCGCAGACCGCAAAATTGCGCGACCACTGAACATCAGGCCAGCCAGAGACTGGGGAACCTGATTGTGTTCGCTGAAAGTTCTTCCTTAGCGTGGTTCTACGAAGAAACCTTCCGATGGGGCCAGGATGCCTTGGTGCTGCCGGAGACCGGGGCGCTCCGTAACTCCCCGTTATTCTGATGACCGCTTTTCAGATTCCCACCATCTGGCCGCGTGCTAAAGAGTATGCTGCGCGGGGGATGCTGGAAAAACCCTGTAACGCGGAAGGCTTGCTGAGGCCCCTGAGGTAGAGGGAAAGGCGATAGCCCAGCAGCAGAGGCCGTTTGCGCTTGGCATTCGTGTCGCACCGGCGCCGGACTGGTGACGTCGGTGCGATGGTCCGATTACCGTAGAGGGGTGGCTCCTGCCGCAGGGCAGGTTTCACTCGCCGGCGGCTCCTCCAGCACATGATACTCGATATTGCGCGCCAGCCAGCAGCCGAGCGTCAGCCCGGTGATCCGGCCATTTTCGTCCCGACGGATGCGCAGGGTCCATTCGCCTGGCGGGGCGGCATCCATCGCCCGCCGGGTGGTGACTGACCACAGGTCGGCCGCCAGCGGATACATCCGCTCCATCGGACCGGTCCCGAGCATGCCGTGAAAGGCGATGTAGCTCGCGCCATCGCGGGCCTCGATCGTCAGTTCTGCCTCGATATCGTCCGAGCGATAGCGACCGGAGATTTCCTGACCGTCGGCCCAGTCAACGGGCGACAGGGCAGGGGCCTCGACATGCAAATTCTCCCCCGGGCGGTCCATTCGCAGCCGGTCGCCGTCGCGGTACAGACGGAGCCCCCGGCCCTCGGCGCTGCCATCGGGCATGGGGCGCAGCAGGGACGGAGAGGTGGCATAGTCAAGCCTGACCCCGGTCGGGCGATCGACAGTCCGGATCAGGAGTGAACTCTCCTCATCCAGCCAGAGCCCATTCCAACCCTGGGCCGGGCCGGGCGTTTCACCGATCTTGCATCCCAGCGCCGCCTCCATCAGCGACCAGGCTGCCCGCATGGCGCTGGCTTCATGGTTGAACATGACGACAACCGACAGCCGTTCCGCGGCGACATGCAACCGGAAGGAGGCGAAGCCGCGCAATCCGCCGCCGTGGCTTGTCACCTCATAGCCCGCGAGCACATCGCGGCGCAGACCATAACCATAGCTGGCGGGGGTCCCGTCGGCGAAGGCAACCGGTACGCAGAGGCGGTTGTAAAGCCCGTCCGCCATGTCGCGGGTCGCGTCGATATGGCATTCCCAGGCCAGCATATCGTCGAGCGAGGCCGCCACGCCGGAATCGCCGAACCAGTAGACGCCACTTTTCGCGGGCAAAAAGCCCACCTCGTCGTTGCCCTCATAGCCCACCACACCGTCGGCGGGGGTACGGGTATCGGCGGCCAGCGTCGCGGTTTTCATGCCGGCGGGGCCGAAAATGCGCTCTTGCAGCAGTTCGGCAAAGTCGCGCCCGGTGGCGCGTCGGATCAGCTCGGCCAGCAGCCGGAAATTGCCGTTGCTGTAGGAATACATCGTGCCGGGGGCAAAATGCCCGCCCTTCGCCTGACCGAGCAGGCGCAGCCCGTCGGCTTCGGTAAAGAGCCCTTCCGGCTCCGCCCCCTGAAGAACGGTTAGCGCCCAGTAATCACGCAGGCCCGATTGGTTGTGGCAAAGCTGCGCGACGCTGGGAAGCGGGCCCTTATGGTTCGGCAACAGATCGGACAGCAACGGCTCCAGCGGCTCGGTCCCGCCGAAAAGATCGAGAAGTAACGCACAGGTCAGATGTTTCGACATCGAACAGATCGGCAACCGCGTCTGCGCGGTCATCGGCAGATGCCGGTACATATCGGCAAAGCCCCAGGCCCGGCGGGCGATCACTTGCCCATCCTTGACGACGCCCGCAACCCCCGCCGGCCCGCGATGGGCCGCAGGCAAAAGGGCCAACGCGCGCTCCAGCGCGGTCATGTCGATTTCGGTCATGATATGTCTCTAAGCCTGGAAACAGAGCCGGGTGTCAGGCCCGGCCAGCGACAGGAATTCCAGCAAATCCTCGCGCGACAGCGCGGCACAGCCGGCGGTTGGCGAATAGCCGGGGCGGGCGATATGCAGAAAGATCGCACTGCCGGCGCCAGGCACCACCGGATTGTCGTTCTGTCCCAGCACCACGACGATGTCATAGAGCGCATCTTCGCGCCACATTTCCTCGTGGCTGGCATCGAATGGCAGGCGGACAAGGCGGTTGTAATCGGGGTGATCGGCTGCGTCGCACCAGCCATCCTGGCGGTCAGTCACCTGGCAGGGGAAGGCATCGCTCGGCGCGTGATCCAGCCGGTCGGCACGATAGAATATGCGCCGGATCGGCCAGCAGCCGATCGGGCTGACGCCATCGCCTTCGGCAAGCTTTTGCCCGATTCCGCTGCGTCCAACGGCGCAGGGCCAGGTCTTGTCTCCGAAACTGGCCAGATGGCCGTCGGGGCCCGGTTTCACGATCAGATCCAAGGTGATCTCCTTCAGGCTTCCAGCGGGAAATGGCAGGCAACGGTACGCGTGCCTTGCGTCTGCGGTTCTGGATCCTCGGTCCGGCAAATATCCTGCGCAAAGGGGCAGCGGGTGTGGAACCGGCAGCCGTTCGGCATATCCATCGGACTGGGAATTTCGCCCTTGAGAATAGGGCGTTCACGGCTGCGCTGATGCGGATCGGCGCGCGGCACGGCAGAGATCAGGAACATCGTATAGGGATGTTTCGGGGCCGAGAAGATTTCTTCCGTCGTACCGACCTCGACCAGACGGCCGAGAAACATGACACCGACGCGATCTGCAAACTGGCGCACCACGCTGAGATCATGGGTGATGAAGAAATAGGTCAGCTTCAGCTCGTCCTGGAGGTCGCGCAGCAGGTTCAGAACCTGCGCCTGGATCGACACGTCCAACGCCGAGACGGATTCATCGCAGACCACGAAATCCGGATTGTTCGCCAATGCCCGGGCGATACCGATGCGTTGGCGCTGCCCGCCCGAGAACTGATGCGGGTAGCTGCGCAGATATTGCCGGCGCAGGCCGACCATCTCGAGCAGTGCGGCGCAGCGTTCGCGGATCTCGGCGGCTGAGCCATAGCCGTGGGCGCGCAGGGGCTCTGCCAGGATCTGTTCGATCCGCATGCGCGGATTGAGCGAGGCATAGGGATCCTGGAACACGACCTGCAATTTCTTGCGAAGTGCCCGCATGCCCTTTTCGTCCAGCGTGGTCAGTTCCTGTCCACGATAGTTGATCTCGCCGCCGCTGGGTTCCTGCAGCCGCAACATGATACGGCCCAGCGTGGTCTTGCCGCAGCCAGATTCCCCGACCAAAGCAAAGGTCTCGCGTTCGTGGATGTCGAGAGACACCCCGTCGACGGCGCGCACAATCTGGCCCGCCCCGCCCAGACCGCCGCCCAGATGGTAATGCTTGGTCAGGTTGCGAGCGGAAATGACGATGTCGTTCATGCGGTTTCTCCCTGCGGGTGGGCATCATGCGGCAGATGCAGCCAGCACCGGGCCCCATGGCCGTTGCCCAGATCGGCAAGGCCGGGATCCTTCTGCATGCAGATAGGCATCGCATCGCCGCAGCGCGGCCGGAACCGGCAGCCGCCGGGGAGCTTGGCCAGATTGGGCACCATGCCGGGAATGCTGGGCATCCGGCGCGACAGCCGTTTTTCGGTTGCCTTGGGGATCGAAGCCAGCAGCCCGCGCGTGTAGGGGTGAGAGGGACGTTCGAACAGATCGAAGACATTCGCCTGCTCCACGATCTGGCCCGCATACATCACGTTCACCTCGTCGCACATCTCGGCGATGATGCCGAGATCATGGGTGATCATGATGATCGAAGTGCCGACCCGATCACGCAGATCCAGCATCAACCGCAGGATCTGCGCCTGTGTGGTGACATCGAGCGCCGTGGTCGGTTCGTCCGCGATCAACAGCTTCGGTTCGCAGATCAGCCCCATGGCGATCATGGCGCGTTGCCGCAACCCGCCCGAAAGCTGGTGCGGATAGGCATCGAGCCGCGCCTTGGGATCGGGAATGCCGACCATTTCGAACATCTCCAGCACGCGGGCACGGATCGCCCGCCGCTTCATGCCCTGGTGCACGGCCAGCGGCTCGCCTACCTGTTCCCAGACCTTGCGCACCGGGTTGAGCGAGGTCATGGGCTCCTGAAACACCATGGAGATGTCGCGTCCGCGGAGCTGGCGCAGCCCGTCCTGGCTCAGCCGGGTCAGGTCGGTGCCGTCCAGGTCCATCCGGGTCGCAGTAACCTGACCCCGGGGTTTCGGCACCAACCCCATCAAAGACAGCGCCGTCATGCTCTTGCCGGAGCCGGATTCACCGACCAGCCCGACGATCTTGCCGCGTCCAACGTCGAAGGAAATATCCTCCAGCACGCGCACATGCCCACGATCGCCGCGAAATTCGGTGCGCAGATCGCGCACGCTCAGCACGTTATCGGTTTTCTCGGTCATCGCGATCAGTCCTTCATGGATGGGTCGAGCGCGTCGCGCAGCCCGTCACCGACGAAATTGAAGGCCAGCACGGTCAGCAGGATCGCCACGCCGGGCGCGATCGCCACGACGGGGGCCTGAAACAGGTATTCCTTGCCGCGCGAGACCAGCAGGCCCCAGCTCGCTTCGGGCGGCTGCACGCCCACGCCCAGAAAGCTGAGGCTGGATTCCCACATGATCGCATCGGGGATCGACAGCGAGAAGAGGACGATCAGTGTCGGCACCACATTGGGAAAGATATGGCGGAACATGATCGTCACGCGCGAGGCGCCGTTGGCATGGGCGGCCTCAATGAACTCCTTCTCCTTCAGCGCCAGCGTCTGCGACCGCACCACGCGCGCCACCCCGGCCCAGCCGACCAGCGCCAGGGCCACGAAGATGTTAAAGAGATTGGCGCCAAGCGTATACATCACCACCATCGCCAGCAGCAGCGACGGGAAGGCGATCATCATATCGGCCAGCCGCATGATGACGAAATCGACCTTCCCGCCGATATAGCCGCTCAGCACGCCCATGAAGGTGCCGATGATCAGCGAGATCAGGCTGGGTACGATGCCCACCACCAGCGAAATCCGCGCACCATAGATAATGCGGGTCAGCACATCGCGCCCGAAGTTGTCGGTGCCCAGCCAATAGGTGGTCGAGGGCGGCAGGAACTGTTCATCCAGCGCCATGCGATAGGGATCATGCGGGCTGACGATGGGCGCGAAAATCGCCAGGAACACAAGCAAAGCGACGAAGACGAGCCCCAGCAATGCCATGCGGTTGCGGGCAAAGGCGCGCATCGTGTCGCGCAGCAGGCTGGCTTCTTGGATTTCTTCGACGGTGTCCACGTTCAGATCTGGTGAAACGGTCATGGCTTGCCCCTCCCCATCTGCGACCGAATGCGCGGATCGAGAATTGAATAGAGGATGTCGGCCACCAGGTTTCCGAGGATGACCAGAACGGTTGCGAACAGGACCGAGCCCTGCAACAGCGGCATGTCGCGGGCCTGAATGGCGTTGATCGAAATCCGCCCCACCCCGGGAATGCCGAAGATCGCTTCGGTGATGACGGCACCCGACAGCAGGCTTGCGATCTGGATCGCCATGATCGTCACCACCGGGATCAATGCATTCTTGAGCGCATGTCCGGAAATAACACCCACCTCGCGCAGCCCCTTGGCGCGGGCGGTGCGGATATAATCGTGACGCATCACTTCCAGCAAGCTGGAACGGGTCAACCGCGCGATCACGCCGGCCGAACTCCAGCCCAGCACGATCGCGGGCATGATGACATATTCAAAGCCATAGAAACCCGAAACCGGCAGCCATTTAAGTTTCAGTGCAAAGATGTATTGCATCAGCAGCGCCGACCAGAAGATCGGCATCGACACGCCAAGAAGGGAAAACCCCATGAAGAAGCGGTCGATGAAGGAATCGCGCCGCACTGCCGACAGGATGCCGGCGGGAATGCCGATGATCCATGACACGACCGCCGCACAGGCTGCCAGATAAAGCGTGTTCGGAAAGGCCTTCATGATCAGGCTGGTCACGCTGCGATTGAGCTTGATCGAAGTGCCAAGATCGCCCTGCAACGCGCCGGAGAGAAAGCGGAAGTAGCGGGTCCAGAGCGGATCGTCCAAGTGCATCTGCGCCGTGACACGGGCGATGACCTCAGGGCTGGCGTGTTCCTTCATCAACAGCGCCACCGGGTCGCCGGGGATCACGTTCAGCATGACAAACAGGATTGCCGTGATCCCGATCAAAACCGGAATCGAGACGAGAATTCGTCGAATGGCGAACATTAGCATGGAAAGGGGTGCTCTTGTTGCGACGCCCTCCGGAGACTGCCGGGCGGTCAGCTCCGGAGAGGCGGGAAAGACATGGCGGCGAGGTTGCCCCGCCGCCGTTACGGATTACTCCGCGATTTCCATCTTGTAATAGTTCATGTCGCTCCAGCCGTTCCACGGAACGACGAAGTTCTTGACGCGCGGCTGCACCACATAGCTGTGGTCCAGGCTGAAGAGCGGCACCCAGGCGGCATCGGTCTGTACGATCCGTTCCCCCAGCTCGCGATACAGCGCGCAACGTGCCTCCGGATCGGTCATGCTGCGGGCTTTCTCGATGCCGTCGAACACCTCCTGGTCCATGTTGTTGAAGGCGCGCACCTTGGTCCCCGGTTCAGAGAAGAAGGTGTAGAAGAAGTTGTCGGGATCGTTGAAGTCGGCAGACCACGATTGCGTATAGGCATCAATCGCCCCGGCCTTGCGCTGTGCGAAATAGGCGGCTTCATCCATGGTCTTGATCTTGACCGTGAACCCGGCCTCGGCAGCCTGAGCCTGGATGATCTGGTTCATGTCCGACCATTTCGACGACCAGCTGCTGACCTGCGCCAGGGTGATCTCCACGCCATCCGGATAGCCGGCCTCGGCCAGCAGTTCCTTGGCCTTGGCCGGGTTGTATTCGATCGGTGTTGCCGGCTCATAGCAGCTCAGGCCGCGGGGCATCACGCCGTTTTCAAGCTGCCCTTTGCCATAGAAGTTCTTTTCCAGGATCTGTTCGCGGTTGATGGCCATCTGGAAGGCCTTGCGCACGCGCACATCGTCGAAGGGCTTAATTGCCTGGTTGATGTGGTAATAGTACATGCCGACGCGCGGACCGCTCCGGATCTGGTCCTTCCAAGTGTCGCTGGCATAGAAGTAAGGCGTTTGCGACGAGGCATAGTCCATGTCGAAAACGTCGATCTCATCGGTCTCGAACAAGAGCCGCAGGGTCTCGGAATCCGAGATCACCCGGATCAGGATCCGGTCGAGCTTGGGGGCGCCACGGAAATAGTCCTTGTTCGCGACCAGCATCTGGCTGTCGTTCAGCTCATAGCTTTGCAGGATGAACGGGCCGGTGCCGTTGGTGGTTTCCGGGGTGAGCCCGAATTGATCGCCCGCCGCTTCGGTGAAGGCGCGGTTATAGATCGAAGCCTGGGGGCTGGCCATCAGGGCGAGAAAGGCAGCATAGGGCTGCGACAGGGTGAGCTGAACCGTGTATTTGTCGATTGCGTTCAGGCCGGTGACCGTATCGGCCTTGCCATCCAGACGGTCCTGTGCGCCGGCAACGAAATTGAGGATATCGGTGCCAAGCGCCCGGGTCTCGGGGTTCAGCATGCGATCGAAGGTATAGACGACATCATCGGCCGTCAGTTCGGCGCCGTCGTGAAACTTCACGCCTTGCCGCAGATGGAAGGTATAGACCAGACCATCGTCCGAGACTTCCCAGCTTTCGGCCAGACCCGGCACCAGCGCCGAGGTGCCCGGACCGGTGGTTTCGGCTTCGATAAGACGGTCATAGACGTTCAACGGCAGCGTGTAATAGTCCGTCGTCATCTGCACATCAGCGGATTTCGGATCGTCGGTATAGGAAATGCGCAGCATTTGGTCCGCGATCGCCGGCGACATAAGCGCGAGGCTCGCGATACCGGACGCAAGCAGAAGTCTCACCTTGTTCTTCATATTTCCCTCGATGGTCTATTTTCTAGGTTTCATTATTTCGGGTGCCCGGAATGTCATGTCGTGTCACGGGGACACTGTCGTTGCGGCGCCTGGAGCTGCAAAAAATGCAGATATTCCGCAAGACACATGCGCATGATTTACTCCGCAACATTTACCCCATTTGCTGCAGCCACCCAGTCAGACGGCTTTTCCAGCTCCAGGAACAGATCCATTTCAGCACGTTTCCGGATCAACCGGAAACGGCCATCGTCAACCATGACCTCGGGCACCAGCGGCCGCGAGTTATAGGTTGAAGACATCGTCGCACCATATGCGCCGGCGCTGCCGAACACCAGCAGATCGCCGGGTTCCAGCGGGCCCAGGTTCGGATAGCTTCCGAAATCGTCGGAACTCTCGCAAACCGGACCGACAAGGCGCCAGGCAGGCCCAGAACCCGGGCGCGGTGCATGGATGGGAACCGCCGCGTGGTGGGCGTCATAGAGGGCAGGGCGCATCAGATCGTTCATCGCGGCGTCGATCACCGCGAAATCGGCGCCCGACGATTCCTTGAGATAGGTCACCTCGGTCACCAGCACACCGGCGGGTGCCGCCAGCCAGCGCCCCGGTTCGATGTTCAGCGCACAGCCCAGATCGCCGACGGTTTCGGCGATGGTCCGGGCATAAGCTTCCAGATCAGGGGCCGGCTCGGTTTCCGATCCGATACCCAACCCGCCGCCCAAATCCAACCGTGCGACTGTCAGCCCGGCGTCCCGCAGCTCTCGCACCAGATCGGCCAGCGCCGACCAGGCCCGCTGGAAGGGCGCCAGCGACTGGATTTGTGAACCGATATGGACCGCGAGCCCGAGAACCTCGAGCCCGGGCATCGCACTGGCCCGGGCGTAGAGCGCGGGAATTTCGCCGATGGCGATGCCGAACTTGCTGTCCTTGCGCGCGGTGGTGATCTTGGCATGGGTGCCGGCGTCGACATCCGGGTTCACCCGCAGAGCAACCGGCGCGCGCAGCCCCATCGCATGGGCGATTTCGGCAACGGTCTCCAGCTCGGCCACGGATTCGATGTTGATCTGATGAAGGCCAACCTCCAGCGCGCGGCGGATTTCGTCACGGGTTTTGCCCACGCCGGAAAAGATGATCCGCTCGGCGGGGGTGCCAGCGGCGAGCGCCCGCTCCATCTCACCGCCCGAGACGATATCCATGCCACAGCCCAGACGGGCGAATTCGGCCAATACGTTCAGATTGCTGTTGGCCTTCACCGCGAAGCAGACCGACACCCCGACAGGAGAGACCGCCGCCGCCAGGGCGGTATAGCGCTGCCGCAACACGCTGGCGGAGTAGCAATAGAAGGGCGTGCCCACTTCAACCGCGATTTGGCTGAGCGCGACACCATCGGCGCATAGTGTTCCGTTACGCCGATCCAACCAGCCGGAGAAGGCTGGTGCCTGAGAGGGAACGGTCGCGGCTGTGGGCAAGAGAGACGTCGCTGCGGGCATGACAAAATCGTGTAATAGTTGTGATAATTTCAACATTTCAGATCGTTTTATGTATTCTAAATAATTTTTGTGTCATTCTTATTCACATTTGATATGACAAATGCCGTCGGAGGAGCGCGTTCATCAAAGGAGGGCCGGGATGCGGCTCAGTCAGCGACAGATCGACCTGTTCAACGCAATCATGATTCACAAGAGCATGACGGCCGCCGCAGCCGTTCTCGGCACGTCGCAGCCGACCATCAGCCGGGAAATCCGCGAGATGGAACGACGCATCGGCTTCGACCTGTTTCTCCGGTTCGGCAAACGTCTAACGCCCACCAATCAGGCAGTATTGCTGCACGAAACCGTGCGGCGGTCCTTCATCGGGCTGGATGAAATCAGTCGCGCGGCCTCGGCCATCCGGTCGCATAATGCTGCGAACTTCCGGATCGCCAGCATTCCGGCGCATGCGGAATCGGTCATCCCTCGGGTGATCCAGCGGTTTCTGCACGCCCGGCCGGCGGTGCTGTTTTCGATCCATTCGCACGAGGAGCCGTCACTGCGCCACGAGATGACCACGCAGGCCTTCGATCTCAGCCTGACCGAAAGCCAGTTCGAACGCGAAGGCGCGACGACCGAGACGATCCATGTTGGTGACATGGTTTGCGTCCTGCCGCTGGAACACCCGCTGGCCGGCAAGACGATGCTGACTCCGTCCGATTTCGAAGGCCAACCGTTCATCTACTTCGGGCAGAACGACCCCTATCGGCACAAGCTGGACGAAATCTTTTCAGCTGCCGGGGTGACGCGGGACTATGCCGCCGAGACCACGACTGCGGCCAGCGTGTGCGCCATGGTCGCCGCAGGTGTCGGGGTATCGGTGATCAACCCGCTGACCGCCGCCAGCCAGGCGCCGCGCAACGTCGCGTTTCGCCGGCTGAGCGTGTCGGTCCCCTATCTGCTGTCGATCTGGCGGCCAGCCCACAGCACCCGCACCGCGCGGGCAGACAAGTTCGTCGCGACCCTGCGCGAGGTGGTGGCGGAAATGTCGGAAACGCTTCAGCTCGCGCTGGAACCACAGGCGCCGCATGGTGTCCAAGCAAATCGGAACAGCTGAAAAGGGCGGAAAGTTTCCGGGAAAACCCGGAAAATTCGCAACACCGCGCATGAAGAATTCCAGGCCCTGACCGATTTCGAAATGGGCCTTTGCGATTGCCCGGTGCGTTGGAGCGGCTTGCGAAACTGCGACTTTCGCGATTTGTAGGTCCGGTCCGACTGAGTCGTCCGGTTCGATGGCACCGTCTCATCCCGGATAGAAATCCCAGTTTTTTCGAACAGGCCGTAACAATGAATGATCTCTCCGCCTTCGGGCCCGACTTCCCTTTTTCCTATGATCAATGGCTGGTCCATGATGCAGGTCTAGGTTCGATTCCGAAAAGTCGCCATGGGGAACGCGTGGCCATTATCGGGGCCGGCGCGGCCGGAATCACCGCCGGGCACGAGCTGATGAAACTGGGCCTGCGCCCGATCCTTTATGAATCGGGCAAGTTCGGTGGGCGCCTGCGATCGGAAACTTTCGAAAGCACCGAAGACGTGATCGCCGAACTGGGCGGGATGCGGTTTCCGATCTCGTCGCGTGCCTTTTATCACTATGTCGACCTTGTCGGCTGCGAAAGCGCACCCTTTCCCAACCCCTTGACCGAGGCAGCAGGATCCACCGTCATTGATCTGGAAGGGGAAACGCTGTTTGCTCGAACCCTTGCCGATCTGCCCGATCTCTATCGCGAAGTGGCCGAGGCCTATGACGCAGCGCTGGAAGAGGGCGCGCGGTTTTCCGACCTGCAGGCAGCGATGAAGGCCCGTGATGCCAAGCGGGTCAAGGAAATCTGGGATCCCCTGGTTGCCGCCTGGGACGAACGAACCTTCTATGATTTCGTCACCTCATCGAAAGCCTTCGGCGAACTGTCTTTCCGCCACCGCGAAGTTTTCGGCCAGGTCGGCTTCGGCACCGGCGGCTGGGACAGCGATTTCCCGAACTCCATGCTGGAAATCCTGCGCGTGAACCTTTGCGGGCTGGACGACAACCAGCGGTTCATCAAGGGCGGGGTGGAATCCGTCCTGCACCGGCTGTGGCGGCAGACCGCTGAGTGTGCCCATTGGCCCGAAGGCACCACCCTGGCCGGGCTCAACGGCGGCGCCACCCGCGCCCGTGCAGTCAAGATCGCCCGCGATCCCTCGGGTGCGATCGCCGTGACCGATTGCTGGGGGCGTACCGATCTTTACGACGCGGTGCTGGTGACCTGCCAAAGCCACCTGCTGACCACCTCGATCGAAACGGACGAGGACCTGTTCGCCCAGCCGCTCTGGATGGCGCTGGACCGCACCCGCTACATGCAGGCGGCCAAGACCTTCGTCATGGTCGACCGTCCGTTCTGGAACGACATCAACCCGGAGACCGGTCGGCCGCTGTTGTCGATGACGCTGACCGACCGGATCACCCGGGGGACCTATTTCTTCGACAACGGCCCGGACAAGCCGGCAGTGATCTGCCTGTCCTACAGCTGGATGACCGATGCGCTGAAGGTGCTGCCGCACGGGGCGGAAAAACGGGTGGAGCTGGCCTTGTCGGCGCTGCGCCAGACCTATCCCGACGTGGATATCGCCAGCCACATCCGTGGCAATCCGATCTGTGTGAGCTGGGAGGCGGACGAAAACTTCCTCGGCGCCTTCAAGGGGGCGTTGCCGGGGCATTATCGCTATAATCACCGCATGTACGGGCATTTCATGCAGGACGATCTCCCGGCAGCACAAAAGGGGATCTTCCTGGCCGGCGACGGCATCAGCTGGACCCCGGCCTGGGTCGAAGGGGCGATGCAGACGGCGCTGAATGCGGTCTGGGGGATCATGCATCATTTCGGCGGGGCTTCGGACCCGGCAAACCCCGGCCCGGGGGATGTCTATGCCGATCTGGGCCCCGTCACCTTGGATTGATCCCGTCTGTCTCCGACACCGTCGGGATCGAATACTGACCGACAGTTTCCCGGGCCGTTCCGGAACGGCCCGGGCTCCTTTGACAATAGTAACGAAGAACCCGGGCACCGGCTCTCTGGTGATACGATCATCCGGGCAGGGATGATGATCCATAGATCATATTTCGACTTTATGATCTGCGGATACTATTTCGATTTTATGATTGCCTGATCATATTGACAGGAAATGATCCGACGATCATATTTTCGGGGAAAGGATCGTCACGATGGATCAGATCGCCCGCAGCACCAAGGATATCGGCAACGTCCTGCGCAATGCGCGCAAGGCGCAGGGTCTGACCCAGGACGAGCTGGCAAGCCGCGCCGGGGTCTGGCAGCGCACGATTTCACATATCGAAACCAATGCCAGCGGGGCCAAGCTGGATACCCTCTTCGATCTTCTGGCCGCGCTCGATCTCGAACTTCACATCACCCCGCGCAGCAAGCTGACGCCCTCGGATCTCGAGGATATCTTCTGATGGGGCGCAAGCGCAGCTATGCGCCGCTGGATGTCTATATGAACCGCCGCAAGGTGGGGCAGTTCCTTCGCGAGCCGGGTGGGGCATTCGCCTTTTCCTATGCCCCCGACTGGCTGGGGTGGGAAAACAGGCTGCCGGTGTCGCGCTCCTTGCCGCTGCGTCCCGAACGCTATGTCGGGCGCCCCGTCATTGCGGTGTTCGACAACCTGCTGCCCGACAATGACGATATTCGAAGACGGGTGGCCGAACGCGTCGGTGCCGAGGGGTTGGACGCCTACAGCCTGCTTGCGCGGATCGGACGGGACTGCGTTGGCGCGCTGCAATTTCTGCCCGAAGGCGATGTACCTGCGCCCGGCGATGCGCTGACGGGCGATCCGCTGGACGACGATCAGATCGCTGCCATGCTGAAAGATCTGGGGCGCGCCCCGCTGGGCATCCGACGCGATCGCGATTTCAGGATCTCGGTCGCGGGCGCGCAGGAAAAGACCGCGCTGTTGTTTCATAACGGTCAGTGGATCGAACCGACAGGGACGACGCCGACAACGCACATCCTGAAACCCACGATCGGCACCCTGCCCAATGGGATGGATCTGACCGACAGTGTCGATAACGAACATTTCTGTCTGCGGCTCATGGCCGGGTTCGGCCTGCCGGTCGCCCGGACCGAGATCGCCAGTTTTGCCGGCACCAGAGCGTTGGTCATCGAACGGTTTGACCGGCTGCACACCCGGGACCACCGCCTGATCCGCTTGCCGCAAGAAGATTGCTGTCAGGCGTTGTCCGTTCCCCCCATGCTGAAATACCAAAACGAGGGCGGCCCCGGTATCGTCGAGATCAGCGCGCTTTTGCAGGCCAGCGACGAGCCATTGCGCGACCGCGCCAATTTCTTCAAGGCGGTGGTTCTATTCTGGCTGATCGGGGCGACGGACGGGCATGCCAAGAACTTCAGCATTGCCCTGATGCCCGGCGGGCGGTTCACCATGACACCGCTTTATGACGTGCTGAGCGTGCAACCCTCTCTCGATGCCGGACAGCTTCAGATCAAGGACATGAAGCTAGCGATGCGGGCGGGGAAGAACCGGCATTACAAGGTCGCGGATATCTCGGGCCGGCATTTTGTCGAAACCGGATTGGATGCGGGGCTCTCGCGGGACGCGATCCGGCAAATCTTTGACGACATCCGCAGCCATTCGAAAATGGCATTCGCCACGGCCCAGAACGACATGCCGGCGGATTTCCCCGCTGCCTTGTCGGCATCGGTCGAACGCGGGTTCTTTCAGCGACTGGACCGACTTAAGACTATTCCGCATTAGAGCGCAGCGGCTTTTACATATCGGATTTAGTCACATAATGAGAATTATGTGATCTTTAGGCCGCATCCCTCTGGCTGATCCCGATGAAGCCGGCATCTCGAGTCGGGGAACCAGCTCGAAACCCGAGCACGATTCGGCTTCATACTCGAAGACTATCCCGACAAAATGGATCTAGACGACCGTATCGTGCACAATTTCGCGCAACACAAAAATAATCGACCATTTATTGCATGCGATTCTGAGTATCTTCGGAGGATACCCTGCGAAGGGCCATGACACAGGTTTCCGACGATTACCGCACCGGGGCTGACACCTGTGATCTGATCCTCTCGCGACCCTGTTTCAAACACGATTGCCGGACGCTGTGGATGGCGGGCCGGTATGGAGATGCAGCATGAAGATCGTCATCCTGGGCGCTGGTGTGGTCGGTGTCACCTCGGCTTGGTATCTGGCCAAGGCGGGCCATGAAGTCACGGTTCTGGACCGGCAGCCGGGGCCGGCGCTGGAGACCAGTTTCGCCAATGCAGGCGAAATCTCTCCCGGCTATGCCTCGCCCTGGGCGGCGCCCGGCATCCCGCAGAAGGCGGTGAAATGGATGTTCATGAAACATGCGCCGTTGATCATCCGCCCGATGGCCGATGCCACCACCTGGCGCTGGATGATGGAGATGCTGCGCAACTGCACCTCGGCGCGCTATGCGGTGAACAAGGGGCGGATGGTGCGTCTGGCCGAATACAGCCGCGATTGCCTGATCGCGCTGCGCGAGGAAACCGGCATCGCCTATGACAACCGCAGCCAGGGCACGCTTGAGGTGTTCCGCAACCAAAAGCAGCTCGATGCCATCGGCAAGGATGTCGAAGTGCTGAAGGCGGACGGCGTGCCTTATGAAATCCTCGACGCCAAGGGCTGCGCGGCGGTGGAACCCGCTCTGGCCCGGGTGCAGGGCAAGCTGGTCGGCGGGCTGCGGTTGCCGCATGACGAAACCGGCGACTGCTTCAAATTCACCAATGCCCTGCGCGAAAAGGCCGAGGCGCTTGGCGTCGACTTCCGTTTCGGCACCGATATCCGGGCCCTGCGCATGGAAGCCGGACGGGTGGCCGGGGTCGACACCGCACAGGGCCTCGTCGTTGCAGATCATTATGTGCTGGCGCTTGGCAGCTATTCTCCCGCGATGCTGAAACCGCTGGGGCTGCGTGCGCCGATCTATCCGGTAAAGGGCTATTCGCTGACGGTTCCGATCAAGGATTACGACCGTGCGCCGGTCTCCACCGTGATGGACGAGGCCTATAAGGTGGCGATCACCCGTCTGGGCGATCGGATCCGCATCGGCGGCATGGCCGAGATCGCCGGCTTCAGCACCGATCTGCCACCCGCTCGCCGTGCCACGCTGGAACTGTCGGTCGAAGATCTGTTCGGCGGTGCCGGCGACCAGACCCAGGCCACCTTCTGGAGCGGCCTGCGCCCGATGACCCCCGACAGCACGCCGATCATCGGGGGCACGAAATTCGACAACCTGTCACTGAACACCGGCCATGGCACGCTGGGCTGGACCATGGCCTGCGGTTCCGCCCGCGTGCTGGCCGACATGATCAGCCGCAACCAGCCTGAAATCCGGACCGACGATCTGGCGATCAGCCGCTACGCCGCCTGATCCAGAAAACATAAAGGCCGCGGGCAAGCACACCCGCGGCCATTCAACCGCCCCCAGGGATCGGCCCGACCTATTCCCAGCTCGTCACCCAATCCGGGTTGTAGAGCCGACCATCCCGGGCGTTCAGGGCAAACAACCTCGCCATTTCCCGCTCTGACAGCTCAAAGTCCTGCAAGGCGATGTTTTCCCGGATCCGTTCGGGGCTGCTGGAGCGCGGGATCGCCACAACCCCCTGTTGCAAATGCCAGCGTAGCATGATCTGCGCCGGGCTTTTCCCGTGGGTCGCGGCAATGTCAGCGATCACCGGATCGGCCAGCAGATGGCCACTGCCGATCGGAGAATAGGCGATAAAGGCCATCCCGTTGCGCCGGCAGGTCTCGATCAATGCCGATTGATCAAGACGGGGGTGATATTCGCATTGATTGGCCACCAGCGGCCGGTCCGCCAGGGCAATCGCCTGCTCCATCAACCGCGCCGGAAAATTCGACACTCCGATATGGCGGGCATAGCCGCGTCGTGCCGCCTCGCATAGCGCCTCGATGGTTTCACTCAGCGGCACATCCGGGCTCGGCCAGTGGATCAACAGCAGATCGACCTGATCCACCCTCAGCCGCTCCAGGCTGGCCTCGGCCGAGGCCAGCAGCGCCGGTGCCGCCAGATCAGTGTACCAGACTTTGGTGGTCAGAAAATAGCTGTCGCGCCTGAGGCCAGTGGCCGCCAGCGCCCTGCCCAGATCGGCCTCGTTCTCATAGCGTGGGGCGGTGTCGAAGTGCCGATATCCCGCTTCTGCCGCCGCCTCGACCGCACGGGCCAGCACATCGCCGTGCAATTGCCAGGTGCCAAGGCCGATCTGCGGAATCTGCGCACCATGGGCCGGAACGGATGGAAGCTTGGCAGCGCTCATCTGCATGTCTCCTGTCAGCCCGGCAAGTTCGGGCGCGCGAGAGGTCCCGCGCGCCCGATGCTATCAATCCAGCCCGCCGAAATGAAAGGCCTTGGTTTCAAGATATTCCTCGATCCCTTCCTGCGCGCCCTCACGCCCGAGGCCGGAGGATTTGACGCCACCGAAAGGTGCCTCAGCATGAGAGACCGCCCCGGTGTTGAGCCCGACAAGACCAACCTCCAGCGCTTCGCCGAAGCGGAAGGCGCGGGCCATGTTGGTGGTATAGAAATAGGCCGCGAGCCCGAAGGGCGTGCCGTTGGCGATGGCCAGGGCCTCTTCCTCGGTCTCGAACTTGAAGATCGGAGCGACCGGGCCGAAAGTCTCTTCCGAGGCCAGCCGCATCTCGGTCGTTGCGCCGGTCAGCACCACCGGATCGGCATATTGCTCGGTCAGGTTGCGGGCGACGGTGGCCCGTTCGGCCCCCTTCGACAATGCGTCCTCGATATGGGTAGTGATCTTGGCAATCGCAGCGGCGTTGATCATCGGGCCGATGGTGGTGTCGGCCTCGGTGCCCGGACCGACACGCAGCGCGTCGACCTTCGCGGCCAGCGCGGCGACAAAGGCATCATGAATGCCCGATTGCACCAGAATACGGTTGGCACAGACGCAGGTCTGGCCGCCGTTGCGGAACTTCGACACCATCGCGCCTTCGACAGCCGCGTCCAGATCGGCGTCGTCGAAGACGATGAAGGGCGCGTTCCCCCCCAGTTCCAGCGACATCTTCTTCAGTGTCGGCGCGCATTGTTCGGCCAGCAGCGCCCCCACGCGGGTGGAGCCGGTAAAGCTGAGCTTGCGCACTGTCGGCGAGGCGGTGAGCGTGGCCCCAATCACCTCGGGCCGGCCGGTCAGAATGTTCAGCACGCCTTTCGGAATACCGGCCCGTTCCGCCAGAACGCCCAGAGCTAGCGCCGAATAGGGGGTGAAATCCGACGGCTTGATCACCATGGTGCAACCGGCGGCCAGGCCCGGCGCCACCTTGCGGGTGATCATCGCATTGGGAAAGTTCCACGGCGTGATGATCGCGCAGACGCCGACCGGCTCTTTCATCGCGAAAATCTTCTTGCCCTTCACCGGCGAAGGAATGATGTGCCCGTTGATCCGGCGGGCTTCCTCGGCGAACCAGCGCACGAAGGAGGCGCCATAGAGGATCTCTCCCTTGGCCTCGGCCAGCGGCTTTCCCTGTTCGGCGGTCAGAATCTGCGCCAGATCATCGGCATGTTCCAGCATCAGGTCGTACCAGGCCATCAACAGATCGGCGCGTTCCGCATGGGTGCGCGCCTTCCAGCCCACCATCGCCGTCTCAGCCGCGGCAATCGCCGCCTCGGTTTCGGCGGCGGTGCAATCGGGCATCGTGCCCAGCACGGTAGAAGTGGCGGGGTTGATCACATCCATATCCGCGCGCGCGATCCAATCGCCGTCGATCAGCGCGGCTTCGCGGAAAAGTTCCTTGTCGGTCAGTTGCATCTTACTTCTCCAGCGCGGCCTTGATTGCCGCAGTAATCTCGTCAGTGGTGCTCTTGCCCGGGCGCGTGCCGATGCCCTGGGCGGTGACGGCCTCGATCGCGGCAAGCACGGCGGCAGCAGCCTCCCCTTCGCCCAGGTGCTCCAGCATCATCGCGCCGGACCAGATCGCGGCAATCGGGTTGGCGATGTTCTTGCCGGCAATATCCGGAGCAGACCCATGCACCGGTTCGAACATCGAGGGC
The DNA here is from genome assembly GCF_000429365.1 of Pseudodonghicola xiamenensis DSM 18339. Classification (GTDB taxonomy): domain Bacteria; phylum Pseudomonadota; class Alphaproteobacteria; order Rhodobacterales; family Rhodobacteraceae; genus Pseudodonghicola; species Pseudodonghicola xiamenensis. Next base: position 33,562 of record NZ_AUBS01000018.1, on the reverse strand, counting down.
CCCGAACGATCGGGACAGATGTTGGCCGAGGCCGCGAAGCCCAGCCCGCCTTGGATCGCGGCCCCCAAATCGGTGAGGATATCGCCGAAGAGGTTCGAAGCGACGATCACATCAAGACTTTCGGGCGCCATCACCATCTTTGCCGCCATCGCGTCGATATGCATGTGGCTGACGGTGACGTCGGGATACTCGGCGGCGATCTCCTTCGTCACCTCGTCCCAGAATACCATCGAATATTTCTGCGCGTTCGACTTGGTGACCGAAGTCAGGTGCCCCCGCCGGGCCCGCGCCTGTTCAAAGCCGAAACGGATGATCCGCTCCACCCCCTTGCGGGTGAAGATCGCGACTTCGGTGGCAACTTCGTTATCCTTGCCCTGATGCACGCGGCCACCGGCGCCGGAGTATTCGCCTTCGGTGTTCTCGCGGATGCAGAGGATATCGAAGCCTTCCGCTTTCAACGGCCCCTCGACACCCGGCAGAAGCCGGTGCGGCCGGATGTTGGCATATTGGTTGAAGGCCTTGCGGATCGGCAACAATAGCCCATGGAGCGACACCGAATCCGGCACCGTCGCCGGCCAGCCGACCGCACCCAAGTAGATCGCGTCGAAACCACCGAGCGTTTCGATCCCGTCTTCGGGCATCATCGCGCCAGTCTGCAGATAGTATTCGCAAGACCAGGGGAAGGTCTCGGTTTCCAGCGCAAAGCCGAATTGGGTGCCGGCCGCGGCCAGCACTTCCATCGTCGCGTCGGTGACATCCACGCCGATCCCGTCGCCGGGGATCAGGGCAAGTTTATGGGTTTTCATGCGGGGCTCCTTGGGGCGTTCAAAGGTCGATCAGAACGGATTTTGTCCGGCGATTGGCAAGAAAGGCCTCACGACCCAGATCCTTGCCCAGCCCGCTCGACTTCCAGCCACCGGTCGGCAGGATATGATCGAGCGACCGACCGTAACGGTTGACCCAGACAGTGCCGGCCTGCAGCGCTCCGATCATCCGCATGGTGCGCGACAGATCGCGGCTGTGCAGACCGGCGCAGAGGCCATAGGTCGGATGACTGGCCAGGGCGATGGCCTCTTCCTCGGTCCCGAAGGTCTGGAAGGTGGCGACAGGGCCGAAGATCTCTTCGGTCACTGCCGGGTTTGTTTCGGTCACGCCGGCGATCAGCGTCGGCTGATAATAACTGCCCTGGCGGTCGAAACGGGTGCCGCCGCAGATCAATTCTGCCCCTTGCTCCCGGGCGGCGCGCACGATGCCGTCGATCCGGTTGAGCTGCCGCTCCGAAATGATCGGAGAGAATCCCGCCGGATCGTCCCAGGTGGCTGCGGGGCGCTCCGCCGCGAAACGTGCGGTCAGCTTTTCCATCAGCGCGTCGGCAATCTCGCGCTGAACGATCATGCGCGACCCGGCAACGCAGAATTGGCCCGCGTTCGGCAGGATGCCGCGCGCCAGACAATCGGCGGCGCGATCCAGATCGGCATCGGCAAAGACCACCTGCGGGCTCTTGCCGCCCAATTCCAGCGTCATCGGTTTGATATCGTGACGTGCGATGTTTTCCATGATCGCGCTGCCGGCCCGGGTGGAGCCGGTGAACGAAACCTTGTCAATGCCCGGATGGCCGGTGATCGCGTTGCCGGTCACCGGGCCATCGCCCAGAACGATATTGATCAGCCCCGCCGGAATGCCCGCCTTGACCGAAAGTTCGGCCATGTAGAGGGTTGAGAAAGGCGTCATCTCCGACGGTTTCAGCACCACCGCATTGCCAGCGGCCAACGCCGGCCCAAACTTCCAGCCCGCCATGGAGATCGGGAAATTCCACGGTGTGATCGCGCCGATCACCCCATAGGGCTCGGCGGCGATGAACCCGACAGATCCCGCCCCCGTGGGCACCAGATCGCCCCCTTCCTTGTCGGCAAATTCGGCAAAGAAGCGGATCTGCTCGGCGGTGACACGGATATCGCCCTCAATGACCTGGCGGATGGGCCGCGACGAACAGATCGCCTCGAGCTGCGCCAACCGGGGCGCTTCTGCTTCGATCAGATCGGCCCAGGCGTGCAGCGCCTTGAGCCGCGCACGCGGCTGCCAGCCGGCCCAGCCCGAGGCCTTCAGCGCCTCTCGGGCGGCACGGACCGCGCGGTCGACCATTTCGGCATCGGCGCAGGGGATCGCCGCCAGCACCCGCCCGTCAGAGGGCGCCTGCACTTCGATCGCCGCCGGCCCCTCGACATAGGCGCCGGCGATGAAGTGGCCGGTCGGAAGCGTGACGGTTTCGGGCGCGAAGGCAAGGGTCATATCGTTATCCTTGAGAAGGAGAGTGTTGGGAAGTATGCCCCAGCACGGCAAACGAAGCTGCCGTATCGCCGTGCTGGGCAGCACAAAGCACTGTCTGCCCCGTCGCAGGGGCAGAAGATTTTGCCGGTCATTGGCCGGTTTCGTCGCAATAGGCCCCCGCCGGGACCGGACGCGCCGGTGCCTGTCCTCTGAGCCGTCCAGCCGCCTGCGGCGACTGCCCTGCCCCCGCCGCGATCAGCTCGGCCCCGGCCAATTGGCAGTAGCGGCCCTGGCAGCGGCCCATGCCGACCCGGGCCAGAGACTTGACCCGGTTGGCCTCGGCCCCACCAAGCACCGCCCCGGCGCGCAGATCGGCAGCGGTGATACCTTCGCAGCGGCAGATTATGCTGTCGTCTGGCAAGGCCCGGACCATCTGCGCCGGCCAGGGAAAGCCGCGGGCCAGCCCCCGGGCAAACCGTTCCATCCGGGCGCGGCTGCGCAGCTCCCCCCGCGGATCGGGCGCTGGCAGGCCGAGATCCTGCAGACAGGCGATGGCCGCCAAACGCCCGGCAATCTCGGCCCCATCGGCACCGAGGATGCGCAGCCCGTCACCGGCCAGATAGCGCCCCTGGCCTGCCCGCCCCATGGCATCGGCACGCGGCAGCCATTGCGCCCAAACTTCTGAATAATCGAAGACAATTCCGGCAAGATCAGCAAGGTGCGTCTCGGCCCTCAGGTGCCAGCCCAACCCGACCATGTCGCAGGGGGTACGCCGCGGCCGCCCCCGCCTGTCGCACCAATGGATCGCCACCGGGCCGGTCGCGTCGGTCTCGATCCGCTCCAGCGTGACGCCGGAATGATAAAGCCGGCCGAGCCGCGCCCGCATGGTGACGCCCCGCAGGGCAACTGCCGGCCGCGCCAGCATCCCCGGCAGGCCGCGCATCTGGGTTGTCAGGGACGATGTGTCCAGAACAGCAGCCAGCCCCGCCCCGGCTTTTCGCAACTGATAGGCCAGAAGGGTCAGCAAGGGACCCGACCCTGCCAGCACGATCTGCTGCCCCAGCGCCACCCCCTGCGCCTTGAGCGCAATCTGCGCCGCGCCCAGGGTATAGACCCCAGCCGACTGCCAGCCCGGCACCGGCGCGACCCGGTCCATCGCCCCGGTCGCCAATAGTAGCCTGTCATAGGGCACCTGCCGGATCCGCCCCTCGTTCAGCACCTGCGCCACCCCGTCCGACAAAGCCACGACCGAGGCCCGGGGCAGATAGTCCAGCGCATCCGCTGCAACCAGCGCGTCGAAGGCTCCATGCAGGGCCCGCGCCTTCGCCGCCTCCGATCCGTAGAGCGTTTCGGGCGACCGAGTGAAACCTTTGGGCGGGCGGCGATAGATCTGCCCGCCGGCCCGGGCGCCTTCATCCACGACAATGGGCCTGAGCCCGGCGGCACAGAGGGTTCCGGCGGCCCTGATACCGGCAGGGCCAGCACCGACGATCAGCACCCGCGCACCTTGGCTAGTTTGGCTCATGCCTCGCTCTCCTCTGGCCAAGGCGCAGGCGGGCGGCTCAGCAGCCGCATGCCCTCGGCAATCGGGGTGGAGCAGGCACGAAAGCGCGGCCCGGTCTCGGGCCAGACCCAACAATCCTGACAGGCGCCCATCAGGCAGAAGCCGGCCCGATCCTCCGGGCCGAATTCAGAAGGGCGCAGGGCCCGTGCCGACAGCAGGATCGCCGTCAGTACGGTATCCCCCTTGAGTGCGCGCAGCTCTTCGCCATCGAACCAGAAGCGAACCGGCGCGCGGGCGGTCTCGGCCAGGCGGACGACGCGTCCCTGCGCGCCGCCGATCATTCGGCGGCCTCGGCGACCGGTGCCGGGCGCGGCAGTTCGGGGAACCGCGCGCAGGTCTCGGCAAAGGCTGCCTCGACACCCGCGGCGCCGGTGCGGTCGCCGATCCGGCGGAAGATCTCGGTCTTGGTGAAGAACCGCCAGTGGATCGGCAGCGCCGTGAGAATATCGGTCAGCCGATCATAGGCGGCAGCGGTCCACTGCGCCTCGTACCCATCGCGTTCGGGCCCATAGTGGAAATGCCCTTCGGGATGCGCGGCCTTGGCACGCAACGCGTGCGTCGCAGCCTCGTCCACCAGACCGTCGCGGATCACCACACCATAGTCGCGTTCCGCCGAAGCGAGCGAGACATGGCCGCGCGCCACATCCTGCGCCACCCGCCAGGGCTCGCGCTCCATCGGGTTGCCGCGCCCGCCACCGCCAGCGGACCGGATGTCCAGTACATCGCCCGGTTGCAGCACGGCAGTGTCGATATTGCCCAGCCGGCGTTCCTCGGCCGTGCCGGGGTTCACCACCATATCCGACAGGCCGGCCGCCTTGCCGCCCAGCGTGCCCCAGGGCCGGAAGAACGACCGATCGCGGTTGCGCGCGGTGATCCGGCTGTCGGGCGCGAAGACGCGAAAGGCCATCTGCGTCGCCAACCCACCTCGCCAACGGCCGGGGCCGCCAGAATCCTGCGCCAACCCGTATTTGACGAATTCCACCGGCACCTCGGTCTCGGTGATCTCGATCGGGGTGTTCTTGAGGTATGCCGCATCGGCCCCCGACCCGTTGGTACCATCGCGATGCGGCATGCCGCCGCCGCCCCCAACCACCGGGTTCACCGCCGCGATCACCGTCTTCTGGGTGCGTTCGTTGCGGGTCATCACGTTGACGATGCAATTGTTGCCTGCCGGCGCTGCGGGCATCCGGTCGGGCACCGCCTGGCTGAAGGCGCCGAAGATCACCGACCGCAGCCGCGCGCAGGTCAAGGACCGCATCCCCACAGCCGCCGGCGCCACCGGATTCAATACCGTGCCCTCGGGCGCGATGCAGGTGAAGGGCCGCGTCAGCCCGGTGTTGAGCAGAATCTTCGGGTTCAGCGTGTAGAGCACGTAATAAATGCCGACGAGCAGGATCGTATGCCGCGGGTCGCCGCCCGAAGGCACGTTGAGCGAACTGGCAAGCTGCGGGTCAGAGCCGGTGAAATCCAGAATGGCCTCATCCCCGCTGATCCGCAGCGTCAGTTTCAACCGGCAGGGATTGGCGTTGTCGCTGTCCTCGTCGGCATAATCGGCAAACACCCATTCGCCGTCCGGGATCGCCCGCAGGATATCGCGCGCCTGCGCCTCGGCCTGGTCGAGCAGCGCCGCGACGCCCGAGACAAAGCCCTGTTTACCGAAGCGGTCGACCATGGCGAGCACCTTGCGTTCGCCGGTATTGAGCGCGCCGACCAGCGCCTTGATATCACCGATGTTCAGTTCCGGCTTGCGGACATTGGTGGTCATGATCCGCAGGATCTGCTCATCGAACACCCCTTCGTTCACCAGCTTCATCGGCGGAAAGCGAATGCCTTCCTGATGGATCTCGGTCAGCGAGCGTGACAGCGACGCCGGCACCGCGCCGCCCATGTCGGTATTGTGGATATGGCCACCGGTCCAGGCGACGATATCGTCGCCGACAAAGACCGGCTTCCACAGGTGGGTGTCGGGCGCGTGGGTGGCAACATGGCCGGAATAGGGATCATTGGTAAACGCCACATCGCCGGGCCTGTAATCCCCGATCATGTCGATCGCCCGGCCATAGGTCAGCCCGGGATACCAGGTCGCGCCCAGATCCATCGGCACGGCAAAGGTATCACCGGCCCGATCCATCAGCATGACGGTGAAATCCTGCGTCTCCTTGACGAAGGCGGAATGGGCGGTGCGGTGCAGCGTATGGGCCATGTTCTCGGCCGCTGCCCGGGCGTGGTTGGCCAGAACCTGCAGGGTCATTTTGTCAAACATGGGGCTCACTCCGCAAAGCTCAGGTGGATATTCAGGTGGCGGTCGATCTGCGCTTCGGTCCCGGCGGGGATGGCGAAGGTGGTATCCTCCTGCACCACGACGGCAGGCCCTTCGAACCGCGCCCCGCTGGTCAGGGAGGTCCGGTCATAAAGCGCGATCTCCTGCGGGCTGCCCAGATAGATGGGCACCTGGCGCAATGCCTGGGCCCGACCGCCGGTTTCCTCCGCCTCGGGCATGTCCAGCGCAGGACCCGCGCCAATGGCTGAAAGCCGCAGGTTCACAACCTCGATCCGGCCTGCCGGGTCGTCGAAATCATAGATTCGGCGGTGCGTTTCATGGAAGGCACGCTCGATCTCGGCCCTGTCCGACAGCCAATCTGGCTGCAATTCCACCTCGATCTCGAAGCTTTGCCCGGCATAGCGCATATCCGCCGAAAGCTTCAGCTCCGCCGCGCCCGCATGTCCCTGCACCCGCAACCAGGCCGCCCCCTCCTCGGCCAGGGCCTCGAATCCCTGGCGCAAAGAGGAAAGCGCCGCATCATCGAGATCGGCATAGATCGTGCGGATGAAATCGCCGCGCAGATCGGCCACCAACCCGCCAAGCGCCGAGACCACGCCGGGACGGCGCGGGGCCATCACCTTGGCCAGCCCCAGCTCCCGGGCCAGGAAGGCGCCCAGCATCGGGCCGCCACCGCCGAAGGGCATCAGGGTGAATTCGCGCAGATCGACACCTGCGCGCGAGGCAAGCTTTTCGACCTCGACAAACATCTCGGAGACCGCGATATCCAGGATCGCCTGCGCGGTTTCCTCAAGGCCCCGGCCAAGCTGTTCGGCCAGGACGCCCACGGCCTGGCGGGCCAGATCGACATCCATCGAAAGCTGGCCATAGGCCATGGCGGTATGGCCCAGCCAACCGCAGACCGCCATCGCATCGGTCACCGTCGCCCGGGTGCCGCCACGGCCATAGCAGGCCGGCCCGGGATTGGAACCCGCCGATTCCGGCCCGACCCGCAGCACGCCCTGCGCATCGACGCTGGCGATAGACCCACCGCCGATGCCGATCGAACTGACCGAGACCGAAGGGATATAGAGCGGGAACTCCCCGATCAGCTCACCGGTGCCATATTGTGCCTGACCGTCGACGATCAGCGCGAAATCGGCCGAAGTGCCGCCGATATCCAGCGTCAGGATCTTTGTTTCCCCCGCCTGCCGCGCCAGCCAGGCTGCACCGATCACCCCCGAGGCAGTGCCAGACAACAGCATGGACACACAATCGCGCCGGCCTTCGGCTGCATTCATCAACCCGCCGTTCGATTTGGTCAGCATGGCGCGCGCCGGCACCCCCTGTCCAGCAAGCCGCGCCTCCAACGCCTCCAGATAGCCGGAGACACGCGGATGCACATACCCGTTCAGGATTGCGGTCGAGGTACGTTCATATTCGCGGATAACCGGCCAGACCTCGGCCGAGGTGAAAACGAAAAGATCCGGGGCAAGGCGCTCGATCTCGGCCTTTACCGCGGCCTCCTGCGCCCCGTCGCGCCAGCTGTGCAGGAAGGACACGATCACACCCTGCAACCCCTGGGCGCGAATCCGCGCCACAGCCTCGGCAAGCGTCGTCAGGTCGGGGGCCGTGGTCTCGGTGCCATCCGCACGCAGCCGGGCCGGGATGCCGAAGATCCGGTCGCGCGGAATCAGCGGATCTGGGCGGTGGCAAAACAGGGAATACATGTCCGGCATCCTGAGCCGAGCCAATTCGATCACATCCTCGAAACCGGCGTTGGTGATCAACGCCAGATCCGCGCCTTTGCGCTGGATGATGGTATTGATGCCCACCGTGGTGCCATGCACGAAACGGCTGACCGTGGTGGGATCAAGCCCCTCGCGCTCGGCCAGCAACTGCAAGCCCGTCAACAGCTCCGCCCCGGGATCGTCCGGCGTTGTCAGCACCTTGAGCGAAGCGACGCGGCCAGAGGTGGTTTCCAGCGCGCAGAAATCCATGAAGGTGCCGCCGATATCAACGCCGATCTTCCAATCGGCAGTGGCGCCCTTGTCCCGTTGCGGGGTCGCGTCCATGATCTGTCCTTTCCAGAGCCTTTGGCGCCAAGCTCTCAGAAAGCGAAACGGCGGTCCAAGACGCATCCCGACACGGGCTATAAGTCCCGCCTATAGCCCTTTGGCACAGAGACTGCGGATCTGGTCACGCATCAGATCTTCTGCCCGCGACAGCACCTTACCCTTCAAGGTCAGCAGCGACAAAGGCAGCTCGGGAGCCCCGGCCAGTGGCCGGACCTGCACCCCGGCGAACTGCTCCCAGGGCAGCAGATCGTCCACCACGGCAATCCCCAGCCCGGCCTGCACGAAGGCCACGGCGGAAATCGAGGAATCAATTTCGATTTCAGGGGCGAAGGCCTGCCCCTGCGCTCGGGCGGCGAGGGCCAGCTCCTCCTGCGGTCGGGTGTTGCCGCGATAGGAAATCACCGTGCGCGGCGCGAGATCGGCAAAGGAAATCTCCACGCTCCCGGTCAGCGCATCCCCTTCGGGCAGGATGCAGCAAAACCCGGTATGGCCTAACGTTTCCACCTCGATATCCGGGGGCAGGCGATCGTCCAACGCCAGCGCCAGCGCGGCGTCGCCGGCGCGCAGCATCGCAATCATGGATTGTAGCGGCGCGACATGGGACCGAAGCTGGATGTCCGGGTGACGTGCCCGAAACTCTGCCAGCACCTGCGGCACCAGTGCCATCGCCGGCGGGGTGGAGGCCGCCAGACGCACCAGCCCGGCCCGGCCCAGCCGCAGATCCGAGGTCTTGCGTTGCAAACCCTCCAGCCCGGCGAACAGCCGTTCAGCCTCGGGATAAAGCTCCAGTGCCTCCGGCGTGGGATAGAGCCGCCCCTTTTCCCGGTTGAACAGCGCAAAGCCCAAATCATCCTCGGTATGGATCAGGATCTGGCTCAACGCGGGTTGCGAGATATTCAGCATTCGGGCCGCACCGGTCACGGTTCCGGCACGCATCACGGCGGTGAAGACTTCAAGCTGGCGGGCGCGCATCCTGCCTCCATAGGTTCGACTTATGGTTCCACACATTTCCGGTCTTTGACAGCCCAGACTGCCGCTGTTTGACTTGGCGGCATCTGAACAAGCAGGCGAGGAAAGCCGGATGGATGTGATCGTTCTGGGCGGTGGGCTGATGGGGACGGCCTCGGCCTTCTTTCTGGCCCGCCGCGGTGCCCGGGTGACGCTGATCGAACGCAACCGCATCGGCACCGGGGCCACCATCGCCAGTTTCGGCAATATCCGCCGTACCGGCCGCTATCTGCCGCAAATGCCTCTGGCACACCGGTCGCGCGCCCTTTGGGGGCAGGCGCAGGAGCTGCTGGGCCGTGACGTGGAATTCCGTGCCACCGGTCATATCCGGCTGATCTTCGATCACGACAGCCTGGCCGACATGCGCGCCTTTCAAGGCGCCGCCCGTCCCTGGGGGCTGGAGATTGACGAGCTGACGCCGCCAGAGATCCGCCGTCGCTTTCCCGGCCTCGGCCCCGGCGCCATCGCGGCCAGCTTTTCGCCGCACGACGGCTCTGGCAACCCCAGGCTGATCGCCCCGGCCTTCGCCGAGGCCGCCACGCGTCTGGGCGTGCGGATCGTCGAAGAAACCGAAGTTGACATCCGCCATGGCGATGGCGGTTTCACTGTCGAAACCCGCGAGGGTCAGATCGGGGCAGAGCGGCTGTTGAATTGCGCCGGGGCCTGGGGCGGGAGGATTGCGGAACACTTCGGTGAACCCGTCCCGATCACGGCCTTCGGCCCACAGATGGGCGTGACCGAGCCCCTGCCCCACCGTATCTTGCCTGTGGTCGGCATCTGGACGCGGGAGAAGAACGGTAGCGCCTATCTGCGGCAGGTGGAGCGCGGAAATATCGTCTTCGGCGGCGGTGCGGAACGGGTGCCGGTAGCGCTCGATCCCGGGCATGCCCGGATCGACCCGGTCCGGACTCCGGTGCAGATGCGCGCGCTGTTGCGGCTGGTGCCGGCGCTTGCCAACGTGGCGGTGATCCGCACCTGGTCCGGCTGCGAAGGCTATGTGCAGGACATGCTGCCGGTGATGGGCGCATCGGCCACCACGCCCGGGCTGTTTCACGCCTTCGGCTTCTGCGGCCATGGCTTTCAATTGGGCCCCGGCGTCGGCGACGCCATAGCCGAATTGATCACCACCGGCACCTGCGAAACCCCGCTCGACGATTTCCGCATCGACCGATTCGCCGCATGAATTCAGAATTTTGCGACCTTGCCCCACTGGCTTTCCCTGAACCGTGCAAGACGGTATTGCGCGACCTCGGTCAGCGGCGCGCGCCCCAACGCCAGATCGGCCACCAGGTGACCAACCCCCGGCCCGATGCCAAACCCGTGCCCCGACAGGCCGGCGGCCAGGATCAGCCCGTCGACGCCGGTGTCGGTGTCGATCACCGGCACCCCGTCGGGGGTGGAATCGATATAGCCCGCCCAGGCCGCCTGCACCGGGATGTTGCGCAGCGCCGGCAACAGGGCGCGCGCGGCCCGCAGGGTTTCGTCGATCAGCCGGCGCGAGGGGCGCGGATCGAGAATGCGCATGCGCTCCATCGGCGTTTCGCGATCCAGCGCCCAATGGGCGCGGGACTCGAAGCCGGCATGCCAAGCCTGCAGCCCACCCGGGCGCAGGGCACGCCAGCGTTTGGCGAACATCGGCAGGAAATGCTTCGCACCGAACAACGCACCGGGAGTCGGGTCAAGATGCCCGCGCCCGGAGATCGCGAGGGTATGGCCGCCATCGCCGCGCAGGGTGGAGGACACCGCGGCAGTATGCAGCGCCGGCGGCAACCCCTCGGCACCGGGCGCCACCGACAGGATCGAGCTGCGCACCGCAGCCTGCGGAAAGGCGATCCCCAGTTGATGCATGAAACTGCCGGCCCAGGCACCGCCCGCCATCACCACCTGCCGGGTGGCGATCACGCCCCGTTCGGTGACCACGCCCGAGACCGCGCCGCCGCTGCACTCGATCCCGCGCGCAGCACAATTCTGCACCACCTGGCCACCGTGCTTGATCACGCCCTTGGCGATCAGCGGTGCGGCGCGCGATGGATCGGCAATCCCGTCGGTCGGAGACCAGACGCCACCCAGCCAGTTCTGCCCCGTGGCGGCGCCGCGTTCACCGGCCTCTGCGGCACTCAGCATCCGGGTATCGATTCCCTCCCCCCGGGCGAAACGGCCCCAAGCGGCCCAGCCATCAAGTTCGGCGGGATCATTGGACAGATAGAGCAGCCCACAACGGCGAAACCCCAGATCCTCGCCGATATCGGCGGTCATCTCGTCCCAGAGCGCGAGGCTCTTGGTCGACAGTGGCAATTCCCGCGCATCGCGGTTCTGCTGTCGGCACCACCCCCAGTTGCGGCTGGATTGTTCCGCGCCCACCAGGCCTTTTTCCAGCAAAACGACCGACTTGCCCGCCCGCGCCAGCCAATAGGCCGCGCTTACCCCGACGATCCCGGCCCCGATCACCACACAGTCGGCGGCGGCTGGAAGCGTGGTCTGGGTCGGGATTTGCATCAAGGGTGCGGACATCGGAGTCTCCTGTCGTTTAACGCAGATTATCCGGGTCTGTTCAGCCGCATCTGCCGGATGCCGATGCCAAGCCGGCATTTTCTGTTAAATGCAGTTGACAGGGCGGGGTTGCTGATTTTTCTGACGGGCCACGCTGCGCGATATGCGCGGGAAGGAAAGCACCATGAATAATCGCCTCAAACTCGACCGGATCGACCTCAAGATCCTGGCAGAACTGCAACAAAACGGTCGGATCACCAACGTGGAGCTGGCCGAACGGGTGAACCTGTCACCCTCGCCCTGCCTCATGCGCGTGAAAAAGTTGCAAAAGGCAGGATATATCACTGGCTACACCGGCCAGATCGACGTGGCGAAACTGGGCGAAACGCTGACGGTCTTCACCGAATTCACCCTCAAGAACCATCGCCAGATTGATTTCGCCCGATTTCAGGAGGCGGTCGAAAAGATCGACAGCTGCGTCGAGTGCCACCTGATTTCTGGCGGCTACGACTATCTGGTGAAATTCGTGACCTCGGGAATCGTCGATTACCAGAACATCATCGAAGGGCTGAACGACCGTGATATCGGCATCGACAAATATTTCAGCTTCGTCGTGATCAAGACGCCTTTCGTCAAGAATCAGCTGCCGCTGACCCGGCTTTTCGCCGATCGCATCTGAAAGGGCGCGACATCGCTGTCACGCCCTTGAGCCATGTTCCGCCAGAACAGAGTCCAGCCTAACGATCCGAGAAGGCCGCCACCAGTTCGGGATCCTGCTCCAGCCCCGCCAGCCAGCCGGTATCGAGCTGTGGCACTGACGAGATCAGCAACCGGGAATAGCCATGGCTGGCATCGCGCGACATCTGCGCCGCCGGTAGGGCCTCCACCACCTCTCCCTTGTACATCACCAGAACATCGTCGCAGATCGACTCGACCGTCGACAGATCGTGGCTGATGAACAGGTAGCTCAGGTTCAGCTCGCGCTGAAGTTCCTTCAGCAGATCGAGAATCGCCGCCGCCACCACGGTATCGAGCGCCGAGGTGATCTCGTCGCAGAGGATCAGCTCAGGTTCAGCAGCCAGCGCCCGGGCCAGGTTGATCCGTTGCTTCTGCCCCCCGGAGAGCTCTCCCGGCAGGCGATGGCGCAACGCCGCCGGCAAGCGCACCATGTCCAGCAGTTCGATCACCCGCGCCTCGCGTTGCCGGCTGTTCATTCCATGATAGAAGTACAACGGTCGGCCGAGGATCTTCTCGATCGACTGCGCCGGGTTCAGGGCGGTGTCGGCAAGCTGAAAGACCATCTGCGCCCGCCGCAGATCGTCTTTCGACCGATCCGCCAAAGACAGATGCTGTTCGCGACCGTCAAACAGGATATTGCCCCGATAGGCCGGTACGATCCCCGCAATCGCGCGGGCCAGGGTTGATTTGCCCGATCCGGATTCCCCGATCACCCCCAGATTGCGGCCGCGCTGCAGCTTGAAATTCACATCCTTGAGGATCTTGAGCTGAGGTTCGCCGTTGCGCACCGGACCATAGCCGGCATACAGATGCTGAATCTCGAGGATCGGCCGTTCGTGCGGACGATGTTCGATCTGGGCCAGTTCATGCGGCACCGGTTCGAACGCCGCCAGCAGCTCTTGCGTATAGGGATGGGCCGGCGCGTCGAGGATCTGCTGCGTCGTGCCGACCTCCTGAATTTCACCGCCCTTCAGCACGATGATCCGATCAGCGATCTGGGCAACGACGGCCAGATCGTGACTGACATAGACCCCGGCCATGCCGCCCTTTTCCATCACCGATTTGAACGCGCGCAGCACCTCGATCTGGGTGGTCACGTCAAGCGCGGTGGTCGGTTCATCGAAGATCACCAGTTGCGGATCCCCGATCAGCGCCATGGCCGCCGACAGCCGTTGCAACTGGCCACCGGAGACTTGGTGCGGATAGCGGTGGCCGATGGTCTCGGGATCCGGCAGCGCCAGGGCGCGGAACAGCTCCACCGCCTTCTTCTCGGCCTCGGGTCGCGGCATCAGCTTGTGGATCGCGGAAATCTCGATCACCTGCTGCATGATCCGCTGGCTCGGGTTGAAGGCGGCGGCGGCCGATTGCGGCACATAGGATACCGCCGTGCCGCGCAGCCCGCTGCGGGCGCGTTCGTCCATGGCGGTGATGTCGTCATCACCCAGCCGGATCGTGCCACCGGTGATTTCACAACCGGTGCGGGTATGGCCCATCAGCGACAGGGCGATCGTGGTCTTGCCCGATCCGGATTCACCAATCAGCGCGACGATCTCACCGGGGGCGATGTCGAAATCGACACCCTTGATGATCTTCACCTTGCGGCCGGCGTCGGTGGTGGCGCCGATGGTCAGACCGCGAACGGAAACGAGGGGGGCTGCAGTCATCATTCGCTCCTGTCGCGGATCTTGGTGGGAAGGTTGTCGATGAACATGTTCACCGAGATGGTCAGAGAGGCGATGGCGATCGAAGGGAAGACCACCGCCGGCGCGCCAAGCGACAGACCTTCGATATTCTCACGCACCAACGCGCCCCAATCGGCATTCGGCGGTTGCACCCCGAGCCCCAGGAACGACAACCCCGAAAGCACCAGCACGATGAAGACGAAGCGCAGCCCGAGATCGGCCAGCACCGGCCCGAGGATATTGGGAAAGATCTCCTGCAAGATCAGATAGGGCGTCCGTTCGCCCCGCGCGCGGGCAACGGTGACGAAGTCCATCGTGTTGACGTTCACCGCCAGGGCGCGGGCAAAGCGATAGGAACCGGGCAGATAGATTGCCGCAAGCGTCAGGACCAGAACCGGGATCGAAGAGCCCACGGCAGCCACGACCACCAGACCGAACAGCAGCGAGGGAATGCCATTGAACGCGTCCAGCAGCCGCGACAGGCCAGTGTCGAACCAGCCGCCCGCGACAGCCGCGACCATGCCGAGGATCACGCCGCCGGTGCAGGCCAGCGTCACCGAGGCCAGCGAGATGCCGACGGTATAGCGCGCGCCCATGATGATCCGGGACAGGATATCGCGGCCCAGATAATCGGTCCCCATCCAGAACTTATCGCTCATCGGACCGAAATAATCCCAATCGACGATCTCACCGACCGGATAGGGCGTAAGCCAGGGTCCGAAGATCGCGACGGCCCCCCAGAACAGGATGATCATCAGGCCGATCCGGCCGACCCAGTTGAAGGAATAGCCCAGATTGCGCGGCGTCGGCAGGCGGAGGGAGAGGGATTTCTCGGACATCAGTGGCGCAGCCTCGGGTTGGCAAGAATGGCGATCATGTCCGCCAGCGTGATCAGCGACAGATAGCTGATGCAGAAGATCATCGCGCAGGACTGGATCAATGGCAGATCGCGGGTGGAAACAGCATCGACCATCAGCTTGGCGACACCGGGGTAGTTGAAGATGGTCTCGACGATGATCACGCCACCGACCAGATAGCTCAGCGACAGGGCCACAGCATTGGCAATGGGGCCGAGCGCGTTGGGCAGGGCGTGCCGCAGCACCATGCGCGACCGCGAGGCGCCCTTGAGCAGGGCCATTTCGACGTAAGGGGTGTTGATCGTCTCGATCACCGCGGCACGGGTCATCCGGATCATCTGCGCCGAGACCACGAAACCAAGGGTGATCACCGGCATCGCATAGGCCTTGAGCATCGCCGACCAGGAGCCGACATCGGCGCCATAGCTCAGCGCCGGCAGCCAGCCGAGCCAGACCGCGAAGATCAGGACCGCCAGCGTCGCCACCATGAATTCAGGCACCGAGATCACCGAGATGGTCAGGACCGACACCAGCCGATCGAAGATCGAACCGCGCCACATCGCCGCTCCGATGCCGAGGCTGAGAGCGATCGGCACTGCAAACAGCGTCGTCACACCGGCGAGTTTCAGCGAATTCGCCAGTCGTCCGCTGATCAGATCGGCCACCGGCATGTTGTTCACATAGGATGTTCCCAGATCGCCAGAGGCCAGCCCCACGAACCAGTGCAAAAAGCGGTAGATACCCGGCTGGTTCAGTCCCATTGCCTCGCGCAGACCGGCCACGGCCTCGGGTGTTGCCGCCTGCCCCAGCAGAATTTCTGCCACATCCCCGGGCAAAAGTTCGGTTGCGAAAAACACCGCGAAGGAGACGATGACCAAAGTGATCAGCGCAACCCCCAGTCGCTGGGCGATCAGGAAATATGGGGTAAGCGAAGCGGGCAAATGTGGCACCTCCTTGTGAGCGAACGGATCCGCGAGGGCCATCGCCCCCGCGGATCGCTTTTTTGGTCACGGATCAGGCGTTCAGCCAGACGTATTCGGCGAAAGCATACCCCATCATGCCGCCAAGCGGGTTCGGTTTCAGCCCGCCCAGCTTCGAGGAGATCGCATCCACGTTCGAGATATAGGCCGGAATGATGGTGCCGGCTTCGTTGGCGACCATCTCCTGCATGTCCCAATAGATCGCGGTGCGCTTTTCCTCGTCCAGGGCGCCACGGGCCTCGACCATCATCTTGTCGAACTTTTCGGATTTGTACTGGCTTTCGTTCCACGGCGCATCGGATGCGTAGAGGAGAGAGAACAGGATATCCGGGGTCGGACGCGGGTTGATGTTGCCGAAGTGGATCGGCGCCTTCAGCCAGTAGTTCGACCAGTAGCCATCGGACGGCACGCGCTGCACATCGAGCTTCATGCCGATCTGGGTTCCGGCCTGCTGCACGATCATCGCCATATCAACCGAAGAGGTGGCGGCGTCGGAGGCGACGACCGGGATCGACTGGCCCAAGAGACCGGCCTTGTCGAACAGGCTCTTGGCGCGCTCGGGGTCGTAGTCCTTCGGCTTCAGGTTCGGGTTGTGATAGCGGCTCGCCGCCGAGACCGGCTGATCGTTGCCGATTTCGGCCAGACCGCGCAGCACCGACTTCTGGATCGCCTCACGGTTGACCAGATACTTCATCCCTTCGATGAACCCGGCCTTGTCGCCCGGGTTCATGTCGAGACGAATGTTCAGGTTAGAATAGTTGCCCGAGGTGGTGACCGAGGTCTTCACCGAGGACTGGCCGTCCAGCATCCGCAGCGACCGCGGATTGACCGAGGCGGCAAGCTGGATGTCATTCGACAACAGCGCATTGACGCGGGCGTTGTTGTCGGTGATCGCGAAGAATTCGAAGCTGTCCAGATAGGGACCTTCGGCTTTGAAATAATTCGGGTTCTTCACTGCAACCGATTTCACGCCGGGTTCGAACACCTCGCAGATGAAGGCACCGGTGCCGTTCGGCTTGGAGAAATCCGTGGTCCCATCGGCGATGATCATGAAGTGATGCAGCGCCAGGATGGTCGGCAGGTCGGCGTTGGCGGCTGCCAGAACGATCTTCACCGTCAGATCGTCCACCTTGGAAATCTCGGTCATCTGCTTGGCGATCGAGTTGACCTTGGAGCCGACGCCCTCGTCCAGGTGACGCTTGAGCGAATAGACCACATCGTCGGCGCTCAGCGTTTTGCCGTCGTGGAACAGAACGCCCGACTTCAGCTTCACCTCCCAGGTCTGCGCGTCGTCAGAAGACACGCTGTCGGCCAGTTCCATCTGTACCTGGCCGGCCTCGTCAAGGAAGGTCAGGCGGTTGTAGAAGGCACAGCACCGGACATAGTCGGTCGACAGCGAAGCCTTGGCCGGATCGAGCGTATCAGCGGTGGAAGAGGACCAGCCTGCGGCCTTCATGTTGCCGCCGAAGACCGGCGCCGCGGCCACGGCCTGATCCGCCCGCAGCAGCAACGAGCCGCCGGCTACCGCACCGATGCCCGAAGCCATCAGCATCTTCAGCAACTCCCGGCGTGACGCGCCGCGACGAATCGCCTGTTCGACCATCGCATCGTCGCGACCGGTCCAGTTGGTGGGGGTCTTATTTGTCATTGGTGCTTCTTCCCTGTTGATGTGGGCCCGCCCCGCTTCTGACGGCGTGCCGGGCCGGTGGTGAACTCAGGCCTCGAATGCGGTATCGGCGGCGCGGGCCAGCTCGATCAGCGCGTGGAAGTGATAATCAGGCTCGGTGAATTCTTTCGGTTCGATGGTCCCGCCATAGCCATTCTGGGCATGCCGGCGCTGAGTCCAGGCATTGGTCATGCCCAGTTGGCGCGAAATGCCGATGTCATGATACTGGCTTTGTGCAGTGTGCAGGATGTCATCCTTGCTGCCGCCGTCCTTGGCGACATAATCGAACACCTGGTGGAAATAGTCGGGGTTCGGCTTTTCGCAACCGGTATCGTCGGTGGTAAAGCCGGCCCAGAAGGGAAAGCCCAGCTTTTCCTCATATTTCTCAAAGGCCCAGCGGCGGGCGTTGGTCATCGCGATCAGCTTGTAACGGGCCTTGAGCCGCGCCATCGCCTCGACCGAATCCGGGAACGGCTTGGCATCGCCGACGCGTTCGATCATCAGCTTGCGATATTCTTCGGTGTCGGGCAGGCCGAAAGCGGCGGCGATCCGAGAATAGCAACGCCCCAGATCATCGGGAAAGCGCAACGCGCCCGGCTCGTAACGCGCGTCACGATAAACCGATAACGCGGCTTCGCCGTCGATCTCGCGCCCCTCGCGGGCAGCGATCTCGGCCAGCCCATCCTTGATTGCGCCTTCGAAGTCGATCAACGTGCCCACCACGTCAAAGGTGACGTAGGAAAACGCAGTCAGCGGTTTCACGACGGTTTCGGTTGCCATTACAGCAGTCCTTTCTGCAAACAGCCGCACAAGGCAGCATTTTATTTTGCGAGGGAAATGATGCGGCGCTCCGATGCAAACCTGCCCGGATACGTGCCGCTCTCCCCTTGTCTTTAACATCTAGCGGCGTTTTCGCCGTCTCGGTTCTGTTCAGTGTCGCTCTGCTCGCCGCTCGAAATTCTCCGAAACACGGCACCTCGACAGCAGATTATTTTAAATTCTCGCGGCGGGCGGTATTTCCAACCGCCGCCGTGAGTGGGTCAGTAGCCGCGCGCCTGATCGACCAGACCGGGCAAGGGCTGGCCTGCGCGGGCCGCGCGCACCACCCGCAGGGCATGTTCGGCCCCTTCACGGTGATCGGTATTCGCCGCCACATGCGGGGTGATGATCACCCGGGGATCGGCCCAGGCCCAATGGTCTTGTGGCAACGGCTCCGGCTCGGTCACATCCAGCATGGCCGAAGCGAGACGCCCTGTATCCAGCGCCGCCCGAAGCGCCGGCATATGAAGCTGGGCACCGCGCCCGGCATGCACCAGATGGGCGCCCTCCGGCAGTTTCGCGAACAGATTCGCATTCAACATACCACGGGTCTCACCGGTCAGGGGCAGCAGGCAGATCAACACATCGCTCTGCCCCAGAAAGCGGTCGAGCTCCTCGGCCGAGAACATCTCGACCCCACCGGCAGGCGCCCCCGATCGTGACCAGCCGCTCACCTGGAAGCCCAGTCCCGTCAGGGTTTCCGCCGCCAGCTGACCGATCCGCCCCATGCCCATGATGCCGACACGACCGTTGCGGGCCAGAGGCACGCCATGGGTCTGCCATTGCCCGCGCGTTGCCTGCTCAAGATAAACCGGCATGGCGCGATAGAGCATCAGTGTGGCCATCACCACCCAGTCACGCACCATCTCCTCGATGCCCGGGGCCAGGGTCCGGCAGAGCCGCACACCCTCGGGCATCTTCGGCATCTGATCAACCCCGGCCCCGACCGAGATGACAACCTCGAGATTGGGATAGATCGTCAG
This sequence comes from Pseudodonghicola xiamenensis DSM 18339, assembly GCF_000429365.1. GTDB lineage: Bacteria > Pseudomonadota > Alphaproteobacteria > Rhodobacterales > Rhodobacteraceae > Pseudodonghicola > Pseudodonghicola xiamenensis. The sequence continues at coordinate 14,169 of NZ_AUBS01000018.1, read as the reverse complement.
ATCCGGCGGCGGCACCCAGCAAGCCAGATACCGCACCGCCGCAGGATCCGAGACCTGATCGGCACCGCAGACCAGCGGTTCGCCTGCCTCGGAGAAGACGCGCGACCAGATGGCCGCGCGTTCCGGAAAGGTCTGCAGCAGCAGCGCCATCAGGCGAGCACCGCGCGGATTTCGGGATCTTCCAGCGTCAGGTCCAGCACCTTGCGGGTGCGGTCGACGATCTGGTCGATCTCCTCCATGGTGCAGCACAGCGGCGGGGCGTAGCCGAAGATGCCCTGCGCGAAGGAGCGGATCACCAGCCCCTGTTCCCAGGCCCGGTCAAACAGCCGCGTGGCCGGCTGGACACTGGCCGGCAGCGGCGTCTTCTTGTCCTTGTCGGTGACCAGTTCGATCGCTGCCAGCATGCCGCGCCCGCGCACATCGCCGACCAACGGATGATCCGAAAGGCCCTGCAGCCCTTCCATCAGCCGCGCACCGGCCTTGCGGCCATTCTCCAGCAGCCCGCCTTCGTACAGCTTCAGAACCTCAAGCGCGACAGCCGCCGACACCGGGTGCGCCGAATAGGTGAAGCCATGACCCACCGCCTTGGCACCGGCGCCTTCGGCAATGGTTTCATAGACATGATCCGACATGAAGACCGCGCCCATCGGCACATAGCCCGAGGTCAGCCCCTTTGCCGTGGTCATCAGATCGGGGACGATGTCTTCTTCTTCGCAGCAGAACAGCGGACCGGTGCGGCCGAAACCGGTGATCACCTCATCGGCGATGAAGAGGATGCCCATCTCCTTGCAGGCGTCGCGCATCGCCTTGACCCAGCCCTTCGGCGGCACCAGAACCCCGCCCGAACCCTGGATCGGCTCGACATAGAAGGCGGCTACCTTTTCGGGCCCGATCGCCTCGACCTTGGCCTTCAGCTCGGCAACCGAGGCAGCAATGATTTCGGCATCGGTCTTGAGCGGATTGCGATAGGTGTAATGCGAGGAAATCTTGTGCTGCCAGCTATAGGGCACGCCAAAGCCTTCGTGGAAGCCCGGCAGCGCAGTCAGGCCGGCGCCCATCGTGGTGGAACCATGATAACCCTGCTCGACCGAGATGAACTGATCGCGTTCGGGCTGGCCCTTGGAATACCAGTAATAGCGCACAAAGCGGATTGTGCTGTCGACAGCGTCCGACCCGCCGAGCGAGAAATAGATATGGTTCAGATCACCCGGGGCCCGTTCGGCCAGTTCCGCGGCAAGCTTGATCGGCGCTTCGGCGCCCAGATCGAAATAGCCGGTGGCATAGGGCAATTGGCGCATCTGTTCAGCGGCGGCCTCGACCACGCTTTCATGGCCGTAGCCGGCGTTGACACACCACAGGCCAGCAAATCCGTCGATCAGCTCACGACTTTCGGCATCAGTAACGGTGGCGCCCTTTGCGCCGGTCAGAATGCGCACGCCGCGCGCTTCGTGCCCACGGAACGAGGACACCGGGTGGACCAGATGGCGCCGGTCGAGTTCGACAAGGGAATTTGACAACATGTCAGTTCAATCTCCGCGGAATTAGCCCAGGGCCTGCGACACGAGGGCGAAGGTTTTGTATTCAGAAGAAATCGCCGTGGGCGATTTCGGGGCGCGCACCATCGTGGTGCCACCGCCGGCATGTGTCAGGCCGAGGCTTTCGGCGTAATCGGCCTGAACGAGAGCACCAGCCATGTCGATCCGCAGGAACTGCCCCTCCAGCCGACTGGCAGCCGCCGCCATCAGCGCCCGGGCAGTCGCCACATCGCGCGCCACCACCGGGCCGACCACATGACCCCGCCCGAAGCGGCGCAGCAGGGCAAAGCCACCTTCGGCCCGCAGCAGGGTTCCAGTCTCGACGATTCGGGCCAACAGCGTAGCCCGTTCCATTCCGGAGGCCGCCAGATCTGCCGCGGCCAGCGCCGCGATATCGGCACCCGTCGCCGCATCGACAGAAACCTCGGGCTGCGCTGCAACCGCGATGCCCTGGTATTGTTCGATCCGACCGGTCGCGACGAAGCCCAGCTTTTCATACAGCGGCAACCCGTCTGTGGTGGCAACCAGACGCGTTTCGCGTGCCCCGGCCATGGCGATCACGCGATTCATCAATTCGCGCCCAAGGCCCCGGCCCCGCATCCGCTGATCGACGATGATCATATTGAGCGTTGCGACATCGCCGAAACAGGAACACAGCGCGGTGCCGACCACCTCGCCACTATCCATCGCGACCACGCCAGTCGAAACCGACAGGGTCAACGCCCAGTCGTCGCGGCGATGCGGCCATCCGGCTTCCTGCGACAGGCGCAGTGCCCCGTCGAGATGATCCGGAGCGAAGTCTTCGAATAGAATTTGCTGAGACGCAGTGTGAGACATTGGAACTCCGGCTCTTGATCTTGTCCCCCCGACCCTACACTCCAAGAGGCGGCATGATTGGTCTGATTGCGCCGCGGCGCGGCAGTTTACTTTGCCGCCGCACCGCGGGACCGCAGAAAATTTTGCCGAACCGGGATCGTATCAGCCGCTCAGGCGTTGACCAAGCGCCACCACCATGGCGCGGGCCCCTTCCAGCTCCTCCAGGGTCAGATATTCTTCGGGTCTGTGCGCCCGGGCGATATCCCCCGGACCGCAGATCACCGATGGAATCCCCGCTTTCTGGAACAGCCCGGCTTCGGTCCCGAAACTGACCGCCCCCAAGGGCGCATGACCCGAGATTGCCTGAGCCAATGCCGCCAGCGGATCGGCGGCATCGAGCGCAAGGGCCGGATAGGATGACAAGATTTCACTTTCGAGACCCGCCAGCTCCGCCGCCGCGATCACCGGGGCCAGCAGGGCCTCCGGATCGACGCCGGCAATCGCGCGCGCCTCGATACGCGCCTCCGCGCGGTCGGGAATGATATTGATCGCCTGCCCGCCCGACAACGTGCCGATCTGCAGGCTGGAATAGGATGGGGCAAACCGCAGATCCTGCGGCCCGGCCTTCAGCGCCTCGGCCTGAGCGGTGGCAGCGGCCAACACCGGCACCAGCGCATGAATGGCATTCTGCCCGAGATCGGGGCGCGAACTGTGTCCCGGCACGCCCCTGGCCGTGACCCGGACCGAGGCCTTGCCCTTATGTGCAAGCACCGGCACCAGACCGGTCGGCTCACCGATGATGGCGCCAAGCGGCGGCGCGCAGAGATCGGGCAAGGCAGACAGCAGATGCGGCACGCCCTTGCAACCGGCCTCTTCATCATAAGACAGCGCGATATGGATCGGCCTAGACAGATCCATCGCCACCAGATCGGGCACCGCCGCGAGGACTGCGGCAACATAGCCTTTCATGTCGCAGGCGCCGCGACCGATCAGCCGGCCGGCTTCCTCACGCAGCACGAAGGGATCGGCCAGCCACTCGGGTTCTCCGGCCGGCACCACATCGACATGGCCCGACAGAATATAGCCGGGTGTCGAGGCATCGCCGATCGTCGCGAAGAGATTGGCCCGATCGCCCTCGGGGCCGGTCAGAATACGGCAGGAAATGCCATGACCGGCCAGATAATCGCGCACGAAGCCAAGAAGCGCCCCGTTCGGGGTCCCGACAACGGAGGGAAACCCCACCAGCCGGGCCAGAATATCCTTTGCAAACATCATCATGCGCCTCAGGCCGCGATAACCCAAATCTTGCGCACGGTCTCGATCGTGTGCCAGGTGCCGACGAAACCGGGCTTCAGCACAAAACTGTCGCCGGCGGTAAAGTCACGACTTTCGCCACCCTCTTCGGAAAGACGTACATGACCCGACAGGATATGGCAGAACTCGAAAGTCTCGCCCTTGATCGACTTGGTGGTGCCTGGCGTCGCCTCCCAGATGCCGGTGCGGATCTTGCCCCACTTCGCGGTCTCGGCCTGCGCGCAGTCCAGTTCCCAGGTCTTGAAGGTGGGATCGCCCTCGATCAACCGTTCAGGCAGGGCTTTGTCCTCGCGCGGGGCGAAATCAGGGGTCAGGTCAAGCGGCACGAGATGCGTCATAGGGAATTCCTCGGTTGGGGCAATGGCGCCGGCAGGGCGCCCCCCTACCCTGCCCTGCCCGCCCCGGCAGGAGCGCCCAAAGCCAGCCTCCCCACGGCATCCCCTGCCGGATCCCGCGCAGGAAACGCAATTTCCTGCGTCCAAACCTGCAAACGCGGCAATCCCTGTCGTGCGACCCGGGTCATGCTGTCAGGCAGACAAGACCTCTCGGAGAGATACATGACCTTCCGCCCCAAATTCATCACCTTCGACTGCCACGGCACGATGATCTTCTTCGACATGGCCGGCGCCGCCCGCGCACATTATGCAGACAAGCTGTCGCCCGAGCAGATGGACACCTTCATCGCCGATTTCGCGGCCTACCGTCTGGATGAGGTTCTGGGCGCCTGGAAGCCCTATGCCGAAGTCGTCTACAACTCGCTCGAACGGACCTGCAAAAGGAACGGCATCGCCTTCGATCCCGCCGTCGCCGAAGACATCTATAACCGGGTGCCGACCTGGGGCCCCCACCCCGACGTCACCGCCGGCCTGGCCAAGATCGCCGGCAAGATCCCGTTGGTGGCGCTGACCAATTCGATGAACGATCAGATCCCGCATAACATCAAGAACCTCGGCGTGCCGATCGACCATGTCTTTACCGCCGAAAGCGCCGGCGCCTACAAGCCGCAGATGCGTGCGTTCGAGTATATGTTCGACATGCTCGGCTGCGGCCCCGAAGACGTGCTGCATGTCTCTTCCAGCTTCCGCTATGATCTGATGACCGCACATGACATCGGCATCAAGCACAAGGCCTGGGTGAACCGCGGCCACGAACCGGCCAACCCCTATTACGGCTATACCGAAATCCCCGACGTCTCCGGCCTTGCCGCCGTCGCCGGCCTGTAAGATCAGATCAGGAACCCGCGCAGCGGAGGCACAGATGCAATTCAAATCCTATTGGCACGACACATCCACCCCCTTTTCCCAACCCCAAAACGGGCCGGTCCAGGGCAGCTATGATGTGGCGGTGATCGGCGGCGGCTTCACCGGGCTCAACGCCGCGCGCAAACTGGCGAAATCCGGCGTGCGCGTGGCCTTGCTGGAGGCCGATCACGTCGGCGCCGGCGGGTCCGGACGCAACGGCGGCCATCTGAACAACGGCATCGCGCACGGCTATGCCGAAGCCAAGGCGCATCTGGGGGCGGAGCAGGCGCACCGTCTGTACCATGCCTTCGATCATTCCATCGACATGATCGAGGAGGTGATTGCCGAGGAAGGGATCGACTGCAACTTCCGCCGCGCGGGTAAACTCAAGCTCGCCTCGAAACCCAGCCATGTCGCCGGGCTGCGGGCGAATTTCGACCTGATCCATCGCGAGGTCGATCCCGATACCCGTTGGCTGGAGAAATCCGACCTGCCGGGCGAAGTCGGGGCCGCCGGGGTCCATGGCGCCATGCTCTATGAAAAGGCGGCGATGATGCACATGGGCCGTTATGCCACCGGCCTGGCCGAGGCCGCGCATCGTCACGGTGCCAAGATTTGGCATGGCGCCCCGGTGGCCGACCGCCAGCACGCCGGCAGCGGTTGGGAGTTGACCACGCCGAAGGGCAAGCTGCGCGCCGAACGTGTGATCCTGGCCACCGGAGCCTATACTGGCGAATATGCGAAAAAGCCGTTCCGCTGGATCCGGCACCGGATCATTCCGGTCGGCTCCTTCGTGGTGGCGACCCGGCCGCTGACGCCAGACGAGATTGCGGCCACCCTGCCGGGCAATCGCACCTGCGTGACCACGATGAACATCGGCAACTATTTCCGCCTGTCGCCTGACAACCGCCTTATCTTTGGCGGACGGGCGCGGTTTTCGGCGGTGTCTAACCAGAGCTCCGATGCGAAATCCGGCGCCATCCTGCAGGCCGGGCTGGCCAAGACCTTCCCACATCTGGCCGGGATCGAGATCGATTATTGCTGGGGCGGTCTGGTCGGCATGACCAAGGACCGTTACCCCCGCGCCGGGGAACATGACGGCATGATCTATGGCATGGGCTATTCCGGCCATGGCGCGCAGATGTCGACGCTGATCGGCCAGACGCTGGCCGACCTGGCGATGGGGCGGACTGATACCAACCCGCTGGCCGGGATGAGCTGGCCACCGATCCCGGCGCATTCGGGCCAACCTTGGTTCCTGCCGTTGGTGGGCCTGTGGTTCGGAATGAAAGACCGCCTGTCCTGACCGGATACGCGACAGAGACCAAAAGGGGCGCTGAAGCGCCCCTTTCTGCTGTCATCAATCCCGGCGGCGTTTAGCCCAGCGAATGCGATGCCATGCCGAACACTCGCGGTCCTTCCGTCGCGCGGCGTTGCGGGCCGATCCGCATCTCGGTCACCGTGTCATAGGCCCCCAGTCCCGCGGCGGCGAGAAAGGCCGCGAAATGATCACTCTGCACCGGGGTATCGACACGCAGGAAGTTGCCCACATCAGCCTGGATGAACGGTGCGATCAGCTGCATCGCGACCCGTTCGTCATCGACGATCACCGGCCCGATCACCTTGCCTCGACCGAACGGGCGCTTCAGCGCATAGCCCAAGACCTGATCGCCACGAACCGCGACAAGCCCCTCGGACAGGCCGATCAGCACCTTCAGCGTGTCGGAGCGATCCGCCCCCAGGGCCAGCAGGTCAAGCGCGAGAATGGCCGGGATATCGGCCCCGGTCATCGGGCGAACATCCACTCCCGCGACCGGCTCCGGGGAGTGGATCCGCCGCGCCTTGCCCTGATGCTGCCAGATCGTATTCACCGGCACGAAGCCCGCGCCTTCATACAGCCAATAGGCAGCGCGCGTCGCGCTCAACCGCAGGTCGCGCCCGGCGCAATCGGACATGATCCGGTTCAAAAGCCAGCGGCCGGCCCCCTGCATCTGCAATCGTGGTGCAGTGACCATCATCCCGAACATGGCGAAATCGTCCCCCATGGGGAAATACATCGCCGATCCCATCGCCCGACCGATTTCATCGACAGCGACATAGCCCTGACCGAGCGAGATGAAGAGATCGAGATCCCGGTCGCGATGCGGCCAGAACACGCTGATTGTCAGTTCGTGCAACAAATGGCGGTCGGCAGTAGTGATCTTGTGAGCTGTCGCCCGGTAATTGTCGAGGATCAGACAGCCCTCGGCGGCTTCGGGCTGTAGATCGTCATCTGACATGGTCTTTAACATCCGGCTTATCGAATACTTGTAATTCAGCGCAGTATCGCGCGATAGGCCTGAATTAATCTGCTGTTTCACCCAATGCGACAACAGAATCTGCCAAGAAGCTCTATTACACAAATCTCGTGCTGGATTCATCTCGTGAATCCAGCATGGTAGCTGGACATCATGAGCAGAACGTCGCGGCTCTGATGCACAAAGCTTGTGATACCCGAGGTTTCCCTTTCCCCGGACGGTTTCATCCCACGGCTTCTGTGACAGGGATGCCAAGCGCGGTGTAGCCGTTCATGACGGCGATGCGGACTTGGACTTCGGCGACCTGCCGGTCAAAGTCCTGCGCCATGAGGCGCTGCCCAAGCAGTTTCACACAGTGCATCCACTGACCGGCAGGGTATTTCCGAAGGAAATGTCCCGAGAGGTTTCGTCTCGACGCGGCTTCGGCGATGGTATCCGCTCCATCGTCGCCAGAGGGCACGACCGTGGTCTTTCGATGCCCGCAGGGCTTCGTTTCGTGCGATCGTGCCGGTGGTGACGGTCTTCCACGGCTTGGCGTTCTTGCGGGGGTGAAGGGCGGCCTGGAATTGATCCGGTGGATCAATTCAGCCCTGAACGGGCGGAGCCCTGGGGGAATGACGGCATCCGCCCCGCGGTCAGCGATGGCGTCGTGGCATTTGCGGGTGTCATAGGCACCGTCGGCGGTGACGCTGCCGATCTGTTCGTCCGCCGGGATTTGGCCGAGCAGGTCGGACATCAACGCTGTGTGGTGGCGTCGTGAGCCGCGTGGTACTGCCGGATCGCGTCGCGCAGGTTCAGCCGGAATGCAGACAGCAAGCGCGAAGCTGGTTTGTCGGTATTGGTCGAGATCGCAAGGTTCATGCTGATTTCCGGGCGGAAGCGATGGATCACGAGGTTCTCGTTCCTGTCACAGGGCATGAAAGCGTCGGCCAGCGCACCCCCGAGGCCCGGCCGCACCAGCGGCGCTGCCACCAGCGAGGACGAAACCAGGATCGCCAGCGGCCGGGTCACGCCGATGCGCAACAGTCCAACCCGCCGTTCCGTGATGTTCAGCGCGAGTTCGTCCAGCAATTCGATCTCGCGGAAGATGCGGTCGAACAGCGCGTAGCCCAAATGACTTTCGAAATGGAGCAACGACTTGCTGATGGCGGGTTGCAACACGGCCAGCGCATTCACTGCGGCGGTAAGCGACCCCTTGCGCATGATGGGCGGAAGATCTCGATCTGACGGGCATTCATTGGAACTCTGCCCTCAATTTGTTGTTATGAACCAACTTGTTATACGTGTTGCTGTCAAGGTTCGTTCAGTCCACATCGGCCCGAATATGCCGCAATCATGCCGGTTGCAACAATAGTGGACTTCGGGCCGATGCGAAGACGGTGGCATTTACTCCCCGTCGAAGTAGCCGAGGATGGACTTGGTCTCGAGGTATTCCTCCAACCCTTCTATCCCATATTCGCGGCCATTGCCGGACTGTTTATAGCCGCCGAAGGGCACATACGGGTCCCAGGCAGGATAGTTCAGATGCACTTGGCCTGCCCGGATGCGCGCGGCGGTCTTGCGAACCAAATCAAGGTCCGAGCCCTGCACCTGCGCTCCGAGGCCGTAGACGGTATCATTGGCGATCGTGATTGCCTCTTCCACATCATCATATGGCATGATGACCAGAACCGGGCCAAAAATCTCTTCCTGCGCCACGGCCATGTCCGTCGTGACCTCGGAAAAGATCGTGGGCTTCGAAAAGAAGCCGCGCTCAAGACCCTCGGGGCGTCCCGGTCCGCCAGTGAGGAGCTTCGCGCCCTCGTCGATGCCGGTCTGGATCATGGTTTGAACGCGGGCATACTGGTTCCGGTTCGAGGAGGGCCCATGCGTCGTAACCGCATCGGTCGGATCTCCGATCTTGAAGTCAGCTACCGCCGCGACCGCCAGCTCTTCGACTTCCGCGAGCCGTGCACGGGGCACGATCATCCGGGTCGGTGCGCTGCAGGACTGGCCGACGTTGCGCATCGCCGAGGCAACACCCGGCGGCACGGCTCGAGAGAGATCGGCGTCGGGCAGGATCACGTTGGGCGACTTTCCACCCAACTCCTGGGCGACGCGCTTGACCGTTGGTGCGGCAGACTGTGCCACAGAGACACCGGCGCGGGTCGAACCGGTGATCGATACCATGTCGATGTCGGGATGTTCGGCCAGACGGGTGCCTACCACCGGACCCGTCCCGTTGACCAGATTAAACACGCCGGCCGGAAATCCTGCCCTGGCGATCAGGTCTGCAAACAGAGCCGCGCTGAGTGGCGAGAGCTCGCTCGGCTTCAACACGACCGTACAGCCTGCCGCCAGGGCCGACCCTGCCTTGGCAGTGATCTGGAACAGCGGCCAGTTCCAGGGAGTGATAAGTGCGCAAACGCCGATGGGCTCGCGCACGATGGCGGCCTGGCCGCGGCGCGTCACAAAGCGATAGCTGCGCAGCAACTCGCTCGCAACGCGCAGATGTTCTGCGGCCAGCGGCACCTGGGCCGTCTGCGCATAGCTGGTCGCGGCGCCCATTTCGGCGGTGATGGCCCGCGCGAGTGTGTCCTTGTTTTCTAGGATCAGCGCGTGCAGCCGGTCAATCTTGTCTGCGCGCTCGTCGGGACTTGTCGTGGACCATCCGGGAAACGCCGCGCGCGCTGCAGCCACCGCCTTGTCCGTCTCTGCGACAGAGGCAAGCGCGACTTCTCCGATGACCTCCTCGGTCGCCGGGTTGACGATGTCGGCGCATTCATCGCTCGATGCATCAACCCAAGTGCCGTTGATGAAGAACTGATGCATGCGCGCTGTGGCGGTTTCAATGTCGGCGGCTTTGATCATGGAAGTCTCCTTAGATTGCTGTCCGACCTTCCGGCAGGGCGGCGTGGCAAGGAAATTACGGTCCGACGATCGCGGGCAGACCACGCGTGTCGGCAATTTCAATGTATTCGTAGAAGGGGTTGGCCGGCTCGTGCCCGCGGTTGACCCAGACCTTGTGCTTAATGCCCGTGTCGTAGTTGGTCAGGGCTCCGTAGCGCTCGAACGTGATGAATTTAGGTGTGAAGCGCGCCATCTTGGCTCCTCAATTGCCCTGTTTCAAAGCTTAGAGGCGGGCAGAAAAGGATTTTGCGGAATGGCTTGGCGTCCGCAGCATAAATGAATGAATTTTCCACTCTTCGTGGCAGAAATGGGCGCCACCCTGCGAGGAATGCAGGCTACGCATTGTCAGCCGCGCGGCGGTCCTCATAGACCGTGGAGCGCGAGACGCCAAGCTGTGCGCTGACCGTCTCGATAGCGCGCCGCACATCCAGAAAGCCTGCCTCCTCCAATTCCCGGATCAGCAGCTTGCGCTCTGAAGGGTCGAGCGAGCGGGGGGTCTTGGCCCTTTGTGCCGCGAAACGCTCGATCGCCGCGCGCAAGGCGGCGGCACTTGCAGGGTTGAGCGACTCAATGGGCGCCTGATGTGGACCGGTTCGGCAGAACTCGTCAAAGGCGCTTCGCAAATTGTCGAACAGTGTCATGTTCACGTTGATGCACAGGGCGGCGACATAGTCTCCCCCGGCATCACGGATGCCGATCGACGTGCTTTTGACCCGGCGGCCATCGCGGAACTGATTGGCATAGGCGGCCAGCACCTGCGGAAAGTCCTTGTCGGCAATCCGGTTCAGCCCCAGTTCGGTGGCCGGGTCGCCCACCTGCCTCTGGGAAAGGTTGTTGTAGATCGCGACGATTGCGTGATCGGGGTCTGTCAGATCGTGAAGAACCACTTCGCAAAACGGAGCAAACGTCTCAGCCACGCCGCGGGCGATCTGATCCAACTGGTCAAGCAGGGGATTTTCTTGGTTTTCCATGGTCTCGATTTCCCTTTGCGTCCGGCGTCGATGGACGAGTCATAACGCGAAACTATGGATGACGTAAGAATGGTTCTGGTAATTTCGTCCAATTCTGGATGAACCGTCTTGAAGTACCGGGCGCGCCTGTCTTACGCTTGATATCGACAATGCCCGCGCAGCCCGGCCGCACTTCTGGGAAAACCCAACATGCCTCGTCTCAAAGCCGAATTCTGCACCGATAATGCCGTCGACACGCCCTACTGGTGGGAAGGCTCAAGACCCGAGGCATCCACCGCCGACGAAATCGCTGCGACCACCGAAGTCGCGGTCGTCGGTGGCGGCTTTACCGGGCTGAATGCGGCGCTGGTCCTTGCGCGTGCAGGCAAGCAGGTGACGCTTTACGACGCAGAAGCACCGGGCTGGGGGGCGTCGTCCCGCAACGGCGGCTTTCTTGGACCGGGCTGGGCCTTCTTCGATACGGCCATGGCCTATGGACCGGACGTCGCGCGTCGCGTTGTCGAGGAGAGCTTTCAATCATTGCAGTACGTCAAGGATGTCGTCGCTACTGAAGGATTGGATTGTGACCTGAAAGTCCTCGGCTACTTCAAGGGCGCGATGGCGCCGCGGATATATGACAAGCTGGGCCGGATGATCGACCGCATCACCAAGGTCATGCCCTGCGATGCCTACATGGTGCCACGGTCAGAACAGCATGCCGAGGTGAAAACCGACCTGTATCATGGCGGCATTTCGATGCCGGGCTATGCTGGCATCCAGCCTGCGAAATATGCTCTGGAACTGGCCCGAGCTGCGACCCGGCATGGCGTCCGGATTCACAGCGGCGCCAAGGTATCAGACATCCGACCAGACAACGGCGGCTTGCGCTTTCGGGTGGCGGGACGCGACGTGACGGCCAAGCAGGTTCTGCTGGCCACCAATGGCTACAGTGCCACCGTATCGCCCTATCTGAAGCGGCGGATCATCCCGGTCGGCAGCGGCCTTGTCGCCACCGAACCGCTGCCGCCCGACCTAATGGCGCGGCTGATGCCCAAGCAGCAACTCCTTGCCGGAAGCCAGCGCGTCGTAACCTATTACCGCCCTTCGCCCGACGGAACTCGGATGATCCTCGGCGGGCGGGTGCTGAATATGAGCGGACGCCACGAAAGCAACGTGGCCAATGCCCGCTATATCCGCAGCCTGCTGGTCCAGATCTTTCCGGAACTCGCGCAGACCAAGATCAGCCACTATTGGCACGGGCAGTTGGGCTTTACGTTCGATGGGTTTCCCCATGTCAAACAATTCGACGGCCTCTACTTTTCGGGCGCGTACAACGGAACCGGCGTGGCACGGGCCAGTTGGCTTGGCAGCCGCGTCGCACACAAGATGATGGGCAGCGCCGAGGGCGACACGATTTATTCGGATCTGAATTTCGAAACGCGGCCTTTTTTCCATGGGCGCGCCTGGTTCTATCCCCTGGCTGTGCTCTATTATGGGATGCTCGACAAATGGGACCGGCGCGGCGTCTGACCGCGCCAACCCGTATTGGGCTCAGGCGATCGCAAAGAGCTGCATGAGCGTCGCGAAATCGGCATGCTCGATATCCAACAACATGGACAGCGCCCGTTCCGACCGTTCGGCGCCCAGAACCGGATCGCAGACGCGCCGAAACTTCGCGCAGATCTGATTCTGGCCGAATCCACTGCGCTGGACCGACGTGGGCGGCTCTTCGATGAACAGGGTGCGCAGCTCGCCGCCAGTGGTGGCGATCTCCACCCGCACCGGCATTGCCATGGTGGCATCCTGCGCGACGTCATAGGCGGGATCGTGATGCAGGCGCACCCGTTCGGTCATCTTTGCCACCGCGCTATCTGCTAGGTCCGGCTCTGACATGCCGAATTCAGACGAGCGGCCAAGAAGCTGCAGCGCTGCCAGATAGGGGGCATTGAACTGCGCATCGTCGATGTTGTCGAGCATACCACCGCCCAGACCGCGATAGAACTCCAGAATCCCATACACATCGACCTCGGCGACATCGCCGGGCACCAACCCTTTGGCGAGCCGTGACAGAGCCTCGATTATGGTATGGGACCACTGGCAGCATGCATAGGGCTTGAACTCGACCCGCGTCACCAGCCTGTCTTCGCCCAGTCCGGCATAGCCCTCGGGCCCGGGCGGTCCGAGCCGGCCATGATCCAAAAGCCAAAAGGCCCATCCAGGACGCTCTGATGGCCATGAAACCCCTTTTCCGCCAGCAGCGCGGACAGCACCCCGACATGGCGGCAGGCGCCATAGGCGTTTTTTTCTGCCGTGGGACCGCAGTCCCTCCACTGCCTTGCGGACCCCGCACCGGCGCCTGCATGGCGATGATCCCGAAGGACGAGCCGATGCCTGCCCGCACCGCATCCGTCTTGCCATGTTATCGCGGAATTGACGCGCACTACGGCATCGAATTTTCCGAAGGCGGCGCATCAAATTTGGCCTGGCCCGGACGAAACAGCATAGGGTTCGGAGCGACCGCGAAATTCGGCACGCTTGGGCAGGATCACTCCACTAAACTGAAGACCTCCCTTCTGAAAGAGGCTAGTGCCATGAATCTATTCGTTCCCGTTGTGACCGCGCCCGAATTCGAGCCACGTTCCGTCCCGGTCGCTCCCGATCGCCTGATTGCCGGTACGCCGGTCTGCAAGGCTTGGGATCTGGATACCGCGAAAGACGGTAAGGTGCGCACCGGTGTCTTCTCGGGGACCGAGGGCACCAACAAGTCGATCAAGGGCGAAGTTTTCGAATTCTGCCACATCCTGGAAGGAATCGTCGAGATTACAGAGTGTCCGTCGTCAGAACATTTGGCACACTTCGCGGCGTAGATTAGCGGAGTGCGGGCTTCGTCTGGGGATTGATGTTAGGCGGCGAGCTTGCGGTGCTGCAAGCGCCGATATTCGATGGTCTGTCGCTTGATCCTTTCGCGCTGTTTGATGATGCCCGGCGCCCTTCCGAAGTAGGCGTCGGCAGGGGTCACGTTGGCCAGGCTCTCGTGGTAGCGCTGGTGATTGTAGTGCTCGACGAAGGCCTCGATCTGGGCCTCGAGGTCGCCGGGCAGGAAGTAGTTCTCCAGTAGGATGCGGTT
>NZ_AUBS01000017.1 GCF_000429365.1 Pseudodonghicola xiamenensis DSM 18339 | reverse complement strand
TACTTGCTGACCGAGGCTATGACGCCGATTGGTTCCGCGAAGCCTTGCAGGACAAGGGGATCAGGGCCTGTATTCCTGGCCGCAAGGCGCGCAGGAGCCCCATCAAATACGACAAGCGTCGCTACAAACGCCGCAACCGCCCCTCTCGTGACATTGCTCCGCAATGCACTGCCGGGCAGCGATACGAGATCATGTTCGGCAGGCTCAAGGACTGGCGACGCGTGGCGACCCGCTACGACAGATGCCCGAAGGTCTTCCTCTCCGCCGTCGCTCTCGCCGCAACTGTGATGTTCTGGTTATGAGTCCTGAGCCTAGACATAATCAGTGACGCGCTGAAGGGCTGTACGGGCATCTGACCAGCAGCCTGTGCGCTTCTCGCCGTCAGGATATTGCGGCTGTAACCCTTATCGGTCGCAAGACCCTATCGGGTCGCGGGCGGTGGGGTGTCGCCCCGGCCCAGCCCGCAAACGTCTAGCAATGCATCGCGCAGCAGATGTAACGACGGCAGGTCGTCGAGTTCCCGCAGCGCGACAAAGCAGATTCGGATCGGCGACAGGAAGAGATCGGGGGTCGCCAACGGCACAATCCTTTCCCCGGCGAGTTGCGAACCGAGCACGACGCGCGGCACGCAGATCAACAGCTCGACCTCCTGAGCCAGTATTAACTGCGATGTCGGATCGGCCGAAACTTCGACAACGGGCAGCGGCGCGGGCACGCCGCAGTTGCGAAAGGCGGTCTCGATTGAGCCGCGGTTGTTGGTGTCGCCCGACGGCAGGGCCCAGGGCCATTGCGCGAGCTCCGTCGCCGAAACCTCGGCCCGGCCGGCAAGCGGATGGTCGACCGAACAGGCCACCACCAGGTCGGTTTCGGTCAGGGGTTCGAAACGTAGCAGATCGGCCATTGGCGCCGGCATTGCCGCCCAGTCCACCCGTCCCACATAGCAATCCAGTTCCCCGTCCAGCAGGCGGGACATCATATTACCCACGGTGCCGGCCTCCAGCCGGAACCGGATGCCAGCGCGCTGAGCCTCCAGCCTGTGCAGCGCGGATGGAATAAGCTGAAACAGCGACGCCGGGTTAGTACCGACCCGCAGCACGGCCGGAGCATCCGTTCCCAGATCCGCCGCGAGGTTGTCGAAAATCGCCAGCCCCGCCCGCGCCCGTTGTAACGCCACCCGCCCGACCGGTGTCAGCGCCGCACCGCGTACGGAGCGATCCACAAGCGTCGTGCCAAAGGCGAATTCCAGGTCCTTCAGCATCTGCGAGACCGCTGGCTGGGTCAGGTTCAGCGCCTTCCCCACCGCGCGCAGCGACCGGTGGCGATCGATCAGTTCCAATAGGCGCAGCTGGCGCAGGCGCAAGTGATCCAGATGAGGGGACAGATTAGACATAAGCAATACCTATCACATTCAAGAATTTTTCGACTATTACTTTTAACTCTCCCCCGTTACCCCTGAAAGGGAGGAGATCCCGCAGCCCCGAAATCATCCGGGGGCGGTGGAAGCAGGGGCTGAACGAGCCGCCGTATTGGCCGTTCCAGGCCCTGCGCAACGGGAGGAAAATTATGAAACGAGCCGACCTCGTCTCGGGGCTGGTGCTGACGGCGTTCGGCGTTGTCATGCTCGCCGTCGTGATCCCGGCACAGATCGAACCGGCGCCGGACGGCTATGTCTCACCGCGCCTGGTGCCCAATCTGGCGATGATCGCCATCACTGCGCTGTCGCTGCTTCTGGTACTTAAAAACCTGCCCAAATCCGAAGACACGCCGCAGGTCCGCGCTCCCGTCTTCTCGGGCCGGGAATGGGTCGCGCTGATCAAGATTGCCGGGGTCTTCGCGGTGAGCCTGGGGCTTTTCTGGCTCGGTTCGCCGCTGGCTGCCGGCGCGACGCTGATCGTGGGCGCGCTGTTTTTGCTGGGCGAACGCCGCCCTCTCCTTCTCATCGGAATGCCGGCAGGGTTGCTGCTGGCGGTCTGGGCGCTGTTCTACAAGCTGCTCGGCACTGTGATCGTGTGACCGTCATGGAGCATCTTATCATCGGCTTTTCCAATGTTCTGACGCTCTCGACGCTGTTCTGGGTCACCGTCGGGGTGACACTGGGCTATGTGCTGGGCGCGCTGCCGGGGCTGGGCAAGGCGACCGGGGTCGCCGTTGCGATCCCCATGACCTTCTATCTGCATCCCGTGGCCGCCATCGCCCTGCTGATCGGCATCGCCAAGGGGAGCGCCGCTGGCAGCGCGGTCTCGGCCATCCTGCTGAACACGCCGGGCGAACCGTCCTCGGCGCCCACTGCGCTGGACGGTTATCCGCTGGCGCGGCAGGGCAAGGCGCAGAAGGCGCTGAAGATGGGGCTCTTCGCCTCGGTGATCGGCGATTGCCTGTCGACGCTGGTGCTGATCGCGCTGGCGGCGCCGCTGGCCCGCTATGCCCTTCTGATCGGCCCGGTGGAGCTTTGCGCGATCTTGCTGTTTTCCCTCACCTTCATCGGCAGCCTGGCCGGGCGCTCGATGCTCAAGGGGATGATCGCCGCCGCCTTCGGCGTGTTCTTCGCCACGATCGGGATCGAAACCGAGACGTTTATTCCCCGGCTGACCTTCGGTCTGCTGGAGCTGGATGACGGCATTTCGCTGGTGCCGATGGCGATCGGCATGCTGGCGATTGCCGAGATGGTGATCCAGGCCGGCAATGCGCAGAAGCTCGACCGCGAAGCGGCGGAGATCGACGACAGCGCCCGCCCCGAGGACCGGCGGGTGACGCTGGCCGAATGGCGCCGCTGCCTGCCAGTGATCGGGCGCGGCACGCTGATCGGCGCGGTGGTGGGCATTCTGCCGGGCCTGGGCGCCAGTGTCGGATCGTTCCTGTCCTACGGCGCCACCCAGCGGGCCTCGAAGACGCCGGAGAAATTCGGCACCGGTATGATCGAGGGCGTCGCCGCCGCCGAAAGCGCCGATAACGCCGTGGTGCCCGCCAGCTTCGTGCCGCTCTTCGCGCTGGGCATTCCGGGCAGCGTGATCGCCGCCATCCTGATTGCCGCGCTGGTGCTGCACGGGCTGACGCCGGGGCCGATGATGTTCGTCGAACAGCCGCAGTTGGTGGCCGATCTCTATGCTGCGATGCTCTGCGCCAGCGCGATCCTGCTGATCGTGGGTTACGCCGGCCAGCGCCTGTTTGCCCAGGTCATCCGGGTGCCGATCCGGCTGATCATCCCGGTGGTGCTGTTCCTGTGCTGCATCGGCGCCTACATGAACACCAACAGCCTGTTTTCGATCTACCTGATGCTGGGGTTCGCGCTGCTGGGCTTCTTTGCCCGCAAGCTGGAATTTTCCTTCGTCACATTCCTGATCGGCTTCGTGATCGGCCCCAATCTGGAACTGACCTTCCGCCAGTCGCTGCAGCTTCTCGACCACGATCCGATGCGGCTGGCAGCGCACCCCATCGCCCTTTTTTTCGGTCTGCTGACGGTTGTGACAACCGTCTGGATCGGCCGCAGCAACAGCCGCCTTGCGGCACGAGGTGTGACCCCGCCTCAAGCCGGGACGAACGGGCCTGCCGAACATTCGCATATCTGAACACTGGGAGGAGAACAGATGCGCAAGACCAACAGAAGACAGCTGCTCCGAGCCGCGACAGCAGCCCTGACGGTGCTGGCCGGACTCTGCACGGGCCCCGCTATCGCGGGCGATTACCCCGAGCGCCCGATCACCATGCTGGTGGGCTACAAGGCCGGAGGCCAGACCGATCTGGTCGGACGCGCCGCGGCCAAGGTCCTTTCGGATCAGCTCGGCGTGCCGGTCAATGTGGTCAACAAGCCCGGCGGCGGCGGCATTCTGGCCGCGCATGAGCTGAGCAAGGCGAAGCCGGACGGCTATACGCTGCTGTTCCACGCCAACAGCGTGATCAACACCGTGCCCTTCCTGATGAAGCGGGTGACCTTCAAGCCCGAGGATTTCGAATATGCCGGCATGATCACCTCTTATCAGGTCGGTTTGGCGGCTCAGAAGAATGCGCCCTATGACACGCTCGAGGAATTCGTCGCCTGGGCCAGGGAAAACCCCGGTTTCAGCTTCGGGTCGCTCAGCCCAACAGCGCGAATGACTATGGAGGTGATCGCCCGAAAGGAAGGGCTGGACGTGAACATCGTGCCGCTCAAGGGCGGCGGCGACCTGCTGAACGCGCTGCTGGGCAATCAGGTCGATCTGGTGTGGTCGGGCGGCATTCACTACAAATACCCCGATCAGCTCAAGACCATCGTCGCGCTGACCACCTTCCGCCACCCCTCGGCCCCCGATGTGGAGACCATCGACGAGGCCGGCTATCCGCTGGGCATGGACGGGTTCACCACGCTGATCCTGCCCAAGGGCACCCCGCGCGAGATGCTGGAACGGCTGAGTACGGCGCTGAAGGCGGCCGAGACCGACGCGACCTTCGCCAAGGTCGTGGCCGCCGCCAATATCCCGATCATGTACAAGGATCTGGACGAGGCCGCCGCCGAGGTTGCCGAGAGCTACGCCCGCAACAAGACGATCTTCGAAAGCGCCGGGATCGAACCCCAGTGACCCGAGCTGCGCGGGCCGGATGATCCGACCCGCCCAGCTTTCCCAACCGACATTCCAAAATACGATGTGAGGCCACTATGTTTCAGCCGCTGAAAGGCATTCGCGTGATTGATCTGAGCCAGGTTCTGGCGGGACCCTACGCCACCTATCAGCTCGCCCTGATGGGGGCGGAGGTCATCAAGATCGAAAAACCCGGCGAAGGCGATTGGACCCGCATCGGCGGCCCGCTGCCCGAACTGGCCGAACGCCGCATGGCGCTGGGGTTCCTCGGCCATAACGCCGGCAAGAAATCCGTCACCATCGACCTGAAATCGCCCGAAGGCGCGGCGCTCGCCCGCGAACTGGTCGCCGGGGCCGATGTCTTTGTCGAGAACTTCAAGCCAGGCGTGGCGGAGCGCCTGGGCCTGGGATTCGAGGCACTGCGCGAGATCAACCCGAAGCTGGTCTATTGCTCGATCTCCGCTTTCGGGCAGGACGGCCCGCTCAGCAACCGCCCCGCCTATGATCACGTCATTCAGGGCATGTGCGGCATCATGCTGACCACCGGCAAGCCGGGGGACGGACCGGTCAAGGTGGGCGCGCCCTATGTCGATTATGCGACGGGAATGAACGCCGCCACGGCGATCCTGGCCGGGCTGCGCGAGGTCGAGCGTACCGGCACCGCCGTCCAGGTGGACGTGGCGATGCTGGATACCGCGTTGATGCTGATGTCTTCGCTGATGACCACCCATCTGACCACCGGCTGGAAACCGGCGCAGAACGGTAACGAAGCCTGGAGCGCAAGCCCCTCCTCGGGGGCCTTCGACACCGCCGACGGCATCCTGATGCTGGCGGCGAACCACGACACCCAGTTCCGCCACATGTGCCGTGCCATCGGGCGCGACGATATCCTGCGCGATCCCCGCTGGGACTGCGTGGCAGAGCGGCATAAGAACTGGAAAAGCCTGCGCGAAACGCTGGAACAGACCTTCCGAAGCAAATCCGCCGCCGAGTGGGAGGACCTGCTGGCCGAGGCCGCCGTGCCCGCCGGGCGCATTCGCGGCCTGGACGAGATGCTGGCCGAACCGCAGATCGCCGCCCGCGGCCTGATCAGCGAGATCCGGATCGAGGGGCATGACGGCGCGATCCACATCCCGACGCTGAGCTTCAAGGCCAATGGTGAAAACAGCACACCGGATCAACCGCCCCGTCCACTTGGCGCCGACACCGAAGCCGTCTTGCACACGGCCGGAATTTCACAGGAACGGCTGGACGCTTTGCGGAAGGCTAATGTGATCTGAAGACCGCGTCGTCATCCCGCTCCGATTGCTTGTTTGAACGGCCCTTATTTAGGGCTAAGGGGCTTTCTCATGCTTTTGAGTGTTCGTGCATGGAGGCATCGGAAAAAGCGTTTTCCGATCAGCGTTCCGAGAATGATCCCGTTGCTTTTGCCAATGGTTTCAAGAGATGGGCGAGCACAGTTTTTTCGCCTGATTTCCGCCCTTCCTCGCCGATCAACTAGGCCCGCTTTGGGTTGAGAACGGACCTCCTTTGTACTTGGCATGAACGGCAGCTAAGGGCCGGAAGCGTCATTGCCGCGCGTCATAATCCGCCTAGCACCCTTTTGCCGATCGTCTCTGGACCAGCCTCGCCTGTTCTCGCATGGTTCCATGACAAGACCGATACGGAATCCGATGCCTTTCCCCCTGCCTCTCCGCCCGATCCCGGCCCCGCGTGAAACCGTCCTCTCCTTCCTTTCGCGTTTCGCCGCGGTGAATGCCGCAACGATGAGTGACTTCTCGATCGACCTCGGTCATCAGATCCGCCGGTTCCTGGACTTCGATGCGGCGGCGCTCGACCGGCTGGCCGAGGCGGCGGGGCTGGAGCCCGCGATGCGCGAGGGCCTCGTGTCCTGGACCGGGGTTCCTGCGGGCGATGTCAGGATGCACTACCGGGGCGAGATCTTCGTCTCGCGCGCCCTGCGCAATCCGGTCATGCGGGGCTGCCCCCTCTGTCTGCGGGAGGATGCTCGGGCCAAACCCGACCATCCCGAGCGGGCGATGGCGATGGCGATGCGCGGCGACTGGCTGTTGCGTTCGGTCAACCTCTGTTGCCGACATCACCACCCCTTGGTGCCGCTCTGGGAAGCCGTCAGGCCCGCCGAAAGGTTCGACAGCGCGGCCCGGCTGCGCGATCTCGCCCCGCGGATCATGGCCGGGGCGTTCGATCGTCCGAGATCTGCCCCGACGGCCTATGATCTCTGGCTGGACAGGCGGCTGGAGACCGGCGCCGATCCGACATGGCTTGCCGGACATGGTGTATATGCCGCGACCACGATCTGTGAGCTCTTGGGGGCAGCCCTGCTGCAACATCGGCTGTCCGGAGGTGACCGCGGCGGCAGGCAAGAGGCAGAGGCGCGAGCAACCGGTTTCGCCGTGCTGTCGCAGGGAGAGCGGGCCTTCCGCCAGGCCTTGCGGGACCTCGCCCGGAGCAGCACCGGCACGCAGATCGCGCCGCGGCAGGCTTTCGGAAAGCTCTATGACGCCCTCGACGACTATCTGACCGATGCCGACTTCGATCCGTTCTGCACCCTGTTGCGGGACTGCATCTTCGAGACCTGGCCGATCGCGGCCGGTGAGACTGTCCTGGGCGAAGCGCTGCGCGCGCGCCGGTTGCATAGCCCCACCACCGCCGCGAAGGAGGCCGGGGTCACCCCGAGGCTGGTCGAGCAGATCATGACAGATGCCGGCGCATTGCCGGCCGAGGATCATCGCCCGCGGGTGCTGCGCACCTTCGATGCCGCCCGATTTGCGTGGCTTCTGGCCGAGATCCCTTCGCTGGTCGGCCCGAGCGAGATGCAGGCGGCGATGGGCGCGACAGAGGCGCAGCTTCGCACCCTGCGGGAGGACGAGATTCTCCGCCCCCTGACCGGGCATCCGAAGGTCAAGGCGCCCTGGCGGGTTGCGGACGGTCTGGCCCTGATCTCGGAGCTGGGGCCCTGGCGCAGGCCATTTTGCCTGGCGATCCAGGCTGGGAAGGGATCCAGTCCGCGCAGCGACGCACCGGCCTGCGGGTGAGCACGATGATCGCCTCCATCCGAAGCGGCCGCATGAGGGTCGGCCGACATCCCGATCAATCAGGCTATCGTTCCTTCATGGTCCTGAAGGCCGAGGTTGACGGGCTCGCCGGAGAGCGGCCGCATATTCGTCGTCGCGATGAAGCGACCCCGGCGGGGCAACCTGCCTCGGTCTTTGCCAACAGCGTCGGAATGAAGCGCCGGGGCTGGTATCCGGCCCTGCATGATGCCGGCCATGCGCCCGCATTCTGGAGCCGGCACCCGGTGACGCGGCGGGCCGTCCTCTATGTCTCGGAGGACGACATGGTCGAATTCCACCGCCGCTTCCTGACCCCGATGACGATGCAACAGGAATTCGGGCTCCACCGCCAGACCTGCACGGCGCGGCTGCGCGCCGCCGACGTCAAACCGTTCTCGCCGGGTGGGGTGGATTTCGGCCCCCTTTATGTGCGGAAGGAAGCAGAGCCGGTGCTGCGAAGGGCCGCAAATAGCGACGCAGACTGACGCCACACATCTGATCGCGGGAGGAAGCGGCCAGCGGGGGCAAAACTGGCCAACCTGCCGCCAGAACAGCACCATGATCTCAAAACCCGTCTTTTGTCGAAAAAACGGCCTTTGGATGTCGAACAATATGCCAATGTACCATAAGTTTGCACATCCAGTTGATTCGGCGGCTGTGCTGCGCAAAAATATCATATGTATTTCAGATGCTTGCCGTATGGTGTTCTTCACCGCAAGGCATAAGCATGCACAGTTGACACATAAGCATGCAGGGCGGCGGCCAAAAAAAAGGGCCCGCACTGCGAGCCCTGAAACGTCCATACCTGTATTGGCCTGCCGCTATTCGTCCAGCACCATCTCCATGAGTTTGTCGCCGTCGATCATGTCTCGATAGCCGGGTGCGGTGAAGGGGCACAGGCCCTGAGGCAGGCGGGAGTTCTGGGCATAAGCCTCGGAGAAGATTTTGACCGTGGCGGTCTTCTGGCCATGAAGTCTGCACAGCCCGAAGGCGCGGATCAGCAACTCGATGACAAGGCCCCACCTGGAAGCGCAGGCAAAATCGAGGCGCTGCAGAAAATCGACATCAACAAGCTCCTCGACATCGATATCGGCGCGTTCGGCATAGGTGTAGACGAGCTTGTTCAGTTCGATCATGTCCGGATCCCTTGTCGGATCAGCGAACTTGCCCAGGTGGATCTCATCGAAATGAACGTGGGAGAGGAGGTGGGCGATCTGCTCTTCAGAGTTCACATGCTTGGCCAAGACCGGGACGCCTGACAGGATGAGCATCAACTGCCAATCCGGCTCCTTCATCAGTGCTTTGAAACGCTCGAGGAGCTTCTCGTTGGACGTTTTGCCGGAGGTGAAGGCGTGCTGGCATTCGTCGTAGTAGAGGCCGATGACGCCCTGTTCGCGGCATTGATGGCGAACCATGTTCCAGAGTTCACCCTGGGTGCGCCGGGGGTTCGCGGGGTAACCGAGAGCTTCGAGCGTCTTGTGACCCAGATCCTTCCAGCTGATCGACCCATCCAGCTTGCAGTAGATAATCTTGCCAACCTTCCCGTTGGGCATTTCCGTCATGCTGGCGTTGAATGCCTCGACAAGCCGGACGGTCTCGGAAGTCTTGCCGACCCGAGACTCCCCCGTCACCAGCATGCCGCGCACTTCGAAATGCCCGCCGATGGTGGCTTTGACATAGTAGTCGTGCAGGCAGTTTTCGAAAGTTTCGCGGAGCTTTGCCACGCGCGGGAAGGTATAGTGGCCACGCTGCAGAGCAAGTGATGCGTTGACTCGGTTCTGGTCGATGAAACCCATGGGTATCCTTGAATTGCTGGACGGCGTTGAGATGCGATAGTTACGAGAGCTCGCCCTTCTGGGCAGGGCGGCCCAACCGGAGAGGGGTTTCCGAAGACGGTTTCTCCGCCTTGGGCTTCGATGTTCTGGCTGGTATTGCAGGCGTAGAGGTCGGCTCCGCAGGTTCGTGATCGATGAGGCTTGCTCCGCCGAGTGGCAGGATCCCCGGGCCCGAGATCGCGGTGGCCAGAGTACCTGGGTCGACCGAGTCGATGGGCACGTGCGTGGTGACCAGCCGAGATGAGGCAAACAGGCTCTTGGCCTTCTTGCGGGCTTCACCCACGTTGACATAGCTCCTCGGCAGCCGTCGCTCGACGCCGATTTTCTTGAGCTGTTCATGTCTCTCGAGGCGAACCTTTGCGATCCGATCTTCATAGAGCGTTGTCACCTCGGGGTTTTCGCGCCGGTACTGCGTCATCAACTCCAGGAATTCGGACACGGTCAGATCTGCGAAGACGGTCGTCTGGAGTGCCAGCGTGTATGGCTCGGGATTTCGCGGAAGCACTGCGGTCGCAAAGCTCAGATCGTCCGGGTCGATATAAACGGTGACCTTGCCCTGGTGGTGTTCGCGGGCAGTCTGGAACTCGTCTGACGAATAGAAGAGGCCTTCAAGCACCCGCACACCCTCATCGTTGGGCTGCAACTTGAATGGCCAGCCCAGATGGATGCGACGGAGATCTTCATCCAGCGGACGAAATGTCTCCCTGGTCTCATTCAGTTCCTGATAGACCTCAGCTGGGCGGCGCCCGCTCATACCGACGCCCATGTGTTTCAGGGACGGGTACTCGTCGATGAAAAACTTGGTCAGGATTTCATAGAGGAGATCGATGTCAAGGATGCCTGATTTTTTGGCGTCATATCCGGGCAGTTCTCCGGCTTTGCGACCTGTGTAGCCGTGAAGCAGTTTGAACAAGACGGATTCCGTGGTGCCGAGCATCCGTTCGACATACGGTTTGTCTGCCGACGCGTAGGTGCGAACATCGGTATTCGCCGATGCGATCCCCATGAGCGCGGACTTGACCTCAGCGTTCCGCAGGCCGGTACCATTGTCGTTGCGCACCATGCCAAGCCCCATGGCAGGCATAGTCTCGCCCTCGCAACCGTAGATGCGCCTCTCGCGGGTCTTGTCGCGCGTTGCCATCCGCAGCAGCTGCATCGTGGCTTCCGCTTTTGGCTGGTCGCTGACAACCCAGGCCAGCGGCATGCGTGTTGCGACATCGATCATGACAAGGATGCTGAGGCGGCTGCGGATCTCCTCATCCGCCCATTCCATAGCCTTCTTCATATCTTCAGACAGCGTATGCCAATAGCCTTTGGCCTTGGCCGAGGTAATCAGCGACGCCCGACACTCGTCCATCTCGCAGAATTCGCCGATCATGAGCGCCCGCACGTCAGAACTGCCGCGGCCCCGTTTGTTGCGCGCGTGGCGCTCGCCCTTCGTCGCGACCATGTATTCGGTCGGCGTGAGCAGCTCCTTGCGGTGACGAAGAACGGATTGATGGGATGGGACCGGGAGCGCGGGGAGGTCGTTGAGCGCCCGCTGCCGATTTTCCCTGTTGATCAGTGCGAAAAGATGACCATGCACATTCGCCACCGACGGTCCCTTGAGATCCAGGCCGATCTCCTCCCACGCCTCCGTCATGAGTTCTTTCAGACGCAAGGGCAGACGCGGCGTCTCGTTGCCTTTGAGGTGGTCGAGCGTCGCCAGCCCGGCGATGACATCATCACCGTCTTGGAGACCCTGATAGATCCCATAGTATTTCTTCAGCGTCCGCCCTTTGTAGAGAAACCAGCTCTTCTGCCGGCCGCCTTTCAACGTGGCTGCTCCTAGATGCACGCGCTCGCCAAAAAAGGCTTCGACGAGCGGACGCAAAAACTTCCTGTTCTCGGGTTCGTTCAAGGTGCCGATCGAAATCCGGAAGTCCTCATTGCCCTCGACAATGGTCCGATGCCGATGGAGCTCGTCGATCGCCCTGCATACCGCGTAGTGGAAGCGGCCATAAATCTGTTGCTCATCGGAGAGTTGGGCCGCGACGCTCAGGCCACCCAACCTCAGCTTGGCACTCCCCTCCGGCAAGAGCTGCGAAGGGGCGATAGTCACGGCGCCGGATTTCATCAATTCGACGAAGGACGAAAACCCAAGGATACTCATCTGGCCGCCGATCGGGTCCGCCAGCTCATAGCCTTTCGAGCCGACCTTGCGGAGCAGGAGGTCGCGCCCCTGGACCACGATTTCGGTTCCGGCTTCGAAGTTGTAGCGAGGCGCGATTGTCATGATGCAACCTCAATGCGCGACCATTCCGCGACCACATGGTCCAGGTTTGCGATCAAGGCGCCGCGTGCGATCAGGCGATGGCAAGATTTGAAGACGACCTTCTGCGGCAAGTCGAGCAGCGGAAAAAGATCACGCATCAGCCAGAGCGAGCGATAGTTTCGCGCGGTCCAGAGCACCATGTCGTCAACCTCCGGTTCCGGAGACTGAATGGCTTCATGCAGGCGGAAAAGGTTCTCCCGCCGCTGCCGTGAATAACGGCCGGCGTCGACGATCTTAATATTGTCTGCGGCGCTCGGAGAAGTCGCGGCCTTAATGGCTTCGATGTCGCGCCACGTCCGAGGCTTTTGCAGGCTGTCGGAGTTGCGAACGAAGATAAGCGAGCGCCGCCCATCCATGAAAGTGGCAAGCAGGTCATGAGTATAGCTTGGACCTTTGCGGTCACCAGGACGCAGATAAACCTTCAACGGCTGGAATTGCAGATCATAGAGGAGAGGCGAGAGCAGCAGCTCGTGGGCGACGGCGGCTTCCGCTGCACTTTCGGCAATGCCGGACTTGGGCTGGAAGTCATTCGCAATGGTCCGGTAGGTCATCCACACCCGATGCGAGCTCGAGCTCCGGAAACCGGGATTGCGGACCCCATCGTAGGGCAAGACGCCGTGAATGCGCCCGAGCGTGATCTTGGACTGCTTGGGCAACTTCGCCGGCGAATAGTTCCAGCTGTCATGATCAATAGTCTGATCGGCAGACATGACTTCTCCGTTCCCGGAACAGCGTTGCGCCGGGTGCATTTTTGTTTCTTTTCAAGAGGACATGCCACTCTTGCCACGCTCAACCGCTGTCGGTAGCGTGACAGATGTGATGATGCGGCAGTACCTCTGCTTCTGGTGCCCGTCTTGGGCGAAATTCCGTCCTGCCCCACCCGGTAGTGCTTGGGTGGGCCATGCGCTCAGTTTCCGCGAAGTCGGCGAAAATCCCAATTGAAAACGGGTCGCCAAGCCTTCATGAATGTGGAAAACTCAATTAACTATCTGATCCTTAATGGATAATCTGAGCCACTCCAGTTAATGGAGCATCGGCCGGCCCTGTTGGTCCGAGCCCAGCTCCAGCATCCGTTTGACAACCCGGATGTTGATCTGATGGCCCGCCTCGAACGCCTCAGCCAGCGCGGTCGTAATGGCCGCGGTGATGAGCGGGGAAAGCTGCCGCTTCTCGGCCTCACGCAGGACGAGTTCATTGATTTGTTCCTGGGTGGGAGACGGTACACTGACGATGCGGATCCGTGACAGGAGCGGTTCCGGCAGGCCGCGCAGGCTATTGGAGGTGAAAACCCAGTTGATGAACGACATATCGAACTGGTTCTGGAAATATGGACAGGTCCACCGGCTTGCTGTCAGGTCTTCGAGCAGCGGTAGCAGGGCATTTGGAAGACTGAAAGACCGGCCCTTGTCGGATTTGGGCGTCCCGGATTTTTCTATCTCGTCGATGATGACGAGCGGATTTGCAACCTGCCGCATCAGCATCAGACCCACGAGCCGACCGGGGCCGGCATTCGACCAGCCGCGTTGGCTTCCTATTAGCCCGAAACTGGCATTCTCGCCGGTCGCATCCAGAGTCATATCCGGCGTTTCCAACAGCTGCGCAAGACGCCTTGCCCATGCGCTTTTGCCAATGCCCGGCGGGCCATCGAGAAGAACTGGCGCAAACCGAGCGCCAGGCCTGCCACTTGAACGATTATGATGAAGGCTGCGCCAAACATGGGTTGTCGCTTCCGAGACCCAGGGAAACTCCGCATGAAGTGCGGCTGCGATCTCGTCGATATGATGCGCCGATCGCAGGTCGAATATCTCGGCGCCATCGCGGCAGCCCTCGAGCATGGCACGGTCTTCTCGAGACAGGCGCGTTGGCTCGACCTCCTTCAGATGGTGACGGTGGATCTTTTGCGCCCATCGCCTGATCCGGATCTCGAGCGATTTTGGGACGTCATTCTGCGGGTACCGCCATAATTCATTGTGCGCCGCGCGCTCTTCTTGGGGGATGCCTTCGGAAATCTGCCGCTTGTCCTGCAAGGCAGTGTAGAATTCCTTGAGACGCTTGATGATTGCGGCCTCGTCGAGTGCCGGATCGGGCTGTTTGCTCAGGATGAAGCGGATTTTGGGCATGGATGGGGGCTTTCGTCATAGCTCCGCCAGCCGCCATGATGGCGGACATGCGGGCAGAGCCTCGGATTGGAAGGAAGGCTGAGTTCGCTGTGCGCCGAACATCTCTCTGAGCCGGAGGTTGGCCGGCCAGGAAGAATTCAGTGTCAGCTAAGGGTATGTAGCGCAGGTATCATCGGGCACTCGCAGAGGACAGACATGGGAGGGACGCACCATTCCATCGGGAGTGGACGATTATTCGGCGAGCCCATGCCATAGCGCCAGAAGCACCGCAAGTGATTCTAATATTTTGATATTATTGAGAAAAAATTGGTTTTGTTTTTCGCAAATGTGAGCTCGCCTGACCGGCAGGTGTCCTGGGCGACGTCCGCACTTCGCCAAGAGCATGAGCCATGCGGCCCATCAACTATAATTCGCCGCGCTGGTGCAAGCTCATCCAACGTTCCAAGCGCGGTCCGGTCGTTCATCTCGCGATCGCCCTGACCCGTATAGGGCGGATTGCGGACCTTCTCTGCGCTTTGCTCGAATGACTGATAAAAGCATAAGTCGGCGATCCTTCGTGGCAACGTGCGCGCAACCGTGAGCCAGTCGCGACACCTCATTGCGCTCAGTCAAGCCGGCCATTTGGTTGGTGAAGACAATCTCGGCCCTTCGGAACTCCTTTGACATTCGAAGCCGTTAACCGGCTTGACGGAGTTGAAACCTTGATCCACTCCATTCATTAGAACGATACTGGGCTACTTCAGAAGTGAGCGATCTACCCGTGGACGAACTGGATTTCATCGTTGATTACGACGCAAAAGCACCTTCGCCCTTGGACCCGCATATTGCCAATGTCTGGCTTCGCTCAACTTCCAACCGTTTCGTCGATGGGTACGACTTGGAGGTATCGGCCTCTTTCGGCGAAGAAATGATTCCACTTGAAGGTGACGATTTCTCTCTTTCTGTTTCCTTCGGCATCAAGAAGGCGTCCATTGAGGTTCGCTTCAAGAACTGCCAGCCGGACCCCATTTTCGAGAGGTCGGGCGACACATATGCTAAGGAGGATATCGAGCGAAAGCAGCGCGGATGGGGTATTGGTGTCGAAGTAGAAGCAGGTGCATCTGCCAGTGCGCCCATTCCAGACGCGAAGGGGGCGGTGAAAGCTGGCATAAATTATGGCAGCGAGTCTTCTAGTACCGAAACCCGAAGGCGGACGCGCCGCTGGAAGCAAATGGGGCCGCAGACCATTGAGGTGGAGGATGCGGGGCGTATTCTAGAGGGTCAGCTAGTCGATAGAGAAAAAGGATGGTTCGTAAAACCGGACCCAACCAAGGATTTCTCAGCGGTGGTTGCGACTCTCTCGACGCGCGCCGAATGGATTCAATTCGGTCGGGTGGACGATGTCGAACCAAGTGGCGGGATTGGCAAGCGAGCCGCCCGGTTCCTGAAAGGCAAAAAGACACGAGACAAGGAACTGTTCGGGTTGTTGCTCCGGACCCTCGCCGCACGCGGGCTGCAGAACGCGCTGAATCGGGATGCGACGTTGGCGGTCTATCTCCACGTTCTTCGCAAGCCAGCCGCCCTCGATGAGCTAAGCAACGAACGTCCAATGGTGGTCCCGGCAGGGCCTCCCCTGCGCTCAATCGATGTCGATTCATCTGTGATTGACACTTTCCTCGATACGGACTCCCGAGGGCGCGTTGCAATGTTGAGGGAAGTCGGTGTGCCCTCAGAAGAACTGCAGAGAGTCCTGAGCGAAAACGGTGGTCAAAGTCCGCGCTCCGCACGCCTCTTCATCGCTGGCACCGCCCCACCATCGGCACTAGCATCGCTCGAATTCACTATGGCCAGTGCTGAAGCGGTTCCAAAAGGTGACTGGGATGCCGCAAACCAAAACCGAAGTCGCACCGATTTGGTGGCACTAGGTCTGATCGAGGTTCGCGACGGGAAAGTTTACTCGCTTGTGCCGGACAGCGCATCTGCCGAAGACACGCTTCGGCACGCCGCCATGAAGGCTCCAACGCTGCAGGCCACACGGGAAATACTTCTAGAAGACCCCCACCGGACAGGGGTAGAGATCGGCGAGGAAATCGGCACGCGTTTCAGCCGGAACTACAATACCGAAGCCTCGAAGCTGAGGGTGGGGAACGCTTTGCGCAGGTGGGCGATATGGCTTGAACCCCACCTTGTCGATCCGACCAACGCCAAGGGCGCAGCCCGCTTGCGTATCTCCGCGAAGTCCGAACGTCCGGGCATCGGCGCGCCAAGCCTTGCGACGCCTGAGAATGTCCGGAAGGCACAGGCGGCACTGGACGAGGGCGTGCGTGCGGAAGACGTCGCAAAGATGATCGGCGTGTCACGCGCAACGATCTACGGATGGTCCAAGCAAGGGATCGTCTCGATCCCCAAAGCCAGATGATGACTGACCTACCGCGAAGAAAAATGCTCTCTAAGTCAGAGAGTTAATCTCGTCTCAGGGTAGCAAGTAGAAGCTTGGCGGAGAGGGGACGTTCGCTGCATCCGGCGCGAATGACCGCGATGCGCAGCTAGCGGACGGTCGCAGGAGCCTATCTGAGAAGGTGGCACAAAAGTGTTCCAATGCCTTTGCCAGCTACGCTAGAATTTTGGGTATCCGATCTCCTGAGCATCAGCGGCTGAGATTCGCTCTCCGCAACCTTGACGCGGCAGCGACCACGCGTGAGAACTGTGGCAAAAGCGTGAAAGGTGAGGTTTCGAAATGCAGATTTTTGACGTGCAAACTGATCTCGTAATTAAGAGTGCCGTGGCAAGCGGGCGGACTGATTACAGGGATGCGCTCGCAAGATTCTTTCCACTCATCGATAGATTCGATGAACAGCGCAAGCTTCAGCGACCCAAGTTCTATGAGCGTCTTAAAGGAGATATCGTGGCGGGGTGTATTATGCCTCCCATTACCCTCGCATTTGTCCACAAAGACATTGGGGATGTTGACAGCATAGAGAAAATTTTCGGGTTCATAGATGAGAATATTTCTGAGGGATACATTCTTGACGGTATGCAGCGGCTCAACACGCTGAATGCCGCTCAGGAAGATGAAAACTTTGATGCCTCAAGGCCGATTTATATGAATGTCATTGTAGCTTCCAAGTATGACCTTCTTCTATACAGAATGATCACGCTCAATAACGGTCAGAAGCCAATGACGGTTCGCCACCAGGTGGAAATGTTGACCGGAAATCTCCTGAAGAAACTATTAGCTGACCAGGCGCTCAATAATATGGAAATTATAAGCGAGAAAGAGACGCAATCTACTTCGCCAAGAGGGGCCTTCAAACTCTCCGACGTCTCCGCTGCTTACCTAGCCTTCCTCACCGGAAGCGCACACAATCAAAATTCTCGATTTATTGAAGAGAAGCTAGATGAAATACTTGTAGGAAAGGTCATGGCATCTGGCGCAATAGACTCTGACGTGAGCTTTCAGGATGTGATTTCAGAAGTCGATCGCCTTTCATCGGATTCAGATGCCAAAGAATGGCTGAGGAACGAGAACAACCTCATTGGGTTCACTCTCGGCTGCAAAGTAAACCTTCAAGAGGTAGCCAAGATTCCGCCTAAGGAGCTATCGGCGATGTGCCTGGATTTCGATCGCGCCTTTGCCGCCATCAACCCATCGAAAGTCAACGTAGGAAAGTTTCGCAGGGAGCTATCGATGGAGTTCGTAAAAGTTGTAGACCAACGGCCTTCGCTGGAAGCTTTGACCGAGATGTTCTTTGATCTCACCGCTGCGTAGAGTGTCCTTGCCATGATCCACATTGCAGACCTCTACAATCTTGACGAGGGAGATGCGGCCCGACCCTTGCAGATATCCGAGAATAGCCCTGGGATCATCAAGCTCGTTCGGTTATTTTCTGGAACAACCCAAATAGTGATGTCAGCAGAGGGGCAGGAGGACGAAATCTTCACTGCCAACCGGAACTACATCAGACCGGACCAAGAAATCGGAAGTGATAACCTAAGCGTCGTCGCCCAGTATATCTTCGATGAGATTCCGGAGGCGGAAGAGCTCACCAACATCCTGATGCGCATCAGAGGGAAAAATCACTCTTTTTATCAGGACTTATGTGGCGAATTTGCCCTTTGCCTTATTTCAATGGAAAGCAGCAGATTTACAGAGGCATTTTTATTCCTATACAGATCCCTTGAGAGAATGTCCGCAGCATGTCCTTTGATCTACAGCTCCAGACAAAATGATTTCAAAACTGCCCACAAGTTTCTAAGTGGAATTTATCGAGATGAGAAATCTCCAGGAGAACTTGGATTGCTCCAAGCCTTCCTGAGAGAACACGCTAACGAAAACCAGAACTTCGCAGAGGCTACTATAGACATTGCAGTCCCGAACTGGGGCGGTGCCTATGCTTCAGAGCTGTCGAGGCAGTGGCGAGACGTGATCCAGAGGGAGGTGCCGGCTGCTTCTCTGGACGAGGGATCCGAGGAAATTAGATGCCCCTATCCGGACGTGGCGAAATTAATCGTGACCGTTAGAAATAGATCTTTTCACAACCTCTCCGGCCAGAAAAACCTAGATCTATTTCGCCTCATGGGCTCAGATCCTCTATTCGGGATACTTATGCCTCACTTTCTCCAGTGGACAGCCTACGTCTTTTTGGATTTCGCACGCTGGCAAATATCTTCTTTGCGACTGTAAGGTGGTTGCAAATCTTGCGTCCACACCGGCATTGTAGTGAGTATCAAGCGAAGGGGCACAGATCCCTGTACGCCGAACTGCCTAGGAGTGCTTCTGGCGCGAATACCCGAAATGGGTTGACCATAGTCGAAGCTGCACTCGCGCTTTACCGTCCGCTTGGGGCTGACACCGGTCATTCGCGGCGTCTCACACGAAGGTCCGGATAGGGCCGTTCACGTCGGTAGCATCCCTATCGGCCCCCGGCTTTGCACATGTCTCATCCGCGTTTGCGGCGAACGGCGACTTCGCTTCCGATCCCGAAACGGCTATGGAGCCGCGTACCCAAACACATGGGGCGTTTGAGCACACAGGGAGGTGTATTTGCTGCGGAAACTTGCCCTTACAGTAGAGCCCGTTGACCGCGAGACGCTCCCGTCGCTGTTTTCGCGCATGGCAATCCTGAATGGAACCGACGCTGCCAACTTCGCCCTCGATCTCGGTATCACCTTTCGGCGCATCCTGGAGCAGGACGAAGAGGCTGTCGCGATTTTTGCAGAACGCGCCGGGGTGTCGGCCACGCAGCTCGCCGAGCTGCTCTCCTGGACAGGTGAACGCATCGGAGACGTTCGGATGCGGTTTCGGACGGAAGTCTTCGTCTCGCGGGCCCTGCGAAACCCAACAGTTCGGGGCTGTCCTCATTGCATGCGTGAGCAAGCAGCCGATCAGCCTCATCCATTGCGGCAGATTGCCTTGCGGGGAGACTGGCTTTGCAGAGGTGTTGATATCTGCCACGAGCACCACCATCCGCTGGTTCCCTTGTGGTCCAGCGCGCGCCCCATCGAACGGGATGATATCGGCGCACGATTGGCGGAAATCCTGCCAGACCTGCAAGCCGGATCATTCGACTGCGCGCGCATTGATCCGACCGACTATGACCTTTGGCTTGAGACGCGTCTCTCGCAGGGTATCGCTGCGGACAAGACATGGCTGGCGTCACAGCCGGTGTTTCCGGCGATCACGCTCTGCGAGTTCATCGGTGCAGCCTTGCTGCGCAAACAGGACGAGGCCCCGGACGATCGGCGCGCCAAGTCCACGGGCTTTGCCTTTGTCTCGCAAGGCCCTGATGGGATTCGAGCGGCGCTCGACATCCTGATGCGATCGCAGGACGGCGGCCACATCGTGACGCAGGGCGAGTTGGGTCCGCTCTTCAAACATCTCAAGGGCATCTATCTTG
This sequence comes from Pseudodonghicola xiamenensis DSM 18339, assembly GCF_000429365.1. Taxonomy (GTDB): domain Bacteria; phylum Pseudomonadota; class Alphaproteobacteria; order Rhodobacterales; family Rhodobacteraceae; genus Pseudodonghicola; species Pseudodonghicola xiamenensis. The sequence continues at coordinate 71,090 of NZ_AUBS01000017.1, read as the reverse complement.
ATGACGATGCCTTCGCGGGATTTCGCGGGATCCTTCGAGACTATTTCCTGAAAATATGGCCCTTGGCGCCGGGTGATGACCTCCTCGGGGAGACCGTGACAGAGCGACGACTCCACTCCCTTACGTCAGCATCCAAGGAAACCGGCATCGGCCCGGCTGTCCTGGATGATTTCTTGACAGAAGCAGGCGCGTTTGCGCCCGGCGACGCGCGTGCCGATGCCCGCAAGACCTTTGATGCGAAAGCCTGGCAGCACATTCTTGATGAAATCCCGACACTGGTTGGTCCCATTGCGCTGCGAAAGGCAATCGGCGCAACCCTGGCCGAATTGAAAGGGTTGAAGGCAGACGGTGTCCTCGTCCCGAGGACCAAAGTTGCAACGATCAAATCGCCTTGGCGGATTGCGGATGGCCAAGCTCTTCTTGAGGAGTTGGAGGCCTACGCGCAGCCGGTTGCCCCAGAGGAGCCAGGGTGGGAGACGATCCAACTCGTTCACAAGCGGCTGGACCTTCCTGTTGGCGAGATCATTGCGGCCATCCGGACGGGTTCTCTGCGCCTTGGCCAACGTCCTGATGTGTTCGGTTACCACGGGCTTGTGGTGGAAATCACTGAAGTTGCTGCGTTCAAGGCGAAGGTCGCGCCGAAGCGCAAGCCATCGACCAGCCAAGGAGAGATGACAGCCGCCGCCTTCGCCCGGTCGGCGGGCATTCGGGGGAAAGGTCAATTCCTGGCTCTGATCGAAGGTGGTTACACGCCTGCGATGCTGGTTGTGAATCCTACGACCAGGCGTCAGGAATGGCGCATGAGCCGCGACGACATCGCTGCGTTTGAGGCCAGCTACACGACACCCTCAATGCTTTCGGCCGAAACCGGTGCGCATTTGAACACAATTCGGGCCGTTCTGCAGAGTGAGGGGGTCCGGCCGTTTCGCCCGAACGGCTTGGATGTCGGACCGGTCTATCTTCGCAACGCGGTCGAGCCGGTTGTGGCACTCCTGAAATCTCAGAGAGGCAAGTGACCGCTCGCCACGGGTCTTGCCGAAATACCGTTCTATCCCAGTGTGCTAGAAGAAATCTTCGATGCGGCACCCCAAGCCTCTTGACAGGGGGTGTGCATGGAAACCGCCAAAACGTGCAAGCTTATGGTGCATTGGCACAATAACAATTATGAAATTTGGCGATCCCACGAGGACTCGAACCCCGAACCTGCTGATTAGAAGTCAGCTGCTCTATCCAGTTGAGCTATGGGACCGCTTGTTGTGCCTTTTGCGGGCTTTGCGTGCCGGGATCAAGGGAAACCCGCAAACGGGTGGCCGCGGGGGCAACGCTTCGGTCGGTAGCGTCTGGCATGCGTGGCAATCATGTCTGTTCCCGCCTGCCACTGTCACAAAATCACTCGGCCAGGCGCGATAGGCCATATACTTTCCCCGCGCGGGCCTCTATATGGCGGGGTCTCGTGCCGCTTTGGCGGTCTTCGCGGCCTGTTCCGCCGCTTTTGCATGGACCATTCCCATTATGATCACTCCCCTGTCCGAGGCGCTCGCAGAGCGTGGTTACGATAAGTTGACCCCTGTGCAGGAGGCCGTGAGCGCGCCGGATATCGCCACGTCGGATCTGCTGGTTTCGGCACAGACCGGGTCGGGCAAGACCGTGGGGTTCGGTCTGGCCATCGCACCGACGTTGTTGGGGGATGCACTGTCCTTCGGTCCGGCGGCAGAACCTCTGGCCCTTGTGGTGGCGCCGACGCGCGAGCTGGCCTTCCAGGTCAAGCGCGAACTGGATTGGCTCTATGCCCGGACCGGGGCGGTTTTGGCCTCTTGTGTCGGCGGCATGGACGTGCGGCAGGAACGTCGCGCGCTGGAGCGCGGGGCGCATATCGTCGTCGGCACGCCGGGACGGTTGCGCGATCATATCGAACGCGGCGCTCTCGATCTCGGATATCTCAGTGCGGTGGTGTTGGACGAGGCCGATGAAATGCTCGACCTCGGTTTTCGCGAGGATCTGGAGTTCATCCTCGGCGTGGCGCCGGAAACGCGTCGGACGCTGCTGTTCTCGGCCACGGTGCCGCCGATGATCGCGACGCTGGCTCAGCAGTTCCAGCGCGACGCCAAGCGGATCAACACCGTGACGGGCACGTCGCAGCACGCCGATATCGCCTATCAGGCAATGCGGGTGGCGGCCTCGGACAGCGAACACGCGATCTTCAACATGCTGCGCTTTCATCATGACGAAAGCGCCATCGTCTTCGCCAATACCCGGGCTGCGGTGAACCATCTGACGGCGCGGCTGTCCAATCGCGGTTTCGCCACGGTGAGCCTGTCCGGAGAGCTGAGCCAGAGCGAGCGATCGCATGCGCTTCAGGCGATGCGCGACGGTCGGGCGCGGGTCTGCGTGGCGACCGACGTGGCGGCGCGGGGGATCGACCTGCCCAACCTCAGCCTGGTGATCCATGCCGATCTGCCGACCAATACAGAAACCCTGCTGCACCGTTCCGGGCGTACCGGGCGGGCCGGACGCAAGGGGATCTCGGCGTTGATCGTGCCGCCGAAAGCGGTGAAACGGGCTGAGCGGCTGCTGAAATGGGCCAAGATTTCCGCCGACTGGATCGCGCCGCCCTCGGCCGAGGAAATCCAGCGGCAGGATGAGGAACGGTTGCTCTCTGATCCGGTCTGGAGTCAGACCGTGACTGTGGAAGAGGCTGATTTCGCGAGCAAGCTGTTGGAACGCCACGCGCCCGAGGTGATCGCGGCGGCTTACCTGCGGCTTTATCAAGCGCGCTATGCGGCGCCTGAGGAGCTGCTGCCGGCGGATACCAAGCCCGCTGCCCGGGCTGAGCGGAGCTTTGGGCCCAGCCGCTGGATTTCGCTGTCCGTCGGTCGCGAGGAGCGGGCCGAACCGCGCTGGCTGCTGCCACTCCTGTGCCGGGCGGGAAATCTCGACAAGTCGGATATCGGTGCGATCCGGGTGCAGGATAGCGAAACCTTCGTGGAGCTGACCGAGGCCAGCATCGAAGGGTTCCTGTCCGCTCTGGGGGCAGAGGGCGAGTTGGAGAAGGGGATTGCCGCACGTGCGCTGGACGGGGAGCCGGAGTTCGCCGCTCGCCGCCCGGCCTCCAGGCCCGAGGGGCGCAAGCCCCGGGAGTATGGCGGTGAAAGAAAGCCGCGGCATGACGGGGCGCCGCGCCGGGATGCGGCCCCGAAGCGGGATGCGGCTTCGAAATGGGACGGGAAGCGGGACGCTGGCCCGAAATCGGATGACGCCCGGAAGTGGGATGCCGCGCCGAGACGGGATGCGGCTCCGAAATGGGGGGCGGGCCCGAAACGGGATGCGGATCGGATGCAGGGCGATGCGGTGAAACGTCGGGCGTCGCCGATGGCGGGCAAGGCATCGCCTTCCGCTGCCGCCGAGACGGTATCGGTGAAACCGCGAAGCAAGCCGAAGGGCGGGGCGATGGACGACAAGCGCAAAGCGCCGTTCAAGCCCGAGCGCGGCCGCGCGCCGGGGTTCAAGGGAAAGGCCCAGGGCAAGCCGCAGGATAAGCCCAAGGGTAAACCTCAGGGTAAACCGCAGGGCAAGCCTGCCGCCGCGGGCGATGCGCGTGACGTGTCCAAGCGTTTCAAACCCAAGGGGGTGGACAAGGGAGCGGCAAAGCCGCAGCAGAAACGCGCCGCACCCCGCCCCGGTGGCTATGAGCCGCCGCGCCGCGGCAAGCGGTAACCTCCCGGGCGTCTTTGATGGCCTTGCGCGCCGCTGGCGGGCAGAGTCGTTGCGGCTGTGGGGGGCGATGGGGGGGCGGGCATTCTGCGCCCTCCCGTGACGACCCCGTCCTGCACCGGTTTCCGGCGCGTGGCCGCTGCGGAGTGATCGCAAAGCCGATCGCAGCGGGCAGGTGGAACGGCGGCACTTTCAGAAAAGCGCATGCCGCTCAGCACTGTTCCAGTGCTGGGCATTCGGCCTGGTGCATGTCCTCTGCGAGGCTCCCCGGGGAGGGCGGCGTCGGGCTTGACCGGCTCCGGCGGCAAGCGGTCGGGGCCGATGACATGCAGCCCGGGGGGCTTTTGCACTCGAACGCGTCTGACCTCGGCCGGAGATCGCCCGGCTCGGTCTGGCAGGTTCGGCTACGCGACGTTGCGGCAGGTCAGGCGCAGTCCTGCACCGCCAGTTCCGCCATCTCCAGGGCGGCATCGCGAGAGCTTGCTACGGCGATGAACCGGGCGTTGTGGCAGAATTTCGCCCCTTGTACACCACAGGCGGCCTCCAGTTCGGCATCGGTCAGCCCGGCCCAGGCCGCAGGCAGATCGGCGCGGCTTTCGAAGCTGTCGCCGCTCTTGCGGATCGTGGTCAGCGCCCAGTCGCTGTCTCGGGGATGGATGACGAACAGCAGGTGGTCGGCCCCCGCCTTTTCAATGGCCGAACGGAACGGCATGCCCATCGGCAGCTCAAGAATAGGCGAGGCTCCGGCGGTTTCGATCGCTGCGGTTACCATGGCCTCGGCCCGGCGCTTGGCGGCGCGGCCGTTGATAGCGGCCTCGACAAAGGCGCGGGCGACCGGCAGCGCCGCAGCGAAGGCCTGATCGTCGGCCTCGGCGCCGCGGGTGTCGAAGCTGGGCTTCAGGGTTTCCAGCAGTGCCGGCAGGGTCAGACCGGAGAGCGGCCCCGCCGCCGAGGGCTCCAGCGCGCCGTTGTCGAGCAGATCGACGGGCAGGACGAACCCGTGATCGAAGCTGCGGTGAATATCGTCCAGATCCCGTTCCGGCACTGAAAGCGCGCGCAGGTAGTCATGGCCGTAGTGCTGCCAGATCAGCCCGAACGAGCTGTAGGGCTGCCCGTCCTCGCGCAGCGGATTCGGGCGCTGGTGGTGATCGAAGATCTGCGCCTGTGCATCATAGGCGCGACCGACATCATAGATGATCTTGCCCGCCCCGGGGGTGATCCAGGCCGCGTCACGCGATCGCACCAGCGTCGCATCCGGGAACAGCCGGGTGAGGATGACCGAGGACAGGAGTTCGTCGGCATGGAAGCCGCCGGAATGAGTGACAAGGTGGGTGATGGTCATAGAAGTCCCTGGAAATGAATGGGGCGCCAGAACAGGCCGCCCAATGACGGCGGGTGGGGAAGGACCCCGACCCGGACCCTGCGATATCGGTCTGCGGATCGGTCGGCATCGGGGTGGTTTCTCGCCCATGCGGTCACGATTGGCGCCCGATGTCGAGGCGCTTTGTGAAGCGGAGCCAGGTTGCGCCCGTGTATTTTGGAAAACCGTTCCATTACAATTGCTTGTTTTGCATCATATTGCACTCGGAGCAAGGAGGTCGCGCAAGCCGGGCTCTGCTGCTGCCGACTTGTGGGCCTGGGGATGAAGCAGGGGCGCCGAAACCGGCGTGTCCTCGGCCGGCTTGCAGAGAGATCATGAGGAGAGATCATGCGGGGAGAGCCTTGCGATCGGGGGCTGACACCGGCGGTGAGCGCCGTGATCTGGCCTTGTCGGCCTTTGCGCCTTCGCCTCCACTGCGGTGTTCCGGCTGTGAGCTCGGCGCCTCATGACCGCTCGAAAGGGATCACTCGGGCCATTCTCTCGACGTCGGACTCGTCCCTTATCCCCGCGTGGCAATCGCCCGTCCCGCCGCCACGGCCGACGACCAGGCCCATTGGAAGTTATATCCGCCAAGCCAGCCGGTCACATCCACCGCCTCGCCGATCGCATAAAGGCCGGGGAGCGTTTTTGCCTCCATCGTCTTCGATGACAGCCCGTCGGTGTCGATGCCGCCTAGCGTGACCTCAGCCGTGCGATACCCTTCGGTGCCGGACGGCGTCAGGCGCCAGTCGGACAACCGCGCGCAAAGCGTGGTGAGTGCGGCGTCGGATTGATCGGCCAGATTGCCGGAGAGGTCCAGCATGGGGCCAAGGTGGTCGATCAGCTTGGCTGGCAGGTGGCGCGCCAGTTCCGTGCTCAGCGCCTTGCGACCCGAGCTTTGGCGTTGCGCGCGCAAGAGGTCGTAAAGCGGCAGATCGGGGATCAGGTTCACCGCGATCTCCTCGCCCTCGCGCCAATAGGAGGAGAGCTGTAACACCGCCGGCCCGGACAGCCCGCGGTGGGTGAACAGCAGCGCCTCGTCGAAGCTGGCGCGCGCGTTCGACAGCCGGGCGGGCAGGGCGGTGCCCGACAGCGGTGCAAAACGACCGTCCGAAAAGGTGAAGGGCACCAGGGCGGGGCGCGTCTCGGTCACTGCCAGCCCGAACTGCCGCGCTATGTCATAGGCAAGGCCGGTGGCCCCCATCTTGGGGATGGATTTGCCCCCGGTCGCCAACACCAGATTGCGGCAGGTGACAGCGACCCGCTTGCCCTCCCGCTCCAGCTCCAGCGAAAAGCCGCTCTCCCGACGGGAGAGCGCGATGAGCTGCGTCGACAGCCAGAGCGTGGCGCCGGCGCTGGTCATCTCTGCCTGCAGCATCTCGACGATCTGGGTGGCCTTGTCGTCGCAGAAAAGCTGCCCCAGCGTCTTTTCGTGCCAGGCGATGCCGTGACGGCCGATTAGGTCGATGAAATCCCATTGGCTATAGCGGGCCAGCGCCGATTTGCAGAAATGCGGGTTCTGCGACAGGTAATTCTCGGGGCTCGCATAGAGGTTGGTGAAATTGCACCGTCCGCCGCCCGAGATGCGGATTTTCTCGCCCGGCGCGCGGGCCTGGTCTATGATCAACGTGCCCGGTCCAGCTTGGGCCGCGCACATCATGCCGGCCGCGCCGGCGCCGAGGATGACGGTTTGATACTCCATCCCCGCCGCTTGGCGCGGATCGCCGCCGTTGGCAAGAGGATCGCACTGGTGCGATGTCCATTTTCAGGCTAGACTTTCAAACAGACCCGGCAAACCGGGCGCATCAAGGCAGTCAACGGCAGAACGATACGGGCAGGATTACCATGACCGAGATGGTCTATGGCGCGGTCCCCGCGCAACGAGGCGAACCCATTCTTCCGAAATGGTGGCGGACGGTCGACAAATGGTCACTGTCCTGCGTGCTGATCCTTTCCGTGGTCGGCCTGCTTCTGGGGCTTGCCGCCTCGCCGCCCTTGGCTGCGCGCAACGGATTTCAGCCGTTCCATTATGTCGAGCGTCAGGCGGCCTTCGGGGCGCTGGCGATGGTGGCGATGCTGCTGACCTCGATGTTGTCGCCCACTCTGGTCCGGCGGCTGTCGGTGCTGGGCTTCGTCGGCGCCTTCATCGCGCTGGCGCTGCTGCCGGTGTTGGGCACCGATTTCGGCAAGGGGGCGGTGCGCTGGTATTCGCTGGGCTTCGCCAGCCTGCAGCCGTCCGAGTTCATGAAGCCGGTCTTCATCGTCGTCTCGGCCTGGATGCTGGCTGCAAGCCAGGAAATCAACGGACCGCCGGGCAAGGTCTGGTCGGTGTCGCTGTGCATCCTGATCGTCGGCATGCTGGTGATGCAGCCCGACTTCGGTCAGGCCAGCCTGGTGCTGTTCGGCTGGGCGGTGATGTATTTCGTCGCCGGCGCGCCGATGCTGCTGCTGCTGGGCATGGCGGGGGCGGTGGTGCTGGGCGGCACCGTGGCCTATTCCAGTTCGGAACACTTCGCCCGCCGGATCGACGGCTTTCTCAGCCCCGAGGTCGATCCGACCACCCAGCTCGGCTATGCCACCAATGCGATCCGCGAGGGCGGGCTGTTCGGGGTCGGCGTCGGCGAGGGGCAGGTGAAATGGTCGCTGCCCGATGCGCATACCGATTTCATCATCGCCGTCGCGGCCGAGGAATACGGGCTGATCCTGGTGATGATCATCATCGCGCTCTATTGCCTGGTCGTCGTGCGGTCGCTGCTGCGGTTGATGCGCGAACGCGATCCCTTCATCCGGCTGGCTGGCACCGGTCTTGCCTGTATCTTCGGGGTGCAGGCGATGATCAACATGGGCGTGGCGGTGCGTCTGTTGCCCGCCAAGGGGATGACGCTGCCCTTCGTCAGCTATGGCGGTTCGTCGCTGATTGCTGCCGGCATCTCGGTCGGCATGTTGCTTGCGCTGACGCGGACGCGCCCGCAGGGCGAGATCGGCGACATTCTGCGCGGACGCGGCTGATGGTCTGGTGCCGCAAGGCGTTTTGCGTCATTTCCGGCCGAACGAAAGCAGAGGCAGGAAGAGGCAGATGGCGCAAAAGCTGCTGATGATTGCCGCCGGCGGCACCGGCGGCCATATGTTCCCGGCGCAGGCCCTGGCCGAGGCAATGTTGCGGCGCGGCTGGCGGGTGAAACTGTCGACCGATGGGCGGGGCGCTCGCTATACCGGCGGCTTTCCCCATACGACCGAGATCACCGAGGTTTCCAGCGCCACCTTCGCCCGGGGTGGTATGCTGGCCAAGGCGCTGGTGGTGCCGAAGATCGCCGCCGGGGTGCTGGGCACCGCCTGGCAGATGCGGCGCGACCGGCCTGACGTGGTGGTGGGCTTTGGCGGCTATCCGTCGATCCCGGCGCTGGGGGCGGCGACGCTGCTGAAACTGCCGCGCATGATCCATGAACAGAACGGCGTGTTGGGCCGGGTCAATCAGGTCTTTGCCAAACGCGTCGCGGGGGTTGCCTGCGGCACCTGGCCCACCGAACTGCCCGCGGACGTGCCGGCCGAACATGTCGGCAATCCGGTACGCAGGGCCATCGCGGAACGGGCCGGCGCGGCCTATATCCCGCCGGGCGATTATCCGATGTCGATCCTGGTGCTGGGCGGCAGCCAGGGCGCACGCATTCTCTCCGATGCGGTGCCGGGTGCCATCGCCGCATTGCCCGAGACGCTGCGCCATCACATCCGGGTGAGCCATCAGGCCCGGGAGGAAGACAAGGCGCGGGTGACCGCCTTTTACGCCGAGGCGGGAATCGTCGCCGATGTGAAGACCTTCTTCAACGATGTGCCGGCCCGGATGTCCGAGGCGCAGCTGGTGATCAGCCGCGCCGGGGCCTCGACCCTCGCCGATCTGAGCGTGATCGGCCGACCGTCGATCCTGATCCCCTTTGCCGCCGCCGCCGCCGATCACCAGACCGCCAATGCCCGTGGGCTGGTCGAGGCTGGCGCTGCCATCCTGATCCCCGAGAGCCGCCTGGACGAGGCGACGCTTTCCACCCAGATCGCCACTGTGCTGAGCCACCCCGACGGGGCGGTGCAGATGGCCCATGCCGCGCTTGCCGCCGGCATCCCGGACGCGACTGACCGGCTGGTCGCTCTGGTCGAACAACTCGCCGAAGAAGGATAACCGATGACCCCCGCCACCAAACTGCCCACCGATGTCGGCCCGATCCACTTTGTCGGCATTGGCGGTATCGGCATGTCCGGCATTGCCGAGGTGCTGCTGAACTTCGGTTACCGGGTGCAGGGCTCGGATCTGAAGACCTCGAAGATCACCGATCGCCTGGCCGGGCTTGGCGCAGAGATTTTCGAAGGCCAGCGGGCGGAAAATCTGGAGCATGCCGAGGTCGTGGTGATCTCTTCTGCGATCAAGCCGGGCAACCCGGAACTGGACGAGGCCCGCCGCCGTGGCCTGCCGGTGGTGCGCCGGGCCGAGATGCTGGCCGAGCTGATGCGGCTGAAATCCAACGTTGCCATCGCCGGCACCCATGGCAAGACTACCACCACCACCCTGATGGCCGAGATGATGGTCGCCGGCGGGTTCGATCCCACCGTGGTCAATGGCGGCATCATTCATGCCTATGGCTCCAACGCGCGGATGGGGCAGGGCGAATGGATGGTGGTCGAGGCCGACGAGAGCGACGGCACCTTCAACCGGCTGCCGGCCACCATCGCCGTGGTCACCAATATCGACCCCGAGCATATGGAACATTGGGGCGATTTCGATCGGCTGCGCGACGGCTTCCTTCAGTTCGTGTCGAACATCCCCTTCTACGGGCTTGCCGTCTGCTGCACCGATCACCCGGAGGTTCAGGCGCTGGTCGGCCGGATCACCGACCGCCGGGTCACCACCTATGGTTTCAACGCCCAGGCCGATGTGCGGGCGGTCAATCTGCATTATGAGGCGGGGGTGGCGCATTTCGACATCCTGCTGCAGACCGAAGGCCAGGTGATCGAGGGCTGTACCCTGCCGATGCCGGGCGATCACAACGTGTCGAACGCGCTCGCCGCCGTCGCGGTGGCGCGGCATCTGGGGATGCGGCGGGGCGAAATCCGCGAGGCGCTGGCCAAGTTCGGCGGGGTGAACCGGCGCTTCACCAAGGTCGGCGAAGTCGACGGCGTCACCATCATCGACGATTACGGCCACCACCCGGTCGAGATCGCGGCGGTGCTGAAGGCCGCGCGCCAGGCGACCTCGGGCCGGGTGATCGCGGTGCACCAGCCGCACCGCTATACCCGCCTGCATGCGCTTTTCGATGATTTTTGCGCCTGTTTCAACGAGGCTGACGTGGTCGGTATCGCCGAGGTCTATGCCGCCGGCGAAGATCCGATCCCCGGCGCCAGCCGTGACGATCTGGTGGCGGGCCTTGTTCGTCACGGCCACCGCCACGCGCTGGCGGTGACCTCGGAAGACGAGCTGGCCCGGCTCGTGCGTGAGGAAACCAAGCCTGGCGACATGGTCGTCTGCCTCGGCGCCGGCACAATCAGCGCCTGGGCCAACCGCCTGCCGGATCGGCTGAAGAGCTGACCATGACCGCGCCCCTCAAACGCCGGATCGGGCTGGGATTGCTTACCGCCTATGGCGTGGGGGTGATGATCGGGGCGGGGATCTATGTGCTGGTCGGCGCGGTTGCGGTCGAGGCTGGGGTCTGGGCGCCCTTGTCCTTTCTGATCGCCGGGCTGATCGCGGCGCCGACGGCGCTCAGCTATGCCGAATTCTCCACCCGCCTGCCGGAGGCGGCGGGAGAGGCGGCCTATGTCGGGCAGGGGCTGAAAAGTCAGGCGCTGGCGCTGTTGGTGGGGCTCGCCATCGTGGCGGCCGGCACCATCTCGGCCGGGGCGGTGCTGCGCGGGGGCGTGGGTTATCTGACCCAGGTGTTGCCGGTCGGTACCGTGGTGGCGGTGGTGGCGCTTGGGGTGGCCCTGACGGCTGTGGCGGTTCTGGGGGTGCTCGAAAGCCTGGCACTGGCGGCGCTTTTCACGGTGATCGAGGTGGGTGGCCTGGTGCTGGTGATCTGGGCCGGTGCCTCTGCGGCGCCGAGCGCCGATATCTTGACGCCTGGCCCGCTGTCGCTGGCCGGGGTGGGGGTTGGCGCGGTGCTGGCCTTCTTCGCGTTCATTGGCTTCGAGGACATCGTGAACATGGCCGAGGAGGTCGAGCGGCCGCAGCACAACCTGCCGCGGGCGATCCTGATTTCGCTCGTGATCACCTCGGCGCTTTATGCCGCCGTCGCGCTGGCGGCGGTGCGCGCGGTGCCGCTGGCCGATCTCGCGGCGAGCGATAGCCCGCTGGTGCTGGTCTGGCGCGCCTCCGGTCAGGGAAGCGGGCATTTCCTGTCGGCCATCGCGGTCTTCGCGGCGCTGAACGGGGTGCTGGCGCAGATCGTGATGGCGGCGCGGGTGCTGTTTGGCCTGGGGCGGCGCACTGCGGCACTGGCGATCTTCCATCAGGCGCATCCCCGCTTCGGCACGCCAGTGCTGGCGACGGTGCTGGTGGGCATTCTGGTCATCCTGGCCTCGGCGCTGGTGCCGCTGATTACCCTGGCGGGGCTGACCTCTTCGATCCTGCTCGGGGTCTTCGTGCTGGTGAACCTCGCTCTGATCTTGCAAAAGCGCCGCGCGCCCATCGCCGATTTCCGGGTGCCGATGGCGGTGCCGGTGCTGGGGGTGATCGTCTCGGTCGCGGCGCTTGCCCTTTCGGTTCTGGGTCATCTCTGAGCCCTGCTCTCCGCCGTTGCGCTAGGGGAGGGGCGCTGTCCCCGGCGGTTTATGGCAAAGAAGGGTGGGGGATCATGTCGGAAACGGCGCTGCCTTGCCGACGCGTCTCCGTTTTGCGGGATTTTCACGGCGCGGGATGCGGGCCGGCTTGTTCCGGCCGGCGCGGGGCGCTAGCAGAGGGCATGACATTCGACGATCTGCCCCCCGTTCGTGGCCGGCTGTTGCAGGCCAAGCCGCTTTCCGATCTGACCTGGTTGCGCGTCGGCGGGCCGGCAGAGGTGTTGTTCCAGCCTGAAGATGCCGCCGATCTGGCGCAATTCCTGGCTGCGCTCGGTGCTGAGGTGCCGGTGATGCCGATGGGCGTCGGATCGAACCTGATCGTGCGCGACGGCGGCCTGCCGGGGGTGGTGATCCGGCTGGGGCGGGGCTTCAACGCGATTTCGGTCGAGGGCAGCCGGGTAACGGCGGGCGCTGCCGCGCTGGATGCCCATGTTGCGCGCAAGGCGGCTGAGGCTGGGGTCGATCTGGGCTTCTTGCGCACCATTCCGGGCAGTATCGGCGGTGCGCTGCGGATGAACGCGGGCTGCTATGGCTCTTATGTCGCTGATGTCTTCATCTCGGCCCGGGCGGTGACGCGGAGCGGCGAGATGATGGAGCTGGGGCCCGAGGACATGGGGTTTGCCTATCGTCACACCGATCTGCCGGAGGGGATGGTGTTGGTCGAGGCGACGTTCGAAGGGCCTTCGGGCGATCCGGCGGAGCTGGCGGCGCGGATGGAGGCGCAGCTCAAGCGCCGGGACGAGACGCAGCCGACCAAGGAGCGAACCGCAGGGTCGACCTTCCGCAATCCGGCCGGTTTCTCCAGCACCGGACGCGCCGACGATGTGCATGATCTGAAGGCTTGGAAGCTGATCGAGGACGCCGGCATGCGCGGGGCACGGCTGGGCGGCGCGCAGATGAGCGAAAAACACGCCAACTTTCTGATCAACGCCGGTGGCGCCTCTGCCGCAGAGCTGGAGGGGCTGGGCGAGTTGGTGCGAAAAAAGGTTTACGAAACCAGCGGCATAAAGCTAGAATGGGAAATCATGCGGATAGGCGACCCAAAGGGTGAGCCGGACGCAACATAATCATCCCCAACGCGCAACCGGCAGGCACATGACGGGCGCGAGAGGTGGCAAGCGACACGGGCTGCAAAGGTCCGGATACATTGAGGCACAACGTGGGTCAGTCGAGCGGAAAGACCCCCCTTGTGGCGGTATTGATGGGCGGTGCTTCGGCTGAACGCGAGGTGTCCCTGTCTTCCGGGCGTGAATGCGCCACCGCCCTGCGGGGAGAAGGCTATGAGGTGGTCGAGCTGGACGCCGGCTCGGACCTGGCCGAACGGTTGCGCGAAATCTCTCCGGATGTGGTGTTCAATGCGCTCCATGGTCGCTGGGGCGAGGATGGCTGTGTCCAGGGCCTTCTGGAGTGGCTGCGGATCCCCTATACCCATTCGGGTGTTCTGGCTTCGGCGCTGGCGATGGACAAGCAGCGCAGCAAGGCGGCCTATCGTGCTGCCGGTCTGCCCGTGGTCGACAGTCTGATCTGCGACAAGGCCGAGGTGTCGGCGCGCCATGTGATGGCGCCGCCCTATGTGGTCAAGCCGAACAATGAAGGGTCTTCGGTCGGGGTCTATCTGGTGCTTGATGGCGCCAACCGGCCGCCGCAGCTTTCGGCCGAGATGCCCGAACGGGTGATGGTCGAAACCTATGCCCCGGGCCGCGAGTTGACCACGACGGTGATGGATGACCGTGCCCTGACGGTGACCGATATCCTGACAGATGGCTGGTACGATTACGACGCCAAGTACAAGCCGGGTGGATCGCGGCATGTGGTGCCGGCGGATATCCCGGCCGAGATCTTCGATCTCTGCCTCGATTATGCGCTGCGGGCGCATCGGGCGCTTGGCTGCCGCGGTGTCAGCCGTACCGATTTCCGCTGGGACGAGAGCCGGGGCGCCGACGGTCTGGTGCTGCTGGAGACCAACACCCAGCCCGGGATGACGCCGACCTCGCTCAGCCCGGAGCAGGCGGCGACGCAGGGGGTGGGCTTCGGTGCCTTCTGCCGTTGGATGGTGGAGGACGCCTCGTGCGGCCGCTGATCCGGTTTTCCCGTCCCCGTCCCGCCACGCGCCATGATCCGGCACCGTCGCGGATGAAATACCGGATGCAGCGCTGGATGCTGACGCCGGGGATCCGGTTGGCGCTCAGGGTTGGGATCCCGTTCTGCCTGTGTTTCGCGATCGGGTCGGCCTTTCTGGCCGATCAGCAGCGGCGCGATGCGCTGAACCTCTTTATCGCGCAGTTGCGCGCCTCGATCCAGGAACGGCCGGAATTCATGGTCGGGCTGATGGCGATCGACGGTGCCGGCGATAGCCTGTCCGAAGATATCCGCGAGGCGGTGGGGCTGGATTTCCCGGTCAGCTCTTTCGATCTCGATCTCGAAAATATCCGTCAGACCATTGTCGGGCTCGATCCGGTCAAGACCGCCGCTGTGCGCATCCGCCCGGGTGGCATTCTTCAGGTGGATGTCACCGAGCGTCAGCCGGCGGTGATCTGGCGCAGCCGGTCCGGGGTGTCGATGCTGGATGAAAGCGGCACCCATGTGGACAGTCTGGCAAGCCGGTCGGAACGGCCCGATCTGCCGGTGATCGCGGGCGAGGGGGCCGATGCCCGGGTGCCCGAGGCGCTGGCGCTGATTTCTACGGCGCGCCCGCTGGCGAACCGGATGCGGGGGCTGGTGCGGATCGGAGAGCGGCGCTGGGATTTGGTCCTTGACCGGGGGCAGCGCATCCTGTTGCCGGCCGAAGCTCCGGTGCGGGCGCTGGAGCGGGTGCTGGCGCTGAACGAGGTGCAGGACCTGCTGGATCGCGATGTGGCGGTGGTGGACATGCGGCTGAAGGCGCGGCCGACCATCCGGATGACCCAGGCGGCGATCGAGGATTGGTGGAAGATAAGAAAAATAAACGGATACGGGCAGTAGCAGATGATGACGGATCTCTATCAATCGCAGCGGGCCATGCGGCAGATGCGACGCCAGGCGATGCAGCGCGGTGTGATCGCCATTCTCGATATCGGCAGTTCCAAGATCGCCTGTCTCGTGCTGCGGTTCGACGGCACCGGCAAGCTGAGTGAAGACAGCTCGATCGGGTCTTTGGCGGGGCAGAGCGGGTTTCGGGTGATCGGGGCGGCGACCACTAGGTCGCGCGGGGTGCAGTTCGGCGAGATCACCGCCATGCAGGAGACCGAACGCGCGATCCGCACGGCTCTGCAGGCGGCGCAGAAAATGGCGGAAATCCGGGTCGATCACGTCATCGCCTGCTTTTCCGGGGCCAACCCGCGATCTTACGGGTTGGATGCCACGGTCGAGCTGGAAGGTCAGGTGGTGACTGAGGCCGAGATTGCCCGGGTGCTGTCCTCTTGCGAGGTGCCGGAATACGGCGCCGGGCGCGAGGTGCTGCATGCTCAGCCGGTGAATTTCGCCCTTGATCATCGTTCCGGTCTGATCGACCCACGTGGTCAGTTGGGGCACAATCTGGCGGTCGATATGCATATGCTGACGGTCGATGCCACCGCGATCCAGAATCTGGTCCATTGCATCAAGCGCTGCGATCTCGAACTGGCCGGCATCGCCTCTTCGGCCTATGTCTCCGGCATCTCGGCGCTGGTCGAGGATGAGCAGGAACTGGGTGCGGCCTGCATCGATATGGGCGGCGGCACGACGTCGATCTCGATCTTCCTGAAAAAACACATGATCTATGCCGATTGCGTGCGCATGGGCGGCGATCACATCACCAGCGACATCTCGATGGGGCTGGGGGTCCCCACCGCGAATGCCGAGCGGATCAAGACGTTCTGCGGCGGGGTGCATGCCACCGGGGCGGATGACCGCGACATGATCGACATCGGCGGCGATACCGGCGATTGGGAACATGATCGCCGCACCGCCAGCCGGGCCGAGCTGATCGGCATCATGCGGCCGCGGGTCGAGGAAATCCTGGAAGAGGTGCGTGCGCGGCTGGATGCTGCGGGCTTCGAGTATCTGCCGAGCCAGCAGATCGTGCTGACCGGCGGGACGAGCCAGATCATGGGACTCGACGGCTTGGCGACGCGCATCTTGGGGCAGCAGGTGCGCTTGGGGCGTCCGCTCAGGGTACATGGGCTGCCGCAGTCGGCGACCGGTCCGGGGTTTGCCGGATCGGTGGGGCTGAGCCTTTTCGCGGCCAATCCCCAGGACGAGTGGTGGGATTTCGAGGTGCCGGTCGATCGCTATCCGGCTCGCAGCTTCCGGCGTGCGGTGAAGTGGTTTCGCGACAATTGGTGATGCGGTCCGAATTCCGTGATGGATTTTGGTGCCCGCCCCTCCTGTAGAAGGGGGGGGGGGGGGCCGAAGTCGCGGCAAGGTATCAGACGGGGCCGTGAAAACTTTGTGAGCCGAGGGTCTTTCCGGATGACGTCGGCCGTTTGACAGGATAAGCTATCTGAACCGTCCAAACCTCCCGGCAGTGGAGGTGGCGGTCTGAGGCCGGGCAGGGTCTTCGAAAGAGATTGCGAAACCTGTCGTCGCGGATGGTTCGGTTCCATCCGTGCGGTCGGCTATGTTGTGTTCAGAGTTGAGTAAGCGCCGATATTCGGTAGATACCGGCAAGATGCCGCGCAAAACGATGGATTTTGCCCCTTATTTCGTGGGGGAATCCCAGTTTTTGCGTGACGTTTCCGTCACAGTCCTTTATTTATTGGAACTGATAGGCAGAACAAGGCCGTGAATCGGCCCGGATCAGCACAGGCGGACAGTACTAATGACATTGAATCTTTCGATGCCCGGCCAGGAAGAACTGAAGCCGCGGATCACCGTTTTCGGCGTCGGCGGGGCGGGCGGCAACGCAGTCAACAACATGATTGAGAAGCAGCTTGAGGGGGTCGAGTTCGTTGTTGCGAACACTGACGCTCAGGCCTTGCAGCAAAGCCTGTCTCCGAACCGGGTGCAGCTTGGCGTGAAGGTCACCGAAGGACTGGGCGCCGGTGCCCGCGCCACGGTTGGCGCCGCCGCTGCCGAGGAAAGCATCGAACAGATCGTCGATCACCTGGCCGGGTCCCACATGTGCTTTATCACCGCCGGCATGGGCGGCGGCACCGGCACCGGGGCGGCGCCGATCATCGCGCAGGCCGCGCGGGAGCTGGGCGTGCTGACCGTCGGTGTGGTCACCAAGCCGTTCCAGTTCGAGGGCGGCAAGCGCATGCGCCAGGCCGAGGATGGCGTCGAGGCGCTGCAGAAGGTCGTTGATACGCTGATCATCATTCCGAACCAGAACCTGTTCCGCCTGGCGAATGAAAAGACCACCTTCACCGAAGCCTTCTCGATGGCCGACAATGTGCTCTATCAGGGCGTGAAAGGGATCTCCGACCTGATGGTGCGCCCGGGCCTGATCAACCTCGATTTTGCCGATGTCCGCTCGGTGATGGACGAGATGGGCAAGGCGATGATGGGCACCGGCGAAGGGGAAGGCGAGGATCGCGCGATCCAGGCTGCCGAAAAGGCGATCGCCAACCCGCTGCTGGACGAAATCAGCCTGAAGGGCGCCAAGGGCGTTCTGATCAACATCACCGGCAGTCACGACCTGACCCTGTTCGAACTGGACGAGGCCGCAAACCGTATCCGCGAGGAAGTGGACCCGGAAGCGAATATCATCGTTGGCTCGACGCTCGATACCAACATGGAAGGGGCGATGCGGGTTTCGGTCGTGGCGACCGGGATCGACGCCTCCGAGGCACACAGCGAAGTGCCGGTGCCGCGTCGGCCGCTGTCGCAGCCGCTCAAGCAGAAGGTGGCTGCCGAGGAAACCAGTGCGTCGCATGAACCGGAAATGTCGGTTGCCGCAAGCGCCCCCGTCGCCGAGCCCGAACAGACCGCTCCGGCCGCCGCCGTGGCGTCTGAGCCTGAGCCGAGCCTGTTCGAAGGTCTGGACGACCAGGCTGGGGCCTATCGTGACGACTATGGCCAGCAGCCGGTGATCGACGAAGACGACGGCCTGCCGCCGCCGGCCTATCGTCCGACGCAGCCGGCGTTCCAGCCGCGGGGCGATTACGAGGAAACCGAGGTGGATAGCTTCGTCGCACCCAAGGCCCCTGCGCCCGGTACGCCTTCGCCCGAGGCGCTGGCGCGCCTGCATGCCGCCGCACGCAAGGTGCCATCCGCGCCGCAGCAGGGGACGCAGCAGCAACGGCGGCAGCCGGCGGCGGCTCCCGCTCCGGCCCCGGCCCAGGAGCGTCGCGGCTTTGGCTTCAACCGGCTGATCGACCGGATGACCGGCCATGCGCCGGATACCCCGGCCCAGCCGGCTCCGGCTCCGCAACCGCAAATGCGGGCGCAACCGCAGATGCGTCGTAGCGAGGCGGCGGCAGCACAACCGGCAGCCGAACCCGAGCAGGAACAGGACCGGATCGAAATCCCGGCTTTCCTGCGCCGTCAAGCCAACTGAGTTAGTCAAATTGTTTTCAGAGAGGCCGCTTTCGGGCGGCCTTTTTCTTTTTGTATTCAGTGAATTGCGCGTGGTTGAGCGGCGCCCCGCCGACCGCGTCCTGCGATGTTTCATTCGGTTACAAAGATTGAGTTGAGCCTTTCGGAGGGGCTGACTACTTCGAATGCAACAGAAGGCCCGCTGCTCCTCTTTGGTTTGTGCGGCGCCTTGGAAACGACGGTAAGAGGCCGAATTTGCAACATACGCTGAGAGCCGCGGTGACGTTCAAAGGGGTCGGATTGCATTCCGGCGCCCCCACCACATTGGTGATCCGCCCAGCGGCGGCGGGCTACGGCATCTGGTTCAAGCGGACGGACATCTCGTTGGGCGATCGGATGGTTCCGGCCCTTTACGATGTGGCCGAGCAGACACCGTTGTGCACCCGGTTGGTCAATGCCGCCGGTGTGTCGGTTTCTACTGTCGAACATGTGATGGCTGCGCTGGCCGGTTGCGGCGTGCATAACGCTCTGATCGAGATCGACGGGCCCGAGGTTCCGATCATGGACGGTTCTTCTGCCCCCTTCGTGCGCGGTATCATGGCGCGCGGCCTGCGTCGGCAATTGTCGCCGGTTCTGGCCTATCAGGTGCTGGAAACGGTGTCGGTCGAACATAACGGGGCCCATGCCTCCCTGGCGCCGGCAGACCGGTTGACCATAGATTTCTCCATCGACTTCGCCGATCAGGCGATTGGCCGGCAGAGCAAGACGCTCGACATGGGGAACGGCGCTTTCGTTCGGGAGCTGTGTGACAGCCGCACCTTCTGCCGTTTTGCCGATGTCGAGGCGATGCAGAAGCAAGGGCTGGCGCTTGGCGGTACGCTCGACAACGCTGTGGTCGTCGATGGCGACCGGGTGCTGACCCCGGGCGGGCTGCGCCATCCGGATGAGGCGGTGCGCCACAAGATGCTGGACGCGATGGGCGATCTGGCATTGGCTGGCGGCGTGATCTTGGGCCATTACACCGGCTATCGTGCGGGTCACACGCTGACCAACCAGCTTTTGCGCAAGCTTTTCGCCACCCCCGGTGCCGTGCATCCGCTGCTCTGCGATGCCGAAACCGCAGCCCGCCTGCCGGGCAATGGCTTGGTATTGGACGAAATTCCCCAAGTTGCCTGAACCGCCGGTCGCGCGGGAGGGAACCGGTCGGCGCCGTCGCGTGATCGGCGTTTAAGACGTTTTGCACCGGAAATTTCTGTGCTAGACCGAGGCGCAAACAGGCGATCCGCCTGACAAGGACGATGAGGGTTGGCAAGCATGATCGGCATGTCGTGGGCAAGAACCATCGGGGCATTCATTCTGATGGCGCTGTTGGCGGCATGCGGAACCGGACCGGTTGATAAGTCACAAAAGCTTGATGGCTATACCCCCGAGCAGATTTTCCAGCGGGGTGAGTTCGAACTGTCGCGCAAGCGGCCGAGCGATGCGGCCTATTACTTTTCTGAGGTCGAGCGGCTTTATCCCTATTCGAACTGGGCCAAGCGGGCGCTGATCATGCAGGCGTTCTCGTTCCATCAGGGCCAGGATTACGAAGAAAGCCGTGCCGCGGCGCAGCGGTATATCGACTTCTACCCGACGGATGAGGATGCGGCCTATGCGCAATATCTTCTGGCGCTCAGCTATTACGACCAGATTGACGAAGTCGGTCGCGACCAAGGGCTGACCTTCCAGGCGTTGCAGGCGCTCAGGACGCTGATCGAGGTCTATCCGGATAGCGAATATGCCACCTCGGCGATGATGAAATTCGATCTTGCCTTCGACCATCTGGCGGCGAAGGAAATGGAAATCGGTCGCTACTATCTGAAGCACAAGCAATATGGCGCGGCGATCAACCGATTCCGTGTGGTGGTGGAGCAGTTCCAGACCACCAGCCATACCGCCGAAGCGCTGCACCGTCTGGTCGAGGCCTATCTGTCGCTGGGGTTGACCGACGAGGCGCAGACCGCCGGGGCCATCCTGGGATACAACTATCAATCGTCGGAATGGTATCAGGACAGCTATAAGCTGCTGACGTCGCAGGGGCTGAAACTCAAGAGCAAGGGCAACAGCTGGCTCAGCCAGATTTACCGCCAGTCGGTTCAGGGGAAATGGCTCTGATCTCAGAGCTGTCAGAGCGGGGCTGGGGTCATGCTGCGTTCGCTTGATGTCCACGATTTGCTGATCATTGACCGGCTGGAGCTGAGCTTCCAGCCGGGTCTCAATGTGCTGACCGGCGAGACGGGGGCGGGGAAATCCATCCTGCTCGATTCGCTGGGCTTCGTGCTGGGTTGGCGCGGCCGGGCTGAATTGGTGCGTCAGGGGGCGGCCCAGGGTGAGGTTGTCGCCACCTTCGACCTGCCGACAGGCCATGCGGCGCATCGCGTGCTGGAAGACGCTGGGCTTCCGGGCGGAGAGGAACTGATCCTGCGCCGGGTCAATACCGCCGATGGGCGCAAGACCGCCTGGGTCAACGACCGCCGCTGTTCCGGCGAGGTTCTGCGCGCGCTGTCCGATACTCTGGTCGAATTGCATGGCCAGCAGGATGATCGGGGGCTGCTGAACCCGCGTGCGCATCGCGCCATGCTGGATACATTTGCGGGCCTAGACGGGACCGAGGTGCGCGGCGCCTGGCGCGGGCTTCAATCCGCGCGCAAGGCGGTGGCGGAAACCCAGGCCATGCTCGATGCCGTGCGCGAGGAAGAGGAATTCCTGCGCCACGCGGTGGCCGAACTCGACAAGCTCGATCCGCAGCCGGGGGAGGATGCCGAGCTCGACGCCCGACGCCGTCAGATGCAGGGCGCGGAACGTATTCGCGATGATGTGGCGCGGGCGTTCGCGCTGCTGGGGCATGAGGGGGCCGAGGGGGCGATGGGCGAGGCGCTGCGCTGGCTCGATGGTGTCGCCGTCGATGCCGGCCACGCGCTGGAGGCCCCGCTTGCCGCCCTTGGCCGGGCGATGATCGAACTGGGTGAGGCGCAGGACGGGGTGGAGCGCTGTCTTGAAGCACTGGAGTTCAACCCTTCAGAGCTGGAGCAGGCAGAGGAGCGGTTGTTCGCGATCCGCGCGCTTGCCCGCAAGCATGGGGTACAGCCCGACGATTTGGGCGATTTCGCCGGGACGCTGCGGGACCGTCTGGCGACCCTGGACGCGGGAGAGCATGATCTGGAAGATCGCCGCGCGACGTTGAAAGCGGCAGAGCTGGCCTATGATGCCGCTGCCGCCCAGCTATCCGCTGCGCGGGCCGAGGCCGCAGGGCGGCTCGACAAGGCAGTGATGGCGGAGCTTGCGCCGCTCAAGATGGAGCGCGCCGTCTTCGAGACACTGATCACCCAGGCAGAGGCTGGCCCCGAAGGGACTGACGCGGTGGCCTTCACGGTTGCCACCAACCCGGGCGCTCCGGCGGGGCCGCTGAACAAGATCGCCTCCGGCGGGGAGCTCAGCCGCTTTCTATTGGCACTCAAGGTCTGCCTGCGGGGCAGCGACAGCGGCGTCACCATGATCTTCGACGAAATCGACCGTGGAGTCGGCGGGGCCACCGCCGATGCGGTGGGCCGTCGGCTGGCGGCGCTGGCGCAGGGCGGTCAGGTTCTGGTCGTCACCCATTCGCCGCAGGTGGCCGCCCGCGGGGCGCATCACTGGCGGGTGCAGAAACGGGTGAGCGAGGGGATGACATTGTCGACCGTGACGCCGCTGGAACCGTCCGAGCGGGTGGATGAGATCGCCCGTATGGTCGCCGGCGACAGCATCACCGACGAAGCCCGCGCCGCCGCCCGTGCACTGCTGGCAGGATAACGGCCCGGTGATTTTCCTAGGCATGTATCGATCTCAGGCGGCAGAGCAGGGCGCGAGGCCCTGCCGGGCCTGACTTGACGGCTATCCGTTACGAATGCGCGCCCGGATCAGCGTGCGCATTCATAAGCATAGACCTTTTCCGTCGCGCCCGGAGGCGTGAATTCCAGATGGTCGAGCCGGGCGCCATAGCTGACCAGATCGACAGGGAAGGTATTCAACCCTGCCTCTTTCACCAGCACTTTCTGGCCCTCGATACTGTAGGACACGCGGAAGGCTTCGCTGCTGGATTCAAGCATCAGAAGGATGCCGTAGTCGAAGGTGATCGGATGGGCGCAATCCGCCGGTGTCGTGCCGGGATTCAGCCGAAGCGGTTCAGGTTGCATGGTCCAGCGGCCAACCAGAAAGCTCGGGGCAGCAGGCTTGAAGCTGTCATAGCCCCGCATGGTTCGATATTCATCGAGGTAGACCGGGAAGCTGCGGCTCTCGCGGATCTGGGTGAGATAGAGCTCGGGGTTGGAAACCCGAAGATCCTTGAAATAGCTCTCGGCCCGGCCGTTGAGATCATGCAGGACTGCGAAATAGATCGCGATGGCCACCAGAGACACACCGTAGACCAGAAGCTCCCCCCGGCTGGGCCGGTAGTTCCGCCATTGTCTCGAGGTCGCCATTTTCAAGTCCTTTCCGCCAAAAAAGCGTGATATTTGGTATCTTTTGCCCCGGTTCCGCTTTGCAATATCCAGCGCAGAGGCGTAGCTGGGGGCGTCCGAGCCATCCCGGGTTCGGGCGGCTTGCGCCGACTCTATAGTCCTCGCCGCCGGACTCCACAATTGCTGCACATCAAAGATGACCGATACAACAACAAGCGACCCCGCAAACCCGCCCTCCGATAGCCGCAACGTCTCGATTATTGCGCTGAGCATGATCGCCATAGGCATTGGGATCGTCACCGGGCTAGGTGCGATTGCGCTGCGCTACCTCATTTCGGTCATCCACAATTTCTTTTTCCTCGGCATCTTCTCCTTCGACTACGATGCCAACGTTCCGACCTCGCCGGCCCCCTATGGTGCGCTGGTCATTCTGGCGCCGGTGGTAGGTGGCGCCATTGTTTTATGGCTGGTGCGGCGCTTCGCGCCCGAAGCCAAGGGCCACGGCGTGCCTGAGGTGATGAATGCGATCTACTACCGGAACGGATATATTCGGCCGCAGGTGGTTCTGATCAAGTCGCTGGCATCGGCGATGTCGATCGGATCGGGCGCCTCGGTCGGGCGCGAGGGGCCGATCATCCAGATCGGGTCAGGTATCGGTTCAGTGCTCGGGCGGATGTTCAACCTGCGTAGCTGGCAGGTGATCACCATGGTGGCCGCGGGTGCCGGTGCCGGGATCGCGGCGACGTTCAACACGCCGCTGGGCGCGGTTCTTTTCGCAGTGGAGCTGATGTTGCCGGAATTCAGCGCGCGCACGCTGTTGCCGGTGGTGCTGGCGACCGGTACGGCGACCTATGTGGGGCGGTTGGCTTTCGGGATCGAACCGGCGTTCCTGGTCGCGGCGCATAACCGTCCTGACCTGTTCGTGCCGCTGTCCGTCGATATGCTGCCGCTTTACGTGATCTTCGGCCTGTTGGCGGGCCTGGCATCCTGGCTGTTCATCAAGGTCCTGTACCGGACCGAAGATCTGTTCGACGACTGGAAGATCAACCCCTATCTGAAGAACGCCATCGGGATGCTGTCGCTGGGCATCCTGTTCTATGTGCTGCTGCTGACCACTGGCCAATATCATACCGAGAGCGTCGGCTATGCGTCGATTGAGGCCGTGCTGACCGGCCAGCTTGCCGCCCCGGGCTTTCTGCTGCTGCTCTTCGTGCTGAAGATGATCGCCACCTCGGTATCTCTCGGTGCCGGTGCCTCGGGCGGGGTGTTTTCTCCCTCCTTGTTCCTGGGGGCCATGCTTGGCGGGGCCTTTGGCGGGGCGCTTGATCTGATGTTCCCGCATCTGGGCTTCCATTCGGTCACTTTCGCCCTGATCGGCATGGCCGGGATTGTAGGGGCCTCGACCGGGGGCGCGATCACCTCGATCATGATGCTGTTCGAGATGACGGGGGATTACACCATCACCGTCGCCGCGATCATCGCCGTGGTCTGTGCCGTCGGGGTGCGCCGCCGTTTGACGGAGGATGATATCTATACCACCAAGCTGAGCCGTCGGGGGCATCATATCCCGCGTGAAAGCCGCTCGCACAGCTTCTCGATCCGGCGCATTCGCGATCTGATGGCGCCTGCCGTGGGGATCTTGGAAAAATCGGACCTTGGTCCCAGCGGCGTGGTGGATACGGATCTTGGCGAAGAGCGCGTCTATGCGGTAGTGACCGAAGGGCGCCATGTGGTGGGGGTTGTCCGGGTGCATCCGGAGGATCCGACCAAGCGCCACGGTCCGATCATCAAACCGGTCGGCTTTGCCCAGGAGACGAGCTTCCTGCGCGGTGCGATGACGCAGATGGCAGACCGTAATCACGCGGCGCTGCTTGTCATCCCGGAAAAGGCGATCCCGCGTGCGGAAAATGTCATTGGTGTACTGACACGGGACGCGATCGCGACATCCGTTCTGCGTGATTACCGAAGCTAACGCCTCTTCACGAAAGGCCTTTCACAGGGCGACAGGACAAACGCCTGTCATGGGCTGGCTCTCTCTCCGGCGCCTGTAGGCGCCTGAGAGAGGCGGCAGGATGCAATAGATCAACCCAGGAAAGCGGGGGCCATTCGACAGGCATGGTCTTCTGGCCGCGCCGCGAAAGGGGGCGGTATTGGCATCGACTGATTGCGGGGGACGCCTTGCGACAGCCATCTTCGCAGCGATGCCTGCTTTCGATCGCGAGAAGATCGGTTCAGTGCCGTGGCGCCTGCTCACATGGGGGCGAATCGCAGGCCGGAACTTTGGGGTGCTCACCCAGATCAACGCGCTGAAGGCCTAAGTTTAGGCACTGGTTACACCAGTGGTCGAGGAGCACTTCTAAACGGGAAACAGTCGCTCATTCGCCTTTAGATTGTTTTCTTATTCGCATCGGATTTGATGATATTTTGTTTTAATTTCGGTCGTGGATAGCCTTCGTCATACGAACTGGTTGATTGTCTGTTAAGAAATGACACAACGGGACCGTGCCCACGGGTGGTCATCTTATTTGTGAAGGAGAATACCATGGCGACGCTTGTTTCTGATCCTCTGTCGGATGAATTCATCTATGTCGGGGCGGCGGCGGCCACGCATCGGTTCCCGGGGACCGAGGCGGACGATGTGCTGAAAGGCACCGGTGGCGACGATCAGATGAACGGCCGTGGTGGCGATGATGAGCTTTACGGCTATGGCGGTGATGATGTCCTGCGCGGCGGCGAGGGCGACGATTTCCTGAATGGCGCAGGTGGCAACGATACGCTGATCGGCCATCTTGGTGACGACACGCTGTCAGGCGGTCCGGGTGACGATCACGCGGATGGTGGTTTTGGCGAAGACACCATCTGGGGGCATGACGGCAATGATGAGCTTTATGGCGGTGGTAACAACGATTTCATCAGCGGTGGTGAAGGCGACGACCGGATCTACGGGGGGGATGGCAAGGACCTTCTGCGCGGCGATGCCGGTGCAGACCGCATCTTCGGCGGGGCCGGAAATGACACCATCTACGGCAATGATGGTGACGATGTGATCTTCGGCCAGGCCGGTCGGGATAATATCTATGGCGGCAGCGGCAAGGATACGATTTCCGGCGGCGGTGGCGACGACTCCATCGAAGGCGGTGACGGCGATGATATCCTGTCAGGCAACAAGGGCGCCGATATCCTGCTGGGCGGGGACGGTGACGACAAGCTTAAGGGCGGTGCCCAGGACGATCAGCTTCTGGGTCAGGACGGTGATGATGTGCTTTTGGGCGGCACCGGTGACGATATCCTGACAGGTGGCAACGGCGACGACATCCTGCGCGGCCAGAAGGGTGACGATCTGATCAACGCCGAGGACAACACCCTGAGCCAGGACCTGGTCTATGGCGGTGATGGCGCGGATATCATGATCGGCGACTATAACGATATCCTGTCCGGTGGTGCTGGAGTGGATCAGTTCGTTATCCTGAACAAAGGCGGCGACGGCGTCGAGATCACCGATTTCTCGCTCGCCGATGGCGAAACGCTGACGCTGCGCGATGCCGAGAGCGGTGGCTATACCACTGCCGATCTGGCGGCCAATGTGACACTGGCCGCCACCGCGGACGGTTTGGGCACGCTGCTGTCCTACGATGGCGCATTGGTGGCCCAGCTCGATGGTGTCACGGTGGATGAACTGACGGCGGCCTCGGATTGGTTGTTGCCGTCGGCCTGATCGCTGGACGAGAGAGACAATGAAAACGCCCCGGGCCTGATGGTCCGGGGCGTTTTCTGTCTGTCGGGGTGTGCGTGGCGCGCGCGATCAGATTTGTTCGATGGTCACGCTGTCGCTAGGATGAAAAGCCACATATTCGGCGATTTCATCCATTCCCTCGAATGGGGCTTCATAGGTCCAGGCGGCGTTTTCATGGACCGAGGACTTGGTGATGATCGAATAATGATGCGCGTCGCCTCTGTGCGGGCAATGTGTCACCTTGTCGGTGCGTTCCAGAAAGGCCATGGCAATGTCGGAGCGGGGAAAATAGATGACAGGATCATAACCCTCTTCGCTCAATTCCAACGCGGCGCTGGTCTCTCCCAGGATCGCCCCGCCCGAGCGCACGGTCCAAACCCCCGGCACTTTACGGATTCTGATATGGTCTGCCATCTGTTGTCGTCCTTCCCCTGGCGTATCGTTCAATTCATTCCTTGGCGGCACCACGTAACAATCCGGTGTCATCACCGGGACCGTCGCGGCGTCACTGCCGGGGGTCTGCGGGCGGCGGGAAGCCGCCCGATCTGTCAAAACGGTGCCGTAGCCCGGTCCAGCCAGTCACGGGTTTCTCCGGAAACCCGGGGCCCGATAAGCTGGGCCACTTGCGCGTGATACTCGTCCAGCCACGCGCGTTCGGCCGCGGATAACATTTCCACGACCACGAGCCGGCGGTCAATCGGAACATAGGTCAGAGTCCGCCAATTCAGCATGTGACGTTCCGGATCTCCGCCCGCAAGCGGCGCGGCCTCTTGTGCAACGATCAGGTTTTCGATGCGGATGCCGAATGCGCCCTCGCGGTAATAGCCGGGTTCGTTTGACAAGATCATGCCGGGTTCCAGCGGAACGTCGCTCAGGCGGCTCAGTCGCTGGGGCCCTTCATGCACACTGAGATAGGCGCCCACGCCATGGCCGAGGCCGTGATTGAAATCCTGATGCGCCAGCCAAAGCGGCACCCGCCCGATTGCCTCGATATGCTGGCCGGCCAGCCCGGCGGGCCAGCGCAGGCATGAGACCGCGATCATACCCTGAAGCACGCGGGTAAAGCAGATTTTTTCCTGCTGACCCACCTCGCCGATGGCGATGGTGCGGGTGATGTCGGTGGTGCCGTCCAGATATTGGCCGCCACTGTCCAGAACGATCATATGGCCGTTTTCCAGCCGCCTGTCGGTCTCCTCGGTGACGCGGTAGTGGATGACGGCGCCATTGGGCCCGGTACCGGCGATGGTTTCGAAGGAAATATCCTGCAAGGCGTTGTCGCGTTGCCGGCACTCCTCCAGCTTGGTGACCACGTCGATCTCGGTCACGCTTCCGGGGGCCTGGGCGTCGAGCCAGCAGAGAAGTTCGACCATGGCGGCGCCGTCGCGCAGATGCGCCTCGGCGGCGCCGGCGATCTCGGCGGTGTTCTTGCGCGCCTTGGGCAGAGCGCAGGGCTCTTCGCCGTAAACCGCCTTGTCACCCAGCACATCGGCCAGGATCTGCGGCGCGCTGTTCTTGTCGAGCCGTACCGGCCCATCGATTGCGGCCAGCGCATCGAGGAAGCTTTCGGGCGCATGAACCGTCACGCCAGCGCCCAGGTGATCGCCCAGATCCTTCAGCTTTTCGGCGGCCATGAACAGATCGACCCGCCCGTCGACATGCAGGATGGCGAAGCCATGGGCGACCGGATTGCGCGGGATATCCGATCCCCGGATGTTTAACAGCCACATGATCGAATCCGGCAGGGTGATCGCCGCTGCCCGGTGGCCCGCCTTGTGCAGCCCTCCGGCCAGGCGGGCACATTTCGAGGCCGCAGTTTCGCCGGCGAATTCGATGGGATGGGCCCTGACCGGCTGCATCGGCGGCGCCGGCTGATCGTCCCAGATGCGGTCGATCAGATTGGCGCAGCGCAGCATCTCGATGCCCGAGCCAGCGAGCACAGCCTGTGTCCGCTCGATCTCTGCCACGGAATGCAGCCAGGGATCGAAGCCGACCTGACCTCCTTCGGACAATTGTGCTTTCAGCCAGTCGGCCAACTGCACCTCGGGCCAGGGCACCGGGGTGAAATCTGACAGCGCCACCTGTGCCTTCACCTGGGTACGATAGCGCCCGTCGATGAAGACGCCGGCGACATCGCGCAGCGCGGCGCAGAACCCGGCAGAACCGGTGAAACCGGTCAGCCAAGACAGCCGTTCGTCATGGGCGGCGACATATTCGCCCTGATGTGCGTCGGCGCGGGGCACCAGAAATCCTGCCAGCCCTTCGGCCTCCAGCTCCTGACGCAGGCGCGCCAGCCGGGGCGGCCCCTGATCCGGACGTGCGGTCACCTCGAAGGATTGAAACATGGGGGGCCTCTTGTCTTCTCTGCCTTGCAGGGCGGGATCATGATCCTTTGCCGGAGGGAGGGCAAGGGTATGGCGTTCCTCGATTTCTTCGACGCCGAAAAGCGAAGAACGGCGCGATATTCGCGCCGCTCATTCTTCTCGTTTCAAATACGGCCGCCGGAGGCAGGCGAGCTTCAGCTCGCCTTTCGGATCCCCATTACCCGGGCGCGGGCACGCGGGTCGGCATCGAACAGCGCGGCAAGCTGTTCGGTCATCGCGCCAGCCAGTTGATCGACATCGGTGATCGTCACCGCACGATTGTAATAGCGGGTCACGTCATGGCCGATGCCGATCGCCAACAGTTCCACCTGCTTGCGCTTTTCGACCATGGCGATCACGTCGCGCAGGTGTTTCTCAAGATAATTCGCCGGGTTCACGCTCAGCGTCGAATCGTCCACCGGCGCGCCGTCGGAAATCACCATCAGGATCTTGCGCTGCTCGCGCCGGGCGATCATCCGGCGGTGCGCCCATTCCAGCGCCTCGCCGTCGATGTTCTCCTTCAGCAGGCCTTCCTTCATCATCAGCCCAAGATTGTCACGCACCCGCCGCCAAGGCGAATCCGCTGACTTGTAGATGATATGGCGCAGATCGTTCAGACGGCCCGGCTGCTGCGGTCGTCCGTTGGCAAGCCAGGCCTCACGCGCCTGACCGCCCTTCCAGGCGCGGGTGGTGAAGCCGAGGATTTCAACCTTCACGTCGCAGCGCTCCAGCGTGCGCGCCAGCACATCGGCGCAGATCGCGGCGATCGAGATCGGCCGTCCGCGCATCGAGCCGGAGTTGTCCAGAAGCAGCGTCACCACGGTGTCGCGGAATTCTGTGTCCTTCTCGCGCTTGAAGCTCAGCGGCGTGGTCGGGTTCGCCACCACGCGGGCCAGCCGTCCGGCATCGAGCACGCCTTCCTCGAGGTCGAATTCCCACGACCGGTTCTGTTGCGCCTGCAACCGTCGCTGCAACTTGTTGGCCAACCGGCTGACCGCGCCCTTCAGCGGTTCAAGCTGCTGGTCCAGATAGGCGCGCAGCCGCTCCAGCTCCTGCGGTTCGGCCAGCTCCTCGGCGCCGATCTCCTCGTCATAAGTGCTCAGATAGACCTTATAGTTCGGATCGGCCTCCGAGGCGGGCGGCGGGGGCGGCGGCTCCAGCGGCGCCTCGCCATCGGGCATCTCGGTCTCTTCGCCCATTTCCTCATCGGCCAGCTCATCCATGCTGACCTGGGCTTCGCTGCTGTCCTGCTGCTCGTCCTGGGATTGCTCCGGGTCGGCCTCGGCGGTCTGATCTTCCTGATCCTCCTCGCCGGTGCTGTCGGGGTTCTCCTGTTCCTCGGCGTCTTCCTCGGCCTGATCCTCCTGATCCTCGTCGGCTTGATCGGGATCTTCGCCCAGCTGATCGCCATAGCCCAGATCGTCGATCATCTGGCGTGCGAACTTGGCGAATTCGGTCTGGTCAGACAGCTTTTCCTGCAGCTCTTCCAGCGTGCCGCCGGCCTGTTCCTCGATATAGCCGCGCCACAGCTCCATCACGTTATCGGCGCCGCGCGGTAAGGGGCGGCCAGTGGCCAGGTGACGGATCAGATAGCCTGCCGCCACCGGCAGCGGCGCCTCCGAGGCATCCTTGATGCTGTCATAACCGCGCCGCAGCGCCTCGTGGGTGATCTTCACGTCGATATTGCTGGCGGTGCCGGGCATATCGCGGGCGCCCATCGCCTCGCAGCGGGCGGTTTCCATCGCCTCATAGATGTCGCGCGCCATATCGCCCGGGGGGGCATAGCGTGAATGCACCGCCTCGTTGTGATAGCGCCGATGCAGTGCCAGCGCATCCGCCGTCCCGCGTGCCAAAAGCACCTCGTCCCGGGTCATCCGCCGGCTGACCTGCGGCAGGCGCATGCTCTCTCCGGACAGCCCAGAAGGGTCGACCGAATAAGAGACGTTCAGTTCGGGATCGTTGGCCATCACCTTGGTGGCTTCGGCCAGCGCCTTCTTGAACGGATCGGCGGGGTTGTCGGTGGGTTTGCTCATCGCGGGTCAGGTCCGGTCTTATGTCTTGTGCGTAGCCTAGAGACATTCCCGCCCCTTGACCATAGGGGGCGGTGTATTCCCGAGCGTCCCGGGGCTTCGGTCCAGTGCCCGGCCCACAAGATGATCGACATGCGGCTGCCGTGCGACGATTGCCGCAGCAGCCGGGGCGAGCGACGCGATGGTCCGCGGTGACGAAAGGGCCGCGTCCAGCCTTTGGGACTATTCCGCCGTTGCCGCCGGGCCGATGCTGCCGGTCAATCCGGCAGGCATTCCGGGTCTCTTGTCGATATGGCGACAGCCCGAACGCAAAAGGCGCGAGCTTTCAGCTCGCGCCCTGTTTTCTGTTGGCCCGATATCGCCGGGCAGTGAGCGGCCTTATTTCAGGCTGGCGCTCGCCGCGCTTTCGGGCAGTTCCTCGTCAAAGCAACGCTGATAGAACTCCGCCACGGTCTGGCGCTCCAGCTCATCGCATTTGTTCAGGAAGGACAGCCGGAAGGCATAGCCGACATTGCGGAAGATTTCCGCGTTCTGCGCCCAGTTGATCACCGTCCGCGGCGACATCACCGTCGACAGTTCGCCATTCATGAAGGCAGTGCGGGTCAGATCGGCGACGGTCACCATCTGGCTGACCTTCTTGCGGCCGGCTTCGGTATTGTAATGTGGTGCCTTCGACAGCACGATCATCACTTCGGCATCGTGATTGAGGTAATTCAGCGTCGCGACCAGCGACCAGCGGTCCATCTGGGCCTGGTTGATCTGCTGGGTCCCGTGATAGAGCCCGGTGGTATCGCCCAGACCGACGGTGTTGGCGGTTGCGAACAGCCGGAAATAGGGGTTCGGGGTGATGATCTCGTTTTGATCGAGAAGCGTCAGCTTGCCGTCCGCTTCCAACACCCGCTGGATCACGAACATCACATCGGCGCGGCCAGCGTCGTATTCGTCAAAGACGATGGCGGTGGGGTTGCGCAGGGCCCAGGGCAGAATGCCCTCATGGAACACGGTCACCTGCTTGCCGTCGACCAGCTTGATCGCGTCTTTGCCGATCAGGTCGATCCGGCTGACGTGGCTGTCGAGGTTGACGCGCACGCAGGGCCAGTTCAGGCGGCTGGCCACCTGTTCGATATGGGTGGATTTCCCGGTGCCGTGATACCCTTGCACCATCACCCGGCGATTATGCGAGAAGCCTGCGAGGATCGCCAGGGTCGTGTCGGGATCGAACTTGTAGGTCGGATCCATCACCGGCACGCGGTCAGTGGCTTCGGCGAAGCCCTTGACCACCATATCGGTGTCGATGCCGAAGACGTCGCGCACGGAGATCTCTTCGGTCGGTTTTGCGTTGATATCGAGCGCGCCGTCAGCCATTCGTCTCGTCCCTTGAATTCAGTAAGTCCGGCCGAATTGCCGGCAGCAATGTGGTGCAACATATCGGGGCCGGTGACAAGGGGAAGGCGCCCGCATGGAAACCCTGCGTCACATGCGATGGGCGGACTGCCGCAGGAGAGGGCTCTATCCCGGCTGGGCGTTCGGGATCACATCGCGGTCGCGCTGATCAGGCTGGCGCGCCCGTCGCTGCCCGAGATCGGTTTCTCCGAGGGCCGGCATGCACGGATGTCGAAGTCCGAAGACGCGGGACCAAGGGCAATGACGGTGTCGCCAGAGGCTGGTGCCATCTAGAGCCCCCGGAAATCATTGCGGGAAAAATAGGCAATAAAGACGCGGGACAGCCTGTGTCCGGCAGGGGATGGGGCGGACCGGGCGACCTGGGTCGCCGATCCTGCCCGTTCCTCAATCCTTGAAGTTGCGGCTGTCCTTGATCTGTTCCCAGGCCCAGACCACTTCCTGAAGCTGTTCTTCCTGACTGCGATCTCCGCCGTTCATGTCGGGGTGCAGAACCTTGATCAGCTTCTTGTAGGCACGTCGCACCTCGGCCTTGGTCCAGCTGTCCTTGGCCTCGAGAATCTCGACCGCGCGGCGTTCGGTCGGCGGCAGACGCCGCCCGGTGCTGGCGCCCCGGCCAGGATTCTTGGTGGCATTCTGGCCCAGCACCTGATGCGGGTCCTCGATCCCCAGCCGGGCCCAGGCCCGGGCCTCGGGGTCGCCCATCGGGCGGGTGGTGCGTTCCCAGACCTTGTCCTTGGTCTGCTGCGCGTTCAGCTCGGCCTCAGTGGTGCCTTCGAAGAAGTTCCACTTCTGGTTGTATTCGCGTACATGCTGCTGGCAGAACCAGAAGTAGTCGTCCAGCACGTCCGGCGCCTTGGGGGCACGGAATTTGCCCGGCTCGTTGCATCCGTCGTGATCGCAGATGCGGACAGAGGTTTCCGACGCGCCGGACATCCCGCGACGACCGCGCGGGTTCTTTCTCTTGGCCGAAGAGACTGACATATCGAAACCAAAGGGATCCGCTTTTGACATCGCGCTGTTCCTTTGCAAGGGGGGGGCGTTCTGGACTCGGACGCCAGAGTTTAATCTAAGTGGCGGCAGATAGAAGAGGGGGCGGCGAAATTTTTGCCGCATGAGCGAAATAATGAGCAAGACAGACGAAATCGCCGACCGGTTGCAGAAGGCGTTCGCTCCGCGACTGCTGGAGGTCGTGGATGAGAGCGAGGCGCATCGGGGGCATGCGGGATACCGCGAGGGCGGAGAAAGCCATTTTCGCGTGGTGATCCGCGCCGCGGGGTTCGCCGGGCAGGGGCGGTTGATGCGGCACCGGGCGGTGCATGCGGCATTGGGCCCCGACCTTCTGGCGCGGATACATGCGCTGGCGCTTGATATCGACGAATAGGCCCGCCAGCCGGGGGCGGGCCGTCCGGGATCCGTCCTAGTCCTCGTCGCGGCGCACGCCGGCAAGCCGGGCCCGTGTCGTCAGCGCTGCGCCGATCGCCGGATCGGACGAAGCTGCAAGTCCGGCATCCTGCGCGTCTTCGTCAGTTGCCGGCGCGGCCACCGGAGCAGGCGTTTCGCCGGCGCGCAGCTGCGGTTCGGTGACCGGCGGCATCTCGGGTGTCTCGATCCGGCGGGGGGCGAAGCTCTCGGTCGCGGCCTCCAGCGGGCGGCGGAACACCAGCACATTGCGCCAGTTGACGGTCGAGCCGGTCAGGCCGCTGCGCTCGTCACTGGGCAGAAGCTCGGCCCTGAGATATTCCCAGCCCTCGGCCCCCATTTCGTTCAGGGTGGTTTCCACGGCGAGGGCAAAACGCGATTCGGGTGATTTCAGTCCTTTGGCCTTGCGGCCCTTGGCCGGGGCGGGAAGGACCTTGTATTCGTAGCGGGGCATCGGGTTCCCTTCTGTGATCGAAGGTCAATTTAGCAGCTTGCCCAGCAGGGAAAAGGGCCGCCGGCGGACATGGGCAAGTCACTGCCGCAAAGCTGCCGGGGCGTGTCGGAAATCAAGGCACGCGCCGGGCCGGGCCCGGCGCGCGGGGCTGGATCAGTCCCAGCAGCCGACCAGAACGGTCATGCCCATGGCAAGTTTGCTCAGGTCGTCGGGGGCGAGTTGTGGCGCGCTGCCATCGTTGCGCGCGATGTCGACGCCGGCCTTGCCCAGCAGGGCTTCGATCGCGTCGGAATTGGCCGCAAAGCTGACCCCCTCGGGCAGCCGCTGTGCGCCGGCCGGGGCCGGTAGCAGCAGGCCCAGCATGGTGCCGCTGTCATCCAGAACCGGGCCTCCGGCATCGCCTTCGAGCGGCGACAGCGCAAGCCGGGTGAGGACGGTTTCTCCTGCAAGCCCCTTCAGATCGGCAACGGTGCCGAAGGTCAGCGTCGGTGCGCCCAGCACCCCGCCATAGGAATAGCCGGCCAATACCACCTCGGATTGCAGGCGGGGGGCGCCGGGGCGCAGTTTCGCCACCGCCATCGGCGCCAGCATTTGTTCCGGGCGCAGCAGCGCCAGGCCGGTTTCCGGGTCGGAGGCCAGGACGCGGGCCTCGTAATCGTAGTCCAGGGTGATCCGGGCGCATTGGGCCACGTTCGCCGCCGCAGTCAGAACGGTGCCGCGGCTGTCGACATAGACGCCCGAGCGCGACAGTTTCGGTTTGCGCACCGCCAGGCCCGAGACCAGATCGACCGCCTGCGGCGCCTCGGCTCCGGCGCTGGGGTCGAGCACGCGGTCGGTGCGTTCGAAACTTTGCTGCATCGCCGCCAGAACCCTGGTGCGGCGGGCCTCGTCACCCTGGGGCCAGACCAGGACAAAACCCTTGATCTCGGTGCCCGTCAGGCTGGCTTCGGCATGGGTGATGATACCATGGCCCCGGCCTTCGATGGTAAAGCTGTCGCGGCCTTTTTCGCGCGGGCCCGAAAGCGGCACGATCTCCAGCGTCTGCAGCACGTCATAGAGCCCGTAAAGCGCCGCCCGGTCGCCGGGCTGGCTGATCAGCAGCAGTTGGATGCCACTGTCGCCGACAGAGGCATATTGCGCGAAGGGCGATTCATAGCGGGAGAAGTCCACGGCCCCCAGCGGCATCTGCATGGCGATGCCGGCGCGGTCGTCGCGGTGATACCGCATGCCGACGCTGATCAGCGGCGCGTTATAGGCATCCATCAGCGCCTTGCGCTGGCGGGTGGTGAGAACACCGGTCGCCTCGTATCCCTGCGCGGCTTGCCAGTCCGCCATCGAGGCCCGGGTGCCGCGACCGAAGGCGCCGTCGATGGTCGAGTTATAGAAGCCGGCTGCCTGCAGCGCAGTTTGCAGGTCGCGGCGCTCCTTGATGCTGAGCAGGCGTTCGCTGTTGCGGGCCTCCGTGAGTGTCTCGTCCGCAGGCGCGGGCGCGGGCATGGGCGTCGGAGCAGGGGCCGCTTCGGCTGTGTCCTGCGCCGGTGTCGCGGGCGCGGTCTGGCCCGGTTGGGTTGTCGGATTGGCGCCGTCTGGCCAGAATTGTTCGCCATAGCTGTCGGCGTCGACCAGATAGCTGTCGCGTGGGATTTGTCCCTGCAGCCGATAGACCCGCAGCACCTGTTCGGCTTCCGGGCGGGTATAGGGGCCGAGCGCGATCCCGTACCAGCCACCGCCAAGCGCGAAGCCGTTCACATCCGCAAGGCGCATGGCGAACAGGCTGGCTTGCTTGCGGGCTTCGGGCAGGCTGGGGTGGGCCTCGATTTGCACCCAGACAGTATCGTTCGGGGCCTGCTGCGCCCAAAGCGGGCGCGCGAGGCTCAGAACGAGAATCAGGAATGCGGCGAACAGTCTGGGCATAATCAGCCTCTTGGTCTGACAAACATGTGGTTTCGCGGCACCTAATCAGGAAACCGACGCGATTGCCATGGCTTAAAGCGCGGCGTTTTCCCCCTGTTGCGCGTTGACCCTGCCGGGCGGGGAGCATAGGAAAGGCGCGTTTTTACCCGGGTTTCAGGACAGAGCGGCAGATGACCGAAAAACCAACGCCCCCGCGTTCCTTTCAGGAAATCATTCTGCGGTTGCAGACCTATTGGGCATCGCGTGGCTGCGCGATGCTGCAACCCTATGATATGGAGGTCGGCGCCGGCACCTTCCATCCGGGGACCACGCTGCGCTCGCTTGGCACCAAGGCCTGGGCCGCTGCTTACGTGCAACCCTCGCGTCGCCCGACAGATGGCCGCTATGGCGAGAACCCGAACCGGCTGCAGCACTATTATCAGTATCAGGTGCTGATCAAACCGAGCCCACCGGATCTGCAAGACCTCTATCTGGGCAGCCTCGAGGCGATCGGCATCGACATGGAGATGCATGATATCCGCTTCGTCGAAGACGATTGGGAAAGCCCGACACTGGGCGCTTGGGGGCTGGGCTGGGAAGTGTGGTGCGATGGCATGGAAGTGTCGCAGTTTACTTATTTCCAGCAGGTCGGCGGCCATGACTGCCATCCGGTTTCGGGCGAACTGACCTATGGTCTGGAGCGTCTGGCGATGTATGTCCTCGGTATCGACCACGTGATGGACATGCCGTTCAACGATCCGCAGGCGCCGATCGCACTGACCTATGGCGATGTCTTCCGTCAGACCGAACAGG
The DNA here is from genome assembly GCF_000429365.1 of Pseudodonghicola xiamenensis DSM 18339. GTDB lineage: Bacteria > Pseudomonadota > Alphaproteobacteria > Rhodobacterales > Rhodobacteraceae > Pseudodonghicola > Pseudodonghicola xiamenensis. The sequence continues at coordinate 34,184 of NZ_AUBS01000017.1, read as the reverse complement.
AATACAGCCGCTGGAACTTCGATGTCGCCAATACCGAGATGCTGCTGAAGCATTTCGAAGAGGCCGAGGCCGAATGTGAATCCATCCTGTCGCAAGAGGCGATGGACCCCAAGACCGGCAAGCGGATCATCATGGCGCATCCTGCCTATGACCAGTGCATCAAGGCCAGCCACCTCTTCAACTTGCTCGACGCGCGCGGGGTGATCTCGGTCACCGAACGCCAGGCTTATATCGGTCGGGTGCGGGCGCTGGCCAAGAAATGCGCCGATGCCTTCGTGCAGACCGCTGCGGGGGGCTTTGAGGCCGCATGACCCGGGCCTTCGCCGCCCTAAGCCAGACCCGGCAGCAGGGTCTTGAGCCCGCCCGCGATCATGTCGACCGCGATGGCGGCCAGGATGATGCCCATCAGCCGGATGGTCACGGTGCGCAGGGTTTGCGACATCAGCCGGCCGATGCTGGCGGCGAAGAACAGGACCACCGCCAGCGCCAGCAGATCGCCCGCCAGCACCAGGGCAATGGCCAGATGGTCGCCGGGGCCGCTGGCCTGGCCGGTGAACAGGATGATCGTGGCGATGGTGCCGGGGCCCACCAGCATCGGAAAGGCCATGGGGTAGAAGGACACCGTCTCTCGGGTCTCGTTGGCGGCCTTTTCCGCGGCGGTTCCATGATGGGCGGGGCCGGATCGGCCGTTGAGCATTCCAAGCGCGATCATCATCAGGACGACGCCGCCGGCGACGCGGAAATCAGCCAGGCTGATGCCGAAAAAACTGAGGATTTCGGTGCCCGCCAGCGCCACCACGGCGCAGAGGATGGCGGCATAGAAGGATGCCATCAGCGCCGCGCGCCGCTGGTCTGCCGTCTCCATGTCCGAGGTGAGGCCCAGGAACATCGGCAGGTTCACGAAGGGGTTCATGATCGCGAAGATCGCGCCTGCGAACTTGATCAGAAACGCCATGTCCATATTCGTATCCTTCGGTCAGCCGCCCAAGGCCTAGCATCGCCCAGCCCCCGGGCCAACCCTGCACGGGAGCTTGCGGCATGAACGGGAAATGGGGCGCCTCGCTGATCGTCGTGGCTGCGCTGGTCGCGGGGATGGCGATCTATTATCTGCAGGTCTATGGCTATTATTACGAGGTGACGCCGCAGCCCGGCGAGGATGTCACGCTGGTTTCGCGCGCGACGGGGCAGCCCGAGCCGATCCCCTATTCCGGATTTCGCGCCATCGACGCCGACAGTTCTCCGATCCGCTATCGCTCCTGCTTCACCACGCCGCTTACCACCGACCAGCTTGCCGCCTATGTGCCGCTGGACAGCGCAGAGCCGCTGGTGGCGCCCGGCTGGTTCGACTGTTTCGACGCCGAGGAAATCGGCCGCGGGGTCGAGGCGGGGCAGTTCCATATGTATCTTTCGGTCAAGAACATCGCCTATGGCGTCGACCGGGTGGTCGCCATCGCCCCGGACGGGCGCGGCTGGGCCTGGAACGAGCTGAACCATTGTGGCCGCAAGGCCTATGACGGAACCCCGGTGGGAGAGGACTGCCCACCCCGGACCGAGGGGGCCGGATCATGACCCCTCAGACCGATCTTTCGCAAACACTTTCCGGGCCTTGTCGCCTGAACCGCCCCGAGGACATCCGATGCCTGACCTTCTGATCGAACTCTTCTCCGAGGAAATCCCGGCCCGCATGCAGGCCCGTGCCGCCGAGGATCTGAAACAGCGCGTCACCAATGGCCTGGTCGAGGCCGGGCTGACCTATGCCGGTGCTGCCGCCTTTTCGACGCCGCGCCGGCTGACCCTGGCGCTGGAAGGGCTGCTGGCCCATTCCCCGACACTGAAAGAGGAACGCAAGGGCCCTAAGGTCGGCGCACCGGAAAAGGCCATCGAAGGCTTTCTGCGCGGCGCCGGGTTGACCCGCGATCAGCTTGAGGAGCGCGATACGCCGAAGGGGGCGATTTATTTCGCCACGCTCACCAAGCCGGGCCGCCCGGCGGCCGAGATCGTGGCCGAGGTGCTGGAAGACACCATCCGCAATTTTCCCTGGCCGAAGTCGATGCGCTGGGGCGCGGGCACTCTGCGCTGGGTGCGCCCGCTGCATTCGATCCTCTGCATCCTGTCGGACGAGGGCGGCGCCAGCGTCGTGCCGCTGGACGTGGAGGGGATCGTCGCCGGGGACACCACGCGCGGCCATCGCTTCATGGCGCCGGCGGCCTTCACGGTTTCGTCTTTTGAAAGCTATGCGGCACAGCTGAAGCGCGCCCATGTGATCCTCTCGGCCGAGGAACGCGCCGATCATATCTGGTCGGAGGCCACCAACATGGCCTTTGCCGCCGGCCTTGAGGTGGTCGAGGACAAGGGACTGCTGGCCGAGGTTGCTGGGCTGGTCGAATGGCCGGTGGTGCTGATGGGCGAGATCGGCGCCGATTTCCTCAATCTGCCGCCAGAGGTGCTGCAGACCTCGATGAAGGAACATCAAAAGTTCTTCTCGGTCCGTGATCCCAAGACTGGCCGCATCGTGCGCTTCATCACCGTGGCGAACCGCGAGACGGCGGATAACGGCAAGACCATCCTCGCCGGCAACCAGAAGGTGCTGTCGGCACGGCTGTCGGATGCGAAATTCTTCTGGGAAAATGACCTGCGGGTGGCGCAGCGCGAAGGGCTGGGCGCCTGGACCGACCGGCTGGCCCATGTGACCTTCCACAACAAGCTGGGCAGCCAGAAGGCGCGGATCGCGCGGATCGCGCTGCTGGCGCGTGAACTGGCGCCGAAGGTCGGCTCCGATGCCGATCTGGCTGCCCAGGCGGCCGAGGTCGCCAAGGCCGATCTGTCTTCGGAAATGGTCTATGAATTCCCCGAACTGCAGGGGCTGATGGGCCGCTATTACGCCGAGGCCGCCGGCCTGCCCGCCGAGGTGGCCCAAGCCTGTCAGGAACATTATTCGCCGCTGGGGCCGTCGGACGACGTGCCGACCGCGCCGGTTTCGGTCACTGTGGCGCTGGCAGACAAGCTGGATACCTTGACCGGCTTCTGGGCGATTGACGAAAAGCCCACCGGGTCGAAAGACCCCTTTGCCCTGCGCCGCGCCGCGCTGGGGGTGATCAGGCTGGTGCTGGAAAATGGCGTGCGCCTGCCGCTGCTGCCGATCTTCGAGGCCGGCATGGTCAATCAGACGGTCGATGCCGATCGCACCGATTACGTTGACACGGCCACCGATCTTCTGACCTTCTTCCATGACCGGCTGAAGGTCTATCTGCGTGACGAGGGCCTGCGGCATGACGTGATCGACGCCTGCCTGGCGATGCCGGGCAATGATGATTTGCTGCTGCTGGTCACCCGCGCCCGGGCACTGACCGAGGTGCTGGCCACGGATGAGGGTGAGAACCTGCTGCAAGGCTTCAAGCGTGCCAATAACATCCTGACCCAGGCGGAAGAGAAGGATGGGGTGGAATACGCCTTTGGCGCCGATCCGAAATTCGCCGAGACCGACAGCGAACGCGCGCTTTTCACCGCGCTCGACACTGCCGAGGCAGCGATCGCTCCGGCCATGGCGGTCGAAAATTTCCCGGCGGCGATGGCGGCGATGGCAGCCCTGCGTGGCCCGATCGACGCCTTCTTCGAAGATGTGCAGATCAATGCCGAAAACCAGGTGCTGCGCCGCAACCGGCTGAACCTGCTCTATCAGATCCGAAAGGTCTGCGCCCAGGTCGCCGACCTGACCCGCATCGGCGGCTGATGCTGCCGCCTCCGCCCCGGAAAACCGGCGCGGGGGCGGCCCGCGGCCTTTGCCGCGGGATACGCAGGGTTCGGATGCGCTTCCCCTTGCACCTGCGCATACCGGGTCTATGCTGCCTGCATAGCAATAGGTGCTGCAGTGCAGAATAATACCGATACCACACTGATCACCCCGATCGCCCCGATCGCCACGGCGACCCATGGGGGCCGGGCCAAATGTCTACAGCGTCTGGTCCGCCTCGACCTGCCGGTGCCGCGCACGGTCGCTTTGTCGTTCCAGGCGGTCAAGCGGATTGCTGCCGGGCAGATGCCCGATATCGACGAGGTCGACCGGCAGTTCGATCCGGGCGCCTTGCTTTGCGTGCGCCCGTCCTCGGAAGACCCCGATTGGGGCGGGCCGGGTGCGGTGCTGAATATCGGCATGAACGACCAGCAATATGAATGCCTGTCCGACAGTCTGGGGGCACGCGCGGCTGCAGCGCTTTATTCCCGTTTCGTGCAGGCCTATGCGACCCATGTGGCGCGTCTCGATCCGGATGTCTTCGACAGCGATTCCGACGAGGGGCCGAAGGGGCTACAGCGGATGTTGCGCGCCTATGAAGAAGAGGCGGACGAACCCTTCCCACAATCGCGTCCCGAACAACTCAAGGGCGTGTTGCGGTCGATGGCGCGGGCCTGGGAGGGCACATCGGCGCGTTTGCTACGTCAGGCCAAGGGGGCGCCGGCGGATGCCGGGCTGGGGCTGGTGGTGCAGGAGATGATCCCGGGGCTCGGGCAGGGGGAATGCGGGTCGGGCGTGCTGCAGCTGGCCAATCCGGTAACTGGCCTGCCACAGATCACCGGCCGCTATCTGAGCCAGAGCCAGGGCCGCGAGGCGCTGGGGGCCGGGGCCGAGGCGATTTATCTCGAAAAGGATCCGCGGGGCCCGTCGCTGGAGGAGCTGGCGCCGGAGGCCTTCGAGGCGCTCAAGCGTGACGCCGCGCTGATGCGGGAACGTCTGCGTGAGGAAATGCAGGTCGAATTCGTTATCCAGAATGGCAATGTCCATATCCTGGATGGCGTGCGCGTGGCCCGCAGTCCGCGGGCGGCGGTGCGGATCGCCGTGCGGCTTGCCGAAGACGGCATCATCCCGCCGCAGGAGGCGGTGATGCGGGTGGATGCGCATTCGGTCAGCGAATTGCTGCACCGTCAGGTCTCGCCGACGGCGGCGCGGGATGTGCTGGGGCGCGGGATCGGCGCCAGCCCGGGGGCGGCGACGGGGCGGATCGTCTTTAACGCGGCCGCAGCCCAGGCCAGTGCCGCGCGCGGAGAAGCCTGCATTCTGGTGCGCCGCGAGACCGCGCCGGAGGATGTGAGGGGCATGCATGCCGCCGCCGGGGTGCTGACCGAAAAGGGCGGCATGACCAGCCATGCGGCTGTGATCGGCCGCGGTCTTGGGCTGCCCTGCATCGTCGGCGCTTCGGAGCTGACCTTTAACACCCGCGACAAGCTGCTGATCACGCCGGAGCGGCGTCTTCTGCGCGAGGGGGATGTGATCACCATCGACGGCAGTTCCGGCGAAATCCTCGCTGGCGAGCCGGAGATGCTGGAGGCCGCGCTCGACGACGCATTCCAGACGCTGATGGGCTGGGCCGATGCCGAACGCGATATCGGCATTCGCGCCAATGCCGATACCCCGGCGGATGCACGCACCGCGCGCAACTTCGACGCGCAGGGGATCGGGCTGTGCCGGACCGAACATATGTTCTTCGATCAAGGGCGCCTGACGGTCATGCGCGAGATGATTTTCGCCGAGACCAGCTCCGGCCGGGCCGAGGTCCTAGCGAGGCTTCTGCCAATGCAGCGGGACGATTTCATCCAGCTTTTCAAGATCATGGAAGGGCGGCCCGTTTGTATCCGGTTGTTCGATCCCCCATTGCATGAATTTCTGCCGGCCACCCGGACCGGCCAGCGGGAACTGGCCGAAGCGCTGGACCTGCCGGTTTCCGATGTCACCCGGCGGATCGAGGCGATGGCGGAATATAATCCCATGCTGGGCCTGCGCGGGGTACGGCTGGGGGTTACCGTGCCCGAGATCTACGAGATGCAGGCCCGCGCTATCTTTGAGGCGGCGCTGGCGATGCGCGAAAGCGGTGAACCGGTCGTGCCCGAAATCATGATCCCGCTGGTGTCGGCGCGGCGTGAGGTCGAACTGATCAAGGCCCGGATCGACGCCATCGCCGCCACCGTGCGTGCCAAGCATGGCGAGGAATTCGATTACCGTCTGGGGGTGATGGTCGAGACCCCGCGCGCCGCTTTGCGCGCGGCCGAGATTTCGCCCTATGTGTCCTTCCTCAGCTTCGGCACCAACGACCTCACCCAGATGACCTATGGTCTGTCGCGGGACGACGCCGGGCGGTTCATGTCGGATTACGTGCGCAAGGGGGTGTTCAACGAGGATCCGTTTCATGTGCTCGATGTCGAGGGCGTGGGGGAACTTCTGAAACTCGGTGCGGATCGGGGGCGGGGGGCACATCCCGGCTTGACGGTGTCGATTTGCGGCGAACACGGGGGTAACCCCGAATCAATCGAATTCTGCCGTGAGGCGGGGTTCGATTATGTCTCTTGTTCGCCGTTTCGGGTTCCCGTCGCTCGGCTGGCTGCCGCTCAACTTGCAATCGCGGCCAAGACGGGGCTGAACGCGGCGAAGAGGCCGTAAATAAAGGATTCTTTTGCCGGACGCTTCCGGTGGCGCAGATTTGTGAAGCTTCGTAAACTGCCCGTGATTTGGGCAGAGGTAGACCTTTTGGCCTTTCTGAGCTAATGGAGCCGCTGCGCCGGGCCGTGACAGCCGGGTGCGAGACACTGCTCATTGAGGTACAGATGAACCGGGTTCTGGCTTTTGCTGTCGTGATCATAGCGGCGATGTCGCCGCTTTCCGTGTCGGCCGAAGCCGGTCTGAAGAGCTTGTTCAAGCGCGAACAATCCACCCTCGGTGCAATGCCGGATCATCAGTTGAAATCCTTCCTGACCGCGTCGCGCGGAAAGGTCAGCAAGAAGGGTAAGGCGCCAGCTTTCAGCTTTACCCGCGATTGGCTCGATGCGCAGCCGGAACCCGAGGGCGGGGACAACTGGCGCTGTCTGGCCGAGGCCCTGTATTTCGAAGCCCGCGGCGAAACGGTCAAGGGGCAGTTCGCGGTGGCCGAGGTGATCATGAACCGGGTCCGCAGTGGCCGTTATCCCGATACGCTCTGCGGGGTGATCCGCCAGGGCACCGGCAAAAGGTATCAATGCCAGTTCACCTATACCTGCGACGGGCGCGCCGAGGTGATCCGCGAGCCGGCGGCATTTGAGCGGGTCTCGAAGGTGGCGCGGGCGGTGATGGATGGCTATGCCGGCGATCTGACCGATGGTGCCACCCATTACCACACTCTGTCGGTCAAGCCGCGTTGGGCGCGTGTCTATACGCAGACCGCCAAGATTGGCGAGCACATCTTTTATCGCCAGAACTATCGGACCGCGTCGAGCGACTGAGCCGAAAGGCCAGCGGCAGGCCGGGGCGACGCTTTCCGTCGCTGGTGCGACGCGGATGGGCCTGTTAGAAGGGCGGCGCCAGCGTAAGTCTGCGCTGGACCACGACCCTATACCAAAGGCCTCAGCTCATGAGCACTGAAACCCGTCTCGCCTTCGCGCATCCCTTGGACCGGGCGGAGGCGACAGCGTCGCAAGCGCCGTTGGACCGAATTTCGGTGCGCAATCACGTGGTCGAGGTCGAAATCGGTGCCTTTCAGTCCGAACGAGGCACCACGCAGCGGGTGTCCTTCAATGTCGTGGTCGAAGTGGAGCCGCTGACGGCGGAGATCGACGACGATGTCGATCGCATCCTGTCCTATGACAAGGTGACCGAGGCGATCGAACACGAGCTGAGCGAAGAGCGGCTCAATCTTCTTGAAACCCTGGCCGAACGGATCGCCGATCGGATTTTGCTTGAACCCCAGGCGGTTCGGGTCTTTGTCCGGATCGAAAAGCTGGATCGAGGCCCGGGGGCGCTTGGGGTGGAAATCGTTCGCGCCCGCGATCAGCTTGCCCATGGTCCGCTGGTCCCGCAGGAGGGTGACAGACCGCATCCGCGGTTGGTGTATCTGTCGAATGCGGCCATCGCTTCGCAGAACCTGTCTGGCTGGCTGGATCAGCTCCAGGCGCGCCATCGGCCCTTGCTGCTGTGCGTCGGCGCCCCCGATTTGCCGGCACCGCAAAGTCATCATCGGATGACCCAGCGACGGATCGACCTGCTGGCGATCGAACAGAATGCCTGGGTGCTGGCCGCGCGCGATCCGCGTTGCGTGGTGGTGTCGACCCGGACCGAGCTTGATTGGGCGATGCGGCACGGCCAGGTCAGCGTCTGGGCGCCCTCGAAGATCGTCCTCGATGCGGTGGACGGCCCCTCGGCCCAGCCCGCGGATGCGGTGGCGCTGGCGGCCTGGTTCGCCTCGACCTTCGCCGCCGGCGAGATGTTGGTGATCGGGGCGGAGCTTCCGGCTGGGGCAGGCGTGCCGCTGCGGGCGGTCTCGGTCGATCAGGTGACGCTATGACCTTCTATTATCGTCCGCTGGTTCAGCATGGGACCGCGCGCCCGGATGATGCGCTGCCTCTGGCCGGTGGTCCGCTGTGGTTCACCCATGTCGAGGCGCTGGCGCGCGGGCAGGCGCCGCAGGTGATCCCGGTGGAGGAGGTGCCAGATCACCAGCTTGAACCGCTGGTCGCGCGGCGTGTCGATATCGCCGGGATGGCGATGGATGCGCCGCGGATCATGGGCATTCTGAACACCACCCCCGACAGCTTTTCCGACGGCGGCCGCCACAACGCGCCGGAACAGGCGCTGGCCCATGCCCGGGCGATGATCGAGGCCGGAGTGGATATGATCGACATCGGCGGGGAATCCACCCGTCCGGGGTCGGTCGAGGTGCTGGTGGACGAGGAAATCGCCCGCACTGCCCCGGTGATCGCGGCCATTCGCGCGATCAGCACTGTGCCGATCTCGATCGACACCCGCAAGGCTCCGGTGGCGCAGGCGGCGTTGGACGCCGGCGCCGATCTGGTCAACGATGTGGCGGGCTTTACCTTCGATGCGGCGCTGGCGCCGCTTTGCGTGGCGCGGTCGGCACCGGTCTGTCTGATGCATTCGCAGGGCGAACCGGAGACGATGCAGCGGGACCCGCGCTATGACGACGTGCTGCTGGATGTCTATGACTTTCTGGCCGACCGCATCGCCACGCTTGAGGCTGCGGGGCTTGCGCGCGAGCTGATCGTGACCGATCCCGGCATCGGTTTCGGCAAGACGCGGGAGCATAACCTGGCGCTGTTGCGCGGGCTGGCGCTGTTCCACGGGCTGGGTTGCCCGATCCTGCTGGGGGTCTCGCGCAAGGGCTTCATCGGCACTATCGGCCAGGAGCCGCGTGCCGAGGCGCGGGCGCCGGGGTCGATCGCGGTGGGGCTTGCCGGCCTGGCGCAGGGTGTGCAAATCCTGCGGGTGCATGATGTGGCCGAGACGGCGCAGGCGCTGCGGCTATGGCAGGCGGCGCGGGGATAACGGGACGGAAGATGTCAGTAAGAAAACTGTTTGGAACCGACGGCGTTCGGGGCAAGGCCAATAGCTATCCGATGACCGCCGACATGGCGCTCAGGATCGGGGCGGCGGCGGGGCGGTATTTCCGCCGGGATCGCGGCAGCGCGCATCGGGTGGTGATCGGCAAGGACACCCGCCTGTCGGGCTATATGTTCGAAAACGCACTCACCGCCGGGCTGACCTCGACCGGCATGAATGTGCTGCTGCTGGGGCCGGTGCCGACGCCTTGCGTCGGGTTGATGACCCGGTCGATGCGCGCCGATCTGGGGGTGATGATCTCGGCCAGCCACAACCCGGCCGAGGATAATGGTATCAAGTTCTTCGGCCCCGACGGCTTCAAGCTGTCGGATCAGGCGGAGATCGAGATCGAGACGCTGATCGAGGCCGGGGTGGAGCCGGCGCAGGCCGGCAATATCGGCCGGGCCAAGCGGATCGACGACGCGCGGTTTCGCTATGGTGAGCGGGTCAAATCCTCGCTGCCGCGCGACCTGCGGCTCGACGGGCTGAAGGTGGTGATCGACTGCGCCAATGGGGCGGCCTATCGCGCGGCACCGGAAATCCTGTGGGAACTGGGCGCTGATGTGGTGCCGGTCGGGGTCAGCCCGGACGGCAAGAACATCAACAAGGGCTGCGGCTCGACCCAGCCGCAGATCGCCGCCGAAACCGTGGTGGCACATGGGGCAGATGTGGGTATCTGCCTGGATGGTGATGCCGACCGGGTGATCCTGATCGACGAAAAGGGCCGGGTGGCCGATGGCGATCAGCTGATGGCGCTGCTGGCGGCCCGCTGGGCCGAGGAAGGCCTGCTGACCGGCGGCGCGCTGGTGGCGACGGTGATGTCGAACCTTGGCCTCGAACGGTTTCTGGCCGGCAAGGGCATCGGGCTGGAGCGTACCGGGGTCGGCGATCGCTATGTCGTCGAACGGATGCGCGCCGGCGGTTTCAATCTGGGCGGGGAGCAGTCGGGCCATATCGTGATGACCGATCACGCGACCACCGGCGACGGGCTGATGGCCGGGCTGCATTTCCTGGCCGAGATGGTGCGTTCCGGGCGTCGGGCCAGCGATCTGGCACAGCAGTTCACCCCGGTGCCGCAGCTTCTGAAGAACGTCCGCTTCACCGCCGGGGAGACGCCGCTGGAAGAGACCAGCGTGCAGGACGCCATCGCGGCGGCCGAGGCGGCGTTGCTGGGGCAGGGCCGCTTGCTGATCCGCAAGTCGGGCACCGAACCCTTGATCCGGGTGATGGCCGAATGCGAAGACGCAGTGCTGCTGGCCCGGACCGTTGACAATGTCGTCGCGGCGGTGACCTCGGTGGTTGCCGCCTGAATTTCCCGGCGGCGGAAATTGCTTGTCTAAAACGAACACGCCCCCGGGGATTCATTTAGAACCCCGGGGGTTGTCCTGTGTATTTGAATGTGGATGACGGCCAGGCCGCTCTCAGCCCCGCAGCCGGTGATGCAGCAGGATCGGCACCACCAGATCCTCTTCATCCGTCAGGTGACGGTCGAGAAACCGGCGGATCGTGCCGCCCTTTTTCAGGACCTCCCCGGCCTCGTCGCGCAATTGCGACGGATCGAGCACTTCAAGCTGGATCATCCGGTTGCCGGCGCGGGTGAAGCTGTCGAGCACCCCATCGAGGCCGACGTGATCACCCTCCAGCATCTCCAGCCCGGAGGCAAAGCGCCGGTCGGCGGCCTCCAGTTCCGGGAAGAACTTGCGATCCTCCCAGGTGTGGTGGCCGTGCAGGCTGTGCACCAGTGCATTGCCGTGTCGCCCGATGCGGTGCAGATACAGATCCTGTTCCATCTCCTTGTCCAGAAAGCGTTCCGTATCCTCGACGATCATCTCGCCCAAGGCGCGGAAGGTTGCATGGGCCCCCATCCAATTGGCGATGGAGGCGGCGAAATTCGGGTGATCCGGCCAGCTGTCGCGCGGATAATACCGAAGGAGGGCTGTCATTTCTTGCGGCAGGCCCTCTCTGGTTTCGATGCTTTGGGTCATCATGGGGGCAGAGGTGGGGAGGGTGTTATGGTATTACAATGTGCGGTGCCGCAGTCCTGACTGTGCAGCCGGGGCAAACAAAAGGGGCGCCCGCTGGGGCGCCCCTTTAAGTCTGGGATCGGATCGTGATCAGACTTTTTCACGTCCCATGGCAAGGATGCAAAGCAGCGTGATTGCCGCGGCTGCCAGCAGGTAATAGCCGACATAGGCCATGCCATAATTGGTCTGCAGCCAGGTCGCCGCATAGGGTGCCAGCGAGGCGCCGAAGATGCCGGCGAAGTTGAAGGTCAGCGACGAGCCGGTATAGCGCACCCGGGTCGGGAAGGGGGCCGCCAGGGCCGCGCCGATCACGCCATAGGTCATCCCCATCAGGAACATGCCGATGGTGACGAAGATATAAATGCCGCCTTCACCACCGGTCGACATCAACGGCGCCAGTGCGAAGGAGAACAGGCCGATCAAGGCGGTGACCCAGATCAGGAACTTGAAGCGCCCGGTCATGTCGGCCAGCTTGCCGGCAATCACGATGGCGATCCCGAAGACGATCGAGCCATAGATCTGGATCTTCAGCGCGTCGAGGAATGGGATCTTGATGACCTTGACGTTATAGGACAGCAGCCAGGCCGAGCAGATGTAGAACAGAACGAAGGTCACCAGGGCGACGAAGGTCCCCAGCACCAGGCTGCGTTTGTGGGATTTGAAGACTTCTGCCACCGGCACGGCGACACGCTCTTCCTTTTCGATGGCCTTGGCGAATTCCGGCGTCTCGGAGATCGTCAACCGCACCCAGAGGCCGAGAGCGATCAGCAGGATCGAGGCAACGAAGGGCAGCCGCCAGCCCCAGGTCAGGAAGTCCTCTTCGCTGATCACATGCAGCATGATCCAGTAGAAGCCGGAAGAGATGAACAGCCCGACCGGTGCGCCCAATTGCGGGAACATGCCGTACCAGCTCCGTTTGCCTTCGGGCGCGTTCTCGGTCGCCATCAGCACGGCGCCGCCCCATTCGCCGCCAAGCCCGAAGCCCTGACCGAAACGGCAGAGCGCCAGCAGCAGCGGCGCATAGACGCCGATCTGCGCATAGGTCGGCAGGATGCCGATGATGACGGTCGAGATGCCCATGGTCAGCAGGGCGGCGACAAGCGTGGCCTTGCGGCCGATGCGGTCGCCGAAATGGCCGAAGACGACAGCGCCGAAGGGGCGTGCGAAGAAGGCGATCGAGAAGGTGGCGAAAGAGGCCAGCAGCGCGGTCATCGGATCCTGCCCGGGGAAGAACAGGGCTGGGAAGACCAGAACCGCGGCGATAGCGTAGGAGTAGAAGTCGAAGAATTCGATTGTGGTGCCGATCAGGCTGGCCAGAAGCACCTTGTGCGGGGCGTTCGGCGGCACGCTCACGACCGAGGTATCGGCAGATGCGAGAGATGTGTCAGACATGGTTCCGAATTTGTAATTTTGTTTCGTTTTTTGCCGTGGGGAGGACGGCTTTGTTGCAGAACTCGCGTTACGCCTTTGCCGGAGGAGAGGAAAGGCGGGCGGCGGCTATGGATAGTTTCGGGTAGCGGTATTGCAAAAACTGCATGGCTCGTCCCGGAACGGGAAACAGGCGGGCCATTTGGCCCGCCTGCTGGCGATCCTGTCAGGGGATCGAAAAGGCGGTTCCGCGAAAGCGGATCGCTTGAGGGTCAGTTCTTGGATTTGTCGACCAGCTTGCCGGCGGTGATCCAGGGCATCATGTCGCGCAGCTTGCTGCCAACCTGCTCAACCAGGTGTTCGTCGTTGATGCGACGGGTTGCCTTGAAGAACGGCTGGTTGACCGAGTTTTCCTGCATGAAGTCGCGCACGAACTTGCCGTTCTGGATGTCGGTCAGAACGCCCTTCATGCGGGCCTTGGTTTCCTCGTAGGGCAGAACCCGCGGGCCGGACACGTATTCGCCGTATTCGGCGGTGTTCGAGATCGAGTAGTTCATGTTGGCGATGCCGCCTTCATAGATCAGGTCGACGATCAGCTTCATTTCGTGCAGGCACTCGAAATAGGCCATTTCCGGTGCGTAGCCGGCTTCGACCAGGGTTTCGAAGCCCATGCGCATCAGTTCGACCACGCCACCGCACAGAACGGCCTGTTCGCCGAACAGGTCGGTTTCGCATTCCTCGCGGAAGTTGGTTTCGATGATGCCGGACCGACCGCCACCGATGGCTGCGGTATAGGACAGCGCGATTTCCATCGCCTTGCCGGTGGCGTCCTGCGCCACGGCGACCAGGCAGGGCACGCCGCCGCCTTTGACGTATTCGCCGCGCACGGTGTGGCCCGGGCCTTTCGGGGCCATCATGATGACGTCGACACCGGCTTTCGGTTCGATCAGGCCGAAGTGCACGTTCAGACCGTGGGCGAAGGCAATCGCGGCGCCTTCCTTCAGGTTGTCATGGACGTATTTCTTGTAGGTTTCGGCCTGCAGTTCATCGGGCATGGTGAACATGATCAGATCGCACCAGGCCGCGGCCTCGGCGATGCCCATCACGGTCAGGCCTTCAGCTTCGGCCTTCTTGGCGCTGGCCGAGCCTTCGCGCAGGGCGACGACAAGGTTCTTGGCGCCCGAGTCGCGCAGGTTCAGCGCATGGGCGTGGCCTTGAGAGCCATAGCCCAGGATGGCCACTTTCATGTCCTTGATCAGGTTGATGTCGCAATCGCGATCATAATACACGCGCATGGGTTCGCTCCGGTACTTGGGTTGACGCGGCGCAAGATGCGCCTGTTGCTCCGGATGATCAGCATGAAAATTGGCATTCTTTTGTGTTTGTGTTAGAAAGTAATTCATCAATATTCGTATTTTTGGAAAAGTCATGCTCGATAACACTGATCGGCGTTTATTGCGTCACCTGCAGGCGGATCCTACCCAGTCGGTGGCCGATCTGGCGCGCGCCTCGGGGGTGGCGGCGTCGAAGGCATACAAGCGGCTGGAGCGGATGGAGGAGCTCGGGGTGCTCAAGGGGCAGCGCGCGGTGATCGACTGGCACGCCTTGGGCTATGCGGTCGAAGTGTCCCTGCGGGTCAGTCTCGACAAGACCGAGCCGCAGGCCTTCGATCGGTTCATCGCGGCCGCCCGCGAGGTGCCCGAAGTGACCGAAATCCAGACCTTTCTGGGTCGGGTCGACGTGCGGCTGACCGTGCTGGCCCGCGACATGCCGCATTATCAGCACCTTTATCGCAGCCGTATCCTGACCCTGCCGCATATCACCGAGATCGAGGCGTTGATGCATGTGGCGACGATCAAGGATGTCGAGGCGCTGCCGCTGTGATCGACCTGGATGACATCGACCGCGCCATTCTGCGGGCGCTTCAACAGGATGCCACTGTGAAGACGGCGGAACTGGGGCGGCGGCTGGGGATCAGCCAGCCTGCGGCATGGCGTCGGGTCCGGCGGTTGCAGGAGGCGGGGGTGATCAAGGGCCGTCGGCTGGATCTGGACCGCGAGGCGCTGGGGTTCGGAGTAACCGTGTTCCTAGGCATCAAGCTGGCCACCCACGGGCGGGTCAGCCTGGCCGATTTCGAACGCGCGGTGACGGCGATCCCCGAGGTACTGACGGTACAGCATGTGCTGGGGCGCTATGATTACCGTCTTATGGTCGTGGCCCGCGATCTGGCTGATTTCGAGCGGGTGCTGCGGCGCCGGATCATGACCCTGCCCGGTGCCGGTGAGGTCGAGGCCAATGTGGTGCTGAGCGAGGAACGGCGGCCGGGGCCGATCGGCTGAGATGGCAGGTTGAGGAGGGGGCGTTCAGTGAACGCCCAGCCCCATTTGCATCAGCGTCCGGCGCACCGGGGCCAGCGAATAGAGCGTGCTGAGGCCGGCGGCCCGCAGATCGCGCAGAGGCCGCGGTGCGATCATCGAGGCGCGGTTCAGCAGGTCGATGCCGCGCAGCCGTACCATCACCTCGGTATGGCGGGCCTTGTGATAGGCCTCGAGCATCTGCGCGTCGCCCAGACCCTCGGGGCGTTTCACCGCCAGATCGCGCAGTGCCCGTAGATCGCCCAGCGACATGTTCAGCCCCTGCGCTCCGATCGGCGGCACCACATGCGAGGCTTCGGCCATCAGCGCCACCCGTTCGCCCGCCATGCGCTCGGCCCATTGGCTGATGATCGGCCAGACCGTCCGGCGCGACGCCAGGGTGAGGGGGCCGAAAATCCCGCAGGACCGTTCAGTCATCGCGGCTTCGAACGCGGCCGTCTCCAGATTGCGCAGTTCCTCGACCCGGGGGCCGCGTTCCATCCACACGACGGCGGAGGAGGGGCGGCCCTGGTAATCCGGCAGCGGCACCAAGGTGAACGGCCCGCCGGAGCGGTGAATTTCGGTCGAGACATTGTCATGCGGGATCGGATGGGTCACCGCAAAGGCCAGCGCCTTTTGCCCGTAACGCGTGGTATGCACCTTGATCCCCGCCGCCTGCCGCATGGGAGAGGTTCGGCCGTCGGCGGCGATCACCAGCCGGGTGTCGATCTTGCTGCCGTCACTCAGCCCGACGCGGGCCTGGTCGGTGCGGGTGAACAGGCTGGTGGTGGCGGTGCCAGGGCGGAAATCGACATTGGGCATTCCGGCCAGATGCGCCGAAAGCTCCCGCCTGAGCAACCAATTGGGCAGGTTCCAGCCGAATGGCTGGTCCGAGATATCGGCAGCGTTGAAATCGCGCACCACGCGCGGCTCGGGCCGTTCGCCGCCGGCATCGACGATGCGCATGATCTGCAGCGCGGCGGCCTCGGGCGCCAGGCGCTGCCAAAGTCCGGCCTCGGCCATCAGGGCCTGACCGGGTTGCAGGATCGCGGTGGTGCGCAGATCCGATCCTTCGGCATCGCGTTCGGTGACCGGTGGGGTGGGGTCGACACAGATCACACCGAACCCGGCCTGTCCGAAGACCGCGGCCGCAGTCAACCCGGCGATGCCGCCGCCGGAAATCAGGATGTCGCAGCTTTCGGTCATGATCTTCGCTCCGCCTTTGCTCGGGCGCACCCTAGTGCGATGGCGCGGGCAAGACCAGATGGCATCCTGTCGCCGTCAGGGGATTAGCCCAGTGAGACCAGTACGATCAGCAGCCCCACCACCGGCACCAGTGCCAGCGCTGGAATATAGAGACCGGGAACTCCGAACAACGCGATTGCGGTGGCCCAGAGGGCGACGAAAATGGCCACGGCCACGAAAATCCAGATGGTGGCCTTGGTGCTGGGCAGGTCGTCGTGATGAGCGTCGGAATTGGCGGACATGGGCGGCCTTTCAGGAGGGCGAGGGGTGAAAAACGTCCTGTACCTAGGGGAATTCGCCGCTGAGGGAAGGCGCGAATTGTCGCATAGACCTGCCCTGGATCAGATCAGCTTGGCCAGGAAGCCCGCCAGATCGTCGGTGTGGTGGTGGATGTGGGCGGCGGGTTGGGCAGCGGGGGCGACATGAACGGTGCGCATCCCCATCTCATGCGGGGCGGCAAGGTTGCGCATGTCGTCTTCGAACATCGCGGCGCTCTCGGCGATGGTGCCGTCGCGGGCAAAGACCGTCTCGAAGGCGGCACGGTCTGGCTTGGGCCGGAAACCCGCGTGTTCGACGCCATAGATCGCATCGAACCGGCCCGAAAGCCCGCGCGCCGCCAGCACCCGTTCCGCATAAGGCGCCGAGCCGTTGGTATAGACGATCTTGCGCCCGGGTAGATCGCCGATGCGGGCGGCCAGATCGGCATCCGGTTCCAGATGGGCCAGAGAGATATCGTGCACCGCCTCGAGATAGGGCAGCGGGTCGATATCGTGTTCGCGCATCAGGCCGGCCAGGGTGGTGCCGTGTTGTTTCCAATAGTCATGACGCAGCTTGTCCGCTGCTGCGCGGTCGAGCTTGAGTGTCTCCATCACGAAAGCCGTCATCCGCTGTTCGATCTGATCGAACAGCCGCGCCTGCGGTGGGTAAAGCGTATTGTCGAGGTCGAAGACCCAGTGACGGACGTGAGAGAAATCGCGTTTGACCATGCCGCAGTCCTACGCTCTGGCGGCGGGGCTGGCAATGCGGCGGTGCAACGGTATGCTTGATTGACGTGGCGGGCAGGCTGTATGCACGACACCGACACAATCCGGACCCGAGTGCATGGCAGAGATTAAACCCCAGTTAAAAGACGCTTATTCCCAAATTCTGGAGGCGATCGATGTCGGTGTCTACAAGCCCGGCGACCGGCTGGTGGAAAGCGAACTGGCCGAGCGGTTCGGCATGTCGCGGACCCCGATCCGCGAGGCTTTGCAGCGGTTGGAGACGCAGTCTTTGCTGGAGCGTGACGGCCGGTCGCTGATCGTCGCTTCGCTCGATCACAACCAGATGGCCGAGCTTTATGTGGTCCGGCGCGAGCTGGAAGGGCTGGCGGCGGGGCTTGCGGCCCAGCATGCTACCGACGAGGAAATCCGCGTGCTGCGCGAGATGGTGCGCCAGGACGACAAGCTGGTTGGTGATCCGACCGCGTTGGCCCGTGCCAACAGGCGGTTCCACGAACAAATTCATCTGGCCTCTCACAACCGCTATCTGGTGCAGCAGCTCGATCTGGTGCATCGCACCATGGCGCTGATGGCGACCACCTCGCTGGCCGCCGAGGGGCGGGGGGAGATTGCGCAGAACGAACATTCAGGCATTGTCGATGCCATCGAGGCCCGCGATGCCGAAGCGGCGGAAAAGGCGCTGAAGGAACATATCTCGATCGCCTTCATGACGCGGCTGAAACAGGATGCGGGCAAGCGGGAACGCAATCGCTGACGTCATCCTGCGGTGGCTGTGGCGGGAGCTCGGGGGCCGCTTGGCCATGGAGCGTCTTGTCCCAGTAGAAGGGATCGAACAGCAGCTCGTAAAGCGCCTTGTAGACGGCCAGCACCCCGAGCGGATAGTAGAGCGGCAGGGTCAGCACCCAGGGCATCAGAAATCTGCGTCCCGCCCGGGCGAGCGCGGCCAGGCCGGTCACGATCGAAAGGGTTTCGCTGACAAGCGCCAGCGCCAACCCGGCCCGCAGAACCTCCGGCGGCAGTAGCGGCGTCAGCGGATGCGGCAATCCCAGCAGCATGGCCCAGAGCGACCAGAGCACCGGCGCCAGCAGGAACTGCCCCAGGGTACCGAGAAAGAAGGCCTGCACGCCAAGAAACCGCCAGCTTCCCAGATCGCGCCACAGCGTGATCGGTTGGCGCATATGCACCAGGTAGGTCACCATGAAGCCCTTGAGCCAGCGCGAGCGTTGCTTGATCCAGGGGCGGGCGCGGCAAGTCGCCTCTTCGTAGGTAATGGTGTCGATCATCTCGGTCCGATAGCCGGCGCGATACAGCCGCACCCCCAGATCGGCATCCTCGGTCACGTTATGGGCATCCCATCCGCCCAGGGCCTCCAGCGGCGCCCGACGGAAGAAATGGGTGGTGCCGCCCAGCGGCATCACCAGGCCCAGCCGTGCCAGCCCGGGTAGGATCAGGCGGAACCAGGTGGCATATTCGATGGTGAAGCAGCGGGCGCGCCAGTTGCTGCGCGGATTGTAGAAATCCAGAATGCCTTGAAGGCAGGCGACTCGCGCCGGCGCTTGGGCAAAACGCTGGACCACCCGTTCGATCTGATCCTCGGCCGGGGCGTCTTCGGCATCCCAGACGCCGATGATCTCGCCCTTGCAGAAGTCGAGCGCATAGTCCATCGCCCGGGGCTTGGTGGTCAGCCCGCCATGAGCGGGCACCTCGACGATGCGCATCCAGGGTGGCAAGTGGCTGCCTGCCAAGGCCTGCCGGGTGATGGTGTCGTGCTCTTCCAGAACCAGGAGCACTTCCAAAAGCGCCTTGGGATAGCTCAGCCGCGCAATCCGGGCCAGCAGCGCCTCGGCAATTTCGGGTTCGCGGTAAAGCGGTATCATGACGGATACGCAGGGCCATTCGCTGGACCAGGGCAGGGCGCGCGGGCATGGACGCAGCGGGTGGAACATGGGGTGGGCCAGCAGATTGGCCAGCGCGCCGCCCAGCCGCAGCAGAACGAAAAGGAACAGGGTGAGGAAGGCCAGAACGCAGGCCAGGGCGAGGAGCGCCTTGGCCGTCAGGCAAAGCGCGATGAACCCGCAGGCCGCGATCAGCGCCAGCCTGCGCCGGCAGGGCGGACGCCAGCCGCGATAGCTGTAGTCGCGCGGAACCCGCGTGTTGGCCGCCTCGGCCAGTTCCTGTGCAAAGTTTTGGGCGACAGCGCTCTGTACTTGATGCCGGTTGGCGATCACCGGGGCGACGGGGCCGTAGCTGTGGCGCAAAAGCACGAGATTGCGGGTGAAGCTGTCGGGATCCGATGTGGCGATCATCGTGACCTGTCCGACGCGCCGCCAGGGTAACAGCCCCTGCCGCAGCCAGAATTGCGGCGGGAGCGCCCGTGCCAGAACCGGATCGGGGGCGTGGCGCAAAAGATCGGCCTGCGGGATGCCGGACTGTTGTGCCAGCGCGGCGCAGATGTCCTTGGCAGTGGCCCAGCCTTCGGCCACCAGCACATCGCCCAGCCGCACACCAAAGCGGCGCTGCAGATGCAGGGCGGCCACCAGATGGCCTTGGGTGATAACCCCCATCTCGACCAGGAACTGCCCCAGCGGGCGGCGCCGCAGATGCGGCATCGCAGCGGCAAGAGAGTCTGGCAGGTTCAGCTCTTGCTTGTTCATGACGACCACCAAACACGCAATAGTTGCGTGATGATGGTGCCAACAAGCTTAACGTTTGGTTAAGTCCCGGCGGTGTCCGTCGACCCGCCGGTGCAGGTCCGGCAAAGGCTCAGACCGTTTCCTTCCGGGCGGCCATCGCTTCGGCAAAACGCTCGAACAGATAGAAGCTGTCCTGCGGGCCGGGGCTGGCCTCGGGGTGGTGCTGCACCGAATAAACCGGGCGGCCCGTCATGCGGATGCCGCAGTTGGAGCCGTCGAACAGCGACACATGAGTTTCCTCAACGCCCTCGGGCAGGGTCTGGGCGTCAACCGCAAAGCCGTGGTTCATCGAGGTGATCTCGACCTTGCCGGTTTCCAGATCCTTCACCGGGTGGTTGGCGCCATGGTGGCCGTGATTCATCTTGACCGTCTTCGCCCCCAGCGCCAGGGCCAGCATCTGATGGCCCAGACAGATGCCGAAGATCGGCAGATCGGTTGTTTCGAGCAGCTCTTTGATCATCGGCACCGCATAGGCGCCGGTGGCGGCCGGGTCACCCGGGCCGTTCGACAGGAAGACGCCATCGGGGCTATGGGCCAGAACCTCGGCTGCGGTGGCGGTGGCGGGCAGCACGGTCACATCGCAGCCGGCGCTGGCCAGACAGCGCAGGATGTTGCGTTTCGCACCGTAATCCAGCGCCACCACCTTGTGTTGGGGCGCGCTCTGCCGGCTATAGCCTTCGGGCCAGGCCCACCGCATCTCGTCCCAGCGGTAGGATTGCGAACAGGTCACGTCCTTCGCCAGGTCGAGCCCCTCCAAGCCGCAGAAGCCGCGGGCGGCGGCGACCAGCGCCTCGATATCGAATTTACCCTCGGGATCATGCGCCAGTGCCACATGCGGGGCGCCCTGCTGCCGGATCGCCCGGGTCAGCCGGCGGGTGTCGATGCCGCCGATGGCAATGCGGCCACGTTGCTCCAGCCAGGTTTTCAGCGTCTCGGTGCTGCGCCAGTTGCTGGGGGCGGTCGGGTCCCATTTCACCACCATTCCGGCGGCGACCGGTTCGGCGGTCTCGTCATCCTCGGGGGTGACGCCGACATTGCCGATGTGGGGGAAGGTGAAGGTGACGATCTGGCCGGCATAGGAGGGGTCGGTCATGATCTCCTGATAGCCGGTCATCGCGGTGTTGAAGCAAAGCTCGGCTACGGTCTGGCCAGTGGCGCCGAAGCCGGTTCCGTAGAACACCGTTCCGTCGGCGAGCGCCAGACAGGCGGTAGGCTTGGTCAGTGCAGTCTGGGCCATGGCGCGACTCCTTTGCGGTCCTTGCGGTCAAATCGCCGGATACCTAAGGGGTGTGCGGGAGAGGGTCAAGTGCACCCAAATCTTCCGGGGTCGAGGAAAGGCCGCCGAATTCCGGGCGGTTTCGCGTCGCCGGGGCCGCTCCGGTCCACTGGGTTGTCGCGGGGCTTTTCCTTCTGTAGTCTCGGGAGTTCGATTCCATGGGGATGGACAGAACAATATGGACATGCGTACCCGGGTCAATGAGGCCCTGAAACAGGCGATGAAAGAGAAAGCCGTTGCCCGGCTATCGACCTTGCGCCTGATTAATGCGGCGATCAAGGACAAGGATATCGCGGCCCGTGGCAATGGCGAGGTCAGCAACATCTGCGATGGTGATGTGCTGGAAATCCTCGGCAAGATGACGAAGCAGCGCCAGGAAAGCGCGCGCGCCTATGAAGAGGGCGGGCGGCTCGACCTGGCCGAGCGTGAGCGTGAGGAAATCGCGGTCATTCAGGAATTCCTGCCTCGTCAACTGAGCGAGACCGAGGTCGAGACCGCCGTGAAACAGGCGGTGAGCGAGACCGGCGCCGCGTCGATCCGTGATATGGGCAAGGTGATGGCGGCGCTGAAGGCACGCTATACCGGCCAGATGGATTTCGCCAAGGTCGGTCTCAAGGTCAAGGATCAGCTCTGCACCAGCGGCGACTGCTGAGCCGGCGGTGGGCCGGGCGTTTCCCTGGCCTATGACATGCGGGCGATGATCGGCTGATGATCGGGCAGATGCTGCGCCCGATCATGGGTGGAGTGCCGTCTGCAATTCCAGAAAAAGCGCCTGACGTTCTTCTTCCGACAGGAACGCGCCGATCTCGACCTCGCGGCCTGCTCCCTTGAGGGTCACGTAATGGGGCACGGGGCCGTCGGTGTCGTGCATCTCTGCCCGCGCCCAATAGCGATTGCAGGCCCAGTTCTGTGTCCCGCCGTCGGGATTGCGGCGGCCCAGATGCACCTCCCGTTCCGTCAGTGTCAGAACCTCGAGTATGTCACGATCGCGATAGCTGCGGTTCAGCGCAACCCAGATGCCGCCGACTGCCAGCAGGGCGAAGGGCAGTAACCCCCAGAGCAGCACCGAGCCCAGCAGCGCCAGAAGTGGCACCATCAGTAGCGTGAATGTTGTCAGAACGACGACCCCCACCCCGCGCCGGGGCAGGGAGTTATGCGGCCAGAGCCGCAGCACCCGGACGTCGGGAGCGGGGTCGGTCCATCGGTAAGGCATCGCGGTGCAAGTCTAGCACAGCTCTGGAGGCGGTCGAGCCGGAGCAGAAGGGGGCCGGAAAAAAGGACAGCCGCGGGCAGAGCCGCGGCTGTCGATGCAGGGTGTCGCCTGTCCGAGCTGATCGCCTCAGAACAGGAAGTCGTCGGCGTTCAGCTCGGCGTTGCCGGCGGTCAGCGTCAGGGTGATGCTGTCGCCCTGATCGCCATAGTCGACGGTGAAGGTGTTGCCGCCGTTGTCGGTGATCGTCAGCTCGTCAAAGCTCAGCCCGGTGGCGCTCAGGTCGATGATGTCACGCTTGCCCAGGTGCCTGATGGTGTCCTGGCCATCGCCCAGGGCGAAGACGAAGGTATCGGCGCCGGGGCCGCCGCGCAGCACATCGTCGCCGGTGCCGCCAATCAGCGTATCGGCGCCCTTCTGTCCGCGCAGGATATCGTCACCGGCGCCGCCCTCGATCACGTCATCGCCCTGGCGCCCGGCCAGGATGTCGTCGCCGACGGTGCCGGTCAGAGTGTCATCACTGTCACTGCCGATGATGCGGTGGCCGAAGGCCAGATCATAGAGCGCCGTGGTCCCCGACATCTCGTAGCTGACCGCGATCTGCGCCACGCCGCTTTCGCTGTCTTCGGCGGCAATGAACTTGACCACTTCGGGGCTGGAATCGCCGGCCTCGGAGCTGTCGATATAATCAAGGAACTTCGCCTTCTTCGGGTTCGAGATGTCATAGATCATGACGCCGCCGTCGCGCTCCAGCCCGATGAAGGCCAGGGTCTTGCCGTCAACCTCGCCCACGGCGATGGCTTCGGGTTCGGGCCCTTTGTTGTCCGAGCGATTCTCGTCCACCACATCGGCGTCGTCCGAGGGGTAGCTGTCATTGTTGAAGGCGTTCGCCGGGCGCAGTTGCGAGATCAGGGTTTCGAAACCGTCGCCCGAGTCAAAGACCACGTTGCCATCGGTGTCGAAGATGGTGAACGAACGCGAGCCGTAGGAGTGCAGCACGTCGATATCGCCATCGCCATCGGTGTCGCCGTCGATGATCGACACGGTCAGGCGCTCCAGATCGGCCAGTTCCTCGGCGGTATAGGCGTCGGGGTCGATCGAGACGCCGGGGACATCGCCGGCCAGGATGTCGCCGACCCGGGCCGCATCGCCGCCCTCGTCGAAATCGCCGCGGTCATCGCCTTCGTTGGCGGTCAGGAAATAGGTCTTGCCCTTGATCTCGACCGTGGCGATTGCGTCGGGCATGCGGATGCCTTCGACGTTGATGGTGTGGATGTCGATCGCATCGTCCTTGTCGTTGGGGTCGATGCCGTTGCCCTCAAGGCTGTGATCCACGGTGCCGAGCGGCAGGATTTCGGTGAAGCTCATGGTCGCCAGGTCGAAGACGGCCACCGCATTGGCCTCTTGCAGGGTGACATAGAGCGTGCCGTCGGGGCCTTCGGCGATATATTCGGGTTCGAAATCGGTCGAGGGCAGCACGCCCGGGAACAGGCGCACGCCGGCGGCCTCCAGCGCATCTGCCTGATCGTCATAGGCCTCGAAGCCGACGGTGGTGGCGGTCATGGTCGCCACCTCGATCACCGAGATCGAGCCGGCGGGATCGCCGTCAGCCTTCGGCTCGCCTTCGTTGGCGACGAAGATATACTGGCCATCCTTCGAATAGGTCACCATGTCGGGCAGGTTGCCGACTTCGATTTCGGCGCTGGGCAGATCGCCATCGACCGCGTCCAGTGCATAGACGGCGACCACGCCATTCATGGTGCTGCCGTCGGAGGCTTCGCGCTGCACCGCGACGGCGATGCCGGTTTCCGAGACGGTGACCGAGTTCACGCCATCGAAATTGTCGATCAGCGTCAGATCGAGCGAGGTGATCAACGCCTGGGTCTCAGCGTCGAAAATATCGATGCGGTCGTCGGCACCGTTGGTCACATAGAGCTTGCCGTCGCGATAGGCGACGACTTCCGAGCCGGCTTCTCCGGCGCCGCTGTCATAGGCGCCAACCTTGTCGTGGCCGAGAGAATTCTTCAGCACTTTGTCCATGGTGATGGTGGTGTCGGTGGTCATGGCGATCGGGTCCCTGTGTCATTCGTAACGTGTCAATCAAAGGCCGGAGCGCGGGGCCCCGGCCGACGAACTGCCGGGCTGCGATAGCGGGGGAAGGTCACGACCATGTGACACCGGGGAGAAGAGGGCGGGAAAACGAAAAGGCCCCGGGCGGATGCCGGGGCCTTTGCTGTGTCGGATGATCGTGGGGATCAGTGGGCGTGGACCTTGTCCCAGTCCTCGCGCTTGGGGAGCTGTTCGAACGTATGCTCCGGCGGCGGCGAAGGCAGGGTCCATTCCAGCGTGTCGGCATATTCGTTCCAATAGTTGTTCTGGGTGACGCGGGCGCCACGGAACAGCGAATAGAACACGATGCCGAAGAACAGCAGGAAGGAGGCGAAGGAGATCAGCGCGCCGGTCGACGAGATCTTGTTCCAGAAGGCGAAGGCCTCGGGATAGTCGATATAGCGGCGCGGCATCCCCTGACGACCCAGGAAGTGCTGCGGGAAGAAGGTGAGGTTCACCCCGATGAAGAACAGCCAGAAGTGCAGCTTGCCGGCCCACTCGGGATATTGCCGCCCGGTCATCTTGCCGAAGTAGAAATAGACCCCGGCGAAGATGCAGAAGGCCGCCCCCATTGACATGGTATAGTGGAAGTGTGCCACCACGTAATAGGTGTCGTGATAGGCCCGGTCGACGCCTGCCTGGCTCAGCACCACGCCGGTCACGCCGCCGATGGTGAAGAGGATCAGGAAGCCGAAGGCGAACAGCATCGGCGTCTTGAATTCGAGGGAGCCACCCCACATCGTCGCGATCCATGAAAAGATCTTAACCCCCGTCGGCACCGCGATCACCATGGTGGCCATCATGAAATAGGCCTGCTGATGCAGGCTGAGGCCCACGGTGTACATGTGGTGCGCCCAGACCACGAAGCCTAGGACACCGATGGCGATCAGCGCCCAGACCATCGGCAGATAGCCAAAGATCGGCTTGCGCGAGAAGGTGGCGATGATGTGACTGATCAGGCCGAAGCCCGGCAGGATCACGATGTACACTTCGGGATGGCCGAAGAACCACAGGATGTGCTGATAGAGCACCGGATCGCCGCCACCGGCCGGGTCGAAGAAGGTAAAGCCGAAGTTGCGGTCCATCAGCAGCATGGTGATGGCCCCGGCAAGCACCGGCAGCGACAGCAGAATCAGCCAGGAGGTCACGAAGATCGACCAGGCGAAGAGCGGCACCTTGAACAACGTCATGCCGGGTGCGCGCATGTTCAGGAAGGTGGTGATCATGTTGATCGCCCCCAGGATCGAAGAGGCGCCCGAGACGTGGACCGCGAAGATCGCCAGATCCATCGACATGCCGCCCTCTTTCACCGACAGCGGTGGATAGAGCACCCAGCCGACACCTGAACCGAGCTGATCGTTGCCCCCGGGTGTCAGCATCGAGGCGACGCCGAGCGAGGTGCCCGCGACATAGAGCCAGAAGCTGAGGTTATTCATCCGCGGGAACGCCATGTCCGGCGCGCCGATCTGCAACGGCATGAAATAGTTGCCAAAACCGCCGAACAGGGCCGGGATGATGACGAAGAACATCATCAGGATGCCGTGATAGGTGATCAGCACGTTCCACAGGTGACCGTTCGGCGTGCAATCTCCTCCGTTGCCGAACAGCCGAAAGCCCTCAAGACACATGTACTGAACACCCGGTTCCATCAGTTCCAGGCGCATGAAAACGGTGAAGGTCACAGAGATCAGGCCGGTCAGCGCGGCGAAGATCAGATAGAGGATGCCGATGTCCTTGTGGTTCGTCGACATGAACCAACGCGTGAAGAATCCGCGCTGATCCTCGTGCCCGTGACCATGAATGGCTGCGTCTGCCATTTGGTGGTGCCTCCCTTTTGCGTGTGGCAATCCGACGGCCTCCCGCGCGGAATTGCTCCTGCAGAGCTTAGAATGCAGGAAATCATGCATCAACGACAGAATTTGACTTAGATCAATATTAAGCTGGCTGTTTTGCAGGCCTCGGGGAGGCAGTTTACGCTCAAGAAATGCGAGGCGGGGCAGGCGAATGTGGGGTGTTGGGGCGCGTGGAGGTGACGGATCACAGACGACAGGTCACAGAAGCAAGCCGGGGTATAATCGCCCCCTTCGTCCTCATGCTTTGCAAGAGGCTTCAGGACTGAGCCCGATCGGGATACCGCGAAGGGGGCGCAAGATGAAATTGGCTTGTGAAAAAGGTCACACTCATCGGAACGGTTCAATCATCTGGATTGGTTTCTTTTGCGCATGACCCAAATGGGCTATTTTCCGGTAAACCGTTAATTCTTCATGAGTGCGATGCCGGAATTGTCCGGGGGCGGATGGTTGCAAAACAGTGCAGGAGGAGCGGATTGGGGACAGATGCCTGACGCCGGTAGATGGGGGCATGCTGGGCACAATTGTCGCGACAGGGTTGTTGCGGCGATCTATGAGGCTGTGCTGCGGCCTGAGCTTTATGGCGACTTCCTTGACGTCTGGTCCGAATATGTTCTGCGCGAACTCGGCGGTCCGGAGGCGGCTGACAGGATCTCTCCGGCCGAGGATGGCCATGACGCGGTGATGTGCGGCGCCGAGCTTGAGGAACACTTTCGCCGCGCATTTGACATCTTCGAGAGAATCGGACGGGACCGAAAGGCGCCGGGGATTCGCCGCTTTGTCGAGGAACATCCCGGCTATGCCCTGCTTTTGCGCTGCGACGGCAGCTTTATCGCCCGCAGTCGCGATGCGGATCAGACCGGTGATCTGGCCGCGCTCGAGGCGCATCTGGCCGCCGGATCGGCGCAACACCTTCACGAGCTACTGGCCTCCTGCACCGATGGCGACAAGAGAGCCGACGCTGTGGTGCTCAGCACCGATATGCCGGCCCGCTATCTGATCGCGCGGTTGCAGCCCGGTGCCGAGGCGGAAGGGAGCGAACGGCTGGTGGTGATCGAGCCGCTGGAAGTTATCTGGTCCGACCGGGTGAAGGTGTTGCTGGAACGCAGCTTTGGCCTGTCGCCTGCCGAGCTGGACCTGGTCCGTCATTTGATGGCGGGACGCAGCCTGAAGCAGATCGCGGAGCAGACCAGCCGGTCCGAGCACACGGTGCGCAATCAGTCGAAGTCGGTGCTGTCCAAGGTCGGGGCGCCCAGCCAGGCCGATCTGATCCGTCTTGTCGCGGTGCTCTGTCGCCCCGCCGGAGCGGGGGGTGGTGGCCGGGGGTGGACAGGCGGGCGTCGGCACCGGCTGACGGATGCCGCCGGGCGCGGCTTTGACGTCTATGAATTCGGCGTATCGGCGGGACGACCGGTCCTGTTCCTGCACGGGATGCTTGAAGCGCTGGCCTCGTTCAGGCTGCTGGCCCCGGAGCTCGCCCGGCGCGGGCTGAGGGTGCTGGCGCCGGTGCGGGCGGGGTATGGGGAGTCCGAACCTTTGCGGCGGCCCGAACAGGCGATCGAGACGGCCCTGGCGCAGGCCGAGACGGTCTTTAGGCAGTTCGCGCCGAGCGAGGCTGTCGTGGTGGTCGGTCATATGGCCGGCGCGCCGCACGGTTTCGCCCTGGCGGCACGGCATCCCGATCGGGTCGCTGCGGTCCTGTCGGTGTCCGGCAGCCTGCCGTTCCGATCGCTGGCGCAATTCCGCAGTATGGCCCCCCGCCAGCGCATCGTCAGCTATACCGCGCGCCTGGCGCCGATGCTGTTGCCGGCGATCCTGAGGGGGGCCGTGGCCCAGATTGACGGCGGTCTGGTCTCCGATTTCGCCCGGGCGCTCTATATCGACGGCAGCCCCGACGATATCGTCGCCCGTCGTCCCGAAGTGTTCGAGGCGCTTTGCGATGCCTATCGGTTTTCCGTGGCACAGGGGCATCATGGCTTTCTGGGGGACGCCTATTTCGCGGTGCGGGATTGGAGTGCCCATGTCGCCGCGACCCGCTGTCCGGTGCACTTCATCCATGGGGCCGAGGATCCGGCAGTGGCGCCGCCGGATGTGCGCCGTCTTTGCGATGAGATCCCCGGGGCGGAGCTGACCGTCCTGCGTGATTGTGGCCAGTTGGTGCTGTATCAGCATCCCGAGGTGGTGCTGGACCGGATCGCGGCGCTGCGCGGTGCAACCTCCCCTGCATGATCTTCGCGACCTTGACCTCCCCCTCTGCACACCGCACTACTGCGGGGCGTGCGGGGGCCTTGCGCCTGTCAACGATGGACCGACAAAAGGGGTTTTACGGCAATGACTTACGATATTGACAACATCTTCGCGAAAATCCTGCGCGGCGATTTGCCGTGTCACAAGCTGTATGAGGACGAAGCGACATTCGTCTTCATGGACATCATGCCCCGTGCCGATGGCCATTGTCTCATCATTCCCAAGACCGCCTGCCGCAACCTGTTGGACGCGAGCGCCGAGCAGCTTTCGGCAGTGATCGCCACCACCCAGAAGATGGCGCAGGCGGTGATGGCCGCTTTCGAGGCCGACGGGGTCACGGTCCAGCAGTTCAATGAGGCCGCCGGTGGCCAGGAGGTGTTTCACCTGCATTTCCATGTGTTGCCTCGCCACGAGGGGGATCGGCTGCGGCCGCCGGGGCAGATGGCTGATCAGGCGGTCCTGGCCGAACAGGCTGAGAAGATCCGCGCCGTGCTGGCGCAAGTCTGACGAGAACGGGGGCTGTCTGCCCCCTCTTGTCCCTGCGGGCCAATTCACCCCCGAGGATATTTCTCGCCAGAAAAAGAGCCCCGGGCCGGGTTTTGACGCGCTCAGTGCGGGCTGGAGCAGGGGCCGTGGTCGCCGAAGGCATGGAGCACGGCACAGCTGTCCTCGTGCCGGCCGTCGCAGGCGGCGGCGATCCGGGCCAGTTCCTGTTCCAATCGCTGCAGGCTGTCGATCCGGTCGCGCAGGCGGGCCTGTTGCCGGCGGGCGATGTCATGGGCCCGGTCCAGGGTGGTGCCATCGGCCCCTTCGAGCGAGATCAGCGCCGCGATGTCGTCCAGCGGCAGGCCCAGATCGCGGGCGTGACGGATAAAGCTGAGCCGCTGCAACGCGGTGCGATCATAGCGGCGCTGATTGCCTTCGCTGCGGGCAGTGGCCTGCAGCAGGCCCTTGTCCTCGTAAAACCGGATGGTGGGGATCTTGACGCCGGTGCACCGCGACATTTCGCCGATGGAAAGCATGAATTGGCCCTTGAAGCTCTAGTCACTAGAGAGATTAGGGTGCAGGGCGACTCGGAACAAGGAGGGCCGTCGATGCCACACGATCATTCGCATCACCATCACCACCATGTGGATCAGGACGCGGGCGATGCCCGGGTCGCCTGGGCGGTGGCGGTGAACATGGCGCTGACGGTGGCGCAGATCATTGGCGGCATCCTGTCGGGATCGCTGGCGTTGATCGCTGATGCTTTGCACAATTTCTCGGATGCGATCAGCCTGGTGATCGCCTTTTTCGCCCGCAAGGTGGCGCGGCGGCCGGCGGATGCGCGAATGAGCTTCGGCTATGGTCGTGCCGAGGCGGTGGCGGCCCTGGTGAATTACACCACGCTGGTGGTTCTGGCGCTTTATCTGATCTACGAGGGCGTCATGCGGTTTCTCGAACCGGAGCCGGTCGATGGCTGGCTGGTGGTTTGGATTGCTGTCCTGGCGCTGGTGATCGACGTGGCGACCGCGCTGTTGACCTATTCGCTGTCGAAAGACAGCATGAATATCCGGGCCGCTTTCCTGCACAATGTGGCGGATGCGCTGGGATCGGTCGCGGTGATCGTGGCAGGCACGGCGGTGATCATCTGGGGCTGGACCTGGGTTGATCCGCTGGTCACGCTGATGATCGCCGGCTACATCCTGTGGCATGTCCGGGCCGAGGTGGGCGAGGTCTTTGACTTGCTGATGCTGGCGGGGCCGGACGGGTTGGCGGCGGAGAAGGTTGCTGATGCCATCGAGGCGGTGGACGGGGTCGAGGGGGTGCACCATGTCCACCTCTGGGCCATGCAGGAGCAACAGCCGACGCTGGAGGCGCATCTGGTAATCTCCGAGGCCGACTGGAGCCGGGCGGATGCGGTGAAGGCCGCCGTCAAGCAGGTGTTGCGCGATGAGTTCGGGATCGGTCACAGCACGCTTGAACTGGAATGCCCCCCGAATGTCTGTGTCGGTGAGGTGCGGTTCGGCCACGCGGGATAGCGGCGCTGCAACGGGGCGGGGCGGCCCTTGGCAGCCTTGTTTCGACATCGGTTCCGGGGGCCGATGGTCCTGTCCGGGATGGGGGCGAGGTGCGGTCTGGCCGCAGCCATCGGTCAGGGGATCATGCAGATAATAAATCTGCGTCATTGTGTCGCGCCGTTTTCGTGTTACTCTCTGACACAGGGAGGACTGAACATGCTGCATTTTGTGATTGGCCTGACCATCGGTCTTATCATCATGGCGCCTCTGATCGCGCTGGTTGTTGGTGCTGGCGTTTCGCCGAAGCGACCGCCGCAAGGCCCGACGCGCCGCGGGCCGTCGCATAGGGCGCCGGCGCGCTATCCGGTCGTGATCGCGCGGGGACAGCGTCCGCTGCCGGGAATGCCGGGCTGAGACCTGAGCTCGTGCCGTCGGGGAGGGCGGCGCGAGCAAGGCATTGACGGAGAGGCCGGTGACCCAGCCCGTCGCTGAAACTGATCGGGGGCGGTGACGGCGCTTGGAACTCGGGTCCGGACGCAGGCGCGGGTGACAAGAGGGACGCAAGATGCAACGTCTCTGCGTCGCCGCAAGGTCATGGCGCAAGGGTCGTGGCGATATCGAAACGGATGACGTGCCCCGCAAGGCTCCGGCGCGATGAGCTGTGTTCAGGGGCTATGCCGCGGGCCCGAAGACTTCGTCAAAGCTGCGTTTCAGAACGATATCGAGATCGTCCATCGTTACCGGCAGGCCGAGGTCGACCAGGCTGGTGACCCCGTATTCGGTAATCCCGCAGGGTACGATGCCGGTGAAATGCTCCAGATCGGGATCGACGTTGATCGAGATGCCGTGAAAGCTGACCCATTTTCGCAGGCGGATGCCGATGGCGGCGATCTTGTCTTCGGCCATCTTGCCAGTGATCGTCTTCGGCTTGTCCGGTCGTTCGATCCAGACACCGACGCGCCCGTCGCGGATGTGACCGGTGAGGTTGAATTCGGCCAGGGTGGCAATCACCCAGGTTTCAAGCTGCTTGACGAAGGCGCGTACGTCGCGGCCGCGGGTGTTGAGGTCGAGCATGACATAAACCACCCGTTGGCCCGGCCCGTGATAGGTGTACTGCCCGCCGCGCCTGGCCTCATAGACCGGGAAGCGGTCGGGATCCGTCAGATCCTCGGGCTTGGCGCTGGTGCCGGCGGTATAAAGCGGCGGGTGTTCCAGCAGCCAGACGCATTCCTCGGCCTCGCCGGCGGCGATCTGCGCCACGCGGGCCTCCATGAAGTCCAGGGCATCCTGATAATCGGTCAGCCCGTCGCTGATTTTCCATTCGACCATGCCCCCCTTTAGCGCCGTCTCGGGGTGGGGGAAAGATCAGATCAGCCTTGCATCTGCGCCAGCTGGTCGAGGATGTTGCCATAGCCTTCGACGCCTTGTGCGCCCGAGACCAGGTATTTGCCCTGGAACACCATCGCCGGCACGCTCTGGATGCCCTGTTGCCGCCAATAGTCTTCCTTCATCCGTACCGGCTGGATGTGATCGCCGCTGACCAGCGCCTGGCGCGCGTCTTCGGGGTCAAGCCCGGCCTCGGCGGCGATCTCCAGCAGGATCTGCGGGTCCGACACATCGCGGCCCTGGCTGAAATAGGCGCGGAACAGGGCCAGTTTCAGCGGCAGTTGGCTTGCCCGCTCTCCAACCCAGTCCAGCAGTTGATGGGCGAGGAAGGTGTTGACCATCCGCGAGCCCTCGGAAAAGGCGAAGACGAAGCCCAGATCTGCCCCGATCGCGGTCAGCCGGTCGCGGGCGGCCTGGCTGTCGGCTGCGGACGTGCCATATTTCTCGGCGATATGTTCGCGCAGGTTCTGGCCTTCGGCGGGCATGTCGGGATTGAGCTCGAAGGGGTGCCAGTGCAGTGCGGCGGTCTGGTTCCGGGCTTCCAGCGCCTGGAGTAATTGCAACAGGCCTACCAGGCACCAAGGGCAGACGATGTCGGAAATGATGTCGATCCGAAGGGCGGAGGGGGTGGTCATGGCAGGTTCCTCTGTCAGGTTCCGCTGTCCTAGCATGCGAGGATGAGACTGGAAAATCACGGAACCGCAAAAGACCCGCGATTTGCCCCTTCACATCGCCTGACGGCTCGTCTATACGGCGCAAACCAGCCCGATAGTGCGGTCGTGGCGGAATTGGTAGACGCGCAGCGTTGAGGTCGCTGTGGGGTAACTCCCGTGGAAGTTCGAGTCTTCTCGACCGCACCAGTTTTCTTAGGAAAACCCTTTTGTATCCGAGCGTTAAGTGATGCTTGGAGATGCAAATGGCACACAAACTGCAACACACAGTGCAGCGTGGAAGTTCCTACTACTACAATCGACGTGTCCCGGATCGGGTGGCTGATGCCTTCGGCCTGAAGGTGGTCCGCTATAACCTTGGCAGGGACCTTGAGCGGGTGGCGATTCTCAGTTCTGGCCTGACTGCCAAACTAGATGAAGTGTGGTCGGCTGAGCGTGTGATGCCTTTGGATGTGGGTAGGCTGGTTCAGTCCCTAGAGCCCAGCGCCTTGGACTTGCTTTCCTGCACTGACCAGTATCTTTCGGGCAAGAGCATTGATGAGAAGCCCGTCAGGCTCGCTGTAGGGGCCTTTATAGAGGTGGCAGGCAATCGGGATGTGCAGACCTACCAAAGGACAGAGGCAAGGCTGCTAGTGGCCTCTCTGCTGGCAAGAGGGAACAAGACAGCAACTGTCAGGCGTCGTGTGCAGTCCCTTCATGCTGTCCTTGAGTTCGGTTTCCTTGAGCAGGACCTAGACAAGAGGAATCCCTTTGCCCGTTTGGCCATCAGTGGCGAGAACAAGGACGCCAAGAAAAGGGGGGTATTCACTGAGGATCAACTACAGGACCTCTACAAGGCTTGTCTGACGACCAACAAGGATACCCGCCTGATCCTGCCCATACTGGGAGAGACAGGGGCTAGGCTGGCTGAGATTGTCGGTATGCGCTGGGCGGATATTTCCCTAGCTGATGGGGTGGCTAGGATCGTCCCCCATGACCTGAGACGGCTCAAGACCAAAGGCTCGGAAAGGGTGGTCCCTCTGGTTGGTGCAGGTTTGCAGGCCATGAAGCGGCTCCATGATGCCCGTCAGGAGATATGCGCAGAAGTTGGTGACGCCTGATCAGGCGGCGATTTGAACGTGGCGGAGGCCGTCGCGGAACTCAACCCCTTGGATGATTTCGGGCAGGCGGTTCCGGCCGTCGAGTTTGCGCCATTTTGCCTGCGCTGACATCATCAGCTTGAATGCCATGGCCAGTCCGGTCTTGCGGCTGAGGCAGCCCTTGGTGCGTTTCGTGCGATGCCGGACGGTGGCAAAGGTGCTTTCGATCGGGTTTGACGTGCGGATGTGCTTCCAGTGTTCGGCCGGGTAGTCGTAGAAGGTCAGCAGCGCGTCCCGGTCCTTGACCAGCTTGGCCACC
>NZ_AUBS01000016.1 GCF_000429365.1 Pseudodonghicola xiamenensis DSM 18339 | reverse complement strand
TGCCCTCGGCACCGCCGAGATCGTCAGAGTGGCATGACACCAATGGGGAAAGGGGAAGTCACGCCTTAAGCCGGCGTTGCGCAACAACGCCCATCACGATCGCCGACATGTCCGCGAGGACTTCGTCGAGCGTGTCATGGGGGTGTTCCTGTCCAACTACGTGGAAACCGCCGCCTGAGCGCGCCTGATGTGCCCCGGCAGGGGCCATCATACCCGGGCCCGGGGCCTTGGCATATCTCTGATAGTTGACGGCTGCCGCGGGAGCGGCGCCGGTTCACGCTCCGCTCGGGTCGATAGATCGCCCCGTTCTTGTCACAGCATGATGTTTGTTCTGATAGGGCGCGGCAGATCATCACGGTATTCTCTTCGCCACGCGCAGTCTGCCGTCACTTGCGTAAAATGCGCTGTTGCCGACGGCACTGGGGCCGGTGGC
The DNA here is from genome assembly GCF_000429365.1 of Pseudodonghicola xiamenensis DSM 18339. Classification (GTDB taxonomy): domain Bacteria; phylum Pseudomonadota; class Alphaproteobacteria; order Rhodobacterales; family Rhodobacteraceae; genus Pseudodonghicola; species Pseudodonghicola xiamenensis. The sequence goes on along the minus strand of NZ_AUBS01000016.1, from coordinate 91,733 downwards.
GTTTGCCGCTCAGCTTCAGTGTTTCCAGAGGTTGCACAAAGTCCTACGCGGGCCGTACTGCCATAGCGCGTCCCATCCTTCTAAATCATTGAGATTTATCAGCTAGTAATGTCTCGAAGCTCAGGTCAATCGGCGACGCGAACCTTGCCATTGGTTTTGCGGAAATAGGGATCAAGACAGGTCATCTGCGCCTTGTTTCTGGTTTCTTCATCGCCTGGCACGGTCGAAGTTGGGGTCGGATACCTTTCGTGAGCAGAGAGGTGATGCCTGACATTTATTTCCGTACTATTTGTAAAATCATTCTGTTTTCATATAGTTGATATGCATATCTGATGTGATGGGGGAGGTGTGGGCTGCGGGCCTGTGCGGGGCGCGCTCGGCAGCCTGACGCGGGGGATCAGCCCCGTGGCGTTCCCTTGTAGGCCGGCCGTTTCATCTCGAAGAGTTCACCGCCGCGGAGATACCAGCCACCGCCGTGCATCCGCGCCACCAGGTCAAGCGCGGGAGCATCGACATGGCCGAGTTCCGGGTCAACCATGAAGCGGTCGGCAATGTGAACGGCGACGACCGTGCCGATCGCGATCATCTGCCTGGGGCCTGTCATCACCGCGCAGTGCAATTTGCATTCGAACGACACTGGCGCCTCGGCCAGACGCGGTGGTTGGATCAGGGTGGAGGCGGCGGTTTCCAGTCCTGCCAGTTCGATTTCACTTACCTCTGGCGGCGCATTGACCGAGGTCTGGTTCATCTTTTCCGCCAGATCGGCCGAGACCAGATTCACCACGAATTCGCCGGTGGCCTGGATATTCTCGGCCGTATCCTTCAGACCGCGCGTCGGATCCGGCTGCAGCCCCAGCGCCAGTGTCGGTGGTTCCGATCCCATCACGTTGAAAAAGCTGAAGGGTGCGACATTGACGACGCCATCCTGCGACCGGGTCGATACCCAGGCGATGGGGCGCGGGGTCACCGTGGCGGTCAGCAGCTTGTAGATGAACTGCGCCGGGTGGTGCGAGCAATCGTAGAACATCGCTTATTCCTTGACGAGCCGCGCAGGCGGAGCGGCGCGGAGCTTCGGGGACAGACTGAGGGCCTGGAAATCGACATAGCGGTTGGTGATATCGAAATCAATTTTGCCGATGTGGGCGGAGGGGCTTTGCGGCATTGAAGGCCCCTCGATATCGGAGGAGGAAGGCTGCATCCGGCCCGGGAAAGGGTGTGGGATGAGATGGTCGAAGCGGTGGCCCCGGCACGTCGTGCGCCATGCTCGGGCCCGAGGGGCGTGGACAGAAGTCGCCAGGGATCACAGGTTGCAGGCGATCGTCCTTGTCCCGCCCTGGGCCATGCGTCCGGCTGTTTCTGGCCCGTGGAGCAGGGGGGGACGGAACGGGCAGGGCCTCTCTGTCAGACCGAGACCTTGGACAACAGCTCCTCCCGCCCGATGGCGGATTTCTCACCCTTCAGGATCACCTCGCCCCGGCGCAGCACCACGACGCGGTCGGCCAGCCGATAGGCGAAGTCGAAATACTGTTCGACCAGCACGATGGCCATGCCACCGCGGTCGCGTAGCAGTTTGATGACCTCGCCGATCTGCTGGATGATATTGGGCTGGATGCCCTCGGTCGGCTCGTCCAGCAGCAGGAGTTTCGGCTTGGTGATCAGGGCGCGGGCGATGGCGAGCTGTTGCTGCTGCCCGCCCGACAGATCGCCACCGCGCCGGGCGAGGAAATCCTTTAGGATCGGGAACAGCTCGAAGATCTCGTCCGGGATGACATGTTCCGAGGCGGGCAGGCAGGCATAGCCGGTTTCCAGGTTCTCCTTCACCGTCAGCAGCGGGAAGATTTCGCGCCCCTGCGGCACGTATCCCACGCCCTTGTGTGCCAGTTGATAGGAGGGCAGAACCCCCAGGGCTTCGCCATCCAGTTCCACCGAGCCGCCCGATCGCGGATGGGTGCCTGACAGCGCTTTGAGGAGCGAGGTCTTGCCGACCCCGTTGGTGCCCATCACACAGGTGACCTCGCCGGCCTTGGCCTCGAAGGAGATGCCGTTCAGGATCCGGCTGTGGCCGTAATGCAGGGTCAGGTTCTCGGTCTTCAGCATGTCGGCCTCTCGGGACGGTTGGCGGATGCGCGGCGCCACGGGTTGCGGGGGGCGGAGCTTGGTGGTTTTTCCCGCATCGCTCAGCGCCCCAGGTAGACGTCGATGACCTGCTGGTTCGCAGTCACGTGATCGAGGCTGCCTTCGGCCAGGACCGCGCCCTCGTGCAGCACCGTCACCTTGCAGTTCAGCCGGCGGACAAAGTCCATGTCATGTTCCACCACCACCACGGCGCGGGTTCTGGCGGCCTCGACCAGGATATCGGTGGTGTGTTCGCGTTCGGCCAGCGTCATGCCGGCGGCGGGCTCGTCCACCAGCAAAAGGCGCGGTTCCTGCGCCAGGAGCATGCCGATCTCCAGCCATTGCTTCTGGCCGTGGCTCAGCTCTCCCGACTTGCGGGAAAGCTGGTCGGCAAGGCCGATCTGCGCTGCCAGCTCCTCCACCCGGGCCTGATCCTGGGCGGCGGGGCGGTAGATCAGCACCGGGAAGGGGCCGCGCTTGTTCTTCACCGCCATCAGCAGGTTATCCTGAATGCTCTGATCTTCGAACACGGTGGGGCGCTGGAACTTGCGCCCGATGCCTTCCCGCGCGATCCGTGCCTCGTTCATGCCGATCAGGTTGATGCTCTTCTCGCCCCAGAGCACGCGCCCCGCATCGGGCCGCGTCTTGCCGGTGACGATATCCATGAATGTCGTCTTGCCGGCGCCATTGGGGCCGATGATCGCCCGCATCTCGGCCGGGCCGATGGTAAAGGAGAGGTTGTTGATCGCACGAAACCCGTCGAAGCTGACCGAGACGCCGGAAACCTCAAGAAGCTGACCTTTCATTCCACCGCCTCCTTCTCGCGCAGCGATCCCTGATCAGGGCCGAGGTCATCTCCATGCCGGTCGGGGCGGCGGCGATCGGCGATCAGATCGAACAGGCCACCGATCCCCTTGGGGGCAAATAGCGTGACCAGCACGAAGGATAGCCCCAGCACGATCAGCCACCAGTCAACCCATTTGACGGTATAAAAGCCCAGGTTGACGTCGGGCGCTTGGCCGCCGGTGAACCAGGTCGAGATCAGAGAGACGAAGACTGCCCCGATCACCGCGCCATAGAGCCGGCCGCGCCCGCCGATCGCCACCCAGACCGCCAGATAGATCGAGGCGATCGGCGCGATCTCGGCCGGGTTGATGATGCCGGCCTGCGGGTAATAGAGCGCCCCGGCGATCCCCGCGATCATTGCGGTCAGGGTGAAGATCACCAGCTTGTAGCTTTCCACCGAATAGCCCAGGAACCGCACTCGCGCCTCATTATCGCGAATGCCGCGCACCACCGATCCGAACTTGCCCGAGACCACCCAGGCCGCCAGAAGATAGCCGAGCCCAAGGGCGAGGGCCGAGGCCCAGAGGAACCAGACCGAGACTGTGGATTGCGGCACCGCGTTAAGCCCGGGCAGGTTCTGCAGGCCCGACAGGCCGTTGTTGCCGCGCAATCCGCTGTCGTTCTGGAAGAGGTAGAGCGACAGCGCCAGTGTCATCGCCTGGGTCAGGATCGACAGGTAAACCCCGGTGACGCGAGAGCGGAAGGCGAGCCAGCCGAAGATCAGCGCCAGAAGGCCGGGCAGGGCGACGACCAGAAACAATTGGATCGTCAGGCTGTCGGCGAAGGACCAGACCAGGGGAAAGTCGCTCGATCCCACCACGCCGAATATCTGGTTTCCGATGGCGTCGACCACCTCTTGCGGGGTGGGCGGGATCGGCGCCTCGGCCAGCGAGGTCTCGACGATGCCGCGGGTGCGTTCGTACATCAGCCACATGCCGATCATGTAGCCGCCGAGGCCGAAGAAGGCGAAATGGCCCAGGGAAAGGATACCGCAATAGCCCCAGACCAGATCCATGGCGACGGCCACCAGCGCCAGGCAGAGCGTCTTGCCCAGCGTCTTGACGAAGGACGTGGACATGAGGCCCACCCCGAAGCCTTCGGATACCGCCGTTACCCCCAGGGTGAAGAGCGCCAGCAGGGCGAGGAAGATCAGGACCGAGGGGTTGCGAAAGACGAAGGATCGGGTCATGCGCACGCCCTCCGGTTCGGGTGATGGTTCACCGGGGGCGTCAGTGGCATCGACCATTGGGTCCGCCCGGCGGCATCGTCGGGCAGCGCCGGCACTGCCCCCCTACGGGGCGGGCGCTTTTGACATGAGGTGGGACGGCGATCTGATGGTGCGCCGACCGCGCCTTCCTCAACCCCGCCCCGCGCGGCGCGGGCGCTGCCCTGAGTGCTTTGAAATGATGAGATAAACATGCTCAATCCCCCGCCGCGCGGCCCTTGAGCGCGATGATCCCGCGCGGCCGGAACTGGATGAAGATGATGATGAAGACGATCATATAGGTCTGTGCCGCCAGCGTGTTCGACGGGTTCAGCCATTCGATGCCCTTTTGCAGAAAACCGATCAGCGTGGCGCCCGCCAGCGTGCCCCAGACATTGCCGACACCGCCGACCACCACGGTCATGAAGCTTTGCACGATGTAATCCTGCCCAAGCTCGGATGTGACCTTGGCGAAAAGCCCGATGGCGACGCCGGCGATCCCGGCGATGCCGGAGCCGAGCCCGAAGGTCAGCATGTTGACCCGGTCGGGGTTGATCCCCATGGAGCCCGCCATCTTCGGGTTCTGCGTCACCGCCCGCGTCTCCAGCCCCAGCCGGGTGCGGTTCATGATCCAGAGGTAGATGGCCAGGAACACCAAGGCGAGCACGAAGATGGCGATGCGGATATAGGAAATCCCCACCACGTCGTTGAGTTCCCAGGCGCCGTCCAGCCAGCCCGGCGCGGTCAGCGGCCTTGCCTGGGTGCCGAATATGTTCTTGGCAAGCTGTTGCAGCGCGATGGAAATTCCGAAGGTCGCCAGTAGCGTTTCCAGCGGCCGGTGATAGAGCCAGCGGATCACCAGCCGCTCCATCGCCACGCCGGCGCTGAAGGTGACCGCGAAGGCCAGCGGAATGGCAAGGATGATCGACAGCGTGTAATCGGGCACGATCTGCTGCACCACATAACCGGTATAGGCGCCCATCATGATGAATTCGCCATGCGCCATGTTGATCACCCCCATCACCCCGAAGGTGATGGCGAGCCCGATGGCGGCCAGGAAGTAGATCGAGGCGAGCGACAGCGCGTCCAGTGTCAGATCAAGCGCCTGGTTGAGCCCGACGCTGGTGGAAATCGACGCAAGCGTCGTAGCTGCGGCACTGGTCACCACGGCAGAAGGTTCGTCATAGATTGCCCAGAACCGGCCGTTCTTCACTGCGGTTTCTGCATCCTCGCCGGGGGTGAAGGGCGGCACCAGACCGTCCCTGGCCAGGGCGGCATAAGCTCGGTCGCGGGCGGCTTGGGTGTTCAATTGGCCGATCGGTACGCCGCCGACGCGGCCACCGTCGATATGGGCGATCAGCGCCGCCTTGCGCTCGTCGATCGTGGGAATGGCGGTGGCGGCTCCGGCGGCGACCATCAGGGCATGGGCGTCGTGAACGGACAGCTCGGCGCTGCCGGGGCTGAGCTCGTGGGCGATATTGCCGCTGGGGGGGGCGGCCGAAAACATCACCTTGGTCGCCAGCAGCGGATTCAGCGCCGCCCGCGCATCCACCCCGATATCGCCCTTGAACGACCGGATGGCGGCGACGCGCTCGTTTTCGGCACTGGAGAACCGGATGGTCAGCAGCCGCAGCATGCGCTCCTTGGCGGCCTTGATCGCGGCGTCGGTCTCGCCTGCAATCGAGGCAGCAAGCGCCTCCAGGTGCGACGGTTCGGCATCGCGGGTAATGGCATCGAGCGCCTCGTGCCGCTTGGCCGGGTCGGGGTCGGTCAACTGGAACCGCACCAGCGCCGCGCCGATCAGCCCGCGCACCCCCGAATTGGGTTTGAGCTGTTTCAGATCAGCCCCCGACATGGCGCCAAGGTCGCTGCCACTGTCGAAATCGAAAAGCTCCACGCTATTGCGGTCAATCTCTTTGCCGCGAAAGAACAAACCGTCGCTCTGACGCTGATACATCTCCTTGGCCTGCCAGCTTTCCAGCACGGTCTGCGCCTGCGGCAGGCCAGAGCCGACGATGGCGTCGATGGCCTTCGCCACGGTTCTGCGCGAGGCTTTTTCGATCAGCGCGCGATGGGCCTGGAGGACGGGTTGGATGCCGCTCTCCTCGGCCGCGAGCGGGCCGGGAAACAGGGCGAGACAGGCCAGCGCGAGGCAGGCCAGAAGGGAGACGATCCGCGATCGTGTCGGCATGGGCGGCGCTCTGACTGAAAGAGACGGGGGATCACCCCGGGGGCGGCAAGGGCCCCGGGGTGCATGCGGACAGCCGATCAGTAGTTGGACTTGATCTGCACGCAGCTCTTGGTCTCGGTATTGTACATACCGCAGCCCAGATCCTTCCAATCCGAAGTCAGCACCGCCGATTCCGGCAGATAGTCGGTCCAGGCGTCGCCCGGCACCGGTTCGGTCTGGCTGATGACGTCGAACTGGCCGTCGGCCTGGATTTCGCCGATCAGCACCGGTTTTGACAGGTGGTGGTTGACCCCCATCTTGGCCGTGCCGCCGGTCAGGTTCGGGAATTCCTGGCCCCACATGTGTTCTCGTACCGCATCCACATCGGTGGTGCCGGCCTCGGTCACCGCGTTCACCCACATGTTGAAGCCGATGTAATGCGCCTCCATCGGGTCATTGGTGACGCGCTTGGGATCGCCGATGAAATCATGCCACTCCTTGATGAATGCGGCATTCTCCGGCGTGTCGGCCGACATGAAATAGTTCCAGGCCGCCAGATGGCCGACCAGGTTGGTGGTATCGAGACCGGAAAGTTCTTCTTCACCGACCGAGAAGGCGACGACCGGGATATCATCGGCCGAAATGCCCTGTGCCGCCAGTTCCTTGTAAAAGCCGATATTGGCGTCGCCGTTGATGGTCGAGATCACGCCGACCTTCTTGCCGTCGGCCCCCAGCGCCTTGACGTCCGAGACGATCTTGGACCAGTCTGAATGGCCGAAGGGGGTATAGTTGACGAAGATATCTTCGGCCGGGATGCCCTTGGCCTTCAGATAGGCCTCGAGGATGTTGTTGGTGGTCCGGGGATAAACATAGTCGGTTCCAAGCAGCGCGAATTTCTCCACCCCCAGTTCATCCAGGAAGTAATCGGTCGCCGGGATCGCCTGCTGGTTCGGCGCGGCGCCGGTGTAGAACACGTTTTTCGAGCTTTCCTCACCCTCGTATTGCACGGGGTAGAACATCAACCCGTTCAGCTCTTCCAGCACCGGCAGCACTGATTTGCGGCTGACGCTGGTCCAGGCGCCGAAGATCACATCGACCTTCTGCACTGTCAGAAGTTCGCGCGCCTTTTCGGCGAAAAGCGGCCAGTCAGAGGCCGGATCCACGACTTCTGCCTCAAGCTGACAGCCCAAGAGGCCGCCTTTCTTGTTCTGTTGGTCCACCAGCATAAGCATGGTGTCCTTCAGCGTGGTCTCGGAAATCGCCATCGTGCCCGACAGCGAATGCAGCACACCCACCTTGATCGGACAATCCGCGGCCATGGCCGCCGTGCTCAGGGCCGCAAGGGCAGTGGTCGCGGCCAGTGCGCGTTTCAAAAATGTCATCGAATACTCCCCGCGGGGTAAGAGACAAGGTTGAACGCATGTGGGCGCGCGCCTACATCTCCTCCCGCAACTTTTGTTGCACCCGTGCGGCGGCCGGACCGAATTCCACCTCAGATGGCCGTCACACACCCCCAGTCGTTTCCGTCATTCTTGTGTTGCGTGTCGCCGGGTGGTTTGGAAAGCGTCCTCGTAACCGGGGTTTTCAGGCAATCGCCGCCAAGGCCGGGAACCGTGTGGTGCCGCATTTTGCCCAATTTGCGGGCAATATTGCGTGGATGGACTGGAAAATAATCAAAGAGTGTCTCGGATTTTGGCTTCCGTAAGGGAAGTCTGGGCCGTTGGTCAGGCAGTCGGGCGCGTGTCACGGTCTTGCCGGCAGGGGCTTGCCGAGGCGCTGGAAGCACCGGGTGGGATTTAACGCCGGCGGCCAGATCACCAGCGGTCTGAAGCCTGCAGGCAGGTGACCATCGCGGGGGCGGGCCTGAGGCGAAGCCGTGGAGAAGAAGGCGACAGCCCTGGCAGAAGCACACGGGCCTTACCTGCAAAAGGCGACCGGCGCAGTGGTTTTCCCGGATGGATTGACTGGGCGCTTCGGCATAGGATCGGGCGAAACAAAGGATCCGAGGCGATGAACGGAAAAGCGAAATTCAACCTCTGGTACTGGGTGGCGGCCTTCTTCGGGCTGATGGTGATCCAGTATTTCTATGTCACGGCCACTCAGGTCGCGACCATTCCCTACAGCCAGTTCGAGAGCTATCTGAAAGACGGCAAGATTTCCGAAGTCGCGGTCTCTGATCAGTATATCCAGGGCAAGTTCAAGGAGCCGGTGGACAATCGCCCGATGTTCGTCACCACCCGGGTGGAGCCTGAACTGGCCAAGGATTTGCAACAATACGATATCGTCGTCAGCGGCCAGGTCCAAAGCACCTTCCTGCGCGATCTGGCGTCCTGGGTGATCCCGGTGGCGCTGTTCGTCGGCATCTGGATGTTCATGCTGAAACGCATGGGCGCCGGCGGCATGGGCGGCGGGCTGATGCAGATCGGCAAATCCAAGGCCAAGGTCTATGTCGAAAGCGATACCGGCGTCACCTTCGACGATGTCGCGGGCGTCGACGAGGCGAAGGAAGAGCTGGTCGAGATCGTCGATTTCCTCAAGAACCCGGCCGATCACAACCGTCTGGGCGGGCGGATGCCCAAGGGCATCCTTCTGGTGGGCCCTCCGGGCACCGGCAAGACGCTGCTGGCCAAGGCCGTCGCCGGTGAGGCGGGCGTGCCGTTCTTCTCGATCTCGGGTTCGGAATTCGTCGAGATGTTCGTGGGCGTCGGTGCCGCGCGGGTGCGCGATCTGTTCGAACAGGCGCGGCAGAAGGCGCCGGCGATCATCTTCATCGACGAACTTGATGCCATGGGCCGTGCCCGTGGCATCGGGCCGATGGCCGGCGGCCATGACGAGAAGGAGCAGACGCTGAACCAGCTTCTGGTCGAACTCGACGGGTTTGATAGCTCCTCCGGCCTGGTGCTGCTGGCGGCCACCAACCGGCCCGAGATCCTCGACCCGGCGCTGTTGCGCGCGGGCCGCTTCGATCGGCAGGTTCTGGTCGACCGGCCGGATCGGGTGGGGCGGGTGCAGATCCTCGATATCTACATGAAGAAGGCCAAGATCGCCTCGGACGTGGATGCCGAACAGATCGCGGCACTGACCCCGGGGTTCACCGGTGCCGATCTGGCCAATCTGGTGAACGAGGCCGCGTTGCTGGCCACCCGTCGCGATGGGCAGGCGGTGACGATGGAGGATTTCAACAACGCCATCGAACGGATCATCGCCGGGCTTGAGAAACGCAACCGGCTGCTGAACCCGAAGGAACGCGATATCGTCGCCCATCATGAGATGGGCCATGCGCTGGTGGCGATGACGCTGCCGGGGGTCGATCCGGTTCACAAGGTGTCGATCATTCCGCGCGGCATCGGCGCGCTTGGCTATACCATCCAGCGCCCAACCGAGGATCGCTTTCTGATGACGCGGGAGGAGTTGGAGAACAAGATGTGTGTGCTGATGGGCGGGCGCGCGGCGGAATGGGTGGTTTATCGCCATCTGTCCACCGGCGCCTCGGACGATCTGGTCAAGATCACTGATATCGCCCGCGCCATCGTCACCCGCTATGGCATGGACGACAAGCTGGGCCATGTGGCGCTGGAGCAGGACCGGCGCGCTTTCCTGGCCGGAGATCAGCCCTATTACGGCCCGCAGGAGCGCAGCTATTCCGAGGCGACGGCGGCGGCGGTGGATGCCGAGGTGCGCAAGATCATGGCCGGGGTCTTCGACCGGACCGTCAAAGTGCTGGAAGAGCGGCGGAATATCCTCGAGGCCACGGCGAAGCTATTGCTGGAAAAGGAAACGCTGCTGGCCAAGGACATCAAGTCGGTGATCGAGGCCGAGAGCGCGACGGCACCGGCTGCCGCCAGCTGATCTCCCCGCCAGGGGGGAGGAAGGACGCCATGCCGTCGACGCCGCAAAGGGGCCATCGGCGGCATGGTTTCGTTTCGGCCCCTATACGGGCTGCCGGTGTTCCTGTCGGGACATCAGCAGCATCAGCACGAAGCCGGTTACCGAGAGGAACAGGATACTGATGAGCAGCGGCCAGAGCGTGCCGTTGAACATCTGCCCCATCGGGGTGGCAAGGATCGCCGCCCCGACGGTGGCGACCGCCCCGATGATCGAGGCCGCCATGCCGGCGATATGGCCCATCGGCTCCATCCCGATGGCATTCAGGTTGCCCATCAGCGTGCCGGCCAGGAAAAACACCGCCGTCTGCCAGCCGAGAAAGGCCCAGAACAGCAGGTGCTGATCGCTGAGCGTGGCGGTGATCGCCAGCATCAGCAGCGTCACCACGATCTGGCTGCCAAGGGCCCAGGTGACGATCCGGCGCATGCCGATCCGGACCACGATGGCCGCGTTTAGCAGGCTGGCCGAGCCCGAGAACAGCGCAATGGCGCCGAAGTAGATCGGGAAATTCTCTCCCTCGTCGAAGATGATATCATAGACCGGCTGCACCATTAGGATCATGGTGAACAGCGAGGCCATGCACAGAAGTTGCACCATGATCGACAGCCGCACGGTGGGATGGCGGGCCATTTCGCCCAGGGCGGCGGCCATCAGCCTGGGCCGGATCGCGCGGCGGCTCTCGCGGGCCAGGGTTTCGGGCAGGCGTATCCCGAGCCACAGCACCGAGACCAGCGAGAACAGGATGAAGGCGAGAAAGATCGACCGCCAGCCGGCAAGTGCGATGATGCCCTGGCCCATCAGCGGCGCCAGGGCGGGGAATATGGTGAAGATCATCATCGCGAAAGACACGGTCTTGGCCATTTCGCGGCCGGAATAGAGATCGCGCACGATCGCCAGCGATACCACCCGCGGCCCGGCGGCACCGAACCCCTGCAGGACGCGGGCAGCCAGAACCACCTCGAGCGAGGTGCTGGACCAGGCGATGGCGGCACCGAGGATATAGGTCGCGGCCCCGGCCACGATCACTGGCTTGCGCCCGAAGGCATCCGACAACGGCCCAGTGATGAAAGTCCCTGCACCCATGCCCAGCACGAAGGCGGAGATGATCATCTGCGCCCGGTTGATCGCCTCGGGGCTTAGCTCGGCGCCGATCTCGGGCAGGGCGGGCAGCATCGAGTCGATGGAAAAGGCGATGGTGGCGAACATCATCGCGATCAAGGCGATGAATTCTTGACGTGACATCTGGTTCTTCATGCGGTCCCCCGTCTAACCCCGGGCCGGTATCACGCTCAGGGAACTCGCGCCAGATGGGAAAACCCTTGCCGGGTCATTCCGCCGGGGAAGGCCTGCCCCCGGGGGTGTCGGGGTCGTCGGGTTGATCGTCTTCGTTGGCGGTCTGGTTCTCGGGCTCGGAATGGCCGTGATGGCCCAGCCGGGCGATCAGCCATTCGGTCTCTTCCTCACGCTTGCGCATGTTATAAAGCGCGAACTGCTGGATCGCGACGGCGAAGATGCCAAGGCCGAAGAAGATCAGCAGCGTGGCGCCGATCTTGCCGATGACGGTGACCGGGACCAGATTGCCGTAACCGACGGTCGAGATGGTGACGACGGTGAAAAAATAGGAATCCACCCAATTCCAGCGTTCGACATAGTGAAAGAACACTGTACCCAGCGTAACCACGAACATCACGCTGTAGAACACCGTCAAGGGCTTGAAATACATCACCGGCTAAGCTGCTCCCCGATCTCCTCCATCACCTTTTGCCACAATTCCGCCGGTTGCGCACCTGGAACGGCATGCTGCCCGGCCACGATGAAGGTCGGGACCGAGGTGATCCCCATGTCACGGCTGTGGGCGTCGCGGGCGCGAATGGCCTCGCAATCGGCGTCGGAGGCCAGCAACTTGTGGATCACCGCGGCATCCATGCCGACACTGTCGGCGATATCGCTCAGAACCTCTGCATCGCCGATATCGCGGCCCTCGGCGAAATAGGCATGGAACAGGGCATCGACGACTTCATATTGCAGGCCCTCGATGCCGGCCCAGTGGATCAACCGGTGCGCGTCGAGCGTGTTGGGCGTGCGCGTCATCGCCGCCAGATCGAGCGGCAGCCCAAGGGCCTCGGCCCGTTCGACCATCGGCGCATAGGCAGCGGCCGCGTTTTCCTTGCCGCCGAATTTCGTCTCCAGGTAGGTCCGCCGGTCCATGCCGCCTCTGGGCATCTCGGGGTTGAGCTGGAACGGATGGAATTCGATCACGAAGGGATGCTCGGGCACGGTGGCCAGGGCGCGGTCAAGTTCGGCCTTGCCGATATAGCACCAGGGGCAGATCGGATCGGCCATGATGTCCAGCTTGACGGTCTTGCTTTGGGTCTCGGTCATGTGTCGGCTTCTTGCGGGTAATAGGCCTTGAGCGCCCGGCGCAGCAGTTTGCCGTTGGCGCCCGAGGGCAGGGTATCTAGATGGACGAAAGCCCGCGGTTGCTTGTAGCGCGCGAGCCGAGGTTCGAGATAGGCGCTCAGCTCCACCTCGGAAAGGGGGCGCGGGCCGGAATAGAAGGCGACGATGACGCGGGTTCCGGGCTTCACCTCGATCTCGGTGGCACCGACCTGCTCGATCCCCGGATAGGGGGCGAGTGCGGCCTCCACCTCGACCGGAGAGACGCGATAGCCGCCGGCGTTCATCATGTCGTCGTTGCGGCCGAGATAGGTGATTTCCCCATCAATGGCCATGGCGCCCTGATCACCGGTCAGGAACCAATCGCCATGAATGCGCGCCGCGGATTCCTCGGGCGCGTTCAGATAGCCCAGCATCAGACCTGGATCGCTGCGATGAATGGCGATGGTGCCGGGCTCGCCCTGCGGCACCGGCTTGTCGTCGGCGCCCAAGATGGCAATGCGGCGGCCCACCTGAGGCCGTCCCAGCGCAGCGCCCCGCGCCGGATGCGCCGGGCTGGATGAGATGAAGGTCGAACATTCCGACATGCCATAGGCCTCGTGCAGCTCGGTGCCGGTGGTCTCGACCCACTGCCGGTGCAGATCGGGCGAGAGCTTTTCCCCGGCGCTGAGCCCGTGGCGCAGATGCGGCAGGTCCAGCCGGTTGCGCCCGCGCAGCATACGGCGATAGACACCCGGGGCTGCGGCGAAGATGGTGGCGCGGTGGGCGGCGAGGATCTCGGGCAGGTGGGTGATCTCGGTTCCGGCTTCGGGGATCAGCGCGGTGGCGCCGATGGTCCAGGGGTCCATCAACCCGGTGCCGAGCGTATAGGTCCAGTTGAAGGCGCCGGCGTGGCACAGCCGGTCTTCGGACGTCAGCCCGTACCAGCCCTCGATCATCATCTGCCGGGCCCAGATGGCGCGATGCGCATGGGCGACGGCACGCGGATTGCCCGAGGTGCCCGAGGTATAGACGATATAGGCCAGCCGCTCCGGATCGCCCATGTCCCAGTCGCAGGGCGGCAGATCGCGCATCATTGCCAGTTCCACGAGCCTGATCTGGTTGGGGTGATCGGCGCAGGGGATCTCAGGATCGCGTAGCACCGCCGCCGGTGCCAGATCATCGAGCATCTTCTGCGTCTCTGGCGCGGTCAGCTGGGTCGAGGTCGGCACCGGCACCAGACCCACCGCCATGGCACCAAGATAGGCGATCGGGAAATCGACGGTATTGCCCAGCCGCATCAGCAGGATTTGCCCGGGCCGAAGTCCGCGCGCCAACAGCCCGGCGCCGGTGCCGCGCACCGCTTGCGCCAGTCGGGCATAGCTCCAGTCCTCCGACCCGCCCAGACGCAGGACCGAGAGGGCGATCTTTTCCGGCACGGCCTCGGCGTGTCGCAGGACATGCGCGGCCAGGTTGAACGGGGCGGGGCAGGGCGGCGGCAGCCCTTGGTCGAATACGGATTGCATGATCCATCGCTAGCCGGAGAAACCCCGCGTTGCAAGCGCACGGCGTGCCCCCTATAGAGACGATATGACGTCAAGGGACCCGAAATCCATCATCCGTATCGCCCGTGCCGGCGAACCCGAGATCTCGGCCGAGCCGCTGGACCTCGGGGCGCGGGTGCGCGAGCTGCGCAAGGCGCGCAACTGGACCCTGGAACAGGCGGCGACCCAGGCCGGACTGGCGCGGTCGACGCTGTCGAAGATCGAGAACGGCCAGATGTCGCCGACCTATGAGGCGCTGAAGAAACTGGCCGTCGGGCTGGAAATCTCGGTGCCGCAGCTCTTCACGCCGCCGCAGAAGGATCAGGTCAATGGTCGGCTGGCGCTGACCCGGTCGGGCAAGGGCGCGGATTATGCCACCGCCACCTATGAGCACGAGCTGCTGGCCGAGACGCTGACCAAGAAGCAGATGCTGCCCTATCGTGCCCGGGTGCGTGCCCGCAGCATGGAGGAATTCGAAGGCTGGGTCCGCCATGACGGCGAAGAGTTTCTTTATGTGCTGACCGGCGTCATCAAGCTTTATTCCGAGTTCTATGAGCCGATCGAGATGCGCCGCGGCGACAGCGCCTATTACGACGCCAGCATGGGCCATAACGTGATCTCGGTCAGCGAGGAAGATGCGACCATCCTCTGGGTCACCTCGCTGGTCTGACGCCGTGCCGGGCTTAACCCGGGAACCAGTGGCGGGTTCGGTTGGCGAACCAGACCAGTGACAGCATCACCGGCACCTCGACCAGCACGCCCACCACGGTGGCCAGCGCCGCGCCGGAGTTGAGCCCGAAGAGCGAGATCGCCACCGCCACCGCGAGTTCGAAGAAATTCGAGGTACCGATCATGCAGGCCGGCGCCGCGATGGCATGGCGCAGCCGCAGGGTGCGGGCCATGGCATAGGCGATGGCGAAGATGCCATAGGTCTGGATCAACAGCGGCACCGCGATCATGGCGATGGCCTCCGGCCGGGCGAGGATGGTTTCGGCCTGAAAGCCGAAGAGCAGCACCACCGTGGCCAGAAGGCCGATCGCTGACCAGGGCTTCAACCGGGCGACGAAGCCCGACAGGGCAGCCGGCCCACGTCGGTTCAGCCGGTGCCGGCTGAGCGCCCCGGCCGCCAGCGGCAGCACCACATAGAGCGCGACCGAGATCAGCAATGTCTCCCACGGCACGGTGACATCCGAGATCCCCAGCAGGAACCCGGCGAGCGGCGCGAAGGCAAAGATCATGATGACGTCGTTCAGCGACACCTGCACCAGGGTGTAGTTAGGATCGCCCTTGGTCAGTTGGCTCCAGACGAAGACCATGGCGGTGCAGGGTGCCACCCCCAGCAGGATCATGCCGGCGATATATTCGCCGGCGGTCTGCGGATCGACCCAGGGCGCAAAGATCACCCGGAAGAACAGCCAGCCAAGCGCCGCCATGGTGAAAGGCTTGATCAGCCAGTTGATCACCAGCGTCAGCACCAGCCCGCGCGGGGCGCGTCCGACATCGGAGATGGCGGCGAAGTCGATCTGCACCATCATCGGATAGATCATCACCCAGATCAGCAGCGCGACGACCAGGTTCACATGCGCGATCTCGAGCCCGGCGATGGCGATGAAGAGGCCGGGAATGAGGTTGCCCAATGTCACGCCGGCGAGGATCGCCAGCCCGACCCAGAGCGACAGAAACCGTTCGAAATTGCCCATGATCCACCTCTTTGCCCGATCTGCCTCGGATTTTTCCCGACCGGCGCCGGCGCGCTTTGCCCTGTGCTTAGGACGCGGAAAGGATGATGGCAATTCTATTTCGAGATTTCATGAAATAAATGTCAGTTCTCCTGCCACCACCAGGCGTCGGGCATGTATTCGACCCCGTCGCCATAGATCGGCAGCCGGTCGGCGGGGTATTTCATCTGCCGCACATGGGCGATGCGGCTGACGTCATAGGCCCAGATCGGGATCACATAGGCCCCCGCCGTCAGCACCCGGTCGAGTGCGCGGGTGGCGGCGGTGAAGTCCTCGGAGGTGTCAGAGGTCAGCATGGTGTCGATCATCGCATCGACCGCCGGAGAGGCCACGCCCATCAGGTTGCGGCTGCCTTCCTGATTGGCGTCGGCGCTGCCCCAGTAGAGCCGCTGTTCGTTGCCGGGCGACAGCGACAGGTCGCGGCGGAAGCTGGTCAGGTCGAAATCGAGCGCGGCGGTGCGGGTGGTATATTGCGCATCATCGACGGTGTCGGCCACCACCGCGATGCCCAGCCGGCGCAGGGCCTGGGTGTAAAGATCGACGACCCGCTGCATCTCGCCATCGGCCTGACGCAGCAGCACCGAAAGCCGCATCGGCTCTCCCTCGGCGTTGCGCAGCTCTCCGTCCACCACATGCCAGCCGGCCTGGGTCAGCAGTGCCATGGCGGCGCGCAGATTGGTGCGGTTGCGCGCGGTGCCGTCGCCTTCGGGCAGGGCATAGCCATCAAGCGCTCCGGGCGGCAGATCTGCGGCATAGGGCAATAACAGATCGCGCACCCGTCCGGTGGCGGGACCGGGACGCATCGCCAGCGGCGAGTTCGAGAAATAGGAGGTGATGCGCGGCTGCACCCCGCCGGTCATGGTATCGTTGATGTAATCGAAGTTGAACGCCAGGATCAGCGCCTGCCGCACTCGCCAGTCATCAAACGGGGCGCGGCGGCTGTTCATCACCAGCCCGGTCATCCCCGATGGGCGCTGGTTCGAGATCTCGGATTTCACCACATCGCCGCGCGTGACGGCCGGGAAATCATACTGCCTCTGCCATTTCTCGGCGTTGAATTCGCGCACCGCCGACAGCGCGCCGGACTTGAAGGCCTCGAACAGCACGGTGGCGTCGCCATAGAATTCGATCCGCATTTCGTCGAAATTCTCAGTGCCGCGGCGAAACGCCAGATCGCGCCCCCAATAGTCGGGGTTGCGTTTCAGGGTGACATAGCGGCCGGCCTCGAAACCGGTGACGACATAGGGGCCGGAACCGATCGGGGCTTCGCTCAGGCCGGATGCGGTGAAATCCTTTCCTTCCCACTGCGCTTTCTTCAGGATCGGGCGCATCCCGGCGATCAGCGCCAGCTCACGGTCCGGGGTGTTGAAGGTCAGCCGGACCCTGCGCGGGCCGGTCTGCTCGATCTTCGCCACCCGGCTCCAGAACCCGCGATAACGCAGATGTCCCTTGGTCCCCAGCGTCTCGTAGGACCAGATCACATCCTCGACCGTGACCGGTGAGCCATCGGAAAACCTGGCCTCTGGGCGCAGGGTGAACTCTACCCAGGAACGATCGGGTGGGGTTTCGACGGAGGCGGCCAGCAGCCCGTAAAGGGTAAACGGTTCGTCCCAGGATCGTCCCATGAGCGATTCGTAGCCCCAGAACCGTAACTGCCAGGGGGCGGTTCCCTTCTGCACGAAGGGGTTCAGGGAATCGAAACCACCGGTGTTCCCGAACACCACGCGGCCTCCCTTGGGGGCATCCGGATTGACATAGGGCAGCGCCTTGTAATCCGGAGGAAGCGCTGGCGCGCCATACATGGCGATCCCGTGTTGCGGCTGTGCCGGAGCGGTCTGAGCCAAGAAAAACAGGGTGATGGCGCCTGTCAGCGCCCGTATGGGAAGGAAAGGGCCGGGCCGCATGCTGGAAACAATCCCGTTCTGCTCTTGTTGTAATTGGTGCCGAAGCTACTTTGGGATTCTCGTGATATCAAACTTTTAGCTTGGAGAAGGGCGGGGAATTGCTTATAAAGGCCTCACTGCTCGATAGGTTTCTTGCCTGTATGAAACCTGCCTCAATAACTTAACGCCCGCTTCGTGCGGGCGTTTTTTTTTGGCAAAATCCCATCTCGGGGTTGGGCTGGCCGACAAAAGAGAATGCCCGCTGATCCGGGGCAGTGATGGCTTTTTAGCCATATAGAAAAGGGCTCGGACCGGGGCGTAGACATAAACCCCGCCGCGGATCATCGCACTGATGGTGCAGTGACGGGACGGGATGTCAGGCCGGACGCAACCGGGACAGGCGCCGCATACACGTGGCCGGGGGGCGACTCCACCCCGATTCTTCCACAGCCTGCACATCGGGCCGATTCTCGCCCGGGCCGGGGGCGAGATCGCCGCGAGATCATCGGCAAAGCGATTTGAAAGCGGGGAGGCAAGGCGTCGGGAGTTACGTATTTCTCACATTCTTTTGTCGTTCCTTTCGCAATCGCAGCATGGCAGGATGCCATCAAACATCGCAAGGAAGGAGCACATCATGTCATTGAGCGGAAAGACCGCCATCGTCACGGGGTCGAACTCGGGCATTGGTCTGGGAGTCGCCTGGGAACTGGCGCGGGCCGGGGCGGATGTGGTGCTGAACTCTTTCACCAACTCGCCCGAGGATTACGCGCTGGCGGCGCAGATCGCGCAGGAGACCGGGGTCGAGGCGCGCTATATCCAGGCCGATATGTCCAATGGTGACGATTGCCGGGCACTGATCGAAAAGGCCGGAAGCTGCGATATCCTGGTGAACAACGCCGGCATCCAGCATGTGGCGCCGATCGACGAATTCCCGGTCGACAAATGGAACGCGATCATTGCCATCAACCTGAATTCGGCCTTCCATACCACAGCCGCGGCGCTGCCGATGATGCGCAAGGCGGGCTGGGGCCGGATCGTCAACATCGCCTCGGCGCACGGGCTGACGGCATCGCCCTACAAGGCGGCCTATGTCTCGGCCAAGCACGGCATCGTCGGCATGACCAAGACGGTGGCGCTGGAAACCGCGCAGGAGCCGATCACCTGCAACGCGATTTGCCCGGGCTATGTGCTGACGCCCCTGGTCGAGGCGCAGATCCCCGACACCATGAAGGAATACAACATGAGCCGGGAAGACGTGATCAAGAACGTGATGCTTGAACGTCAGCCCTCCAAGCAATTCGCCACGGTGGAACAATTGGGCGGCACTGCGGTGTTCCTGTGCTCTGCCGCTGCGGAGCAAATCACCGGCACGACGATCTCCGTCGACGGTGGTTGGACCGCGCTTTGAGCGGGGCCAAGACGGTCATCAACCTTGCCCTTCAGGGCGGAGGCGCTCATGGCGCCTTCACCTGGGGGGTGCTTGACCGGCTGCTGGACGAAGAAGATATCGAGATCGCTGCAATCTCGGGCGCCTCGGCGGGGGCGCTGAATGCGGCGGCCTTCAAGGCTGGCATGGTCGCAGGCGGGCGTGATGGCGCGCGCGCCAATCTGGATTGGCTCTGGGGCCGGATGCACGGCATGGGCGACATGCGGCTGAGCCATTGGGTCGGCGTGCTTGAACCGGCGCAGGTGGCGCAGGCGATCGAATATTCTCTGCCGTTTTCAGTTGCAGACGCCTGGTCGCGATTGGTGTCGCCCTATGCCTACGGGCCGTTCTACATCAACCCGCTCGAGGTGATCGCCGAGGCGCTCGATTTCGATCACGTCTGCGCCAAGGCCGCACCCGAGCTGTTCATCTGCGCGACCCGGGTGCACAGTGGCAAGATCCGGGTGTTCTCCGGGGAAGAGATCAGCACCGACGCCATTCTGGCCTCGGCCTGTTTGCCGAACCTGTTCCAGGCGGTCGAGATCGAGGACCCCGAGACCGGTGAGATCGAGGCCTATTGGGATGGCGGCTATACCGGGAATCCGGCGCTGTTTCCGCTGTTCGACATGAATCTTCCGGCCGATATCGTCGTCGTGAACATCAACCCGCTGGAACGCCGCGAGGTGCCGATCACGCCGCAGCAAATCCAGAACCGGATCAACGAGATCAGCTTCAACTCGTCCCTGCTACGGGAATTGCGTGCGGTCAACTTCGTGCAGCGCCTGCTGGACGAGGGTGCGGTGAGTGAGCAGCGCATGAAACGGTCCTATATTCACATGATCGCCAATGACGAGCTGATGAACGCGCTGTCGGTGGCGACCAAGGTGGTGCCGACCCCCTATATCCTGCAGGAGCTGAAAGAGGCGGGCCGGCAATCCGCTGATGATTTCCTGGCCGCGCACAAGCAGGATCTGGGCAAGCGTAACAGTGTCGATCTGCAGAAGATGTTCAACTGATCCCAGACCGGGCGCGGGCGTCGCCGGCCAAGCCTGCGATCAGTCCGGGCTTTGTGTCGGATCCTTGGGGTTGGGATAGACCAGCCCCGCCGAGATCACCAGTTTGGCGGCGTCTTCGACCGACATCTCAAGCTCGATCACATCCTCCGCCGGGAAATAGAGCAGGAAACCCGAGGTCGGGTTCGGTGTGGTCGGCACGAAGATCGACATCAGCTTGCCCCCGGTCTCGGCCCGGTCCGAGATCTCGCCCTTGGCGGTGGTGGAGACAAAGCCGATCGCCCAGATGCCGCGGCGCGGATATTGCACCAGACAGGCTTTTTCGAACGAACGTTCGGACTGTGCGAAGACGGTTTCTGAGATCTGCTTGATCCCGGAATAGACCGATCGAACCACCGGCATCCGGTCAACCAGGCTTTCGGCGAAATTGATCAGGGACCGGCCGATGATCCCCTTGGCAACCCAGCCCACCACGATGGTGAACAGCAGGAATATGATGACACCGACACCCCGCAGGTTGATGCCGATATAGGTTTCCGGCCGCATCCGGTGCGGGACCAGCGGCAACACCACCCCATCGATCCAGCCGATGACGCTCCAGATCAGCCAGATCGTCAGTCCGACCGGGGCGATCACCACCAGACCGGTCAGGAATGACGCGCGCAGATGCGAAAACACGCCTTTGCGGCGATGCGGTTCCTCGTCAAATGGGGTATTCATCCGCGTCTCGTCCCTGTGAGGGCCCGGCGGGGGCCCTTGTGTGCGAAAAATATGCTCTTTGTCCTGCCGGTACAATGGCGCGGATCAGCGATTTCGTGTCAGGCGTTGAGCTTGCGCAAGGCTTGGGCGATCTCTGCGGCGACACGGGCGTTGTGACGCACCAGGGCGATATTGGCAGTGAGAGAGGCACCCCGGGTCTGTTCGAAAATCCGCTCCAACAGGAACGGGGTCACCGATTTTCCTGAAATCCCTGCCTCCTCGGCCTCGGCCCGGGCCAGGGCGATCACCGGGACGAGCTGGTCCGCCGGGATCTCATCTTCGGCCGGGATCGGATTGGCCACCAGCTGGCCACCGGGAAGCCCCAGTTCGCCCCGTACCGCATGGGCGCGGGCGATCTGTGTCGCATCATCCATCCTGAGCGGGGCCGAATAGGGCGATTGCCGCGACCAGAAGGCGGGGAAAACATCCGATCCCTTGACGATCACCGGAACACCAAGGGTTTCCAGTACTTCGAGCGTCTTGGCGATATCGAGGATCGCCTTCGGCCCGGCCGAGACCACCGTTACCGGCGTCTGCGCCAATTCCTGCAGATCGGCCGAGATGTCGAAGCTCTGTTCGGCGCCGCGATGCACACCGCCGATGCCGCCGGTAGCGAAGACGGGAATGCCGGCGTGATGGGCAGCGATCATCGTCGCCGCCACTGTCGTCGACCCGGTGCCGCCGGTCGCCAGGCAGGCGGCCAGATCGGCGCGCGACAGTTTCGCGACCCCGCGCGCC
Source organism: Pseudodonghicola xiamenensis DSM 18339 (assembly GCF_000429365.1). GTDB lineage: Bacteria > Pseudomonadota > Alphaproteobacteria > Rhodobacterales > Rhodobacteraceae > Pseudodonghicola > Pseudodonghicola xiamenensis. The sequence continues at coordinate 70,035 of NZ_AUBS01000016.1, read as the reverse complement.
TGACCCAGTCGTTCGAGCTGTTCTGTCTCGAGCCCGATATGGAGCCGTCCGTCCAGCACCGCGATGGTTGCCGGCACCGCGCCGGCGGCGCGGATGTCATCCTCGACCTGCTTGGCGACCTCGACATTCTGCGGATAGGGCATGCCATGGGTGATGATGGTGCTTTCCAGCGCCACCAGGGGCTGGCCGTTCGATTTGGCGCGGGCGGCCTCGGCGGAAAAGGTCATGAAAAACATGGATCGGCTCCTTGGGAAACATAATGCGCGGCGGCATTTAGGGCACTGACGAAAGCCTCGGCGCGGGGGAAACCCGCCAGTTCGGCGGCAATATGGCTGGCCATGAAGGTGTCGCCGGCGCCGGTGACGCGGGCGATGCGGACCTGCGGTGGGGCCAGGGCGCGCAGCCCCTCGGCGCTGGCCTCGGCGGCCTTGTTGGCGCCATCCGTCACCAGCACGCGGGACAGCCCCAGTGATATCAACGCCTGGGCGGCGTCTTCGGCATGGGGGAAGCGGTTGTCGCACAGCAGCCCCGCCTCTTCGAGGTTCAGATAGAGCGTGGCGCGCGGATGGGCGAGAAAGGGTTTGAGCCGCAGCGCCTTGCCGGGGGAGGCCGGCGCCACCCGCAGATCGGCGGCGGCGAAGGCGTCGGAGGTGGCGATCTGGGCGAGGAGCGTTTCGGTCAGATTGCCGTCGAGCGCGATGGTGCCCTGGAAAGGCGCGTGGGGTCGACCGAGCGGTCCGTCGGTGACCGGGTCGAGGATGCGCGCGCCGGCAGTTTCCAGCGTCTTGGCGTCGGCGATGGCGGCGATCAGCCCGGCGCTGTCCTCGACCGCCATGTAGCGATCGGTGGGCAGATCCGCGGGGCGGTGGATGTGGTCGGTGATCATGCCGAGCTGGGCGCAGGCCGTGATCAGTTCCTCGCCCTCGGCATCGCGGCCGATGGCCGTCAGCAGCGTCGGGCGCACCCCGTGACGCGCCAGCGCCATGGCGATGTTCATCGCCACGCCGCCGGGCAGGCGGGTGATCTTGCCGGGCACATCGGCACCGGCGTGCATCGGTTCCGGCGCGCGGCCGATCACGTCCCAGAGGACCGAGCCGATGCAGAGGAGGGGGGCGTGGGGCGCAATGGTCATGCGGTCAGCTTTGACGGGTTTCCGCCCGATCGGCAAGCCGGCGCGCGCTGCATCCGGGCATGAACGCGCCCCTTGCGGGGCGCGTGCCTCCGGTGGGGATATTTGCAGCCAGAAAAAGGCGGCCCCGCAAAAGGGTCGGCGGTTCAGCCGAGCGGCGCCAGCAGCTGCTTGAGGGCAAGGAGCGGATCCTCGGCGCTCCAGATTTCATCGCCCAGGCCGAAGAAATCGGTGCAGGGGGCGAGGGCCGCGACCAGATCGGGAGTCAACCCGCCCTCGGCCACCACCGGCACTTCGATCACTTGGCTCCACCATTGGAAGAGGTCGAGTTCGGCGACGCTGCCGTCGTCCAGGGCCGAGGCGCCGAGCGGACCGAAGGCCACGTAATCGGCGCCGGCCTCGCCCGCGGCCATGCCGTCATGGCGCGAGCCGCCGCAGAAGCTGCCGACGATGGCATCGGCGCCCAGGGCCTTGCGGGCGGCGCGCACCGATTTGGCCGCATCGCTCAGATGCACGCCGTCAAGGCCGAGCCGTTCGACCATCAGCAGGTGATCGGTGATCACCAGGGCGATGTCGCGGGCATGTGCGACTTCGCGCAGGGTATCGGCGGCGCGCGCGATCTCTGCCTCGTCGCGAGTGGCAAGGGTCAGGCGGATGCAGGCGATCTCGGCCCCGTCGAGCACCCGGGCCATGCGGTCGGGAAAACTGTCCAGGTCGAAGACGGGCGGGGTGATCAGGTAAAGCTGTGGCTGCTCGGGGGCGTCCATGACGGCGATCCTTGAGTGTGTTTCGGGGCGGTTTAGCGGATTGGCGCGCGGTTGAAAACGGTTTTGCGCGGGCACGGTGCTTGCCCCCTGCGGCGCAGGGCAGTATGGCGGGGACCGATCCGAGCCCTAAGGAGCCATCATGCCCACCGATACGCCGCAGCCCACCTTTGTCCTGGTCCGCCCACAGATGGGTGAGAACATCGGAGCGGCGGCGAGGGCGATGTGGAATTTCGGGCTGGACCGGATGCGTCTGGTGTCGCCCCGCGACGGTTGGCCCAACCCGAAGTCGGTGGCGATGGCAAGCGGTGCCGGGCGGCTGCTGGACGAGGCGGGGCTTTATCACGATCTGGCCGAGGCGGTGGGCGATTGCTCTTATGTCTTCGCCACCACGGCACGGCAGCGGGGATTGACCAAGCCGGTCTTTAGCCCCGAGCGTGCGATGGCGGTTGCAGCCGAAAAGATCGCCGCTGGCCAGAAGGTGGCGGTGCTGTTCGGGCCGGAACGCGCCGGGTTGGAGAATGAGGACGTGGCGCGCGCCAATGCCATCATCTCGGTGTCGGTGAACCCGGAGTTCGCCTCGCTCAATCTGGCGCAATGCGTGTTGCTGACGGCTTATGAATGGCGCCGTCAGGTGACCGAGGTGCAGCATGAGGTGATGGAAATGGCCCGCGCCGAATGGGCGAGCGCGCTGGAGATCGAGAAGCTGGCCGAGCATTACGAGGAGCGGATGGAGGAGGCCGGGTTCTTCTTCCCCGAGGCCAAGGCCGAGAGCATGAAGATCAATCTGCGCAATCTGTGGAGCCGGATGCCGCTGACGAGCGCCGATGTGCAGGTGTTGCACGGGGTGATGCGGCAGATGGTGCGCTGGAAGAACCGCGGCGATTGAAGAGCCGCGCCGTCGGGGTCATTGCCGGGCCCTTGCCGGGCGCGTCACGACCGGTCAGTTATTCTGTCCCCAGGGCTGTCGCTGCCGTCCTTGTCCGGGGTGCTTCCAATTCTGATTGGGCTGTGGTTGCTTTTGCATGTTCTGCCGTGGGTGGGCGGGCTGCTGCAGCTGTCGGTTCGGTGATTGAAACCGCTGCGGTTGTGTTTGTCGCTGTTGCATCTGTTGGTGCTGCAGGTGCTGTTGTGTCCGGTTGGGTTGATAAAACCCCGGAGGCGTGGTGTTGGGCAGGTCGCCGGCGCGCGGCGGTGTGCGCAGGCCGGGCCGCATCGGCGCCAGCGGATGGACCGCAAGCGGTTTGGGAAACTCGACACGCGGAGGTTGCGGCCGCAGGATGATCGGTGGCCGGCTCAATTCAACCCGGGGTCTGCGGTTGATCAGGTAATTCGCGGAGACCCAGAGGATGGCGCCTTCCGGGGTGCGGATTTGCGCCCAATTGCCTTGCTTTGTGATGATGGAGAGTCGGGTGCCCGGGCGCAGGCGCTGATAGGCGGTATAGCGGGTGCCGGGGCCACTGCGCGCGTTCAGGAAGACGCCGTCTTGCACATAGAGATAGCTGTCGGCCCGTAGGGCGCCGGCCGAAAAGCTCAGTGAGGCGGCAACAAGAAGCGGGGTGAGGAATTTGCGAAGCATTTGGAACCTCCTGAAATCCGGCGTTGGGCCGTGGCGGCGGCTGCACCCGTCAAGCTTTAGATCCTGGGACCAGAGAAGTTAAGCGGCGCGCAGGCCGTGGCGGCGGATCGGCTGCGCCCCGCTTATGGGCGCGGGTGGGGCTGATCGTCGTCAGGGGACGTGGCGGCAGGGGCCGGCACCGGTGCGGCGGCCCCATCCCGGGGCTTTAACCACCATATAGCTGTGAGGCAGTCGGCACGGCAGCTCTTTTGCGATGCGGATTTTGCCCCGAGTTCCCGAGGTGGCATCACGGCAAGCTCTCTATCCCGTTTCGCCCGCTGCTTTGCCGTGCCCCTCGACCCGGCAGCGGATGCGGCGTTCGGGGATGGGGCGCAATCAGGGAACGCAACATTTGAAACTCCGTCGTGAGTGGTTTGCGCGATATTGTCAGTTGAACGTCCGGGGCAGGGAATTCCGTCGCGGGTTTTCCTCTCCGGGCCCGATCATGCTCAACCTCGTTCCGGGCAAGACGCATTGTCCTGCGGTGTCGCGCGGTTTACATGGGGGCAGACGCAAGCAAGACAGCAGGATTGGGCGATCTCATGGCGACCAAACGCTCTATTTTCGAAGAGGTGGGCGAAGGCAGCAGCCCGGCAACCCCGGCCGAGACCGGGGCCATCGACCGTGGCCGGCGCGGCGCGCGCCGGGGCATCCGGGCGTGGCTGGCGGTGATCTTCGTCCTTGTGGTGGCGATGATCGCGGTGGGCGGGCTGACCCGGTTGACCGATAGCGGGCTCAGCATCACCGAATGGCGCCCGGTCACCGGGGCGATCCCGCCAATGACCGAAGTCGACTGGCAAGCCGAATTCGACAAATACAAGCAGATCGACCAGTGGCGCATCGAGAACCAATGGATGCAACTGTCCGATTTCAAGGAAATCTATTGGTGGGAATGGAGCCATCGGCAACTGGGCCGGCTGATCGGGCTGGTCTGGGCGCTGGGGTTCTTCGGCTTTCTGGTCGCCCGGCAGATCCCGCGCGGCTGGGCCGTTAAGCTGATCATCCCGGGCGCGCTTGGCGGGCTGCAGGGGGCGATCGGCTGGTGGATGGTCTCCTCCGGTGTGACCCAGGGCGAGGGGATGACCTCGGTCGTCTCCTATCGGCTGGCGACCCATCTGGGGCTGGCCTTCATCATTCTGGGCGTTCTGGCCTGGGACATCTTCCAGCTTGGGCGGGAGGAGCGCGACCTGATGCAGGCGCGGCGGCTGCGCGAGGCCAAGCTATTCAGCCTGTCGACCGGCTGGCTGCATATCGCCTTCGTGCAGATCCTGTTGGGCGCGCTGGTTGCGGGGATCGACGCCGGGCGGTCCTATACCGACTGGCCGCTGATGGGCGGGCAGGTGTTGCCGCCCAAGCCCTTCATGATCGAACCGCTGTGGCGCAATTTCTTTGAAAACCCCGGGCTGGTGCAGTTCATCCACCGCTGCTGGGGCTATTTCCTGTTCCTTTTCGGGATTGCGGTCTGGCTCAAGGGGCGCCGCTCGGCCCATGGCGCCACGCGGTTTGCCTTCAACGCGGCGATGGCGGCGCTGCTGGTCCAGGTCGGCCTGGGCATCATGACGGTGATCTATGCCGCGCCGCTCCATGCCGCGATCACGCATCAGCTTGTCGCCGTGCTGGTCTGGGTGCTGATCCTGCGGGCGCGGTTCCTGTCCGCCTATCCGCGTGTCCAATCCGTTCGGGGAGATGTGAAATGACCGCCTATGACGATCTGTTGGCCTTCACCCGCGACACCATCGCTTTGGGAGAGATCGCAGGCCGGCTTGGCTGGGATCAGGAGACTGTGATGCCGCGCGGTGCCGCCGATCAGCGGGGCGAGGAGATGGCGGCGATCGAATCCGTCCTCCACGCCCGCCGCACCGATCCGCGCGTTGGCGAGTGGCTGGAGGTGGCCGAGGCGCCGGATGAGGTCGGCGCCGCGCAGCTGCGCGAGATCCGCCGCGTCTATGACCGCACGATGAAGATCCCCGCCGCCCTCGCCACCAAGCTGGCGCAGGTCACTTCTGTTGCCCAGGGCAAATGGGCGGCGGCACGGGCGGCCGAGGATATCGCCGCCTTCCTGCCGGTCCTGCAAGAGGTCGTCGCGCTGAAGCGCGAGGAGGGCGCGGCGCTGGCCGCGGGCGGGTCCCTCTATGACGCCATGCTGGAGGATTATGAGCCCGGCACCAGCGCGGCCGAGATCGCGGCGACCTTCGATGCCATGCGCCCGCGTCTGGTGGCGCTGCGGTCGGCCATCCTCGAGAAACCGGCACCGGCTGCGCTGAGCGGCTATTACCCGGCCGAAACCCAGATGCGGATGACCCGCGAACTGGCCGAGGTCTTCGGGTACGACATGACGCGCGGGCGGATCGACAAGGCGGTGCACCCGTTCAGCTCGGGTTCGGGCAACGATGTGCGGATCACCACCCGCACCGATGAGGATGACCCGTTCAACTGCGTCTATTCCACCATCCACGAGACAGGCCATGCCTGTTACGAACAGAATGTCGATCTGGCCTATCTGCTGACGCCCTTGGGGCGCGGCGTCTCGATGGGGGTGCACGAAAGCCAGAGCCGGATTTTCGAAAACCAGCTTGGCCGCTCGCGCGCCTTCACCGGCTGGCTTTTCGACCGCATGGGAGAGGCCTATGGCGATATCGGCGTCCCGGATGCAGATGCCTTCTACGCCGCCGCCAACCGGGTGCATCCGGGCTTTATCCGCACCGAGGCGGATGAGGTGCAATATAACCTCCACATCATGCTGCGCTTCGATCTGGAACGCGCGCTGATGGCGAATGATCTGCAGGTCGGCGATCTCGAGGCGGCGTGGAACGATCGCTTCCTGGCCGATTTCGGCACCGCGGTCGACAAGCCCTCGAACGGGGTGCTGCAGGATGTGCATTGGTCGGTCGGGCTGTTCGGCTATTTCCCGACCTATGCGCTGGGGAACGTCTATGCCGGCTGCCTGCACGCGGCGCTGCGCCAGGCGCTGCCCGACCTCGACGCGCAACTGGCGGTGGGTGACACCTCCGGCGCCACCGGCTGGCTGAAGGACAACCTGCAACGCCACGGCGCCCGCTACGCCCCGCGCGAGGTAATCACCCGCGCCACCGGCGCCGCGCCCACCGAGGCGCCGCTGATGGAGTATCTGGAGTCCAAATTCGGCGCGCTCTACGGGCTTTGAGCGGGGACAGCGAGAGACACAAGGGGCGGGTCAGTGACCCGCCTTTTGTGTTTGGGGGGGCGGGGGCGAATGCAACGGCCCAGAGCCGCCTTTCGTTGCTGTGATGCGCAACGGCGGCTTTTCGGCCGACTGCTCTGTCTACACCTTCAGACCTCTCCCAATGGTCAGTCTTGCAACAGTCGTCCCCTTGCACATGGCCAACACGATAGTTCGATCGCGGCGAACTCCAGTCGCAAAACATCGCCACGGGATGACGATGAGACGGTTGTCGACCTTCGCGGCGCTATCTTCTATGGTGACGAAATCCAAAGATAACATGGCACCCCGCCAAGCAGGCCAGGACGCAAGAGATATGGAAGCAAAAGACCTCAGGCACTCTGAATTCTCTAACGTCCTGGAAAAGCACTACTCTGGGCGTGCGTCTGATTTTTCGAAGAGATTCCTAAAGTGGTTTCTTGAGAACATTTTTAGGCTCGATGAATTTGCAGCCGATGATGCTTGCGTTGACGCGAAACACGACAAAGGCGTGGATGCAATTTACGTCGATGATGTTTCCGAAGTTGTCTATGTAATACAGGCCAAGACAAAAACGAGTGACAAGGCTGAACTTGGAGATACTGAGCTAAAGGATTTTTACGGGACGCTGGTTCAATTTGGTAGTGCGGAGAAAATTGAGGAACTCGAAAAGGAAACAAAAAATGAGCGACTTAGGCAAGCGATAACCAGAAATGAGGTGTCCGAGAAGGTTGCCGCCGGCTATGATGTGCAAGGTGTCTTTATCACCAACGTTCCGGCGAATGACGATGCTTACAACTACATTGAAAAAGCCGAGGTTATCGATCTGCATGACGCTACAGAGATTGCCGCGGATTATGTCGATTTGGATGTCGACGGTGGCATCTCCGAAAGGTTTGATTTCGACGTTTCCGATAGCGATGTCATCGAGTATGACGCTGGAGGCGCTTCCGCCCGAATTTTTCTCGCATCTGCCTTGAACCTCACAAAAATGAAGGGAATTTCCGACGGCGCCCTTTTCGAGCAAAACGTCCGATTGTCCTTGGGGAACACAAAGGTTAACAAGAGCATCAAGGCAAGCATTCGCGAAAAGAAAGAGCACGGAAACTTTCCATTGTATCACAATGGAATAAATGTTCTCTGCCGAGAGATACTCGAAGAAAGTGACCAAACCATTTCAGTCGAAGACTATGTGGTAGTTAACGGCGCACAAAGTCTTACCTCATTGCTCTCCGAGCGAGCTAAAATCACTGATGATCTGAAAATTCTTGTCAAACTCATAGAGGTCAAAGGCGACGTTTCCCTATCCCAGAAAATCACACGCAACAGCAATAACCAGAACGCGATCAAGGCTCGCGATATGAAGTCCAACCACAACTTGCAGCAACGTCTCAAAGCTGAAGTTAGCAAAGTAAGTGATGGCAATTTTGCGTATGAGATAAAGCAAGGCGAGAGCAATAAAGGGAAGGAAATTATTTCTAACGAAGCTGCTGGCTTGGTGTTGCTGGCTGCGGATCTTGAGCAGCCTTGGAGTTGCCATCAAAAATACAAAGTCATGGACGACCTCCATTCCGAAATCTTCGGTCGACCAGGCGTTACAGGTGCAAGAATTCTTGCACTATGGGAATGTTTCCAGGAGATACCTACAGTCTTGGACGAGCTGGAAAATAAACCGTTCGCAAATTACGCCCTTACAAAATATTTTATTTTCTTTGCTGTGATCCAAATCATTAAGGATAGCTCGGAGGGTGCGCACATCCTAAAATCACTGGATGAGTTCTCAAAGAACGACCAACTTGATGAGCTTGCCGCAGGCTTTGCGATCTTGGCTCGGAATGCTGCGATTGATCTGAATGCTGAGCTTGCGCCGGAAGAAGACGATTACTTCGACTACAAAAGCGATCTCAAGAGCCCAAAATGGTGTAGGGCCATGTCGGCAAAACTGCTCGCTCAGCATAAGAAGGATGTTCGGCGCGATAAGGCTGATTCAGTAGCTGATGCCTTCGATGAGTTGCTTGAATAACTGGTGTCTTTTCTTGACATAATAGCTTCGTTGACGCGATCACCCATCTCTTGTCGCAAGGCCGCAGCGAGCTTGTAGGTCGGATCAATGCTTTGGCTCAACCAATCGGTACGCCTTTTTGAATGTTCCCCTTCGTATTGCGGACTTTCCTCCCGAGTGCGGCGAACTTCCGCTCCCCGCCCGTTGTAACAGCCGCGCCAAGCCCAGCGAATAGCGGCCTAGCCAAGGCGTCCCCATTCTCCGCCAGAACGCACAACCTTCCCCCCAACAAAAAAGGCGGACCCAAAGGCCCGCCTCTTCCAATTCCCAAACCCTCGAACGGCTCAGCTTTCCGCCTCACCCTCGTCCTCGTCCCCTTGATCGGCGATGCGGGCGACGCTGACGACTTCCTCGCCGCCACCGGTGTTGAACACCTTGACGCCGCCGGCGCTGCGCGAGCGGAAGGAGATGCCTTCGACCGGCACCCGGATTGACTGGCCGGTCGAGGTGGCCAGCATGATCTGGTCGTCCGTCTCCACCGGGAAGGAGGCGACGATGGGGCCGCCGCGCATGGTCTTCTCCCAGGCGGTGACGCCCTGGCCGCCACGGCCGCGCACCGGGTAATCCTGCGACGAGCTGATCTTGCCCAGACCGCGGGCGGTGATGGTCAGGATCAGGTTCTCGGCCGCCGACATCTCGGCATAGCGGTCCTGGCTGATGGTGGCGTTTTCGTTGATCGCCTCGTCCTCGCTGGCCTCGGCGTCATCGGCCAGGCCGGCCACGGCGCGGCGCATCTTGAGATAGGCGGCGCGTTCGTCGGAATCCGCCTCGAAGTGGCGGATTACCGACATCGATACGACCTTGTCGCCATTCTGCAGCCTGATCCCACGCACGCCGACCGAATTGCGGCTGTTGAACACCCGCACATCGGTGGCCGGGAAGCGGATGGCGCGGCCTGAATCGGTGACCAGCATCACATCGTCATCGTCCGAACAGATGCGGGCGTTGATCAGTTGCGTGCCCTCATGCTCGTCCTCGAACTTCATCGCGATCTTGCCGTTGCGCATGATGTTGGTGAAGTCCGACAGCCGGTTGCGGCGCACGGTGCCGGCATCGGTGGCGAAGACCACCTGCAGATCGGCCCATTCCTCTTCCGGGCGATCGACTGGCATGATGGCAGCAATCGACACGCCCTGCGGGATCGGCAGGATGTTGACGATCGCCTTGCCCTTGGAGGTGCGTCCGCCCGCGGGCAGGCGCCAGCATTTGAGCTGATAGACCATGCCATCGGTGGTGAAGAACAAAAGCGCGGTATGGGTATTGGCGACGAAGAGGGTGGTCACCACATCCTCGTCCTTGGTCGACATGCCGGACAGGCCCTTGCCGCCGCGCTTCTGGGCGCGGAAATCGACCAGCGGGGTGCGCTTGATATAGCCGCCCGAGGTGACGGTGACGACCATATCCTCGCGTTCGATCAGATCCTCGTCGTCCATGTCACCGGCCCATTCGGTGATCTCGGTCCGGCGCGGCACGGCGAATTGATCCTTCACCTCGATCAGCTCGTTCGAGATGATCTCGAGGATCCGCTCGCGCGAGCTGAGGATGTCGAGGTAATCCTTGATCTTGGCGGCGAGCTCTTCCAGCTCGTCGGTGACCTCTTTCACGCCGAGTTGCGTGAGGCGCTGCAGCCGCAGTTCGAGAATGGCGCGGGCCTGAAGTTCGGACAGGTTATAAGTGCCGTCCTCATTCATCGTATGGGACGGATCGTCGATCAGCCGGATATAACCGGCGATCTCATGCGCCGGCCAGCGCCGTTCCATTAGCCGTTTCCGCGCCTCAGCCGCATCGGCGGAACTGCGGATCGTCGCCACCACCTCGTCGACATTCGACACCGCGACGGCCAGACCGCAAAGGATATGGCTGCGATCGCGGGCCTTGCGCAGATCGAAGGCGGTGCGGCGGATCACCACCTCTTCCCGGAAGTCGAGGAAGGAGGTGAGGAAGCGGCGCAGGGTCAGGGTTTCCGGCCGGCCTCCATTCAGCGCCAGCATGTTGCAGCCAAAGGAGGTCTGCATCGGCGTGAAGCGATAGAGCTGGTTCAGCACCACCTCTGCGGTGGCGTCGCGCTTCAGCTCGATGACCACCCGCACGCCGTTGCGGTCGGATTCGTCCTGCACATGGGCAACGCCTTCGATCCGCTTTTCGCGAACCTGTTCGGCGATCTTCTCGATCATCGTCGCCTTATTGACCTGATAGGGGATCTCTTCGACGATGATGGCGTAACGATCCTTGCGCAGTTCCTCGATCCGGGTCTTGGCACGGATGATGACGCTGCCACGGCCCTCGAGATAGGCCTTGCGTGCGCCGGAGCGGCCCAGCATCAGCCCCCCGGTGGGAAAGTCAGGGCCGGGGACATATTGGATCAGCTGTTCGCTGGTCAGATCCGGGTCCTGGATCAGCGCCAGGGTGGCATCGACGACCTCGCCCAGGTTGTGCGGCGGAATGTTGGTTGCCATGCCGACAGCGATACCGCCGGCACCATTGACCAGCATGTTCGGGAACCGCGCCGGCAACACCGTCGGTTCACGGTCCTTGCCGTCATAGTTGTCCTGGAAATCGACGGTTTCCTTTTCGATGTCGGCCAGCATGAAGGCGGCCGGCTTGTCCATCCGGACCTCGGTATACCGCATGGCCGCCGGGCTGTCGCCGTCCATCGAGCCGAAGTTGCCCTGACCGTCCAGCAGCGGCAGCGACATCGAGAAGTCCTGCGCCATCCGCACCAGAGCGTCATAGATCGAGGCATCGCCATGGGGGTGGTATTTCCCCATGGTGTCGCCCACGGGGCGCGCCGATTTGCGATAGGGCTTGTCATGGGTGTTGCCGGTCTCGTGCATCGCGAAAAGGATGCGGCGGTGCACCGGCTTCAGCCCGTCGCGCAGATCGGGGATCGCGCGGCTGACGATGACCGACATGGCATAGTCCAGATAGGACGTGCGCATTTCGGACTCGATGGTAACGGTCGGCCCCTCGTAGGCGGGGCGTTCGGGCGGCATTTCGTCCGTGTTTTCAGGGGATTCCGGCGTATCGCTCAAAGCTCGTGCCCGTTTCTTGTGCAGGTTCTATATCTTGTGGGAACACCTTATCAGACCCGGCATATAGGGTGCAATGGCCCATTCTGCGATCCATTGGCAGCCACTGAACTCCTCTGCCAACATGCTGTTTTGATTGAAAACTTTGATTTTTTGACGATCATGATCGGGCAAGGCAGCATCAACGGACAAGGAGGCCGGAGAATGACAGAGCCCCGGGGGATGAGCGAAACCGAACTGCTTCTGAAAGGATATGGGCTGACGACGGCGGAATTCTTTTATCGCATGCCCGACTACATCCATGTCCTGAACAGCTTTCTGTGGCAGGAGTACGATCTGGCACCCGATCATCCGCGATTGTTCCAATTCGTCGACTTCTGGCAGAAAGAGATCGACGGACCGCTGCATTCCGTGCGCTTCACTCATCGAAAGCTGATCGGTCCGGGCGAATGGCGCAATGTGGTGGGGGAATTCACCCTGCACTGACGCCGCACTACCACCGTGGCGACACAGGGTATTCGCAGGGGCTCAGGCGGAACAGCTCGCTCCGCCGAGAACGCAGAATTTCGCGCAATGCGGGTGGTTCAGTGCCACAGGGCGATCGGCGGCCGCGAGAGTTTCGCCCAGATCGAATTGCGGATCATAAGGCAGCAGGGTGCAGGCCACCACCGTGGGGAGGCGGGCGCCGCGGCGTTTCACCACCATCCGGGACGAGGCACACATCACCGTGTCGGGCGATTTCTTCAGGATATCCCAGCAGGCGGTGGTTATTTCTGGCACTTCGACGTTCAGGTCCATTTCGGGAAACAGCAGCGTCTGGCCGGGGTCGAAAGCGTCGATGTCATAGCCGCGCGCGGCGAATAGGGCGGCATATCCGGCGCGGGCCGTGGCGGCGTCCTCGTGCCAGAGACTGCGGCCTGCGACGGTCATCCGGATGCCCTGCGCGGTCAGCCAGTCCATGCCCTTGAGGGTGCGTTCGAAACTGCCAGAGCCGCGCTCGGCGTCGTGGCGCGCCGCCCCATGGTGATCGAGAGAGACGCGCAGCGTCAGCCGGTCGCCAAAGCGCGCCGCTAGATCGACAAGCCCCGCCTTCACCTTCGGCCGCATCATCGGTTGCATGGCATTGGTGAGGATCAGCACCTGATGGCCGCGGGTCAATGCGGTCTCGGCCAGCGCGATCATCTGCGGGTTCATGAAAGGTTCACCCCCGGTGAAGCCGATTTCACACCGGCGCGCTTCGCCGGACGCCAGTTGATCGAGAAACCCCGACACCTCCCGCGCGGAGATATAGACCAGCGCGTCATTGGTGGGGCTGCTGTTGATATAGCAATTGGCGCAGGTGATGTTGCACAGGGTGCCGGTATTGAACCAGAGCGTCTCAAGGCGGTTCAGCCGGACCGAGGCACGCTCCTGGCCGGTCGCGGTTTTGGCCGGGTCGGTAAATTTACCAATATTGGCGGCGGAACTGTCTTTCATGGCTGTCTTTTCCTTCACAACCGGCAAGTTTGTTCTAGCCTGAGTGACGCCGAGACGTAAAGTCGCGCAAAAAACAGCCTTAATGCCGAACCGCTCTCCCGCAGCCCGGGGAATGTGCTAGGAGGGGGCAGGATGGTACTGGGTGAACGCCAGGAGGAAAGAAATGATTGCGCGCGCAAGACCGGTCGATCCTTTCGATCTGGTGATCTTCGGGGCCACCGGGGATCTGGCACGGCGCAAGATTCTGCCGGCGCTGTTCAAACGGTTCTGTGCCGGCCAGGTGCCGGCCGAGGCCCGTATCATCGGCGCGGCGCGCAGTGATCTGAGCGTACAGGCGTTTCGCGATCTGCTGACCGCAAGTGTGACCGAATACGCGCCCGAACACGTGCGGGAGCCCGGCATGCTCGACCGGTTTCTTGAGTGCCTTGTCTATCAAAAGGTCGACGCGCGCAGCGCCGAAGGCTGGGGCGAACTGGCCGCCTTGCTGGTTCTGGATCGGGTCAGGGCATTCTATTTCTCGGTCGGGCCCAGCCTGTTTGCCGATCTGGCCCGTCGGATTCGTGAATACGGCATGGTGACGGATCAGACTCGCATCGTGGTGGAAAAACCCTTCGGGCAGGATCTGGAAAGTGCCAAGGCATTGAATGCGACATTGGCCAGCCATTTCGACGAAAGCGTGATTTACCGGATCGACCACTATCTGGGCAAGGAAACGGTCCAGAATCTGATGGTGGTTCGGTTCGGGAATATGCTGTTCGAACCGCTTTGGAACAGCCAGTATGTCGATCATATCCAGATCACCGTGGCCGAATCCGTCGGCGTCGGGGGCAGGGCGGAATATTATGATCGTGCCGGCGCGATGCGCGACATGGTGCAGAACCACCTGATGCAGCTTCTGTGCCTGATCGCGATGGAGCCGCCGGCGAAATACGATCCCGATGCGGTGCGCGACGAAAAGCTCAAGGTGATCCGGGCCCTTGATCCGGTGAAGCCGCATCACATCGTCCGTGGCCAGTATGTCGCCGATCCCGAGAGGCCGGAGCTGGGTCTGGGGTATCGTGACGAGGTTGGAAATCCGCGTAGCAGGACAGAAAGCTATATCGGGCTGAAGGCCCATATCAGCAACTGGCGATGGGCCGGGACGCCCTTCTACCTGCGCACAGGCAAGCGGCTGGTTGCGCGATCTTCGGTGATCAACGTGCGGTTCAAGGACGCGCCGCATTCGATGTTCGGCGCCCAGCCCGGGCAGCATTCCAATGTGTTGTCGATCCGGCTTCAGCCGAACGAAGGCATTACTCTGCAGGTGACCATCAAAGAACCGGGGCCGGGCGGGATCCAGTTGACCGACGTGCCGCTGGACATGACCTTTGCAAAGGCGCTGGGGCCGGACGGTCGCGATCCGGCCGATGCCTACGAACGGTTGATCGTGGATGTGATCCGGGGCAATCAGACGCTGTTCATGCGCGGTGACGAGGTCGAGGCCGCCTGGGCCTGGACCGACCCGGTGATCGCAGGCTGGCAATCGTGTGGCGATGTGCCCAAACCCTATGTGATCGGCAGCACGGGGCCGGCGGATGCCGATTTGCTGATGAAGCGCGACGAACGCCGATGGCGGGGGATAAACCCATGAAATTTCTCGAATATCCAGATCGTGAAATGCTGGCGATGGATTTGGCCAACCAGTTGGCAGGGGATCTGAAATCGCATTTGACTGTGGCCGAGACCGTTGCCTTCGCGGTGCCTGGCGGCACCACGCCGGGGCCGATATTCGATGCGCTTTGTGCCGCGGATCTGGAGTGGGAACGGGTGCATCTGCTGCCCACTGACGAACGTTGGGTGGCGCCCGACCACCCGCGATCGAACGCCGGGCTGATCCGGTCGCGGCTGATCACCGGGCGGGCGGCCGTGGCCGGTTTTCTGCCGCTGTGGGAACCGGAGGAAACCCCTGAGGCGGCCTTGCCCGCAATCATCGCGCGGGTCCGGCCGGAGCTGCCGCTGTCGGTGCTGTTGCTGGGGATGGGGGAGGATCTGCATGTCGCGTCGCTGTTCCCTGGCGCCGAGTGGCTGTCTCTGGCGCTGTCAGAAGACGCGCCGGCGGTGGTGGTGTTGCGGCCCGAAACCGTTCCCGAGGCACGCATCAGCCTGACCGCGCCGGTTCTGAACGGCGCGTTGTCGAAACACCTCGTCCTCTATGGTGAAGCCAAACGTGCCGCGCTAGAGAGGGCGATGACATTGCCTCCAGAAGAGGCGCCGGTTCAGGCGGTCCTGAAAAACACGACGGTCCATTGGGCGGATTAGGTTCAAGTATAAGAGGTTACAACATGTGGGAGGACCTGAAGGCCCTTCGGCAGACCAAGCGGAAGCACAACCTGGTTGCGCTCTTCGGCGCCGATCCGGCGCGGGCAGAGCGTTTCACCATGCAGGCCTGCGATCTCCGCTTGGATATTTCGAAGACCCATATCGACGACGAGGTCCTCGAGGCCCTGACCGCGTTGTGTGACCGCAACGGGCTTGCCGAACGCCGCGAGGCGATGTTCGACGGGGCCAAGATCAACGAGACTGAAGGCCGGGCAGCCTTGCATACGGCGTTGCGCAATTTCTCGGAGGAGCCGGTGCTGGTCGATGGCGCCGATGTGATGCCCGATGTGCGTGACTCGCTGGAGCGGATGTCGGCTTTCGCGCGTGATGTGCGTTCCGGCCGGCTGCGGGGCACCGGGGGAAGCTTCACCGATGTTGTGAGCATTGGCATTGGCGGGTCGGACCTGGGACCGGTGATGGCGACACTGGCACTGGCGCCCTATCACGACGGGCCGCGGCTGCACTATGTGTCGAATGTCGACGGGGCGCATATCTTCGATACGCTCAAGGGGCTGGATCCGACGCGCACCTTGGTCAACGTCGCCTCCAAGACCTTCACGACATCGGAAACCATGACCAATGCGCACACCACCCGGGCCTGGATGCAAGCCGGCGGCGGGGATCCGGCGCAGCAGTTCATGGCGATTTCCTCAGATGCGGCGCGGGCCACGGAATTCGGCGTGCCGCTTGAACATATCTTCGGCTTCAGCGACTGGGTCGGTGGCCGCTTTTCGATCTGGGGGCCGATCGGTCTGCCTGTGATGTTGGCGGTAGGCCCCGAGCATTTCCGGGAGTTCCTGCACGGCGGCTATCAGATGGATAGCCATTTTCGCAGCGCACCCTGGGCCGAGAACCTGCCGGCCTTGCTGGCGTTGGTCGGGCTCTGGCACAGCCGGGTCTGCGGCTTTCGCAGCCGGGTGGTGGTGCCCTATGACCAGCGGCTGGCGCGGCTGCCGGCGTATCTGCAACAGCTCGAGATGGAATCGAACGGCAAATCCGTCGGCATGGATGGCCGCCCGGTGCGCGGCGCCACCGGCGCCATCGTCTGGGGCGAACCGGGTACCAACGGGCAGCACGCCTTCTTCCAGCTCCTGCATCAGGGCACGCAGGCGGTGCCCTGTGAATTCCTGGTCGCGGCCAGGGGGCATGAGCCCGAGCTGGCGCATCATCACCGGCTGCTGGTGGCCAATTGTCTGGCCCAGTCGCAGGCGTTGATGATCGGGCGCAGCCTGCGGCAGGCTCGCGCAATGGCCGCCGAGGCCGGTTTCACCGGTGTCGAGCAGGAGCGCCAGGCGCGCCACCGGGTGTTCCCGGGCAACCGGCCGTCGATCACGCTGGCCTATCCGCTGCTCACCCCGGGGGTGCTGGGCCAGATCGTGGCGCTCTACGAACATCGGGTGTTCGTAGAGGGGGTGATTCTCGGTATCAATTCTTTCGATCAGTTCGGTGTCGAACTGGGCAAGGAGATCGCCACATCGCTGGGGCCTGTTCTGGAACATGGCCATGGGGATGTGGAACTGGACGGATCGACCGCCGCGCTGATCGCCTATCTGCGCGACGAAGCGGGCAAGGCCCAGTCGGGCGGGGCCCCGGGCCTCAGGTTCGGGCCGCCGGATCCCGAGAGGCCGCGGCGGTCTTAGCCCTCACGCGCGGGCATCAGCCCTCGAAGCGGGCGCCCTCGACGTCGGTCAGATAGGCACGCAGTGCCTCTGGGATGGGATATCGGTCATGGCTGTCTGGGGTCTGCATCACCGCCACCAGTTTCAGCGTGGCGCGCAGGTCGCCTGACCAGATCTGTTGATCGAACACGATCGAGCTGTTGCGAAAGCTCTCGGCGCGCGAGGTCACGACATAGGATTCGTTCTCGAGCATCTCTTTGACATAGCGGATCGTGGCGCTGTGCACGGCCACCCGGGGCCGGGGCAGCCCGTCGAACAGCGGGCGCCAGACGTTGAACATATGTTCCACCCGGGCACGTTCGAACCAGTCCATATAGGCCTTGTTGTTGACGTGATTCTGGGTGTCCAGTTCGGAAAACCGCACCCGGTCGGCAATCGCCAGCGGTTGCGGGTCGCTCAGACCTTGGGCCAATTGCTCCTCGGCGGTCAGCGGGGTGAGATATCTCAGGGTCATGCCGGCTTGCTAGCGGCCCCTCCGCAGTGGGGCAAGGGCGTTTCTGCGTTGCGGCATCGTTGTCCGCGGGCGGGAGGCGGCGGCGCGCGCCGGGCGGGCAGGAATGGCGTTTTCTTGGTGTTGTGCCCGTACGTCGCTTATTGCCAAGCCCCCGGGTGATTTGGCAGGACTCCGGATATGGGAGGAGGGGACTGCAGCGGCCGTGATCGCCGTGATTTCTTCCTCATGAGACGATGGATGTGACGGGCAACCGCCCGATCCGATTTAAAAGGAGGAGTCTGCCATGCTGGGTCAGATGATGACCAAACCCCTGCTGATCTCGTCGCTGATCGAACATGCGGCACGGTATCACGGGGATACGCCGATCGTTTCGGTGAACACGACCGGCGGCGGCGTCGAACATACCAACTGGGCCTCGGTTGCAATGAACGCCCGCAAGCTGGGCTCGGTTCTGAACCAGATCGGTCTTGATCCGCAGGATCGCGTCGCCACCATCGCCTGGAACAACCGCCGGCACCTGGAAATCTATTATGGCGTTTCCGGCGCGGGCTTTGTCTGCCACACCATCAACCCGCGTCTGTTCCCTGAACAACTGGTCTATATCGTCAACCACGCCGAAGATAAGGTGTTGTTCATCGAGGAGACCTTCCTGCCGCTGGCGGTGAACCTGCGCGACCAGATGCCGACACTGGAACACATCGTGATGATGGGGCCGCGCAACGAGAAACTGGCCGCCGAACACGACTGGCTTGAGTTCTATGACGACTTCATCGCGCCCGGCGACATGCATTTCACCTGGCCTGAGTTCGACGAGCTGACCGCGTCCAGCCTGTGCTATACCTCGGGCACCACGGGCCACCCCAAGGGCGTGCTCTATTCGCACCGCTCGACGATGCTGCACAGCTTCTCGACCAATTCGCGCGACGTGATCGGCTATTCCGCGGCTGACGTGGTGATGCCGGTGGTGCCGATGTTCCACGTCAACGCTTGGGGCGCGCCCTATGGCTGTGCGATGTCGGGCAGTGCGATGGTGATGCCGGGGCCGGATCTGCATGGCGAGGCGCTGGTGAAGCTGATCGACAACCATGGTGTGACCTGCGCCATGGGCGTGCCGACGATCTGGCTGGGGCTTTTGGCCTATGCCAAGAAATCCGGCTCCCGTCTGGAAAGCCTCGAGCGCACCGTGATCGGCGGTTCCGCGTGCCCGCCGTCGATGATCACGGAATTCCGCGAACTCTATGGCGTCGACACCATTCACGCCTGGGGGATGACCGAGCTCAGCCCGCTGGGATCGGCCAACCATCCGCTGGCCAAACACCATTCTCTGCCGCCGGAAGAACAGCAGCGCCTGCGCGAAAACCAGGGCCGTCCGCCCTTTGGGATCGATCTGAAGATCGTCGATGACGATTATCACGATCTGCCGATGGATGGTGTGCTGCAGGGCGATCTGCTGGTGCAGGGACATTGGGTTCTGGACAGCTATTTCCGCATGGAAGATACCGAGATCCTGCATGATGGCTGGTTCGCCACCGGCGATGTCTCCACGCTGGATCCAAATGGCTATATGACCATTCGCGACCGGTCGAAGGACATCATCAAATCGGGCGGCGAATGGATCAGCTCGGTCGAACTGGAGAATATTGCGGTGGGCCACCCGAAGCTTGCCAATGCGGCGGTGATCGGCGTCGAACATCCGAAATGGGACGAACGCCCGGTACTGATCGCGGTGGCTGCCGAAGGCGAAACCCCGACGGCCGAGGAACTGCTGGCCTATTATGACGGCAAGATCGCCAAGTGGCAGATCCCCGATACGGTGATCTTCGCCGATGCGCTGCCGTTGAACGCCACTGGCAAAGTGCTCAAACGCACCCTGCGCGAGCAATACGGCAAAGTGCTGATCGAGGCCGCCAGCTAAGCCGGCGCTGCCGATCGGTTTGAACAGACGGCCCGGGGACGGTTTCCCGGGCCGTTTCTTTTGCCCTGCCACCGGGCAGGGAGCAGGGCGGTTTCTGGACGAAGGCTCTGCGGTCCCTTGGCTGGCCGGCGCGCGGTTGGGGGGCTATCGGGGGGCATCCTTGGCCTGGCTCGGGCTCTGGCCGGTCCAGCCGCGATAGGCGCGCCAGAAGGCGGTGCCATCGGCATAGCCCAGTGAGATGGCGATTGCCTCGACGCTTGATCTCCCATCGCGCAGCAGCAGTTCGGCCCGCTCCTGGCGATAGGCCTGCAACAGCCCGCTCAGGGTTTCGCCCTCCTCGGCCAGGTGGCGCTGCAGACTGCGGGGCGAGGTCTGCAGCAGGCCCGAGATCGTGGTCAGGTCGATGGGACGGGCCCCGAGGTAGAGGGCGATCAGCGCCCGGACCTGGTCACCGGTCGAGTGATCGCGATGGGCTTCTTCGAACAGGCCGGCAAGGTGATGGTCGATCAGGTCGAGCATGTCGGGATCTTCGCTGCGATGGATCCGGTCTGCATCCTGCGCGTCGATGACCAGCATGTTGACCGGCTGGGAATAGAGCACCGGCGCATCGAACCAGTGCTCCGCCTCGTTCGGAACCTCCGGGGCGGGATGGGTGAAATGCACCTCGTCCGGGCGCCAGCGCAGGTCGAACCCCTTGCGGATCAGGCTGCACATGCCGGCGAGCGAGAATTCGCTGTCCTGACGGCTGGTGCCGATCTGCGGTGCGGTGAGCATGTAGCGCAGGATCAGATGCGGGCCGTCCTCTTCCAGGCTGACCTGGGTGCCGCTTTGCAGCGCCGAGGAAAAACGGGCCAGGCTTTCCAGCCCGCGGCGGATGGTGGCGCATTGCGCTGCCCGCAGCCCCATCGGGCCAAGCCCACCGGGACGCAGCCGCGATCCCAGTCTGAGCCCCAGGCCCGGGTCGCCCAAATGGGTGGCCGCATCCTCGAATAGCGCCAGGTAGGATTGCAGCGGAACCGGGGCGTAATGGTCTTCCAGAAGCCGCGAATCAAGGCCGTGACGGTGCAACAAGATTTTCAAGCCGCTCAAATCATCGGCAAAGGCCTCGAAAATGGGCCTAAGAATTACCGCTCTGACAGACAGCAATTTCGGCAGCGGTGCCCCGGGCGTCGACATTTTGCATGGCTCCCCGTTTGTAAACGCCATTTGGCGCAGACTATCGGATTCATGGCGTGGGCTGCAATGGTCCTGCAGGTGGTCCGCCGCGCTAACAGGATTCCATCCATAACAAATGTGCAACAGGGGCGCGCAATGACCGACATGACTGGCGAGAGCCGACTCCAGGGGAATTCCATAGGCCTTACTCATATTGTTTTCTTTGTGGTGGCGGCAGCCGCGCCGATGACGGCGGTGGTGGGGGCGACGCCTCCGGCCTTTGCCTTCGGCAACGGTGCCGGCGTGCCGGGAGCCTTCGTGCTGGCCGGGGCGCTCTATCTGCTGTTCTCGGTGGGATATACGGCGATGACGCCCCATATCTCGGGCGCGGGTGGTTTCTTCAGCTATATCTCCCGCGGGCTCGGAGGCGCCGCCGGGATCGCCGGCGCATTGATGGCGCTGGTGGCCTATTTTGCGATTCAGCTTGGTATCTATGCGCTGTTCGCGGTCTTCACATCGGCCACTCTGGCGCCTCTGGGTGTCGATCTGCCCTGGTGGATCTGGGCGCTGGCAGCGCTGGCGGCAGTGGTGGTCCTCGGACGGCGCAATATTGCCATCTCGGGCCGTATCCTCGGAGCCTGCATGGTGGCAGAGCTGCTGATCCTGCTGCTTCTGGATGTGGCGATCCTGCTGCATGGCGGCGGCCCGGAGGGGCTGAGCCTGGCCGGGTTCCGTCCCGCCGATGTCTTCGGTCCGGGGCTGGGGGTCAGCATGGTCTTCGTGCTGGGTGCCTATGTCGGCTTCGAGGCCACCGCGATCTTTGCCGAGGAGGCGCACCAGCCGCATCGGACCATCCCGCGCGCCACCTATGTCGCGGTCTTGCTGATCACCGTCTTCTATGCCCTCTCCACTTGGGCGATCTCGCAATATTATGGGCCGTCCACCGTGCGCGAGGCGGCAAGCGCCTCGCTCGAGGGGTTCTATTTCAACGCCGCGGCAGAGCTGTTGGGGCCCTGGTCGGTGCAGGTGATGAACCTGCTGCTGTTGACCAGCCTGTTCGCCTGCCTGCTGTCCTTTCACAACACTCTGAACCGTTATTTCTATACCCTGGCCTGCGAAAGCCTGGCCTGGCGCGCAATGGGACGGGTGCATCCAGAACACGGTTCGCCGCATGTGGCGGGGCTGGTGCAGGCGGTGCTGGTGGCGCTGATCCTGGGCGGTTTCGCGCTGGGGCAGGCAGATCCCTATACGGTGGTGTTCTCGTGGATGGCGGGGCTTGCCGTGCTAGCGATCCTGGGCACGCAGGTCCTGGTCTCGGTCTCTGTCATCCGGTTTTTCCGCCACCAGCCGCATGCACGCTCGGGGCTGGTGGTTCTGGTCGCGCCGGCCCTGGCGACGCTTGGGCTGGGGGCGGCCTTCGTTCTGGTGGGCGCCAATATCTCGCTTCTGACGGGCAGTGACAGGCTGATCGTGCGGGCCTTCCCGGTGCTGGTGGTGGCCGTCGGACTGGTCGGCGCGCTGCTGGCGCTTGGCATCCGGCGGCGCGACCCGGCGCTTTACGTCAATCTCGGCCGCAGTCTCGACTGATCCCGGCCCTTTCCCAATCGCTTCAACAAGAGGATACCACACATGACCGATCTGCCCGATCTGCCAAAGATTGATTTCATCTACCTGTCGGAAGAGGACATGATCCGTGCCGGCGTCACCGACATGCCGGCCTGCGTCGACTGCATGGAAGAGATGTTCGCGCTGCTGCACCACGGCGATTACCGCATGGCCGGGGCAAACAGCGACAGCCATGGCGCCATGGTGACCTTTCCCGAAAATTCGCCATTCCCCACCATGCCGAAACCCACCGCCGACCGTCGGTTCATGGCGATGCCGGCCTATCTGGGCGGCAATTTCTGCACCGCCGGGGTGAAGTGGTACGGATCGAATATCGCCAACCGGGAAAAGGGGCTGCCGCGGTCGATCCTGACCTTCGTGCTGAACGATGCCGATACCGGCGCGCCGCTGGCCTTCATGTCGGCCAACCTTCTGTCGGCCTATCGGACCGGCGCGGTGCCCGGTGTCGGGGCGCGGTATCTGGCCCGCAAGGATTCCCGCGTTGTTGGCATCTTTGGGCCGGGCGTCATGGCGCGTACCGCACTGGCGGCCTTTATCGCTGCCTGCCCGAATATCGACACGGTCAAGGTGAAGGGGCGCGGTCAGCGCAGTCTCGATGTCTTTATCGCCTGGGTGAAGGAGAGTTATCCGCAGGTGAGCAGGATCGAGATCGTGGACGACATTGAAGCGGTGGTGCGTGACAGCGATATCGTGACCTATTGCGCCTCGGGCGAGGTGGGGAACCCGGCGGACTACCCTCTGGTCAAGCGGGAATGGGTCAAGCCGGGCGCCTTTCTGGCGATGCCCGCGCCGTGCAATTTCGACGCCGGGATGGAGGCGCCCGAGATCCGCAAGGTGCTTGACAACACTGGCCTTTACGAAGCCTGGTACGAAGAGGTCCCGAAACCCGCGCACGAGGTGATCCCGCTGGTCGGTGTCAAGTTCATGGACATGATCGCCGCAGGCGCGATGTCGCCCGATGCGTTGGAGGATCTGGGCGCCATCGTCGCGGGAGCGGCTCCGGGGCGGCGTTCGGACGACGAGATCGTGCTGATGTCGGTCGGTGGCATGCCGGTGGAGGATGTCGCCTGGGGCACCGTCATCTATCGCAATGCCATCGAGAAGGGCATCGGCGTCAAGCTGAACCTGTGGAAAGAGCCGGCGCTGCGCTGACCCCGTCCCCCAAGGCCCTGGACCTGCGCCCGGGGCCGTTTCCCCGACACTGGGCCGCCCAGATCGCGGCCATCCGAACACAGGACAGATCATGACGAAAATCATCAAGCTCAAGACCGGATCGAAATTCGAGGATCACGCCAGCTACTCCCGCCTGGTTGCGGTGGATAACTGGATCTTCGTGTCCAACACCGCCGGGCGCAATCCCGAGACCAAGGAAATCCCCGAAGATGTGACCGAGCAGACGCTGCAGGTCTTCGCCAATATCGAAAGTGCCCTCGGGGCGGTGGGCAGCAGCCTGGCCGATGTGGTGGCCAGTCGCATCTTCATCCAGGATCCGACGGATACCGAAACGGTGATGACCACGGTGGGGCAGAAGTTCCGCGGTATCGACCCGACCGCAACGGTCACCTGTCCGCCGCTGGGCTCGACGATATACAAGGTCGAGATCGAGGTGACTGCCTTCCGGGGCGCCGCCGATGCCGATGTCGAGCGCAAGACCATTTCGGTCTGACACTTTCAAAGGAGGATCGAGCCATGGCACCGCGGATAGAGCCGGTCGAGACGTCGCAGGAGATACCCGCGCGCTGCCAGGTGGTGGTGATCGGCGGCGGTATCGTCGGGGTGACCGCCGCCCTGACGCTGGCGGAACGCGGCATACCCGTCGTGCTGCTGGAAAAGGGCCGTATCGCGGCGGAACAAAGTTCGCGCAATCTAGGCTGGGTGCGCAAGACATCGCGCGGGGCGGCGGATGTACCGATGGCGCAGGCGGCGGACCGGCTTTGGGCCGATCTGCCGGCGCGCATTGGCAGGACGGTGGGCTATCGGCAGGCGGGGATCATGTTCCTGGCCCGGAGCGAGGCCGAGATGGAGGTGCATCGGGCCTGGCTCGCTTCGGTCGAGGCGCTGGGACTGGATGCGCGCCTGTTGTCGCCGGCGCAGATCGACCGATCTGTTCCGGGCGGGCAGGGGCGTTGGGCCGGCGGTCTCTTCACGCCCTCGGACGGGCGGGCAGAGCCGACCCTGGCCACCAGCGCCATTGCCGCAGCGGCACAGGAAAAAGGTGCGGTCATCGTCGAACATTGTGCGGTGCGGACGGTGCAGACCAGCGCCGGACGGATCAGCGGCGTGGTCACGGAGCGTGGCGAGATCGCCTGCGATCAGGTGCTATTGGCCGGCGGCCTGTGGTCGCGCCGCTTTCTGGGCAATCTTGGCATCGGCCTGCCGATCCTGCCACTGACCTGTTCGGTCTTTCGCACCGCCCCGATGGAGGGGCCGACGGATATCGCGGTGGGCGGGCCGGATTTCTCGTTCCGCAAGCATATCGACGGCGGTTTCATCGTCACCCAGCGCGGTGCGCTGTCCAGCCCGCTGGTGCTGGATCACCTGCTGGTCGGTCGGCGGTACATGCATCTTCTGCGCGATCAGCGCGGCCTGCTGCGCATTACGCTGAACCGCCAGAGCCTGACCGATCTGCGTCTGGCGCGGCGCTGGTCGGGCAAGCAGGTCTCGCCGTTTGAAAAGCTGCGGGTGATGGATCCCCCGACGCTGCCAGCGCTGAACCGGGAAGCTATGGAAAATCTCTCGGCCGCCTGGCCGGCCTTTGCCAACGCCCGCATTGTCGAGGCCTGGGCCGGCACCATGGATATCACGCCGGATTCCCTGCCGGTGATCGGGCCGGTGGCCTCGATGCCGGGGCTGACGCTGGCCACGGGGTTTTCGGGGCATGGGTTCGGAACCGGGCCGGCGGCGGGACAGCTTGCCGCCGATCTGGTCTCCGGCGCAGAGCCGCTGGTCGACCCGTCCCCCTATCGGCTGGAGCGGTTCTGACACTCCGGCGGGCCGGCGGCATCGGGCTATCTGCAGTCCGAATTATCCATGGTGTCGTCGGCCATCTGGGTGTTGCACCGGATGGCACCCTCCAGCGTGGTCCCTTCGAGGCTGGCGCCTTCGAACACCGCTCCGGTCAGATTAGCTCCGGAAAACGAAACGTTTTTCAATCGGCTCCCGACGAAACTGGCGCCTGTCAGATCGGCGTTTTCAAATGAGACATCAGTCAGATCGGCCCGCGAGAAGATCGAGATACTCAGACGGGCGCTATCAAATCTGGTGCGCTGTAGAGCCGCCCCGGTGAAGTCGATACCGGTCAGCTTTCCGCGGGCAAAGTCCTGATCCGAGAGAGAGCATTCCTTGCAATTCCCCATCATCCTCACCCGGCTGCGATCCTCGCTTTCAGCGAGGGCGGGGATGCAGGAAGCGAACAGCGCCGCCGTCAGGAACGCGGCTTTCCGGCCAGTTTGAGAGCGGTGAATTTGCATTTGGGATCCCTTGATACAATGGCCGACGCGGGGGCGGGAATTCTGCCTCCGCACCGGCCTGTTACATCTGATTTGCGCGGGCCGTTTCAAGGGGGGGAGCAAGAAGAACCTTCACATGGCCGGGGCTGTGATCCGCCCCGGTGATTGCGATGCATCGTCCTGTCCTGGACTGCCCGGATGCGGTTGCAATCTGCTCCGGGCGCAGGATCATGGGTTGAGGCCGAAATATTCCTCGGACAGAGCGCGCAATGTGCCGTCTTCCCGCGCACCGACGACTTCAATCGTGATATCGCGTCGCAACGGGCTGCCCGGGGGCAGGGCAAAGCCGTATTTCTCGGGGTTGAAAACGGCGCCGACCACAGTGAGCGGTTCGTCAGGGTGAGTGTGGGCGTAATATTCCAGCACCGGCTTGTCGCCGATGATGGCATCAACTTCTTCATCCAGAAGCGCCTGCGCAGATGCGTTGATATTGGGGTAGGCGGTCAGGTCGAACCCGTTGTTCATGGCGAAGCCCTCGGCGGTGCTACCGTCCGCCACCGCCACGTTCAGCCCGGGCAGATCCGACACGCTGCGGATATCGTTCTTGATGGACAGGGTGGTCATGACGCTGGTGATGGTCGAGGTTACGAAGGCCACGACGATAACGCCGAAGACCAGCCACAGGCCTTGCCACATCCGCCCGAGCCATCCGAACAGGTTCTTGCGTTTCGGAGGCTTGCCCGAGGTGGCCACCGTCATGACGGTATAGAAGCTTTCAGCGAAACCGTTGCGGAAACTTTTCGGAAAATCCTTGTCGAATTTCCGGTCGAACAGGGTGAAGCAGAGCGAGGCGACGAGGATCGCGAAGGCGAGCCAGCCGTAAGCGCGCAGAAAACCGGAATCCCTGAGGCCGGTGAAAATGCTCCAGAAACTGGCGCCGGAACTGTCATTGACCATGATGCGCAGGCCGGAATCGTACCAGGGCTGGGTGAAATCCACCCGCGCCGCCCGTTCCTCGGTGACGGTCAGATTGCTGACGGCGACATCGGCATTGCCCGCCGCAGTCGCGTCGATCATGCTGCGGACGGTATCGTATTCCTGATAGGTGAACTCATAGCCGAGTTCCGTTGCCACGGTCTCCCAGAGATCTATTGCCAGGCCCGAATAGACGCCGTCCGAGAGGATGACGAACGGCGGGCTTTCATGCACCGCGACGGTCAGAGGCTTGGATTGCTGGGCATGCACCATGCCCCCCCAGTTGATCAGCGCGAGGACTGTCAGGGAGAGGAAACACAAGACGCTCTTTCGATATCCTGTGGGGCGCTCGAGAGGGATCATGGAAACTGTCCTTGTAAATAGATCTGTGGGCAAACGGAGATGCGACAGCCTGGGTCAGGGGATCGTGGCTATTGTCAAAAAAGCGCCGAAAATGACAAGGTGGATGCCTCCCTGCATGATGGTCGTGCGTCCCATCGCGAGGGACAGGGTGCTCATGAACAGGGTCAGGACCAGCAGCACGATATGTTCGGCATCCAGCCCCAGAACCAGGGTGTGACCCATCGCCACCGATACCAGCGCGACGATGGGGATTGTCAGGCACAGGCTGGCCAGTGCGGATCCCATTGCCAGGTTCAGACTGGTTTGCAACCGATTCTGCATCGCCGCCTTCACCGAGGCGAGCCCCTCGGGCAGCAGTACGATCAAGGCGATGACGACCCCGACCAGGGCCTCGGGCAGCCCGGCACCCAAGATCGCATGGCGGACCGGCGCGGCCAATGCCTCGGCCAGCAGGACAACCGCGACAAGAGAGACGGGCAGGGCGATCGCCGAGACAATCAATGTGGGCCTCGAAACCTCGTGATGTCTCTCCGGCTCGGTGGCAGGGGGCCGGGACAGTTCGATCGGTTCGAGAAAATCACTTTGGTGCGACACCATCTGCACGAAGAGAAAGAGCAGATAGAGCAGAAGCGAGAACACGGCGACGAAGATGAGCTGTTCCGGAGCATAGACCGGGCCGGGGATCGCCTCGGTATAATTGGGCAGGATCAGGCCCAGAACCGCCTGGGTTCCCAGAACACCCAGCGCCGCAGCGGTGCCGCGTGGCTGAAATCCCTGCTCATGATAGCGCAGCCCGCCAATCAGAAGGCAAAGCCCGACGATCCCGTTCAGCACGATCATGATCGCCGCGAAAACCGTATCGCGGGCCACGCTGCTGTCGCCGGAACTGTCCGAGAACAAAACCGATACGATCAGCGAGACTTCGATCAGCGTCACCGCAAGGGCGAGAAGAACCGATCCGAAGGGTTGTCCGATGCGGTGGGCGATGACCTCGGCATGGTGCACTGCCGCGAAGACCGAGCCGAACAGGACGGCGGCGGAAATCAGATAGAGCGCCGCGGGCGGGTGATCGTGATAGACTGTCTCGAGAACTCCGACGGTTCCCAGCCCCAGAAGCGGGGCGAAAAGCGTCCATGCGGGAGAGCCGATTGCTTTCATGAGGAGCGGGTTCCTTGCA
Source organism: Pseudodonghicola xiamenensis DSM 18339 (assembly GCF_000429365.1). Taxonomy (GTDB): domain Bacteria; phylum Pseudomonadota; class Alphaproteobacteria; order Rhodobacterales; family Rhodobacteraceae; genus Pseudodonghicola; species Pseudodonghicola xiamenensis. Next base: position 41,628 of record NZ_AUBS01000016.1, on the reverse strand, counting down.
ACATTGGGTCATGGCGCCGCTGTTTCGATCGTTTCAGATCCCTTACGGGAAAATCGCCGGGCGCATGATCTGGTCTGTCTGGCTGGGTAAATTCTTGTGACATAGGCAAAGGGGCGTCGGGCTGTCGCGCAGGTCTCGATGTGTGAAACGTCAGGGCCAGGGGGCCGGAGGGCTCGATGGAAATCTTCGGGGCACCGGTTCGGTCGTGATCGGACTGGCGGTGCGTCCGCTTGCGACAGTCGGTCAGAAATCCGGTTGCGGCCTGTATTCCCGGGGGCGGCGCATGGGGTCGCTTTGCGGGCGGGAAATGCGAACTCGCAGCATAGGCTTTACCTTTGGCAGAAACGTAGAAAGCTGTTGTCCAATGCTTAATCTCCGGCGATCCGTGGCGTCAACCGCGCGCCGGCCGGGGCCCGGACTTCCCCTGCGGTATGCATTGGGCAAATCTTGCGTCAAGGGGGCCAATCGCTCAACTTCTGATAATGTCATTAGAAGTTTTCTTGACATCGTAGGGGGCTAAAGACAGCCTCACAAAAGGTTTTTTCCTTCTGTTTAAATCGCCGGTTCCGATCTGGCGTCTATTAGGATGAGGAGTTTTGGATGTGCCAAGCTTGTTTTGAGGCTGCCACTCAGTCTGGTGCGATGCATTTCTGCCAGTGCGGAACGCCGGAAACGCTTGCGGCGATGCGTCGGGTCGAGGTTGATCTTTCCCGTCGTCAGATGCTGGGCGGGATGACATCGGTCGTCGGCATGTTCGCGGGCTTCGGTCTCGCCTCGAAAGAGGCGCAGGCCGCGGGCGCGGGACGTCCGCTGCTGCTGACCAACCTGCGCTTTTTCGACGGCACCCGACTGGTGCTGCACGATGGCATCGACATTCTGATCCGGGATGGAAGGATCGCCGCATTGCCGGCGCGTGGGCAGGGGCCTGAGGACGCCGAATGGATCGACTGCGGCGGGCGCACCGTCGTGCCCGGGCTGATCGACACCCATTGGCACACCACGCTTGTCGCCGTCAGCCAGATTGCCGCCATGACGCAGGACATCGGTTTCGTGCATCTGATGGCGGGGCGAGAGGCCGGCGCCACCCTGCTGCGCGGCTTTACCACGGTGCGCGATGTTGGCGGCCCGTCCTTCGGCCTGAAGGCTGCGGTCGATCGCGGCGTGGTGGCCGGGCCACGCATCTTCCCGGCCGGCGCGATCATCTCGCAAACTTCGGGCCATGGGGATTTTCGTCTGCAGAACACGCTGCCGATGATGCCGATCGACCAGCCCGACTATGCCACCAAGGTCGGTGTCTCGGCCCTGGCCGATGGGGTGCCCGAGGTATTGCGGCGCACGCGGGAGCAGTTGATGAAGGGCGCCAGTCAGATCAAGATCGCCGCAGGCGGCGGGGTCGCGTCGAAATACGACCCGCTGGAATCGTTGCAATTTACCGAAGCCGAGATGTCAGCCGCCGTCGATGCCGCGCGCGACTGGGGCACCTATGTCTGCGCCCATGTCTATACCTCTCCCGGCATCCAGCGCTGCATCAAGGCTGGGGTGAAATCCATCGAACACGGGCAACTGGCCGATGAGGACACCGTCCGGATGATGGCCGACAATGACATATGGTGGTCGATCCAGCCCTTCCTGGCGGATGAGGACGCGAACAAATACGATGACCCCAAGGCGATCGCGGCGCAGAAGGAGGTGGCCGAAGGTACGATGCGCGCCTTCGAATGGGCCGACAAGCACAAGGTGAACTGGGCATTCGGCACCGACATCCTCTATAGCGGCGGCGCCAGCCAGGGCCGCCAGCTTGCCAAGCTCGCCCGCTTCATGACGCCGCTTGAGGCGCTGCATCGCGCCACCGGGGCGGCGGGGGCCTTGCTGGCGCTCTCCGGGGCGAGGGCGCCCTATGACGGGCGTCTGGGGGTGATCGAGGCCGGTGCCTGCGCCGATCTTCTGGTAATCGACGGCGATACCGAAACCAGCCTGGATTGGCTGAAGGAGGAGAACAACCTGCGGCTTATCATGAAGGGCGGTCAGCTCTTCAAGAACTCGCTCTGAGCGGGGCCTGCAGGATGCGGAACCTTTTCGCGGCGGTGGGGATGACAATGCTCGCGCTGCCTGTCGCCGCCGCAGAGTGGCGGGGGCAGATCACGCCCTACGTCTGGGGGACCGGTCTTGGCGGCGACATCACGCCCTTTGCCGGTGCGCCGACGATATCGTTCGACAAGTCGTTTTCCGATCTGATGGAGGATCTGGACGGTGCCTTTTTCCTGTCGGGCTTTGCCCGGCGCGACCGGCTGGTCCTGATGGGGGATTTCAGCTGGTCGTCGAGCTCGAAATCAGGACGACTTCCCCCGGGGGTGCCGGCTGAGGGCAAGGTGAGCCAAAGCTCCCTGACCATGTTGGCGGGGTATCGTGCGGTGGCAGACGAGCGGTTGACGCTCGATCTTCTGGCGGGCGCCCGGGCCTGGGACATCAAGGGCAGTGTCTCGGCGGCGGGGGGCGCGTTGAAATCATCGCCAAGCGAGAGGTTCGCCGACCCGATCCTTGCACTCAGGGCCAATGTCAGACTGGCGCCGCGCTGGAGCGCGCTGGTCTATCTGGATTTCGGGGGCTTTGGTGTCGGCTCGGAACAGACCGATCAGATTGTCGCCACCGCGAATTATCGGGTCAACGAAGGACTTTATGCGTCCGTGGGGTATCGGTATCTGAGCGTGGATTATCGCAACGGGGGAACCCGCCTGGACGTGACCATGTCGGGGCCGCTGGTTGGTCTGACCTGGCGGTTCTGAGTGGGCGAGACGATCAGGGCATGATCAACCATCCGTCCTGCGATCCGCAACCGGCGCCCCAAAGCGCGTGGTTCTGTGTGATGTACGATGCTTGCGGACGTAATGAGATCAGGACAACTGGCGCGCAGTGGTGGATCAGAAGCGACACGACTATAAGGACGCGGGTATCATGTGGAACTTGGCGACGCACCAGCGCTGCGGGGGGTCGGCAGGGGCTCAGACCCGTGGAAACCGGGGTTGGGGCAATATGGAAGCAAATAATTCGAGTGAGTTCTCCGGCTCCCTTTGACTTCGAACCGGGCGAATAATGGAAAAAGGAATGTGGTAATGAAATCTTCCCTGGCTTTCGCGGCGGCGTCGCTTCTTGCTCTGGGGTTGGCGGCTTGCAATCAAGGCGCTCAGGACGAACCGGTCAGGATCCTGAAAAGCGATGGCGAGACCGTGGTGCTGCGCGGCCTGATCGACGCCACCCGGAAAACGCCGCCGCCGCGCTTTGAGGCTCTCGCCGCCCGCGAGTGCGCCCGGGCTGGCAAGACGCCGGTTTTCGTGTCGATGACGCAGCAGACGACATTTGCCTTTGATGTGGTCTTCGACTGCGCGGCAAAAGGGTAGGCGCGAACTGCTCGCCCCAATGGTCGGCGGATGATGTCGCCGGTGAAACGAGGGGTCGGGCCCGGCGGGGTATCCATCTTGCCGGCCTCCGTTCTTCGCGGAGGGGCCATCGTTCGTGGGCTGATCGGCAATGGCGACGTGGGGGTGCACCCCGCCCCGGACCACGTCAGTTCTGGTTCGGGGGCACGCGTCCCTGGGAGGCGCGGGAGGTTTTGGCTTTGGGTGAAGATGCCGCTCCTGGCCAAGTGCATGTCTCAGGCCAAGCGGATCGAATGAACGCCCGGCGGGCAAGCACGGGGGGCGAAAGGATCGCCCCCCGTGCGGTTTATGCTGAAATGGCGAGTTCGGTCATCATGCCGCTGGCGAGATGGCCCATATGGTGGCAATGCAGCATCCAGGGCGCCACTTCTCCGGCGTCGAAGGCGATCGTCACGCTGCCCATGGCAGGCACATGGACGGTGTCGCGCATCGCTCCGGAAAATCGGGTGCCGTTCACCTCGACCACCTGGAAGACATGGCCATGCAGGTGCATCGGATGCGCCATCATCGACATGTTGTGGAACATCAGTTCCACCCGTTCGCCGCTCTTGGCCCTGACGGGAACGCGGTTTTTCCAGACCTGGCCGTTGATGGTCCAGAGATAGGGCTGCATCGACCCGCCCAGCATGACCATCTGGCCGTTTTGCACTGGGCGATCCGGCAACGGGGAGACCGCGCGGAGTGCCAGCTCCTGAGACATGTCCCCGGCGACGGGCGGATGCACCGCATCGGAGAGCCCGCTCAGCCGTGGCACGGCGGCCCCCCGCGGTGCGAGGATCAGGCCGCTGCGTTCGCGCGCGCCCTCGCGCAGCGCCAGCACCGGCAGCGCCGCGCCGTCGGCGGGCAGGTCGATCTCGATATCGAGCCGTTGCGCCGGAGCGACAGAGAAGCGCGTGCCCGCGAGTGGCGCCACCGGTTCGCCATCCACTGCGACAAGCCGTCCTCCGACCGCGCCGAGGTCGATCCAGAAGGCCGTCATCGAGGCGCCATTGATCACCCGCAGCCGCACCCGGCCACTGCGCTCGACCGCGACCACATCCGGGTCGTCCAATGTGCGATCATTGACAAGGTAGGCGTCGAAGTCGAAATCGTTCAGGTCCATGGCCATGCCGCCGGCACCGGGCATCGTCGCGGACATGTTGCCCATGCCCTGCATGCCCGACATTGTGCCCATGCCTCCCGCCATTGGCATCGCCGAATGGCCCATCGTCGTGTGATCCGTCGCAGAGCCACCGGTCACTTCGACCAGGACGTCCTGCGGCGTGCGGAAGGCAAAGTCGTGCAGGAACATCACAACCTCCTGACGGTCGGCGGCGAGCTCCTCGGCGCTATGCACGATCAGCGGCGCGGCGAGCAGGCCGATCTCCTGCTCGGGGATGTGGCTGTGCATCCAGAAGGTGCCGGGACGCGGCACGAAATCATAGGCGCGGGTTTCGCCTGGTGTCAGCATCGGGTTGGTGTTGGGAACGCCGTCCTGCGCATTGGGCGGGATCTGTCCGTGCCAATGCACGATCGTGTCGAAATCGAGCGTATTGGTCAGATCGGTGCGGAAGCGCTGGCCGGGCTCTAGCGTCAGGCCAAGGCCGCCTTGCGCGTTGGTCAGGCCGAGCACAGTGGCGGCGCGGCCATTCACCTCGATGACGCGGGTGGTGGCCGAGAGCGCAAAGCTGTCAGGTGTGGCCCGCACTCGGGCGGGCAGGACGAGGGACGCCGCAGTCGCGGCAGAGGCGGCAAGGAAGCCGCGGCGGGAAATCAGGGTCATGATGAACTCCAGAACAAAGTTGGGGGCCGAAGGCCGGGTTGTTCGGGAGTTACAGACGTGGTGGACGCGGTTCGGGAAGCGGCCAGAGCGAGGGGGCGGTTTCGGCGAACCGATGCACCGGCAGCGCGGTATCGCGCGTCCCATGTGGCGCGGGTGCCGCAGCGCCTGGAAACATGCTCAGCCCGAGACAATGCGCGCGGCAAATCTCGTCTTGCGGCAGGGGCTGGCCGGGATGGCCCGGGGCGGCGGTGTGGCAGGTTTCATGGCTCGCCATGGGGCGCATCCGCCCGGGCGTGGGCAGAGGGCAAGCCGATAGTGACCGCGAAAGCGATAATCACGAAGAATCGCAAGAGGGTAGCCATGATTGACATATGCGTAGCCTACCCACTTTGTCGGCGCCCGTCAGATGAAATTTCCGTCATCGCATGTCATGTGTGGTGACCCAGGTACGGGGGGCGCCCCAAACGCTTTGCCGTGCCAAAAGCTCCATGGCCCGCCGCAGGCAGGGGAACACAACCACCACCTAAGTGTCAGGTCGGAAAAATCGAAATATCATGGAAATGGAGCGGGTAACGGGAATCGAACCCGTAACTTAAGCTTGGGAAGCTCGCGTGATACCTTTTCACCATACCCGCGCTCTGGAGCGACTGGATAATCGCGCAGGCAGCGGGCGTCAAGAGGGGGAGGCGGGCTTGTCGGTCAAGTTTTTTGATGCCGCTCCGGCAGGTTCTCCGGGCGATAGCCCGAATGGCCGCGTTTGCGGGCGAAGACGCTGGCATCGACCTCATGGTCTTCGGGGACGCGGCGCGGCTCCGCCCGGGGCAGATACCAGCGCGGCCCGACGCCCGGGGCGGGCCATTCCCGGCGCAGCCGGGTTTTCGGCACCCATTCGAGAATTTGCCAGGGGAAGGTGAGCGAGGGGTGCAGGGGCGCCATCGCCAGCGGATCCTCCCAGCCGCAACCGGGTGTCCAGCCTGGTGGTGGCCCGAGCGGTGGCAGTGTGTCGCGAAAGGCCTGGTTCAACCGCAGCGGCTTGCCCGGATCGGTTGCATCTTCTGCATCGGCGCGCGCCTCTGCCGCCGCCAAAGCATCGAGCATCCAGGCCATGGTGCGCTGGCCGATGCCGATCCCGTCGATCATGGTTCCGCCGATGTCGCTGTGATAGCCGGGAAACCACCGTTGCGTGACGATCTGATCGCGGCGCCGACCTGCCTTGAACCGGTTGCCGTAATAGTCGCCTCGCTGCCAGGGCAGGGGGCGGTACATGGTGCGCCGCTCGTCCAGGGCGAGCGCCTGCAGCACGATCCGCACCGAGGGATTGCTGAGCACATTGGCGTGGACCGCCAGATCCATCACCGAACCGTAGCGCCGAAGACTGCGCAGCGGGCGGCTGAAGCGGGCCATGGAAGCCACCGTGTCAAACAGCCCCAACGCCCGTATCGGCACCGAGGCGCGTGGTGAAAAGGCATCGTGATACTGACGCAGGCGACGAAAGACCACATCGGGATCGGTGTCGCGGTCTGCCTCGGTCACACTGCGATAGGCTCGAAACGCTTCGGTGACGATATGCAGCTTTTCCGGGGCCAGCAGTCCGAAGTTGTTGAGAAACCCGGCGAGGATCCGCGCCGCATAGGCGCCGCGCGAAAATCCGAAGATATAGATCTGATCCGCCTCGGTCCGCTCGGCCTGGAACTGCGGGCGTGCAAGCCCCAGCACCTTGGCGGTCTCGCGCAGCTCGCGGCGCCGGGCGCTGGCCGCGGCGCTCTTGTCGCCGGCGCTCTGATAGGTGCGCGACAGGAAGGCGTAGGCATCGAGAACATCGTTTTCCAGGCCGAGCCCAAAGGCCAACCCGGCCAGAGAGCGCAGCTTGCGCGCCGCCTCCCAAAGGATCAGGCGCGGTCCTTCAAGCGTGCCGATCCCTGGCACGTAATGGACGATTTGGTCCTGCGTTTCGGTCAGCCCCTTGTAAAGGCGCAGGATATTGCTTTCCCGGTCGCCGACCTCGTTGCCGGTTCCGTCAAAACAGATGATGATCTTGCGCGTTGCCATGTCCGCCCCTCCGCGGCCCTGACCAATCCGGGCCCCGTGCCAGAATGGTCAGAGCGCCGCCGTGAGGCAAGTCATCTGGCGCCGATTGCGGAGCTCGCTGGGCGGAAACGGCCCCGGCTGTCCTATCCCCGCCGCCTGCGGCGGCGGCCGCCGGTCTCTGCCCCGGCATTGAAGGCAACCTGCGGCAGCGTAACGATTCTGGCAAGCTCCGGGAACGGATCGGTCTTGTGCGGGATCGCGTTGGCCGCGACGAAATGCTCCTGAAACTTCGGTTCGATCGCGGTTTCAACCTTGGTGATCTGGCGCACCATGCGCTCGACCTCGGCGCGGGCGGCGATATTGCACAGCGCAATGCGTGCGCCGGTTCCGGCGGCATTGCCGGCGCTGGACACTTTGTCGAGCGGTGCGTCGGGGATCATTCCCAGCACCATCGCATGTTTTGATGAGATATGCGCGCCGAAGGCGCCGGCCAGAACCACCCGATCGACATGGTCGACACCCAATTCGTCCATCAGCAGACGCGCCCCGGCATAAAGCGCCGATTTGGCAAGCTGGATCGCCCGGATATCGCCCTGGGTCACGGAGATCACGGGGCCGCCCTCGGCGCTGCCGTCGTGGATCACATAGGCATGGGTGCGCCCCTGCGGAACGCAACGGGCCGAGCCGGTCTGTTCCGCCGAACCGATCAGGCCGCTTTCGTCAAGCAGGCCGGCGATGCGCATCTCCGCCACCGCCTCGATGATGCCGGAGCCGCAGATGCCGGTGATGCCGCTGCGCGCCATCGCCTTGGCGAAACCGGGCTGATCGGACCAGAATTTGCTGCCGATGATGCGAAAGCGGGGTTCCTTGGTCTCGGGGTCGATCCGGATCGCCTCGATTGCACCCGGGGCGGCGCGCTGGCCCGAACTGATCTGCGCCCCCTCGAAGGCCGGTCCGGTCGGCGACGAACAGGCCAGCACGCGATCTTTATTGCCCAGCAGCAGTTCCGCATTGGTGCCGACATCGACGATCAGCACCAGATCTTCGGATGTCTGCGGCTCTTCCGCCAGCGCCACGGCGGCAGCATCTGCACCGACATGGCCGGCGATGCAGGGCAGGATATAGATCCGTGCCCGCGGGTTGATCGCCGTCAGTCCCAGATCGCCGGCGCCCAGCCGCAGCGCTTCGGCCGTGGCCAGTGCAAAGGGGGCCTGTCCCAATTCCACCGGGTCGATGCCCAGCAGCAGGTGATGCATCACCGGATTGCAGACGAAGACGGTTTCAACGATCAGCGCCGGGTCGATTTTTGCCTGCTCGGCGATCTCGCTGGCCAGATCGTTCAGCGCCGCGCGCACCGCTGCGGTCATCTCTTCGGCGCCGCCGGGGTTCATCATCGCATAGGAGACCCGGCTCATCAGATCCTCGCCAAAGCGGATCTGCGGGTTCATGATCCCGGCCGAGGCCACCACGGCGCCGCTGTCGAGATCGGTCAGATGCGCGGCGATGGTGGTCGAGCCCAGATCCACCGCCAGCCCGTAGAGCCCGCCCTCGTGCAATCCGGGCCAGATGTCGATCAGCCGCGCCGGCCCGCCGTGATGGTCGCGAAAGACAGCGACGCTGACCTGCCAGCCGCCCTTGCGCAGCGCCGGCTGCAGCCGGGCCAGAAAGCTCGGGTCGGCCGTTGCCGCCTCGACACCCCATTGACTGCGCAGGGCGCGTTCCAGGCGTTCCAGGTCTCCGGTTGGCGTGTGCATGTCAGGCTGATCGACCTGGACCAGAAAGAGCCGGGTCGCCGGATCCATGCTGATCGCCCGGTCAGAGGCCTCCTTGCGCACGACCTGACGATGCACCTGGCTCTCGGGGGGGACGTCGATCACCACATCGCTCTGGATCGTTGCCTGACAGCCCAGGCGACGCCCCGGTTTGATGCCGCGTTTGTCCTTGTATTGCTGTTCGACCGTGTTCCAGGGCGATAGCGCGTCCTCGGCAACGTGAACCCCGTGTTTGGGGAAATCGCCGTAGGCCGGGGTGATCTGGCATTTCGAACAAATGCCGCGCCCGCCGCAGACGGAATCGAGATCGACGCCAAGTTGCCGTGCGGCGGTCAGAACAGGCGTACCCGCCGGAAAGCGTCCGCGCTTGCCGGAGGGGGTGAAGATGACGAGCGGATCCTGGGTCATGGGACTTTCTGCGCTATGTCGGGCCAGACTACAGCGCGGGGCCGGTGGCGGTGGCGGGTTTGCGGCGCTTTGCGGTCGGCCCGCGACCTCTCAGCGTGCCCCGAGCCAGGCGCGCAGAACCAGCGTTGCCAGGCAAAGCGCGGCCACGGGCCAGAGCGCAATCCCCGACACCGCCCCCCAAAGCGCCAGTGTCGCCGCCGGCAGCAGCGGCCAGCCGCCGGGCATGAAGCGGTCGCGCACCAGCCAGAGGCCGGCAAAATAGAGCGCGACGGCGGCGGCGACATATTGGCCGGCCTGATCTGTGGTCAGTTGCGAATGATGGTTGATCACGTCGAAGGTGGCGCCAAGGCCCGCGGCCAGCAGGGCCCCGGCGAAGAAGTAGACGACATGGCCATAGCCCCAGATCAACGCGGTCGACAGCCGGCTGGAGACCAGATGTTCGGCCTCGAGGAAATAGAGCCACCAGAGAGGGTGAAGACAATCATAAGGCTGGCGAGGGCGGCCGAGATCAGCGCCCAGTCGAAGCCGTGGGAATAAAGCGGTCCCATCATGAAGGAGATCGACAGCAGGATCTCGCCCAGGATGAAGATGTTCAACAGGCCATAGCGTTCGATGATGTGGTGACGGTGCCAGGGGGTGGCCCTGTATCGCTCGGCCAGCGCCGGAACGGCGAGCTCGACCATAAAGATCGCGATGCCGCCGATGAAGAAGGCGGCCCCTCCCGGTGGCGAAGAACAGAAACAAAAAGTTCGGCAGCATCTCGGCGCCGTGATGGGCGCTGATCTCATGGTGAAACGCGGCGGTGATCGCTGCGATGGCGATGACGCTGATCAGATCGAAGAACAGTTCGAGCTGGGTGGCGGCGCGGTGGTGTTCATGCGGGTCGCGCGGCCGCAGCGGCCGGATCATCAGAAACAGGGACAAGGAAAATACTCCGTTCGCCTGGTCCCTTAAGTCTAGGGCGATCATGGCGCTGCGACAATCTGTCAAAAGATTGTGCGCCAGACGCAGGGCAGGTTTGTTCAAGGCGCCGGCAATGGCCTGATCCGGGGGAGGGCATGGCGAATTGGCCTTTCCTCTCCCCCCCATCCATGCAATAGGGAAGCGCCAAACGATCCACCCCCTGGAGATGTCCTATGGAGATTCGTGAGGCCCTGACCTTCGATGATGTATTGCTTGTTCCGGCGGCTTCGTCGGTGTTGCCCTCGACGGCAAACACTGCGACGCGCGTAACCAGCCGTATCAACATGAATATTCCGCTTCTGTCCAGTGCCATGGACACTGTGACCGAGGCCCGCATGGCAATCGCCATGGCCCAGGCCGGCGGCATCGGGGTGATCCACAAGAACCTCGACGCCCAGGCCCAGGCCGAAGAGGTCCGCCGGGTCAAGCGGTTCGAAAGCGGCATCGTCTACAACCCGATCACCCTGACCCCGAACCAGACTCTGGCCGATGCCAAGGCGCTTTGCGATCGCTACGGTTTCACCGGCTTCCCGGTGGTCGATGATATGGGCCGTGTCGTCGGCATCGTCACCAACCGCGACATGCGCTTCGCCGGCGACGATACCACCCCCGTCCATGCGATGATGACCGGCGACAACCTGGCCATCCTGCGTGAACCCGCCGACCGGGCCGAGGCGATCAACCTGATGAAGGAACGGCGGATCGAAAAGCTGCTGGTCACCGATCGCGACGGCAAGCTGACCGGCCTGCTGACGCTGAAGGATTCCGAAAAGGCGGTCTTGAACCCCACCGCCTGCAAGGATGATCTGGGCCGGCTGCGGGTGGCTGCGGCAACCTCGGTGGGCGATTCCGGCTACGAACGCTCGAGCGAGCTGATCGACGCCGGTGTCGACATTCTGGTGATCGACACCGCGCACGGCCATTCCGCCGGCGTGCTCGACGCGGTGACCCGCGCCAAGACGCTGTCGAATGATGTGCAGATCATCGCCGGCAACGTCGCCACCGCCGATGCGACCAAGGCGCTGATCGACGCCGGCGCCGATGCCGTCAAGGTCGGTATCGGGCCGGGCTCGATCTGCACCACGCGGATGGTGGCGGGTGTCGGTGTGCCGCAACTCACCGCGATCATGGATTGCTCGCGCGCTGCCGGCGATGTGCCGGTGATCGCCGACGGGGGCATCAAGTTCTCGGGCGATTTCGCCAAGGCCATTGCCGCCGGGGCGTCCTGTGCCATGATCGGTTCGATGATCGCCGGCACGGACGAGGCCCCGGGCGAGGTGGTTCTGTATCAGGGCCGTTCGTTCAAATCCTATCGCGGCATGGGCAGCCTCGGCGCCATGGCACGCGGTTCGGCTGATCGGTACTTCCAGAAGGATGCGGCCAGCGACAAGCTGGTGCCGGAAGGCATTGAAGGCCAGGTGCCCTACAAGGGGCCGGCGGCGACCGTGATCCACCAACTGGTCGGCGGTCTGCGCGCCGCCATGGGCTATACCGGCAACGGCACCATCGAAGAGATGCGCAAGAACTGTAATTTCGTGCGGATCACCGGCGCGGGCCTGAGCGAAAGCCATGTCCATGACGTGCAGATCACTCGCGAAAGCCCGAACTACCGGATCGGGTGAGCGTGATGGCGCCGCCGATCACCCGTTTCCGTGCCGGCCTGACCGAGGTTCTCTGCCTGACCGACGGTCAGCTCGATCTCGGCACCGGGGTCTTTCCCGAGGCCGATCCGGAGTGGGTGGCGGCGGTGCTGCCCCAAGGGCTGAAGCCCGAGGTCAACGTGTATCTTCTGCGCCATGCCGATGGCACCCTCGATCTGGTCGATGCCGGCTGCGGGTCGGTGATCTATGAGGGGGCCGGAGGCCGGCTTCTGGGGCTGCTCGACGGTCTTGGCGTCGCCCCGGAGGAGATCGACAGGGTGATCTTCACCCATCTGCATGGCGATCACGCCGCCGGAACGTTGCATCCTGATGGCATTCCGGTGTTTCCTGCGGCTCGATTGGTGATGCACGCCGCCGAACAGGCCTTCTGGCAGGGGCGAGAGGAGACCGTGGGGGGGCGGCTGCTAGCGGCCTGCGCCGAGCAGGTCGAGGTGGTCGGAGATGGCGACAATCTGGGGCAGGGGCTGCAGACCTGGCATTTGCCAGGGCATACGCCCGGCCATATGGGGCTGCGGTTCGACAGCGGCCTTGCGCTGATTGGCGATGTGATCCATTGCCCCGAGCTGCAACTCCCCGATCCCGACATTCACACCCGCTATGACGTCGATCCGGCGCAGGGCGATGCCTCGCGTCGTCTGGCGCTGCAGACCATCGTCGACGACGGGCTGGTGTTCAGTTCCAGCCATCTGACCGGGGCGGAGAAATTCCTGCGGCTTGAGGTCGAGGGCAATGGATACCGGAGCATCGCACCGTGACCCCCGCCGCACGCGTCGCCGCCGCCATCGAAATTCTTGATGCCATCCGTGCCGGAAGCGCCGCCGAACAGGCGCTGACCGGTTGGGCCCGGCGCAGTCGCTTTGCCGGATCGAAGGACCGCGCGGCGGTGCGCGATCATGTCTTCGATGCGCTGCGCGCGCGCCGCTCGCTGGCGGCCCTTGGCGGGGCGGAGACCGGGCGCGGGCTGATGCTGGGGCTGTGCCGTCGCGACGGGATCGACCCCGGAACGCTGTTCACCGGCGAGGGGCATGCGCCGGCGCCGCTTTCGACCGAGGAACTTGCCGTCGGGCGCGCGCCTGCGCCGGGACCGGAGGCGATGGACATCCCCGATTGGCTCTGGCCTGTCTTCTCCGAAAGTCTGGGCGAGCGGGCAGAGGCCGCTGCTCGGGTGCTGCAATCGCGCGCCCCGGTGCATCTGCGCGTCAATCTGGCCAAGGCCTCGCGCCAGGACGCCATTGCTGCCCTGGCTGCCGACGGGGTCACCTGCGTGCCCCATCCCGCCGCCGAGACCGCGCTTGAGGTCATCGAGGGCGCGCGGGCGATCCGCAATTCAGCCGCCTATCTCGACGGTCGGGTCGAATTGCAGGATGCCGCCAGCCAGGCGGTGGTCGCGGCGCTGCCATTGCGCGACGGCATGCGGGTGTTGGATTATTGCGCCGGTGGCGGCGGCAAGACGCTGGCGCTTGGCGCCCGGGCGCGGCTGAGCCTCTTTGCCCATGACGCCGCGCCGCGCCGGATGCGCGATCTGCCCGCCCGGGCCGATCGGGCCGGGCTCAGGGTGACGCTGCTGGACGGTGATGAGGTCGGCCGCAAGGCGCCCTATGATCTGGTGCTCTGCGATGTGCCCTGTTCCGGCAGCGGCTCGTGGCGGCGGGCACCCGAGGGCAAATGGCTGCTGACGCCGGAGGGGCTCGATCAGCTCAATGCCACGCAGGACCAGATCCTCGATCGCGCCGCCGGGCTGGTGGCGCCGCAGGGGATGCTGGCCTATGCCACCTGTTCCCAGCTCGACCGCGAGAACGGTGAACGGATCGACGCCTTTCTGGCTCGTCATCCCGGTTGGCGGTGCGATTGGCGCCGGAGCTGGCCGGTTGAAGGCGGCACCGATGGCTTCTTTGCAGCGCACTTGACCCGCGACTGAAACGCCCATTAATCTACCCTTGGTGGAAAAGATCAGCGTTAATATGGGTTTAACTGTTCAGCCGCGAAATAGTAGGCCTCAATGCCACCCGACTCCGTGCTGTACGATCTCTGGCACGGCGTCATTATTCGAGGGACGGAGCCCGCAGTGACCAGCCGCCCGATCACGGTTCGAAACCTGTTTCAACTTGCCGCCCCGACCGCGGCGCGCATAGTCGGTGTCTTGGTGCTGGCGTTGTGCCTGATCGTGGGCGGTGTGATGCTGGCCCCGGCGGGGTTGCCGCAACTGGCGGCGCTGGCCGCCGGGGGCACGCTGATCGCCGTCGGTCTGGGGCTCTGGGTCCGCCGGCAGGTGAGCCGTCACGCGCTGTCGCTGGCGAATGATCTGCTGGAGGGATTTATCGACAAGGACGCGGTGCCGAGCTTTGTCGTCGATGCCGAGGGGCGGATAAGGGCGCGCAATACCGCCGCCGAGAAGCAGTTTCCCGAAACCGGGGAGGCGACGCTGGCGGCGACGCTCAGGTCAGTCTTCGCCAATCCTTCGGCAGTGCTCTACCGGCTGCAAAGCCGTGCTGCGCAGGCCGGTGCAGCGCGCGAGGTTCTGGTGACCCGGCGTGGGCATGTACGGCTGGCGGTGCATCAGATGGGCGATCAAGGATTTTTGTGGCGGGTCGAGGATATGTCGGAACGGCCGCATTCCGCCCGCGGTGCCGAGGCGATGCCGGTGCCGGTGATCACCCTGGGGCGCGGGGGGGCGGTGTTGTTCATGAACGAAGCCGCCCGGGCCATCGTCGGCCAGAGGGTCAAATCGCTGGATCGCCTGTTCCCGGCGCTGCCGGTCAGAACCGGAGAGGTCAACGTGATCTCGACGACGGGGGGGCTGCGCGACGTGCTGGTCTCGGAATTCCAGGGCGCGGCGGGTCGGGTCGAGCTGTTTTTGATGCCGATCGAGGGCAAGATCGGTGCCGCCAAGGCCTCGGGCTTTGACACGCTGCCGGTGCCGATGCTCAAGCTGGCCCCCTCGGGACGGATATTGGCAGCCAATCGTCAGGCGGTAGAGCTCTTGGGGGCACCGGTGGGGTCCGAGGCGATGATCGGTAGCTTCATGCAGGGGCTGGGCCGGCCGATCGCGGACTGGCTGCGGGATACCGCCCGTGACGCCGGAGCTCATCCCAGCGAATTCCTGCGGCTGACCCGCAAGGATCGAGAGGCCTTCGTTCAGGTCAGCCTGAGCCGCGTGGTGGAGGAGGGCGAGCCGATCCTGATCGCGGTGATGAATGACGCCACCGAACTGAAATCCCTCGAGGCGCAATTCGTCCAGAGCCAGAAGATGCAGGCGATCGGCCAGCTTGCCGGCGGGATCGCGCATGATTTCAACAACCTGTTGACGGCGATTTCAGGGCATTGCGACCTGTTGCTGCTGCGGCACGATCAAGGCGATCAGGATTACGGCGATCTGGTGCAGATCCGGCAGAATGCCAATCGTGCGGGATCGCTCGTCGGCCAGTTGTTGGCCTTCTCGCGCAAGCAGACGCTGCGCCCCCAGGTGGTGGACCTGCGTGATACGCTATCCGATCTGACCCATTTGTTGAACCGTCTGGTGGGCGAAAAGGTCACCCTGACGCTGAGCCATGATCCGGTGTTGCGGCCGATCCGCGCCGACAAGCGGCAGTTGGAACAGGTGCTGATGAACCTCGTGGTCAATGCCCGTGACGCGATGCCCCAAGGGGGCGAGATACGGATCGAGACCGAGGTGCTGAGCCTGGACATGCCTCTGGAACGCGATCGTGCCACGGTGCCGGCGGGGGATTACGTCACCGTCAAGGTGCGCGACGAGGGCGTTGGCATTCCGCGTGACAAGCTGCAGAAGATTTTCGAACCCTTCTATACGACCAAGCGCACCGGCGAGGGGACCGGACTGGGGCTGTCGACCGCCTATGGCATCATCAAGCAGACCGGTGGGTATATATTTGTCGATTCCGTCGAAGGGGTGGGCACTGAATTCACCCTCTATTTCCCGGCCTATGAACCCCGAGAGGAGGATCAGCCCGCACCCCAGGCCGCGCCGGAGGCCGAGGCCCCGCAGCAGGGCGAGGGGGTGATCTTGCTGGTCGAGGACGAGGCGCCGGTGCGCGCCTTTGCCTCCCGCGCGTTGCGACTGCGTGGCTATACCGTTCTGGAGGCCGAATCCGCCGAGGACGCGCTTGAGATTCTGGAGGACCCGGGGCTGATGGTCGATGTCTTCGTTACCGATGTGGTGATGCCCGGCATGGACGGCCCGAGCTGGGTACGCAAGGCACAGGACCAACGTCCCGACGTGAAGGTCGTTTTCGTGTCGGGCTATGCCGAGGGCGCCTTCGAGGAGGACGCGCCCGAGGTGCCCAATTCGGTTTTCCTGCCGAAACCCTTCTCACTCACCCAATTGGCCGAGACGGTCTATCAGCAGATGCATCGTCCGAGGCTGCATTGACAACCGCTGCGGACCGCGATCACCTGATCGAGTCGTAAAGGGCGAACTCCTCGGCGCATTTGCGGCGCAGCTTCGCTTCGGTCGATGCAGAGAGCTCGAGGGGCATCTGCGGAGAGACATTTTCACGCGCGGTGTCGATGGCCATGCCCAGCCGTTCCTCCAGAAACCGGCGCAACCGGTCGGGGTCCTCATAGCGGAACAGATGTGTCACCCGGGTGCCGTTGGGCCGGGGTTCAAGGAATTTCGCCTGGCTGCCGACCCGGGCGAAAGCGGGCGGTTCCCCCTTTGCATAGGCGTTGACGAAATCATCGAAGCTGATGTCATGGGTGGAGTTCGGCTTGCCCGCCATGAAGGGACGGCGGCGGTATCTATACCAGCTTCCCAACCAGCTTATCGGTTCACGCATTACCGCCAGCGTCTCCATCTCGGCATGGCAGACCTTGTCGAACATCGGGCGAAAGAACCGGTTATAGCGGTAGACGGGCGCATGTTTCAGTTCCGGCGGATCTGAGATGACGATATCCGCGCGATCCCGTAGGGCGGTCTGATAGGCGGTGGTGCCGGTTTTCGGCACCGACAAAAAGACCAGTCGTTCTTTATAAAAAACAAGCATTTAGCCTTCTACCTCTTGCGGTGCGGGCCGCCAAGTCTGGCGTAAACGCAAATTTAACTAAAATCGGAAAATGCTGGAGGTGCAAGTTTACGATTGAAATGTTCCCTTTTTACCCCCATAAGGAACAAGAGGTGAACAAACGCGCGATTGCCGCCCGGTGACGGGTGTGCCACAACAGAGGGCGAATGGGACAATGGCGGATCTTTTGACGATGAGCAGCAAGAGCGACAAGGCGAGCGCCGACAAGCAGAAGGCGCTGGACAGTGCGCTGGCCCAGATCGAACGGCAGTTCGGCAAGGGCTCGATCATGAAACTCGGGGGCGACAATGCGCTGCCCGAAATCGAGGCGAGCTCGACCGGGTCGCTGGGGCTGGATATCGCGCTGGGGATCGGCGGTCTGCCGATGGGGCGGATCGTCGAGATCTATGGCCCGGAAAGTTCTGGGAAAACCACGCTGACGCTGCATTGCATCGCCGAGCAGCAGAAACGTGGCGGGGTCTGTGCCTTCGTCGATGCGGAACATGCGCTGGATCCGCAATATGCCCGAAAGCTCGGCGTCGATCTGGACGAATTGCTGATTTCCCAGCCTGACACCGGCGAACAGGCGCTCGAGATCACCGATACGCTGGTGCGATCCGGGGCGGTGAACATGGTGGTGGTCGATTCGGTGGCGGCCCTGACCCCGAAGTCCGAGCTTGAGGGCGATATGGGCGATTCCAGCGTTGGCGTGCAGGCCCGCTTGATGAGCCAGGCGATGCGCAAGCTGACCGGGTCGATCAGCCGATCGAATTGCATGGTGATCTTCATCAACCAGATCCGGATGAAGATCGGCGTGATGTTCGGCAGCCCAGAAACCACCACCGGCGGTAACGCGCTGAAATTCTATTCCTCGGTGCGTCTGGATATCCGTCGCATCGGGTCGATCAAGGATCGTGATGAGGTTGTCGGCAACGCCACCCGGGTCAAGGTGGTCAAGAACAAGGTGGCGCCGCCCTTCAAGCAGGTGGAATTCGACATCATGTATGGTGAAGGCATCTCGAAAATGGGCGAGTTGCTGGATCTCGGGGTCAAGGCCGGGGTGGTCAACAAATCCGGCGCCTGGTTCAGTTATGGTGATGAGCGCATCGGACAGGGGCGTGAAAATGCCAAGCAGTTCCTGCGCGAGCATGAGACCATCGCCTTGGAGATCGAGGATAAGATCCGGGCATCTCACGGCCTGGAATTTGACATGGCTGACCGCTCTGACGAAAACGACGATATTCTCGAGGCATAAGCTTTCGCGGGCATGGGATGCGTGCCCGAGATAACTTCGAAGCGCAGCTTTCCGTTCCGTCACGCCGTTCCACTGCTGCCTCTGAATGGTTGTGCTTCTGATGGCGCGGGCGAGCCGTCTGTGCCGGTTCATCTGCGCGGGGTGGTGTGTTTCCGGCTCAGCAGGGGCGTCGCCTTGCGGTCTCCTGCAGCCCGCGGCTGGCTTTCTCGTGAGCTTCTGATCTGATCGGGCGGGCTCTGCCGCTTTCTTGATCGGCCGCCAGGGGATTCGCCTGCACCGCTGGCGTGCCATGTGTGCAGGAGGCCCCCCGGTTCTGTCCCGCCGAGGGTGACGGCGCTGCCAGCGATGGCCCGCGGTCGGGGGATGAGCTGCCGGAGGTTCCGGATCGGTCGTCATGGCTGCGGCGCGATCCTCGCGAAAACAGGATGCAGCAGGGCCAATGCGCTGCGATCCGGGCCGGCTTGCCCCATTGCAAGACGGTTTGCCTGCGATCCCGCCGCAAACCGGGCCAGCGGACGGTGGACAGGACATCGCGCGGGAGCTAAATCAGCGGGAGCCTAACGAACCGGAAAGTGCCGCCCGCCATGCAGAGTCTGAACGACATCCGCTCGACCTTCTTGTCCTATTTCGCTCGGCAGGGGCATGAAGTCGTCCCCTCCAGCCCGCTGGTGCCGCGCAATGACCCGACGCTGATGTTCACCAACGCCGGCATGGTTCAGTTCAAGAACCTGTTCACCGGGGTCGAACATCGCGATTACACGCGCGCCACCTCGGCGCAGAAATGCGTCCGCGCCGGTGGCAAGCACAACGACCTCGACAATGTCGGCTATACCGCGCGTCACCACACGTTCTTCGAAATGCTGGGGAATTTTTCCTTCGGGGATTATTTCAAGGAAGACGCGATTCCCTTCGCCTGGGAGCTGATCACCAAGGAGCTGGGGATCGACAAAAACCGGCTTCTGGTCACCGTCTATCACACCGATGACGAGGCCGCCGCGATCTGGAAGAAGGTCGCCGGTTTCTCGGATGACCGGATCATCCGCATCCCGACTAACGATAACTTCTGGATGATGGGCGCCACCGGCCCCTGCGGCCCCTGCACCGAGATCTTCTATGATCACGGAGATCACATCTGGGGCGGTCCTCCGGGCAGCCCGGAAGAGGATGGCGACCGTTTCGTCGAGATCTGGAACCTCGTCTTCATGCAATACGAGCAGTTCGAGGACGGCACGCGGCGCGAGCTGGCCGCGCAGTCGATCGACACCGGCATGGGGATCGAACGGGTTGCGGCGCTGCTGCAGGGCACTAACGACAACTATGCCACCGACCTGATGCGCAGCCTGATCCTGGCCAGCGCCGATGCCACCAGCACCGATCCTGACGGGACCGGGCGGATCCATCACCGGGTGATCGCCGATCACCTGAGGTCGACCTCTTTCCTGATCGCCGACGGCGTCATGCCCAGCAATGACGGGCGCGGATATGTGCTGCGGCGGATCATGCGCCGGGCAATGCGCCACGCCCACCTGCTGGGGGCCAAGGACCCGCTGATGCATCGCCTGGTGCCGGCGCTGGTTCGCCAGATGGGTGAGGCTTACCCCGAACTGGGCCGCGCCCAGGCGCTGATCGAAGAAACGCTGAAGCTGGAGGAAACCCGCTTCAAGCAGACCCTCGATCGCGGTTTGAAGCTGCTCGATGACGAACTGGCCGATCTGCCCGAGGATGCGGCGCTACCGGGTGAGGCAGCGTTCAAGCTCTACGACACCTATGGCTTTCCGCTCGACCTGACGCAGGATGCGCTGCGCGAAAAGGG
Source organism: Pseudodonghicola xiamenensis DSM 18339 (assembly GCF_000429365.1). Classification (GTDB taxonomy): domain Bacteria; phylum Pseudomonadota; class Alphaproteobacteria; order Rhodobacterales; family Rhodobacteraceae; genus Pseudodonghicola; species Pseudodonghicola xiamenensis. The sequence continues at coordinate 21,514 of NZ_AUBS01000016.1, read as the reverse complement.
ACGTACCGTCGATACCGACGGCTTCGACAGCGCCATGGCCGAACAGAAGGCCAAGGCGCGCGCCGCCTGGGCGGGCTCGGGCGAGGCGGCGGATGCCACCATCTGGTACGATATCGCCGAGACCAAGGGCACGACTGAATTCCTCGGCTATGACACCGAGACGGCCGAGGGGCAGATTCTGACGCTGATCAAGGACGGCGCCGAAGTGACGGCGGCCAAGGTTGGTGAGACGGTGCAGATTGCCCTGAACCAGACGCCGTTTTATGGCGAATCCGGTGGTCAAGTCGGCGATACCGGCACCCTGCGCACCGACAGCGGCGTGGCACGGATCACCGACACCCGCAAGGCCGCCGGCGTCTTCATCCATTTCGCCGAAGTGACCGAAGGCTCCATCGCCGCGGGCGAGGGCGCGTTGCTTGAGGTCGATCAGGACCGCCGCTCGGCGATCCGGGCCAACCACTCCGCAACCCACCTGCTGCACGAGGCGTTGCGCCATGCACTGGGCGATCACGTGGCACAGCGTGGCTCGCTCAATGCTGCTGATCGGCTACGGTTCGACTTCAGCCATGCCAAGGCGCTGAGCCCGGAGGAGATCGCCCAGGTCGAGGCCGAGGTGAACGATTACATCCGGCAGAATACCGCGGTCGAGACCCGGATCATGACCCCGGACGACGCCCGTGAGCTTGGAGCCCAGGCGCTTTTTGGCGAGAAATACGGCGATGAGGTTCGCGTCGTGTCGATGGGCGTGCAGCCCGGCTCTGGCAAGGGGGCGGATCGGCAGACATATTCGCTTGAGCTTTGCGGCGGGACCCATGTGAAGCGGACCGGCGATATCGGCGAATTCATCCTGCTGGGCGACAGTGCCAGCAGCGCTGGCGTGCGCCGGATTGAGGCGCTGACCGGCCCGGGGGCCGAGGCCTATGTGGTGAAGATGCGCGGTATCCTCTCCGATCTCCAGAGCGAACTGAAGGCAGCACCCGATGAGATGGTTGAGCGGGTGCGTTCGGATCAGCATCGGATCAAGGAGCTGACCAATGAACTGGCGCAGCTTCGTCGGGAGTTGGCGATGGCCGGAAACGGCGTTGCTGCGCCCGAGGTCAAGGAAATCGGCGGCGTCAAGTTCGTGGCCCAGGCCCTGACCGGGGTGACCGGCAAGGATCTGCCGCCGCTGATTGACGAACACAAGGCGCGGCTCGGCTCCGGCGCTGTGCTGCTGATCGCAGATACCGGTGGCAAGGTTGCCGTCGCGGTTGGTGTCACGCCCGATCTGACCGACAAGATCAAGGCGCCGGAACTGCTGCGGCCGGCGGTGGCTGCGCTTGGCGGCAAGGGCGGCGGCGGTCGGCCCGACATGGCGCAGGGCGGCGGCAGCGATTTCAGCAAGGCCGATGAGGCGATCGCCGCGGCCGAGAAAGTGTTGGAGGGATAACGATGGGTGCACTCTGGATCGCGCATGTGAGCGTCACCGACGAAGAGGCCTATGGCAAATACGCCAAGCTCGCCGGGCCTGCCATTGCCAAACATGGTGGTGAGTTCGTCGCCCGGGGCGGTCGTTACGTGCAGCTCGAGGGCAAGGAGCGGCCGCGCAATGTCGTTGCCAAGTTCCCCAGCGTCGAGGCGGCGGTCGACTGTTATCATTCCCCCGAATATCAGGAGGCCCTGAGCCACGCGCGCGGCGCCTCCGAACGCGAACTGATGGTGGTGGAGACCAGCGACTAAGAAGACCCTCTGCCATTTCCGTCTCGCGTCGGGACAAGGAAATGTCGGGGCTCCGGCCCATCGGTCGGATATCGAGAAACGGAAAAGCGCGCGGGCCTGGGCCTCGCGCGCTTTTTCGTGCCGGCGACAATGTCCTGTCGGGGGAGCACCAAACTCCTGCCGGCGCCAAATGGAGCCGGACCGGTAAGGGGCGGCCATTGGCGAAAAGAAAAAGGCCGCTCCAGCGGAGCGGCCCTTGGACTTAGCCGATGGACTTGGCCATCCGCTTGCGTTCGTGCGGATCGAGATAGCGCTTGCGCAGCCGGATCGATTCCGGCGTCACCTCAACCAGTTCGTCATCGTTGATATAGGCGATGGCCTCTTCCAGCGACAGCGTGATCGGGGTGGTCAGCTTGACCGCCTCGTCGGTGCCCGAAGCGCGGACGTTGGTCAGCTTCTTGCCCTTCAGCGGGTTCACTTCCAGATCGTTATCGCGCGAATGTTCGCCGATGATCATGCCCTGATAGACCTTGGCCTGGGCGCCCAGGAACAGCTTGCCGCGCTCTTCGAGGTTCCACAGCGCATAGGCCACGGCCTCACCGTCTTCCATCGAGATCAACACGCCCTGGCGCCGGCCCGGGATCGGCCCCTTGTAGGGGGCCCAGGAATGGAACACGCGGTTCAGCACGCCGGTGCCGCGGGTGTCGGTGAGGAACTCACCATGATAGCCGATCAGGCCGCGCGACGGCACATGTGCCACGATCCGGGTCTTGCCAGCGTTCTGCCTCATCTCGGCCAACTCGCCCTTGCGCGTTCCGGTGATCTTTTCGATCACGGCGCCGGAATATTCATCATCGACGTCGATGGTGACTTCCTCGATCGGCTCCAGCTTCTGGCCGTTCTCTTCGCGCATGATCACCTGCGGGCGCGAGATCGACAGTTCGAAGCCTTCGCGGCGCATGTTCTCGATCAGAACGCCCATTTGCAATTCGCCACGCCCCGAGACCTCGAAGGCCTCGCCGCCTGGCGTGTCGGCGATCTTGATGGCGACGTTCGATTCCGCCTCTTTCATCAGCCGTTCACGGATGACGCGCGATTGCACCTTCTTGCCTTCGCGGCCCGCCAGCGGGCTGTCGTTGATGCCGAAGGTGACGGTGATGGTCGGCGGGTCGATCGGCTGCGCATCGAGCGGTTCGTCCACGGCCAGGGCGCAGATCGTATCAGCGACGGTCGCCTTCGACATGCCGGCGAGGCTGACGATATCGCCTGCGATGCCTTCGTCGATGTCCTGCTGGCCGAGGCCGCGGAAGGCCTGCACCCGGGTGACGCGGAACTGTTCGATCTTCTGACCGATGCGAGAGATCGCCTGAACCGTCTGGCCGACCTTGACCTTGCCGCTTTCGATGCGGCCGGTCAGCAGACGGCCAACGAAGGGATCCGATCCCAGTGTGGTGGCCAGCATGCGGAAATCATCGTCCTGATGCTGGATCTGCTTCGGCGCCGGCACGTGGTTGACGATCAGGTTGAACAGCGCCGACAGATCCTTGCGCGGCCCGTCCAGTTCGGCATCGGCCCAGCCGGAGCGGCCCGAGGCGTACATATGCGGGAAATCGAGCTGGTCGTCATCCGCGTCGAGCGAGGCGAAGAGATCGAAACATTCGTCCAGCGCACGGTCGGGTTCGGCATCGGGTTTGTCGACCTTGTTCAGCACCACGATGGGGCGCAGCCCCAGCGCCAGCGCCTTGGAGGTGACGAATTTGGTCTGCGGCATCGGGCCCTCGGCGGCGTCCACCAGCAGCACCACACCATCGACCATCGACAGGATCCGCTCGACCTCACCGCCGAAGTCGGCGTGGCCAGGGGTGTCGACGATGTTGATGCGCGTGCCTTTCCATTCCACCGAGGTCGGCTTGGCGAAGATTGTGATGCCGCGTTCGCGCTCCAGGTCGTTGGAGTCCATGGCGCGTTCTGCCACGGCCTGGTTTTCGCGGAAGGCGCCCGATTGTTTCAGCAGCTCGTCCACCAGGGTGGTCTTGCCGTGGTCAACGTGCGCGATGATCGCGATATTGCGAAGGTCCATATGTCATGCCTCGAATGCGGGAATTGATGCGCGCATAACGCGCTGCAGCGCTGAACGCCAGTGCAAAACGCGTGATCAGTGCCCGGTAGAGCCCGAGAACAGGTTGATGACCGCGATCCCGGCGATGATCAGCCCCAGACCCAGCATTGCCGGCAGGTCGAGCTTCTGACCGAAGACGACGAAACCGATCATCGCGATGAAGACGATGCCGAGACCGGACCAGATCGCATAGACGATGCCCACCGGCATGGTCCTGAGCACCTGGGCCAGCAGGTAGAAGCTGATCGCGTAGGACAGCACCACCAGGATCGAAGGCATCAGCCGACTGAATTGCTGGCTGGCCTGCAGGGCCGAGGTGCCGATGGTCTCTGCCGCGACGGCGAGGATCAGGTAAAGATAGTGGGCGGGCATGGCGGTTCTCGAACGGACAAGGGCGGCGGGCCGAACAGCCCTCCAATGTCCTGTATACAGAGACGATGCCCCGGGTAAAGCGCGGGGAAGGCCGCGCTGTGTCAGGTGGCGATATAGCGGTCGCGGCGGTGATTGAAGGCAATCACCATGTTCAGCACCACCGCACCCAACAGCGACCACAGCACGGTTTCGGTGGGAAACAGGAAGAAGCCCATGGAAAAGATCAGCGCATCGACGGCCAACTGCACATAACCCGCCTTGAAGCCGGTGGTGTCCTGCACCAGCAGCGCCACGATGCCCAGCCCACCCAGCGATCCGTTGTGGCGGAACATCGCCAACAGTCCCAACCCGGTGGCGGCACCGAACACCAGGGCCGCCAGCGGCTGAGACATCGGCCCCACCGTCCAACCCAGTGGCAGCAGCTCGGTCACCACCGACAGCAGCGTCACCGACAGCGCCGATTTCATCGTGAACTCCAGCCCCAGCCGGCGATAGGCCAGCAGGTAGAAGGGCAGGTTAATCAGGAAAAAAACCGCACCGAAAGACCAGCCGGTAAGATAGGACAGGATCACCGCAAGCCCGGCTGTCTGTCCGGTGATCAATCCGGCGCTGGTCAGCACATGAATGCCGACGCCGGACAGGAAGATTCCCAGGCTCAGCCCTTGGACATCGTCCAAGGCACTGTGATTTATGGATTTTTCAATGTTGCTCTGCATCGCCGTTCCCACAGTCTGTTGCGGTCTACGTTGTTGTTTGCATATGCAGAAAATAGGACAGAAGTACTGACCAGTCAATTGGGCGCGGTCCGGCCCCCAGGATATTCGCGGCTACGGCAATGAAAATGCCCGAAACCTCGGCAGAGGTTCCGGGCAGATGAATGCCGCTTGTGACCAGGCTTAGCCGGCCAGCGCCTTGTTCAGGTTCTCGTCGATCTTCTCGAGGAAGCCCATCGTGGTCAGCCACTTCTGATCCGGGCCGACCAGCAGCGCCAGATCCTTGGTCATCCAGCCCGATTCCACGGTGTCGACGATGACCTTTTCCAGCGTCTCGGCGAAATTCTTCAAGGGCTCATTGCCGTCCAGCTTGGCGCGGTGTTTCAGCCCGCCGGTCCAGGCGAAGATTGAGGCGATCGAGTTGGTCGAGGTTTCCTTACCGGCCTGATGCTGGCGATAGTGGCGGGTGACGGTGCCATGCGCCGCTTCGGCCTCGACGATCTTGCCGTCGGGCGTCATCAGCTGCGAGGTCATCATGCCGAGAGAGCCAAACCCCTGCGCCACAGTGTCGGATTGCACGTCACCGTCGTAGTTCTTGCAGGCCCAGACATAGCCGCCCGACCATTTTAGCGACGAGGCAACCATGTCGTCGATCAGCCGGTGTTCGTACCAGATGCCCTTTTCCTTGAAGGCCTCGGCAAATTCCTCATCAAAGACCTGCTGGAACAGATCCTTGAAGCGACCGTCATAGGCTTTCATGATGGTGTTCTTGGTCGACAGATAGACCGGCCAGCCCAGGTTCAGCCCGTAGTTCAGTGAGGCGCGGGCAAAGTCGATGATCGACTTGTCGAGATTATACATCGCCATGGTGATGCCGGCCGATGGGGCGTCATAGACATCGCGCTCGATCACGGTACCGTCCTCGCCCTCGAACTTGAGGGTGATCTTGCCGGGCCCTGGGAAGCGGAAGTCAGTGCATTTGTACTGATCGCCAAAGGCATGGCGGCCGACGACGATCGGCTTGGTCCAGCCGGGCACCAGGCGCGGCACGTTGCGGCAGATGATCGGCGCGCGGAAGACGACGCCACCCAGGATGTTGCGGATGGTGCCGTTCGGGCTCGGGTACATGCGCTTGAGGCCGAATTCCTCGACCCGCGCTTCATCCGGGGTGATGGTGGCGCATTTGACGCCGACGCCGACCTCTTTGATCTTCATGGCGGCATCCACGGTGATCTGGTCGTCGGTGCGGTCACGCTCCATGATCCCCAGATCGTAATAGAGCAGATCGACGTCCAGATAGGGCAGGATCAGCTTTTTCTTGATAAAATCCCAGATGATCCGGGTCATTTCGTCGCCGTCGATATCGACGATCGGGTTGTTCACCTTGATCTTGGTCATCGGTGTGGTCCCTGTGCTGCGGTGGAGGAGGAGGCTCCGATAGGGGAGTCGCGCGCGGTTTAGCGCAATTCCGCTCTGCGGAAAAGATTGTATGCGAAAGTATACAGATTTGTCGCATCGCCGGCACGCCAATTGTGCAGACCGGTGGCAGACCGGCGGCTCAGCCGGCCTGTTTGCGCATGTGCTTGTCGAAGAAATCGGCCAGCCTCGGGCGCAGCCAGGACCACAGGCCGGGCGCGCCGCGATTGATCGGCTTGCCGACCCGGGTATCGAGCTGATCGAGCGTCACCTTGTATTCGACCCAGCTACCGCCGCCGTTCTCCAAGTTGATCACCGGGCTCTGAAAGCGGTCGATGGCCTTGGCGAATTGCGCATCCGGGGTTTCGGCGGCTTCGAACTCCTCCCAAAGGGCGAGGAAATCCACCCCCTGATCGCCGGGCAGCAGGCCGAACAGCCGGCGGGCGGCGGCGGCTTCCTTGGCGGCCATGGCAGCGTGATCGACGTCGCCGTGGATCGGCGCGTCGCCGGCGTCGATTTCGACGATATCGTGCAACAGCAGCATCCGGATCACCCGGTCGATGCTGACGTCAGGCGCCGCCTGATCGGCCAGAACCATGGCATGAAGACAGATGTGCCAGCTATGTTCGGCGGAATTCTCGCGGCGCGACCCGTCGATCAGCGGCGTCGCGCGCAGCACGGATTTCAGCTTGTCGGCTTCTTTGAGAAAATCGACCTGCGCGTCGAGTCGCGCGAGTCTTGGGTCGGTCATGGGATATGCCTTTCCCGCCGCCCGTGTCCCTCGGGGACCGGCGCGGCGCTGGTCCCCGGGGTGGAGTTATCGTGTGTTCTCGGTCAGGCGGCGTTTGACGTAATCGCTGACCGTGCCGATCATCGTGTCCATATGCTCCCCCTGGAAGAAGTGGTCTGCGCCCTCGATTTCCTCATGGGTGATGGTGATGCCTTTCTGCTCGTGCAGCTTGTTCACCAATGCGGTGGTGTCAGCCGGGGGGGCCACCCGGTCGGCGGTGCCGTTGATGACAAGGCCGGAGGACGGGCAGGGGGCCAGGAACGAGAAGTCATACATATTCGCCGGCGGCGAGACGCTGATAAAGCCGGTGATCTCGGGCCGGCGCATCAGCAGTTGCATGCCGATCCAGGCGCCGAAGGAAAAGCCTGCGACCCAGCAATGTTTGGAGTTGTTGTTCATGGACTGCAGGTAATCCAGCGCCGAGGCCGCATCCGACAGCTCTCCGATGCCCTGATCGTATTCACCCTGGCTGCGGCCCACGCCACGGAAATTGAACCGCAGAACGGTGAACCCCATGTTGTAGAAGGCGTAATGCAGGTTATACACGACCTTGTTGTTCATCGTACCGCCGAATTGCGGATGGGGATGCAGCACGATGGCGATCGGCGCGTCCTTTTCCTTCTGCGGGTGATAGCGGCCTTCCAGGCGGCCTTCGGGTCCGGCGAAAATCACCTCGGGCATATTTGGCGTCTGTCCTGTTTTGGTCGGAAGGCATCCGGGATATTCTTGACGAAATCGCTAGGATACCTTAGAACGTTTCTAAATGGCGCGGAGCGCGGTTTTGTGCTGCTAGGCGGAGATACGCATTGACAGGCGCAACGTCAAGAATCTCGCGAAAAAACGGGTGTGGAGGCGATCGGGAATGAAGCTGTCAACCAAAGGACGTTACGCGATGGTCGCTTTGGCCGATATCGCGTTGCAGCCCGAAGGGGCGCTGGTGACGCTGGGAGATATCGCGCAGCGTCAGAAGATCTCGCTGCCGTATCTTGAGCAGTTGTTCGTCAAGCTGCGGCGCGCCGATCTGGTTGCCTCGGTACGCGGCCCCGGTGGTGGCTATCGTCTGGCCCGGCCGGCCGAGGATATCCGGGTGGTCGATGTGCTGGCGGCGGTCGACGAGACGGTCGATGCGATGCACAAGGGCGCGGGCGCCTCGGGCGGATCGTCGGGCAGCCGGGCGCAATCCCTGACCAACCGACTGTGGGAAAGCCTGAGCGCGCATGTCTATGTCTTTCTGCATCAGACCAGCCTGGCCGACGTGATCGGCAACGGGCTGGCGCCCTGTCCCGCGGTGCCTTCAATCTTTTCGGTCGTCGACGCGGAGTGAGAGAAATGTCTTTCTCTGCCAGAACTTACCTTGATTACAACGCCACCGCACCACTGCGGCCCGAGGCGAAAGCGGCGATGAGTGCGGCGATGGATGTGATCGGCAATCCCTCCAGCGTCCATGCCGAGGGACGCGCCGCCAAGGCATTGATCGAACGCGCGCGCGGCCAGATCGCCACAGCCTTCGGCGCCGATGGGGCCGATGTGATCTTTACCTCCGGCGCGACTGAGGCGGCCTCCCTGGCCTGTGCCGGGCGCGGGCTGCACGGGGCGAAGGTGGAACATGACGCAGTGCGCGCCTGGATCACCGATGATCTTGCCGTCGATGCCCTGGGCCATGTCACCGTGACCCATCCAGGGCAGAGCGTACTGCAGATGGCCAATTCGGAAACCGGCGTGCTGCAGACCCTGCCCGATGGGCTGGCGGTCACCGATGCGACCCAGGCCTTCGGCAAGATCCCGGTGGCCTTCAACTGGCTGGGGGTCACCATGGCGATGCTCTCGGCCCACAAGCTGGGCGGGCCCAAGGGAATCGGCGCGCTGGTGATCCGGCGGGGCACCGATCTGGCGGCGCAGATCCGCGGTGGCGGTCAGGAGATGGGTCGCCGCTCCGGCACCGAGAACATCGTCGGGATCGCCGGTTTCGCCGCCGCAGCCGAGGCGGCGGCGCGCGATTTGGCCGATGGCGTCTGGGAGCGGGTCGAAAAACTTAGGGATATTCTAGAGTCATCTATTGCGGGCGCCGCCCCACAGACTATTTTCGTCGGAAAAGCGGCGGCGCGTCTGCCCAATACCTCGTGCTTTGCCACTCCGGGATGGAAGGGTGAAACGCAGGTGATGCAGATGGATTTGGCCGGCTTCGCGATCAGCGCGGGCAGCGCCTGTTCCAGCGGCAAGGCGCGCCCCAGTGATACGCTCGGTGCGATGGGATACGATGCGGCCACGGCCAGCGGTGCAATCCGCGTTTCCATCGGCCCGGCGACGACGGAAGAGGATGTGCTGCGCTTCGCCGAAGCGTGGTGTGACAAGGAAAGAAAACATCGCGCCCGCGCGGCGTGAGGTCAGGAGTGAAACAGATGGTCGCGATAGATCATACCGAGGTCAAGGAAGGTGTCGATCAGGAGACGGTCGACGCGGTGCGCGAGGTTGGCGGTACCTATAAATATGGCTGGGAAACCGAGATCGAGACCGATTACGCCCCTAAGGGTCTGACCGAGGATATCGTTCGCCTGATCTCGGCCAAGAACGAAGAGCCGGAGTGGATGACCGACTGGCGGCTCAAGGCCTATGCCCGCTGGCAGCAGATGAAGGAACCGGCCTGGGCGATGGTCGATTACCCCGAGATCGACTTTCAGGATCAATATTACTACGCCCGCCCCAAGAGCATGGAGGTCAAGCCCAAGTCGCTGGACGAGGTCGACCCCAAGCTTCTGGCCACCTATGCCAAGCTGGGCATCCCCTTGAAGGAACAGATGATCCTGGCTGGGGTGGAAGGCGCCGAGGAGATGCCGACCGAAGGCCGTAAGGTCGCGGTGGATGCGGTGTTTGACTCGGTTTCGGTCGGCACCACCTTCCAGACCGAGCTGAAGAAGGCCGGTGTCATCTTCTGTTCGATCTCCGAGGCAATCCGTGAACACCCGGAGCTGGTGAAGAAATACCTGGGCTCCGTCGTGCCGGTATCGGACAACTTCTATGCCACGCTGAACTCTGCCGTCTTCTCGGATGGGTCCTTTGTCTACGTGCCGCCGGGCGTGCGCTGCCCGATGGAACTGTCGACCTATTTCCGGATCAACGCGGAGAACACCGGCCAGTTCGAACGCACGCTGATCATCGCCGACAAGGGGTCTTACGTCTCCTATCTGGAAGGCTGTACCGCGCCCAAGCGCGACAAGGCGCAGCTGCACGCCGCGGTGGTGGAGATCATCATCGAAGAAGACGCCGAGGTGAAGTATTCGACCGTCCAGAACTGGTATCCGGGCGACGAGAACGGCAAGGGCGGCATCTATAACTTCGTGACCAAACGTGCCGATTGCCGTGGTGACCGGGCCAAGGTGATGTGGACCCAGGTCGAGACCGGCTCGGCCGTGACCTGGAAATACCCCTCCTGCATTCTGCGCGGCGACGATACCCAGGGCGAATTCTATTCCATCGCCATCGCCAACAATTACCAGCAGGCCGATACCGGCACCAAGATGATCCACCTGGGCAAGCGCACCAAGTCGCGCATCGTGTCCAAGGGGATTTCGGCGGGCAAGGCGCAGAACACCTATCGCGGGTTGGTCTCGATTCACCCGAAGGCCAAGAACAGCCGCAACTATACCCAATGCGACAGCCTGCTGATCGGCGACAAATGCGGCGCCCATACGGTGCCCTATATCGAGGTCAAGAACAACTCGTCGCGGGTCGAACACGAGGCGACCACCTCGAAGGTGGATGAGGATCAGCTGTTCTATTGCCGCTCGCGCGGGATGGACGAGGAGGAATCCGTGGCGCTGGTGGTCAACGGTTTCTGCAAGGACGTGCTGCAGGCGCTGCCTATGGAATTCGCCATGGAAGCGCAGCAACTGGTCGCGATCAGCCTTGAGGGCTCGGTGGGATGATGACGGGCGGCGCCGAACAGATGGATGCGCAGTCACGGGCAGGGCGCCGGCTGCTGTCCGAACGGGTGGCCTATCTGCGTGACCGGCTGATGCCGGCGCGGCCGCTGCACATTCTTGATGTCGGCGCCAATCCGATCAATGTTCCGGATTACGATCCGTTGCTGGATCTCGGCGGATGCGAGGTCTGGGGCTTTGAGCCCGACGATGAGGCCTTTGCGGCACTCGGCGCGGATCAGCGTCCGGGGACCCATTACATCAATAAGGCCGTAGGCACCCCCGGCGCCGCCAACTTCTATCCCCATCCGCAAAGCGGACTGGGGTCGCTTTATCCCATTCAGCGGGAGTCGGTGGCCTTTCTGGGGCACCGGGGATGGTATCGTGACGATATCACCCCGATCCCGGTGGAGGTGGTGGCGCTTGACGATCTCGACGATCTGCCGCCGCCCGACATGCTGAAGATCGACGTGCAGGGGGCCGAGCTTGATGTGATCCGCCACGGGCGAGAGAAGCTGTCTCAGGCGGTCTGCGTGGTGCCCGAGGTGCGGTTCTACCGCATCTACGAAGGAGAGCCGCTGTGGGGCAAGCTGGACGTCGAATTGCATCAGCAAGGCTTCGTGTTGCACAAGCTGATGTTTTCGAAAGCCGCAATGATCGAGAATTCCAAGGCCGGGCGGCTGAAGGGAAAATCTGTCCGCAGTCAGTTGATCGATGGGGACGCGGTCTATATCCGCAACCCCGAAACCCCCGATGACTGGAGTGACGAGCAGTGGAAACAGCTTGCCATCGCCTCAGGGGCGGTCTTCGACAGTTTCGATCTGACGATCCACTGTCTCGACCGACTGGAAGAGCGCGGTGTGATCGGGCCGGAGGTGGCCGATGGGTTTCTGGATTGTTTGCCGGAGTGGATGAAAAAGTAAGCCCAAGCGGCTGATTTTTCATGATGAAAGGATATCAGGATGATCGTTACCACTACCCCCGGTATCGACGGGCACCGGATCAGCGAATACAAGGGGATCGTCGTCGGCGAGGCCATCCTGGGGGCCAATGTGGTCCGTGATTTCTTTGCCGGCATCACTGATATCGTCGGCGGCCGCTCCGGCGCCTATGAAAAGGAGCTGGGCCGAGCCCGGGCCACCGCATTGGCCGAAATGGAGGGGCGAGCGGCAGCGCTTGGGGGCTCCGCGGTCGTGGGGGTCGATCTGGATTATGAGGTCATCAACAACATGCTGATGGTCAGCGCCTCCGGCACTGCGGTGGTGATCGAACGGGCATGACCCAAGCCGCCCGCCAAATCGACCGTCCGGTCCTGACCTTGCCGGTGCCTGAGGCCGAGGCCTTGCGCGCGGCCTATGCGCAGGCCGGGGTCATCCTGGAATACGGTTCCGGCGGCTCGACGGTTCTGGCGGCGGAAATGCCGGGCAAACATGTCACTTCGGTCGAAAGCGATCGGAAATGGGCGCGGATGATGAAGGAGTGGTTCATCACCAACCCGCCAGCCGAAGGCTCGAGCGTCGATATCCACTGGAGCGATGTCGGCAAGACCGAGGATTGGGGCCACCCGAAGGACGATAGCGATTGGCGCAAGTTCCCGAACTACCCCCTCAAGATCTGGCGGAAAAAGGATTTTCGTCATCCGGATGTGGTGCTTGTCGATGGACGTTTTCGCATCGGCTGCGCCTTGGCAACGGCCTTTTCGATCCTGCGCCCGGTGACGCTGCTGTTCGACGATTACACCAAGCGGAGCTGGTTTGCGCGGGTTGAGGAGTTTCTGGGCACTCCGATGATCATCGGCCGGATGGCCGCGTTCGAAGTGGCCCCGATGGCCATTCCGCCCGACCGGCTGTTGCAGGTCATCAAATACATGACCCGGCCCTGACGCCGGGAAAGAGATAGGAACATCGCCCGGGCAAGACCCGTGGCCGTGAGACAAGAAAGAGGAAAAAATGCTGGAAATCAAAAACCTGCATGCGCGACTTGAAGAAGAAGGCAAGGAAATCCTGAAAGGGGTCGACCTGACGGTCGAACCGGGGACGGTGCATGCCATCATGGGGCCGAACGGCTCGGGGAAGTCGACGCTCAGCTATGTTCTGTCAGGCCGTGGCGGCTATGAGGTCACTGATGGCTCGGCCACCCTCGACGGTGAGGACCTGCTGGAGCTGGAACCCGAGGAACGCGCCGCCGCCGGTCTGTTCCTGGCCTTCCAATATCCGGTCGAAATCCCCGGCGTCGGCAATATGACCTTTCTGCGCACCGCTGTGAACGCGCAGCGCAAGGCCCGTGGCGAAGAGGAACTGAGCGCCTCCGACTTCCTCAAGATCGTGCGCGAGCGCGCCAAGGCGCTGAAGATCGACGCCGATATGCTGAAGCGTCCGGTCAACGTCGGCTTTTCGGGCGGCGAGAAGAAGCGCAACGAGATCCTGCAGATGGCCATGCTGGAACCCAAGATGTGCATTCTGGACGAAACCGATAGCGGGCTGGACGTGGATGCGATGAAGCTGGTGTCCGAGGGCGTGAACGCGCTGCGCGATGGCAAGCGCGGTTTCGTGGTTATCACGCATTACCAACGTCTTCTGGATCACATCAAACCCGATGTCGTGCATATCATGGCGAATGGTCGCATCATCAAGACCGGTGGCCCCGAGCTGGCGCTGGAGGTCGAGACCAACGGCTATGCCGACATCCTGAGCGAGGTGCAGTGATGGCTGCGCTTCCCGATCCCAAGGCGCTTGAAGCGCTCGAGGTGCGGATCGCCGGGCTGAGCCTGCCTGAGGACGGCTGTCTGGCGCCGGCACGCAAGGCGGCACTGTCCCGCCTGAGGCAGATGGGCCTGCCGCAGCGGCGTGACGAATACTGGAAATTCACCCGCCCCGATACGCTGATCCAACCCGATCCGGTGCCGGCGCCGGCCTTCGTCAATGACGAGGGCCCGATGTTCGATGCGGTGGAGCGGCTGAAGATCGTCTTCGTCGATGGTATTTTCGATCCGGAGGCCTCTGACGAACTGGCGATGGAGGGGGTCACGATCGAGCGGCTCGCCGATGTCTGCGACAAGGACATCCATTGGGCCAAGGACTTGTACGGCGTTCTTGAAACGAACGGTCAGACCCCAGTGGCCCGTCCCTTGGCGGCGCTGAACAGCGCATTCGCCACGGACGGTCTGGCGATCCATGTCACCGGCACCCCGGCGCGACCGATCAGCATCGTCTACAAGCACCGCTTGGAAACCTCTGACGCGCTGTTGCATCACCTGATCCGCGTCGATGCCGGTGCTGAGCTGACGTTGCTGGAAAACGGCCCGGCGGCGGCCCGGTTCAACAAGTGCACCGAAATCGACATCGCCGACGGTGGCAAGTTGCATCATGTGCGCGCCCAGGGCCGCGATCACGAACGCCGGACGGTGACCCATATGTTCGCCCGTCTTGGCGCTGAATCGGTCTATAAATCCTTCACCCTCACGGTGAACGGTGTGATGACCCGCAACGAACAAGTGGTCGAATTCACCGGCGACGATGCGGTGGCCCATGTCGCCGGCGCCTGTGTCGGAGACGGCGATTTCCATCACGACGACACCGTTTTCATCACCCATGACGCGGTCGGCTGTGAAAGCCGGCAGGTGTTCAAGAAAGTGCTGAAGAACGGCGCGGTCGGCGTGTTCCAGGGCAAGATCCTGGTCAAGCCCGGCGCACAGAAGACCGATGGCTATCAGATCAGTCAATCGCTGCTGCTGGACGACGATAGCCAATTCCTGGCCAAGCCTGAACTTGAGATCTATGCCGACGACGTGGCCTGTTCGCATGGCTCCACCTCTGGCGCGATCGACGAAGAGGGGCTGTTCTATCTGCGCTCGCGCGGGGTGCCCGAACGCGAGGCGGTCAGCCTGCTGACGCTGGCCTTCCTGGCAGAGGCGCTGGACGAGATCGAGGATCCGCGTCTGTCGGACGATCTGCTTGAACGTCTGCGCGGCTGGCTGCTGCGGCACGGCTGATGGCGGTGACCACCGATATCCTGGCCTCTTACCGGGGGCCGGGGCGCGTGGTGGCTCGGCTGCTGACCGCAGGCCAACGTGAAGACCGCGCGCTGGCCATCCTGATGGCGGGTTGTGTGCTGGTCTTCGTGGCGCAATTGCCCCGCCTTGCGCGCGAGGCGCATCTTGCGAGCCAGGAACTGAACCCGACCCTGGGCGGCAGCCTGCTGGCCTGGGTGATCATTGCGCCCTTGCTGTTCTATGTCCTCGCTGCGTTCAGCCATGTCGTCGCGCGGCTTTTCGGCGGGCACGGCGGCTGGTATGGGGCGCGGCTGGCGCTGTTCTGGGCGCTGTTGGCCTCGTCGCCGCTGATGCTGTTGCACGGGCTTGTCTCGGGGCTGATCGGCCCGGGACCCGGGCGCGACGCGGTGGGGCTGATCTGGTTGGCGATCTTTTTGTGGTTCTGGCTGGCAGGCTTGTGGCGGGCGGAAAGGACACCGGTGTGAACGGAAATTACTGGCGCGATCTTGTGACCCTGTCGCTGACCGATCCGGCCATGGCGGCGCGGCAGCTGATGGCATTGAACCTGCGGCGTGATCTGCTCTGGACCGGGCTGGCGCTGACCGCGGTCCTGAATACACTGATCTACAGCCTGTCAGGCCTGCTCTCGGGGGCGGCGATCTTCGGGGCTTTCGGCTCACCCTTCTTCTATCTCGGGATCATGGCTGCCAGTCTGGTGCTGACGATCCTGTGCTTTTATCTGGCCGGTCGCATGCTGGGCGGGCAGGGCCGGGTCGAGGATCTGCTGGTCGCGGTCCTGTGGCTGCAGGTACTGCGCATGGGGGTTCAGGT
This sequence comes from Pseudodonghicola xiamenensis DSM 18339, assembly GCF_000429365.1. GTDB lineage: Bacteria > Pseudomonadota > Alphaproteobacteria > Rhodobacterales > Rhodobacteraceae > Pseudodonghicola > Pseudodonghicola xiamenensis. The sequence goes on along the minus strand of NZ_AUBS01000016.1, from coordinate 5,667 downwards.
GATCGTGCTGATCCTGGGCACGCTGTCGCCGGCGCTGGGGGTGGTGGCGGTCTTTGCCGCCATGTTCATCGGCCTCTTCATCACCGTGCATTTCCTCAATCAGGTGTTCCACTTCAATTCTCTGGGCCGGGCGGCAGGAACGATGATTCTGTCGATCGTGATCATGACGGTCCTGATGATCCTTCTCCTCGCGATCGTCGGGGGGACACAGCCGGGAGGCTCTTTCAATGTATGATGTGCAGAAAATCCGTGCCGATTTCCCGATCCTCGCGCGCGAGGTGAACGGCAAGCCGCTGACCTATCTGGACAACGGCGCTTCGGCACAAAAGCCGCAGGTGGTGATCGACGCGATCACCCAGGCCTATTCTATGGAATATGCCAACGTGCACCGCGGGCTGCATTTCCTGTCGAATCTCGCAACCGAGAAATACGAGGCCGTGCGCGGCATCGTCGCCCGGTTCTTGAATGCAGGCCATGAGGATGAGATCATCTTCAACTCCGGCACCACCGAGGGGATCAACATGGTCTCCTACGCCTGGGCGGCACCGCGGTTGCAGCCTGGCGACGAAATCGTGCTGAGCGTGATGGAGCACCACGCCAATATCGTGCCCTGGCATTTCCTGCGCGAACGGCAAGGCGTGGTGCTGAAATGGGTGGATACCGCGCCCGACGGGTCGCTTGACCCACAGGCGGTGATCGACGCCATCGGGCCCAGGACGAAACTGGTGGCGGTGACCCATTGTTCCAACGTGCTGGGCACCGTGGTGGATGTGAAGGCGATCACCGCAGGGGCCCATGCCAAGGGCGTACCGGTGCTGGTCGATGGCAGCCAGGGCGCGGTCCACATGCCGGTCGACGTGCAGGATATCGGTTGCGATTTCTATGCCATCACTGGCCACAAGCTCTATGGCCCCTCGGGGTCCGGTGCGATCTATGTCAAGGCCGATCGGATGGCCGAGATGCGCCCCTTCCTGGGCGGCGGCGACATGATCCGTGAGGTGACCAAGGATCAGGTGATCTATGCCGACCCGCCGTTGAAGTTCGAGGCCGGCACCCCGGGCATCGTCCAGACCATCGGCCTGGGGGTGGCGTTGGAGTACATGATGGGCGTCGGCGTGGAGAATATCGCCGCGCATGAGGCGGGGCTTCGTGATTACGCCCAGGCGCAGTTCGCCAAGCTGAACTGGTTGAACGTGCAGGGGCAGGCGCCGGGCAAGGCGGCGATCTTCTCCCTGACGATGGAGGGGCCGGCGCATCCGCACGATATTTCGACGATTCTCGACAAGAAGGGGGTGGCGGTGCGTGCCGGGCACCATTGCGCCGGTCCGCTGATGCAGCATCTGGGCGTCAGTGCCACCTGCCGCGCCTCGTTCGGGATGTATAACACCCGAGAGGAAATCGACCGGCTGATCGAGGCGCTGGAACTGGCACGAGAGCTGTTCTCCTGACTGTTTCCTGATCGTTTTCTCGATCTCGACACGTCAAAAAGCGACATTTTCGCGTCGTTATTGGCAACCTTCGTGCGATACCTCTAGGTTTCTCCTGTCTCAGAAACAGGGGGAGCCGATGACCGTATTGACTGAAGCCGACCAGATTTCCGAAATCGCCTTCGGGTTCATGGGGTCGAAGGCGCTGTTTGCGGCACTGGGTGCGGGGGTTTTCACCCATCTCGCCGACGGGCCGCAAAGCTGCGCCGAACTGGCCGAAAACTGTCCTTTGGACGAGGCGCGCACCGAAACCCTGATGACCGCGCTGGCGGGGCTCGGACTGGTTCAGGTGCAGGGCGACGGGCGCTTCGCCAATTCGCCCGCCGCCGACAGCTTCCTGGTCAAGGGGGCGAAATACGACTTCGGCGATTATCTGCGGCTACAGGTGGGCCAGCAGATGTATGGGCTCTTGGACCAGATCGACGATGCCCTGCAGGACAATCTTCCCGAGGAAGCGACGGCCTCCTATGCCGAGTGGTTTTCCGATCCGGAGGAGGCGCGGCTCTATTCCGCCAGCCAGCATTCGGGATCTCTGGGACCGGCGCGTCAGTTGGCGCGCCAGATCGACCTGTCGGGGGCGAAGACGCTGCTGGACGTTGGCGGCGGCACCGGGGCCTTTGCCATCACCCTATGCCAGGCTTTCCCCGATCTCACCGCCACCATCGTCGATTTTCCCAATGTCGCGGCGCTGGGGCGGAACTATGTCGCCAGGGCCGGGCTGTCGGATCGGATCGCCTACGTCGAGGGCAATGCGCTGGAAACCGCCTGGCCGGGGGCGCAGGATGCGGTGCTGATGTCCTATCTGTTTTCCGGCGTGCCGGGGGAAACGCACGATGGGTTGGTCGGCCGGGCGTTTGATCATCTGGCCCCCGGCGGGCGGTTTCTGTTGCACGATTTCGTGGTGCGCGCGGATCGCACCGGCCCGAAGCTCGCCGCGCTTTGGCAACTGCAGCACACAGCATTCACTCCGCGTGCCCGGTCTTTGGATGAGGGGTGGCTGAAACAGGCGCTGGCCAAAGCCGGGTTCAGCGATATCGACGTCGGCGTGATGATTCCCAAAATGACCATGCTGGCGAGCGCGGTGAAACCGGCGCAGGAGGGGGAGCCCGCGAAATTGGCCGGAGCATAGCGCGAGCGCCGTTCCGCCGAGATGGCGCGCTTGCGCATGACGGATATGTGCAGCGCCATATTTATGCCCGGATGATGTTTTTATATATCAAGGCTGTAACAATAACCTTTGCCTGACTACCTAAACGGTCAGCGTGGCGGGCCGTAATAGGTAGAAGACATCAAAATGACAGGCACCTACACTGCTCCGATCCCGATGCGTGGCGATATGCTGGCCTCGGTCAGCTCGTATGGCCAAACCAGTAACCCCGGGCAGCCGGGGTTCGCGATGGAGCTGTACGATGTCGAGGCGCTTGGCAGTGCCAGCGATAACTATCGCTTGGTGTGGTATCAGAACCTCAACCAGACCGCGACGGAATTCCAGAACGGGCAGATGTGGCGGCTGGAGGTTTATGACCCGTCCAAAGACCCCGACGGCGATCCCTCCACCGGCGATTCCGGCTGGTCGGCCGTGCCCGGATTCAAACATTTGGTGCCGGCCCATGACATCGTCGGCGGTCTTGGCGGGGGGGATGAATATGTCATGCTGCGCGGCAGCGGCGGCTATCTTCTTTATGACCTGAACGGCAATCTGCCCGAGGAGCCGACCCATCTGACCTATTCCGCCGAGAATGAGAACGGTGATCCGGATCTCGGCGATAATGACGGCAACCTCGATTTCGAGGATATGGTCAACGCGACGATGCCCTGTTTCCTGCCCGGCACCCGTATCGAGACCGTCGATGGATGGCGCCCGATCGAAAGCGTGCGCCCGGGGGACCTGGTGATGACGCTGGACCACGGACCGCAGCCTCTGGCGATGCTGGTCCGCCGCACGGCTGAGCTGCGCGATGGCGACGAGAGGCTGGCGCCGGTTGTGTTGCCACAGGGCTGCCTGGGCAGTGGCTTGCCGGTGCGGGAGCTGCGCTGTTCGCCGCAGCATCGCCTGCTTCATGCCGGGGCGCAGAACCAGTGCCTGGTCGCAGCCAAGGCCCTGCTGGCGCGGCCGGGAGTATCGCGTGGGCCGGCCCGGGGCAAAGTGAGCTATATCAATCTGGTCTTTCCGCGCCATGAGATCGTCTTTGCCGAAGGCCTGGCGGTTGAGAGCTTTTATCCCGGACCCGAGGCGTTGAAAGGGGTGAGAGCGGTCGATTTGTTGCTGTTGCGGGCGCTTTTCCCGCAGCCACCACGCCGGGCACGGCATTTCGCGAAATGCGCGGATTGGCGCAAACGGCTGGCGCGCCGACCTGCGGCCTTCAAGCCGCTGGCGGCGACGGTCATCGCCTGATCCGGGGCCGGCCTGTCGCACCTTGCGGCGCTTTTCGCCGGTAACGCCGCACTGGCCGGTTGACACAAGCATGGGTTCAGCGCTTGAATCGCGGCCATGACGCAGACCGTTTTTCCCTCTGTGACCTATTCCCGCCGCCTCATCTGAGCGCGGCATCCCCTTATCACGACATGCCGCCGCCGGGGGCATGTCAGGTCGGCTCCCGCGTCTGCGGTGAGGAGCCCCGAGAATGCCCCCCGATCCCTTTTTCCGGTCCACATCCTTCGGCACCATTCGTGCGGCGCGACCGCAAGACTGTGCCGATATCCTGCGCATGGCCAGGCGGTTGGCCCGGCATCACCAGGATGCCTGCGGGTTAACGACAGAACATATCGTCCGCGATGTATTTTGCCACCCGCGCTGGCTGCATCTGCTGGTGGCTGAACGGCAGGCGAAACCGATCGGCTATGCCGTGCTCTTTGGCACCGCCCAATTTCAGTTCGGTCGCCGTGGGATGGAGCTGCATCACCTGTTCACCGAGAAACACATGCGCGGGCAGGGGGTGGGGCAGGCACTGGTCGAGGCTTGCCTGACTTTCGCGTCGGGGCTGAGCTGCGATTACCTGACCGTGGGCACCGACCCCGACAACCTTGCGGCCCAGGGCTTCTACCTGCGATTTGGATTTCAGCGCCGACCGAGTTTTCCCCCGCGTTTCGTTTTCCACCTGGATGGGCGGGTTGCCGGTCCCGGGATATCGGAAAGATAGAGGAAAAGCCGATATCATCGGCACTTGCGGCGGAAAATCGGGGCGGTCGGATATCCCCGGTTCCACTGCAAGTGTCATTTCTCCGCAAACGGCATGTCGCAGGACACGCGCAATTTTCCATGCCGATCACCGGGCGACAGATGCGGGGGCTGCGCCGGATCGAGTGTGAAAACATGCCAGGTTATATTCGACTTCCTCAGCCTGCCGGGCATAAAATTCAGGGAGCCTGTCGAGGTATTTTCCTGGGGCATTTGGCGCAGATGGCCTGCCTCGCAGCGGGAACGGGAATGGGCCCGAGATTTGGGGGCTTGCGGGCGAATTATGCACCAGATCCCCCTTTAGACAGAAATTGACTGGTTCCTTCTGAAGATGTGCGATCAATTCATCAAGTCAACGATCAAGCCAGAACTCAAGTCATTGAAATAAAATGAAATTCCCAAGAATATACAGATATTCATTTTTGATGAATTTCGGGAAACTCAATTGGATATATAAAACTATTTATGTTTTTCGGCGCCTTGAAATTGGCATCTCAGGCCTCTTGAAAAAAATAATCGAGAGAATGATAAGGAGATAAGTTTTGCGGAGGCGTGAGTGCATGGTCAAGATCGTTGACAAGGGAAATAACAACCGGGTGATCGGAAATCATGATGACAATCCTGATCTGACCATTTTCTTCATAGGGTCGGCATTGTTGCAGAACTCTGGCTAGGAAGGATTCACATCGTGAATCCATGGCGTTAGATGGTTCGGATGAGCAAGCCCACAGCCGCCCGCTATCGCACCACGAACTGGTCCAGCTACAACTCAGCGCTCAGGAAGCGCGGGTCTGTGCTGATCTGGCTGGACAAGGACATGACCTGGCTCGCGCCGGGTGGGGGACGGCCTGGGCGCCCGCCGATCTTTTCGAATGCGGCGATCCAGTTCTGCCTGTCGGTCAAGGTGCTGTTCAAGTTGCCGCTGAGACAGACGGCGGGGATGGTCGCCAGCCTTTTGCACCTGGCCGGGCTGGACTGGCCCGTTCCCGATTATTCCACCCT
>NZ_AUBS01000015.1 GCF_000429365.1 Pseudodonghicola xiamenensis DSM 18339 | reverse complement strand
GTAAGCGGTGTGCCGATCACACGGTGGCGGCGTAATTCCACGGGAGCAGGTCGTTGATCCGGCTTTGCTTGTGGCCTTGGACGATGGCGGTGAGTGTGGCAGACAGCCATGCGTGGGGGTCGACGCCGTTCATTTTGCAGGTCTCGATGAGCGAGGCGATGGTGGCCCAGTTTTCGGCTCCGGCGTCATGGCCCGCGAAGAGGGCGTTCTTGCGGTTCAGGGCGATGGGGCGGATGGTGCGTTCGACGGTGTTGTTGTCGACCTCCACGCGGCCATCGGTGAGGAAGCGGCCGAGGCCGTCGCGGTATTTGGCGATATAGGTGAGCGCTTCGCCCAATGGGGACTTAGCCGAGGCCCGGGCGCGATGGGGCGTCAGCCAGTCATCGAGGCGCGCGAGGATCGGGGCGGAGCGATCCTGCCGAACGGACAGGCGGGTGACAGGGTCACTGCCGCGGATCTCGGCCTCGATGGCGTAGAGATCGCGGATGAGGGCCACGCCTTCCTCGGCAATCGGCGCGGATCCGGTGCGGGTGATCTCGATCAGCTTGCGACGCGCGTGCGCCCAGCAATAGGCGAGCTGGATGCCCGGACCGATCCTGTCCGCTGCGATCAGGCGGTTGTATCCGGCATAGCCGTCGACCTGCAGAATGCCGCCGAAGCCCTGCAATATCCGCTCGGCATGTTGCCCGCCCCGACCGGGGGCATAGGTGAAGACCACGCCCGGTGGTGACGTGCCGCCCCAGGGTCGGTCGTCGCGAGCCAGTGCCCAGAAGTATCCAGTCTTGGTCTTTCTCGCCCCCGGATCGAGGACTGGGACACGGGTCTCGTCCATGAAGAGCTTGGTGGACCGCTTCAGGTCCGCCATCAGCGCGTCGTAGACGGGGCGGAGTTCGAAGGCAGCGCGGCCAACCCAATCGGCAAGGGTGGAGCGGTCGAGATCGACGCCTTGGCGGCTGTAGAGCTGGGCCTGACGGTAGAGCGGCAGATGATCCGCATACTTGCTGACCAGCACATGGGCGACTGTGGCTTCGGTGGGCATCCCGCCCGGGATCAGCCGCGCAGGGGCCGCCGCCTGAACCACGCCATCGGTGCAGGACCGGCAGGCATATTTGGGACGGCGGGTGACAATGACACGGAACTGGGCGGGCACGATGTCGAGCCGCTCTGAGACGTCTTCCCCGATACAATGCAGGCAGCCGCCGCAGGCGCAGGTCAGACTCTGCGGCTCGATGACCTCTTCGATGCGCGGCAGGTGTTTCGGCAATGCACCACGGTTGGCGGCACGCGGTTTGGCGGGGCGTTTGGCGGCGCGATCCTCGGCATCCTCTTCGGCATGGATCACTGCCATAGCCGTTTCCAGGTCTTCCAGCGCCAGCTCGAACTGGTCCGGATTGCTCTTCTCCGATTTCCGGCCGAAGACCGCCTGCTTGAAGGCCGCGACCAGCTTTTCCAGCCGCGCGATCCGCTCGTCCTTGCGAAGGTCGCGCGCTTCCGCGGCGATCAGCATCGCCTTCAGCGCAGCAATTTCTTCAAGCAGATCAGCGGCATTCGGCATGGCCGGGTTTTACCAAACCGCCATGGCCTATGCCTCTGGAAAGAGCACGATGAGTCATCCTGCCGCAGCCTTGAACGGCTCATTCCACGGCTTCGGGGGCCTTCGCCGCGATGGCCCGAACCCGCCGCCAATCGAGCCCCGCAAACAGCGCCTCGAACTGCGCGTGGTTCATCACCATCAGTCCGTCCTTTACCGCAGGCCAGGTGAAGCTGTGCTCCTCCAGCCGTTTGTAGGCCATCACCAGACCGGTGCCGTCCCAGTAGAGCAGCTTCAGCCGGTCCGCCTTCTTGGCCCGGAAGACAAAAACCGTTCCGGTGAACGGATCCTTGCGCAGCTCGTTCTTCACCATCGCGGCAAGGCTGTCGTGACCCTTGCGGAAGTCGATGGGCTTCGTGGCAACCATGATCCGCACCCGGTTCGACGGGAAGATCATGAGCAGGCCCGCAGCGCCATAGCCAGTTCCGCAACCCGTGCCGCAGGCGTGGCTGCGTTCAGCCGCACCGTCACCGTCCCGACGATCAGATCAATCGACGCCGTCGTTGCCGCTGCCGCGACCGCCAGCGGAGACGCCACGGGCGCTGCAAACTCTGCCCCCGCAACCTCAGGCACCACCAGCTTGCCCTTCCGAGCCAGCGTCCGCCAGGACGACAGGTGGTTGGCCTTCAATCCATGCCGACGCGCCACCTCGTTCACCGTGACGCCTGGCACCAGCGTCTCCGCCACCATCCGGCCCTTCGCCTCGTCAGACCATCGCCGCTTGGCCGCCGGAGCCGCCAGAAGCTCCACAAACCCAACGGCCTCCATACTGCGCTCCCGATGGACTCCCAAGGACACCTCCCGTGCAAATCTCCACACAAGGGCGCATCGCAGATTACGGATTCAGCAGGAAGGTGGGAGCGGAACAGCGCTTACGAAAAGTCTTCTATCGGCGTTTTAGAAGGCGGCGTATTTGGCCAAGGCGGCGCAGTGCGTCCTCTAGCATGCGGTAGATCTCAGCAGACTGGCGCGGGTTCTGGAATGGGTGGCTAACGGACAACCTTGGCACTAGGTAAATTGTCCAAACGGCGCAATTCGCCGCCTCTGCAGGATCGAAGTTTGGCCCAGCGCATAAGCGACGCTATCGGCCCTTAGCGGTCGTTCGTTCGGCAACACAGCCAAGTCTGCTATCGCCCCATGTCGGACGTTCTGACCATTGTCGCGAACATCCAAAAGCGGCCGATCGTCTATCAGCCCTAGCACATGTATCCGCCGACTGTCGAAACGCGGGGTCAAGAGGAAGCGCGAAAGAAGCGAAGCCATGGGTGATTACCCTATGACCGATATAGATTCACCATGATATCGTTCGACCAGAACGGTTTTCCTACCGAAGAGATGATGTCGCGCTCATCCAACCACCTGACAAGTTCGCTGTTTTCATTCGTCCTCTTGAGCGTTGGACGTGCATATCCGGTTTGGATTTTCGAATATGGGTAAGGAAGCTGTCCCAAGACATCACGAACTTCGTTCTTATCGAGCGTTTCGTGGAGGAGATTGAGTAGCTGGACCTGTGTGCCTACTGGCTCAGCGTTCACGATGACCGCCTTGGCAATATCAGGCGTAAGTGAAGGTAGCGCGCCATTTGTCCGCAACAGGATCGGCCCGACAATGCCGGCACGCTCAGGAAGACTGGGAAGAGCGCTCAAGTCCATCAAAGCGATTACCGCCCGTTTTTTGTCATCCGAGATATCGGTGGTAAGCAATCTCTCGCGGAAGTCATCGTCAATCGAATACGAACTGGGGTCGCGAAGATAGTAGGCGATGTTCTGAGCGACAAACGCCGTTTGAAGATCAACCTCGTCGTCAAGCGCAGCTAGATTCTCGGCATTGAACGTGACGCGTCGCTCCTCGATGAGTATTCGACGCTTGCTGGCGCTTATAGCATCCGGGAACTTCTTGAATTCCCTTGGAAGGGCCTGGATATAACCACGATAGACGATATCCGCGAGGCCCTCTGCATCGATGAGGAACTGACGAAGAGGGAATGCTTCTTTGGATTCTGGAATCGGGGTTTCCAGAAGAGCGTCACGGACCTTGTCATCGCCAAGGAAGGCGATGAGAGCGTCGCCCTCGAAATTTTCAGACTGAATGAAGGCGAGACAGTTGGACCACGTAGGAGCAATCTGTGTCCCACGGAGCACCATCGCCTGATAGCGAGCGGGCACTTCTTCCAGTGTGGGCAGACGCTTGGTTTGTCGTAGGACGAACGCTTCGACATCGTCGGCGTCGAGCTCATCGTGAGACATTACGGCCAATATCGCTTCGATATCCTCCTCGTCGTCCTCGACCATCTCCAACAGCACGTTCATGAAGTACGCTGAGAAATCGCTTTCCACCCGGTTGAGGAGAGGTTCGGCTCCGGAGTTTCGAACCCTAGAGTAATGCCGCTTACGTAAGTCTGGGCCAGAGTCCTCTCCGAGGATAGAGCCGAAGATGTAGTCCAAGTTCGCATCGTTCAGGCGGTAATGGCCAAATTCGTACAGTTTTCGAGCAACGTTCGGATATCCGTCGATCGCAGATAGGTCCTTCGTCTCGATCCGCAACTCTTTGAGCTTGACCGGATCCAGCCCCTCCAAGAGGTCGAGAATGTCCCGGAGATTGTCGACCGCGAACGTCCGTAGGTCGGGGTGCTCCTCGCGCTCGCGAGCCAGCATGGCCGGCGGAAGATGTTCGATGAGGCACGCCACATGCAAGATTGCGGAGGAGCCCTCAATGGCCGCGGGGACGAAACCGCGCCAAGCGTCGACGAGCTGCCTCAAAAATTCGGCAACGTGCGATCCCGTCGCGTAATAGGCTTCGAAGAATTCTTGCTGGTTCGGAAACTCGTTCGAAAGGTATGCGAAGACCTTCCCGAGCCGCTCCTTATGCTCCTCGCTCTCCAAGAGCGCGTCGACGAGCCGGACGTTCAGCGCATAATTCAGGCCGAAATCGTCCTCCCTCATTCCTGCGATGACTTCACTCGGGTTGTCGATGGGGAAAAGGGGCTCTGGTGTGTGAAAAGCCCTGATCTGTATTAGGAACTTATTGTCGTTCGGTGAAAGGCGTCCAGAGTGGAACAAGGAGGTATACTGGTAGTAGCTATCATCGAGATAGCCTTCCAAGAGCAGGAACCGAGCGAGTTCACCGCCGTCGCCGAGTTTTTTGAAGAGGCCTTCGATTTCTTGCGTGCTGGACCGCAGCAGAACGTTGAACTTGCTCGTGCGGATCGCTTTGATCTCGCTTCTCAGATGGGAGATCCTCCGATGCGCAGCCTTCTTATGTGTGTCCGCCTTGCGTTCGATGCTTCGCACCCGTTCGGCATAACTTGCTTCAGGGGCAACACTTTCTTGGAAGGCCGCGTTATTGTGCTGACGCCGACCAGCATTGAAAATGTGGTAATAAAGGGTTGGAGCCGTGATGAATTGTTCGATATCTTCGCGCTCAGATAAAGTGTTTAGCGCAATGTGCTCCTGTGCAGTTCTGCCGACGCCAGTAGTATTGGCCGGCAGCGTCTCGAAAAGGGCCATCGCGAAAATTCTTCTGAGCTCGCGCAGGTCCTTCGGAATCTGCTGTTCGGCCGTTTCGATATCGCGTTCGAGTTCGGCGATCTCGGATCGATAGCTCTGTTCACGCGCGGCGATGAGCTCGTCTTTACGCCCCAAGATTCCGGCGAGATGCCCTTCGCCACGGTGGAGCCCTTCGAAATCCCTAGGATAGACATTCTTATAGATCAGCACGGCGAGAAGCTTCGTAGCGTCGAGCACGTTCTCACCATCGGTTTCTAGGTTGGCGACGTAGATCGCGTACTCGTTGAAGATGTTATGGATCAGCCTGAGATCGCTTAGGTAGCGGGACACTTCGCGCAGGAACTGCTGATCGAGCCTTCCGTCCAACTCCAGTCTCTTGCCCTGTGCGAGCACCATGTCAATCGAATTCGAGCTGTTGATAATCGGAATGACGGGGATGATGAATTCGAAGAACTTGGTCCGATCGGTGTTGACGAACATGTCGTCGCGCAGCGCGTAGAGGAATCTAACCCGACGTCTCACGCCCACATTACCGTTCACGAGACTGTTGATCTCGCGAAGGGTGACGAAGATGTCGGAATCCTCGAAGCGATCGAGATCTTCCACGATGACGAGGTCGTAACGCGTGGACTGGAAGAAGTAGACGATCTCGTCCAGATGACGGTTGAGGATCGAGTCCTGGTCCTCCGAAGACGGCCGTATCTCGATGTCTTTCAGCGAAATGCTCTTGAGCGCCACGCCGAAGCTAGCGACGTAGAAGTGATGGATTACAGACCAGAGAAAGATCAGCGCGAAAACAGCTACGGAGATATTGAGCCAGTTCGTGAGATCGAAGGGTTCGAAATACGATCCCTCAAAAATCGCATCGCGATTGTGGAACACATGCCAGAGAGCGAGCAGTCCGGTAAGAATGTAGAGTGATCGGAAGATCGACCAAAATCCGGGCGATTGGATACGCTTGAAACGCGAGAGCGGCAGTTTATTTGCATCTGCGCCATAGAGCAGTTGCTGGAGGATACTTCGCTCAATCTCTTGTTTGGTCACCTTACGTCGCTCATCGCTTGCTTCCGGTAAGAAGGCGGCGAGAGAGATGTGCAGGGCTTGGCGGGGATAGGACTTCAGAAACGATCGGATGATGCTGCTCTTGCCAGAGCCATAAGGCCCGGTGAGCGCGATGTTAGATACGTCCGGACTGTCGGTCGCGAACTTCAAGGCAGCCGAATATGCCCCTCCTTGGTCAGCCTCATCAGTTGGGGCGAGATCGACAAATTTCGCTGGCCCAACGGGCGAAGCGGTTCTCCGGCGCAGCGCTTCCGCCGTCTCGATGAGCTTATTGGAGATCCAATGGCCGATTTTAATAAGACTGCTATTCATACCGGGCTGTCTACCATGCTCGAAATATTATCCTAAGCGCGTTAAGGACGGAAGTTCCGCAGTGGCGTCGAAGGCGTAGCTTTAGCAGGCAACCCGCTTTAGGGCTCAAAATAGCCGTTTGCCACAATCGAAGCAAACGCCCAATTTCTACCTGGTGTACCGGGAGTCTGTATGGGCTCTGACCCGCTTGCAGTCATTGACCATTTACGATGGCGGAGGCAATTTGTCCCGCGAAGCGGTCGTTCGTGCTCGGCGCAGAGAATGTCAGCACCCCGCACTTCGTGCCCGAGCCGGCTCTTCTCGCCGCGTGGTGCGAACGTCGCGTTGCGGCGGCAGGCGGTATCGAACATGTCTTGGTTGGCGGCAAGCCTGGCAAACGCGTCGCCGCAGGCTGCGATCACATCCACAGTGTGAACTCTCTGCATGCCCGCTACGGCAAGTTCATTGGGCCATTCTGCGGTCCGGCCGCCAAGAACCTCAACGGCGACATTCGGTGGCTCGACGTTCGACTGTCGGGAATGCAGCCCGCCGAAGTCTTGCGGGCATCTTGACACCTATGCTCTGACTGTCGGGCATATGAGCATCCGCTGGGTCGTAAGTGAACAGGTCGGTGGAGGGGGGCGGCCCTTGGCCTGATCAAGCGTTGTCGCACGGCGGATCCGTCGGATCGTCTGCCGCCCTGCCAGTCAGAAAACCCCGGTAGCGCACCAGCGGAGCCTTTGTCGCCGGGGCCAGCAGCGCGACATCGAAATGGAACTTACCGTCAGCAGCGAACTCGCGTGCGATAGACACCGGAAGCAGCCAGTATGGCAGGCGGACCGGCCCGATGCGCCCGTCGGTCACCGGATAGTGGAGCTCGCCATTTCGGACCTCCAGGCCGATCAAGAAGCTGAAAGGGCCGAACCTCTCGCGAAGGCCGGTCGTGTCCACCGAAAGATGGGAGCGGAACGCGCTCCGGCCGAACCTTCGCAGCCATGTCTCGCCACGCGGCGTGACCGTCTTGGTCACCTCGACGGGGATATCGGACGCGTCAGGCGGAAACCGGAAGATCGCGCAGAGCAGCCGGGACCAGAGGCCCGCGCCCCGACGGACCTCGCATCTACCCTCCCATCGTGAGACGCCGAGCGTCAGATGGGTTGCCCGGATCTCCTCGGGCAGCGCATCGAATTCAGGACCCAGCACACGCGGGAAGATGGGGGACGTCGGGACAACGACACGCTCTGTGACCACGCGAAGGTCCGCCATCGCAGCTTCCGCCTCCGCCAGGGTGATCGCCTCGAGAGCGGGGCCTGCACCGACCGGCAGATCGGCACGGCGCAACAGGGCGCGGGCCGCTACGGCCGGGATGAAGGGGCCGTCGCCATCTTCGGCCAGCAGGTGCCAGCTGCGGGTCTCGTGGCGCGTGGTGACCGAAACGGACATTCCGCCCCGGCCGCTGCCGAACGGCGCCAGCAAATCGGCCAATAACTTGAACAGGCGGACAACAGACGGGGTCACAGGAAGAGGACACACCCGGCGCAGGGCCGCGAACACGGCAAGCCCGTAGCGCATGACGGCCAGCTCCAGCCCGGCCCGGAACCTGACCGTCTCCGCACCGAAATGGGCAGGAAACAGGCGCTGGTCCGGCACCTGGATCTGCCAGCCCTGCCGGACCAGTCCCCCCGGAAGCGTGTAGTCCGCTGGCTCCGACCATCCGTAGGCCCGTTCCCATCTGTTGCCGCTCCAGACCGGCATGGGACGCCCCGCCTGGGACAGGATCGACTGCATGACGGACAAGCCGCGCGGCGCGCGGTTGCCCGGCAGGATCGCCGTGTCGATCACAGTGGGAACATCGTCACCGGCAAGGGCACACACGGCGGCAGAGGACAGCGCGGGCACGGAAGAGAGACCGGACAACACGCACAGCCCGGCCGCCCTCGCCTCGGTGTCCAGGGCGGATATGCCGGCGCAGAAATCGGCATTGTCAGAGAGGTCGAGGTAATGGACCCTTGCCGCAATGGCCGCGCGGGCAAGGCGATACGGGTCGTCTCCGTAGGCGTGGAATGGGCCCGCGGCGTCAATGACGACATCATATCCTTCAAGCGCATAGAGGCTGTCCGCACGATCAAACCTGATGCTCCGACAGCCCAGATCCTGCGCGCAGGCCCGGGCCTTTTCCAGGCTCCGTCCGGCGATGCAGACGTCATGGGCGTCGGCGACGAGCAGGCGCGCAAGCCGCGCGCCGAAAACGCCGTATCCACCAACGAGCAGAATATTCACCGGAGCAGACGCTTCTGAAAATCGGGATCGGGAAGCGCGCACATGTCACCCCGCCCGAACAGGGCGTATCTGTTCCGGGCAAGGCGTCGGTAGAGCCAGTCCCGCATCGGCCGGGGCAGGAGCAGCAGCACAGTGGCCAATCGCCCCCATCCTCCGAACTGTCGGGCGGCATGAACGACCGCCTCGAAGTCCTGATGGGCGACGCCCGCGTCAATGAACAGCCAGCTGGAGGGGTCTGTCGGCTGGAGCCCGTAGTGGCGCAAGAGCGCGGTGCCGAGCGGCGTCTGGATCGGGCAGATGCGCACGGACTGTCCCCGATCCAGGCGATGGATCATGCGCGCGCCCCAGCTACAGATTGCACATTCCGCATCCATCACGGCCAGCGGTGATCCGTCGTCGAAAGTCGGGACCTGCGGGTCGTCGCGGAAGGAGAATGGTTTCGACATGCTCCTGTCACGCTGTACGTCCATTTCCAGCCTCCAGGCTCCGGAAATCTACTCTCATCAGAGTGATGGGGGAAATCGCTGTCGTTTGCAACGATGCCTGAAGACATCGCGTGCGCCGAGATGATTCACAAACTGCGGCCAGCAAGAGCCTCGACAGCTTCGACTTCAAGGCGATCCCCAAGCTCAACAAGATGCAGGTCCTGGAACTCGCCCGCGGGAAATGGATCGCGCAGCGCGAGAATGTCATCGCCCTCGGCCCGGTTCGCCATTGCCGCTCGGACCAATGGCGCGACATGCTCACTGACCCGCTCCCCGTAGAGTCCGCGTTTATTGGTTCGCTCTGTTCAGGGTTTGGTTCTCTACTGACCGTTGGTGATACTCCCACGGGGTGAGCCCTTCGAGGCTCGTGTGGAGGCGGTGATGGTTGTAGTCGTTGTGCCAAGCCGCGATCAGCTCGACGCCTGTAACGTCCTCGCCAGGCTCCCCAACACAACGGCCTCACGGGCGCCAGACCTTCTGCCGTGGAATTGGCTGCCATCTGAACGCAGACGCGCAGCATGACCGCGGCCTACGCCGGATGCTTACGCTGATGCCGTGCTTCCGGCAGAGCTCCTTGGCGCCCACTCCGGCTTGGTGTTCCTTCAAGATGCTTATGATCTGCTCTTCGCTGAATCGGCTCTTCCGCATTGTCTGTCTCCTCGTGTGGAGAACAGGCTAACTTCAAACCGCGGACTTTTCAGGGGAGCAGGTCACCGGCTACTCTGAATCGGGAGCGGCGGTCGCGCTGGAATCCTCCAGGGATGAGAGAAAGCTTGTTAAATGAAGAACTTGTTCGTCTGTCAGCCGTGTTGTTGCGGACAGGACAGGAGAAATCGCTTTCACTTCCGCCGGCTCCATGAGATGCGCTCCGCTGTCGGCATAGTCATGGGCGAAACGGTAGGGGTTGAGATGCTGCTGAATGGCCTCGACGAGCGTCTTGGCGCTGCCATTGTGAAAATATGGGGCAGTCAGCGTCACGTTTCTGAGGGGCGGCGTCCGGAAAAGAAAGCGATCTCCCAGCTCTCTTGTCGCGTAGAACCTGCCGAAATCCTTATCTTCTCGGAGCTCCGGAACGCCGATTGAATGAAATCCGAAGTCACTGAATACGTCGCCGTTATGGCAGGTCGCGCATTTTCCGATGCCGTAGAACAGGAGCGCGCCGCGTTTCTGGTCTTCGGTCAATGCGGTCATATCGCCCGCAAGATAGTGATCCCAAGGTGTGTCCCGAGATTGAAATTCGATCTCGATATAGTGCGCGAGGGCATTCCCGAGGTGGGAAGGGCGAACCTCGTCCGCGGCCATCAGGCCGTAGCTGTCGCGAAACAGGGCCTGATAGTCTGCCTCCGAAGCGGCACTTTCGACCTCTTGGGCGAAGAGAATTGGCGCGACGCGCGCCAGTACATCTTCAGGTGACAAGGAGGCATTTGGCTCGGGCGCGAGATCATTGGAGGATCCTGGTTCTCCTAGCATTTCTGCCGGAATAAAGACCGGACGCACCGATTGAAGCGCCATCAGATTCTCGAACCCGGTCGTGGCGAGATCCTCGGGCGCTTCAAGCCCGCCCCGATCAGCGGCTATCGTTACCTCGAGCCGTCCGTCCCATAACATGGTAGAGACATCATTGTGATCTCGGTTCCAGAGATCAGGCACGTTGCGCGCCGGGATCTCGGGGCGCAGATATGACGACACATCCAATCGGGGCTCAAGTGCCGCGCCATCCGTAGTAGCAAGCTCGATTCTATGGCAGGTTGCACAGGTGCGATCCCCATGTCCGCTCAGAAGCGGGTCATGGAACAGTTTCTCGCCGAGCCGGAACTTCGGGTCCCGCACGTAGTCCTTCAACGGAAGTGGGGAGAGCGCGAGCCGCTCAATCACGAAGCGCAATTGGGCATCTAGATTCTCTGCGCTAACACCGCCATTGCGCAGATCTGGGTAAGTCGGATCGGAACTCGCCGAGAGGTATAGTGCCGCTAGGGCATGCTGAGATACGCCCTGCGAAAGGAGATGTTCTTTCAGCGTGGCGTAGCTCTTGCAGGGAAGACGCCCGATCTCGAGAGCCCGATCCAGGCGAGACGCCTGCGTAGGCGTCATGCGATCCGCCGCCTCGGTGGCCGTTTCCGTTGCATGCACGGCCTGAGCACAACCGGCGGCCAAGGCCCGGTAACCTGCCTCATGCGTGTGCAGTAGAAGACGCGGGTGCAGTTCGGCAAGGTAGAGCCAGACTGGTAAGGACAATCCGATGCCGATCATGGCAATTCGGAAGAGGATGCTGAGTGAGGGGAGCTGACGCTCCGGCTTCACTGCGCCGTCTCCGGTTCAAATTCGAGCGAGGATAGAAACGCGACGAGATATGAAATCTCCTGCTCGCTGAGCTCGACCGCATAGCTAGGCTCCCGTGACCATCGCGCAATCTTCTGGTAGAATTCTGCGCGATCCAGTGGTGACAGCTTGCTGGTGTCGATCCTTGCCAAGGGATCAACGTGGGCACGGATGGCCCCTGACAAGTCTGGTTCCACTCCTGAGTGGGAATAAGGCGCAGTCTTCGTGACATTGAAGAGTGGGGGTGTCCTGAAGGCATAGCGGTCTTCCGGGGCTTGGGTGAAATTGTATCGCCCGTAGTCGATTCCGAAGCCGTTGAAGCCGAAACCGAATTGTGCGAACGGGATGGCGTGAAACTCGAGGTCCGAGAAATAGGGCCCTGAGTGGCAGGAAGCGCACTGCCCGCGCCCGTAGAAAAGTAGGCCGCCGGCCAGTTCCTGAGGGAGTGTCATGAACTCTGTGTATCTTTCCCGGCCCATGCGGTTTCAGATACTCAAGCGTCGAAGCGCTCGCCGAACATTATGGCGAACTGATTGCGGGCTGCAAACCATTCCCGAACATTTCTGCCATCCTTTTCGAACTTGCGGATTGCGAGATAGATCAGCTTGGTCGCGGCCTCGTCGGTCGGGAAGGAACCGCGCGTCTTGATCGATTTGCGGATCACGCGGTTCAAGCTTTCTATGGCATTGGTTGTGTAGATGATCTTGCGGATCGCCGGATCGAAGCCGAAGAATGGGATCACCTCGGCCCATGTCCTGCGCCAGGCCGGGGCGATGGAGGCGTATTTTCCGGCCCATTTCTCCTCGAAGGCATCCAACTCGGCCTCGGCCATCTCGGCGCTCGGGGCGCTGTAAATCCGGCGCAAGTCGGCCGCCACGATCTTGCGGTCCTTCCAGGAACAAAAGTTCAGAGAATGGCGCACCAGATGCACCATGCAGGTCTGAACCATGGCCTCCGGAAAGGCGGCGGTGATCGCCTCCGGGAAGCCCTTGAGACCATCCACGACGGCGATCAGGATGTCCTGCAGCCCCCGGTTCTTCAGTTCGTTCATCACCGAGAGCCAGAATTTGGCACCTTCGTTCTCGGCGATCCACAGGCCCAGAACCTCACGCTGGCCATCGCGAGTGACGCCAAGAGCGACGTAGACGGCCTTGTTCTTGACCGTCCGGCTGTCGGCATCCCGGATCTTCACCCGTAGCGCGTCGAAAAGGACGATGGGATACATCCGGTCCAGCGCGCGGCTCTGCCATTCCCGAACCTCGTCCAGCACCGCGTCGGTGACCCGACTGATCAGGTCGGGCGACACCCTCAGACCGTAGAGGTCGAGCAGATGCGCCTGGATGTCCCGCACCGTCAGACCGGCGGCGTAGAGCCCGATGATCTTGTCATCCATACCGTCGATCCGGGTCTGGCCCTTCTTCACCAGTTCCGGCTCGAAGCTGCTATCGCGGTCACGGGGGATCGCTACCGGCAATTCCCCGTCCTGCCCCTTCAGCACTTTAGCCGATGTGCCGTTGCGGCGGTTGAGTTGGGTTGGCGGTGCGCTCTCGCCATCTTCATAGCCAAGATGCGCGGTCAGTTCCGCACCCAGCATCCGTTCCATGAGCTTGATCTTCAGCTCTTTCATCAGCCCGGCATCGCCGAGCAAGTCCTCAGGGCGATCAACGCCCTTGAGCAGTTCGTCCAGGATTTCTTTCGAGATGGTCATTCATGCTTCCTTTTGGTGAAGCATGAACCGGATCAATCATACACAAAAGGTCGGACACTCTCGTTCCTGATCGGTCAGCTCCTCGCCGTCGAACACGAACCGATGCAGCTTCGTATCACGCAGCCGGAACTCGGAACGAATGAAAGCGGCGATCGCCTCTGCGATCTGCAGGTAGGTCAGCTGCGCTACTTCGAGATCGAAAGCCTCAGCCATTGGAGCGGCGATTCCCGGCTTGGCCCTGATGCGTCTGGCAATCTCTCCGTGAACCTTTGCGGCTGCGGTGACATCGCCCTGGCGCAGCCATTCGGTGTCATCGCTTTCCCCGATCATCTCGCGAAACTCCACCGTAGGCAGATGGGCAGCCACCACCAGCGGGTCATCGGAGGGAGCTGTCGCTCCGAACTGGCTCTGCACCTCGCCTGAGCTTGCATCCACGCGGCCATCCCAGAAGAAGACATCATATCCGATCCCACCACGTCCCCAGAGCGCTAGCGCATTGCGAGAGAGAAGCCCGGCAGGGCTCTTCATACGATCGACACCGGAGCCAACGCCGCCAGCGCCATGCCCCAGCGGCAAGCCGTCCGCGGATCCAAACTCATCCAGATGACAACTGCGGCAAGAGACGTTCCGTGTCAGCGAGAGCAATTCACTTTCGAATAGGAGCTTTCCGACCGCCGCCTTCTTAGGCTCGAACTCTGGCCAGAGCTCCTCGGCGGGCCGCAAGCCGTTATCGAGAGCGGCCTTCCGCAGAACGGCCTCTCGCATGGATTCCGCGATCGCGGGTGCCGCGCTGAAAATTGCAAGTGCTAGCACAATCCTAGTAGCGAATTTCATGTATTTCGATCACATCCTGCAAATCTGTTGCTTTCGCCTCTATGGCTTTTAGAGCCATGTATCCCAGGGCATTCTCGTCGAGGCCGAAAAGGATCAGGCGTTTCCGGAGCAGGTCGTAATCCTGGCAATCGATCAGAGCGATCTCGCTTGCCTCAAGGTCCCGAACGGTCTGCTCGGACGGCTCCGCTTCGACCTTCTGTTTGGCCAGGAGATGCGCGCGCATCGAGCGATCACAGCGATAGGTCGCCTCTTGATAGGAAGGTGCCGCAAGGGTGATCACTGCCCATTTCCACACGGGTGGAATGATTTGGCCAACCACCACGCCTCCCGCAAAGACCAATGCAAACTCAATCGCCTTATTTCGCAACGATATTGAGCGCATCCAGAACCTCCGGGGTGATGGTGCCAGTAATTTTCAGTCCCCAGTCCTTCTGGAACTTGCTGATTGCGGCCTTTGTGCCGGTTCCGACGATTCCATCAATCGCGCCAGTGTAATAGCCATAGGTGTAGAGCGCGGTCTGAACACGTTTAACAATGTTCATAAAGGCTGCAGAGTTGCCTGGCAGCGTTTTCGGTGCTTGGGATGCGCGCGGCATCACGGATGCAGGGGGAGTACTGTTGCTCGACGGGGCTGTCGGACGATATGTCCCGCCACCTGAATAGCCGCCGCCCGAGGAGGAGCGATGGCTGCCATGAGAGCCATGCGAGCCGTGACTAGAGTGCGATCTATGCCCTGCAAGGGTATACTTGTGTTCTCCGCGAAGGAGCTGGAACAGGGGGCTGGACTTGTGATCATCTTGGTCGAGCGATGGAAGTGCCACTGTCGCCTGAGTAGCCTGTGGTAGATAGCCGGCCGCGGCGAGTGTGATGGCAAATTTCGCAAGTTTCTTCATTGCGGATGTATCCCCATGAAGCCGTCCTCCTCCCGATACCACTCAAAGAATCCGGCGCAGCGGGACCGCATGCTACAGGGTTCGCAATCTTTGAGATATTTTTGTTTCCAGTCGGATATCGACTGTGCGGCGTGTTCGCGAAATGCCGTGGGCACTGTACAGAGCGGAAAATTGTAGAGTGTGACACTCTGGCGGCGCGCGCGCATCAGGTCGATGGCCGCACCCAGCTCCGTGAAGTCCTCGCTGCTGTCGAAAAAGCAACGGCTCCAGTTCATCCGGCCGTAGCCTATGCGTTCCATCTGCATGATGGCCCATGTCGCCGCGAAGGGCAAATGACGCGAGATGAAGTCTGCAAGCCGGAGAAGACCTGTTGCGTTCTGTTTCATGACAACCGTGCGCAGTTCCAGTGCGGCACCGGCAAGACCGAGGAGCGAGAGGTTGTCGGATAGCTGCGCAAAGGCACCGGGCTTCCGGACGATTTCATCATGTACAGCCGGGACGTTGGAATAGATCGGGACGCCCCAGAGCAGCCGACTCCGATGCTTGCGGAGCCATGGCAGATCACTGATTTCGAAATGCTGACCGTTGGTGAGAATATGGAAGCTCAGATCGCTCCGCTTAGCAGCCACAGCATCAATGAAACCGAACAGCGCTTCCTTATGGAGCAACGGCTCTCCACCGGAAAGGCCGATCTGTGCGGCCGATGGTGCAAGCTGAGCTGCCGTTAGGAAATGCGCGAACATGTCTTCGTGATGCGTCTTGGGCGGCTGGGAGCACATGAGGCACAGCTGATCGCATTGCTCGGTGATCAAGAAGGTGTTGTGCGGTGAGGCTGCTCTGATCAGCCGATGGGCGATCTGCCGCTGCGGATCAATCAGCAGAACGTCTCCAGTGATGTCTTCATGTGTGACACCACGGACACGGAAATCTCCGGGTTTGGCCTGGTAATCGAGGAGCCCCGGTTCCTCGTGTGATAGCGAGGCTTCGTTCTCCCCATTACCCGCGCCGTACGAAATCCTGACCACGAAGGGTGCAAGAGAGCGGCTGCATTCCGATCTGAGGCGCAATGGGATCATGAGATAGCCGGTCTCAGGGCATCCGGGAGTGTTTCAAGCCCAAGCCAGTGGCACAGGCTGAAGTCGACCGCGGGATCCTCACTGTAGAGAAGCTCGACCGCGAGATCGAACACTGCCAGGTGCCGCTGGCAGAACCAGCTCTCGTGCCGAGGTATGTCGATCCGGCCATTGCGCGATAGATCATCAATTGGGTCCGTTCCGCAAAAAGGCTGATACGGGCAGTGAATGCAGTCGGGGTCAAAATTGTTAATGTGGCTCGGCGCGATCAGTGCGAGCTTCTCGTGGTCGAGGCCGTTGGCTACGTCGCCGACCGACAGATCAACTTGACGGATGCGCGCAAGCATACGGGCCTCGTCGCTGGGGTAGATCTGCCCGTCGAAGTCGATGACGGCATTGGTGCCTGTGGGAATGTTAGGGTTTCTCAAATCGGTGTGGCTGTCGGCCCCGGGCGCGAGGATCCTCCGCAAGCAATGCGCAAGGTAAAACTCTTCCATCGTCCGGCCCGTGCGCGCGTTGTGGGAAATCAGGGTATAGACGAAATTCCGGTAATAGGCGGTCCAGCTCTGCGATGTCCGGGCGGAGGGGTGGCTCTTTCGCGCGAAGCCCTGATAGTTGACTGGGCGCAGGTAGAGAGACGTGAATCCAAAGTCCTCATATGCCGCGATGAGGTCCTCCGGTTTTGGGGGACATTCCATGTCGATGGTTGGCAAGGCGGACACGCGAGAAGGCCCGATCAAATCGAGTGCCTGGGCGAGATTTCTATGAAATGCCTGCGTCAGTTCAGCAGTCCCTGTCCGGTTTCTTGTATGGAGCTGATGTGGGCCGTCTAGCGAGGTACTGATCAGAACATCCTCATTAGCAAGGAAGGCAAGAATATCCGCGTCGAGCGTCTGAAGGTTGGTGCAAACCACGAAGCGCACCCGCTGAAACCGCCGCCTGGCGAATTCGGTGACGGTCTTCAAATGATCGAGCCTGAGTAAGGGCTCACCACCTTGAAATTCGATCTGGATCTCGTCGACTGGCAGGGCATCGAGAAAGGTCAGTACCTGGGCCAGTGTTTCGTCGTCCCAATCAAATCCCTTGGCCGCCACAGGCGCCCGGGATACCTGGCAATACGAGCATTTCAGATCGCATCGCAGCGTCGGGATGAGGATGACATATGCGGACCCACCGCCGACATGCTGGCGCTGCGCCCATCTCGTCAGAAAAGCCGTATGCGGAAGTTCCCCGACATGGCGAAAAGCTTGACCCATCTCAACAAGAAAATCGGTATCGAACCGGTTCAGCTCGTCGCGGGCATAGCGGTCGACGAATGCCCGGTCTGCCATGAAGTAGCTTCCTGAGTCGTCAGCCATGAAGATACGCTGATCGGAACACTACGGACGCTGGCCTCGGGCAGGGCTGTTCCATCGCCGGAAGAAAGCTGGGGCGTCGGACGAGTCGGCGCATGCCTTGGAGGTCATGGATGATTGTCTGAGGACCGGCCAGCCAACCGATATGGGGGCATTCGCTGCCATGCTTGCGCCTCGTCTCCCGCTGTTCGGTGTCGAGGTCAAAGAGTCAACGAAGGAACACCAAGAGATTGAGTTGCGACTTCCCGACAGCACACGCTTGGGAGCTCGGGCGATCTCCAACGATCTGAGGCCTGGGGCGCTCGCAAAGCAGTTCACGCTCTTTCAAGAAGTCGCCGCGCTGAAGAAGCGCTACGCAAACTGGCTGCTGCTCTTCGGAAACGGCGCCATCTTCGACCACTGGCTTGGAAAGGGGAGATTGCCTCATGCCGGAGAAGAGAACATCCTTCGCGGGTCTGCTGCTGGGGTTCCGAAAAACTGCGGATTTTCTGCAGGACCGCACGATGAAGACCGGAGAGGACGTGGAATATTTGCTCGAGTTGCACAGGCTCCTCGAGACGGGCGAGGGTGGGAAGGCTGTGCTGATCGAGCGGCTGTTCGAGGAGATCCTGGCGATCAGGATGCAGCAGTCCGCGATGGAAGCGAAGCTCGACGAGGTACTGCACCAGCAGAGGGCGATGGTGGAGGCGCTGAACCTGCCCGTCGCCTCGGGGCGTTGATCGGCCTCGCGGCAAGCCAGGCGCAGGGCGTGGGCGAGGGCTGGCACCCTCGGGTGTTCGGCCCTGGAGATGTTGGGCTTGTGGGGCCTGCCGGGGAGCGGTGGTCATCCGCGGCTGCTGAGACAGAGTCCGAGCTGGGTGATGATCCTGGTACACTTGGCGTGTGATCTCTTCCCAGTTTGCACCACGCCGCTAGGCGATCAGCGTTGCCTCAGAACATGCGGGGAAGCTGTTCGACCACTCCGCGCATGATGGGCATCGAGGTAGCCTCGTCGTACTGCTCGTCATGCACATCTTTCCCGCTGTGCCCTACAAGATCCCTGCGCTGCTTGTCCGTGACCTCGGGCAGCTGTTTCAGATGGGTGATCACATAGTGCCGGAGTGAGTGGAAGCAGAGCCTGCGGGGATTGCCCTCCAGCTGCAAGCCGACGGCCTTGCTCCAATTGTAGTGAAGCTTGTCACCGAAGGACTGGCTCTCGTTTTCCGGAATAAGTTCCGGGAAGATCGCAGCTGCGCCGCGCTTGCGCATTTCCTCTACGTGGCGAAGGAAGCCTAGGTCGATGAGGTGCGAATGGATCGGCACCAAGCGTACAGAGGATAGCGTCTTCACGCCGCGATGCGCATTGTTACGGATGTGGCAGCAGGGGATTTCGTCCACAATGGTGAAGTCTTCGGGCTCGAGCGCCAGAACCTCTTCGCGTCGTGCCCCGCTGTAGGCTGCCATGAGCGGCCCCCAGTAGAGACCATCTTTCAGGACGGTCTTTCCCGGAACATGGCGGCGCTTGTGGTTACTGCTCCCGGTCCAGATCGGATGCCGAAACACCTGCTGTAGTTCGGGCAGGGCAAAAGCCTCGCGCTTGTCCCGGTTGCGCTTGGTTTCCGGAACCCGCAGCAGACTAAGCTGGATATCGTCAGAGATTTTCAGGCTCTCGCTCCGGGCAACCCGGAAGATCAGCGAGAACCGATCGAGGTGGCCGTTGATGGTGCGTGGCGACAAGCCAACCTTGTCTTCGGGCAGGTCGGCTGCGCGCGCGAGAAGGTCTTCGACGCTGCGATCTGCATCCTTGGCGCTTTTCCCGTAACTTTTCGGGAGGCGCTGGAGGACGGACTTGTAGTATTTCAGGTGCGCTTGGGTAATGTCGGTGACGTCAGTGACCCCGGTTGTGCTGATGAAAAGCCGTGCTTGAGAGGCCAGTTGTCTGCGCGTGTCTTCCTTGATGTGGTCGCGATCTTTCTCGTCATTGATGCGCTCGACGAGCTGGATGAGATTGGGATCGTAGGTGAATTTATGTGTTTGCGGGCCGGGCGCCGGAGGCGTGGCGTTCCGTACGGGTTCTCTCGGTGCTGCGCAGTCGGGCCGGTCTGTTTCCGGGGGCGAGGTCGGGGCTTCCGGTGCGTCGGACTCGTTCACCATGGCAAAGGCCAGCGCGCGGGCCTGCTCCAGGCTCGGGTCTTCACGACCTTCCGCGGCTTCCCATGCTGCGGCCTTGCCCGCGAGCAGCATTTGGCGGAGCTGCAGAGTCATCATCGTGGATGGCGTGATGCTCTCCCCGATGGCTTCCTGAATGCAGTCCCGAGCGGCGCGATGCATCTTGTTCACCCCGGCTTCGGACATGACATCGCGAGAGAGCAGGTCGAGCATGGTTTCCAGCGTCGTCAACTCCTGCGGGCTCGCGCCTTCACTCAAGGCGCTCTGACGCGCCTTTTCCGACAGGGTCGGGTGAAGCCCCGTCGTCGCCAGATGGCGCCAGGCGCGTGCAGTCGCCCAATCGTAGCGTTGGTCTTCTTCCGCCGTGCCCACAGGATCCAGCCGAGACACCATCCGTTGGCGCTCGATCCGATCGAGTTCTGTACGAATGACATTGCTGAGCCAGGCCTTGGCCTGGGCGGGTGTCAGTTTTCCCGTAGAGATCGCATCAAGCATCCGGTCGCACTCATAGTTCAGTCTGCGGGCGATGATACGCGCGATCGACCGCTCGGTGGTGCGCAAAGACAGCTGCCAGTGTCTGTTTTGTGTGGAAAACTCAGGGACGCGGCGACGCCAGCTCCAGACGGTACCGCGAAGAAACAGCGAAGGGGTTGACGCCACGAGGCAGCCTCCATTGATGGAGACGAGCGACCCGAAATTTGGAAACTTGTGCTACAGTGCTGTGCTACACTGTGCCTTCCAAATCTACCTTACGCCTTGTTTCTCAAGGACTTACTAGGTGATTTGGCTCCGGCGGTAGGGATCGAACCTACGACCAATTGATTAACAGTCAACTGCTCTACCGCTGAGCTACGCCGGAACTTGACGCGGTGTATAGCTATGGGGTCTGGGGGGTGCAAGAGGAGTTTTGACGGTTTTTTGAAAAAATCATATCGCCTCTCAGAGGGGCCTTATTTTGTTGGTGCCATAGCTCAGGACAGGCGGGAAAACCGGGCTGCGATGCCTAGGGGATCGTCGGTTTCGATTCGCTTTTGTCCCGTCAGATCAACCAGATGGGCGAATACGTTGCGTTCGGCGGCGGGAATCAGAGCGGCGGGAACCTCGGTATAGATTCGTCGCGCCAACTGGGCGGTGGTGGCCGGTCCGTCGGCCAGTGCCTCGAGAATCTGGGCCTCGCGTCCGAGCCGGTGTTCGATCAGCCAGTCGAGCCGTCCGGCGGGATCGGCGATGGGGGCGCCATGGCCGGGGTGGAAGCTGGTCCAGTTGCGATCCCGCAGCCGCCGGCAGGAGGTCATGAAATCGCTCAGATCGCCATCGGGGGGCGAGACCAGCGACGTGGCCCAGCCCATCACGTGATCGGCGGTAAAGCAGCTGTCGCCCATCGCCAGGGCGATATGGTTGCCCAGATGTCCGGGCGTGTGGATGACCTCGAGCTGCCAGCCGTCGCCCTCGATCACCGTGCCGTCGGGCAGGAGCTGATCGGGGCGGAAGCGCAGGTCAATGCCTTCGCCACCGCCGGCCAGTCCGCTGGCGGCGATGGATTCCATCACGGCGCTGCGTCCGGCCTGGGGGCCACCGAAGGCCAGAACCGGGGCGCCGGTCCGTTCCGAGAGCGGAGCGGCCAGCGGTGAATGGTCTGAATGGGAATGGGTGACGATGATATGGCTGATGCTCTGCCCGGGCTCCAGCGCCGCCAGGATCGCCTCGAGATGCGCTTCACTCGTCGGGCCGGGGTCGATCACGGCGAGTTCGCGGTCGCCCACAAGATAGGTATTGGTGCCGCGATAGGTCATTGGCGAGGGGTTGGGAGCCACCAGCCGGCGCACCCCGTCCTGCAGCCGGTCGGGGGTGCCATGACTGGGGGCGAAATCATCGGGGGCCTGTGGCATTCGCTGTGTCTCTCTCTCGCTGGTCTCGGTGGCGCGTCGTCGGGATTCGCCTGACGCCAGAATCTTGTGTTGCGGGGCGCGTCGCAGTGGAAAGTCTGTTCCCTGCGCTGCCGCCTCGCAGTAGGCTTAGCGCATGTCCTTTCAATGGCTCAAACATTATATGCCGCGATCGCTTTATGCACGGTCGGCGCTGATCCTGGTGCTGCCGGTGATCGTGGTGTTGCTGGTGGTTTCGGTCGCCTTCATCCAGAATCACCTGCAGGGAATCATCCGGCAGATGACCTATAACGCCTCGCGGCAGATCGAATTCCTCATTGACCAGGTCGACGAGGCACCGGATCGCGGCGCGGCGCTGACGCGGGTGGAACCGATGCTGCCGGCGCTGCAGATGCGTCTCAGGTTTCTCGAACCCGAAGAGGTGCCACCGGCCTTTATCCGGTGGTTTGACTTTTCGGGCATGCATGTACGCAAGCTGATGCGGGCGGCGGTGCCGCAGATGCTGGCGCTGCGGTTTAATGCCGATTCCTCGGTTCAGTTGTTCGTTGATACCGTGCACGGGCCGCTTGAGATCGGGTTTCATCGCAGTCTGGTGACAGTCAGCACACCGCATCAGCTTCTGGTGACGATGGTTGCCTTCGCGCTGTTGATGACGGTGATCTCCTTTCTGTACCTGCGCAACCAATTGCGGCCGATCACCCGGCTGGCAGATGCGGCGCAGGCCTTTGGGCGTGGCCGGAACGAACCGTACCGCCCCGGCGGTGCCATTGAGGTCCGGGCCGCGGGCCATGCGTTTTTGGACATGCGGGCGCGGATCGAACGGCAGATCGAACAGCGCACCCTGATGCTGTCCGGGGTCAGCCATGATCTGCGCACGCCGCTGACCCGCCTGAAACTGGGTCTGTCGATGCTGGAAGATGAGGCCGAGGCGGCGCCGCTTTTGCGCGATGTCGATGAGATGCAGCGACTGGTCGAGACGTTTCTCGAATTCTCGCGCGGTGCCACTCAGGCCGAACCGGAACCGACCGACCCGATCGAGATGGTGCGTGCCATCGTCGAGGATGCGGTGCGGGCGGGCAAGCCGGTGAGCTTGGGCGCACTGGAGGGCGAGGGTAAGGTGGCGCTGCGAGCGGTGGCGATCCGTCGCGCGGTGGAGAACCTGATCGACAATGCTGTGCGCTATGGTAACCGGGCGCTGGTTTCGGTTTTGCTGACCGAGCGCAGCCTTCGGATCCGGGTCGAGGACGACGGGCCGGGGATACCTGCCGATCTCAGGGCCGAGGCGTTGAAGCCTTTCGCGCGGCTCGATCCGTCTCGCAATCAGGACAAGGGCAGCGGTGTCGGGCTGGGGCTGGCGATCGTTACCGATGCCGCCCGCGCCCATGGTGGGGCACTGCGACTGGCAGAGAGCGAGGCCCTGGGCGGGCTCTGCGCCGATATCGTGATCGGCCGCTGAGCCTGGCGCCCGAACAGCTCTTGGGCGCTTAGGGGCCGGTTCCAGGCGCTGTTAATCGTTTCTTATTCGGCCCCCCATAGCCTGAGCCCGGTCGGGGTGTGGCAGGGAGACGGGTGATGACGGGCAAGACGGTTTCGCAGGGAACGGGACGTGCCGCAATGTATCGCGGCGCGGCGGTTGTGTTCCTTGTCGCGCTGGCCGCGTCCTTCCTCGGGGGGTGGACCCGGCCGCCGGGGTTTCTGGCCAGTGTCTGGCCTGCCAATGCGCTGGCGCTGGGGCTGTTTCTGCGCTGGCCCGGCGCGGCCCGGCCATTGGGCTGGGCCGTCCTGGCGCTGGCCTTCGTGCTGGTTGATCTGACGACGGGGGCCGATCTGCAGAAGGTTCTGTTGCTGAACCTCGCCAATCTGGTCAGCATCGGTCTGGCCTATGCGGTTCTCGCATCGCTTCCGGTCGAGGTGCTGCGGCTGCGGGTGCCGGTCTCGATGCTGTGGCTCTGCACCGCCGCGATCCTTGGCGGGGCGGGGGCAGGTGTGATCGGCGCATTGGCCAATCCGATGCTGTTCGGCGGCACTGGCTCGGACGGGTTGATTTTCTGGTGGGCGACCGAGGTGGTGAATTACATCGCCTTCCTGCCGGTGGTGCTGTCGGCGCCATCTCTGGCGCGCCTGCGACGTCGTCGCAGGACCGGGCTGAGCATTCGCAAGACCGATCTGTTGCCAGCGGGCGCGGTTGCGCTGTCCTGTGCGCTTGCGTTCGAGGTCGGTGGCCCGGGCGCGATCGCGCTGCCGGTTCTGGCCCTGCTGTGGTGCGGCCTGGTCTATCCGGTCTTCGCTACGTCTTTGTTCACCCTGGGGGTCAGCGTGCTGACGCTGGTCTTCTTCGCGCGCGGGGGGATGGGCGATCCCCTGGTCGCAGGTGGCGGGGCGCTGGACCAGATGACCTTGTTCTCGGTGCGGTTGGGGGCCTCGGCGGTGGCGATCGCGCCGATCATGCTGTCGATTCTGACCCTGCACCGCAATGAGCTGATGGCGCGGCTGCATCGGCAGGCGACGCGGGATTCGCTGACGGGTATCCTCAATCGCACGGCGTTTCTGGCCGATGCCCAGGTGATCCTGCGCGGCCTGAAGGTGCCGGAGGGCTGGCCTTCGGCGGCGGCGGTGCTGATGCTGGATCTGGATCACTTCAAGTCGGTGAACGATACCTACGGCCATGCGGCGGGCGATGAATTGCTGCGCGAGGTGGCGCGCCGGATCAGCGCCAATCTCAGGCCGCATGATCTGTTCGGGCGGCTGGGAGGGGACGAATTCGCGGTGTTCCTGCGCGATTGCGCGCCACGTCAGGCCGATGAGGTGGCCGAGCGGCTGCGTGCAGCCATCGCGGCGCAGCCGATCCAGGTGACCGAAGGGGCCGCGATAGAGATTTCGGCCAGCATCGGCATGACCCCGGTGGAAACCGGGCGGCATCCCTCGCTCGATCAGCTGCTGGAACGGGCGGATCAGGCGCTTTACCTGGCTAAGGAGAAGGGGCGCAATCAGGTTGTGATCACGGCAGATCTGGCAGCGTTGCGCCGATCATTGGGCCGGATGGGGGAGGCTGGGGCCTCGGTCCCCGGCTGAGCTTGATGCCGAAGGCGGGGTGCAGAACTGCGGTGCCCGCCCCGGTAGCCCCGCTATTTCTGAATGGCGCGGACGCCGCCGACGACGATGCAGGCCCCGATCACACCGGCAATCAGATAGCCGATCCAGCCGCCGAAGCTGATGCCAAGAATACCAAAGAGAAAGCTCGCCACTGCGGCGCCGATGATACCCAGAACGATGTTCATCAAAACGCCGGTATTGGTCTTCATCACCGCTGAGGCGATCCAGCCGGCGATCCCGCCGATGATGATCGCGGCCAGCCAGCCGATTCCCGCAGAGCCCATGGTGATCTCCTTTCAAAAGCGATTGCCCGAGTTGCTTCGGCAAGGAGTGTTGCGCAGCTTGGGCGCGAATGCAAACCTTGCGACCAAAGGGGGGGTAAGTGAAGATCGGGGCAGGGCCCGCGCGGCCCTTTGGGGCGGCGCGCGGAGGATAGGGTCAGCTCTTGGCCATGATGAAGCCATTGACCGGATAAACGCTGCCAAAGGCGCCGGGCACGCTTTCGACCCGGACGCGAGACCAGTCGTTCTTGTCCGAGACGTCGATCACCGCCATGCCGAGAGAGACCTGGTTGCGGTGCCAGTTGGCATGATCGACCAGAACCCTACGGTCGGACACCAGTTTCGAGACCACCGCCACATGCCCGAGCGGCATCGACGAGGTGGCGCTGAAGGCCATCACCGCCCCGACGGTCGGGGCTTTGCTGACCTCGAAGCTTTCTTGAGATTTTGCCTGATGCCACCAGGTTCGGGCATTGCCGCGAATTTCGACACCGGAAAGGTTACGGGCGAAGGGGACACACCAGACACGGGCGCCGCGGCTTTGCAGGGCCTCGGCTTCCTTCACGCTGAAGGCAAGCCGGTTGGGGTCGATCCCGGTGCTGCGTTGCGGCGCCTGTGCGCAAGCGGCGAGACCGAGCAGGCAGAGAAGTATCGAGCCGCGCGACAGGAGTTGGAGGCGTTTTACACTCACGAATTGTCCCTGAATTCCGTTGTCTCTTCGGTGTCCGGTTGGCTCCGGACGGGTTGGCGGGACTTTCCTGAAAAAGGGTCGCTCTGCCAAGCCTCGAAATCGGGCGCCGGCGGGATTTTGCCGCTTTTCGCGCCGCGACTCCGACGCAGAGGGCGGAGTTTGCCGCTGGGATGGGCAAACCGGCGTGTTTTGCGCCTGTTTCGCGGGCGGTCGCCTGCGCGAAAAACAGGCGCCGGATTGAAGATATCGCCTCAAGCGGATCATTTCATGTGGGGGCGGTGTTGATCGAGGGAAGGGGCAAACGCATTGCCGCGCGAAACGCGCTGATTGCACCGTGAGCCGGCACCTTTGCAAAGGTGGTGACGATTCCGTGGGGCGGCCGTTCGGGCCGTCGGAAACCTGCTTTCGGAATTGCGGGCATGTCGGGGCCGCAGTGCCGATCAGGCGGAACACTGGCAGGCTGAGCACTGGCAGGCTGAACACTGGGCCGGTATGCGCCCCCGGGAAGGCAGCAGAAACGCGGGCGGTTTGGGGGGCAATCGCGCACCATATGATTCCACAACGGCACAGGCGCTCGCGCCATGGTCCATTTTGGCGTTGGTTTCCCTGGTTTCTTAAGGGTTTTGGTAGGCCCGGCAGGATTTGAACCCGCAACCAAAGCGTTATGAGCGCTCTGCTCTAACCGTTGAGCTACAGGCCCGCCTGCCTGTTTGGGTATCATGATCCTGCCCGACGTCAAGCCTTGGCTGCAGCCAACCGTTGCATCGTGACGCGCAATGCACTAACCCGCGCGCAATCAGCGAACAAGGGGACCGGCCGATGACGACAGGCAAGAACGGCATCACCTATGCCGAAGCAGGCGTGGATATCGACGCGGGCAACGATCTGGTCGAACGGATCAAGCCAGCCGCCAAGCGGACCAACCGTCCCGGCGTGATGAGTGGGTTGGGCGGCTTCGGCGCGCTCTTCGATCTGAAGGCGGCCGGGTATAGCGATCCGGTGCTGGTGGCGGCGACCGACGGGGTCGGGACCAAGCTGAGGATCGCGATCGACACCGGCAATGTCGACGGTGTCGGCATCGACCTGGTGGCCATGTGCGTGAATGACCTGGTGTGCCAGGGGGCAGAGCCGCTCTTTTTCCTCGATTACTTCGCCACCGGCAAGCTCGAGACCGAGCAGGCGGCGCGGATCATCGAAGGTATCGCCGAAGGCTGCGCCCAATCCGGCAGCGCCCTGATCGGTGGCGAGACGGCGGAAATGCCCGGCATGTATCCGGCCGGTGATTTCGACCTGGCAGGCTTTGCCGTCGGCGCCATGGAGCGCGGCACCGCACTGCCCGAGGGGGTCACCCAAGGCGACGTGCTGCTGGGGCTCGCCTCGAACGGGGTGCATTCGAACGGCTATTCTCTGGTGCGCAAGCTGGTCCAGATCTCGGGTCTGGGCTGGGACGATGCCTGCCCCTGGGCTGAGGGCACCCTGGGCGCGGCACTGCTGACGCCGACCCGGCTCTATGTCAAACAGGCGCTGGCGGCGGTGCGGGCGGGCGGCGTTCATGCGCTGGCCCATATCACTGGCGGCGGTCTGACCGAGAATCTGCCGCGGGTCTTCCCCGAGGGGCTGGGGGCCGAGGTCGACCTTGACGCCTGGACGCTGCCGCCGGTCTTTGCCTGGCTTGCGGAGGTGGGCGGCATGGCCGAGGCGGAGATGCTGAAGACCTTCAACTGCGGCATCGGCATGGTCGTGGTTGTGGCCGCCGATCAGGCCGACGCTCTGGTTGCGCTCTTGACCGAGGCCGGTGAGACCGTGTCCCGTATCGGCGTGATCACCGAAGGGCAGGGCGTTGCCTACAAGGGGGCGCTGAAGTGACACATAAGCGCGTCGCCATCCTGTTGTCGGGGGGCGGGTCGAATATGGTGGCGCTGGTCGACAGCATGACTGGCGATCACCCGGCGCGGCCCTGTCTGGTGTTGTCGAACGACGCCAAGGCCGGCGGGCTGGTCAAGGCGGCCGAACGGGGGGTGCCGACTGCCTATGTCGATCACCGCCCCTTCAAGGGCGATCGCGCCGCCTTCGAGGCGGAGTTGATGAAACCGCTTCTGGCCGCCGAACCGGATATCATCTGCCTGGCGGGGTTCATGCGGGTGCTGACCGCTGGGTTCGTCAGCCAGTGGAACGGGCGGATGCTGAACATCCACCCCTCGCTTCTGCCAAAATACAAGGGGCTGCATACCCATGCCCGCGCGCTCGAGGCCGGTGACAGCGAACACGGCTGCACCGTGCACGAGGTGACCGCCGAGCTGGACGATGGTCCGATCCTGGGCCAGGCCCGGGTACCGGTGCTGCCAGGAGACACCCCCGAGCAGCTTGCCGCCCGGGTGCTGGAGCAGGAACACAGGCTCTATCCGGCGGTTCTGCGTCGGTTCGCAGCGGGGGACCGGACCCCTGTTCTGCTGGGCTGATCGGTGAGTCCGGGGCGCGGCCCGCGCTCCGGATTTGCAATGCGTTTATGATCAGCGTATGAGTTCGTAATCCGGCGTTTGGGCGCGGGCGCGCGCCCGCCCGGAACCGAATTCAGGACGATAGAAACGCATTTGATGAAAACGATCACCTCCACGCAGGAGCTGCAGGCCTTCTGCGACACCGCCCGTACCAAGGCATATGTCACCGTCGATACCGAGTTTCTGCGCGAGCGGACCTATTATTCCAAGCTTTGCCTGGTGCAGCTTGCGATGCCCGGCGACACCGATGAAACCGCGGTTCTGGTCGATCCGCTGGCTGATGGTATCTCGCTGGAACCGCTCTACGAACTTTTCCGCGATGAAAGCGTGGTCAAGGTCTTCCATGCGGCGCGTCAGGATCTTGAGATTTTCTGGGTCGACGCCGGGGTATTTCCCAAGCCTTTGTTCGATACCCAGGTCGCGGCCATGGTCTGTGGCTTCGGCGAACAAGCGGGATATGAAACGCTGGTGCGCAAGATCGTGCACCAACCGCTGGACAAGACCTCGCGCTTTACCGACTGGTCGCGCCGGCCGCTGAGCGATGCGCAGAAGGTCTATGCGCTGGCCGATGTGACCCATCTGCGCAAGATCTATGAATATCTCGCTGCCGAACTGGAAAAATCCGGCCGTAGCCACTGGGTCACCGAAGAGCTGGAAATCCTCACCGATCCGGCGACTTATGACATCCGCCCCGAAGAGGCCTGGCGCCGGGTCAAGACCCGCACCAATTCCGCCCGTTTCCTCGGGGTGGTGCAGGCCCTGGCGGCATTCCGTGAAAGTTATGCGCAGGAACACAACGTGCCGCGCAACCGGGTCTACAAGGATGATGCGCTGGTCGAGATGGCCTCGGTCAAGCCGCGCACCCATGCCGATCTGGGCGGGCTGCGGCTGCTTTTGCGCGAGGCCCGCAAGGGCGCCATCGCCGACGGCATCCTGAAAGCGATCGAAGAGGGAAGCGATTGTCCCGCCGATCAGCTTCCCAAGCCCGACCGCAGCCGTGAAAAGCTTCAGGTGAACCCGGCGCTTGCCGATTTGCTGCGGGTGCTGCTGAAGGCCAAGACCGAAAGCGTGGGCGTGGCCGCCAAGCTGATCGCCTCAAGTGCCGATCTCGACGCCATTGCGGCGGGCGAACGGGACGTGCCGGCGATGAAGGGCTGGCGCCGCGAGGTCTTTGGCGAAGATGCGCTGCGGCTGTGTTCCGGCAAGATCGGTCTGGCCGCAAAGGGCCAGACTGTGCGCGTCGTCGAATTCTGACCCCGGAGGGCCGCCCGCTGGCTCAGCGCCGGCGGGTGGTGACCTGGGCGTTGGTTTCTCCGACCACGCGAATGGTGCGGATCGGGGCAAGCTTGCCCTTGGTCAGCGTCTTGGCGGCCCGGACGGTGCGCGCGAATTCGTTGCCCTGAAGGGTCGTCTTGTTGGGATAGGTCACCCGGAACGACAGCGATAGCACGCCATCGGCCTTTTCTTCGGGGGTGGAGATATCGCGCAGTTCCACGTCATAGGGGCCCTGGCGGGCCGCGACGCCTTCGACGAAGATGATCGCACCGGTATTGGTCGGCTCGACCTCCAGCTTGGTAACCGTCATGATCGGCAGGCTCAGATCTTCGGCCTTCTTCTTGGCGAAGATATTCTGGGTCTTTTTCGGCACCAAGGGATTGGTCGGCTCCGCATTCGTCATTTCGACGGGCTGGGTGTGGCTCTTGCCGAACCAGTTGCCTGGATTAAGGCGCGAGTCGCGCCAGCCGCATCCGGCCACGATCAGCCCCGCAAGCAGCAGGGCGGTAAGAGGTTTCTGCATCTGGCCCACACTCGTTCTAGTTCCGTCCCTTCCGGTTACCGCATCGGGGCGCGGTTGAAAAGCGGCAAGCCGGGTCTGGACACCCGTGGGCCGGGGTCATAGGTCAGGGACGCAAGACATCAGTCGAGGATCCCGCCATGGCCCAACCCGCATTCGAAGAAATCGTCGAGGATTTCGAGTTTCTGGAAGATTGGGAGGACCGCTATCGCCATGTGATCGACCAAGGCAAGGCGATGGACCCGCTGGATCAGGCCTTGAAGGTGCCCGCCACCAAGGTCGACGGCTGCGCCAGCCAGGTCTGGTTGCACCCGGTGATCGAAGGCGGCGTCTTTCACTTCGACGGCGACAGCGATGCAATGATCGTGCGCGGATTGATCGCGGTGTTGCGCAAGCTTTACAACGGGTTGCCGGTGGCGGATGTCCTGAAGGTCGATGCCGGGGCCGAACTGGAGCGGTTGGGGCTCAATGATCACCTCTCGGCGCAGCGATCGAACGGCCTGCGGGCGATGATCGAACGTGTCCGCAAGGTCGCGGCAGAGACGGTCTGAACGGCCCCGGGCACGCTCAGCGCCGAACGCTGTCGCGCAGCCCGTGAAAGAACAGGTCGATCTCGAGCCCCAGGCCGAATTCGAAGGCGTTGAGCTCTTCTCCGCTCCAGCGATATTGTTCGAGCCGGGCGAGAAAATCGCGCCGGAACTGCTCGTTCTGCCGCGATAGGGGCAGGGTTTCTGCGGCGCGCAGCAGGTCGATCCGCTTGTGCACCTCGCGCATGCCGGCAAAGGCCTCCATCATCGGGCGCGCCAGCCGGGGATCGTCTTGCCAGGACCGTCCGCCGAAGACCTCCTGCACCACGCGGTTGCCGGCGCCAAGGCAATCATAGGCAACACAGCCGCGAAATCCCTTTTCTTTCAGCCTGTCATGGATCGAGCAAAGATGCCCGTTCAGGTGCCGGCAGGGTTCGTCGGCATTTTTGTCGAAGGCGAAATCCGGCCCCTTGTCGAAGGACAGCGCCATGCAGCACAGGGCCGAGCATTTCGAACAGTCTGAGGTCAGCAGGTCTTGGGGGGCTGCGGTCACGTGGCGTTCCGTTCCAGGGCGTGGGCGAGATCGCCATATCCCGTGAAACGGCGGGTGAATGCAAGGCCGAGCCGCTCTGCTGCGTCGCGCGCGCGTTCGGTCAGGGCCGGATCATGGGTCTGGGCCAGATAGACCAGCCTGTCGTAATTGCCGAAATACATCGGCAAGAGCTGCGGATGCCGGTCCAGCCCAAGCGGTTGCCAGACGAAGGCATCGAACTGCCGGGCCAGGAAATCGGTCAGATAGAAGGCGGTCACCTCGTCCCGGGCGGCGAAGGTCTCGACCCCGTCGAAGAAGGCATAGCAATGGGCGCCCGGCAGCATCTCGACCCCCAAGCGGCTGCATTCTGCCTGCAAGGTGCCGCCGGTGCCGCAATCGGCGTACAGTACCAGAACGCGATCATAACGGTCCCGTGCCGCCAGCACCGCGTCGCGCACGGCGGCGGTGATGCGACCGGGATGATTGTGCAGGATCGCGGGCAGGCATTGCAGATCGTATTGGCTCCAGCCGTTCAGCCTGATCAGTGACAGCACCTCGCGGGCCAGCGCGCCGCAGGCCAGCAGCAGGATTTTTCCCTGCCCGGTGGCGGGCAGGCCGGTGGTTGTCAGCGTATCGGCATCGGGCAACTGGCGCATGGCGTTGCCTGTGGCGGGGATCAGGGGGCGACGCCCTGATTGTGCTTGCGGGCAACAAAGCTTTTCGCCGTCTCCACCGCGACGGCGGCATCGCGGCAATAGGCGTCAGCTCCGATGGCCTTGCCGAATTCTTCGTTCAGCGGCGCGCCGCCCACCAGCACGATATAATCATCGCGCTTGCCCTCGGCCACCAGCGTGTCGATCACCACCTTCATGTAAGGCATGGTGGTGGTCAGCAGCGCCGACATGCCAAGGATGTCGGGCTGTTCGGCGGCCAGCGCCTCGAGATAGGATTCGACCGCGTTGTTGATGCCGAGATCGACGACCTCGAAACCGGCGCCTTCCATCATCATCGACACCAAGTTCTTGCCGATATCGTGGATGTCGCCCTTCACCGTGCCGATCACCATCTTGCCCATGCGCGGGGCGCCGGTTTCGGCCAGCAGCGGTTTCAGGATCGCCATGCCGCCCTTCATCGCATTGGCCGCCAGCAGCACCTCGGGGACGAAGAGGATACCATCGCGGAAATCATTGCCGACGATGGTCATGCCGCCGACCAGCGCCTCGGTCAGGACGCGATAGGGGGCCCAGCCGCGATCGAGCAGGATGTTCACACCTTCCTCGATCTCGTCCCGCAAGCCATCGTAAAGGTCATCGAACATCTGCTGGACGAGTTCATCGTCGTCGAGTTCGCTGAGGATGATGTCGTCTTCGTCTTCCGACATGGGCGTTTTCCCTGACAGGCGTGTCTCTCTGCATCATTGATGCCAAGGGTGCGACGGGGACGGCGCGATAATTGCGACCTTCATCGCGTCGCAACCGACCAGAAGGTGGAATTTCCGGTTCGCGGGCGCCGGGCGATTGCGCTTGTTCTTGTTATGTTCTAGTTTCATGCTCATGAGTCCGGAAATTCCCATAGATCAGGCGCGACGGCGCGCGCGCGGGGCGGTCAGCAATCAGGCTGGCCGCTTCGATCTGGCGCGGGTGGAGGAGGCGGATGGCTGGGACATTCCCGAGCTGCGGCCGGGGATCGGAACAGAGGTGCGCGAAGAGGTCGCGCGCAGTGCCATCACCTTCAACCGGTCGCCGGATCTGCCCTTTGACCGGTCACTGAACGCCTATCGGGGCTGCGAACATGGTTGCATCTATTGTTTCGCGCGACCGAGCCATGCCTATCTGGGGATGTCTCCGGGGCTGGATTTCGAAACTCGGCTGGTGGCGAAACCGCAGGTGGCAGAGGTGCTGCGGCGCGAGCTTAGCGGCAAACGGTATCGGGTGGCTCCGCTGGCGCTCGGGACCAATACCGATCCTTATCAGCCGGTGGAGCGTGATCGCGGTCTGACCCGCGCGGTGCTGGAGGTGTTGGCGGAGTTCGATCATCCGGTCGCCATCGTCACCAAGGGCGCGATGGTGGAGCGTGATCTGGACATCCTGGCGCCGATGGCGGCGAAGGGGCTGGTGCGCGTCGGCATATCGGTCACCACGTTGGAGCCCGGGCTGGCGCGGCGGATGGAGCCGCGGGCGCCGGTTCCGGCGCGGCGGTTGGAGGCGATCCGGCGGTTGACCCAGGCCGGTGTGCCGGTGCGGCTGATGGCCTCGCCGATGGTGCCGGCACTGACCGATCACGAGCTGGAGGCGATCCTCGAGGCCGGGGCGGAAGCCGGGGCCGATGCGGCAAGCGGGATCATGCTGCGGCTGCCACGCGAAGTGTCGGAGCTGTGGCAGGAATGGCTGGCCGAACATGAACCGGGTCGGGCCGCCCGCGTCATGGCCCGGTTGCGCGAGATGCACGGCGGGCGCGATTACGATCCGCGCTGGGGGCACCGGATGCGGGGCGAGGGCGAATATGCCAGGCTGATCGCGCAACGGTTCCGTGCCGCGGCGAAACGGCTGGGGCTGGATCGCGCGGTGCCGCCCCTGCGCTGCGATCTGTTCAAGGTGCCGCCGCAGAAGGGCGATCAACTGTCTTTGTTCTGAGAGGCGGTTGAAGGTGCCGGGGTTTCGACCATATCCCCTTGGGAAAGCTGATGATCGGAGGGCAGGGATGTCGATGTGGGATGAGCGTTACGCCAAGCCGGGGTATCTGTTCGGGGTTGAACCGGCGGATTTCGTTCGGGCGCAGGCCGGCAATCTGGCGCCGGGTGCGCGGGTGCTCTGTGTCGCCGATGGCGAGGGGCGCAATTCGGTCTATCTGGCCGGGCTCGGGCATCGGGTGACTGCCTTCGATGCCTCGCCGGTGGCGCTGGAGAAGGCCCGCACGCTGGCGGCGGAAAAGGGCGTTTCGGTCGATTTCCTCCTGTCGGGGATCGAGGACTGGGACTGGAGCCGGCCCTATGATGCGGTGGTCGGC
Source organism: Pseudodonghicola xiamenensis DSM 18339 (assembly GCF_000429365.1). Classification (GTDB taxonomy): domain Bacteria; phylum Pseudomonadota; class Alphaproteobacteria; order Rhodobacterales; family Rhodobacteraceae; genus Pseudodonghicola; species Pseudodonghicola xiamenensis. Next base: position 59,197 of record NZ_AUBS01000015.1, on the reverse strand, counting down.
GTCTTCATCCAGTTCACCCCGCCGGAGCTGCGGGCCAAGCTGTTCGACTGGATGGCGCAGGCGGTGGTTCCGGGCGGTCTGCTGTTGCTGCACGGCTATGCGCCGCGGCAGGTGGGCTATGGCACCGGGGGCCCCGGCAATCCGGAGCATATGTATACCGAGGTGTTGCTGCGCGGTGCCTTCGCCGGTTGGGAGATCCTGCGGCTGGTGGATTACGACCGCGAGATCGACGAGGGGCCGGGGCATTCCGGTCTGTCGGCGCTGGTCGATCTGGTGGCGCGCAAGCCGGGGTGAGGCCGGTTCAGGCAAAGGGCTCAGGGCCGAACGGATGGAGCCTTGGGCGCTGGTTCCAGGAAGCCAGCGGTAGTGCTTGGTTGGCAATCTTGAGCAGCTCTTGACCTCGGTTGCCAGGCCGTCAGGCCGGGCCGCGCCCGACCCTCCCCCAGGAGGGCGCCCGTGTTGACGGCACGTGCCGAAGCGCCGTTATGCGATACAACGATGCCTCGCATCGCTTGAAAGTGGCAAAGCGTCCTCCCAGGGTCGGGCGCAGCTCTTCGTGCTCAGGATCCCCCCCTGTCTTGGAGGGCAATGGCTTTCAAGCTTCGCAAACGAAAAGAGGGGCCGTTTGGCCCCTCTCTCATGTCGTGGTCTCGGCCAGATCAATCAGGCCAGCAGGGCCTTGACCTTTTCGGCCACGGCCTCGGCGGTGATGCCGAATTTCTCGTACAGCACGTTGGCCGGGGCCGAGGCGCCGAAGCCTGTCATGCCGACGAAATCCGCCTTGGCCTCGCGGCCCCGCTCGCCCAGCAGCCAGCGATCCCAGCCACCGGCGCGTACCGCGGCCTCGACGCCGACACGCACCGGGCCGGCCGGAAGCACCTTGCGACGATAGGCTTCGTCCTGCTCGGCGAAAAGCTCCATGCAGGGCATGGAAACCACCCTGGTGCCAATGCCTTCGGCCTGCAGCAACTCGCGCGCCGCCATGGCGATCGCGACTTCCGAGCCGGTGGCGATCAGGATCGCTTCGCGCTTGCCCTCTGCGTCGGCCAGAACATAGGCACCCTGGGCGGTGAGGTTGTTCATCTTGTGCTCAAGCCGCACGGTCGGCAGGCCCTGACGGGTCAGCGACAGCACCGAGGGCGTTTCCTTCGAGCTCAGCGCGACCTCCCAGGCCTCGGCGGTTTCCACCGTGTCGGCGGGGCGGAACACATAGGTGTTCGGTGTCGCGCGCGAGATCGCCAGATGTTCCACCGGCTGGTGGGTCGGGCCATCCTCGCCCAGACCGATCGAATCGTGGGTCATCACAAAGACGGTGGGGATGCGCATCAGCGCCGCCAGACGCATCGCCGGGCGGGCGTAATCGGTGAAGGCCATGAAGGTGCCGCCATAGGGGCGGATGCCGCCATGCAGCGCCATGCCGTTCATCGCCGCCGACATGCCATGTTCGCGAATGCCCCAATAGACATAGCGGCCCTTGCGGTTCTCGGGCATGAAGGCGTCGATGTCGGGGGTCTTGGTGTTGTTCGACCCGGTCAGGTCGGCCGAACCGCCGACGGTTTCGGTCATCAGCGGGTTGATGGCTGCCAGCACCTTTTCCGAACTGGCCCGGGTGGCAAGCTTCGGCGCGGTTTCGCTGGCGTCCTTCTTCAGTGCCCGGATCACCGAGGTCAGCTTTTTCGGCACCTCGCGGTCATAGGCGCGGGTGAAGTCCGCTTGCTTGCGTTCGGAGAGCGAGGCAAAGCGGATGTCCCAATTGGCCCGTTCCACCGCACCACGCTTGCCGATGGCTTCCCATTCGGCCTTGATCTCGGAGGGGATTTCAAAGGCCGGAGCGGTCCAGCCATAGGCGGCCTTGGCGTCCGCGATCAGCTTGGGATCGGTCAGCGCGCCATGACCCTTGGAAGTATCCTGCGCCGAGGAGCCCAGGGCGATGTGGGTCTTGCAGGCGATCATCGAGGGCTTGCGCGTGGCCTTGGCCTTTTCGATGGCGGCGTCGATGGCTTCCGGGTCATGGCCATCGACGGCCTGCACATGCCAGCCAGAGGCGCGGAAGCGCGCCATCTGGTCGGTGCGGTCAGACAGCTCGACCGTGCCGTCGATGGTGATGTTGTTGTTGTCCCAGAAGACGATCAGCTTGCCCAGTTGCTGGCGGCCGGCAAAGGCAATGGCCTCTTGGCTGACGCCCTCCATCAGGCAGCCGTCGCCGGCAATGACGTAAGTGTGGTGATCGGCGACCTTGCGGCCATAACGGGCGCGCTGGATTTCCTCGGCCATGGCAAAGCCCACGGCGGTGGCGATGCCCTGACCCAGCGGGCCGGTGGTGGTTTCGATCCCCGGGGCGTGGCCGTATTCCGGATGGCCGGCGGTGATCGCACCCCACTGGCGGAAATTCTTGATCTGCTCGATGGTCATTTCCGGGTAGCCGGTGAGATAGAGCAGCGAATAAAGCAGCATCGAGCCGTGGCCGGCCGAGAGGATGAAGCGATCGCGATCCGGCCAATTGGGGGCGGCGGCGTCGAACTTCAGGTGTTTTTCAAACAGCACCGTTGCCACGTCGGCCATGCCCATCGGCATGCCGGAGTGGCCCGAATTGGCGGCGGCGACGGCATCCAGCGTCAGCGTGCGAATGGCGGCGGCCTTGTTCCAGTGATCGGGATGGGCGGTGCGCAGGGCGGTCAAATCCACGGGAGAAATCCTCTGGCGTTGCGGGCGACTATGCTGCTCAATATCAACTGAGGACCAAAGATCAAGCTTCGCCGGCAGTGGCTGCCGGGATCACATAAGGTCAGGCGGCCAAGTGCTTGAAACAAAAGCGGGGGGTAATTCCCTGGTGGTTTCGCTAGACTGAACGCCGATCGGCCCGTTCCGCGATTCGGCAGAGTCCGCGTCGTGCATGGCGCAGCCCGGGCCGCAGTGGTGAACCCGCCGCAGAAAAAGGTAAGAGGCATGAGCCAGATACAGGAATTGGAAGGTCGGATCACGGCGGCGATGGCCCGGATCAGTGTCGGCCTTGGTGCGTTGGCGCAGCAGGCCGGTGCCCGGGAGATGGCCGGCTCCGCGCTTTCGCAGGCGCTGAACGAGGAAAAGCTTGCCAATGCGCAGCTTGAGGAACGGCTCAGGCATCTCAAGGAAAAACACGCGGAAGAGATCGCCGCGCTTCAGTTTCAGCTTGAGGCGGCAGAGGCGCAGGAGCCTTCGGATACCGAGATCGCAGCCCTGAAGGCCGAGATCGAGGCGCTGAAGGCCCGGCTGGCAGATACTGCCGATCTTGATAGCTTGAGCGCCGAAAGTGAACGGATGGCCGCCGATCTGGAGCGCGCCCGCAGCGAGGCCGAGGTCCTGCGCGAGGAGCTCGTGGAGCTGCAGGCCGGGCCGGGCGACAGCGGTGCCGAGGCCGACCTCAGGGCGCAGGTCGCGGTCTTGCAGGCCGAACTGGCCGAGGCCCGCGCGGTCGTGCCCGTCGCTTCGGTCGAGATGGCTGGCGATCTCGATGCGTTGCAGACCGAACTTGCCCATCAGGCCGAACAGGCGGCGCGGCTCGATATGGAGATGCAGCGGCTGCGCGCGACGAACGACCAACTGCGCGAAACCAGCGCTGCCCTGCGCGCGGTGAACGAGGCCGGCGTCGGCGAACCCAGCCTGATCAATCGCGCCATGCTGGCCGAGCTGGAGGCGCTGCGCGCCACCCGTGCGGTGGAGGCGGCCGAAGCGGGCGCCATTCTGTCGCGGCTCGAACCGCTGCTGGCGAGCGCACGGAACCCGTCGGAAGGGGAGGATGAATGATGCCTGAGGTGACGATCTATATCGGGGGGCGCGGCTTTGATGTCTCCTGTCAGGAGGGCGAGGAAAGCTATCTCCATTCGGCGGCCAAGATGCTGGACGACGAGGCCCGGGTGCTCTCTGACCAGATCGGCCGGATGCCCGAGGCGCGCATGCTGCTGATGGCTGGGCTGATGCTTGCGGACAAGACGGCGGCGGTCGAGGATCGAATTCGCGAGGTGGAGGCGCAACTGGCCGAGCGTGAGGCAGAGCTTGCCGCGCTGCGCGCGGCCCCGGCGCCGCAGCCGGAACGGGTCGAGGTGCCGGTGGTGCCGGCCTCTGTCACCGAAACGCTGGCGGAGCTGGCCGCCCGGGCCGAGGCGCTGGCCGGAGAGATCGAGGAAAAGGCCGCGACCGAGTGATCGCGCGGCCCAGAGCCGGAGTATGACAAAGGGGGCCATATGGCCCCCTTTGTCGTCTCGACGTCTTGTCGTCGACGTTGCGGCGATCAGGAATTCGCTTCGCGGATCTTGTCGGCGGCGTCCTTGTCATAGGTGACGCCCTTGTCTTCGAACAGTTGATCCAGTTCGCCCGACAGGGTCATTTCGGTGATGATGTCGCAACCGCCGACGAATTCGCCCTTCACGTACAGTTGGGGGATCGTCGGCCAGTCGGAGAAATCCTTGATCCCCTGGCGGATATCGGGATCGGCCAGGACGTTCACGTCCTGATAATCGACACCCATATAGTTCAGGACACCCGCGACCCGGCTGGAAAAGCCGCATTGCGGCGCGTCCTTGGTGCCCTTCATGTAGAGCACCACGTCATTGGCGGAAATGGTCTTCTGGATTTGATCTGCTGCGTCGGTCATTTGCGCGTCTCCTTGCGGCAGGATTTTGGAAAAGGGGCCCCGGGTCCAAGGATCACTCAGAGGATCAGTCGGGGGCCTTGGTGGTCAGCGCCAGAGCATGCAGCCTGCCACTGTCGATCTCGGATTTCACCGCGGCATTGACGGCCCGTTGCTGTTGCACACGGCTCTGGCCGCGAAAGCTTTCGTCGACGACTTCAGCCGCCCAGTGGTTTCCGTCGCCGGCCAGATCGGTGATGGTGATCTTGGCGGCGGGGAAGCTGGCACGGATCAGAGCTTCGATATCTTGGGCTTGCATGGCCATGCGGGGGAACTCCTGTTGGTCTCGTGTCCAGATTTAGGGTGCGAGGGCGCGCCGCGCAAGCGCGGCGGCCCGGTGCCGGGGGAAGAGGCCGCTGGGCTTAGCCCAGGGCCTCCTCGAAGCTGGAGCGATAAAGCGCTGACAGTTCGGTCAGCGGGGCCTCAGACCCGTCGAAGCGCACCGTATCGCCGGTGAACTTGCCGACCGTGGTCAACGTGACCCCGGCCTGGCCGGCGGCGGTCATCAGCGCTTCGGCCTGATCGAAGTTGCAGGCGATCAGATAGCGCGCCTGATCCTCGCCGAAGAGGAAGGGCGTGGCACCGCTGTCGAGATGCACGCCGACGCCAGAGCCTTCGGCCAGTTCGAACGCTGCCAGTGCCAGACCGCCATCCGACAGATCGGTGCAGGCGGTGACCAGGGCGCGGTTGGCGCGGATGAAATCGCCGTTGCGCTTTTCGGCCTCGAGATCGACAGCAGGCGCATCGCCTTCCTCGCGGTTGAAGACCTCGGCCAGCAGGGCGGATTGACCCAGATGGCCTTCTGTCTCGCCCAGCAGCAGCGCCACGTGACCGTCGCGCACCTGGGTGCCGATCACATCCGCCTCGGTTGCGATCAGACCCACGGCGCCGATGGTCGGGGTCGGCAGGATCGCCTCGCCGTCGGTTTCATTATAAAGGGACACGTTGCCCGACACGATCGGCATGTCGAGCGCGGCAACGGCCTGGCCGATGCCTTTGATCGCACCGACGAACTGGCCCATGATCTCGGGCTTTTCGGGATTGCCGAAATTCATGTTGTCAGTCGAGGCCAGCGGCGTCGCGCCCACGGCGGTCAGGTTGCGATAGGCTTCGGCGACGGCCTGCTTGCCCCCCTCAAGGGGGTTGGCCTTGACGTAGCGCGGGGTGACGTCGGAGGTGAAGGCCAAGAGCTTTTCAGTTCCGTGCACCCGCAGGATACCCGGGCCGAAACCAGGGCCGCGGGCGCTGTCGGCCATCACGGTGCTATCGTATTGTTCATAGACCCACTGCTTCGCCGCATAGTTTGGCGAGCTGATCAGTGCGCGCAGCCCGTCGATGGGGTCGATCTGCGGCACCTCGCTCAAGGCAACGGCCGCCTGGGTCTCGATCCAGGGGCGATCGTATTCCGGCGCCTCGGAGGAGAGTTTCGACAGCGGCAGATCGGCCTTGGTTTCGTTGTTCTGCATGATCAGGAAACGGTCTTCGGCGATCGTCTCGCCGACGATGGCGAAATCCAGATCCCATTTTTCGAACACCGCGCGCGCTTCGGCTTCTTTCTCCGGGCGCAGGACCATGAGCATGCGCTCCTGGCTTTCCGACAGCATCATTTCATAGGCGGTCATGTTTTCTTCGCGGCAGGGCACCTTTTCCAGATCTAGCCGCACGCCCAATTCGCCCTTGTCGCCCATCTCGACGGCCGAGCAGGTGAGGCCGGCGGCCCCCATGTCCTGGATCGAGATCACAGCGCCGGTCTTCATCAGTTCCAGCGTGGCTTCCATCAGCCGTTTTTCGGTGAAGGGGTCGCCAACCTGGACGGTGGGGCGCTTTTCCTCGATGGTCTCGTCGAATTCGGCCGAGGCCATGGTGGCACCGCCGACGCCGTCGCGCCCGGTTTTCGCACCGAGGTAGACCACCGGCATGCCAACGCCGGAGGCAGCGGAATAGAAGATCTTGTCGGCATCAGCCAGGCCGGCGGCAAAGGCGTTGACCAGGCAGTTGCCGTTATAGGCGGGATGAAAGCGAACCTCGCCGCCGATGGTGGGCACGCCGAAGCTGTTGCCATAGCCGCCGACACCGGCGACCACGCCATGCACAAGTTGTTTGGTCTTCGGATGATCGACCGCCCCGAAGGACAGTGAGTTCATCGCCGCGATCGGCCGGGCGCCCATGGTGAAGACATCGCGCAGAATGCCGCCCACACCGGTCGCCGCCCCTTGATAGGGTTCGATGTAAGAGGGGTGGTTGTGGCTTTCCATCTTGAAGATCACCGCCTGGCCATCGCCGATATCGACGACACCTGCGTTCTCGCCGGGGCCGCAGATCACCTGGGGTCCTTCGGTCGGCAGGGTGCGCAGCCATTTCTTCGACGACTTATAGGAACAATGTTCGTTCCACATGGCCGAGAAGATGCCGAGTTCGGTGAATGTCGGTTCGCGCCCGATGATATCCAGGATGCGTTGGTATTCGTCCGGCTTCAGCCCGTGGCTTTCGATAAGCTCCGGCGTGATCACAGGGTCTTGCATCGGTCGGGTGTCTCCGCATGGCATTGTCTGCGCCCCTATTAGGGCATGGCCCCGTTGGGGGGAAGGGGCTAGCGCAACACAGAAGATATGCGGGGGAGACCTGTGGATAAAAAAAGAGGCCGAGCACTAAGCTCGGCCCAAGTCCAACAGGGAGGTATGAAGATGATGAGCAACTAAGCGTCATCGTCTTCGCGTGATCATTTAGGCGTCACTTCGTGAACGTTCAAGTTCATTTATGCTGCGGTTGCAGCAATTCAGGCATTCCAGCGCTGCATAGCTCAGATCTTGCCGAGTTGCCGAAGCTGCTTGCGGTGCAGAATGATCTCGTCCTGAACGAAATCACGGAAGGCCGAGATGCGTTTCGAATGGCGCAATTCCTCGGGGTAGGCGAGGAAAACCGGCACCTCGCTCGATTCAATCTGAGGCAGCACACGGACCAGATGCGGGAAGTCTTCGGTCAGATAATCGGGCAGGACCCCGACGCCCAGATTGTTCAGGACCCCCTGCAGCACGCCGAAATAATTGTTCACCGTCAGCAGCGAATGCGGGCCGTTGGACACAAGTTGCTGCACCAGAGAGGCGCCGGCCGAGACCTGATGGGCCCCTGCGCTCTGGCAGATCAGCCGGTGATCGGAAATATCGTCCATCGTCGTCGGCATGCCGGCGCGGTCGAGATAATCGCGCGAGGCATAGAGCTGCATCTGTACCGTCATCAAACGCTTGCGGATCAGATCGGCCTGGCTGGGTTCCTTCATCCGGATCGCCACATCTGCCTCGCGCATCGGCAGGTCGAGCACGCGTTCCTCAAGCATCAGGTCGATCTTGAGGTCGGGGAATTTCTCGAACAGCTTGGGTAGCCGCGGCGCCAGCCAGAGCGTACCGAAGCCGGTGGTGGTGGTGACCTTGAGCTCTCCGAAGACTTCTTCTTCACTATCGCGAATGCGGGCGGAGGCGGCCTCGAGGCGCTTCGACATCGAGGACGTCGCTTCGAACAGCAATTCGCCCTGTTCAGTCAGGATCAGCCCGCGGGCGTGACGATGGAACAATGTGGTATTGAGTGATTCCTCAAGTGCCCTGATCTGGCGGCTGACCGCCGATTGGGACAAGTTCAGCCGGTCACCCGCATGGGTCAGGCTGCCCGCGTCGGCCACGGCATGAAAAATTCTCAGCTTGTCCCAGTCCATCGGTATCGCTTTCGTTCTGCTCCGCAGCTGCGGAAGGGGCATCTATCATGCTGTATTATGCTTCTTAGGGAAATGGTCAAAAAAACGCTACTCAGGTCAGCTTTTTTGACCTATTATTGACGGGGATTGTTGCAAACTAGTCAGCTTTGGGAGGAGCAGATGAGTCAGCAAAAGATTTCGCTGAACGACCGTTTTGATCTGGAGAAGAGCCCGGTTCTGCTGAACGGCACACAGGCTCTGGTCCGTTTGATGCTGATGCAGAAGGCGCGGGACAAGGCCGCGGGGCACAATACGGCCGGCCTGGTGACCGGGTATCGCGGGTCGCCGCTGGGTGCGGTCGACATGCAGATGACACGGGCAGCCAAGCAGCTTGCCGCCAGCGATGTCACCTTTCAATACGGGTTGAACGAAGATCTGGCCGCCACGGCGCTCTGGGGCAGCCAGCAGGCCGAATTGCGCGGCGAAGGCAAATACGACGGCGTCTTCGGCCTGTGGTATGGCAAGGGGCCGGGGGTCGACCGGTCGGGTGATGTGATCCGTCACGCCAATATGGCGGGCACCTCACCCCTGGGCGGTGTGTTGATGGCGATGGGGGACGACCATACCGGCGAATCCTCCACCGTGCTGCACCAGTCCGAATGGGCCTTGATGGATGCCTATGTGCCCATTGTCAGCCCGGCGGGGGTGCAGGAGATCCTGGACCTGGGGCTTTATGGATTTGCCCTGTCGCGGTTTTCCGGTCTCTGGGTCGGGCTGAAGACGATGAAGGACACCATTGAAGTCACCTCGGTGGTGGACGGCCGGCCCGACCGGGTGCAACTGGTGACGCCGAAGTTCGACATGCCCGAAGGCGGGCTGAACATCCGGCTGGTCGATGACCGCACCGCGCAGGAAGCGCGGCTGATCGACCTGAAGCGCTTCGCCGCCGAGGAATTCGCCCATGCAAACAAGATCGACAAGCGCGTCTGGGGCAAGCCAGGCGCCAAGATCGGCCTGGTGGCGGCGGGCAAGAACTGGCTCGATCTGCAGCATGCGCTGAGCCTTCTGAATATTGACGAGGCCGAGGCGGAGCGGCTGGGGATCACCACCTATAAGGTCGCCCAGGTTTTCCCCCTGGACATGAAAGGGTTCCACCAATGGGCCGAAGGGCTCGATCTGATCGTGGTGGTGGAAGAAAAGCGCAAGCTAATCGAAGTGCAGATCAAGGAGGCGATCTTCGACGATCGCCGCGGTCGCCGGGTCTATGGCTGGTACAAGGGCGGCGCCGGCGGCATGCATCAGGAAGAGCTGTTTCCGACCCGCGGCGCGCTCGACCCGCTGATGATCGCCGAGAAGCTGGGCAAGATCCTGCTGGAGGAGGGGCGCGACACCGACGCGATCCGCGCCGGCATGCAGGCGCTGGATGACGCGCGGCGTGCTGATAACGCCGAGGAACTGGCCAGCCGGCTGCCCTATTTCTGCTCGGGCTGCCCGCATAACACCGGCACCAAGCTCCCTGAAGGATCGCGCGCCTATGCCGGGATCGGCTGTCACTTCATGGTGCAGTGGATGGATCGCGACACGCTGGGCTTCACCCATATGGGCGGTGAGGGTGCCAACTGGATCGGCGAGGCACCGTTTTCCAAGACCAAGCATGTGTTCCAGAACTTGGGCGATGGCACCTATAACCACTCTGGCGTGCAGGCGATCCGGGCGGCTTTGGCGGCGGGCACCAATATCACCTATAAGATCCTCTATAACGACGCCGTCGCCATGACCGGCGGGCAGGAGAATGAGGGCGGCCTGTCGGCGGCGCGTATCGCCAATGAGCTGAAGGCGATGGGGGTGCAAAACCTCGCCATCGTCTACGATGAGAAAGAGGACGTGGATTTCAAGGTGATGCCCTCGGGTGTGCCGACGTTTGAACGCGACCAGCTTCTGAAGGTCGAGGAGGATTTCCGCGACAAGGACGGCGTTTCCGCCATCGTCTATATCCAGACCTGCGCGGCGGAAAAGCGGCGCCGGCGCAAGCGCGGCACCTTCCCTGATCCCGACAAGCGGGTGCTGATCAACGAGGATGTCTGCGAAGGCTGCGGCGATTGCGGCGTGCAATCGAACTGCGTCTCGATCGTGCCGAAGGAGACCGAGCTTGGCCGCAAGCGGGCGATTGATCAATCGTCCTGCAACAAGGATTTCTCCTGTCTCAAGGGCTTCTGCCCGTCTTTCGTGACGGTTGCGGGTGCCCAGATCCGCAAGGAAGCGACAACCGATCTCGACCTGCCGCATCTGCCCGCGCCAAAGCTGCCGGCGATCCATGGAACTTATAATGTGGTGATCACCGGCGTTGGCGGCACCGGCGTCGTCACCATTGGCGCGGTGCTGGCGCAGGCGGCGCAGATCGACGGCAAGGGCGCTGGCATGATGGAAATGGCGGGCCTCGCCCAGAAGGGCGGCGCGGTGCATATCCATTGCCGGCTGGCCGAAAAACCCGAGGACATCAACGCCATCCGTGTCGCCACCGGCGAATGCGACGCGCTGATCGGCGGCGATCTGGTGGTCAGCGCCGGCGCCAAGACGCTGGGGCTGATGCGCCCGGGGCAAAGCGGCGCGGTGGTCAACAGCCATGCGATCATCACCGGTGATTTCACCCGCGACACCGAATTCACCATCCCGACAGACCGGCTGTCCCTGGCGCTTGAGGCGCGGATCAAGGACGGGCTGACGCTGTTCGACGCCTCTGAGCTGGCGCGGGCGACGCTGGGGGATTCGATCTATTCCAACATGATGGTCTTCGGGGCCGCCTGGCAACGGGGGCTGGTGCCGATCAGTCACGAGGCGATCACCCAGGCGATCGAACTGAACGGTGCCGCCGTGCAGCGCAACCAGCGCGCCTTCGAGATCGGTCGCTGGGCGGTTCTGCATCCGGAGGAGGCCGCCAGGCTGATCGCGCCGGCCAATGTGATCGAATTGCCGAAATCGGTCGATGACAAGATCGCGTTTCGGGCTGAGCAACTGGTGGCCTATCAGGGCAACCGGCTGGCGAAACGCTATCGCAAGCTACTGGACGGCATTGCCGATACGGGGCTGAAGGAGGCGGTCGCGCGCGGCTATCACAAGCTCTTGGCCTATAAGGATGAATACGAGGTTGCCCGGCTTCTGCTGTCGAGCCGCGCCAAGGCGGAGGAGGCCTTTGAGGGCGATCTGAAGCTGACCTTCCACATGGCGCCGCCGATCCTGGGCGGCACCGGGCCGGACGGGCGACCGAAAAAGCGCGAATTCGGCGAGTGGATGCTGGGGCCGCTCAAGCTTCTGGCGCGGATGAAGGGGCTGCGCGGCACGCCCTTCGATCCCTTCGGATATTCCGCCGAACGCAAGATGGAGCGGGCGCTGATTAAGCAGTTCGAGCGTGACATGAAAGAGGTTCTGCCGAAGGTCACGCCCGAGACTCGCGACATCGCGGTGGCGCTGGCATTGTTGCCGCTGCAGATCCGCGGCTTTGGCCCGGTCAAGCAGGAGAATGAGGCCAAGGCCGCCAAGCGGCGAGAGGAGCTTTTGGCAAGCTTCCGCCGGGGCGGGCCCGATCTGGCGAAAGCGGCGGAATAAGGCGTCACGCATCTGTCGCGATCTTCGGGCATGAACCTGCACCGGCTGCCAGAGCCGTGATTCGTTCCGGAGGACCCGATGGGCTCGCGCCGCCATATCGCTCGTGACATCTCCTATGCCCACTCGGCCGCCACTCGCAGCGGCCGGGTGGTGATCCGGTTGATGGAAAACTCTACCGGCCGGTTGCGTCTGATCAAACGTGCGGACGGTTATGAGGCCGATATCGCCGCGGGGCGCGACTTCTGGTCAGTGATGGTCGACCGCTACGGTCTGTCGCTGGAGGTGGTCGGCGGCACGCTGTCGCATATCCCCGCGACCGGGCCGCTGGTGCTGATCGCCAACCATCCCTATGGCATTCTCGACGGGTTGATGATGGGCCATATCCTGGCCCAGGTGCGGGGCGATTTCCGCATTCTGGCGCATCGGGTCTTTCGCAAGGCGCCGGACATCGAACGGGTTATTTTGCCTATCAGTTTCGATGAAACCAAGGAGGCGGTGCAGCAGAATGTGCAAACCCGCAAGGCGGCGCTCGATTATCTGGGGCAGGGTGGCGCCATCGGCATTTTCCCCGGCGGCACCGTCAGCACGGCAGCGACGCCGTTTGCCCACCCGATGGATCCGGGGTGGCGTGGCTTCACCGCGCGGATGGTGGGAAAGTCGCGCGCGACCGTGGTGCCGCTGTTCTTCGACGGCCACACCAGCCGGTTGTTCCAGATCGCTAGCCACATGCATTCGACCCTGCGCATGGGACTTTTGATCAAAGAGTTTCGCAAACGAATCGACACCCCGGTGCGGGTCGTGGTTGGAAAGCCCATCGGGCGCGATATTCTCGACCCGATGGCAACAGATGCGCGGCAGATGATGGATTTCCTGCGCAAAGCGACGTATGAGCTGTCTCCACAACCGCTGAAGTCTTATGACTATGGCTATGAATTCGAGGAACGGCATCGCGCCTGACGAGCAATGGCAGTAGGTATTTTCGATTCCGGTCTGGGCGGGCTGACCGTCCTGGACGCCGTGCAGCACCGCCTCCCTGAGGTGGAGCTTCTGTATTACGCCGACAGCGCGCATGCGCCCTATGGGGTGCGCGATGCCGAAGACATCTATCAGTTGACCAAACACGCGGTGGAAACGCTGTGGGATCGCGGCTGTGATCTGGTGATTCTGGCCTGCAACACGGCGAGCGCTGCGGCGCTCAGGCGGATGCAGGAGGCCGGCGTGCCCCCGGGCAAGCGGGTGCTAGGCGTCTTCGTGCCGCTGATCGAGGCTTTGACCGAACGGCAATGGGGCGACAATTCCCCGCCGCGTGAGGTCGAGGTGAAGACCGTGGCCCTGTTCGCGACGCCGGCGACGGTGGCGAGCCGCGCGTTCCAGCGTGAGCTGGCCTTCCGCGCCATCGGTGTGGACGTCGAGGCTCAGGCCTGCGGCGGCGTGGTCGATGCCATCGAGGATGGCGATCGCATCCTGGCCGAGGCGTTGGTGCGCAGCCATGTTGAGGCGCTGAAGCGGAAGATGCCCAGGCCCGACGCAGCGATTCTGGGCTGCACCCATTACCCGATCCTCGAGGATACCTTCCGCGCCGCCCTGGGGCCGGATGTGAAGGTGTTCAGCCAGGCCAATCTGGTGGCCGAGAGCCTCACCGATTATTTGATCCGCCATCCCGGCATGCTGGGCGCCGGCAAGGGTGGCTTTCTGACCACCGGTGATCCACGCAAGGTTTCCGATCAGGCGATGCGTCTGTTGCGACGACAAGTGGAATTCGAAAAGGTCTGAACGACCCCACTCTATCGTCGCAAAACCAAATGAATTCAAAAGGGAAGAGGTCTAAGATGACCCATAAAGTCGCCATTCTCGGGGCTAGCGGATATACTGGTGCCGAACTGATCCGGCTGATCGCCCAGCATCGGAACATTGAAATCGTCGCCCTGTCGGGCGAACGCAAGGCCGGCATGGAAATGGGTGAGGTGTTCCCGCATCTGCGGCACATGAAACTGCCGAAGCTCTGCAAGATCGAGGAGATTGATTTCTCTGCCGTCGATCTGTGCTTTTGCGCGCTGCCGCACAAGACCAGCCAACAGGTGATCGCAGCCCTGCCTGCGGATCTGAAAATCGTCGATCTGTCCGCCGATTTCCGGCTGCGCGATCCGGCGGAATACGAGAAATGGTATGGCAACTCGCATTCGGCACTCGCCCAGCAGGAAGAGGCGGTCTATGGCCTGACCGAATTCTATCGGGATGAAATCAGGGCCGCCCGGCTGGTCGCCGGGACCGGCTGCAACGCCGCGACCGGGCAATTCGCCCTGCGGCCATTGATCAGCGCCGGTGTGATCGACCTGGACGAGATCATCCTCGATCTGAAATGCGCGGTCTCCGGCGCCGGCCGGTCGCTGAAGGAAAACCTGCTGCATGCGGAGCTGAGCGAAGGCTATAATGCCTATGCCATCGGCAGCACCCACCGGCATCTGGGGGAGTTCGATCAAGAATTCTCGAAACTCGCCGGGCGGCCGGTCAAGGTGCAGTTCACCCCGCATCTGATCCCCGCCAACCGGGGTATCCTGGGGACAGTTTACGTCAAGGGCGACCCGCAGGTGATCTATGACACGTTGCAGGCGGCCTATGCAGACGAGCCGTTCATTCAACTGCTTCCCTTCGGTACGGCGCCCTCGACCCACCATGTGCGCGGGTCGAACTATTGCCACATCGGTGTCGCTGCCGACCGGCTGCCGGGCCGTGCCATCGTCTTCGCCGCGCTCGATAACCTGACAAAAGGTAGCAGCGGCCAGGCATTGCAAAATGCCAACCTGATGCTAGGTGAAGATGAGGAGGAGGGGCTGACCATGGCCCCGCTGTTCCCGTAACAGGCGTTTTCGGGCGAGGGGAAGATGAAGAACCTGAAAAAGCAACGTCGGATCCAGATCATCGCGCTTGCCGCGATGGCCTTGGTCGTTTCGACCGCGCTGATCGGATATGCGATGCGTGACGGCATCAACTTCTTCCGCTCGCCCAGTCAGGTGATGGCCGAACCGCCCGTGGCCTCGGAGATGTTCCGGCTGGGCGGTTTGGTCGAGGAAGGCAGCCTGGTGCGCGATCAGGGCGAGGTTGTGCATTTCGTCGTTACCGATGGCGGCGCCTCGGTTCCGGTGCGCTACAAGGGGGTGCTGCCCGATCTCTTCGGGGAGAACCAAGGCATGATCGGCACTGGACGCTACGTGAATGGCGTCTTCGAAGCCTCTGAAATTCTTGCGAAACATGATGAGACCTATATGCCGAAAGAGGTCATGGACGCGCTGAAGGAACAGGGTGTCTACAAGGCGCCGGGCGAAAGCTGAGAGCAGCGGTTTCGAGATGGTCTTGCCCAGGGCCTGTGGTCGTCCTGTGAGGCGCGCCTGCGGCGGGGATATTTTTATCTAGAAAAAAGAATATGTTGCGGCTTGTTCTTTAAGCTGTTGATCAGGCGCGCGCTGGGGTGAGGGCGCGTTAACCTTCCTGTCCGAGCCTCAGCGCTCAAACGAGCGCCGGGACAGGCAGGAGGTGCGGCAATGCAGGATGTGCGGCAGATCGCCGAGACGATCGTGAATCGGGAGGGCGGCTTCGTGAACGATCCGGACGATCCCGGCGGGGCGACCAATCACGGGGTGACGATTCACACGCTGCGGCGGCTGGGGCTGGATCTGACCGGCGACGGGCAGGTCGGCGTCGCCGACGTCCGGGCGCTGAGCCGGGACCAGGCAGTGGAGATCTTCATCGGCCAGTATTATCAGCGGCCGCGGATTGCCGATCTGCCGGTGGCGCTGCAGGCCTCGGTCTTTGACATGTATGTGAATGCCGGCGCCAATGCGGTGCAGATCCTGCAGCGGTTGTTGCGCGACATGGGCTATGACATCGCGGTCGACGGGATGATCGGGCCGCGGACGATCGCGGCGGCCGCGGATGCGGCGGAGCCCGATCCGGTTGCCCTGCGCGATGCCTATGGGGTGGCGCGGCGCAATTATTACTTTCGTCTGGCCGATACCCGGGTGGCGAGCCGCAAGTATGCGCGTACCCGCGCTGGCGGCAAGGGCGGCTGGATCAGCCGGGCGGAGGCCTTTCTGTCGCCGCGTTATCATCTGACCGAGGCGGAATTCTCTGCCCGTGTCGCTGCCTGGGGGTAGGGTGATGTTTCGGGAGCTGATTGTGGCGCTGTTCGGCGGAGGGCGCAATCTGGTGAGCCAGACGGCGGAGGTGTTTCGCGAGAATGTCGAGGCGGGCGCGGCGCGGGCGGCGGGCCTTCGGGGGCAGGCGATGGCGCAGTTGGGCGCAGAATTCGCTGTGTCGCGGCAGGGCCGGTTCGACCGGCTGATGGATGCGGTGAACCGGCTGCCGCGTCCGGCGCTGGCGCTGGGGACGCTGGGGATGTTCATCGCGGCGATGGTCGATCCCCTTTGGTTCGCCGCCCGCATGCAGGGGCTGGCGCTGGTGCCCGAGCCGCTTTGGTGGTTGCTGGGCGTGATCGTCTCCTTCTACTTCGGGGCGCGCTATCAGGTGAAGCATCAGGCGTTCCAGCAGGGCATCGCCGAGACGCTGGCGCGGGCGCCGCAGGTGATGGAAAACATCGGGACGCTGGAAAAGATGCGTGGCGACAGCCCAGGCGTGGCGGACACCGGGCGGGATGCGCAACTGACCTTGTCGGCAACGCGACCTGAGGCCAATCGGGCGCTGGGGGATTGGCGCCGCGCCCGCGCCGGTTAGGCCCGGGGTTGCGACAACGTGATCCCGGGGCCGGCGCGAAAACCATTGGCCGGCCCTGCGGAGCGCCCTATACATCAGGACATGATTACCGAACTTGGTCACTTCGCCCTGGTGCTGGCCTTCATGGCCGCGATCGTGCAAACCATTCTTCCGATGGTGGGCGCGCAGAAACGCTGGCCTGGCTGGATGGCCGTGGCGGAACCGGCGGCAACGCTGCAATTCCTGATGACGGCCTTTGCCTTTGCAGCGCTGATGTATGCTTTCGTCACATCGGATTTCTCGCTGAAGGTGGTGGTGGAGAATTCCCATTCCGCCAAGCCGATGCTGTACAAGATCAGTGGGCTTTGGGGCAATCACGAGGGGTCGATGCTGCTCTGGGTGCTGATCGTCTCTCTGTTCGGGGCGACGGCGGCCTGGTTCGGCGGAGGCCTGCCGCCGGGGCTGAAAGCGCGGGTGCTGTCGGTGCAGGGCGCCATCGGCGTGGCGTTTTATGCCTTCATCCTCTTCACCTCGAACCCTTTCCTGCGCCTGGCGGTGCCGCCTTTCGACGGGCAGGATCTGAACCCGCTGTTGCAGGACCCGGGGCTCGCCTTCCATCCGCCGTTTCTCTATCTGGGCTATGTCGGGCTTTCGATGTCCTTCAGCTTCGCCGTCGCGGCGCTGATCGAGGGGCGGGTGGATGCCGCCTGGGGCCGTTGGGTGCGGCCCTGGACTCTGGCGGCCTGGATTTTCCTGACCATCGGCATCGCCCTGGGGTCCTGGTGGGCGTACTACGAGCTGGGTTGGGGCGGCTTCTGGTTCTGGGATCCGGTCGAGAATGCAAGTTTCATGCCCTGGCTTCTGGCCGCTGCGCTGCTGCATTCCGCCATCGTGGTGGAAAAGCGCGAGGCGCTGAAGGCCTGGACCATCCTGCTGGCGATCCTTGCCTTCGGGTTTTCGCTGATCGGCACCTTCATCGTGCGCTCGGGGCTGCTGACCTCGGTTCATGCCTTTGCCAATGATCCCGAACGGGGGGTCTTCATCCTGATCATCCTGGCGGTCTTCACCGGCGGTGCGCTGATGCTGTTCGCCGCCCGCGCCAATGCGATGGAGGCGAAGGGTGTCTTTGGCATGGTCAGCCGGGAAAGCGCGCTGGTGGTCAACAACATCCTGTTGGCGGTGGCGGCCTTCGTGATCTTCTTCGGCACCCTCTGGCCGGTCGCGGCAGAGATGGGCTTTGGCCGCAAGCTGAGCGTCGGGGCGCCGTATTTTAACGCCGCCTTTACTCCTTTCATGGTGGTTCTGGGCCTGATCCTGCCGGCGGGCGCCATGCTGCCTTGGAAACGCGGTCGGTTGGGGCGCACGCTCTGGTCGTTGCGCTATGCCTTCGGGCTGGCACTGGCGCTGGCGGCGCTGGTCTGGACGTTGCAGAGCGGGCGCAGCGCGCTGGGGCCGGTGGGCGTGTTCCTTGGCGCCTGGGTCGTCTCGGGGGCCGTTGTCGATCTATGGTCCCGCTCGGGCCGGGGGGTGAACCGGTTCGGCCGGATGGCACGGTTGCCGCGTGCCGATTGGGGCAAGGCGCTGGCCCATGCCGGGCTGGGCGTCACCATTTTCGCCATCGCCGGGCTCACCGCCTGGGAGAGCGAGGATATCCGGGTAGCCAGGTTGGGCGAGAGCTTTGCCGTCGCGGGGTTCGATCTGACGCTGGAGAAGGTCGAGGAGCGGCGCGGACCGAACTATTTCTCGACCATGGGGACGGTGCGGGTGATGCGAGACGGGCGCCAGGTTGCACTGCTGCATCCGGAAAAGCGGGTCTATCCAGTGGCGGAGATGCCAACGACCGAGGCAGCGATCGACAACGGTTTCACCCGTGATGTCTATGTGGTGATCGGTGACGCGCAGGCAGATGGTGGACGCACCGTGCGTACCTATATCAAGCCCTTCGCCAATTGGATCTGGGGCGGCGCGCTGATGATGGCCCTGGGGGGGCTGCTCAGCCTGTCCGACCGGCGGTTCCGGGTGGCGGCAGGCGCCCGCAAGCAGGCAGCCAAACCGGTGGCGGCGGAATGAGCCAGGCGATGATCCGGGCCGGGCTGACTGCGCTGCTGCTGGCGGTCGCTGCGCCATCGCTGGCCGTGTTGCCGGACGAGATGCTGGCCGATCCCAAGCTTGAGGCGCGGGCGCGCGAGATCAGCAAGGGGCTGCGCTGTCTGGTCTGCCGTAACGAGAATATCGACGAATCGAATGCCGATCTTGCCCGCGATCTGCGCCTTCTCGTGCGCGAAAGGCTCAGCGCCGGGGACAGCGACCGGCAGGTGGTCGATTACGTGGTCGACCGCTATGGCGAATATGTGCTGCTCAGCCCCACCACCAAGGGGGCGAACTGGCTGCTCTGGGCCGCTGGCCCCCTGATGCTGCTGATGGGCGGCGGGCTGGCTTGGGTCTATCTGCGCGGCCGCGCCAGGGCGCCGCATCCGCAGGATGCCGCCCTGACCGAGGAAGAGCAGGAGCGCCTGCGTCGGATCCTCGATCAACAGGATGGGTGACGCGCGGTTGTGCCTTTCCCCGGGGCGTCGCTTGCGGCAGGGTGCCGGCTGACACCGGACCGGGAGAGAGACATGCAGTATCAGACCGTCACCTTTGACATCACCGCCGATCTGGCGGTGCTGTCGCTGAACCGTCCCGACAAGATGAATGCGCTGAACGCGCAGATGCGGGCCGAGATCACCCATGCGGTCGGCGTGGCGGCGCAAGAGGCACGTGCGCTTGTGCTGACCGGCACCGGCCGGGCGTTTTGCACCGGGCAGGATCTGGGGGATGCCGAGGGCGGCGTGATGGATCTGGAACGTCTTCTGCGCGAGGAATATGGCCCGATGCTGACCGCGATCGCAGATTGTCCGATCCCGACCCTGTCGGCGGTCAACGGGCCGGCAGCAGGCGCCGGCGCCAATCTGGCGCTGGCCGCCGATGTGGTGATCGCCACCGAAAGCGCCTATTTCCTGCAAGCCTTCACCCGGATCGGGTTGATCCCGGATGCCGGCGGCACCTATACGCTGCCGCGCCAGATCGGCATGGCCCGCGCCATGGGCGCGGCGCTGTTCGCCGACCGGATCAGCGCCCGTCAGGCGCAGGATTGGGGCATGATCTGGGAGGCGGTGGCGGATGACGCCTTCGAGGCCCATTGGCGGGCGCGGGCGGCCTATTTGGCGAGCGGCCCCACCAAGGCCTTTGCCGGGGTGAAGACTGCCCTGCGCGCCAGTCTGGGCCATGGGCTCGAACAGCAGCTCGACCTCGAGGCGAAGCTGCAGGGGGAGTGTGGCCGCAGCCGCGATTTCGAAGAGGGTGTGATGGCCTTCCTGCAGAAGCGCCCGGCCGAGTTCGAGGGGCGCTGAGCGGGCAGTCGATGGCGGGGACGCGGCTTTGCCCTCTGGGGCCTGACATCTGGCTGGCCGATGGTCCTGACGTCACGGTGCTGGGCTTTCGCTACCCGACCCGGATGGCGGTGATCCGGCTGGGCTCGGGCGGCTTGCTGGTCTGGTCGCCGGTGACGCTCGATCCGGCCGTGCGGGCCGAACTGGCGGAACTGGGGCCGGTGGCGCATATCGTGGCGCCCAACGCCCTTCATCACCTGTCGGTTCTTCAGTGGCATCGGGCCTTTGCGCAGGCGCGGCTCTATGCGGCGCCGGGCCTGCCCGAGAAGCGCCGCGACATCCCCTTTGATCGCACCCTGGGCGAGGCTCCGGATCCGGCCTGGGCGGAGGAGCTTGATCAGGTGTTGATTCGGGGCAATCTGATCACCACCGAGGCGGTGTTCCTGCATCGGGCCAGCGGCACGGTGCTGTTCACCGATCTGCTGCAGGGCTTTCCGCCGGATTGGTTCACCGGCTGGCGCCGGGCGGTGGCGCGGCTTGACGGCATGGTCGGGGCGGAGCCGGCGGTGCCGCGCAAGTTCCGCCTAGCGTTTCAGGATCGCAAGATTGCGCGGGTGGGGGTGGCGCGGGTGCTGGGCTGGCCGGTGCAGCGGCTGGTCATGGCCCATGGTCCGGTGGTGACCGAGGACGCAGCAGGCGTTCTTGTCCGGGCCTTCGGCTGGCTCGGGCGCTGATCGGGCCGCTTGACGCCGCCCGATCCGTCAGGGCGAGGATCAGCCGCGCCGGCGGCGGCGGGTTTCGCGGCGGGGGGCACCATCGTCACCGCCGGTGCCGTCAGAGGCCGAACTGAACGGGCCGAGCGCCTGGGTGATCTGTTCCAGTGTCGGCCGGTCGTCGCGCGGCCGGCTGTCGAGCGCCTCGCGCATGTGGCGCAGATGCTCGGGCGTGGTGCCGCAGCAGCCGCCGATGATACGGGCGCCGGCATCGCGGGCCATGGCGGCATAATCTCCCATCAGCTCGGGGGTTCCGTCATAATGGATGTGGCCGTCGTGATATTTCGGAATGCCGGCATTGCCCTTGCAGATGATCGGCAGCTCCGCCCCCTGGGCGACGAAGCCCAGAACCGTGCGCAGGATATCCGAGGCGCCGGTGCCGCAATTGGCGCCGAAGGCCAGGGGCGGCGGCGTCAGATCGGTGACCAACCGCACCAGATCGGCCGAGGTCACCCCCATCATTGTGCGCCCGGCGGTGTCGAAGCTCATGGTACCGCACCAGGGCAGGCCGGTCAGCGCGAAGGCCTCGGCGGCGGCGAGGAATTCCTCGGGCGCGCTGATGGTCTCGACCCAGAGCACATCGGCGCCGCCGGCCTTAAGCGCATCGGCCTGTTCGTGGAACATCTCCACCGCCAGCGTATGGGACAGCGGACCCACCGGCTCCATGATCTCACCGGTGGGGCCGACGGATCCTGCGACGATGACCTTCTTGTCGGCCCTGTCGGCCACGTTGCGGGCCAGTTCGGCGCCGACGCGGTTCAGCTCGGCCACCCGTTTCTGCGCCTGGTGCAGCTTGAGGCGCGCGGCATTGCCGCCGAAGGTATTAGTCAGGAACAGATCGCTGCCCGCATCGACCGAGCCCTGATAGAGCGCGGTGATCTTGTCCGGCTCATCGGTGTTCCACAGCTCGGGCGCGTCACCTGATTGCAGCCCCATGTTGAAAAGATTGGTGCCGGTGGCGCCATCGGCAAGGATCACCTCGTTGAGGGCGAGCATTTGGGACAGGGCGTCAGTCATGGAAAGCTCCTTTGCAGGGGGCGGATACGACAACGCCCCGCCGAGAATCGACGGGGCGCCGGGACGAATTGGGACGCGCGGCGCCCGATTTCCGGGCTGTCAGCCTTCGGCTTCGCCCATAATCTGGGCTTTGGCTTCGTCCAGCAGTTCGGCCATCTTGGCGCGGACTTCCTCGGCGCTGGACTTGTCGCCCAGATCGGCAGCGACCTTGCGCACGACATCTTCATGCCCGGCCTCTTCGAAATCGGCCTTTACCACCGACGCCGCATAAGAGGCGGCATCGTCGCCGGTCTTGCCCATCAGCGCCGCGGCCCAGAGACCCAGCAGCTTGTTGCAACGGGCCTGCGCCTTGAATTGGAGTTCCTCGTCATGAGCAAACTTGGCCTCGAAGGCGTTTTCGCGATCGTCGAAAGTGGTCATGGGTCTGCTTCCCTAGAAAAGACTGTTTCTTCCCGTATGCCGCTCCGCGCGCGCAAGGGCAAGAGGAACCCGCGCGGCTTGCGACACAGGGGAGCTTGTACTATGTGGGCCCCAGGCGCGGGGACTCATCCCCGTCGCACAGCCGAAAGGTATGCTATGGCCCGCCGCAAGAAGATTTACGAAGGCAAGGCGAAGATCCTGTACGAAGGCCCCGAGCCTGGCACGATTGTGCAGTATTTCAAGGATGACGCCACCGCTTTCAACGCGCAGAAGAAAGACGTGATCGAAGGCAAGGGGGTTCTGAACAACCGCCTGAGCGAATTCTTCATGTTGGGCCTGTCGCAGATCGGCGTGCCGACTCACTTCATTCGCCGCCTGAACATGCGTGAACAGCTGGTGCGCAGCTGCGAGATCATCCCGCTCGAGGTGATCGTGCGCAATTTCGCCGCAGGGTCGCTGTCGAAGCGTCTGGGCATCGAAGAGGGCACCCAGCTTCCGCGTCCGATCGTGGAATATTGCTACAAGGACGACGCGCTCGGCGACCCGCTGGTTACCGAAGAGCATATCGCCGCCTTTGGCTGGGCCAGCCAGCAGGACATGGATGATGTGCTGTCCCTGGCTCTGCGGGTGAATGATTTCCTCTCTGGCGTGATGCTGGCGGTCGGGATCAAGCTGATCGACTTCAAGATCGAGATCGGCCGTGTCTATGATGGCGACTTCCAGCGCCTTGTCGTCGCTGATGAAATCAGCCCCGATAGCTGCCGGTTGTGGGATATCGAGACCGGGCGCCATCTGGACAAGGATGTGTTCCGCCGCGATCTGGGCAGCCTGACCGATGCCTATTCCGAAGTCGCGCGGCGTCTTGGGGTTCTGCCGCAGACGGCACCGACCAAACCCACGCTGATCAACTGAGCCGGACGCCGCGCCCGGAGCCGGGCGTGGCGGACTGAATATTTGACCGAAGACACGGTCCGACGGGGCTGTGCTGAAACTGACCGGGGTGCAGGGATGAAAGCACGTGTGCATGTGATGCTGAAGAACGGGGTGCTCGATCCGCAGGGCGAAGCGGTGCGCCACGCACTCGGCGCCATGGGATTCGACAGCGTCGAAGGCGTGCGGCAGGGCAAGGTGATCGACCTGGACCTGGCCGAGGGCACCACCAAGGACCAGGTTGCCGAGATGTGCGAGAAGCTTCTCGCCAATACGGTGATCGAAAGCTACGAGATCGAGCTGGGCTGAGACCGCTGGCCGCGCTGGTCGCGGCCCGGACTCATCTCGTTCCGTCTGGGGCCTGTGTCTGAACAGAACCTCCTCGCGCCGCCGGTCGTTTTGCCGGGCGGCGCGGTGTCATTAGAGTATGCGAGCTGAAGGAGCCCAGCCATGCGTGCAGCCGTCATCACCTTTCCCGGGTCTAACGCCGACCGCGATCTGGCCGTTGCCTTCGAACAGGCCGGTTTCGATGTGACAATGGTCTGGCACAAGGACAGCGATCTGCCGTCCGGCGTCGATATCGTCGGCGTGCCCGGCGGATTTTCCTTCGGCGATTATCTGCGCTGCGGTGCCATCGCGGCGCAATCGCACATCACCGCGGCGATGATCGCCCATGCGGAACGCGGCGGCTATGTCCTGGGTATCTGCAACGGTTTTCAGATTCTTACCGAAACCGGGGTGCTGCCCGGCGCACTGCTGCGCAATGCCGGGTTGAAGTTCATCAGCAAGCCCTGCGGTCTGAAGGTCACCACCACCGACAGCGCCTTCACCGGCGGTTATGAGGCGGGGCAGGAGATCTCGATCCCCGTCGCCCATCACGACGGAAATTATTTCGCTGATGCCGACACGCTCAAGGCGCTTGAGGATCAGGACCGGATCGCCTTCACCTATACCGAGAATCCGAACGGGTCCGCCGGGGATATCGCTGGGATCCTGTCCGAGAACCGCCGGGTGCTGGGAATGATGCCGCACCCCGAGCGCGCCTGCGATACCGGCCATGGCGGCAGCGACGGGACGGCGCTCTTCCGCGCATTGTCCGGGGTTCTGACTCCGGCGTGACTTGAGCCTGCGGCGGCGGGGCATTAATTTCCCCGCATGACCACGACCGATCAACCGCGCCCCAAACGGCCCCGTGCAACCGCCATAAGCTGGCGGGTGCGCGTGGCGCTGCTGGTGTTGCTGACGGCGGCCATCGCGACGATTTGGACGACGAACCGGCTGCTGACCGACCGGTTCACCGAAAGTACCCGCTATCGGGCCGAACTGCGGTTGGCGCTCTACAGTGGCAACCTGCTGAGCGAGTTGCGCCGTAATGCCATCGTGCCGCAATTGCTGTCGCGCGACCCGACGCTGATCGCCGCACTGCAATCCAAGGACTACAGCCATTCGACCCAGCGGCTGATCTCCTTCGTGGAGGAGATCGGGGCGGCCTCTCTGTTGCTGCTGGATCAGGACGGGCGAGTGGTGGCCGCGACCGACCGCAACCGTTTGGGCCAGTTGCGCCGGCAAGAGGCCTATTTCGTAGACGCCATCCGCGCCAATGCCACCGTTTTTTCAGTGATCCCGCGCGAAACCGGGGGCTACGCCTTTACCTATTCGCGGCGGATTTCCGACAGCGCCGGCATTCTGGGCGTGATCGTCGTCGAGGTCGATCTGGCCAAATTCGAACGCGCCTGGGCGGGAATTTCCGATGCGGTTCTGGTCAGCGACAGCTCTGGCGCCATCGTGCTGGCCACCGAGCCGCGCTGGCGCGGGCTGAGCGAGGAGGAAGCGCTGCAGCGGCAGACGCCGCAGGGCGCGATCCAGCGCGCCATCCGGATGACGGCCGATTGGACCGCCTTGCCGATTGACGCCTATCTTCAGGGCGAGGCGGTGATGCGGATGGAAACCCGCATCCCGTTCCGCGGCTGGCGTATCGCCTCTTTCACCACCTATACCTCGATCCGGGAGAAGGTGAATGCGGTGCTGGCGCTGGAGATCATGGGATTCGCCATCCTGCTGGCCGCCGCCTTCTATGTGCTCAGCCGTAAGACGGCGCTGAGGATGGCGCTGTTCCAGCGCGAGTCGGCAGAGCTTCGCGCATTGAATTTGCGGCTGCAGCGGGAAATCGCCGAGCGCGAACGGGTGCAGGAAAACCTTGCCGTTGCCGAACAGACGCTGGCGCAAAGTTCGAAACTCGCCGCTCTGGGCGAGATGTCGGCCGCCGTCAGCCATGAACTGAACCAGCCGCTGGCGGCGATGAAGACCTATCTGGCTGGGGCGCGTTTGCTGCTGCGTCGGAACCGACCGGAGGAGGCACTGTCCAGCTTCGGGCGGATCGACGATCTGCTCGAGCGGATGGGGGCGATCACCCGGCAGCTCAAATCCTATGCCCGCAAGGGCAGCGAGGCCCTGTCTCCGGTCAATCTGGGCGACGCGCTGCTGTCGTCGCTGGCGATGATGGAGCCGCAGCTCAGGC
Organism: Pseudodonghicola xiamenensis DSM 18339; assembly: GCF_000429365.1. Classification (GTDB taxonomy): domain Bacteria; phylum Pseudomonadota; class Alphaproteobacteria; order Rhodobacterales; family Rhodobacteraceae; genus Pseudodonghicola; species Pseudodonghicola xiamenensis. The sequence continues at coordinate 33,507 of NZ_AUBS01000015.1, read as the reverse complement.
AGCGGCATGTGAGGATCACCAAGATCCTGCCCGAACAGCCGGTGCTTGTCATGGGCGACCGGATGCGGATCGAACAGGTGATGATCAACCTCTTGCGCAATGCGCTCGATGCTACCAAGTCGGTGAACGACCCCGAGATCGAGATCATCCTCGCCGCCGGAGAGACCGCCACGCTGACCGTGCGCGACAATGGCTTGGGGATCGAGGATTTCGACGCGTTGTTCGAGCCCTTCTACACCACCAAACAGCCCGGCGACGGGGTGGGGCTCGGCCTCGCCATCTCGTCGGGGATCGTCAACGATCTCGGCGGCCGCCTGACGGCGCGCAACGGCCAGAAGGGGGGCGCGGTCTTCGAGATGCAGCTTCCCATCCTGGACGAGAGCATCGAGGCGGCGGAATAACAAGAAAGGAACACCTATGGCACAGGCGATGAAAATTGCCATCGTGGACGATGAGCAGGACATGCGGCAATCGATCAGCCAGTGGCTGGCGCTGTCGGGATATGATACCGAAACCTTCGCCCGCGCCGAGGATGCGCTGAAGGTGCTGGGGCCGGATTACCCCGGGATCGTGATTTCCGACATCAAGATGCCGGGTATGGACGGGATGCAGTTCCTGAAAAAGCTGATGGGCAGCGACAGCGCCCTGCCGGTGATCATGATCACCGGTCACGGCGATGTGCCGATGGCGGTCGAGGCGATGCGGATCGGCGCTTTCGACTTTCTGGAAAAGCCGTTCAACCCGGACCGGATGTCGGAACTGGCCAAACGCGCCGCCAACGCCCGCCGGCTGACGCTGGACAACCGCGCGCTGAGGAAGGAGCTGAGCGACGGCACCCAGCTGATGAAGAAGCTGATCGGATCGTCACCGGTGATGGAACGGCTGAAGGAGGATATCCTCGATCTGAGCCAGGCCGACGGTCACGTGCTGATCGAGGGAGAGACTGGCACCGGCAAGACGCTGGTGGCCCATGCGCTGCATGCCGCCGGCAGCCGGGCAGGGAAGAAATTCGTTCTGGTCTCCTGCGCCGCGCTGGAGGAGGACGCGCTGTCGAAACGTCTGTTCGGGCCGATGATGCCGGAAGATTCGCAACTGCCCGCCATCGAGGAAGCCCGCGGCGGCACCCTGGTGCTGGAGGACATCGACGCGCTGAGCGATGCGCTGCAAGCGCGCCTGCTGAGCGCGATCAACGAACAGGGCACCCCGGCGGAAACCCGGATCATCGCGATCTCGAACATTCAGGAGGCCGGCAAGACCTGCGAGGACGTGCTGCGCCCGGATCTGTTCTACCGGCTGGCGGCGCTCAGGATCATGGTGCCGCCGCTTCGGCAGCGGGGCGAGGATATCCTGACGCTGTTCACCCGTCTGACCGAACAGTTCTCCGAGGAATACGGCTGCGATGCCCCCAAGGTCAGCGCCCAGGAGGCGGCTCAGCTGTTGCAGGCGCCCTGGCCGGGCAATGTGCGTCAACTGATCAATGTCGCCGAACGCGCGGTGCTGCAATCGCGGCGCGGCTCGGGCACCATTGCGTCGCTCTTGATGTCCGATCACGAGGAAATGCAGCCGGTGATGACCACCGAAGGCAAACCGCTGAAGGAATATGTCGAAGCATTTGAGCGGATGCTGATCGACAATACCATGCGCCGGCACAAGGGCTCGATCGCCTCGGTGATGGACGAACTGTGTCTGCCGCGCCGCACGCTGAATGAAAAAATGGCGAAATACGGGCTGCAGCGATCGGATTACCTTTGATCCGCAAATCACCTGCTGCACGTGGCTTTTCGCTGTGACGCTGCGGGGTGGGCGGGCGCGGAAACGGCTTTCGCGCCCGTTTTATGTCAGCCGGCGGGAATTCCGTGGCTGGCTTGCAACAAGCCCATTGTATTTTCCCGGTTGCTCCCCTTATGGTGTGGAAACGGGCCTAGGCATATTAAGCCGCCCGGGTTTTGGAGAGATTCGCTGTTCCAGTCTTGACCGGCCAGAAGCCGGAAGTCCGGACAGACCGATAGCGCCCCTCTGGGGTAATATATTGCCCTTGCCGGACCACGGTGGGGTGAAAAAACGGGCAGGGAACGGGGTGCACCCGACCTGTCGGAGAAGAACCGCGATGACGCGCGCGCGAGCATGGAACAGACAGGTTTCGGGGCCGTTCGACGGACCCGGCCGCGCGCCGTCTATCATCGCCCAGACAAGACACCCCCTCAGATGCGCGCGTCCGCCCGGACGGGCGCCAGACGGCTGGTGCAACAAGGACATATGGCAAAGAAAATGCTCATTGACGCCACCCACGCGGAAGAGACCCGCGTTGTGGTGGTCGACGGCAACAAGGTCGAGGAATTTGACTTTGAATCCGAAAACAAGCGGCAGCTCGCCGGCAACATCTATCTCGCAAAAGTAACGCGGGTCGAACCTTCGCTGCAGGCGGCTTTCGTCGATTATGGCGGTAACCGGCACGGCTTTTTGGCCTTTTCCGAGATTCATCCGGACTATTATCAGATCCCGGTGGCCGACCGCGAAGCTCTGATGGCCGAGGAACAGGCCTATGCGGATGCGATGCGCGCCCGCGACGAGGATGATGAGAAGGGCTCCAAGAGCTCGAAGAGCCGGAGCAAGTCCTCCCGCTCGAAGTCCAAGACCAAGGCCGAGGACCTGAAATCTGCTGACGTGGTCGAGACCAAGGAGGTCGAGACCGAAATCAGCGGCATGGAGACGATTGATTTTTCCGAGCCCGAAGAGGGTGCGGAAGAGGTCTTCGCCTCGCCCGAGGGCAGCGATCCGCTTGAAGGCAGCTCGCCGATGGAGCGGGTGGCCGAGACGCCGGTCGAGGAACCGGACGGCAACGGCGATGACGAGACCGCCGCGGATGCGGGGGCACCCGAAGACGCGCCGGCGGAAGTGTCTCCCGTCGAGGAGACCCCTGCCGACGAGGAGACCGCCGAAGACGACGGCAACGAGACCGCCAAGGGCCGTTCCGATGCTGCCTCGAAGGACGACAGTATCGAATCCGTCGCCGATGACGACGATCACGAGGATATCCGCCCGCCGCGCAAACCGCGCCCGCGTCGGTATAAAATCCAGGAAGTGATCAAGGTCCGGCAGATCCTGCTGGTTCAGGTCGTAAAGGAAGAACGCGGCAACAAGGGCGCTGCACTGACCACCTACCTGTCGCTGGCCGGCCGCTATTGCGTGCTGATGCCCAACACTGCGCGCGGCGGCGGCATCAGCCGCAAGATTACCAATGCCACCGACCGCAAGAAGCTGAAGGAAATCGCTGCCGACATCGACGTGCCGAAGGGCGCGGGGCTGATCATCCGCACCGCCGGAGCCAAACGCACCAAGGCCGAGATCAAGCGCGATTACGAATATCTGCAACGGCTGTGGGAACAGATCCGCGCCCTGACCCTTCAATCCATCGCACCGGTCAAGATCTACGAGGAAGGCGATCTGATCAAACGGTCGATCCGCGACCTTTACAACCGCGAGATCGACGAGGTTCTGGTGGAGGGCGACCGCGGCTATCGCATCGCCAAGGACTTCATGAAGATGATCATGCCGTCCCACGCCAAGAACGTGAAGCAGTATAACGAACAGATGCCGCTGTTCGCCCGCTATCAGGTCGAAAGCTATCTCAGCTCGATGTTCAACCCGGTGGTGCAGCTGAAATCCGGCGGCTATCTGGTGATCGGCGTGACCGAGGCGCTGGTGGCGATCGACGTCAACTCTGGTCGGGCCACCAAGGAAGGCTCGATCGAGGAGACCGCGCTCAAGACCAACCTGGAGGCCGCCGAGGAGGTGGCCCGCCAATTGCGTCTGCGCGACCTCGCCGGGTTGATCGTCATCGACTTCATCGACATGGACGAGCGCAAGAACAACGCCGCCGTCGAGAAGAAGCTGAAGGACAAGCTCAAGACCGACCGCGCCCGGATCCAGGTCGGCCGCATCTCGGGCTTCGGCCTTCTCGAGATGTCGCGCCAGCGCCTGCGCCCGGGCATGATCGAGGCCACGACCCAGCCGTGCCCGCATTGCCACGGCACGGGCCTGATCCGCTCGGACGACAACCTGGCGCTGAACATCCTGCGTCAGATCGAAGAGGAAGGCGTGCGCCGTCGCTCGCGCGAGGTGCTGGTGAAAGTGCCGGTGGGCATCGCCAACTTCCTGATGAACCAGAAGCGCGAACATGTGGCGCAGATCGAGGCCCGCTATGGCCTGTCGGTACGGATCGAGGGCGACGGCCATCTGATCAGCCCCGATTTCTCGATCGAGAAGTTCAAGACCGCATCGCGGGTGGTGCCCGAACCGGTGGCGCCTGTGGTGTCGGTCGATACCTCGCTGATGGATCAGATCGACAGTGACGCCGCCGAGGCCGAGGACGAGGAGGAGAGCCTCGAGATCTCCTCCACGACCCCGACCGATGGCGAAGAGGGCAGCAAGTCCAAGCGCAAGCGTCGGCGTCGGCGTCGGCGGCCGTCTTCTGCGAAGTCCGAGACCGATCAGGTCCAGGATGGGGACAGCGACGACAATGGTGCCGAGGCGGCAACCGAGACGGCAGAGCCCGCCAGCGCTGCTGAGGCCCCTGCCGACCTGCAGACCGAGGAGGTCGCGCCGGTGACGGATGCGACCGAGGCGGCCGAAGCGGAAGCGGCTCCGGCGGCTGAGAAGCCGAAATCGAGCCGCAGCCGGTCGCGGTCGCGCAGCCGGTCGAGCGCGAAGAAGAAGGCGGAGGAGGCTGCGCCCGCCGAGACCGAGGCTGAGGCGCCGGCAGATGTCGAACCTGCTCAGGTCGAACCCGCTGCCGCCGCCGAAGAGACGACTGTTTCCGAGACTGCGGGCACAGAGGAGGTCATCCCGACCGCGGCCCCGGAAACCGGCAGCGCAAGCGCGGAAGAGGCCCCCGTCGAGGCCCCGGCAGAGGCTGCCGCCTTCGCCGAGCCTGAAGCTGTGCCAGAAGCTGCACCCGAGGTTGAGCCGGCCGAGCCGGTGGCGGATGAGGCGATCCTGATGCAGGACGCCGCCGCCCCCGAGGAGAGCTTCGCTCCTGCGGAACCGGTCGAGCCGGAAGCCGAGCCCGAGCCGAAAGTCGAGCCCGAGGCGGAACCGATGATGGAAACGACCGAGGCCGCCCCGGCGGAAGAACTGGCGGAAGAACAGCCGATGGAGGACCAGTCCGACAAGCCCAAGCGGCGTGGTTGGTGGTCGCTCGGCGGCAACTGATCCTGGATTGGGGCCCCGGACCGAAAGGTCCGGGGTCTTTTCCTTGGCGCCGCGGCCGCGCAATGGCTCATGATCAATGGCTCTGGGGTCTTTTTCTGGCTGAAAATATCCCGGGGGAGGTGCCGCAGGCAGCGGGGGCAGCGCCCCCATTGCGCGGACGACACGCAGGGCTGTCTCAGGCCGTCTTGCGGATCAGATAGGCCTGATGCCCGTCATCGTCCGTGCATCCCAGAAACTCATGCCCAGATTGGGTGCAGAAATGCGGCACGTCGATCACTGCCGCCGGATCGCTGGCCAACAGCCGCAGCACCGCCCCGGGCGCCAGCGCCTGCAATCGCTTGCGGGCGCGCAGGACGGGCAGGGGACATAACAGTCCCACGGCATCTACCGTCGCGGCGATCTCGATCTGCGCGTTGCCGTCATCCATGCCCCAGCGATAGGGCAGCTTGGCCTGCCTGTCCATGTCCGATGCGCCAGGCCACCTGCTCCGGGCGCGGGCTCTGACATTTGCGCGATGCGACGCCAAGGCCCCGTGACCGGTGCGCCCCGATCGCCTATGTCTGGCTCATGTTCGGAATCGATATCATCGACGCAGGGCTGATCCCTGCCATGGTCGTGGCGCTGGCCGCCGGCATCGTCAGCTTTCTATCGCCCTGCGTGCTGCCCATCGTGCCGCCCTATCTGGCCTATATGAGCGGTGTTTCGGTCACCGAACTGAGCCAGGGGCAGGCGGCGCGCAACAAGGCGCTGCTGCCGGCGCTGTTCTTCGTGCTGGGCCTCTCCACCGTCTTTCTGTTCCTCGGTTTCACCGCCTCGGCGATCGGCACGCTGTTTCTGCAATATCAGTCGGTCTTCAACACGGTCGCGGGCATTCTGGTGATGATCTTCGGGGCGCATTTCATCGGGATTTACCGCATCGGCTTTCTCGATCGCGAGGCGCGGATCGATGTCGGCGATCGCGGCGGCAGTGCGCTTGGCGCCTATGTGCTGGGGCTCGCCTTCGCCTTCGGCTGGACGCCCTGCATTGGCCCGCAGCTGGGCGCCATCCTGTCGCTTGCCGCTTCCGAGGCCTCGGTCGCGCGGGGCACGGCGCTGTTGGCGGTCTATGCGCTCGGGCTCGGGATTCCCTTCCTGCTGGTCGCGGCTTTCCTGCCACGTCTCACCGGGCTGATGGGCTGGATGAAACGCCACATGGAACGGATCGAACGGATCATGGGGCTCTTGTTGTGGACCATCGGCCTGTTGATGCTGACCGGGGGCTTTTCCACCTTCTCCTACTGGCTGCTGGAAACCTTCCCCGGCCTCGCGCTGCTGGGCTGAGACTGCCGCGGCCGGGTCTTACTCTTGCCCCAAAACGCGGTTAACCTCTGCTGAAGTCAGACGAGGGTGGCATGCGCGGCGAACAGGACGAACAGGGGCATGGAGGGCGTCGGGTGCACCGGCGGCGGGTGTTCTATATTCCCGGCTACGACCCGATCCATCCCCGCCGTTATCGCGAGCTCTACCGCAAGGAAGGCGCCACCCAGGCCGCGATCTCGGGCTATGAGATCACGCTGAAACCCAAGGCCTCCGGCGGCCCCTACGGCTGGCATGTCGATGCCCGGATCGACGGCGCCGAGGTCGCCGCCGAGGTCGAGGTCATGGTCTGGTCGGATATCGTGCGTGACAGCATGTCGAATTCGATCGCCGCGACCTATCTGCAATTGCTGCAAACCGCCTGGGCCTATATCGCCAGCGGCGCGCTCTGGCGGTTGATGCGGCTGCGCAAGGGGCCGGTGATCGCCGCGCTCTACCCGGTGGGGATGTTGCTGGGCCAGGCGCTGGTGGCGGTGCTGCTGGTCTGGGGGCTGGCACGTTTCGGCGCAGCACTGATCCCCTTCGGCGGCTGGATCGGCGCGGCGCTTGGCGCGGCCCTGGGCGTTGCGCTTCTGCGCTGGTTCAAGGGCAAGGACGGCAAGTTTTTCGCCTATTACCTGATGCATGATTACGCCTATTCGGCCCGTCACCGGGGCGCCAACCCGCCCGAGCTCGAGGCACGGATGGCGGAGTTCGCCACCCGCATCGCCGAGGCGCTGCACAGCGATGTCGATGAGGTTCTGGTGGTCGGCCATTCGTCTGGCGCGCATCTGGGCGTCTCGATCCTGGCCGATCTGATCCGGCAGGGCCGGGTGCCGGCGACCGGGCCGGCGCTGGGGTTCCTGAGCCTGGGGCAGGTGGTGCCGATGGTGTCCTTCCTGCCGCACGCCTGGCGGCTCCGCGCCGATCTGGCCTATCTTTCGGCGCGCAAGGAGCTGGCCTGGGTCGATGTCTCCGCCCCCGGTGACGGCTGCGCCTTCGCGCTCTGCGATCCGGTGGGGGTCAGCGGCGTTTCGCCCGCCGATAAGCGCTGGCCGCTGGTCGTCTCGGCCGCCTTTACCCAAACCCTGAGCCCCGCGCGCTGGAAGGCGCTGCGCTGGCGCTTCTTCCGGCTGCATTTCCAGTATCTCTGCGCCTTCGACCGTCCGGGAGATTACGATTACTTCCGCATCACCGCCGGGCCCTTGACGCTCGCAGATCGTTATCGTGACCGGGTGCCGTCGAAATCCCTTATCGACCGGGCTGTATCGAAATACACGAGCGTCGCGCCATGACCGAGCTGCCGCCGAAACCACCGTCGCGGCCCGATCGCGTCACGCTCTGGCGTTATCTGCGGTTGTTCAAGGCCGATATCCTCTCGGCCCAGCCGGCGCGGCTCTATCGGGCCTGGATGGCCGAGTTTCGCACGCCCTTCTTCCGCTCCTTCCTGCTGAACCAGCCCGATCTGGTGAAGACCGTGCTGAAGGAGCGGCCGGACGATTTCCCCAAGTCCGAGCGGATCGGCGAGGGGCTGAGGCCGCTTCTGGGCCAGTCGGTGTTCCTGACCAATGGCGCGGTCTGGAAACGCCAACGCCGCATCATCGACCCGGCCTTCGAGGGCGGCCGCCTGAAGGATACCTTTCCGGCGATGTGGGCGGCGGGAGAGGCCGCCGTGGAGCGGCTGGAGCGTCAGGTGGACCGTGCCGATGGAAAGCCGATCGAGGTGGAAGAGGTGACCAGCCATGCCGCCGCCGATGTGATCTTTCGCACGCTGTTCTCGATCCCCATCGAGCATGAGGTCGCGGCAGAGGTCTTTGCCCGGTTCCGCGCCTATCAGCGCGCTCAGCCGATCCTGAACCTCGCGGCCTTCGTGCCGCTGCCGCGTTGGGTGCCGCGGGTCTATCCCAAGGGGACCCGAGCCAATGCCAGGACCATTCGGGACCTGATCCGTCGGCTGACGGCGGAGCGGATGGCAGAGATCGGAGCCGGCACCGCGCCGGACGATCTGGCGACCAAGATCATGACCACCCGCGACCCGGTGACTGGGGAGGGTTTTGAAACCGAGGAGATGGTGGATCAGGTGGCGATCTTCTTCCTGGCGGGGCACGAGACCAGCGCCTCCGCTCTGGCCTGGACGCTCTATCTGATGGCGATGTTCCCCGACTGGCAGGAGCGGCTGGCCGAGGAGGCCAAAGGGCTTGAGCCTGAGTTCGCCGCCGTCTCGAGGTTGCGCCTCAGTCGCGATGTGTTCCGCGAGGCGCTGCGGCTCTATCCGCCGGTGCCGATGATGGTACGCGAGGCGAGCGGTCCCGAGCGGTTCCGCGATCGCGATGTGCCGAAGGGCTCGCAACTGGTGCTGAGCCCCTGGCATTTGCATCGCCATGAACGGCTCTGGGACAATCCCGATGGTTTCGATCCGACGCGGTGGCAGACCGAGAACGGCAAGCAGTGTCAACGCGAGGCCTATATTCCGTTCTCAGCCGGTCCCCGGGTTTGCACCGGCGCGGGCTTTGCCATGGTCGAGGGGCCGCTGCTGCTGTCGATGATGCTACGACGGTTTCGAGTCGAGCGGATGGAGGGGCGTGAGCCGGTGCCGGTGGCGCATCTGACGGTGCGGGCGAAGGATGGCATTTGGCTGAAGATCAGCCGGCGGGATTAAGGCCAAGAAAATTCGAATTTTCCTGGCAAATTTCTTCGAGGAAATATGCCTTCAGCGAATGACGCGCACCGGCTCTTGATTGCAGAAGATGACGATCTGGCCGCCGTTTTCCACCGCATGGAACCCGCGCCTGGCCAGTTCCGTCTCGAACTGCGTCCGACGGACCAGCCGCTCGACGTCGCGGGTCTGACGGCGGATCACCCAGCCTTCGCAAGCGGCGCGGGAACTGAAGAGTTGGTATAGCCATCTCTCTGGGCTGAGGCCGGGCGAAAGCTGGGTCATGCCAGCAGCATCGCCCGTCTTGCTTAACGCGACCTTAGTCGGCGCAGCACGAACAACCGAATGGCCGAGGCGAGCCCGGTGTCCATCCCCCGGTCGGCGTCGATTTCAGCGGCCAGATCGTTGATCGCGCGGTTTTCTGCTGCGGCGATTTCGCGGAAGGCGGACCAGAATTCATCTTCGAGCGACACACTGGTCCGGTGCCCGCGCAGAGTGAGGGAGCGTTTCTTCGGTCGGCTCATTCGTCGCGCTCATGCCCATCGAGATCACGCGCGGCTTTCTCGGCACGGGTGCGCTCCAGGGTCTTCTCGGCCTTGCTGCGGCCGAATTTCACGGCGTTCTGGTCGGCGCGGGCCTTTTGATCGGCCCGCGCCTTGTCCTTGCGATACCGGTTCAGATTGACCGGCTTGCCCATCAGTCCTTGGGACCGATCATCTCTTCGGGACGCACCACCGCGTCGAAGGTGGCCTCATCCACGAAGCCGAGGGCGATCGCCTCTTCCTTCAGCGTGGTGCCGTTCTTATGCGCGGTCTTGGCGACCTTGGTGGCATTGTCATAGCCGATGGTGGGGGCCAGCGCGGTGACCAGCATCAGGCTTTCCTTCATCAGCTTGTCGATGCGCGGCTCGTTGGCCTTGATGCCGTTCAGCATCCGCAGGGTGAAGCTGTCGGCCACATCGCCCAAAAGCTGGATCGACTGCAGCAGGTTGTAAGCCATCATCGGGTTATAGACGTTCAGTTCGAAATGCCCTTGGCTGCCGGCGAATTTCATCGCCGCATCGTTGCCCATGATATGGGCGGCCACCTGGGTCATCGCCTCGGCCTGGGTCGGGTTGACCTTGCCCGGCATGATCGAGGAACCGGGTTCGTTCTCCGGCAGGATCAGCTCGCCCAGACCCGAACGCGGGCCAGAACCCAGGAAGCGGATGTCGTTGGCGATCTTGTAGCAGGAGCCGGCCACGGTGGCGATGGCGCCCGACATGAAGACCATGGCATCATGGGCGGCCAGCGCCTCGAACTTGTTGGGGGCGGTGACGAAGGGCAGGCCGGTGATCTCGGCCATATTGGCGGCGACGGTTTCGCCCCAGCCTGTCTTGGTGTTCAGCCCGGTGCCCACGGCGGTGCCGCCCTGCGCCAGCTCGTAGATGCCCGGCAGTGCCGCCTTGATGCGACCGATGCCCTGGCGGATCTGATGGGCATAGCCCGAGAATTCCTGACCCAGGGTCAGCGGCGTCGCGTCCTGGGTGTGGGTGCGGCCGATCTTGATGATGTCCTTGAACTCTTCCGACTTGGCCTCAAGCCCGGCCAGCAGCTTTTCCAGACCCGGCAGCAGCACGTCGCGCACCGACATGGCGGTGGCGATATGCATCGCGGTCGGGAAAGTGTCGTTCGACGACTGGCCCATGTTGCAGTGATCGTTGGGGTGCACCGGGTCTTTCGAGCCGATCACGCCGCCCAGGATTTCGATCGCACGGTTGGCGATGACCTCATTGGCGTTCATGTTCGACTGGGTGCCCGACCCGGTCTGCCAGACCACCAGCGGGAAGTTATCATCGAACTTTCCGGCGACCACTTCGCTTGCCGCCTGGATGACGGCATCGGCGATCTTCGCGTCCAGCTTGCCGCTGGCCTTGTTGGCCATGGCGCAGGCCTGTTTGATCACGCCGAGCGCGCGCACGATGGCGACGGGCTGTTTTTCCCAGCCGATCGGAAAGTTCATCAGCGAGCGCTGAGTCTGCGCGCCCCAATATTTGTCGGAAGGAACTTCGAGCGGGCCGAAGCTGTCGGTTTCGGTACGGGTTTGGGACATCTGTGCACTCCGTCTCGTAGGCAATGTCTGTATGCGGCTGTATGCCGTCTAGCCCCGGCGGGCCCGGGGTTCAATCGGCCAGTTGCGCGCAGCATAATTTCTTCCGCAGGCGGGTGCCAGCGCCGATCGAACAGGCAAATTTGCACGGGGCGGCAATATCAACGATTGTTCCTGCACGCCCACTGTGGGTAGAGTTATTTGCGCGCAGGGCGTTGGCGCAGTGGCGTGAGCGTCGCCAGCGGCGAGTGATCGCGATGGGGAAGCAGGCAATCATAAGGGGAACGAGATGCGCATGACCTCTCTAAGGATGCCGGCAGTCTGGGCTGGGGTTCTGGCGTTTTGCCTGACCTGTGTCTTCGCGGTGATGGTCCGCGCCGAAGAGCCTAATCCGATCATGCCTTTTGTTGGTGATTATGTCGGGTCCGCCGATGTTCTGGGCGCGGATGGTGAGCGTATTCGGCGTGACATGAACGTCAACATCAGCGCCGTGGATGACGGGTTCACGGTGCAATGGACCTCGATCACCCACAAACCGGATGGGCGGCTAAAGGAAAAATCCTATTCCATCGACTTCAGGCCTTCGGAGCGGGAAGGGATCTATTCGGCGGCGATGCGGCGCAATGTCTTCGGCCATGAGGTCCAGCTTGACCCGATGAAGGGAGAGCCCTTCGTCTGGGGCCGGATTCATGACCAGACGCTGACGGTCTATTCGCTCTTTGTCGACGAGCAGGGCGGTTATGAATTGCAGCAGTTCGACCGGACGCTGACGCAGGGCGGGCTGTTGTTGCAGTTCACCAACCTGCGCAATGGCGACAAGCATCGCTCGGTGGCTACTTTCCTGAACCGGGAATGACCTGAACCGGGAACGATGCCAGCACCACAGGCGCGACAGAGATCACCGGCACCGCGACCGGGGGTTGCTGGCTCGATCACGCTCTAGCCCCAGCCGGGCCAAGCGTGATGTTGTCAGGCGTTATTTTCTGAAACTGTCCAGAGACACCACATCGGCGTCGGCGCGCCGGGGCGTCTCGGCGGTCTCGTCCGTGGCATCCTGATCGGGGCTGCTGTCCTTGGGCGGGGTCGGCTCGTCGTCCTCGTCGTCGTCTTCGGCGGCTTCGAAGCGCAAGCCGAATTCCACCGACGGATCGACGAAGGTCTTGATCGCATCATAGGGGATGTAGATCGGCTCGGGCGAGTCGCCGAAATTCAGCGTGACCGAGAACCCGTCATCGCCGACCTCGAGATTCTCGTACCAGTGCTGCATCACCACGGTCATCTCATGCGGATAGCGTTCGGCCAGCCAATCAGCGATGCGGACATCGGGGTGGGTGGTGTCGAATGTGATGAAGAAATGATGTGCCCCGGGCAGCCCCTGGGCCTGCACATCCTTGAGAACGGTCCGGATCAGACCGCGCATCGCCTGATGCATCAGGTTTCCGTAATCAATATTCCGCGCCATTGCAGCACTCCATCCGTCGCGCGCTCAGCATAGGGGATTCGAAAAGAAACGAAAGACCTCAGACACATCGACCGCAAGATTAACCGGACCGTGGTTCTGCTTCTGGCGCTGCTCGGGACGATCTTGAAGAGTCCGGGGCAACCGGCGACCGCCGCGGCTGTTTCATCTCGGTCAGGGCTGGCCGCCGGTGGGTTCGAGGCTCACACCCAGTCGAGTTTGTGCCCGGTCAGAAAGATGCTGAGTGAATCCTGCGGAACAAGCCCAAGCTGTTCGAAAAAGGCAAGGTAATCAAAGTGGTTGTAAGCTTCGACCATCTTGTCGCCCTGGTATCGCAACATCACCTGACCAGAGACTTCGATCGGGGCGCCATTGTCTGCGCGCGATGTCTTGAAGCGCATCATAACCGCCAACCAGTCGTCCTGTTCGACGGTTTTCAGGATCTCAGGGGTGATTGGGCCGACATGGCTGCGCAGGACGCTTACCAGTTCATAAAAATCGTCGGGGCCCATTAGCAGTTCGGGAACGACGCCGCTTGTCACAGCGTCAGGGGCGAACATCTGGTGGATCGCCTCGAGGTTGCCCTTGTGCCAAACCTCCTCGCACCACCATCGAAACATCTCAATCTTGGACATGGACGACTCCCAGCTTTTATGATCGCAGCATTACGCCAATCCCTCAACAAAAACTGAACGACTTTTATGGAACTGGGAGGAAACTGGGGAAAGTGCAGGTTTCTGTTGCCAGGTACCTGCGAACCCCGCCTTACGCTGCTAGGCGCAAGGGCTTAGATTTCGATAGTTCGAACTGCTTACGCAGCCAGAGCCATCGGAGCACGATTGTTGTTGGCAATTGTACTGTTTTCGCCGGTAACGGTGGCAGACCGCCGAGACAAAGCAAAACCCCTTTAGACGTTCGTCGATCCTGTTTCGGCCCCATGACCCGCCAACAACGGGTAATTTGGTGGAGCCGCCGGGTACCGCCCCCGGGTCCGATCCGCTTATTACGAGCGCGTTTATGTCCATAGTCCCCGAGGGGACGAGATGAATATAGGGGCAGGGCGCGGCGATTTGAAGGGGGAATCGGCAGCCGAAATCCGATGCGGATTTCGATCCGTTTTCCAGCGCGAAAAACGGCGATGCGGCAACGGCAAGGCGAGGTTCAGGTTTCCGCTTGGGCAATCAGGGATCAGATTAGCCGCCGGATCGGGGCGCGGTTGCAGAAGATCACCACCTGATCGCGATTCTCGATGGCGCGGAATCCCCGGCTTTTGAGCTTCTCCAGAAAACGCTCCATTCCGACATGACGCTCTATGTCACGCCGCTTGCGGCGGACCACCTGACCCTGCTGCACCGCCTTCGAGGCGAACAGGGCGCGCAGCCAGATCTCGGGCGACAGGAGGGAGCGGTCCTGAAACATGCGCCCAGCGTCGCGCCACGAGGTTAAGCCGCGGTTAATCGCGACCTTGTGCGCGACGCTCCATCACATCGCGGGCAAGCTGGCAGGTGTAGCTTTCCAGATCACTCAAAGCCGCCTCGGCGGCATCGGCCTGATGCGTCTCCAGTGCGTCGGCGATGCGGCTGTGCAGCGCCATGATGACGCCGCGAGACCGGGCGGTGAAGGTGATCATGTTCATCAGCGGTTGCATCGCCTCAACGGCGCCCGACAAGTGATAGGAAAGCACGGGGTTGCCCGCCGCATCCACCAGCGCCCGGTGAAATGCCACGTCAGAGGCGCAAAAGGCCTCGTCAGTCAGTCCGGGCTGGCCCTGGCGAAAGATCTCGGCCCGCATGCTGGCCAGGTGATCGGCGCTGCGGCGCGCTGCCGCGAAAGGGGCGCAGGCACGTTCCAGCGCGAAGCGCGCCTCGCAGGCGGTGTCGAAGCTGACCGCATTCATGCTCAGCAGCAGGGTCGAGGTGGTGATCTGCTGCGCATAGGCGTCCTCGAAGGACAGTCGGTTGACGAAGGCGCCACCAGTGGCGCCGCGCTGGGTGCGGATCAGCGATTGCGCCGCCAGCCGTTTCAGCGCCTCACGCACGGTGGGGCGCGAGACGTCGAACTGATCGGCCAGCTCGGCCTCGGACGGTAGCCGTTCGTCGACGATCAACGCGCCGCTGACGATGGCATCGCGGATCGCCGCAGCGATCTGCGCCGATAGATCGGTGGGTTTGCTGGGGTCGACTTTCATGATCGGGACCGTGCATTACACATTTGTGAGACTTAGGAAATTTTATTTGTCAGACATTTAAAAGTCTGACAAATAAATTGCAAGCGTCGAGTCGCCGAAGGAAAGTTCGGGCCATGCTGGCCGAGCGTCGCAAGGCGATGGCGGCCTGCGCCGGACTTTCAGGGGCGCACTTAGGGGGTGGCCGGGCGGATTTGCGCAAAAGCAAGCGGCGGCCCTGGGCCCTTGTGAAAAGCGGAAAGGAGAGAACTCATGACATTCAATGCACTCGTGGTCGAGAAGGACGAGGATAGCGGCAAGACCGTTGCCGCCGTCAAATCCATCGGGGTGGACGATCTGCCCGAGGCCGATGTTCTGGTCGCGGTCGATTATTCCACCGTGAATTACAAGGACGGGCTGTGCATCGGGCCGGGCGGCGGATTGGTGCGGAAATATCCGCATGTGCCGGGGATCGACTTTGCCGGCACCGTCGAAGACAGCGCCGATCCGCGTTATAAACCCGGCGACAAGGTGGTGCTGACCGGCTGGCGCGTGGGAGAGGCGCATTGGGGCGGCTATGCCCAGAAGGCCCGCGTCAAGGCAGACTGGCTGGTGCCGTTGCCCGAGGGGCTGAGCACGCGGGCGGCGATGGCGGTGGGCACTGCCGGGCTGACCGCGATGCTGGCGGTGATGGCGCTG
The DNA here is from genome assembly GCF_000429365.1 of Pseudodonghicola xiamenensis DSM 18339. Classification (GTDB taxonomy): domain Bacteria; phylum Pseudomonadota; class Alphaproteobacteria; order Rhodobacterales; family Rhodobacteraceae; genus Pseudodonghicola; species Pseudodonghicola xiamenensis. The sequence continues at coordinate 17,895 of NZ_AUBS01000015.1, read as the reverse complement.
GAAGATCACGGGCTGAAACCCGGGCATGGGCCGGTTCTGGTAACCGGGGCTGCCGGCGGGGTCGGCTCGGTCGCGACCGCAATTCTTGCCCATCTGGGGCACGAGGTGGCTGCAGTCACCGGCCGGCCGGAGCAGGCGGAGTATCTCAGGGGGCTGGGCGCCAGTCAGATCGTCCCGCGCGAAGAACTGTCCGAGGTAACCCGCAAGCCGCTGGAGAGCGAGCAATGGGCCGGCTGCGTCGATGCGGTGGCGGGCGTCATGCTGGGCCGGGTGCTGAAGCAGATGAAATATGGTGCCTCGGTCGCGGCGATCGGTCTGGCGGGGGGCGCTGCCATCGACGGCGCGCTGATCACGCCCTTCATCCTGCGCGGCGTCAACCTGCTGGGTATCGACAGCGTGATGCAGCCCTATGACAACCGTCTGCGCGCCTGGGAGCGGATCGCCCGCGATCTGCCGATGGACAAGCTGGAGACGATGGTGCAGCCGGCGGTGCTGGCCGATCTGCCGGCGCTGGGGGCGGCGATCCTCAAGGGCCAGGTCAAGGGCCGCGTTGTCGTCGATGTGAACGCCTGATCGGGGCCGGATTGCCCGCCCGATGTCGTAAGCCGCGGCCAAATGGTCGCGGCTTTTTTGCATTCCGGGGCAATTGCCTATAGTCTGAGCAAACGGACCGAGGCCGGCTGGCAGGCCCGGACCGGCACGTTCCGGGTATTTCTGCCGGTCTCCTTCTCTTGAAACTAATAATAAGCAAGGAGGCGACAGACCGTTGTTTTCGAAAATCATGATGCCTGTGGATCTTGCCCATCTGGCTTCCCTGAGACGGGCGCTGGATGTGGCCGCGGACCTCGGGGCCCATTACGGGGCCACAGTGGTCTATGCCGGGGTGACCGCCCAGACGCCTGGGGCGCTGGGACATAACCCGAAGGATTTCGCCGCGCGGCTCGACGCTTTCGTCGCGCAGGAGAGCCGCACCCACGGGATCGCCGCAGAGGCGCTGGCGCTGATCAGCCACGACCCTCGCATCGATCTGGACCGCACCCTGATCAAGGCGGTGGAAGACATCGGCGCCGATCTGGTGGTGATGGCCAGTCATATTCCCAATCTGACCGATTATATCTGGCCGTCGAACGGCGGAACGCTCGCGGCGCATGCGAAGACGTCGGTCATGGTCGTGCGCGGCTGAGCCGCGGGAAATTCCTTAACATTTGAGGAGGTCAGAAATGACCGACGAAACATCCAATCAGGGCATCCCCTTGCCTGAGGGCGACGCGCAGCTGATCGATACAGATTACGAAATCGGTCAGGACAATATTGAAACTCAGATCGGGCCCTTCGGCGTCGACATTCACAATCCCGTCTTTCTGATCTCGGGGTTGTGCGTTGTGGCATTCGTCTTCTTTACGCTGGCACTGCCCGACCAGGCAGATGCCGCCTTCGCCTGGCTTTTCTCCTTTGCCACCAAGACCTTTGACTGGTTCTTTCTGGGCACGGCCAATATCTTCGTGCTGTTCTGTCTGCTGCTGATCGTGACCCCGGTGGGCCGGGTGCGGCTGGGCGGGGCGGATGCGACCCCGGATTACAGCTATATCGGCTGGTTCTCCATGCTCTTTGCTGCCGGCATGGGCATCGGGCTGATGTTCTTCGGCGTGCTCGAGCCGGTCTATCACATGGCGGTGTCGCAGCCGTTGGGGGTGGCCTCTCCCTTTGCCGCCGATGGCAGCCTGATCCCCGAGAATGTCGAGGCCGCCAAGAAGATGGGGCTGGCCGCGACGATCTTTCACTGGGGCCTGCACCCTTGGGCGATCTATGCGGTGGTGGCGTTGGCGCTGGCGCTGTTCAGCTATAATAAGGGGCTGCCGCTGACCATCCGCTCGGCCTTTTACCCGATCCTGGGTGAACGGGTCTGGGGCTGGTGGGGCCATGTCATCGACGTTCTGGCGGTTTTCGCCACGCTGTTCGGTCTGGCGACCTCTCTGGGCTTCGGGGCGCAGCAGGCCAATGCCGGGCTGAACTATGTCTTTGGCGTGCCAGTGGGCGCGACCGCACAGGTGCTGCTGATCACCGGCATCACCTCGATCGCGCTGGTCTCGGTGCTGCGGGGGCTCGACGGTGGTGTCAAGGTCCTGTCCGAGATCAACATGGGGATCGCGGCACTCCTGTTGCTGTTCGTGCTCTTCGCCGGGCCGACACTGCTGATCCTGACCGATTTCGCCGAGGGGCTTGGCGCCTATCTGAAGGAAATCGTGCCGCTGTCGAACCCCTTCGGGCGCGAGGATACCGGTTTCGTGCAGGGCTGGACCTCGTTCTACTGGGCCTGGTGGATTTCCTGGTCGCCCTTCGTCGGCATGTTCATCGCCCGGGTCAGCCGTGGCCGCACGGTGCGCGAATTCATCATCTGCGTGCTGATCATTCCCAGCCTGGTCTGTGTGCTGTGGATGGCGGTCTTCGGCGGCGTCGCCATCGACCAGGTGCTCAGCGATCCGGCGACATCGGCGGTGAAGGCCAATGTGATCGACAGCTACAATCCGCCACTGTCGCTGTTCGCGATGCTCGAAGGGCTGCCGTTCTCGGCCATCACCTCGGTGATCGGGATCGTGCTGGTGATCGTCTTCTTCGTCACCTCGTCGGATTCCGGGTCGCTGGTGATCGACACCATCACCGCCGGCGGCAAGGTCGATGCCCCGGTGCCGCAGCGGGTGTTCTGGTGCGTTTTCGAAGGCGCGGTGGCCATCGTGCTGCTGTTGTCCGCGGGCGGGCTGTCCAGCCTCCAGTCGATGGTGATCTCTACGGGGCTGCCTTTCGCGCTGGTGCTTCTGGTCATGTGCTGGGCGATCTGGCGCGGGCTGCGGGACGAACAGTCCTGATCCGCGATCTCCTCGACCTCCCGGTCGGGGGTGGTGAAAAGGGCTCCGGAGTGCTTGCACCCCGGAGCCTTTTGCATTTCAGTGCCTGCGACTTGTCCGGGGAGTGAGAGAGGAAGATGGAGCTGGATATCGACTTCGTGCGGGGGCAGTTTCCCGCCTTTTCCGACCCCAGCCTTCGGGGCCAGGCCTTTTTCGAAAACGCCGGCGGCTCTTACACCTGTCGCCCGGTGATCGACCGGCTGACGCGGTTCTACACCCAGCGCAAGGTGCAGCCCTATGCGCCCTATGAGGCCAGCCGCCTGGGCGGTGAGGAGATGGACGAGGCCCGCACGCGCATGGCCGCGATCCTGGGGGTGGAAACGGACGAGCTGTCCTTCGGCCCCTCGACCTCGGCGAATACCTATGTGCTGGCCCAGGCCTTCCGGCAGTGGATGAAACCCGGCGAGGCGATCGTGGTCACCAATCAGGATCACGAGGCGAACTCGGGGCCCTGGCGGCGACTGGCGGAAGAGGGCATCGAGGTGCGCGAATGGCAGGTTGATCCGCTGACCGGCCATCTCGACCCGCAGGATTTGGCGGTGCTGCTGGACGAGGATGTCCGGCTTGTCTGCTTCCCGCATTGTTCGAACGTGGTGGGGGAAATCAACCCGGTGGTCGAGGTCACCGCCATGGCCCATGCCGCCGGCGCCTTCGTCTGCGTCGACGGGGTGTCTTACGCGCCGCATGGGTTTCCCGATGTCGGTAGTCTAGGCCCCGATATCTATCTGTTCTCGGCCTACAAGACCTATGGGCCGCATCAGGGGGTGATGGTGATCCGCCGCCCTCTGGGGGAGCTGCTGCCGAACCAGGGGCATTATTTCAACGGTGGCGCGCTGTACAAGCGGTTCACCCCGGCGGGGCCGGATCACGCCCAGGTGGCGGCCTGCGCCGGAATGGCGGATTACTACGATCTGCTCTGCGATCACCACGGCGGCCCGGCTTCGGGCGCGACCGAGCGCGCGGCCTTCGTCAATGGGCTGTTCCATGCGCATGAGACCGCGCTGCTGCAACCGCTGCTCGATGCTGTGAAGGATCGCAACGCGGTCCGGCTGCTGGGCCCGACGCGGGCCGAGGGGCGGGCGCCGACGGTGGCGTTGGCGCTGAACCGTCCGGCCTTGCCGGTGGCGGCTGAACTGTCGCGTCACGGCATCATGGCGGGGGGTGGAGATTTCTATGCCGTGCGCGCTCTGTCGGCGCAGGGCATCGACCCGGAGCAGGGTGTCCTGCGGCTGAGCTTTACCCATTACACCAGCGCGGCCGAGGTCGAGCGGTTGATCGAAGTGCTCGATCAGGTGCTGTGATCGCGGTGTCCTGCTTGCGGACCGGAGAGGAGAGGACGACATGAGCGAGACGCCGATCATCCTCTGGTTCCGGCGCGATCTGCGGCTGGCGGATCATCCGGCGCTGAGCGCCGCTTGCGCGGCGGGCGGTCCGGTGATCCCGGTGTTTATCCTCGATCCCGAGACTGAAGCTCTGGGGGCCGCCGCGAAATGGCGGTTAATGCATTCAATTAAAAATCTCTCTCAATCAATTGATATTACGGGAAATAGACTGATATTGAGGCGAGGGGATGCGGCCGCTGTCCTGGATCGTCTGATCGCCGAGACCGGAGCCGGCGCGGTTCATTGGACCCGGCTTTACGATCCTGCCGCCCGTGCCCGCGATCAGGCGATCAAATCCGCGCTCAAGGCGCGGGGGATTTCAGCGCGATCCTTTCCCGGGCATGTGTTGTTCGAGCCCTGGGCGATTGAGACCGGCGCAGGCGGCTTTTACCGGGTGTTCACCCCCTATTGGAAATCCGTGCGCGACCGTCCGGTCGATCCGTTGATCCCGGCGCCCACCCGGCTCCCGGCGCCCGCCCGTTGGCCGGCAAGTGACTGGCTGGATGATTGGGCGCTTGGCGCCGCGATGGGCCGGGGCGCGGCGGTGCTGGAGCGGTATTGCGAAGTCGGAGAGGCGACGGCGCTGGCGCGGCTCGACAGTTTTCTGGATGGGCCCGTCGCCGATTATCAGCTCGCGCGCGACTATCCGGCGCGGGCGGGAACCTCTGGCCTGTCGGAGGCGCTGACGCTTGGTGAAATCGCCCCACGGCGGATCTGGCACGCGGCGCAGCGCGTGCGGCAAGGCGGGGCCGGGGCGGGGGCCGAGACCTTTCTCAAGGAACTGGCCTGGCGCGACTTCGCCCATCACCTGATGTTCCACACCCCGCATATCCTGACGCGAAACTGGCGCCAGGATTGGGATGGCTTTCCCTGGAACGAGGATCGGCACGACCCGCGGGTGATCGCCTGGACGCAGGGCCGTACCGGCGTGCCCTTTGTCGATGCGGCGATGCGAGAGCTTTATGTGACCGGGCGGATGCACAACCGGGCCCGGATGATCGTGGCCAGTTTCCTGACCAAACATCTGCTGAGCCACTGGCGCATCGGCATGGACTGGTTCGCCGATTGCCTGACCGATTGGGATCCGGCGTCGAACGCGATGGGCTGGCAATGGTGTGCTGGCTCCGGCCCCGATGCGGCACCCTATTTTCGCATCTTCAACCCGGAGACCCAGGCAAAGACCTGGGATCCGAAAGGCGATTATGTCCGCAATTGGATCGCTGAGGGCCAGCGCAATCCACCGCAAAGCGCGCTCGACTATTTCGACGCCATGCCGAAAAGCTGGCAGATGACGCCGGGCGATCCCTATCCAGCGCCGCTGGTGGGGCTGGCCGAGGGGCGCAAGATGGCACTGGCTGCCTATGAGGGCCACAGATCGGCGCGCTGACCGGCTGCGGGTCAGGTATGGGCCCTTGCGTGACGGGGCCGCGACGGGCTACCACCGGATCAGCCATAGTGTCCGGAGCTTGCCCGATGCCCACTGCTGCCCGCCTTGTTGCCGCGATCTCTCTGGCGCTGGTCGCTTGGGGCGTGTCGCAGATGGTGATGGCACGGATGGCCGGGATCACCGATTTCGGCTGGTTCGTTGAGGTCAACATCGCTCTGGGCCTGGCCGTCGGCTGGATGCTGATGGGGCGGCTGGCCCGTCCGGGGGCAATTGCCACGCTGAACAATGGCATCACCAGCGCGGTGGTTCTGACGGTATGGGCGCTGGCCGTGCAGGGTGGCTATGAGATGTTCCGCCTGTCGCTGAATCGCCGCTATCACGGGCTGGGGGACGCCATCGGCGGACTTCTTGAAAATATGATTGGTTACGCCCGTGTGCTCCTGAATCCGGAGATTCCCGTGGCCCTGCTGCTGGGCGGCGTTCTTGGTGCCCTGATCACCCGGTTTGCTGTCAAGATGTGGCGATAATATACTGACATATAAGGATTTGTAACGTGACAGACCTGTTTCTGACTGGTTGCTTGCGGCATGCTCCGCTGCTGGAAACCCTGCTGGGGCGTGTCGCTCCGGAGGGACAGCCGGCACAGCTGCCCGATCACGCGCTGCATTGGACCGCGGACCTGAGCACCCCGGTGGTGATCGCGGACAAGGGCCAAGCCGTGCCCGGCGTACTGCTGCGCGTCAGTGAGGAAGAACTGGCGCGGTTGGATTATTTCCAGGGTGCTTTCGGTCTGCATCTGGCAGAACTGCAGGTGGAGGCGGAGCGCGGCGTGATCGAGGCTCAGGTCTTTCTGTCGGGCCCCGGGGCCGAACCGGGCCCGGCGCTGGAGTTCGACGCGTGGCAGGCCGAATGGGGGGCGTTCATGACCCGCGTCGCGGTCGAGGCGATGGGCTGGTACGGGCGGCTCGGGCCTGAAGGGTTGCGCAGCCGGCTGCGCGGCATCCGGTTGCGGGCGGCGGCGCGGACGGCGATCAGCGCGCATCCCGACAGGGCCGGTCATGACGTCACCCAAGACGTTAATATGATCGAGCATCGCTTTGCATATGCTGACTATTTTGGGATGGAGGAGGCGCTTCTCCAATTCCGCCGCTATGATGGGAGCATGAGCGCGCCGATGGCCCGCTCTTGCCTGGCCACGGGCCGGGCGAGTGTCATTCTGCCCTATGATCCGGTGCGTGACAGCGTTTTGCTGATCGAACAGTTTCGCGCGCCGCTTTATCTTGGCGGTGATCCCGCGCCCTGGTTGTGGGAGCCCATCGCCGGCATGATCGACCCGGGCGAGACGCCGGAACAGGCCGCCTTGCGCGAGGCGGAGGAAGAAGCGGGGGTGATCCTGTCGCGGCTGGAGACGGTCGGGGCGGCCTATTCCAGTTCCGGGTCCTCGATGGAATATTGTCATCTCTTCGTCGGTCTGGCCGATCTGGGGGGCGCCGGCGGCGTTGGCGGGCTGGCCTCCGAGGGCGAGGACATCCGCAGCGCGGTGATTTCCTTCGACGATTTGATGGAAGGCATCGACCGGCATCTTTATCGCGATATGCCGCTTTTGGTGGCTGGGCACTGGTTGGCGCGTCATCGTGACCGGCTGCGCGCGGAATCGTGACCGGCTTTTCGATCGGTTCCGGATCGTCGCGGAAACCGGGCGTTCGCCTCTGTGCGGTGGGAGGGAACAGCATTCCATCGCCCGTACAGGGCCCGGAACGGGCATTCGCATTTCTCCGGGGCGCTTGCTCCCGTGCTTGAGCTTGCGGCGGGGCGGCGCTACATCTGCGTCAGAAGCCGTCGATGGAGGACAGGATGAACGTCGCACAGGATCTGGCCGAGGCCATTGGACATACGCCTCTGATCCGGCTGAAGAAGGTCAGCGAGCTGACCGGTTGTGAAATCCTCGGCAAGGCGGAGTTTCTGAACCCTGGCCAGTCGGTCAAGGATCGCGCTGCGCTCTATATCATTCGCGACGCCGTCGCCCGGGGCGAACTGAAACCGGGCGGCACCATTGTCGAAGGCACTGCGGGCAATACGGGCATCGGTCTGGCGCTGGTCGGTGCCTCGATGGGGTTCAAGACGGTGATCGTCATCCCCGAGACGCAGAGCCAGGAAAAGAAGGACATGCTGCGGCTGGCCGGGGCTGAGCTGGTGCAGGTGCCCGCGGCGCCCTACAAGAACCCCAACAACTATGTCCGTTATTCCCAGCGTCTGGCCGAGGAGCTGGCCAAGACCGAACCGAATGGCGCCATCTGGGCCAATCAGTTCGACAATGTCGCCAATAAGCTGGCCCATGCCGAAACCACCGGCCCGGAGATCTGGGAGCAGACCGGTGGCAAGGTCGACGGGTTCGTCTGCGCCGTCGGCTCGGGCGGGACGCTGGCCGGCGTGGCCGAGGCGCTGCAACCCAAGGGCGTGAAGGTTGCGCTGGCTGATCCGATGGGGGCTGCGCTATATTCCTATTACACCACCGGAGAGTTCAAGGCCGAAGGCAGTTCGATCACCGAAGGGATCGGGCAGGGCCGGATCACCAAGAACCTGGAGGGGTTCACCCCAGATTTCGCCTATCAGCTCCCCGATGAGGAGGCATTGCCCTACGTCTTCGATCTGCTGCGCGAGGAAGGTCTCGTACTGGGGGGGTCCTCGGCTGTGAACGTGGCCGGTGCGGTACGGTTGGCGCGGGATCTGGGGCCGGGCAAGACCATTGTCACCGTGCTTTGCGATTATGGGACGCGCTATCAGTCCAAGCTCTACAACCCGGATTTCCTCAGGGAAAAAGGCCTGCCGGTGGCGGATTGGATGACCGCGGCGCCGGCCAGTATTCCCGGCGTTTTCGACGACGAAGCATGACACTGGCCGGGCGTGTCAAACGCCCGGGCCGGCGAGGCCGTCTTGCGCTGGCGGCTTTGTGTCTTGTCGGTCTGGGTCTGATAACGGGGCTGCCGGCGCAGGCTCAGGATGGCGTGACCCCGGCGGTTCCGTCCGCCGAAGGTACGGCGACAGTTTCGGCGCCCACTGTCCCGGCGACCACGGCGGCTGAGGCCGCTATCGGCGCGGCCAGGGAGGCGGCCACCGATGCCGCCGCCCTGAACAGAAGCGAGCAACAGCAAAGCGCCTATTACAAGGACTGGCTGGCGACCGCGCGCCGGGCCGAGCTGGCGATTGACGCCAATCGCGCCTCGAATGCCGCGCTGGAGCAACTTCGCGCCGAACTCGTATCTTACCGGCAAAGTTTCATGTCTGAGCGGGACAAGAATTCCGCCCGGATCGAGACGTTGCAGGCGCAGGTGAATGCGCTGGGGCCGGCGCCGGAAGAGGGCACAAGCGAAGTCCCCGATATCGCGGCGCTGCGCAAGAGCCTGAACGAACAGCTTGCCACGCTGAAGGTGCCGGCGCTGGTCGCGCAAGAGGCCTATAGTCGCGCCGACGGGCTGATCTCGGAAATCGACCGGATCATCCGAGACCGGCAGAAACTTGAACTGCTGGCCCGGGGGGAGCCACCGCTGGCGCTGTCGGTCTGGACCGCGGCGCTTGACGAATTCAACGGTTTCCTGCGCGACATGCGCAACGAGACCGCCAATAGCTGGCGCGCGGCGCGCGATCTGCAACGGCTGCGCAGCAACCTGCCGCTGATCCTGGCGTTGACCGGGCTGGGGCTGCTGTTGCTGTTCCGCGGCGTCGCCTGGGCCGAACGCGCGGGCGAAACCCTGGGGCGACTGGCCGGACGCGGTGCCCATGTGGGCCGCTTCGTGGTTTCTCTGGGGCGCATCGCCCTGCCGCAGATCGGGTTGTTCCTGCTGACCCGGGCAGTGCATGCCTCTGAAGTGGTGGGGCTGCGCGGCACCATGTTGCTGAACCTGCTGCCGGTCTGGGGGATCACGCTGTTCGGCTTCATGTGGCTGGGAGAACAGCTTTATTCCCGTAACGAAAAAGAGGCGATCATTCCACTGCCGGCACCGGTGCGGGCGGCGATGCGGCGCACCATGCTGCTGGCGGCACTGGTGCTGGTGCTCTATCGCCTGGTGTCCGAGATCGAGACGGTCCAGAACGTGTCGGTCAACACCCGTGCCGTGATGATGCTGCCGATCATTCTGGTGGCCTCTTGGCTGCTGCTGCGGGTGCGCAAGCTGACCCTGTTGCGCGAACAGGACGGCCAGATCATGCCGGCGGGGCTGCGGCGGATGGCATCGACCATCCGGGCGCTGACGCTGATTGTCGCGATCGAGGCCCCGCTGATGGCGGCGATCGGATATCAGGCGATGGCTGAGGCGATCATCTTCCCGGCCATCATGACGCTGGCGGTGTTCGGCGTGGTGATGGTGCTGCAGCGTTTTGTCAGCAATCTCTACGCCTGGCTGTCCGGCAAGGGCGACGCAGCCGAGGAAACCATCGTGCCCGCACTCGCCGGTTTTGCATTGGCGCTGCTGGCGCTGCCGGTACTGGCGCTGGTCTGGGGCGCGCGCCCCACCGATCTGACCGAGCTGTGGACGCGGTTTCTCCAAGGGTTCAGCATTGGCGGTACCACGATTTCGCCCAGCGATTTTCTGACCTTCGCGGTGATCTTCGGGGCCGGCTATGCGGCAACCCGGGCCTTGCAGGGGGCCCTGAAGGGCAGCCTTCTGCCGCGCACCCGGCTGGATGCGGGCGGTCAGAATGCGGTGGTCAGTGGCGTTGGCTATATCGGTATCATCGCATCGGCGCTGCTGGCGATCACCCTGGCGGGGATCAACCTGAGTTCGCTTGCCATCGTCGCTGGCGCGCTGTCAGTCGGCATCGGCTTCGGGTTGCAGAACATCGTGTCGAATTTCGTCTCTGGCATCATCCTGCTGATCGAGAGGCCGATTTCCGAAGGCGATTGGATCGAGGTCAACGGCCAGATGGGCTATGTTCGCGATATCTCGGTGCGCTCGACCCGGATCGAGACCTTCGACCGTACTGATCTGATCGTGCCCAATGCCGACCTGGTCAGTGGCATGGTCACCAACTACACTCGCGGCAATACCGTTGGGCGGGTGATTGTGCCGGTGGGGGTGGCCTATGGCACCGATACCCGGCGGGTCGAAGGCATCCTGCGCGATATTGCCGACAGCCATCCGATGGTCTTGGCCAATCCGGCGCCGAATGTGGTGTTCCAGGGATTCGGCGCGGATTCGCTGGATTTCGAAATCCGCGCCATCCTGCGAGATGTGAACTGGGTGCTGTCGGTGAAATCCGACATGAATCACGAGATTGCCAAGCGATTTGCCGAGGAAGGGATCGAGATCCCCTTCGCGCAGCGCGACATCTGGCTGCGCAACCCCGAAGCACTGCGCCCAGTGCCGCCGGTCGCTGCCGGTCCCGTCGAAGCGGCCCGCCCAGCGACCCCGGTCGCATCCGCCGCACCGGTCGATCCCGATAGTCCCGATACAGCGGAAGGCGAGGGAGAGGAGCCCTAGGCCCGGCATCGGGGCCGGGTTGGGGCGGGTCTCTGGTGGCGCTGATCTGCAGGTGCGCCGGCGGGGCAGCGCCTTGGCGCGTGGTTGGTAAGGGCGTCGCGCATCTCCTGCATGAATTTGCGCCGGGACGATCGAAAAAGGCGATTTTGCACCTTGCATTGCCCGCGCCGATCCTGCAAATAGCCGCGACACGGACAGTTGGCCGAGTGGTCGAAGGCGCACGCCTGGAAAGTGTGTAGGCGGGAAACCGTCTCGAGGGTTCGAATCCCTCACTGTCCGCCATATACCTTTTAACGACTTCATTTTCTGTTGTTTTGAAACAATAGATCGCCGGTGAATGAAGCCTTTAGCTGCATCCTCACGCCTTGTTTTGCCCCACATTTTGCATCACTTTTGCGCTACATGAGGCATCATGTGGGGGTGAGGCATGTCGAGGCCAGTGTTGCGGGGAAAGACTTGGCATCTCAAGCGGCGTTGACCTGCCAGGGGCCTTTTCTCCAGCCGTGACCGGAGCCTGGTTGGCGTCGGCGCTGACTTGCGCCGGGTGTGCAATCGCCTGGCATGAGCGGCTTTACTTCGCGCAGCCGAGTGGGCGATTGCGGTGGTCGGGGGCCGCGCGTAGTCAGTCGGGGTCTGGTAATCCAAGGCCGAGTGCGGGCGTTCGGTATCGTAGTCGGCAGCCCAGGCGGCGATCACGATCCGCGCGTGGGCCAGGTTGCGGAACATCGTCTTGTTGAGAAGTTCATCCCGCATCCGCCCGTTGAAGCTCTCCATGAAACCGTTCTGCATCGGCTTTCATGGCGAGATGTAGTGCCACTCGATCCGGTGTGCGGCAGCGAAGGTTAGGATGGCATTACCGGTCCGTTCGGTGCCATTGTCAGAGACGATCATCCCCGGCTTGCCGCGGCGCTCGATCAGGGCCGTCAGTTCACGCGCCACACGGGCGCCCCGAGATTGAGGTGTCCGGGATCGCCGCCAGGCACTCCCGGGTGATATCGTCGACCACGTTGAGCAATGAGCCATTGCGGCGCCATCGGTTCGAGCCCAATGGCGAATGAAGCGCTGCCCGCCCGCGAACTGGTCATGGACGAAATCCAGCGATCCCATCGACCGGCAGTTGTTCGCACAGCAAACGACGAGAGGGCGCGCGCATTGGGCCGTGCCTCGACCAAGATCGGGGCCCGTGTTCCGACCGCCTTGCGCCGGGCCTTCAGATGCGCGACCGCCTCGCGCTTCACCCCATGCCTCGTGCTCGGCCAGGATGCTCTCTCTGGGCAGCATTCTGCGAATGCGCCTGCCGGGCAATGGATGACCTGTCCGTCCGAAAATCTCGTTCGCCTCTTTGTCCGTTCTCAAGTTGGGCCGGTCTCAAATCGCAGGAAGAAGAGAAATCCCGTGGCAGGTCAGTCTCGTCATCTTCGCTCCTTCGTCCCGGCAATGCTGCCGGATCAGGAGCGGGAAATCCACCTTACTCAGCCGTTCAGATTTCCCGAACCACCTCTGCTGGACGGGGGCTACCAAGGCGGATCGACGCGTGACACTGTACGGATGAATAGGTTGTGCCCCCTTCAGGAGGGGCAAAGGCCGGCCGCGGTGGGCACGACGATCGGCCACGCGTGCCTGGTGCCGCCAGATCGGGGCAGGGTGCCATGTTCGATGAAACGGGTGTTTGCCAAATGTGCCAGGGGCAGGGCTGCAAACCGGATGTTGCCTATGCTCCGGCCCGCGACGTAGGCGGATCGGAGCGTTTCGGGATCAGCGCGGTTCGGTCCCGCACCAGTCGGCAATGAACAGAGCCATCGACTTGGTGGTGGTTCGCAACGACTCGAGATCGACATATTCGTCGAAACCGTGGCTGACATAGCCTTTCGGCCCGTAGCAGAGCACCGGGATCTGATGGTAGAGCGCAAAGACCCGCGCATCCAGATAGGCCGGCGCGATCCGGGTTTCCAGTGGGGTGCCGAAGGCGGCCTCATGGGCCTGAGCCAGGGCCTTTTCCGCTTCGGAGCGGGGCTCCAGGACGTAGCCTTCGGCGTTGAAGCCGTTCTGTGTCAGCCGGGGCGGATGCTGCGCCAGAAAGCGGTCGCTGCGGGCGAAGGCGGCGACATGTTCCTCAATCTCGCGGAACTTGTCCTGGGCTTTAAGTCCGGGCTGGATCGACACGCGCACCTGAAACCGGCACCAGGCCGGGACCGATGATCCCCAATCCCCGCCGGCGATCTTGCCGATATTCAGGTTGGCCGGCAGTTGCTTGCCGCTGAAATATTCGTATTCCGGCGCTTCGGCGTTCCATTTCGCTTCCAGCTCGCGCAGCGTGCCGATGACCCTATAGGCGGCGTCAATGGCATTGGCGCCTTCCCCCATCTCATGGACGTGAACCGGAATGCCCCGAACCTCGACCTCGAACCACAGCACCCCGCAGGCAGCGCGTACCAGTGTTTCCTGCTCGGGCTCGGGCACCAGCGCCGCCTCGGCGGTATAGCCCTGGAGGAAGGCCTGCAGCGCGCCATTGCCGGTGGATTCCTCTTCGACCACGGATTCCAGATGCACCGTGGCAGCCGGTCGCAGACCCGCGCGCCTGAGCGCTTCGAGTGCGAAGACATTGGCCGAGGCGCCCGCCTTCATATCCCCCGCGCCACGGCCATACAGCCGGCTCCCGACGATTTCGCCACCATAGGGATCGTGTTCCCACATGTCGCGTGGCCCGACGGGAACCACATCGACATGATGCTGCAGGATCAGCGAATGGCCGGTCTCTTTGCGCGGGTAGAGCGTGCCCACCACGATCGGCGCCGAAGAATGCTCGGCTGAGAACGGCGCGCCGCCCTCATGGGCGATGAGCATCGTTTCATCCATGTCGAACCGGTCGACGGCAAAGCCGCGCGCCGCCAGATCGCGAAAGAAGAAATCTTGAATCGGCCGTTCCGCCCCGCGCTGCGACTGAAAGGACACCAGCGTCTGAAGATAGGCGACCTGATCGTCAAACCCGTCGTCCACCGCCTGCAAAATCTTGTCGCGCAATTGTTGTTCCACCGCCGCCTCTCCTTTCCGGTCCTCAGGCCCCGGCAGCCTCCTTCCGAGACGCCGGGTCAGTCCGCCGAACCCTAGCGGCGGGCGGCCCAGCTTCGGAACAGGTTTGATACGGCCCCTGACGGAAATGTCATGCTCCGGCCCTCGGTGCGCGGGAAAGGACCGGAATTTGGGCAAATCCCGCGGGGAACAGGGGCGGGCCGCCGGACCGCTAAGGTCCGGTTGCCGCGAGATGTCAGTAGAACAGCTTTGATTCCAGGAAATTGAAGAGGTTGGAATAGAGCACGTCGGGCCGCAGATAGGTTCCGGCATAGTCGTAGGCGGCCCGTTCCATCGCGGCGCGATCCTCAGGGGAGCTCAGCAATCCAGCCACGGCCCGCGCGAAGTCTTCCGGTGCGTCCTCCCTGAGGATCACCCCGGCCTCTACCGCCTGATCGAAACCACGCGCGCCCACCGTCGAGGCGACGATCGCCTTGCCGTTGCTCAGCGCTTCGGTCATCTTCATCGCGATCCCGGTCCCGAACAGCACCGGATTGATGATGACTGCCGCATCGCGATACAGCGGCAAGATGTCGCCCACCACCCCGTGGATCGTGACGTGGTCATCGGCATGTTGCGCCACCGCATCGCCGCAACTGCCGACGATATTCAGATGCGCGGTCCCGACCGCTTGCCGGATCGACGGCCAGATCTCCTGCAGGAAGAATGCGATACCGAAATTATTGGCCTCGTAGTCATTGCCGACGAACAGCACCGACTGGCTTTCCGGGGCGGAGCCGACAAACCCCATGCTCTGGCTCGTGGGCATGGCGAGCACGGTGTTGCGCGCTCCGATCATCTCGTCCAGTTCGGCCTTTTCATCTGGCGAGATCGCGATACAGGCCGAGGCCATGCCCAGCATCGTCCGCTCCGCATCCGGGCCGACCCGGAATTTGTCGAGCTTGGGGATCGCCGCCGGGCCATAAAGTTCCAGCGCTTTCGAAAAGGCCTTGTAGCGTGCCGACTGGATGTCATGGGTGTCGATCATGCCATAGGTCCCGTCCGGCAAGGCGGTGTGCATCTCGCAACTCCAGGCGAATTGCGAGATCAGGACATCGGGCGCAAGGTGATGCATCACCGCCGCCACGGCGTAGTTGAACTGAGAATCGACCCGATCATAGAACGGCTCGCCCTCTTTCTTCATCAGCCGCCCGCTCTTGAGCGCCCGTTCCACGTAAGAGGTGAGGCGCCGTGTGCTGGCCGTCGGGCTCTTGACCTCTTTCAGCTCGTTCAGCGCAAGGCGCAACACTCCGGGTTTATAGGCCTGCGGGATCGTCAGATGCGCGTCACAATACCGGCGCAGATCCTTGTAATCGTCAAGCGCCTTGAGATAGTCCCAGGGTGCAGTCCGATCACAGAGCACCACGCTGTACCCGGCGGCCTTGAACCCCTGCATCATGTTCCGCACCCGGGTGGTGCCGCCGCCCTTGTTCAGAATCGTCCCCTGCAGCGCGAAGCAGACCACAGGTTCGGGCAATCGCCGCTCGGCGATGTCATGGTCGTAGATCAGCTGCGTCGCCTCGACGTCGCTCGGGCTCAGAAGCTGGTTGTTGGCGCTGACGATGATCGGCTTGGGAAGCCCGGCCAACATTTCGGTGCTTTGGGTCTTGCCGCTAGTGACCTGCAGCTCGACCTTGTGATTAGGCGCGAGGTCGAAATTCACCTCACCTGCGACGAACCAGCTTGTGATATCTGCGGTCGGGTCGAAATCCGGCACCACCGGGATCAGCGGGCTGCCGATGGTGCGGCCGGCGATCTGCAGCTCTACGGCTTTCGGCGGGCAGCCCGCGGCGCATTCGCCCCAGACCATCAGGGTCGAGTTGCGGCGATCGAATACGATCATCGTCGCCTTGGCGGTGATCTGCTGGATCGCCGAGGCCTCGGCGGTGAACTGGCCGAGCGTCTTGCCGAGATGCTGCAGTGACAATTGCGCGTTCAGATCCGCCGCAATCAGTGCCTCTGGATCATTCAGCGCCTCGGACAGCGGCAGGTCATAGACGAAACGCTGAACCTGCGGCCCCCGGAACCCCAGCTTCTGGGTCAGCTCGCGATCCTCGACGATTTTCGGAATCCCGTGGCAGTCCTGTCCGCCCAGACTGAGCGAGATCGAGGTCACCGTCTCGTAACTGCGGAACCAGCCTTCGCAGCGCAGTCTGTCGCGCAGGTAATCGAGCTTGATGCCGGTGATCCGCGCCTTCGGCTGGTCGTATCGGATCTGATCGCGCGCGATTGACCAGCCGACCTGTTCGCCATTAATCAGCTCGGCCACCACCGCGACAGACGACAAGGCACCCTGGCCCACGAAACGGGTCTGGGAACGGAAGCCGCCAAAGCGGTTTACGACGCCGCCGGTGCGCAGTTCCTGATTGGGACTGGGCAGGAAGATTTCATTCACTGGCGCCGACAGGCCGTTGCCAAGCTGTACGAGAAGCCGGCGCAGCGGCAGTTCCGGATAAGCCTCTCCCTCGATTTCGAGCAGGCGGCTTTCGGTGTCGTAATTGCACATGGTCAGAGCGAAACGCTTGTTCTTCGCGCTGTCCTTGGCCGGCTTCATGGTCGAAACCTTCATCGAGGTGCTCAACAGTTCGCGATCGTCGTCCGCGTCGATCAACGCAACACGCACCTGCGATACGGACTCGCCTTCGGGCAACCAGACACGGCATTCCCAGCCGGCGCGGCGATCGCCATATTCGGGGTAGTCCTTGTAAACGTCGGAGCGGGTCTTGCCCTGCTTGGCCTCTCCCAGCAGGGGGCCCGAGGCGCTATGGATCAGGATCCGCCCTTCACGCCCTTTCAGCAGGCGCCAGCCCCTGACGAAAAGCTCCCGCGTGTCGGGGTTGTAGTTGGCGGCGGAAACCCGAAGGATCGGGTCTCGTTCCAAGCTCGCTTCGGACGTCTTCTCATTCAGCATGTTATATTATCTTCTTGAAATCAGGAGTTTCGGGGGAAACGGGCACACACCACAGCCACAATACCCAAACGATCGTCCCGGGCCTGCCTGAGCTGGCGCCGGAAGGATGATCATCTCGCCGGAGTTCCCCGGATGCGCAAAACGACCCGGATCATCCGAGCACTTCTTCAAGCCGTGTGCGCGGAATGCGTTCGTCCACCATGGCGTCCTTGGACACGATCTTTAAGTCGATCCCCTGTGCGGTCAGCCAGTCGTACCAGTCGCCGCTGGCGGCGGCGCAAATCTCGACCTCCTCGGGGATAATCCGCGGTTTGTTGTAAAGAACGCCGCCATCGTGCAGGAAACGGCTGCGTTCGTTGAGATTGCGGATGCGCCGGGATTGGGCCAAGGTCCGGGTGCGCTGCGGCGCCGGCCGGTCATAGAAATGCGGCATGACCGAGGTATTCTTGGCACCGACATCCCAGCCCAGGGTCACGATGGATTTGAAGCCCATGTAATGGGCCATGTAAAACCCGATTTCATAGAGTACACCGGGCCCCCAGGGCCGCGCAGCGGTTTTGTCGAAGGTGAAATCATCATACTGGCCGGATCGGGCAAGCTGGGTGGAAATATCGCTTACATCTGGAAGGTCGAATACGATGTCGTGCTGCCCGTAGACGGGCGGGTCCACTGGGCATTGTTGCAGAACTCTGGCTAGGAAGGATTCACATCGTGAATCCATGGCGTTAGATGGTTCGGATGAGCAAGCCCACAGCCGCCCGCTATC
>NZ_AUBS01000014.1 GCF_000429365.1 Pseudodonghicola xiamenensis DSM 18339 | reverse complement strand
CGTACAAACAGTGAAGCTGACACTGGTCATCGGGCCGAAACCCTACCAGCGCGATATGCGAGACCGATCCATCGATTGGACCAAACCGCCCACATATCTCTTCAGATATCCAGTTTTCAAAGAGCGTAGAGACAAAAACCAGACCAGTGCGCCCTATCTTTCGGCGCGCCCGCCCGATCATTCCTCTGAATTTCCGTCCACCACCTCGACTTCGGGTCCCTCCAGCAGCTCCGCCGCCTTCCGTTCCGTCCGCCTCCGTGGCGCCCCGTAGCGCCTCAGCGCCGCCGGTGAAGGGGCTTTTACGGATAACACACAAACCCCGCAACCCCTTTTTTGAAGTTTTTGTCACGCAACCCGAACTTTATCGAAAATCCCTTTGTATTCAACAGGATAGAAAATCAAAAAACTCCCCCGCTCCACCAGGATCACTCCCTCATCCCTCCCCCAAAACGACTCGCCCCGCCCCTCCAACAATCCCCCACAGCCTTATCCACAGACATACCCACAAAACCCAAGAATCCCACCACAAAATCACCAGAATCCCACCCCCACCTGAATCACCCGACAGACACGTCAAAGCGACAGAACAGAAGGAATCTCCGGAAGGTGGAAGCGAACAGCCGTGACAAACCGACAGATCACCCAGCCGGCGCCGGCTCTACCCTCGTGCTGCAGAGGCCGAGGATGCACGACGGGGGATATCGTCCCGGGGCGACACCGTCTGGCGTTCGATCATCCGATGAACCCTCAGAGACTCCCTTCCCTTATGCAGGGCGCGAAGCTGTTCGAAGACCCCAGCGTCGGCATGGGTGCGGCGTTCGTTATGGCGGATATATTCGACCCAGGTGGGCACGTGATAGGACTCGGTCCACAGATCGGGGTTTTCCAGATCGCGAAGCAACGCCCATTGTTGCGCCCCATCCCGGATGCGGACACGGCGGCGCTGCCCCATCAGCTCGAGAAACCTGGGAACATCGTTCTGGTCGATCTCGTAATCCACCATGATCATGATCGGCCCGCTGCGCGGCTTGATATCCAACTGCAAAGGCGGCTCGGTGAACCGGTTCAGCGGATCGAGGTTCAGATCATGCGAGTCGGGCAAGGGCGCCACCAGTCCGACGATGATGCCCGCGAACAGGGCACCGCAGGCGACGAAGAGCGCGGTTACGAGCCCGGCCTGTTCGGCAATCGCACCCCAGATCCAGCTTCCTGCGGCCATGCCTCCGAATGTGCCGGTCTGATAGAGCGCCAGCACCCGCCCCACCACCCAGCGCGGCGTGGAAAGCTGCATGGTGACATTGAAGAGCGACAGCGAGATCACCCAGCAAAAGCCAGCCAACAGCAATGAGGCGCCGCTGAGCATCGCCGAAGGGCTGAGCGCCAGCACGGCGAAGGTGACGATGAATCCAGCAAAGCCCATGCGGGTGATGGTCTCGTTACGAAATCTCTCCCGCAACCGACCATTGGCCAGCGCCCCGCCGACGGCACCGAAGCCGAAACAGCCCAGCAGCACCCCATAGGTCAAGGCATTTCCGGCAAGATGATCGCGCACCACCAGCGGCAACAGCGCCAACACCGCGACGGCTGAAACCCCGAACAGGCACCCCCGCAGGATGATGCGGATCAGGTTCGGGGACAGCGCGACATAACGCAGTCCGGCAGCAAAGGCGCTTCCGAAAGGTTCGCGCGGCAAGGTTCTGGGCGGCCGCTGCGGCTGCCAGCCGAACAGCGCCGCGATGATGGCGATATAGCTGAAGGCATTCACCGCGAAGGCGGCCGCCGCACCGGCCAGGGCCACGATCGCGCCGCCGGCCGCTGGCCCGACGCTGCGCATCATGTTGAACCCCATGCTGTTCACGGAAACCGCCGCCGGCAACTCCTCCTTGGTGACGATATCCCCGACCGAGGCCTGCCAGGAGGGCGTGTGCAGCGCCGTGCCGCAACCGATCATGAAGGTGAAGAACAGCAACGACCAGGGCGACAGCAACCCTTCGTAGGCCATGAAGGCCAGGACAACCGATACCACGCACATGAAGCTTTGGGCCCAGAGCATGATCTTGCGGCGGTCGTAATTGTCGGCGAAGACCCCCGCAGTCAGGGAAAAGATCATGATCGGCAGGGTGACGGAAGATTGCACCAGCGCCACCATCGCCTGTGACGACGTCAGCGTCGTCATCATCCAGGCAGCGCCCACAGATTGCACCAGACCGCCGAAATTCGATGCCAGCGTGGCAATCCACAGCATACGGAAGGTCCGATTTCGAAACACTGCGAGCGTCGGCACGGAATTGGGCATCCGGTCTCTCCGTCGGCGATACCGCCATCTGTTTGAAGCCATATGTCAGACCCGCGCACGCGGCGCCGGAACTATAAGGTATGAGGATCTCTGCGAAATGTGGCAAGTCCACATGCGGAGCGCAGCGATTTCCCGCAGGCGCACACGACCGACCAATCAGCGCGCCACGACCAGAGATTATGCAGCAATGGACCGTCCCGGGCTGACGACCCCGTTTCCGACATCAAGAGATTGACCCGCCGTGCGGAACAGAGAATGCCTGAAGCAGGTCAAATAAAGCGGGGCAGAAGATGACAGCCGATCTGATCAGGGAATTGCAGGCCGCTCTGGGGCCGGGAGGCTGCCTGACCGGCCCCGAGATGGCAGAGGTCGCGAAACTGTCGGACAAGACGGCCGAGCTCACCACGGATGAACTGCCGATCGCGTTGCTGCGCCCCGAGAGCACGGCTCAGGTATCGCAGGCGCTGGCAATCTGCCATTGCCACAACCAGCCGGTGGTGCCTCAGGGCGGCATGACCGGGCTGGCCGGCGGCGCCAACGTCAAGCCCGGAGAAGTGGCGCTGTCGCTGTCGCGGCTGAGCGGCGTTGACGAGATCGACCCCATCGCCGGCACCATGACGGTGCGCGCCGGCACCGTGCTGGAAACCGCCCAACGTGCTGCAGAAGAGGCGGGACTCCTGCTGCCGATCGACCTTGGTGCGCGCGGATCATGCCAGGTGGGCGGGGTCATTTCCACCAATGCCGGCGGACTGCGGGTGATCCGCCAGGGGATGACCCGCCAGCACCTTCTGGGGATCGAGGCGGTGCTGGCCGATGGTACCGTGCTGTCGCACCTGTCAAAGGTCACCAAGGACAACAGCGGTTATGCCCTGGGTCAGTTGATCGCCGGATCGGAAGGCACGCTGGCGGTAGTGACCCGGGCGGTGCTGGCCCTGAAACCGCTGCCCCGCGCCGTCGAGACCGCGCTTTGCGCGCTGGACAGTTTCGATGCGGTGATCCGCCTCTTGGAACGCGCCCGCCGCGACCTGGTGATCTCGGCCTTCGAGGTGATGTGGAGCGATTTCTTCGTCTTCGGCGGCGGTGAGGGCCTGTTCCCCGAGGTGCCCCCATTCACCGTGATCATCGAGGCCGAGGGCACCGGACTGATGGAAACGCTCGAGGCGGCGCTGGAGGAGGGCTATGTGCAGGACGCGCTGGTGGCGCAATCCCTCACCGATGCCCGCCGGTTCTGGAGCCTGCGCGAATTCGGCGCCACGATCCGGCCTATCGTCAATCTCTACAATCTCGACATCAGCCTGGCTGTCGGCGACATGGAGGCCTTTGCCAGTGCCTGCGCCGCCGAGCTCAGGGCCGCGGTGCCCGGCATCATCATCTATATTTACGGCCATGTCGGCGACGGTAACCTGCACCTGACACTCGATCTGCCTTCAACCGATCCGTCGCTGCCGGAGCGGATCTGCCGCATCGCCTATGGCCATGTGCGGGCGCGCAACGGATCGGTCTCGGCCGAGCATGGCATCGGCACCTACAAGCGCGACTGGCTGCCCTATTCGCGCAGCGAGGCCGAAATCGCCACGATGCGAGCGATCAAGACAGCGCTTGACCCCAAGGGATTGCTGAATCCGGGCAAGGTGATCTGAGCCCCCCAAACTAACGATCAAAACCAGCCTGCGCTGGACCCACTCCCGCCCCTTCGGTCGAGCGGGTCCAGCGACTGTGGCCAATTCGAACTGAATTCCCACGACAGCCTGCCCCCGATACCGGCGTCATATCCTTGTGCCGACGGGGGCCTCACCGCTTGCTCGACGGCCGAGGAAAATTGATATCTTTATCCGCACGTCGAAAGCGGAAAGAAATTCTTATTGCTTGACCCGTCACACCATCAAAGGTGACAATAAAATTTCATAAGACAACTATATGAAAACAACATATCCGGAAGCACTTCAATCACGCACAATTCAGAACAATATTCGAAACAAAACAGAATCAAATTAAAACACTGAAAAATAAACCGAATAAAATACGGGAATTTCATATGAGCCAGCCCTCTCTCCCTCTGACCGACGATAACCGGCAGGACATCTTCGCTGAGGGAGAGACGCCTATGACCGAGCGTGAGATGGCCGAGGCCCGGTTCTGGTTTCAGGTTCTCAGGCTGCGCCGGCGGATCTTCGATGACCTGAACACCGCGCTGATGGCTGGTGCAGGACTGAGCGTTGCGAAATTCGACGCCCTTGCGCAGCTTTACCGATTTCGCGACGGTCTTTCCATGTCCGAGCTCTCCGCCAAGCTCAAGGTGACCAACGGCAATGTCTCGGGGCTGATCGCGCGACTGCAAAAGGACGGCTATGTTGCCAAGTCCATTGCACCCGGGGATCGCAGATCATTTCGCGCCTCGATCACCAAAGAGGGGCTGGAGATCTTTCAAACGGCGCTTGCCCTGCACCGCGAGGAAACATCTCGGAAACTACGCAACATCCCGATGGATGAAATCGACAGCCTGACAAACGACCTCGATCGCATTTCGAAGGAAATCTCGATCCCCGAAACAGACGACAGCGGCGCGCAGCTCTCTCGGCAGTGAATTTACATCACGCCAATAACGCCGGTTTCAGCCCCTCAACCGAGCTCTGAAATCGTTCAGATTTCGGAACACTCGACCCCTATAAAAAAAGCCCGCCGGGTCGCCACCCGGCGGGAAAGTCGGCCAGACCTCACACGCAGAACGATCTGACCGGACACGGGCCGCGAAGAAAGGGACGTCTCTCCACGACGCCGTGAACTCGGAAGACGCCACCCCGACACCGAAGCGGGGCAGCTCAGATAATCTGAAAGTCCGAGAAGCTGAAAGATTGATCGGCCTCGCCGCGTGCGGAACCGCGAGGCGAATCGAACGACAGGCGAAATCAGGCCAGCGGAGGCGCCCGCAGCCCCAGCGCCGGATCAAGAACCGCGCGCACTGCGCGGTTTTCGCGCGGAGTGATGATCTGGGCGATGTAATGATATTCCGCGCGATGGACCAAGCCCACCGGATCGGGAGGCACCACGGCACCGGTCAGGGAACAGGCAGGACAATGATGATCGTCCCGGTTCCCCCCTGCCCCGCCGCAGATATCCGCGGGGTTGCCTCCAGCCAGAACATAAGCGTCCAAAGCCTGCTGATCAGCCGAAGGAAGGCGATGAGCGAAGCCCAGGGCCCCCGTCGCAATGGTCAGGACCATCACCAGCAGGACACCGAACAGTCGAAGGGAACCAAGGGCTTTCATGGCGCCACTCTGCCCGCTTTGCGCGCCCGAGGCAATTCCCCCGTCCCCGCGACAGATCAGCCCGCTTCACTCCGCATCGTCGGGAAAACTGAAGTCCGGCAATTGGCCGAAGGCATCGCGCAAGGCGATGCCCCAGCCGTTCGAAATCTCTTCGAAATAGGGATCGTTCTGCTGAATCCGAAACAGCTGCCCCGTCCGCAGGCTGTCGCGTTCATAGACATGCACGTCCAACGGCAGGCTGACCGAAAGATTGGCCTTGATGGTCGAATCGAACGACACCAGCAGAAGCTTGATCGCCTCTTCAAAGGTCATCTCGGGATTATAGGCGCGCACCAGGATCGGACGGCCATACTTGGTTTCCCCGATCTGGAAATAGGGGGTATCAAAGCTGGCCTCGATGAAATTCCCCTCCGGATAGATCAGGAACAACCGCGGCTCTCCCCCGGCGACCTGCCCACCCAGAATGATCGTCGCATTGAACGCCGCATCGGCACGCTGGCCAGCTTCGGCATGGGTGGCGATCACCTCTTTCAGCGTATTGCCGACAAAGGTGGCGACCTGGAACATCGACTTGGCTTCGAGGATACCGGGCTGACGCGCCGCCGGTTCCTTGCTGCGTTCTTCCAGCAGGCTGACCACCGATTGCGTCGTGGCCAGATTGCCTGCCGTCATCAGGGTGATCGACCGGTCTCCCGGCACCTCCCAGGTGAACATCTTCCGGAAGGTAGAGATATTGTCGACACCCGAATTGGTGCGGGTGTCCGATATGAACACCAGCCCCCGGTTCAGCATGAGTCCCACACAATAGGTCATATGACGGCACCTCTTTCGCGACCGCGCCTATCAACCAGCCTATTGCTGAACTTGCAAGGAGACATGCAGCGTCTCCTCCCCCGCCCCCTGCCGCAAACCATGCACCGGGGCGGCATCGCGATAATCTCGACCGGTCGCCCCCCGGACATATCGGGCATCGGGACAGATTCCGTTCGACACATCGAAGCCGACCCAGCCCAGCCCTTCGGTCCAGATCTCGGCCCAGGCGTGGGCAGCGTCCTGATCCACCACCGCATCAAGCAGCAGATAGCCGCTGACATAGCGCGCCGGATATCCCAGAAGCCGGGCCACCGCGATCATGATATGGGCATGATCCTGGCAGACCCCGCGCCCGGCGGTCAGCGCCGCCTCGGCGGTGGTGGTGCTGTCGGTATGGCCGGTTTCATAGTCCACCGCCCCGGCAATCTCGGCCATCAACGCATGCAGCGGCTCGATCCCGCCCAGCTCCTTGAACTCCGCCCGGATACGGCCGGCAAGCTGGCGCAGCTGTGGCCCGTTCGCCGTCAGCCCAGCGTTATCCTTGAACAGCCACAGCGGTGCGAACCCGCGATGGGCCCCGATCACCCCGTTTCGGTCTTCGATCTCGACCACCCCTTCGGTGAGGATCTCGACTCGGGACACACCAGGCTCGATCGTGACAAGCTCGGTCAAATTGCCGAACTGATCCTCGAATTGCAGTTCTTTTCTGCCACCAGAGATGGAAGAGGACCAGTCAATGACCCGCTGTCCTTCAGAACTCAGCGGTGTCAGCCTGAGCTGCTGCAGCGCATAGTAGACCGGCAATTCGAATTCATAGGTGGTCTTGTGGGAAATATTCAGCCGCATGTCTTTTATCCGTAAAACCGGAAATCGGTTTCAAGTTGATGCGCAAGCGATCCGGTATCAGCGATCAATGCGCTCAGAAACTCATGCAGCCCCTCGTCAAAGATCGTTTCCACCGTCGCCTTGTCCAGCCGCGCGCAAACGCTATGCGCCAGAACCTGACTGTCCTGCCGCACACCGTATTCCTCTTCCAGAAGATCAAGGTACTGACCGATCTTCAGATAGCAGAACGCCAGGGATCGCGGCACCCGCTTGTCGAGGATCAGGAATTCCCCAATTCCCTGCGGCGTGACATCGCCACCGTTCAGCCAGTGATAGGACCGCTCGGCCGAAACCGACCGCAGGACAACCTCCCACTGGACGTTATCCATGCTTGAGCCGACGAACGAGGCCGAGGGCAGCAGCACGTAATATTTCACATCCAGGATCCGCGCCGTGTTGTCGGCCCGTTCGATGAAAGTGCCAAGCCGCGCGAAGGCGTAGATATCATTCCGCAACATGGTGCCATGCAACGCGCCCCGCACCACCGAGGTCCGGTTGCGCACCAACGTCAGGGTTTCATGCAGATTGCGTTCCGTCACCGGCCGGGCCAGGATTGCCTTCAGCTCCATCCAGCATTCGTTGACCGCCTCCCAGACCTCGCCCGACAAGGCGGTGCGCACCATGCGCGCGTTCGAGCGCGCCGCCTCGATCGCGCTCATCACGCTTGAGGGGTTGGACCGCTCGCGCAGCAGAAAGTTGATCACGCTGTGCGCATCATAGCTTTCGTATTTCTCAAGAAAGGCGGCATTCATTCCCGCCGTGATCAAAATCGATTCCCACTCGTTCGATCCGTCGTCCTTGGCGTGGGTCAGCGCGATGTACCAGCCGGCTTCCAGCAGGCGGGCGATATTTTCGGCACGTTCGAGATAACGAAACATCCAGAACAGTCCGCCGGCGTTCTTTCCCAGCATCATGTCTCAGTCTCCCAGAACCCAGGTATCCTTGGTGCCGCCGCCCTGCGACGAGTTCACCACCAAGGATCCCTTTTTCAGCGCCACCCGCGTCAGCCCGCCCGGCGTCATGTCGATCCGGTTGGGCGACACCAGCACGAAGGGCCGCAGATCCACGTGGCGCGGCGCCAGCCCCGCCTTGGTCAGGATCGGAACCGTCGACAACGACAGGGTCGGCTGGGCGATGTAATTCGATGGCTTGGCCCGCAACTTCTTCTCGAAGGCGGCGATTTCCTTCTTGCTGGCGACCGGCCCCACCAACATGCCATAGCCGCCCGAGCCGTGAACCTCCTTCACCACTAGTTCCGGAAGATGCTCCAGCACATAGGCCAAGGCATCGGGTTCGGAACAGCGCCAGGTCGGCACGTTGGGCAAGATCGCCTTTTCGCCGGTATAGAATTCGATGATGTCCGGCATATAGGAATAGAGCGCCTTGTCGTCGGCGATGCCAGTGCCGGGCGCATTGGCCAGCGTCACATTTCCGGCGCGATAGACATCCATGATCCCCGGCACACCCAGCAGGCTCTCGGGATTGAAGGTCAGCGGATCAAGATAATCGTCATCGACCCGGCGATAGATCACGTCGATCGGCTGATAACCTTGCGTTGTGCGCATCGCCACGCGGCCATCCTCGATCCTCAGATCGTGAGCCTCGACCAGTTCGGCCCCCATCCGGTCCGCCAGGAAGGCATGTTCGAAATAGGCCGAGTTGTGGATCCCCGGCGTCAGCACCGCCACCACCGGCTTTCCGTTCGGCGAGTTCTGCGGCGCGCAATCCGACAGCGAGCGGCGCAGAAGCTGCGGATAAGAGCTAACCGGACGCACGTTCAGCTGGGTGAAGAGTTCGGGGAACATCTGCACCATCGTCTCGCGGTTCTCCAGCATGTAGGAGACGCCGGAGGGCGTGCGGGCATTGTCTTCCAGCACGAAGAACTCGTCCTCGCCGGTACGCACCAGATCGACGCCGACAATATGCGTATAGACGCCGCCGGGCGGATTGACCCCGATCATCTGCGGCAGAAAGGCATCGTTCCCCGCGATGATATGCTGCGGAATGCGCCCGGCGCGCAGGATTTCCTGGCGATGATAGATGTCGTGCAAGAAGGCGTTGATCGCCCGCACCCGCTGTTCGATGCCGCGCTCCAGCTTGGCCCATTCGCGTGCCGAGATGATCCGCGGCACGATGTCGAAGGGGATCAGCCGCTCGTCGGCCTCTTCCTGTCCGTAAACGTTGAACGTGATGCCGATCCGGCGAAAGAACGCCTCGGCCTCTGCCGATTTGCGCCGGAGCCCCTTCAGGTCTTCGCCGCAAAACCAATCGTAATAGCCTTCGTAAGGCGGCCGGGCCTGATCGAGGCCGGCAAGCATTTCATCAAACTGTGTATCGGTGTGGCCCATGAGACGATCAGCCTCCCTCGTTAACGGAACAGCAAGGGATCGGCGAAGTGCCGCATCGTTCCCGGGCAACACGGCGAAAAAATCGCACAACAATTAATCGCGTCGCCGTGAAATTGGGCAAATACTGTCTGGCCCACGACAAACTCCCCCTGCACAGCCCGTCTTGACGCGGACTAGAAGCAGGAGAACACAGTCAACCACGCGGGTCCAGAAGCTTCGTCAGAACCGCATCGGACGTGATCTCGCCCAGCAGTTGCCCGCCTTCGACGACCCCGAGGGACCCGCCAGCCGCAACCATACGGGCCATGACCTCCTGAATGGGTGCAGTCGGCAGGACGCTATGGTCCGGCTCACCGCTCGCAGGCCCCATCACGTCGCAGGCGCGCAACACCCCCAGCGGGTTCATATGCGCCACGAATTCAGCCACATAATCGTCGGCAGGTTGCGAAAAGATCTGTTGCGGCGTGCCGCATTGGACGATCCGACCGCCTTCCATGATGGCGATGCGATTGCCCAGCTTGAATGCCTCGTCCAGGTCGTGGCTAACGAAGATGATGGTGCGCTTCAGCGTCTTCTGCAGGTCCAGCAGCTCATCCTGCAGGCGGGTCCGGATCAGCGGGTCGAGCGCGGAAAAGGGTTCATCCATCAGCAGGATCGGCGCCTCGGTCGCGAAGGCGCGGGCCAGACCGACCCGCTGCTGCATGCCGCCCGACAGTTCGGCCACCTTGTGATCGGCCCAATCGGAAAGCCCCACCAGCGCAAGCTGGTCATTGACCCGCCGGGCGCGTTCGGCCTTGGGCACGCCGGACAGCTCCAGCCCCAGCCCGACATTCTCGCGCACGCTGCGCCAGGGCAGCAGGCCGAACTGCTGGAACACCATGGCAACCTGCCGCTGGCGGATATGGCGCAAACTGGCGGCCTCGGCCCCGGTGACACTGACCATCTGGCCGCCATCCCTGACCAGCACATCGCCGCGCGCCACCGGGTTCAGCCCGTTCACCGCCCTGAGAAGCGTGGACTTGCCCGACCCCGACAGCCCCATCAGCACCAGGATTTCGCCCTCTTCCACCTCGAGCGAACAATCATGAACCCCCAGAACCTGGCCGGTCTTCTCCTGCACCTGGGCGCGGGACTGCATCTTGTCCATCAGCGGCAAGGCCGCCTCGGGCGCCTCGCCGAAAATAATGGAAACATTGTCGAATTTCACTGCCGTGGTCATGGGTTAACGCTCCATCCGCAGCATGCGGTCCAGCATGATCGCCAACACCACGATGATCGAACCGCTTTCGAAGCCAAGTGCGATATTGACCGTATTGATTGCGCGGAGCACCGGCACCCCCAGCCCGTCGGCCCCCACCAGCGCGGCGATCACCACCATCGACAGCGACAGCATGATGGTCTGATTCATCCCCGCCATGATCTGCGGCAATGCATAGGGCAGCTCCACCTTATAAAGGGTCTGCCGCCCGGTGGCACCAAAGGCCTGCGCCGCCTCGAGCAAGGGCTGCGGGGTGGAGGAGATGCCCAGATGCGTCATCCTTATCGGCGCCGGCACCACGAAGACCACCGTTGCCAGCAGCCCCGGCACCATGCCGATACCGAAGAACACAATGGCCGGGATCAGATAGACAAAGGTCGGCAGCGTCTGCATCAGGTCCAGGATCGGGCGCAGTGCCTGATAAAGCCGTGGCCGATGCGCAGCGGCGATGCCGATCGGCACCCCGATCGCCATGCAGAAGACACAGGCCGACAGAACCAGCGTCAGGCTTTCGGTGGTCTCGATCCAGTAATCCTGGTTGAGAATGAACAGGAATCCCAGCGCCACGAAAAGGCAGGTCTTCCAGTTCCGCTGCAGCCCCCAGGTGATCGCAACGAAGACGGCAATGACCATCAGCGGCGGCGGTGTCTGCAGCACCCAGAGAATACCGCCGATCAGACTTTCCATCGCGGCAGAGAGCCCATCGAAGAACCACCCGCCGTGATCCTGCAACCAGAGGAAAAACGCCTCCGCCCCATCACCGATGGGGATCTTGTGATCGCTCAGCCAGGTCATTCAGCTCGCCTTGTTGTTCAGTATCGTTTCAGGGCCATCGCGGGCCCTGTTCGCGGGCGTCACAGCCTGTCGGAGAGACCATGCAACCGCACGCCCGCCGGACGGCATCGTCCGCGGATCATTGGCGCCCGCAGGACAGGCGCTGTCAATCGCCGGAAAGGCCCCGCCGCCGGCAGGGCCCGACGCGGGTCAGAGCCCCAGCGCCGCTTTGACCGCGGCCATGGCGTCGCCGCCGTCCTTGCTGGTCACGCCGTCCAGCCAGGGGCCCAGGACATCCGGATGCGCCGCCAGCCAGGTCTTGGCCGCTGCCTCGGGCTTGGTGCCGTCGTTCAGGATGGCGCCCATGATCTCATTCTCCATCGCCAGGGAGAATTCGAGGTTTTGCAAGAACTTGCCCACGTTCGGACAGGCCTCGACATAACCGGCGGAGGTATTGGTATAGACCGTGGCGCCGCCGAAATCCGGACCGAACCAATCATCGCCACCCTCAAGATAGGTCATCTTGAAATTGGCGTTCATCGGATGCGGTTCCCAGCCGAGAAAGACGATCGGCTCATCCTTGCGGTCAGCACGGGCCACCTGCGCCAGCATCCCCTGTTCCGAGCTTTCCTTGACCTTGAAGCCCTTCAGTCCAAAGGCATCCGCGTCGATCATGTCCATGATCAGCCGGTTGCCGTCATTGCCCGGCTCGATCCCGTAGATCGTGGCATGCAGGTCCTTGCCGTGTTCGGCGATGGCCTTGAACGAGGTAATGCCCAGCTTGGCCCCAGCCTCGTTGGTGGCCAGCGTGTATTTCGCCCCCTGTAGGTTGGCGCGCACCGTGTCGACGGTGCCAGCGTCGCGATAGGGGGCGATATCGGCCTCCATCGTAGGCATCCAGTTGCCCAGGAAGACGTCGATGTCCCCCTTGGCGAGCGAGGTATAGGTCACCGGCACCGACAGAACCTTGATATCCGTGTCATAGCCCAACGCCCCCAGAACCGTGGTGGTGGCCGCCGTGGTCGCGGTGATGTCGGTCCAGCCCACATCGGAAAACCGCACCTTACCGCAGTCCGCGGCGCTCGCGGCGCTTGCCATGGCCGCCAGGGCCAAAGCCGAAATCGACAGTCTGAACGTCATGATCACTCCCCATTTTCGATTATTCCGACTCAAGAACCATAATTTTGGGATTCTCGCAACCGCACTGATTGACTGGTCAATCAATATACGGTCTAGAGACCCTATTCTGCCCGAACTCCGATCACGGCGACTCTCCCGCCCGATCAAGCCCCGAGGTGCCCCATGACCGCGCTTTGCCAACCGCCCGCCAGCCATTTCATCGACGGCCTATATATAGAAGATGCCGCCGGCGATCCGATCCCGGTAATCTCCCCCGCGACGGGTGAGGAGATCGCCCGCCTGCATGCTGCCACGCCAGCGCTGATCGACCAAGCGCTTGACGCCGCCACCCGCGCCCAGGCGGATTGGGCAAGACTTTCCGGCAGCGAACGTGGCCGCGTGCTGCGCCGCGCGGCCGAGATCATGCGCACAAACAACCGCAAGCTGTCAGAGCTGGAGACCCGCGACACCGGCAAGCCCTTGCAGGAAACCCTGGTCGCCGATGCCACCAGTGGTGCAGATGCGCTGGAATACTTCGGCTCCATCGCCGCCGGGCTGACCGGGGAACATATCCCGCTGGGGGCCGATTTCGCCTATACCGTGCGGGAACCCCTGGGCGTCTGCGCCGGCATCGGCGCCTGGAACTATCCGATCCAGATCGCCAGCTGGAAGGCTGCCCCGGCGCTGGCCTGCGGCAATGCCATGGTGTTCAAACCCTCTGAAATGACACCGCTTTCCGCCCTGAAGCTGGCCGAAATCCTGATCGAGGCCGGGGCGCCTGCGGGTCTGTTCAACGTGGTACAGGGCATGGGACCGGTCGGTGCCGCACTGTCCACCGATCCGCGCGTTGCCAAGGTCTCGCTCACCGGCTCGGTCCCTACCGGCCGCCGGGTCTATGCCGCCGCAGCCGAGGGGCTGAAGCATGTGACGATGGAGCTGGGCGGGAAATCCCCCCTGATCGTCTTCGATGATGCCGATATCGAAAATGCCATCTCCGGTGCGATCCTGGGGAATTTCTATTCCTCCGGCCAGATCTGTTCGAATGGCACCCGCGTCTTCGTGCAGAAGGGCATCAAGGAGAAATTCCTGACCCGGCTGACCGAACGGCTGCAAGGTGTCGTCATGGGCGACCCGATGGACGAGGCGGTGAATTTCGGCCCGCTGATCAGCGCGGCGCAGATGGAAAAGGTCCTCTCCTATATCGCGGCCGGCAAAGCCGAAGGCGCCCGGCTGATCACCGGCGGCAGCCGCGCCAACCGCAGCGGCCATTTCGTCACCCCCACCGTCTTCGCCGATGTCACTGACCAGATGACCATCGCGCGCGAGGAAATCTTCGGCCCGGTCATGGCCGTGCTCGACTTTGACGATGAAGCCGAAGTGATCGCGCGGGCCAACGATACCCAGTTCGGCCTGGCCGCTGGTGTCTTCACCGCCGATCTGACCCGCGCCCACCGGGTGATCGGGCAGCTCAAGGCCGGCACCACCTGGATCAACACCTATAATCTCACGCCGGTGGAAATGCCCTTCGGCGGTGTCAAGGCCTCGGGTTTCGGGCGGGAAAACGGCCATGCGGCGATTGAGCATTATTCGCAGCTCAAATCCGTCTATGTCGCGCTGACCCCCACCGAAGCTCCCTATTGAGGAGACTTGCGATGGAAGCGGATTTCGTCATCGTCGGCGCCGGCTCCGCCGGCTGCGCCATGGCCTACAGGCTGTCCGAAGCCGGCGCCTCGGTCATCGTCATCGAACACGGCGGCAGCGATGCGGGCCCCTTCATCAAGATGCCCGGCGCGCTCTCCTATCCGATGAACATGAAGACCTACGACTGGGGCTATCAGTCCGAGCCCGAGCCGCATCTGGGCGGTCGCCGCCTCGCCACCCCGCGCGGCAAGGTGATCGGCGGATCGTCCTCGATCAACGGCATGGTCTATGTCCGTGGCCATGCCTGCGACTTCGACACCTGGGCCGAGATGGGGGCCGACGGCTGGTCCTATGCCGATGTACTGCCCTATTTCAAACGGATGGAAAGCTGGCACGACGGCGGCCATGGCGGCGATCCTGCCTGGCGCGGCACGAACGGCCCGCTACACGTCACCCGCGGCAAGCGCGACAACCCGTTGACCCGCGCCTTTGTCGAAGCAGGTCGCCAGGCCGGCTATCCCACCACCGACGATTACAACGGCGAACAGCAGGAAGGCTTCGGCCCGATGGAGGCGACCATCTGGCAGGGCCGCCGCTGGTCGGCAGCCGAGGCCTATCTGAAACCGGCGCTGAAACGCTCCACCTGCGAGTTGATCCGCGCCCACGCCCAACGCGTGGTGATCGAAGACCACCGCGCCAAGGGCGTCGAGGTCCTGCGCAAGGGCCGAACCGAGGTGATCGCCGCCCGGCGCGAGGTGATCCTTGCCGCCTCCTCGATCAACTCGCCGAAGCTGCTGATGCTGTCGGGGATCGGCCCGGCGGCGCACCTGGCAGAGCACGGCATCGCAGTGGTGGCCGACCGCCCCGGCGTCGGCCAGAACCTGCAGGACCATCTGGAGCTCTATCTGCAGATGGCTGCCACCCAGCCGGTCAGCCTCTATAAATACTGGAACCTTCTCGGCAAGACCTTCGTCGGAGCCCAATGGCTGCTGACCAAGGGCGGCCCCGGCGCCTCCAACCAATTCGAAAGCGCCGCCTTCGTCCGGTCGCGCGCAGGCGTCCGCTACCCGGATATCCAATATCACTTCCTGCCCATCGCCGTGCGCTACGACGGTCAGGCGGCAGCCGAAGGACATGGCTTCCAGGCCCATGTCGGCCCGATGCGGTCGAAAAGCCGGGGCGCGGTGACGCTCGCCTCGGGCGACCCGATGGCGGCACCGAAGATCGCCTTCAATTACATGAGCCACGAAGACGACTGGCGCGATTTCCGCGCCTGCATCCGGCTGACCCGTGAAATCTTCGCTCAGAAGGTCTTCAAACCCTTCGCCGGGCACGAGATACAGCCGGGCAAGGCTGTGCAAAGTGACGATGCGCTGAACGATTTCATCCGGGATCATGTCGAAAGCGCCTATCACCCCTGCGGCAGCGCCCGCATGGGCCGCGCCGACGATCCGATGGCGGTGGTCGACCCGCAGTGCCGGGTGATCGGCGTCGAAGGCCTCCGCCTTGCCGACAGCTCGATCTTCCCGCAGATCACCAATGGCAATCTCAACGGACCGTCAATCATGGTCGGCGAAAAGGCCGCCGACCATATCCTGGGCCGTGCGCCCCTGCCCCCGGAGAACGCCGCCCCCTGGATCAACCCGAACTGGCAGATCTCGCAACGCTGAAGGGGCGCGCCGCTAACGATTGCGGCGCGGCAGCTCTTCGTTCGAGGTCCAGTCCCAACTGCCCTCGTCGCGCTCCCGCACCGCCTGCTTCCAGCCCACGGCCTCAGCGCGAGTCTTGAAGTTGATACCTTCGGGCGAATGCCGGGTGATGCCGTCAAAGATGGTCGCCAGCCGTTGGGTCTGCATCATCCCGGTCTGCTCGATCGCCTGGTTGACCACCAGCTTCTGCATGGCGAGCTGATTGATCGGAACGCTCGCCATCCGCGCCGCCAGCTCCTCGATCCGATCGTCCAGCCGATTCGCCGGCACCGCTTCCAGCACCAACCCCATATCGGCGGCCTCCCGGCCCGAAATCTTGTCACCGGTGAACAGCATCCGCTTGGCCCGCTCCGCCCCCAGCCGATAAACCCACATCGCCGTGGTCGGGCATCCCCAGACGCGGGCAGGCATGTAGCCAATGGTCGCCTCCTCGGCCATCACCGTCAGATCGGCGCAAAGCGCGATATCCGATCCCCCTGCCACCGCGGCTCCATGCACCTTGCAGATCACCGGCTTCATCGCCCGCCAGAGCGACATGAAATGCTGGGTGTTGCGCCACATGAAGCTGTAATCCTTGATCGGATCCCAAGGCATCTCCTGCGTCACCTCACCGCTGCCATTGCCCTCGGCATAATAGGTCAGATCATAGCCCGCGCAAAAGGCCGGCCCCCGCCCCGACAGCGCGATCACATGCACCCCCGGATCGGCATCCGCCCGCGCCACCGCAGCCGCCAGTTCCACCGGCAACTCGTCATTGATCGCATTCATCACCTCGGGCCGGTTCAGCGTGACCCAAGCGATCCGCCCGTCGACCTCATAATCCACGACCGCCATGGTCTCTCCTCCCTCTCTCCTCGCCCGAAAGGGAAACACGCCGTCCGCCAAAAGAAAACCGGGCCCCGAAGTGACCCCACGTCTCATCTTTTCTGGCCAGAAACATCCCCGGGCATCGCCGCAGGCGTCGCGGCAGAGCCTCCTGTCCGCCCCGGATCGGCTACGCGCAGGGGATGCCGATCCGGCACATGTCTCCCGCGACCCGGCCTTGCGTCACGCAGCTTCCATCGGCACATGGACCCCGGCAACCAGGCGCCGGCCCGACCGCCCCAACTCGAATAGACAGGACATACGCAACCTGTCGCTTCTTCTCGTCGCAAATACGGCCGCCGGAGGCACGCCCCGAAGGGGCGCCCCCTTCGCGATCAGCCGCGCGCACCTTCCCGCACAGTATCGACCATCAGCCGCACATTCTCCGGATCCGCCTCCGGCGTGATCCCATGGCCAAGGTTGAAGATATGCGGGCCCTTCGAAAACGCCCGCACGATCCGCCGGGTCTCGTCGATCAGCGCCTGCCCGCCTGTGACCATATGCCCGGGCGCCAGATTGCCCTGCACGCAGCCGTCGATCTGCACATGGGCCGCAGCCCAGCCCGCATCCACAGATTGATCCAGTGCCACGCAATCGACACCGGAGGCCTTGGCGAAGCCCGCGTATTTCTCGCCCGCGCCGCGCGGGAAGCCGATCACCGGGATACCGGGGTGACGGGCCTTCAGCGCCTCGGTGATCACCCGTGCAGGCTCCATCGCATATTTGTCGAAGGCCGCCCCCTTCAGCGATCCGGCCCAGCTGTCGAACAGTTTCACCACCTCGGCCCCGGCCTCGATCTGCGCCGAAAGATATTCGATCGTCGCCTCGGTGATCCGCGCGATGAGAGTATCGAAGAGCGCGGGATTACCCTGGCGCAGCGCATGGGCCGGCTCCTGCGCCGGGGTGCCGCGACCGGCGATCATATAGGTGGCGACCGTCCAGGGGGCGCCGGCGAAGCCGATCAGCGCGGTATCCTCGGGCAGCTCGCGCGCCAGGAGCCGCACGGTCTCATAGACAGGTGCCAGCGTGTCGTGAATGGCATCGACCGGCTTCAAGGCATCGAAATCCGACTGTTCGGCAATGGTGGAAAGCCGCGGCCCCTCGCCTTGCACGAACCACAGATCGGCCCCCAGCGCCTGCGGCACCAGCAGGATGTCGGCGAAGAGGATGGCGGCATCGAAGCCATAGCGGCGGATCGGCTGCAGCGTCACCTCGGCCGCCAGATCGGGGGTATAGCAGAGCTTGAGAAAATCCCCCGCCTTGGCGCGGGTGGCGCGATATTCCGGCAGGTAACGCCCCGCCTGCCGCATCATCCAGATCGGCGGCACCTCTTGCACCTCTCCGCGCAGCGACCGCAGCAGTTTCTTGTCCTTGCTCATATCCGCCCCCTTTCATATCCCGGCTACGCGTCCCTTTCGCGCAGGCATTTGTCAAGCCCACGGTTGCCAGGCAGCAGGGCTCCGACTAAAGGAGAACCCCATGAAAACCGCTCTGCCCACCCCCGCCGCGCCGCTGAAAATCGGCACCCGCGGCTCACCCCTGGCCCTGGCCCAGGCCCATGAGACGCGTGACCGGCTGGCAGTGGCCTTCGACCTGCCGCCGGAGGCTTTCGTAATCGTGGTGATCAAGACCACCGGCGATGATGCGGCGCTCATCGCCAAGGATACCGCGCTGAAGACACTGGGTGGCAAGGGGCTTTTCACCAAGGAGATCGAAGAACAGCTGCGGCGCGGCGATATCGACATCGCGGTCCATTCGATGAAGGACATGCCGGTGCTGCAACCGGCGGGGCTGGTCCTCGATTGCTACCTGCCGCGCGAAGATGTGCGCGACGCCTTCGTGTCGCCGGGGCTCTCGGGCTGGGACGGGTTGCCGCAGGGCGCGGTGGCCGGCACCTCCAGCCTGCGCCGGCGGGCGCAGTTGCTGAACCGGCGGCCCGATCTGACGGTGGTGGAATTCCGCGGCAATGTGCAGACCCGACTGCAGAAGCTGGACGAGGGCATCGCCGATTGCACCTTCCTCGCCATGGCGGGGCTCAACCGGCTGGGACGGACGGATGTGCCGGCGACCCCGATCGAACCGGAGCAGATGCTGCCCGCCATCGCGCAGGGTGCCATCGGCATCGAACGGCGCAGCAACGATACCCGCGTGGCCGGGATGCTGGCGGCGATCCACGACACCCCGACCGGCCAGCGGCTTGCTGCCGAGCGCGCCTTTCTGACCGCGCTCGATGGGTCTTGCGAAACGCCGATTGCCGGGTTGGCGGAATTGTCCGGCGGCAGCCTGCGGTTGAGGGGCGAGGTGTTGCGCCCCGATGGTTCCGAGGCGATCGCCGACGACCGGAGCTGCCCGATCGAAGATGGCGCAGCCCTCGGGACCGAGATGGCCCGCGATCTGCTGGACCGCGCAGGCCCCGGCTTTTTCGACTGGCGGCGGTAAGTCGTTCCCCTCGGGAAAGCAGGGGCGCTGCCCCCTCTGAGGCTCCGCCCCTTCGCAGGCGAAACGCTCCGCCGGAGCGTTTCCGGGCAGCCTGCTCAGTCCCCGGGATACTTTTAGCCAGAAAAAGAAAGGCAGCGGGCCGCGCGATCAGCGCAGCCCATCCTCCCCCCTGACCTCCTCTGCGGCGAGGCCGCCCATTCGGTTATGGATACGCGGCCCCCGGCTCATCGCCAGGGCGAAGAGCAGCTCGCCCGCGCGCGGGGCATCGGCCACCCCCACCTCCATCGCATCGAAATGGCTGCGCACATAGGCGGCGTTGATATGGCCCAGCGGCACGTCGACCCGGGTGCCAGGGCCGCCGACCTTCATGGCCGAGGGCACGATCGCCTTGGCCTCGCCCAGCCGCTCGCGCATGGCATAGCCGCCCGGCACGTGCCAGAGCGCAGTATGCTCCAGCTCACCGCCCTCGCCGGCCAGCGCCGCCTTGCCATAGCCGTCGATCCCCTCGATCCCACCCATCGCCTCGATCAGCCGGTCGGTCATCATCAGGCCCAGCGGCTTGAGGTCATCCATCGCCGGGCGCAAATCCTCGACGTAGCGCCCGGCGAAAGGGTTCTTGACGATGGCGATGATGGCGGCGCGGCGGCGCGGCAGCTTGGCGGGCGAACCGCCGTCATGGTGAATATCCTCGATGAAGATCATCGTCTTGCGCAGGGGGAAGTCGGGCATGGGTTTGGTCCTTGAGTTGCAATGTCTGCGCCGCGCCGACCGCGCGGGACTGGCCCGCGAGGGACAGCACGGCGGCGATGATAAGTGACCCGTCGCGGCAGATCTCGGCAAAAGCGGCTCCGCGGGAGAGGGCGAAGGCGGCCTCCGCCGCGCTGAGCGGGACGAGATCGACGGTGACAAGCCGGTCGCCCAGATCGCTGTCGGGGGCGAGGCTGCGCGCCGGCACGCGGGTCACCTTGGCGCTACCCGGCAGATCGATCGCATTGGCGATCATCGTGGCGGCGGCATCGGCCTGGGCGGCAGTACGCGCCAGCACGGTGACGCTGTCGGCGATGCCGAGGGAATGGCTGCGACCATGACGGCCAGAGGTGGCGATGCCGCGCACCGGCATGTCGGCCCCGATCACCGCGCGCCCTGGTGTGCCGCCCGCCAGCGCCGCGGTGAAGCTTGCGCCCGGGGACAGATGCAGCGCCAGGTCGCCGCCGTTGTTGACATAGGCGCGTGTCAGCTCGCCGGCCTCACGCATCGCCGCCAGCACCGCCTCGGCCACGGCGCCGGCGACGGCAGCCATGGGAGTGATGAAGTCGGGCGCGAAGGGCCTTGTCGCCGCGTGCATCCGCCGGGCGATGGCGCCCCCGGGCCGGGCGCCCACCGGCGTCCGCAGCAGGGGGAGTTCAGCCACCAGCTCCTCCAGCACCGTGTCGAACCGCCGGATCGCAGCCTCGAATGCGGCGGCGCGCCCCGGCCCCTCGGCGTCGAGGATCAGGTCGATCGGCCCGTGCTGCAGGTGCAGGCGCCGCCCGTCGGGCAGAAAGGCGACCTGAGGGCCAGACATCTCAGCCCGCCTTGTCCGCGGGGGGCACGGCGCGCAGATCGGCGCCATATTCGCCACCGTGTTCGAGAATGTCGTCAATCGGGCGGGCCTTGTCATCATGCCCACCGAGCGCCCGATATTCGGCGCGCGGCAAGGTGAATTCCAGCGGCGCGACGATGGCCGGGGTGGGCACATAGCCGAAGGCATTGTCGGGCATCCGGGTCACATCGGCCATGATGGTGATGCCACCGCCCGGCCAGACATAGGCCGGCGCGCCCCCCACTGTCACCCGGGTGCGTTCGGCCTGGACCGAACGGGTCAGCCGCACCGGGTTCTTCGTCACACCGGAGCGCAGCGAGCCACCGGCGCCGCCCATGAACATCACGGTGCAAAGCGCGGGCTCGCAATTCTCGGCAATCAGGTCGACCGAGGGTTTCAGCCTCTCGGGCAGCGGATACGGTTGCGGCACCAGATCGGCATCGAGCACGTAATAGCCGTATTGCTCCCCGGTGGTGGAGACCATCAACAGGCTCAGCCCCGGGTGTGCGCCCTTCTTCGGATTCCAGGCGCCCAGGATGGTCAGCGGATCGGTGATATCGGTGCCGCCCCAGCCCAGCCCGGGCTCCGCCACCTGGAAATAGCGCCCGGGGGTGGAGCGGCGACCGTTGATCTTGATCCCGGTGTCGGGCCAGCCAAGCACCTTGCCGGCCTGATGTTCGCTGACCACGCCGGTGATATGATCGTCGACCACCACCACCTCCTCCACCAGCCCCTGCCACTGGCTGGCGAACATGCCGATGGTGGCCGATCCGCAGCCGACGCGCATCCGCTCCTCGCGATGGCCATCGACGATGGGGGGCAGGCCCGCCTGCACGATGACGGTGGCGCCGCCGTCGACCGCCAGTTCCACCGCCTCGCGGTTGCACAGCCGCATCAGCGTGTCGCAGGTGATGCGGCCCTCAGGCTTGGAGCCGCCGGTGAGGTGATCGACCCCACCCAAGGACATCATCTGCGAGCCGTATTCCGAGGTGATCATCAGCCCCACCGCCTCGCCCCCGACGCGGATCACCGCGCCCTCGGGGCCCAGGTGACGGTCGGTGTCGATCTTCACCTTGACGCCGCAATAGGAAAAGATCGCCTCGGTCACCACGGTAACGAAATCGGCACCATCGACCTCGCGCGAGACGATGAAGGGGGCGGGCTTGTAATCGGGATAGGTGGTGCCGGCGCCCACCGCGGTGACGAAGAGATCGTCGTCATGGATCAGCCGGCCATCCCATTCGGCCTTGAGGAAAGGGCGGACTTCGTCGCCCTTGGCGATCCTGCGGTCGAGCACGGTCAGCGGATCGCAACGGACGATACGGCCGCCTTGATTGGCATAGCGGTCGCAGGCCCCGGCGCGGCCTTCGGCGATATAGCACATCACCGGACAGGCATCGCAGCGGATCTTTTCTGCGCGGGAACGGGGTTGGTCGGTCATGTCAGGCCCTCCTGCGAACCAGGAGCGCGCTGAACACCGGTACCGCCCGGCGGCACGCCGGGCTACGCCTGCCTGCCCCCCGGCAGGCGCATTCGCGCCCGCCCAGGCAGTCGCTACCCTTCTCAATTCTGAACTGTCGTTGACGCGAAACGGCCTTTGGTGAGACATATACTGAAGATGCGTTGCCCCGACATGCAGAACCAGCCTTCTGTCCTACCAGCCTGAGCTTCGCGCGTGCCCCCCTCATCCCTGCGCCTCCCGGATCGCTGCCAGGACCCGATGCGGCAGCGCCGGCAGCCGGGTGATTTTTGCCCCACTTGCATGGCGGATCGCGTTAAGGATCGCCGGCGCGGTGGGGATCAGCGCGTGTTCGCCCAGCCCCTTGGCGCCATAGGGACCCTCCGGGTCGGGGGTCTCGATCAGGATCGGCACGATCTCGGGCATGTCGCCCGCGGTGGGGATCAGATAATCATGCAGGTTCTCGGTCCGCCCCGGAATGAATTCCTCCATCAGCGCCAGACCCAGCCCCTGCGCCACGCCGCCCTCGATCTGCCCCTCGGCCAACATCGGGTTGATCACCCGGCCCAGATCATGCGCCGCGGTCAGCCGGATCACCCGAACGGTGCCCAGCGCCAGATCGACCTCGACCTCTGCCAGATGGGCGCCATAGCCATAGACGGCATAGGGCCGCCCCTGCCCGTTCTCATCCAAGGCCTCGGTCGGCGGATCATAGCTTTCCTCGACCGCCAGGGCATAGCCATGGGGATCAACCGGTTGCCCCGCCAGGTCGATCCGCCGCCGCTCCGCACCATCCGTCACGATGACGGCGCCCGGCTCGAACCCGATGCGGGCGGTCTCTCCCATATTGCTCAGCGCCAGAAGCTTCGCCCTGAGCGCCTTGCCGGCGAGATAAGCGGCATTCCCCGACACCACCGTCTGGCGCGAGGCCGAGGTCTTGCCGGCATCCGGGGTCAGCGCGGTATCGGGGCCGATGAAGGTGAATTCGGACAGCGGCACCCCCAGCGCATCGGCGCAGATCTGCGGGATCACCGTATTCGATCCCTGACCAAGATCGGTGGCCCCCTGGTGCAGCCGCAGCCGTCCCTCGGGTGTGATCCCCAGCCGCATGGTCGAGGGGTTCGGCATGCCAGTATTGCCGCAGCCATACCAGCAGGAGGCGACGCCGACGCCCCGCTTCACGCCCTGATGGTCGGCGTTGAACGCCTCCGCCGCCTCCAACGCCCGCACCCAGGGGTCTTGCAGCGCATCAAGACAGGGGCCGATCCCCACCCCCTGCATCTGCTGCCCGCAGACACTGCGATCACCATCGCGCAGGGCGTTGCGGCGGCGGAACTCCAGCCGGTCGATCCCGGCCATCAACGCCAGATCGTCGAACAGCGTCTCTTGCAGGATACCCGCCTGCGGCACCCCGAAGCCGCGGAAGGCGCCCGAAGGCGGCCCGTTGGTATGCACCGCCCGCGCCTCGGCATGGTAATTCGGAATGCGATAGGGGCCAGAGGCATGAACCGGCACCCGCACCGCCACGGTGGGTCCCCAGCTGGCATAGGCGCCAGTGTCGAAATCGCCGTCGAACTCCATCGCCAGCAACCGACCCTCGTCATCGACACCAGCCCGCGCCACCATCTTCGCCGGGTGCCGCTTGGTGGTCGAGGCCATGCTTTCGCGGCGACTATAAACCATCCGCGCCGGCCGCCCGGTCTTAAAGGCCACCAACCCGATCAGCGGCTGCAGGGAAAGATCGAGCTTGGAGCCGAACCCACCGCCAATGGCAGAGGGGATCACCCGCACCCGGTCCTGCGGCAGGCCCATCAGCCAGGCCATGTCGTCGCGATCCATCACCGGCGCCTGGGTGCAGGCGCGGATGACCAGAACGTCGCCCTCCATCCAGGCGACACCCGCCTCGGGCTCGATATAGGCGTGTTCGACAAAGGCGGTCTCGGCCTGCCCTTCGGCGATATGGACAGCGCCGGCAAAGCCCGCCTCAGGATCGCCGGTATGAACCAAGCCACCGATCAGGATATTACCCTCGCGCCCCGGATGCAGAAGCGGCGCCCCGGCCGCCCGCGCCGCGGCAGTCTCAAGAAGCGCCGGTTCCTCCTGCCAGGTGACTGGGAAATCATCGAGCTCCAACGCCTCGATCACCGCCGGCTCCCCGGCGATGGCCGCCACCGCCTCGCCCCGCATCCGCACGCGGCCATCGGCCAGCCCGGGCTGATCGGCGCAATCGGGGATCACCCCGAAGAGGTTGCGCCCCGGGATATCCGCCGCGGTAAAGACCTGAACGCCCTTCGCCGCAGCCCAAGCCCCGACATCGCCCAGCGTAAAACACGCCGCGAAATGCGGTGCCCGCAGGGCGCGCACCCAAAGCGCCCCCGCCGGCATGTGATCGGCGGCGAAGCTTTCCCGCCCGTCGACCTTGGGCGCGCCATCGAGCCGTTCGATCCGCGCCCCCACCGCCTGACCGGCACCCAGCATGTCGACAGGATCGGGCCGCCCCCCCTGCCCGGCCGCATCCAGCACGGCCGAGATAATCTTGGCATAGCCGGTGCACCGGCAGAGCACGCCCCCCAGCGCCACCTCCACATCTGCCCGCGTCGGCGCCGGGTTGACCTCCAAGAGCGCCGCGGCGCTGGTCAACATCCCGGGCGTGCAGATGCCGCATTGCGCCGCGCCATGGCGCAGAAAGGCCGCCTGCAGATCGGCAGTCCGCGCCGCCAGCCCCTCGACCGTCACCACCGCACGCCCCTCGGCACGGATCGCCGGGGTCAGGCAGGCGCAGACCGGCTGGCCGTCGATCAGCACGGTGCAGGCGCCGCAATCACCCGCGTCGCAGCCCACCTTGGTGCCCGTGAGCCCCAGATCGCCGCGCAGCGCCTCGGACAGCCGCCGCCCCGGCGCCGCCTCGAGCAGAACCGGCGTGCCATTGAGCGTCAGCGAAATCCCGACCGTGTCCTTCATGCCAGGGCCCCCGCACAATCCGCCACCGCCCGCCGCAGCACTTCCACCGCCGCGCCCTGCCGATACCTCGCATCGGCGCGGATATCGTCGATCGGCGATAACGCATTGGCCACATCCCCGGCCCGGATCGCCCTGGCCAGATCGGCCAGAGGCAGGCCGGTCAGGGCCGCCTCCACCGCCGGCAGACGGCTGGCCACCGGCCCGCAGGCGCCGACCGACAACGCCACTTCGGCCGTACGCCCGTCCCGCGCCACCAGC
Source organism: Pseudodonghicola xiamenensis DSM 18339 (assembly GCF_000429365.1). Classification (GTDB taxonomy): domain Bacteria; phylum Pseudomonadota; class Alphaproteobacteria; order Rhodobacterales; family Rhodobacteraceae; genus Pseudodonghicola; species Pseudodonghicola xiamenensis. Next base: position 79,937 of record NZ_AUBS01000014.1, on the reverse strand, counting down.
CGCACCGCCACCATGACAATGGAGATCACCAGCGACTTGCGCGCGCCCAGCTTCAGAAACCGACTTGCCCCCGCCCCTGCCGCCTTCGGCACATGCACCGCCAGCAATAATTCCCCCGGGTTGAGCGCGGTGCGGCGCGGCCCCTGAAGGAACTCCGCCACAGCCAGCCGCCGTGTCCCCGCGGTCGAGGCCAGCTCGACCTGCGCCCCGAGCGCCAACAGCGGCGGCACCCCATCGGCGGCGGGCGAGGCATTGCAGAGATTGCCACCGATGGTGCCCGCGTTCTGAATTTGCCAGGCGCCCACCTCGCGCGCGGCCTGGCGCAACATATCAAAGCCGCCCGGCAGTGCGGCGCGCGCAATCTCGGCCCAGGTGGTGATGGCGCCGATCCGCAAGCCCTCCGGCGTCTCGGAAATCCCGCCCAAGCCCGCAATGCCGGTGATGTCCAGCACCGGCCCCGGCAGAGCCGCGCGTTCCGTCGCCGGGAAAAGATCGGTGCATCCGGCAGCAACCCGCACCGGTGCCGCCGCCAAAGCAGCCAGCGCCTCTTGCAATTCGCTGGGGCGCAGATACAGGCTCATGGCCACACCCTCGCTCTGTTGGACAGGATTATTGTTCGTATACAAACAGACTCTGAGACAGCGCTCCCGCCCTGTCAACAAAACTGGCCCCAAAGGGGGATACTGATGACCCAGCACGATGACAATCTGCCCAGCTATCGGCTCGATCCCCAGGTGGGCTTCCTGCTCAGGCGGGCCAACCAGCGGCATCTGGCGATCTTCGCCCGTGGCATCCCTGAGCTGACCTCGACTCAATTCGCCGCCCTCGCCAAGCTCTGCGAGCTGGGCCAGGCCACCCAGAACGCACTCGGCCGCGCCACGGCGATGGACGCAGCGACGATCAAGGGGGTCGCGGACCGGCTACGCAAGCGCGGGCTGATCGCCACAGCCCCCGACCCCGACGACCAGCGCCGCCTGACCCTCACCCCGACGGCAGAGGGACGTGCGCTCTATGCCAGCCAGGTTCCCGCCGCCCATGCGATCACCGCCGAAACGCTGGAGCCCTTGAGCGAGGAAGACCGCACAACCTTCCTGCGCCTGCTCGAAAAGCTGACCTGAGCGCCCGAATGGCGCTCCGCGCCATGCCTCCGGCGGCCGTATTTGGGCCGAGAAGAAGCGCCAGAGCGCGGCGCTCGCCTGTTTCTCTTCGTGACAAATACGGCGGGGGGCGGCCGCAGGCCGGGGGGCAGAGCCCCCGACCCCGAGCGGGCCGGGCTCAGACGCCCAGATGTTTCGCGATCAGCCCGGGATCGCGCCGCAGTGCCTCGGCCTCGAGCGTTTCCAGATTGCGGCCGTTCTCGATGAAGGCGACCCGATCGGCGACCGAGAGCACCGCATCGACCCGTTGTTCGACCAGCAGGATGCCGACGCCACGATCGCGCATCACCGTGATGACATCGCGGATCGCCGCGATCATCGAGGGTTGCAGCCCTTCGGTCGGCTCGTCCAGCAGCAGGATGCGCGGCCTGAGACAGAGCGCGCGGGCGGTGGCGAGCATCTGCTGTTCGCCCCCCGAAAGCGTCTGCGCCCGTTGCGTCAGCCGCTCCCGCAGGCGGGGAAAGAGCTCTAGCGCATCCTCCAGAACCTCCGGCCCGGAACGGCCGGCGCGCAGCCCGATCTCGAGGTTCTGCGCCACTGTCAGCTCACCGAAAAGCCGGCGGCCTTGCGGGATATAGCCGATGCCGCGCCCGGCGATCTTATGGGCGGCCGGCTTGCTGATCTCCTCCCCCTCCAGTCGCACGGCGCCGGACATCAAGGGCAACAGCCCCATGATCGCCTGCATCGTGGTGGTCTTGCCGGCGCCGTTGCGACCCAAGAGGCAGAGGATTTCACCCGGGCTGACGGTCAGGCTCAGGTCGCGCAGGATCTGGGCGCGGCCGTATCCGGCGTTGATCTTGTTGAGCTCCAGCATCATCCGGTCCCCAGATAGGCGGCCTGCACCTGCGCATTGGCATGAATCTCGGCCGGGGTGCCCTCGGCCAGGATTTCACCGAAGTTCAGCACGGTCACCCGGTCGGCGGTCTCCATCACCACGCTCATGTTGTGTTCGATCAGCAGGATGGTGGTGCTGTCCTTCAGGCCCCGGATCAGCGCCTTGAAGGCGGCGACCTCGCCATCCGACAGGCCCTGCGTCGGCTCATCGAGGATCAGCAGGCGCGGCGCCTGTGCCAGCCCCATGGCGATCTCCAAGAGCCGCTGGTGGCCATAGCTCAGATCGCCGGCGGGCTGATCGGGGCGGTCGTGCAGCCCGGCCTGTTCCAGCGCCCGCATCACCACGCGGTCGACCTCGGCCCGGCCATGCACCCGCCGGCGGGCGGCCAGCGCCACGTTCTCATAGGCGCTGAGCCGCGAGAAGACCGAGGTGATCTGGAAGGTATAGGCCATCCCCAGCCCGATCCGACGGTGCGCCGGCAGGGCGGAGATGTCGCGCCCATCGAAGAAGACCTGGCCCGAGGTCGGCAGGATGCGACCGCAGAGCAGGCTGACGAAAGTGGTCTTGCCGGCGCCATTGGGGCCGATCAGAGCGCGGACTTCGCCTTTGGGCAGGTCGAAATCGACCTCATGCACCGCGCGCAGGCCGGCAAAGCTGCGCGACAGGCCACGGGTGGACAGAAGGCTCATGGCAGCCCCCTCCAGACCCTTGCCCGCAGCTCACCCGCCAGGCCTTGTGGCGCGAAGAGGGTGAGCAGCACCAGCACCACCCCCGCGACCAGCATATAGGCGCTGGTCACTGCGCTGGAGAGGTCGATCAGGTAGAACATGAAGAGCGTGCCGATCAGCGGCCCGATCACCGTGCCGGCCCCGCCGAGCAGCACCCACAACAGCGGAAAGATCGAATATTGCACCGAGGCGAAGGTCGCCCCGACATAGCCGAACAGGAGGCCATAGGCGGCGCCCGCCAACCCGCAGAGCGTGCCCGAGATCACCACCGCCGCCAGCTTGTAGCGAAAGACGTCATAGCCCAGCATCCGCGCGCGCTCCTCGTTCTCGCGGATGGCGATCAGCACCTTGCCGAAGGGGGAGCGCATCATCCAGAGCGTCAGCAGGAAGCCCGTGGCGAAAAGACCGAGGGCGGCGAAATACCGAGGCCCCGGCTGGGAGAAGTCGATTGCCCCCAGCATCCTGAGCGCCTGCGGCATCACCAGCCCCTCGTCCCCACGGGTCCAGGCCCCATAGTAGAGGATGATCAGATAGCCCGCCTGGGCGAACATCAGCGTCACGATCATGAAGCCGACCCCGGCGGTGCGCAGCGCCAAGAGCCCCACCACCAGCGCCACCACGATCGAGGCGACCAGCCCCGCACTCATCGCCAGCACCGGGCCGGCGCCGGCGTATTGCATCGCCAGCCCCATGCCATACATGCCGGCGGCGAAGAACAGCGCGTGCCCGAGGCTCAGAAGCCCGGTATAGCCGAACATCACGTTGTACCCCATGGCGAAGGTCGCCAGCACCATGATGCGGGCCAGGTTGCCGTGGTGATAGGCCGGCAGCAGGAACTGCAGCAGGAACAAAAGGGCCAGAAGCCCGCCGTGCAGGATCACCGTCTTGGTGCTGTCGCTCATCGTGGCTTCACTCCGAACAGGCCCTGCGGGCGGAACACCAGCACCAGCGCCACCAGCAGCGTGGCGAAGATCTTGGCCAGCATCGGCGAGAAGAAGACCGAGATGATACCGTCGCTGAGACCGATCAGGATGGCGGCCACCACGGTGCCGGGCAGGCTGCCCAGGCCGCCGATGATCACCACGATGAAGGACAATAGCAGCGGATCGCCCCCCATCAGGTAATGCGCCTGCTGGATCGGCACGATCAGCACCGCCCCCAGCGCGGCCAAAGCCCCGCCCAGACCAAAGACCGTGGCATAGACCCGCTCGACCGGGATGCCGAAGGCCAGCGCCATGTCGCGATCAAGCTGGGTTGCCCGCATCAGCAGGCCGATCCGGGTGCGCGACATCAGCGCCCAGACCCCCAGCAGCACCACCACGGCGGCAACGATCACGAAAAGCTTGTAGCTGGTCGTGCTCAACCCCCAGGGCCAGTACATCTGCAGCCCCGTGTCGCCCCATTCGAGCCAGGGCAACGCCAGACGACTGTTGAAGGGCGGCTCGACCGGGCGCGCCTCGGGACCATAGGTCATCAGGGTGACCTGCTGCAGGATATAGAGAATGCCGATGGTCGCCACGATGGTACGCTCCGGATCGTAATCGACCCGCCGCAGGATGGTGATATCGGCCAGCGCCGCCAGCGCCCCGACAGCGAGCGGCGCCAGGATCAGCGCGGCGACAAAGCCCAACGCCGGCGGCCCGCCGACATGGCTGGCGATCCACCAGGCCAGCACCGCGCCCAGCATGAAGAATTCGCCATGCGCCACGTTGACCACCCGCATGACACCGAAGACAAGGCTCAGCCCCACGGCGGTCAGCGCCAGAACGGCGGCCATCACCGCGCCCTCGAGCGAAGCGAGCATAAGGTAGGGTCCGAAATCCATTGCGTTCTTGCCTGCTAACTGCTCCGCCGTGCCGTCGCCAGAAGCCCCGCCATCGCCAGAAGGATGGCGCCGCTGATCCGTGCGGCCAAAGTCTCGCGCCCCGGCGTGGTCACGATCCGGCCCATGCGGGCGCCGGTGGCGGCATAAAGGCTCGCCACGGTGAATTCTATCGTCAGATAGACCAGCCCCAGCGCCCAGAGCTGGGCGGCGAAATCCGCGCCCGACAGCACGAATTGCGGTAGGAAGGCAGTGAACAACAGGATCGCCTTGGGATTGCCGATGGCGACCAGGAATTCATGCTGGGCCATGCGCGCGGTGCTGCGCGGCGCTGCCGGCTGCGCCTCGACCAGACCCAGCGACCCGCGCCGGATCATGCCGATCGCCATCCACGCCAGATAGGCGACACCGGCCCATTTCACGACGCCGAAGATCAGCGCCGAGGTTTCGAACAGGGTTCCAAGCCCCAGCGACACCCCCGCCAACAAAAGGGCGAAGGCGGCCATGCGGCCAAACAGGCTCAGCAACGTGCGACCGGTCCCGACGCGGATGCCATTTACCAGCGACAGCATGTTATTGGCCCCCGGCGTGGCGGCGACCAGAACAGCCGCCGGCACGAAGAAGGCCAGATGCGCAAGGCTCAGAACCTCCATCAGAACGGCATCTTGGTATAGTCGGTCTCGTCCGGATAGAACCCATCCTCAAGCGAGGTGGTGTGTTTCACCAGCAGCTTCCCGTCGGTCACCTGGCTGATGTACTGCTGGCCAAAGACCTGGTGGGTCTTGCCATTGAACCGCTTCGGCCCCTGCGGGTGTTCGTTGGACTGCGCCATGTCGGTCATCGCCTCGACCGCCTCGATCAACGCCGGACGATCCTTGAACGACTGATAGCCCGCAGCCTCCATCCCCGCCTTGATGACATAAAGCGTCTCCCAGCAGGCGAACATGTGGGCATAGGTCGAAACATCCTTGGGATCGGCGACCGAGGCACCATTGGCATCGACCCCCACCTGTTCGCGATAGAACTTGTCGAAGGAGGTCTGATCGGGCTGCGCATAGCGCGGCATGCCTTCCCAAAAATACGACCCTTCCAGGAATTCGAGCCCCGGGCTGGCGATATCGACCGCCTCGAGACTGTCGATGAAGCCGAACATCTCGGGACGGGAGGGGCCGAAGAATTCGCCCAGCTCCTTGACGAAGGTCAGGACGGCCGGGCCGACCATAACGTGATAGATCACTTCGGTCTCACGCGGGATCTTGGGGAAATACTTGGTGAAGGAGGTCTCGGTCGGCGGAATCGCCAGCTTGGCCACCACTTCGCCGCCCTGCGCCGCGATCGCCTCGGAAAAGAAATCGCGGTGATCGTGACCGAAGGCATAATCGGGATAGATCATGGTGACCTTCTTGCCGAGATTCGCCGCCACGAAGGGTGCCATTGCCTGAACCTGGCTTTTCACGTCGGTGATGCCGGGCTGGATAGTGTAGCGATTCAACCCACCGGAGGCGAGCTGATGGCCTTCGGAGACGATGAAATAGGGCAGCTTCAGCTCACCCGCACGGGGGGCGGAACCGGCCACCACGTGGGAAAACAGCGTACCATAGCCGATATCGCATTTCAGTTGGGTGGCGAATTTCTCGACCACCTCGGCGCCACGCTTGGGATCGGTGCCGTCATCCTCGATGACGATCTCGACCGGGCGGCCATTGATACCACCGGCCTCGTTGATCAGCCGGGTCGCGGCTTCGGTGGTGCGGCCATACCAACGGCCATAGGCGGCACCGATCCCGGTCCGGTGCATCTGGAAACCGATGCGGATCGGTTCAGAGGTCTGCGCCTGGGCATAGCGCGCCCAGAACGGCAGGCTGGTGGCCGCGGCCGCGCCGCCCGCCAAGGTCTTCAGCGCGCCGCGCCGAGTGGTTCCCGTGGTCTTGATGGTCATGGCATGTCCCCCATGCGTCAAAGATGCGTGTCCGTTTCCCGGCTTCTGATCTTGTTAGTGTGCAAACAAACTGGTAACCGGTCCAGTTGATTCGCTTGTTTTCTATACGCCACGAGGCGATGCGAGCAACCAAAGCCCAAAAAATGTGTAGCCGACCATGAAGATCGCCAGCGGCGCTTGGCTGAGAAGAGCGCGGCGATTGCTGCCGAACACCCGCAGCGCCAGCGCATGCGCCAGCATCACCGCGATCACATGCCCCAGCACCACGGCACCGGCCTGGGTCAGCCAGATCGCCCGCATGGTATCGGTGGCGTTGAAGAAACCGGTGGTGACGTGCAGGTGCTGCAGCCCCTCGGCATGATCGTGGCTCAGCCCATGCACCAACCCATGGCTCAGCGCCCCGGTCCAGTCGCGCAGAAGCTCCAGCACATATTGGCCATCGACCAGCAGCGCGGTGTAGTAATGCGCGATGTGATAGCCCAAGGCGATCGGCAGCAGGGTCGGGGCAAAGATCCGCATCGCCGCACCCAACGCCATGTCGGAGCGGTTCAGCAGCAGCCCTGCCTTGATCGTCCCGGCGAAGATCGCCACCAGCAGGACGTTTGCGGTCAACAGCCCGACGACATTCTGCCAGACCACGGCAGAGCGGCCCGGAAACTCTAGCGGATTGATCCCCAGAACCCCGAGCCACCAGAAGGTTTCGTTCACCCCGTCGAAGCTGCCGCAGGCGAGAATCACTAGCATGAAGATCGCGAGCCCGCCCCGTGGCGCCCGGGTCTTCAGGAGCTGCCAGCCGAACAGCCCCAACGCCAGCCGCCCACCCCGACGGGCCAGCAGCGACATCTGGCGATAACAGCGCATCAGCACTGAAAGCCCCTCGCCCCTGATCATCCAGCGCGGCCCGAAGATCAGCCCGGCGATCAGCGTCAGCAGCCAATAGGCACCGGTAACCAACCCCAGGCGCGCCGGATCGACCGGGGCCGGATCGGCCATCAGGAAGCCGGCAAAGCCCAGAAAGGTGACGATCGCCGGCCCATAGCCCAGCCGGGCCGGCAAGTGCAGCGGCGACCGCAGCCCGGTCACCCGCCGGATCAGCGCCAGCGGCCCGCGCCAGGGATTGATCCAGCGCCAGATGTCGAAGAGCAGCCCCTGAAACACCACCACGCAGATCCAGAACACCGTCCAGATGGCCAGCACCAGGGGATTCTCCACCGGGTCGCGCGGCCCGGCGAAGCCGCTTGCCACCAGCGCCAGAACGCCCAGCGCCGAGAGGGTCGAGGTGACCAACGGTGCGGCACTTCGCGGCAGCGCGATCAGCCGCAGGGGGGCGAAAACGACCCCCAGCATCCCCTCGGGCAACACCGCCATCAGCATGACGGTCAGCGCCACCGCCGCCGCGCCCGAGGCGATATAGACATCCGTCGGCAAGAGCAGCACCAGCCCCTGTTCCGAGGCATGGGCCAGGGCCGCCCCGGTTCCGAGGATCAGGGCGAGAATCGCGGTGCCGAGCCGGCGCGGGGAAAGCATCTGTCGCATGAGCGCGAGTGTACCCGGGGCCAACAATAGGGAAAGTCCGATCCTGCCCCCGCATCCTTTTCCCGCAACCGCCGCCCCTTTTGGCAGCATGCTCACCTTGTTCGACATCAAGAGACCAGCGCCGTTGACAGCGCGACCCGCTTGCGCAGATCATTTGTGTACGAACAATATATATGGTGTGAGCGGATGGGCATGGCTGAGAAGACCCCGGGCGCAGTTGTCGGCGTCGATGTCGGCGGCACTTTCACCGATCTGATCGAGCTTGATCCAGGCTCGGGCCGGGTGCGGCTGGCCAAGGTGGCGAGCACGCTGGAGAACCAGGCCCATGGGGTGCTGACAGCCTTGCAGGAAGCGGGCTCGGATCTGGCCGCGCTCGATCTGATCGTGCACGGCACCACCACGACCACCAACGCCGTACTGGAACGCAAGCTGTCGAAGACCGGGCTGATCACCACCGAAGGCTTCCGCGACGTGCTGGAACTGGGCCGCCGTACCCGGCCGCAGGCCTATGGGATGAAGGGCGATTTCAAGCCGCTGATCCCGCGCAACCTGCGGCTTGAGGTGGCGGAGCGGATGGATGCCACAGGCGCCGTCCTGGTGCCGCTGGACGAGGCCGGGCTGCGCGCCGCCGGTCAGGCGCTGCTGGATCAGGGCTGCGAGGCGGTGGTGATCCATTTCCTCCACGCCTATGCCAATCCGGCGCACGAGCTGCACGCGGCGGACATCCTGCGCGAGATCTGGCCCAACGATCACATCACCATGGGCCATGCCCTGCTGTCAGAAAGCCGGGAGTTCGAACGCGGGGTGACAGCGGCCGTCAACGCCTCGGTCCAGCCCTTGCTCGACCGCTACATCCGCCGGCTGACCGACCATCTTGCCGCAGGCGGCTATGGGGGTGAGGTCTTGGTGATGAACGGCAACGGCGGCATGGTTTCAGCCAGACGCGTGGCGCTGGAGGCCGCCAAGACGGTGATGTCCGGCCCCGCCTCGGGCGTGATGGCGGCGGCCTATACCGGGCGGAGGTCGGGGCATGAGAACCTGATCACCTATGACATGGGCGGCACCTCGACCGACGTGGCGCTGATCCGGGGGGCGGAACCCACGGTGTCGAACGAGATCGAGATCGAATATGCCATGCCGATCCATGTGCCGATGGTCGATGTGCGCACCGTGGGCGCCGGCGGCGGCTCCATCGCGCGGGTCAATCCGGCGGGGCTGCTGGAGGTCGGACCGGAAAGTGCCGGCGCGCGGCCGGGGCCGATCTGCTACGGTCGCGGCGGCGACAGGCCGACGATCTCCGATGCCAACCTGCTGCTGGGCCGTCTGGATCCCGCCGGGCTGAACGCGGTGGAGGGCGGCATTTCCATCGACCATGTGCGCAACATCTTCGCCCGCGATCTGGGCGCGCCGCTGGGGCTCGACGCCACCGGCGCCGCCGCCGCGGTGATCCGGGTCGCCAATACCAAGATGGCCGGCGCCATCCGCATGGTCTCCGTCTCGCTCGGCGCCGATCCGCGCGATTTCGCGCTGTTTGCCTTCGGCGGCGCCGGGCCGCTCCATGCCACGGCGCTGGCGCGGGAATTGTCGATCCCCCGCGTGCTGGTGCCCGCGCGCCCCGGCATCACCAACGCTTTGGGCTGCGTGGTCGCCGATCTGCGCCATGACTTCGTCACCACGGTGAACAGACCGCTCGACACGCTCGACCCCGGCCACCTAGCGCAGGTCTTCGCCCGCCAGACGGCGGAGGGCGAGGCGCTGATCGGCAAGGAAAATATCGAAATCCGGGGCATTCGCCGGCTTTACAGCGCCGACATGCAGTTCCAGGGCCAGACCCATCTGCTGCGGGTGCCGCTGGATCGCCCGGAGGTGGCGGTCGAGACACTGCAAGAGCTGTTCGAGACCGCCTATTACAAACGCTTCCGCGTCGTCCTGGACGATATCCGCGCCAATCTGGTGAACGCCAATTGTTCGGTCATCGGGGCGCGCGCCGAACTGGACCTTTCGTCCCTGATCGACCCGGCCGAACGCAAGGCGACGCTGGATCAGGCCCAGATGTCGCGCCGCCCGGTCTGGTTCGCCGACAGGGACGCCGGCGGCGGCTGGCACGACACGCCCGTCTATTGGCGCGATTATTTACCCGAAGGCTTTGAGATCACCGGCCCCGCCATCGTCCAGCAGATGGACACCACCCTGCTGATCGACCCGGGCGACCGCGCCACCGGCGACGCCGACGGCAATATCATCGTCGAAATCGGAGGGGAGTAATGAGCCTCGATCCCGTCACCCTCTCGGTCATCCAGGCCGGGCTGCAGCAGGTCTGCGACGAGATGGACCTGAGTTTCTCGCGCGCCGCCTTCTCGCCGGTGATCGCCGAAGCCAACGACCGCTCGGACGGCATCTATGCCGCCAAGGATGGCGCGCTGATCGCGCAGGGGGCGCAGGGGTTGCCGGTCTTCGTCGGCACCATGCAGGATTCGACCCGGCAGCTGATCGACCGCATCCGGCGCGGCGTCACCCCCGCGCCGTCGCCCGGCGATATCTATATCGTCAACGACCCCTATCTGGGCGGCACCCATCTGATGGATGTGCGCTTCGCCATGCCGTTCTATCGGGGTGGCGCGCTCTATTGCTGGCTGTCGAATACCGGCCACTGGCCCGATACCGGCGGCTCGGTGCCCGGCGGCTTTTCCGCCTCTGCCACCGCCGTCGAACAGGAGGGGCTGCGGCTGCCGCCGGTGCGGCTGTTCAAGCAGGGTGAACTCGATCAGGAGATCTATGCGATCATCTGTTCCAACATCCGCGTCGCCGACCAGCGGATCGGCGACGTCAAGGCGCAGGCCGCCGCCCTGCTGGTGGGGGAGGAGCGGCTGAACGCGCTCCTTGACCGCTATGGCGAGGACACGGTGAGCGAGGCGATCGAGGAACTACGCCGCCGCGCCGCCACCCAGATGCGCGCCTTCATCGCAGATATTCCGGAAGGGACCTACCAGGCCACCGCCTGGATCGACAGCGACGGGGTGGTGAACGAGCCGCTGGCGATCCGACTGGCAGTGACCAGGGAGGGCGAGCGGTTGATCTTCGATTTCGCCGGCTCCAGCGCCCCCTGCGCCGGACCGATGAACTCGGTCCGCGCTACCACGCTCAGCGCGGTCTATCTGGCGATCCGCCATGTCTTCCCCGAGGTGCCGATGAGCGCCGGGGCGTTTGAACCGCTGGAGGTGACGGGGATCGAGGGCACCTTCCTCGATGCGCAATACCCCCGCCCGGTGTCGGGCTGCGCGGCGGAGGTGTCGCAGCGGATCGCCGAGGCGGTCTTTGCCGCGCTCGTCACCGCGCTGCCCGACCGGGTGACGGCAGCGCCAGCAGGCACCAGCGGCAATTTCGCCCTTGGCGGCCATGATCCGGCGCGGGGACGGGATTACGTGATGTATCAGATCTCCGGCGGCGGCTACGGCGGCAACGCCGATCATGACGGGCTGTCGAACGGCTGTTCCACCATCGGCATCTCCAAGGCGCCGCCGATCGAGATCATGGAGCAGGCCTATCCGGTGCTTTATCACCGCTATGCGCTGCATGAGGGATCAGGCGGTGCCGGGCTGCATCGCGGCGGCTTCGGCCTGGATTACGAGGTGGAGCTGCGGCGCGGCGAGGCGCGGGCGAGCTTCGTCATGGATCACGGCCGGACCGGGCCGCAGGGGGCGCTTGGCGGCGGCGACGGGGCGGTCAACCATGTTACCGTCTGGCGCGGCGGCGAGGCCTATGTCCCGCCGCATCTGTCCAAGGATCAGGACATCCCGCTGCGGGCCGGCGACCGGGTGCACGTCCGAACCCCGGGCGGGGGCGGCTATGGCGATCCGTTCCAGCGAGCGGTCGAGGCGGTGCGCCATGACGTCGAAATGGGGCAATACACCCCAAAACAGGCGGCCCGGCTGTTCGGCGTGGTGGTGACCGGCAATCCGCTGCGGTTGGATGAGGAGGAAACGGCACGGCTGCGGCAATCGCAGGACTGAGACCGCGCCAGGTTGAAAAAGTGGCTTGGGGCCGCAGCCGGGCGGCCTGTCCAATGGCGTGCCCCTGCTGCGGGCGGGAGCCTCCGGCGGCCGTATTTGGGACGAAGAGAAGGCAAAGACAGCGCGCTCTGCCTCAGCTCAGCGCCATCCAGAGCGCCACCGCGGCGAGGAGCGCGCCCAGCGCGCGATTGAGCCGCCGGGCCTGATGCGGGTCGCGGAAGCGGATCGCCAGCCGATCGCCGATCAGGCTCCAGACCGCGAAGGCCAGCGCGTTTCAGGGTGAAAACCGTGGTGATCCAGAGGACGCCGGCGGCCTGGCTCATCGGCCCGAGGAATTGACTGAACATCAACACGATGATCACATAGGCCTTGGGGTTCAAGAGCAGGAGCACCGCGCCATCGCGCGCGCCCATTGGCCGGGCCTGGGCCCCCTGGGCCACCGCTCCGGCCCGCCAGATGCCGAACGCCAGCCAAAGGACATAGCCGGCGCCGGCCCATTTCAGCAGGGAGTACATGAGCGGCGCCTGCGCCAGTGCCGTGGCGAAACCGAAGCCCAGGGCGGCGGTGACGATCCAGGTGGCGAGGTGATAGCCGAGGCTCGCCGGTAGCGTTGCAGCCAGACCGAAGCGTGCGCCGGTGGCGGCGAAGATCATGTTCCCCGGCCCCGGGCTGTAGGCCAGCGGGAACAGGAAGGCGAGCAACGGCAGGGTCAGATCGGGCATGGCGGATTCCTTTGGCTGCAACACCCCTTTCATCGCCTGCCCCGGTTCGCTTCGGCGACCCGGTTCCTGCGCATTGCCACCGCTTGCCCGAAGCGCTGGTTTCAACTAAAGCCGGCCCATGCTTGACGAGTCCGACGATATCCATCCGCTGTTCCACGGTGCGCCCTCGACCACCGAGTTCAAGAAGCTACGCAAGCGCATCGTGCGGGCGACGCGCGAAGCGATCGAACACTATGGGATGATCGAGCCCGGCGCCCATGATAAGGATGCCAAGCCGACGCGCTGGCTGGTCTGCCTGTCGGGCGGCAAGGATAGCTATACCCTGCTTGCCGTGCTCCATGAGCTGAAGTGGCGCGGCTTGCTGCCGGTCGACATCTTGGCCTGCAACCTGGATCAGGGCCAACCGGGCTTTCCCGCCACCGTGCTGCCGGAGTTTCTTGAGCGCATGGGCGTACCGCACCGGATCGAATATCAGGACACCTATTCGGTGGTGATGGACAAGGTGCCGGCCGGGCGGACCTATTGCGCGCTCTGTTCCCGCCTGAGACGAGGAAACCTGTACCGAATCGCCCGTGAGGAGGGCTGTTCGGCGGTGGTTCTGGGGCACCATCGGGACGACATCCTGGAAACCTTTTTCATGAATCTCTTCCATGGCGGCCGGCTGGCGACCATGCCACCGAAACTGGTTAACGAAGAGGGCGATCTGTTCGTCTACCGCCCGCTCGCCCATGTCGCCGAGGAGGATTGCGAGAAATTCGCCCGGGCGATGAACTATCCCATCATCCCTTGCGACCTATGCGGATCGCAAGACGGCCTGCAACGCCAGCAGGTCAAGCAAATCCTTGATGGATGGGAGAAAAACTCTCCCGGTCGCCGGCAGGTGATGTTCCGGGCGCTGACCAATATCCGCCCCTCGCACATGCTGGATCCCAAGCTGTTCGACTTCGCCGGGCTGATGCGCGGGATGGGCGATCCGGGAAACGACAGCGACGACAAGATTCCTCGACTGCGTTAACATCCCAGTCAGAACATCGGGTTACGGTCATCTTGTGCGAACTGACGCAAAAGGTGAAAGGCCCCGTGATGCAACTGCCCAAATCCAGCCCGCTGACCCGGCTGCGCAACAGGATCCTGCCGGTCCTGATGGGGCCGCCGATCCTGGCCTTCCTGCCCGCGCTCACCCTTGGCGTGTTCTGGCTGTGGGGAGAGGCGGCCCTGGTCATCGTCTCGCTCGGGCTTCCGTTGCTCTTCGCCTTCGTGGGCGCCTTCGACGACCGCGCCCGCACCCCGGCGACGCCACGCGACGGGGTGACGGGGCTGCTGCTGCGCGAAGGGTTCGAAGCCGCGCTCGCCCGGGTTTATGCGGATACCAAGCGGTCCGGGCTCAGGTCCGCCTGTTTCGTTCTGGAGCTGGACGATTACAAGGAACTGACCGAACGCCACGGCATGGCCGCCGCCGATCTTGTGGCGCAGAGCACCGGCGAACGCATCAGCGCAGCACTGCGCAACGACGATGTGGTGGCGCGGATCGGAGACAGCCGGTTTGCCGTTTGCCTCACACCGGTGCGCATGCTGGATCTGGAACTTTGCATCCAACTTGCCGGCCGGATGCAAAGCGCCGTGGAGGATCCCATCGCGCTTGATGCAAGCACTGTCTACATGACCGCCTCGGTCGGCCTGTGCATGCGCCGCCGCGCGCCGGGCAACGATCCGGCTGGCTGGCTTTCCGCCGCGGGCGAGGCGCTGACCGAAGCGCAACGCAACGGTCCCTCGGGCATCCGGGTCTATACCAGCGACACACACCGCCGGTCGCAGGCGCGCAACGATCTGCGTGAAGAAGCCGCCTTCGCGCTGGAAAACGGCCAGATCCAACCCTGGTATCAGCCGCAGATTTCCACCGATACCGGGCAGATCACCGGGTTCGAGGCGCTGGCCCGCTGGATCCACCCGGTTCACGGCATGCTGCCGCCGGACAATTTCCTGCCTGCGCTGGAAGAGGCCGGCCTGATGGAGCGATTGGGGCAGGTGATACTCTATCACGCGCTGACCGCCCTTAAGGCCTGGGACAGCGCCGGCGTCGATGTGCCCCGAGTCGGCGTGAACTTCTCCCCCGAGGAGCTGCGCAACCCCGGGCTGGTCGACCGCATCCGCTGGGAGCTGGACCGCTTTGACCTGACGCCGGACCGGCTGGCAGTGGAGATCCTGGAATCGGTGGTCAGCACCGATCCGGATGATACCATCGCCCATAATATCGCGGGCCTCGCCAAGCTGGGCTGCAGCATCGACCTGGACGATTTCGGCACCGGGCATGCCTCTTTCTCCTCGATCCGGCGCTTTGCGGTGTCGCGGATCAAGATCGACCGCTCCTTCGTGATGAAGGCGGATCGCGATCCGGAACAGCAGCGCATCATCACCGCGATCCTGACTATGGCGGAACGGCTGGAGATCGAAACCCTTGCCGAAGGGGTGGAGACGGTCGGGGAGCATGCGCTGCTGGCGCAGCTTGGCTGTGATCATGTGCAGGGCTTTGGCATCGGTCGGCCGATGCCCTTCGAACAGACGCTGGACTGGATCGCCAGCCATCGCGCAAAACTGCGCGATGCCCCCCGGATCGGCCGCGAAACCGGTTGATCCGCCCCGGTCGCCCGGGGGCGGCATCGACAGCGCCCCGGAAATTGCTTGACCTTTGGGGCGCTACTCTGTTGAACCCACCCTGTCATAGCATAGGCAGCACAAGGTGGCAGTCCCCGATGGACGATCAGAACAAGAACCTTATCCTCGCAACGGCGCTTAGCTTTCTGGTGATCCTAGGGTGGTTCTTCTTTTTCCCGCCAGAGGAACAGGCAGCGGATCCCAATGCGCCGCAGGTCGCCCAGACCGAGACCGGCAGCAGCAACAGCCTGCCCTCTGCGGCACCGAGCGCTCCGGCCTCCGCGGCCGCCGAAACCTCGGCCTCGCCCGAGGCCGCTGTCGCCGATGCGCCTCGCATCCGGATCGACACCCCGCGGCTGTCGGGCAGCATCTCTCTGCTCGGCGGGCGAATGGATGAACTGGCGCTGAAAGATTACCACGAGACGGTCGATCCGACCTCTCCTATCGTTCAGATGCTGCACCCCGTCGGCGCCTCGGACGCCTATTACGCGCTTTACGGCTGGGCCCCGGGGGCCGGGCTGGCGCTGGACGACGTGCCGGGGCCGAATACCCGCTGGTCCCTTCTGTCCGGCGATACGCTGAGCGTCGGCTCTCCGGTGACGCTGGGTTGGCAGAACGGCAAGGGCCTGACATTCAAGCGCGAAATTTCGGTGGACAACAATTACATGTTCACCGTCACCCAGTCGGTCGAGAACGCCAGCGGCTCCACCGTCGGCCTGGCCCCCTATGGGGTGCTGGCCCGTCATGGCCTGCCGGTTGGCCCGAAAGGCTTTTCGGTCGTGCATGAGGGCGTGATCGAAATGGCCGACGGCACGCTGACCGAAACCAAATACAAGAAGATGAAGGACTTCGACTATCAGGAGCGCGAAGGCGCCCGGGCCGAAGTTCAGCAGGTGCAGGAAAACGGCTGGATCGGTTTCACCGACCACTATTGGATGACCACGCTGATCCCCTCGCCGGGCAGCGCCTTCAAGCAGGTGGCGAAATACGACGACCGCCGCGACATCTATCAGACCGAAGCGGTGCTGCCGACCGAAACGCTTGGCGATGGGCAAACCGCCTCGGTCACCACGCGGCTGTTCGCCGGCGCCAAGAAGTGGGAAACCATCCGCGCCTATGAGCGGTCGGGGATCGACCGGTTCATCGATTCGATCGACTGGGGCTGGTTCTTCTTCCTGACCAAGCCGATTTTCTGGCTGCTGCACAACATTCACACCCTGATCGGCAACATGGGCTGGTCGATCATCGCCCTGACCCTGATCCTGAAGGCGATCCTGTTCCCGCTGGCGTTCAAATCCTACGTCTCGATGGCGAAGATGAAGGAACTGCAGCCGCAGATGGAAGCACTGAAAGAGGCTGCCGGCGACGACCGCCAGAAGCTGCAGCAGGGCATGATGGAGCTTTACAAGAAGGAGAAGGTGAACCCCGCCGCCGGCTGTCTGCCGATCCTGCTGCAGATCCCGATCTTCTTCTCACTCTACAAGGTGATCTCGGTCACGATGGAACTGCGCCACGCCGCCTGGTTCGGCCCGTTCCAGGACCTGAGCGCCCCCGATCCGACCTCGATCATGAACTTCTTCGGCTGGGCCCCCTGGCCTGGTCCCGAGGCGGGCAGCCTGATGGCGACGGTTCTGATCGGCATCCTGCCGCTGCTGCTGGGGATTTCGATGTTCCTGCAGCAAAAGCTGAACCCGGCGCCGACCGATCCGACGCAAAAAATGATCTTTGCCTGGATGCCCTGGGTCTTCATGTTCATGCTGGGCGGCTTCGCCAGCGGTCTGGTGGTCTACTGGATCACCAACAACACGATCACCTTCACCCAGCAGTATCTGATCATGCGGATGCAGGGCTATAAGCCCGACGTCTTCGGCAACATCAAACAGACCTTCAAGAAGGCTCCGCCCGAGGACAAGAAGTGACGGCAGCGGTCAGGGAAATCTGGCGCCATCCGATCAAGGCCCACGGGCGGGAGCGGCTGGCGCAGGTCGATCTGACCGCAGGCGCCGCCCTGCCCTGGGACAGGGCCTGGGCGGTGGCACATGAGGCGGCGCGCTTTGACGAGGCCGCGCCCGCCTGGGCGCATTGCCGCAACTTCACCCGGGCCGCCGGATCGCCGTCGCTGATGGCAATCGAAGCGCAGGTGGATGAGGCCGCCGGCCGGATCAGCCTGACCCACCCGGCCCGGCCCGACATCACCATAGACCCGACCGACGCGGAGGATGCCAAGCGCTTCATCGCCTGGGCCGGCCCCATCACCAACCCCGGCCGTCCACAACCGGCCCGGCTGGTGCGCGCACCGGATCAGGCGATGACGGACACCGATTTCGCCTCGGTCTCGTTGATCAACCTGGCCAGCCATGCCGCCGTCGAAGCGGAGTTGGGTCAGGTGCTGTCGCCGCTCAGGTGGCGCGGCAACCTGCTGATCGACGGCCTGGCCCCCTGGGCCGAGATGGATTGGCCCGGCAAGACCCTGCGTCTGGGTGAGGTCGAACTGGAAGTGGTCGAGCCGATCGTGCGCTGCATGGCCACCACTGCCAATCCCGAGACCGGAGAGCGCGATGCCGACACGCTCGGTGCGCTGAAATCCGGCTGGGGTCATCAAATCTGCGGCGTCTACGCCCGGGTGACCCGCGGCGGTCGCCTGAGCGAAGGCTCTACAATCGAGGTTCTGGATTGATGCAACTGCCCTTTCCCCAAGCTGAAGAGCCCGATGCCCAGACCGCCGAAAACGGCAGGCTGCTGTTCGCCGGCCCGTCGGAATTCGTCAAGGGCGTGGTCGCCATGTCCGGCCTGCCGCCCGCCGACCGGGTCGAGGTCTGCTTTGCCGGTCGCTCCAACGTCGGTAAATCCAGCCTGATCAACGCGCTGACCGGCACCAAGGGGTTGGCGCGCGCGTCGAACACCCCCGGTCGCACCCAAGAGATCAACTTCTTCACCCAGGGTCCCGACCTCTATCTGGTCGACCTGCCCGGCTATGGCTATGCCAACGCGCCGCTCAAGGTGGTGGAGAAATGGCAAAAGCTTCTGAAACAGTATCTTTCCGGCCGTCAGACCCTGCGCCGCGCCTTCGTGCTGATCGACGCGCGCCACGGGGTCAAATCCGTCGATGACGAGATCATGAAGCTGCTCGACAGTTCGGCGGTCACTTTCCAATGCGTGCTGACCAAGGCCGACAAGGTCAAGGCTGTGGACCGCGACAAGGTGCTGGCCCAAGTGCGCGGGGCGCTGGCGAAACACCCCGCCGCCTATCCCGAGATTGTCCTGACCTCTTCCGAAAAGGGCGATGGCATCGCCACCCTGCGAGCGATCATTAACAGTCTGCTCTGATCCCGCCCCCGGCTGCCCGGCTCAGACGTGCTGGGCGCCGTTCACCTCGATCTCCGTGCCGGAGATATAGGAGCTTTCCTGCGAACAGAGGAAATAGATCGCCGCAGCGACCTCCTCGGGCTGACCGAGACGGCGCAACGGCAGGTTTTCGACGATCTTTTCCGTGCCGGGGCTGAGGATCGAGGTTTCGACCTCTCCCGGAGCGATGGCGTTGACCCGCACCCCGAGCGGGCCGAAATCATGCGCCATCTCTCGGGTCAGCGCCGCCTTTGAGGTCGCATAAGCGGCCCCCGCGAAAGGATGCACCCGGCTGCCGGCGATCGAGGTGACATTGACCACCGATCCCCTAGCTGCGGCCAGTTCCTCCCGCAGGCCGCGCGCCAGCACGACCGAGGCGAAGAAATTCACGTGGAACACCTTGCCCCAGGTCAGAAGATCGGTGTCGATCGTGTTGAGCCGTTCGCCATCGGGCCCTTTCGGCGAGATACCGGCATTATTCACCAGCGCATCGAGCCGGCCCTCGAGCATCTCTTGTATCACGCCCACGGCGTTGATCGTCTCTGCCGGATCGGAAAGATCGAGCTGGACATGATTCTCCCGCCCGCCGGGCCAGGGGCACCTGTCGGAAAACGGCTGTCGCGAACAGGTGATCACCCGCCAGCCCTCATCACTGAAGCGGCGAACGGTGGCGTGGCCAATGCCCCGGCTGGCGCCGGTCAACAGCAGCGTCTTCTGTGTCATGATCGCCCCTCCGACGAAGTTATCCGAGCGGATTCTAGCAGCCGTGACGACGGCGGCAACGGACACTTGGCAGAGAGGGCGGAAGCGCGTAACACCATGCAGCAATGGAACCCATCGAGCCTCGAATGAAGACACAGGATATGAACCGCGACTGGATTGCCACCGCCGCCACCTTGTCGAGCGCCCTGCCCTATCTGCAGCGCTACGACGATGCCATTGTCGTGATCAAGCTGGGCGGCCACGCCATGGGCAGCGACGAAGCTATGGAAAGCTTTGCCCGCGATGTGGTGCTGATGCGACAGGTGGGGGTGAACCCGGTAATCGTCCATGGCGGCGGTCCGATGATCAATGCCATGCTCGACAAGCTGGGTGCCAAGTCGGAATTCGTCAACGGCAAGCGGGTGACTGACCAGCTTACTGTCGAAGTCGTCGAAATGGTGCTCTCCGGTCTCGTCAACAAGCGGATCGTGCAGGCGGTGAACCGGCAGGGCGGCAAGGCCGTGGGCCTGTCGGGCAAGGACGCCAATCTGATGGTCTGTGACCAGACCGATCCGGCGCTGGGGTTCGTCGGCACCCCTGCCGAGATGAACCCGACCATCCTGCGCGATCTCTTCGCCCATGACATCATCCCGGTGATCGCCCCGATCGGCGCCGGTCGAAATGGCGAAACCTTTAACGTCAACGGCGATACCGCCGCCGGCGCCATCGCCGCGGGGCTCAAGGCCGACCGGCTGCTGCTGCTGACCGATGTGTCGGGCGTGAAGAACGCCGCCGGCGAGGTGCTGACCGAGCTGACCGCCGCGCAGATCAAAGAGATGACCGAAGAGGGCGTGATCGCCGGCGGCATGATCCCCAAGACCGAAACCGCGCTGGACGCCATCGAGGGCGGCGTACGGGCCGTGGTGATCCTGGACGGCCGCGCCCCCAATGCCGTACTGCTAGAACTCTTCACCGAACACGGTGCGGGGTCTTTAATCCGTAAGGGCTGAGCCCATGACAGCCCCCTATGACGCGATTCGCCAGGCGACTGAGGCGGCCGGGATGATCGTCATGGGGGCGCTTGACGTTGCCGCCAGCGGGGCCAAAGGGCTGTCCGGTGGCACGCTAATCCTGCTGGGCGCCGGCCCCGGGTTCTGGAATATCCTGACCGCGGCGCCCGAATGGGTCGATGGCACCCCAGACCCGATTGATCGCTGGTCCACCCGTGTGGTGGGCGGATTGTCAGACCGCTTCGGCGCGGTCGCGTATTATCCCTTCGGCGGCCCGCCCTATGCGCCCTTCATCGACTGGGCACAAAAATCCGGTCGTGCCTTTTCCAGCCCCACCGGCATGCTGGTGCATGATCAGGTCGGAATGATGATCTCTTATCGCGGGGCGCTGCATTTTGCAGATGCCATGGCCTTTCCCGCACCACAGGCGCTCTCCCCCTGCGAAAGCTGTAGCGGTAAACCCTGCCTGTCGGCCTGCCCGGTCGGGGCCCTCGGCCCGGACCATCCCTATGATGTGCCAAGATGCCACGCCTTTCTCGACCGCGCGGCGGGAAAATCCTGTATGATGGAAGGGTGCGCGGTGCGCCGCGCCTGCCCGGTCAGTCGGGGCGCAAACCGTGCCCCGGCACAATCTGCCCATCATATGAGGTCTTTTCACCGATGACCCGCCGCCTGATCCTGACCCGTCACGCCAAATCCGCCTGGGACAATCCCGAACTGTCAGACCCAGACCGGCCACTGAACAAACGCGGCAAACGCGCGGCCGAAGCCCTGGGCGACTGGCTGCGCCGCAAGGGCTATGTCCCCGACCAGGTGTTGACCTCCTCGGCCCGGCGCACGCAAGATACCTATGCGCGCATGGGATTCGATCTACCCGCCGAGGTCAGCGAACATCTGTATCTGGTGACCGCCAACCAGATCCTGCGGCTGTTGTCACAGGCGAAGGGAAACACCGTGTTGCTGGTGGGACACAATCCCGGCCTGGGCCAGTTCGCAGCCGAGATTCTGCCGGAACCGCCGGATCACCCCAAGTTCGCCAGCTATCCCACCGGGGCGACCCTGGTTGTCGATTTCGACATTGACGACTGGTCCCGCATCGCCTGGCGCGGGGCAACAGTGGTGGATTTCATCGTCCCGCGCGAGCTGACCGAGGCATGAGAAAGGCCGGGCGCATGGCCCGGCCCCGTCCCTGTCGCTTCCACAGTCTTCAGTGCCCCAGGATCTGACTGAGGAACAGCTTGGTCCGTTCGCTCTTCGGGTTGTTGAAGAACTCCTCGGGTTCGTTCTGTTCGACGATCTGGCCCTGGTCCATGAAGATCACCCGATTCGCCACCTGACGGGCAAAGCCCATCTCATGCGTCACGCAGAGCATGGTCATCCCCTCTTCGGCGAGCTCGATCATGGTATCGAGCACCTCCTTGATCATCTCGGGGTCCAGCGCCGAGGTCGGTTCATCGAACAGCATGATGCGCGGTCGCATGCACAGGCTGCGCGCGATCGCCACCCGCTGCTGCTGACCGCCCGACAATTGGCCCGGGTACTTGTTTGCCTGATCGGGGATCCTCACCTTTTCCAGAAAGTGCATCGCGGTGTCGATCGCCTCCTTCCGGGGGGTCTTGCGCACCCAGATCGGCGCCAGCGTGCAGTTTTCCAGGATGGTCAGATGCGGGAACAGATTGAAGTGCTGAAAGCACATGCCCACGTCCGACCGGATCTTGTCGATGTTCTTCAGATCCGATGACAGTTCGGTCCCGTCGACGATGATCTTGCCCGACTGATGTTCCTCCAGCCGGTTGATGCAGCGGATCAGCGTCGACTTCCCCGACCCCGATGGGCCGGCGATGACGATACGTTCGCCGGAGTTCACCGTCAGGTTGATGTCGCGCAGCACGTGAAAGGTTCCGTACCACTTGTTCATGTTGATGATCTCGACCGCGATCTCATCCGAGACGGTCATTTTCGAGCGGTCGATTTGACGGTCAGTCGTAAGTTCAGACATAGCGTTTCCTTACCTGTGGCCGGTCTGAAGCTTGCGCTCCAGATACATGGAATACCGGGACATGCCGAAGCAGAAGAGGAAGAAGATCAGCGCGATAAAGCCGTAAAGCTCCCACACGATACCGTTCCAGTTGGCATCGGCGCGGATCGAGTTCGACAGGCCCAGCGGATCGAGCAACCCGATGATCGACACCAGCGTGGTGTCCTTGAACACCCCGATGAAGGTCGAGACGATCCCGGGGATCGAGATCTTCAGCGCCTGCGGCATGATCACCAGCCGCTGCGCCTGCCAGTAGTTCAGCCCGAGCGAATCGGCGCCTTCGTACTGCCCCTTCGGCAAGGCGGCCAGGCCGCCCCGGATCACCTCGGCCATATAGGCCGACGCGAACAGCGTGACCATGATCAGCACCCGCAAGATGATGTCGAACTTGGTATCTGGCGGCATGAAAATGTTCAAAAGCGTCGAGGCCACGAACAGAAGGGTAATCAGCGGCACACCGCGGATGAACTCGATAAAACCGACGCAGAGGTATTTGACGATCATCATGTCAGATCGCCGCCCCAGCGCCAGCAGGATGCCCAGCGGCAGCGAACAGGCGATCGCCACCACCCCGATGGTGATCGACAGCATCATGCCGCCGAAATCACGGCTGGTGACCGGCCTGAGACCGATCATCGCGACATCCGCATAGGTTCTGTCGATTGCGAGGATGACCGAGCGCAGGTTGGTCTCGAGCCCCAGGACCCGGTCAAGCTGGGCCATATCTTCCGCCGGAACCTTGGCCTCGCCGCTCAGAATCCGCTGTTTCAGCGCCTCGAGGCCGATATCGGTATCAATCTTCCTGACAGTCCTGGGCAGGGCCGCGCGCGCGGCCTCGGCCTCTTGCTTCAGCCGCGGCAACGCCTCTTCCTGCCCCTTCAGCACCTCGATCCGGCCCAGCAGGGACTGCGCGGAAAACAGGGCTTCATCGAGCAGCGCCTTTTCGGACTGCAGCGTATTGAGCCTGTCACGCGGAGCGGCGGCACGGGCGATCAGGGCACGATAAGCCCCATCCCCCGACGCAACGGCCTCGGCCTCGCCGCTCATCACCTCCCTCACGGCATCCTGAGCGGAGGCAATGGCCTGGTCGATCTCAGCCTCCCGGGTTTCGAGCCCGTCAACGCGAAGCTCCAGAGCGGCCCGCGTGCCCTCCATCCGGGCAGAGCCCAGCCCGTAGTTGATCGCGCCGGTTATCAGCCCCATTCCCCAGAGGAACCAGGCCGCGGCAAAGATCACCGCAGCGATAAGCCCGGGCAAGGTGCTGCTGGCCCGGCTGACCTGCAGAAACACCAGATAGGCCAGAACCAACCCGGCAAGGATCAGAAGCGGCCCCCAGAAGGCCCCGCCCCAGAGCAACCAGGGAAAGAGGAGCGGAAAGGCCGCCGAGAACCACAGAAGCTTTGCCGGCACCTTGTCCGAAAACAGGATCGGGGCCAGGGCCACGGCCAGCAGAAGGAAGGCCAAGATTGGCCGCCAATAAAGATCGGCGGGATAGAAGCCAAAGAAAAGCTGGACCCAGCGGTCACGGATCACCCCCCAGCAGGCGCCGGAGAAATGGCCATCGCGGCCCAGTTCATGCAGGATCCCACGACATTCGGTCAGCGAGGTGGCCTGCCACGTCGGCGACAGGACCCAAGGCACCACCGCCGAAAGCACCATGATGATTGCCACCAGCGAAATCAGTGTCAGCCCCGTATTGAGCCAGCCGGAAAACAGATTTCCGCGCAGCCAGCCGAGCATCCCGACCGAGGTCACCGGCGGTGTTTGCTGCGGAAGCATTTCGGTGCGGACATAGGCGAGTTGCTTGCTCATCTCAGCGCTCCTTCAGCTTCACGGATTCATTGTACCAGTTCATCACCCCCGAAATGCTCAGAGAAATGATCAGATAGATCAGCATCAGCAGCAGAACGCATTCCAGCTCTTTCCCGGTCTGGTTCATGGTGATGCCGCCCAGCGTGCCGGTGATGTCCATATAGCCCACCGCGATCGCCAGAGAGGAGTTCTTGGTCAGGTTCAGATATTGCGAGATCAGCGGCGGCACGATGACACGCAGCGCCTGCGGCAGGATCACCAGCCGCATGACCCGGCCCGGTCGCAGCCCCAGCGCGGCGGCGGCTTCGGTCTGGCCGTTCGAGATCGCCAGGATCCCCGCGCGCACGATTTCCGCAATGAACGCGGCGGTATAAAGCGACAGTGCCAACCAGAGCGCGATCAGCGAATTGCGCAGATGGGTGCCACCCGAAAAGTTGAAGCCCTTCAGCTCAGGGTATCCGAGGTGAAACCCCAGCGCCACCAGCAGGATGACCACCGGAACCAGCACCACGCCGACCCGCAGATACCAGGTGGTCGGACGGTTCCCGGTCTCCTCCTGCATACGATCAGCCCGCCGCTTGATGCGATGCGATGCCCAAAGCCCGGCCCCCAGCACGATCAGAAAGGCGATCAGATCGAGACTGACATCGAACCGCAGGCTGCTGGCCCCGAAGAAATGGATATCGCCCAGACTGCGGGAAAACAGCGCCTCCGGGATATAGATGCCCCGGTTGGTCAGTGCCACGGTATCGCCCAGCAGCATACTGGCGGTGGCATTGTCCCCCCGAAAGGCACTCGGGGCCGGCAACGTCTCGATCATGATGGCCATGATGAAGACAATCCACAAAAGCACCGGCACGTTGCGGAACATTTCTACATAGATTGTCATCAGCCGGGCGATCAGCCAGTTGTGCGACAATCTCAGCACCCCAACCAGAACGCCCACCGCCGTGGCGGTGGCACAGCCCAGAATTGCCACCACCAGCGTGTTCAGCAGCCCGATCAGCGCCGCCCTGAGGTGCGTGTCCCGAGAGGTGTAATCCAGCAGCCGCTGATTGATGTCATAACTGGCCGGCTCGCCGAAAAAACCGAAATTGATCGTTTTACCCAGCAGCATCATGTTCCGGGCGGTATTATCAATCAGCCAGGCGGCCAAAAGCATGAAGGCGATCAGTGCGACCACTTGGATGGTGGCTGACCGATATCGCGTGTCGTAAATCAACATAGACAGCCGAAATTGTTGTTTCGGCGGGTCGGTAATAGTTGTCATGACCGTTGCAATCCCCGTGCGTCGCAGTCTTTTCCTCCGGCGGGGTTTTTCCCCGCTCCGTGAAGACAGGACCTGTTATCTTTCAAATACAAAAAGGGCGCGGGAAATGCCCGCGCCCTGATTGCAGATCATGTTACCGGAACGGCGGCGAATACATCAGGCCACCATCGGTCCACTGGGCGTTCAGCCCGCGTGCCAGACCGACCGGAGTGTTTTCACCGATGGTCTTGGCAAAGATTTCGCCATAGTTGCCGCCGGCGGAAATCGCCCGCTTGGCCCATTCCTTGTCCAGGCCCAGCATTTCGCCCAGCGTGCCTTCGGTCCCCAGCATCCGGTTGATTTCCGGGTTGTTGGTGCCCTTGGACAGCTCTTCGATATTGGCGGAGGTAATGCCGTATTCCTCGGCCGCGATCAGCGCGTTCAGGGTCCAGCGGACCACATCGCCCCATTCGCTGTCACCATGACGAACCAGCGGCCCCAGCGGCTCTTTCGAGATGATCTCGGGCAGGATCACGTGATCGCCCGGGTTCTCGAAAGTGGCGCGGGTCGCGGCCAGGCCGGACGCATCGGTGGTGTAAACGTCACAGGCACCGGCCAGATATTGCTGCTGCGCCTCGGCGTTGGTTTCAATCGGCACCGGTTCATAGCTGATGTTGTTGGCGCGGAAGAAATCCGCGAGGTTCAGCTCGGTGGTGGTGCCGGTCTGGATGCAGACGGTGGCGCCATCCAGTTCCTTGGCCGAGCTGACGCCCAGCGATTTCGGAACCATGAAGCCCTGACCGTCATAGTAGTTAACGCCGACGAATTCGAACTTCAGATCGACATCGCGCGAGAACGTCCAGGTGGTGTTGCGCGCCAGAACGTCGATCTCACCCGAGGCCAGCGCGGTAAAACGGGTCTTGCCGGTTGTCGGAACGAATTCGACTGCGGAAGGATCCCCCAGCACGGCAGCCGCGACGGCGCGGCAGACAGCCACATCGAAGCCACCCCACTCACCATTCGCATCGGGTGCAGAAAATCCCACCAGGCCGGTCGACACGCCGCAGTTCAGCTTGCCACGGGCCTTGACGTCATCCATCGTCCCCGCAGCGGCTGCGCCCGCAGCCAGTCCGGCA
The DNA here is from genome assembly GCF_000429365.1 of Pseudodonghicola xiamenensis DSM 18339. GTDB lineage: Bacteria > Pseudomonadota > Alphaproteobacteria > Rhodobacterales > Rhodobacteraceae > Pseudodonghicola > Pseudodonghicola xiamenensis. The sequence continues at coordinate 53,244 of NZ_AUBS01000014.1, read as the reverse complement.
ACGGTAAGCACACCCCAAAATACGGTTTTTTTCATTTTCACCTCTTCCTGAGTTACCGCCACCTGCGTTGGCGGATTTACCCGGTAAATTTGCACCGGTTCGGACACCGAAATGGATATCTCCCCTTCAGCATGCTTAAGTGTGGGCGGATTCATCAAGCTACGTCAAGGGCGGGATCAGACAATTGAATGGGTCGCCCCCAAGCCGCCGCCGGGAGAATGTCAGCCCGCCCAGTCCGTGAACAATCAGGCGATATCAAAGAATTTCTTGGCGTGCAGGAAAGCGTCGCGCTTGATATTCGCGGCCTCCTGCGCCTCGTCATCCTCGCCCCACTGTTCTTCCTGCCAAAGCTCGTCAAGCCGCGAGAGCGTCCAGATCGTATCGGCGTCGCGCCAGTCCCGCGCCGCGGCAAAGCCAAGGATCAAAGAACCGGTCAAGCTCACCAGATCGTGAAAGCCGGCAAGCTGGAACGGATCAAGTTGGTGAACATGTGCCCGCAACCGTGCCTGCCCTTCGGGATCCTGCGGACGATGCATGACCCCTTCGCGCGCTTCCAGCCTGGCGCCCAACGTCTCGGCCGCCCAGTCGAGCGCCGGCTCCCATTGCGCGGCCTGCCGGTCGGCAAGCTCCTGCGGCGCATCGGCGCGATAACACAGGAGATCGCTATCGCCATAGTCCGCCAGCATGTCGGCGACCTCGGCCCGCTGCGGGCGAACCTTGTCGATCGCCGCGTTGGCCGAACGTGTGAAAGGCATGCTGCCCGGGTCGATTTCCCCATCCTGGGCAGCCCATTCGGCGGCCACGGCCTCGGCCATTGCGCGCGTGGGCAGAATCAGCGCCGACTTGGCCGGTGTCTTCAGCACCCGGCCATCCAGCAGGACCTGAAACCCTCCATCGCACTCGGCAACACTCGTCTCATCCCAAAACCGCTTGCGCTTCCACTCGCTCATGTCCGCTCCTTCCAGATTGCATCGAGGGCGGGGGTCACCTCGTCAAACCGCAGCACGACCCGGCGCGCCACCGGCTCCAGTGCCGACACCGGGTGATAGCCCCAGCCGACGCCGACCCCGGCAACCCCGGCGGCACGTGCCATCTCCATGTCGAAACTGGTATCACCGATCATCGCCGCATCGACAGCCTCGACCCCGGTATCGGCAAGCGCGGCATGGATCATCGAGGGATGCGGCTTGGACGGGTGATCGTCGGCCACCTGCCGGGACACGAAAAAACGACCGAGCCCATGCGATTCGATCAGCGCATCAAGGCCGCGGCGCGATTTTCCCGTGGCCACCGCCAGCAGCGTCTCCGGCTGGGCATGCAGCGTCTCCAACAGCCCCAACGCGCCCGGAAACAGCGGCGAATGCGCCGCGCCCTGGGCCAGGCGCTGATCGTGATAGGCTTGCTTGTAGCCTTCGACCAGCCGGGCACGAGTGTCAGCGCCGGCCTCAGGCACCAATCGCAGCATGGCATGATCCAGCGACAGGCCGACAATCGACAGGATCGCCGCCCGGGGCGGCACCGCCATCCGCTGCGCGGCGAATGCCGCCTCCATCGCCGCGACGATTGCCGCCTGGCTGTCGACCAGGGTGCCGTCGACGTCGAAAATTACCAGTCGCAGGCTCACCGCAGTGCCTCGAACGGATCATCTTCGGCCAGATCCTCGGTCCAGCCGAAAGTGTCGAAGGTGTGCTTCATATGCTCGGGCAGATCGGCGGTGATCATCATCTGTTTCTTGGTCACCGGATGTTCGAACGTCAGGCTGCGGGCATGCAGGTGCAGCTTCTTGCTGATGATGCCGCCCAACTGCGCACCCCAGCCGTCGCCCAGATTCTCCTGGCCGGACCCACCGTATTTGCCATCCCCCACGATCGGGTGGCCCATCTCGGCCATATGCACGCGCAACTGGTGGGTGCGCCCGGTCAGCGGCTCCAGCGCCACCCAGGCGGCGCGGCTGCCAACGCGGTAGAGCGTGGCATAAAGCGTATGCGCCCGCTTGGCACCGGGGGTATCGTCGATATCGCGCGGGTGAACGGCGATCATCTTTTCGCCCTCGCCCTTGGCGCCATGACCACCGGCCTTGACCAGCCCGGCCTTGATCTCACCCAAATAGGGGGTCGGCACGCCAGCGACCACCGCCCAATAGATCTTGCGGGTGGCGTGATGGCGGAAGCTCGCCGTCAGGGTGCTGGCCACCTCGCGCCGACGCGCCAGCAGCAACACCCCCGATGTGTCCTTATCGAGCCGGTGCACCAGCCGCGGATTTTCCTCCAGCCCGAAGCGCAGCGCCTCGCCCAGCCCATCCACATGCTTGGCCATGCCAGAGCCGCCCTGCACCGCAAGCCCCGGTGGCTTGTTCAGCGCGATGATATCGTCGTCTCGATAGATCACGCAGGACTGGATCATCCTGGCGTCCGCATCGCTGACGCGGCTGCGGCTGACTGCCGGCGCCGGTCTCTGGTCAGCCTCGGTCAGCGGCGGCACCCGCACCTGCTGGCCGACTTCCAGCCGGGTCGAGGCCTTGACCCGGCCACCATCGACCCGCAGTTCGCCCTTGCGGCACATCTTTTCGATCCGGCCCTGGCTGATATGGGGAAACTGCCGTTTCAGCCAGCGATCCAGCCGCTGATCCCCGTCGCCCTCGGCCACTGTGATGGTCTGAACCTTGCTCATGCGAAAACCCCGCGTGCCAGCATCATGCCGCCGGCCAGTGCCGCAATCGAAACCCCGACCGACAGACCCACATAAAGTGCCGCCTGCGCCATGTCGCCCCGTTCGATCAAGGTCACCGTCTCCAGCGAGAAAGAGGAAAAGGTGGTGAACCCACCCAGGAAGCCGGTCACCACCAGTGGGCTGAGATGTGTCAGCCCCTTGTGGGCCGCCGCCACCACGAAAAGCCCCATGATGAAGGAGCCAAGGATATTGACGGTAAGGATCGCCATGGGAAACGCCGGATGATCCAGCAGCCAGGTCACCAGAAGCCCCGTCAAATAGCGCAGGGAGGCGCCGATCGCGCCGCCCACCGCCACAAGTGAAACCGAATAAATCATGGCCGGTCTGTCGCGCGGGGGCGCATCAGAGTCAAGCGTGGCCTAATTCCCCTGCCGCTGCAGCCTGAGCCGGGTGAAGAAATCCAGCCGTTTCTTCAGCTCGCGCTCGAAACCGCGTTCGACCGGGGCATAGATCACCGGGCGGCGCATGCCTTCGGGGAAATAGTTCTGCCCCGAAAATCCGTCCTCGGCATCGTGATCATAGGCATAGCCGGCCCCATAACCCTGATCCTTCATCATCGAGGTCGGCGCATTCAGGATATGCTTGGGCGGCGGCGCACTGCCGCTTTGCTTGGCCAGTTTGCGCGCGGCCTTGTAGGCGACATAGCCGGCATTGGATTTCGGAGCGAGCGCCAGATAGATCACCGCCTGCCCCAGCGCCAGCTCCCCTTCGGGCGAGCCGATGCGCTCGTAAGTCTCCCAGGCGTGCAGGCAATGGGTCTGTGCCTGCGGATCGGCGAGGCCGATGTCCTCGACCGCCATGCGCACCAGCCGGCGGGCGAGATAGCGGGGATCCTCGCCGCCCTCCAGCATCCGCGCGAACCAGTAGATCGCCGCATCCGGATCCGATCCGCGCACCGATTTATGCAGGGCCGAGATCAGGTTGTAATGCTCGTCCCCCGATTTGTCGTATTTCGCCGCCCGCCGCATCAGCCGGGTGGCAAGCTGATCGGGCGTCAGCTTGCCGTCGACCTTCCAGGCCATCGCCTGTTCGATCAGGTTCAACAGCGTCCGCCCGTCGCCATCGGCCATTTCCAGCAGCGCCTCGCGCGCCGGACCATCCAGCGGTAGCGGGCGGCCCATCTCCTTCTCCGCCCGTTGGGCGAGACGTTCCAGATCGGCAAGGCTGAGCCGTTCCAGCACCAGCACCTGCGAACGCGACAGAAGCGCCGCGTTCAGTTCGAATGACGGGTTCTCGGTGGTCGCCCCGATCAGCAGGATGGTGCCATCCTCCATATAGGGCAGAAAGCCGTCCTGCTGCGCCTTGTTGAAGCGGTGGATTTCGTCAACGAAGAGCAAGGTGCCCTTACCGGCCTTGCGGTGCAGCTTGGCGGCCTCGAACACCTTCTTCAGATCGGCAACACCGGTGAAGATGGCGCTGATCTGGACGAAATGCAGATCGCTCTCTTCTGCCAGCAGCCGGGCAATCGTGGTCTTGCCCACCCCCGGCGGTCCCCACAGGATCAGCGAGGACAGCGAATGCGCCGCCAGCATCGCGCCCAGAGGCCCGTCGGGACCAAGGATCTGCGCCTGGCCGATCACCTCGCCAAGCGATTGAGGCCGCAGGCGATCCGCCAGCGGCCTGTTCGGGGCGGGAGCCTCGCCCCCCCCGCCCGGGCTGTCGAAAAGATCGGCCACGAAGATTACAGCCTGATCCGGAGGTTGAGCTTCTGGCCGCGCCGCTCCAGCTCCATGGTCAGCCAACGGCCGGTATCGGTCAGTGCCTTTTTCACGTCCCGCGTGCGGGTGATCGCCTCATCGTTGATGGTAAGGATCACATCACCCGGCTGCAGCCCGGCCCGCGCGCCAAAGGGGCCGGCGTCGGTGACCACCACGCCCTCGGTCGACAGCGGCAGCCCAAGCCGCGCCACAACCGCGGGGTTGGCCAGTGCAACGCTCAACCCCGGCAACATGGTCTTGTCCCCCAATGTCACCGGGTCCGAAGCCGGGGAGTCCGGTGCGGCGATCATCGTCACCTCGATCTCCTTGGCCTTGCCGTCGCGGACACGGGTAAAGCTTGCGGTTTCGCCGATCCCGGTGACAGTCATCCGAAAGATCATCTCGGGCGGCGAGTTTACCGGCAACCCGTCGACCCGGGTGATTACATCACCGACCTTGAAACCGGCCTTGGCGAAGGGGCTGTCGGGATGCAGATCCGAGATCACGATGCCCTCGGGCATATCGAGCCCCAGAGAATGCGCCAGATCGGCATCGACCGATTGCCCGCCCATCCCGGCCCAGGGGCGTTCGAAACGGTCGTTGCCCTCCTGCGCCTGACGCATGAATTGTGCCACCAGATTGGCCGGTATGGCGAAGCCAATGCCGTTCGAGCCACCCGACCGGGTCAGGATCCGCGAGTTGATCCCGATCAGATCGCCATTCACGTCGATCAGCGCCCCACCGGAATTGCCCGGGTTGATCGGCGCGTCGGTCTGGATGAAATAGCCCAGGCCGCCACCGCTGGCACCACCGGTCCGCGCCAGCCCCGACACGATGCCGCTGCTGACCGTCTGGCCGACGCCGAAGGGATTCCCGATGGCCAGCACCAGCTCCCCCACCTCGACCCGATCAGAATTGCGCAGTTTCAGAAACGGCAGCCCCTGCGCATCCTGAAGCTGCAACACCGCCAGATCGGCATCCTTGTCGGCCAGCACGACCTTGGCGTCATATTCCTTGCGATCCGTGGTCACCACGCGAATCTCGCTGGCCTCGGCCACCACATGATAGTTCGACACCACAATCCCATCAGCCGACAGGATCACCCCAGAGCCCAGAGAATTCTGCACCCGCTGCCGCGGTGTCCCGAAGCCCTGGAAGAAATTGCGAAAGAAGGGATCCCCGGCAAAGGGGCTATCATACCCTTTGGTCACGATCTTGGCGTAGATATTGACGACAGCCGGCGCCGCCGACTTGACCAAGGGCGCAAATCCCAGCGAGATTTCGGCCTGCGACTGCGGCACCCGCGTATCGGCCAGCACCGGCTGCGCCATCGACAGCCCCAGAACAATCAGGAGAATACGGAACATTGGGCCTCCTTTCGGTTGGTTTCGGATATGCGCCCCGGGCCCTGCGATTGCAAGCCGGAGCTCCTCGCGGGGCGGTGACGGTTTCTTGAGCTGCGGCGGAGAAACGGGTTAGGCTGGCCCATCACCCAAGGAAGAGAGTCTAAAATGCCGAAACTGACAAACGGAACCTGGGTCGTCGTGGCGGATGGGGAAAAGGCGCTGCTGATGCGGAACCTGACCGATCATCAAGACCCGAATTTTCAAGTCATCGCCCGCGAGGAGCAACCGCAAGAGCCCGAGAATGCCGACCGGCCCGGACGAATGCCTGATCCCGGCCCCAACCAGATGTCCGCACTGGAGGCGACTGACTGGCGCACCCTGGCCCGCGACCGTTTTGCCACTGAGCTGTCCGACATCCTTTATGAACATGCCCATCGCGGCGACTTTCAGCATGTCGTGATCGCCGCCGGCCCGAAGGTTCTGGGCGCGATCCGCGAGGCGCTGCACCCCGAGGTCAAAGCCAGGCTCGTGGCCGAGATCGACAAGGATCTGACCCATCATCCCCGCGACAGGATCGAGACCGAGGTGAAAGCGGCCCTGGACGCGATGGACGACTGAAATGCAAAAGGGGCGCCCCCAAAGGACGCCCCTGAAATTCTGCCGAACAGGCCGAGGATCAATCCTCGGCAGCTTCCTCGGCGGCGACGCGGGCCTTGTCGGCTGCGCCTTTGGCGTCGACATCACGGTCGACGAATTCGATGATCGCCATCGGTGCCATGTCGCCATAGCGGAAGCCGGCTTTCAGGACGCGAACATAGCCGCCCTGACGGTCCTTGTAGCGCGGGCCCAGCACTTCGAACAGCTTGGCAACATGCTGGTCCTGCTTCAGGCGGGCAGCCGCCTGACGGCGGGCGTGCAGATCGCCGCGTTTGGCCAGCGTGATCATCTTTTCGATGATCGGGCGCAGTTCCTTGGCCTTCGGCAGGGTGGTCTTGATCTGCTCGTGCTCGATCAGCGAGCCGGCCATGTTGGCGAACAGCGCCTTGCGGTGCTCATGGGTGCGGTTCAGGCGGCGGTAACCACGTGCGTGACGCATTTTACTATCTCCGATTTGCGCCCTCTCGGGGCGATTTTGCTTTGTCCGGCCGGCTAAAGTGTCGCCAACTCTCCTTGGGGCGGGATGCCCATATTGTCCCCGGCAAGACCCGGGAATTCAGAGGAGGGCCTGAGCCCTCCCCGATCAGTTTTCGAAGATCAGAAGCTGTCTTCGAACTTCTTCGCCAGATCCTCGATGTTGTCCGGCGGCCAGTCCTCGACATCCATGCCAAGGTGCAGACCCATGCCCGACAGCACTTCCTTGATCTCGTTCAGCGACTTACGGCCGAAGTTCGGGGTGCGCAGCATCTCGGCTTCGGTCTTCAGGATCAGGTCGCCGATATAGACGATGTTGTCGTTCTTCAGGCAGTTTGCCGAACGAACCGACAGTTCCAGCTCGTCCACCTTCTTCAGAAGCAGCGGATTGAATTCCAGCCCGTCGTCTTCGTCCTGGCGGCCGGCGGCCTCAGGTTCGTCGAAGTTCACGAAGATCGACAGCTGGTCCTGCAGGATGCGCGCGGCGAAGGCCACGGCGTCGTCCGGCGTGATGGACCCATCGGTTTCGATCTTCATCGTCAGCTTGTCATAGTCCAGAACCTGGCCTTCACGGGTCGGCTGAACGTCATAGCTGACGCGCTTGATCGGCGAATAGATCGCGTCGATCGGGATAAGGCCGATAGGCGCATCTTCCGGCTTGTTCTTGTCGGCGGAGACATAGCCCTTGCCAGTGTTCACGGTCAGTTCCATGAACAGATCGGCACCATCGTCCAGGTGGCAGATCACGTGATCGCGGTTCAGAACCTCGATCCCGGCGGTTTCGCTGATATCACCAGCGGTGACCACTGCCGGCCCCTTGGCGGAAATCGACAGGCGCTTGGGCCCTTCGACGTCCATCTTCAGCGACACGCCCTTGAGGTTCAGGATGATGTCGGTTACATCCTCGCGCACGCCGGCGACCGACGAAAACTCGTGCAGGACGTTGTCGATCTGAACGCTGGAAATGGCGGCGCCTTGCAGCGACGACATCAGGATCCGGCGCAGCGCGTTGCCCAAAGTCAGACCAAAGCCGCGTTCCAGCGGTTCAGCGACCAGAGTGGCCTGGCGCGCGGGATCGTTGCCCGGCTTCACGTCAAGCTGAGTCGGCTTGATCAGTTCGGCCCAGTTCTTATGGATCATGCGGTCCCTCCATTCCTGTCTGCGCTCCATGTCCTAAAGCCCAGACGCCCGAGGTTTCAAATGACGGATCGGGGCCGTGCACTGGCACAGCCCCGTTCAAATCGTTCTGCCCTTAGACGCGGCGACGCTTCGGAGGGCGGCAGCCGTTGTGGGCGATCGGGGTGACATCCCGGATCGAGGTGATGTTGAAGCCAACGGCAGCCAGCGCACGCAGCGCCGATTCACGGCCCGAACCGGGGCCCTGCACTTCGACTTCCAGGGTTTTCACGCCATGTTCCTGCGCCTTACGGCCAGCATCTTCGGCGGCCATCTGAGCGGCATAGGGGGTCGATTTCCGCGACCCCTTGAAGCCCATGGTGCCAGCGGACGACCAGGAGATCGCGTTGCCTTGCACATCCGAGATCAGGATCTTGGTGTTGTTGAACGAGCTGTTCACATGCGCCACACCGGCGGCGATGTTCTTACGCTCTTTACGCTTGGTGCGAGTCTTATCACGTGCCATGGATCAAGCCCCCCTTATTTCTTCTTGCCGGCGATCGGCTTCGCCGGGCCTTTGCGGGTGCGCGCGTTGGTATGCGTGCGCTGACCACGGACGGGCAGGTTGCGACGATGGCGCAGGCCACGGTAGCAGCCCAGGTCCATCAGGCGCTTGATGTTCATTTGGGTTTCGCGGCGCAGGTCGCCTTCGACGGTGTAGTTGGCGTCGATATGTTCGCGAATCTGCAGGACTTCGGCATCGCTCAGCTCGTTGACGCGGCGGGTCTGGTCGATACCGACTGCGTCGCAGATGGCTTTGGCCGAAGTATGGCCGATACCGGTGATATAGGTCAGGGCGATCGGGACCCGTTTAGAGGTCGGGATGTTTACGCCGGCAATACGTGCCACGTGTCACTTTCCTTTCGTTGCGGTTCCGTAGCTCCAGAACCTTTTTTCACAACGCGCGACCGTCGAGTTGCCCCGGATGGCCAGCACTTTTGCGAGGTGATCCGCGCGCCGGGCGAATCCCGCCGCGCGTGTGATTCCCATGAGGGATGCGGGTCGATATGGGCTTTTGACCCCCGGGTCAACCCCTGACGCCGAATCCCTCGGCTAAAGCCTGATCAGGCGTCCAGCACAGCCGCGATCGCGTCATGTACCGTGTCGATTTCGGCAAGACCGTCCACCTTGGTCAAATTGCCACCGGCATAGTAGTAGCCGATCAGTGGCGCAGTCTTCTTGTAATATTCCATCAAACGGATCTTGACGCTTTCCTCGTTGTCGTCCGCGCGCACCGGCTGGCCAGCGGCTGCCGCTTCCTTGGCGCGGTTGACGATGCGCTGGACCAGCGTTTCATCATCGACTTCAAGCTGGATCACGGCACCAAGCGTCTGCCCCTTTTCCGCCAGCAGCGCGGCCAAAGCATCGGCCTGCGGCAGGGTGCGGGGGAAACCGTCGAAGATGAACCCACCTTCCGAGCCTTTTTCCAACTGCTCGGCGATCAGGCCGATCACGATCTCGTCGGTGACGAGCTGGCCGGCATCCATGATCGCGGCGACCTTCTGCCCCATTTCCGTGCCCGACGTCCGGGCCGCGCGCAGCATGTCCCCAGTTGACAGTTGCACCATGCCGCGTTCAGCCACGAGCCTGGCTGCCTGAGTTCCTTTGCCCGCCCCCGGCGGGCCCAAGAGAATGATATTCATCGCGGTTTTCATCGCCGTGCCGGCCCTCGTTTTGCTCGTTTCTTGTTGCCACTGCGCCCGCGCAGTTGGGATTTCTCAATCAGCCCTTCATATTGATGGGCAAGCAGATGGCTTTGCACCTGCTGGATGGTGTCCATGGTCACTGACACGATGATCAGAACCGAGGTGCCGCCGAAATAGAAGGGCACATGGAACTGTCCGCGCAGGATTTCCGGCATCAGGCAGACGAAGGCCAGATAGGCCGCGCCCAGCACCAGGATACGGTTCACCACATATTCAAAATATTCTGCCGTCTTCTTGCCCGGGCGGATACCGGGAACGAAACCATTCTGGTTCTTCAGGTTGTCCGCCACATCGTCCGGCTTGAACGACACGTTGAAGGTATAGAAATAGGCGAAGAAGACGATCATCGCGCAGAAGAACAGCAGATACAGCGGCTGCCCCGGCCCGAAGTTCGCCAGCAGCCACGACATCACCGGACCGCTTGCCGCGCTGGAGGAGAAGGTCGAGATCGTGGTCGGCAGCAGCAGCAGCGACGAGGCGAAGATCGCCGGGATCACACCGGCCGGGTTCACCTTGATCGGCAGGTGGCTGGAGCCACCATCATAGACCTTCATCCCGACCTGACGGCGCGGGTACTGGATATGAATCTTGCGCAAGGCGCGTTCCATGAAGACCACGAAGGTGATCACCGCGATAACCAGGATAATCGCGCCGATGATCACCGCCGGGCTGATCGCGCCGGAACGCCCCGAGGCAAGGAATTGCGCCAGTGCGGCCGGAACCTCGGCAATGATGCCGACGAAGATGATAAGAGAGATACCGTTGCCGATCCCGCGCGAAGTGATCTGTTCGCCCAGCCACATCAGGAACATGGTGCCACCCACCAAGGTGATCATGGTCGAGAAGCGGAAATAGAGCCCCGGATCGGTCGCCAGACCGCCGGCCTCGAGCGAGACCGCGAGGCCATAGGCCTGAACGGTGGCCAGCGCCACGGTCCCGAAGCGCATGTACTGGTTGATCTTCTTTCGGCCCTGCTCGCCCTCTTTCTTCAGCTGTTCGAGCGAGGGCACCATGGCCGTCAGCAGCTGAACGATGATCGAGGCGGAAATATAGGGCATGATGCCTAAGGCGAAGATCCCCATGCGGCCCAATGCGCCACCGGTGAACATAGACACCATGCCGCCGATGCCCTGCCCCGCACCCTCCATGAACTGACGCAGCGCGGCGCCGTCGATTCCCGGAACGGGAATGAAGGTGCCCAGCCGGTAGACGATCAGCAGGCCCAGGGTGAAGAGAATTCGGTTGCGCAGATCGGTGGCTTTGCCAAGCGCAGCCCAGCTCGTGTTCGCCGCCATTTGTTCCGCTGCTGATACCATGAAGAGGTCTCTCTTATGACTGCGCCGCCCGGGCCGTTTTCCGGCTCGGGCGGCGTCATGGAAAACTGAGGTCTATTTAAGCGGCCCGGAGGCCGCCCACAACCGCTTAGGCGTCAGCTTCAACGGTTGCGACCTTCAGGGCGCCGCCCGCTGCCTCGACGGCAGCAACTGCCGATTTCGAGGCGCCGGTGACTTCGATGGTCGCCTTGGTGCTGAATTCGCCCTTGGCCAGAACCCGGATGCCGTCCAGCTTGCGGCGAACCAGACCGGAGGCGACCAGCGCGTCCTCGGTGATCGCGGCGCTTGCGTCCAGCTTGCCGGCTTCGATGAATTTCTGGATCAGGCCCAGGTTCACAACGGCGAATTCTTTGCGGTTCGGCTTGTTAAAGCCGCGCTTCGGAAGCCGTTGGTACAGCGGCATCTGGCCGCCTTCATAGCCGTTGATGGCCACACCCGAACGGGATTTCTGACCTTTGATACCGCGGCCCGCGGTCTTGCCTTTGCCCGAGCCCGGACCACGGGCAACACGTTTGCGTTTCGGGGCGGCGCCGGGATTGTCGCGCAGTTCGTTGAGTTTCATGTCGCTTCTCCTTGCCGGATGCGCCCCCGAAGCGGATGGGACGACCACGGCGTTTCTTGGTTTTGGTGAGTCGGGCCCACAGGGCCACCGTGGGCGTATAGACGGCGGCGCGGCACGTTGCAAGGATTTGGTGGTCAGAGACCTCCCCATCCCGAGCCACGACGCCCCCTCACCACACAGAGCCGCGCCCGGCACGCGGTCGGGAGCGAGTTCGCACCCGCCTGGAGTCCGCCTGGAGAACGTACCCCGGGCGCGAACAGGATCGCAAGCGATCTAGAAGACGCGTTTCACCCCTACCCGGCCTTCCGCAGCTCCGGCGCCACCTTGGTGCCCAGCACCTCGATCGCCTTGAGTATCTCCTTGTGCTCGATCACCCCGATCGCCATCTGGATCGACACCCGATCAAAGCCCAGATCCTCCTTCAGGCCGAGAATCTTGTCGACCACCTGCGCCGGCGAGCCTACGAACATCGCCCCTTCCGGCCCCATGGCGGCATCGTATTGCGCCCGGCTCTGCGGCGGCCAGCCGCGTTCGCGACCAAGCTGGTCCATCACCGCCTTTTGCGCCGGGAAGAACAGGTCTGCTGCGGCCTTGCCATCCTCCCCCACGAAACCATGGACATTCAGCGACACCCGCGTCTTGTCGGTATTGCCAGCCTGCTCTGCCGCACGACGATAGAGATCGGCCAGCGCCTTGAACCGGCGCGGCGCCCCGCCGATGATGGCCAACGCCAATGGGCAGCCCAGGACGCCGGCGCGAATCATGCTGTCAGGCGTGCCCCCGGCAGCGATCCAGACCGGCAGCTTTCCGTTCACCGGGCGCGGATAGACGCCCAGTCCCTCGACCCGCGGGGTGTGCTTCGAACCGCGCCAGCGCAGCTTTTCCTCTTCGTTGATCGCCAGCAGCATCTGCAGCTTTTCCTCGAAGAGATCGTCGTAATCCTCCAGATCGTAGCCGAAGAGCGGGAAGCTCTCGATAAAGCTGCCGCGCCCGACCATCAGCTCGGCCCGGCCGTTACTGAGACTGTCGAGCGTCGAAAACTCCTCGAACACACGCACCGGATTGTCGGAGCTGAGCACCGAGACAGCAGAACTCAGCCGGATTGACTTGGTCGTGCGCGCCGCACCCGCCAGCGCCACCGCAGGTGCGGTCACGGCGTAATTGGGACGGTGGTGTTCGCCCACCCCGAAGACATCGAGCCCCACCTGATCGGCCAGCTCGATCTCTTCCATCAGATTGTTCAGCCGCTGCCGCGCATCAACCCGCGCGCCGGTCACCGGGTCGGTGCCCACGTCGCCAAAGGTATAAAGCCCCACTTCCATGGCCGTCTCCTCAAAATTCGCTGCGAAGTTATGCCGAAGGGCCGCCCCCGCCTAGAGGCCGCCAGCGCACAGACGCTGTGCGGGGGCTAAATGCAAAAACGGCGCCCTCAGGAAGGGCGCCGTTCAAAACCTGCGTCTCGGATCGAGAAAGACGGGCTCAGCCGCGTTCTTCGACGATCTCGACCAGATGCGGGATCTTGTTGATCATGCCACGCACCGAGGGGGTATCCTCAAGCTCGCGGGTCTTGTGCATCTTGTTCAGACCCAGACCGATCAGCGTTGCGCGCTGTTCGGCGGGGCGACGGATCGGCGAACCGATCTGTTTGACAACGATGGTCTTGGCCATGGATTAAGCCTCCTCTGCGACCGGCTGAGCTGCCGGTGCGTGATGCTCGTGCTTGGGCAGAATGTCAGCGACCTTCTTGCCCCGGCGCTGTGCGACCAGACGCGGCGACTGCTCTTTCTTGAGACCGTCGAGCGTGGCACGGATCATGTTGTAGGGGTTTTGCGAGCCGATGGACTTCGAAACAACGTCCTTCAGGCCCAGCATTTCAAACACGGCGCGCATCGGACCACCGGCGATGATCCCGGTCCCTTCCGGTGCGGCGCGCATGACGACCTTGCCGGCGCCCCAGCGGCCGTGCATGTCGTGGTGCAGGGTACGGCCTTCGCGCAGCGGCACGCGGATCATCTGACGCTTCGCTTGCTCAGTGGCCTTGCGGATTGCCTCGGGAACTTCCTTGGCCTTGCCCTTGCCGAAGCCGACACGGCCCTTTTGGTCACCGACGACAACCAGAGCGGCGAAGCCAAAGCGCTTACCACCCTTGACGGTTTTCGACACCCGGTTGATCGCAACCAGACGATCGGCGAATTCCGGGGTTTCCTCGCGTTCGCGGCGATTGCCCCGACGGTTTTCACGTTCTGCCATGCGGCATTCCTTTCATCCTGGCGCCAGGCGCCGTTTTTGCAATCCTGGTGAGGCGCCCCGATGGGGCGCTCTCCCGGATCATCGGGGCGGTGCAGAACACCGCCCACACGTTTAGATCTTGAGACCGCCTTCACGCGCGGCGTCGGCCAGAGCCTTCACCTTGCCATGAAACAGGAAGCCGCCACGATCGAAATAGGCTTCTTCCACGCCGGCTTTCTTGGCGCGTTCGGCAATCGCTGCGCCCACCTTGGCGGCCGCTTCGATGTTGTTCTTGCCGACAACGCCCAGATCTTTTTCCAGGCTGGAGGCCGAAGCCAGGGTCACGCCGCGAACGTCGTCGATCAGCTGCACGCTGATGTTCTTGTTCGAACGGTGAACCGAGAGGCGAAGCCGCCCGGCATTGACCTTGCGAAGTTTGTTCCGAACGCGCAGGCGACGTTTCAGAAACAGGGTCCGTTTGCTGTGTGCCATCTTGAGCGTCCTTACTTCTTCTTGCCTTCCTTGCGGAAGATGTACTCACCCTTGTAGCGGATGCCTTTGCCCTTATAGGGCTCGGGCGCGCGCCATTCACGGATGTTCGCGGCAACCTGGCCGACCAGTTGCTGGTCGATGCCTTCGACAACGATTTCCGTTTGCTTGGGTGCAGTCACCGTCACGCCGGCCGGGATATCAAAGTCCACATCGTGGCTATAGCCCAGGTTCAGCTTCAGGACGTTGCCCTGCACCGCGGCGCGGTAACCCACACCTTGGATTTCGAGCTCTTTCTTGAAGCCTGCGGTCACACCGGCCACCAGATTGGCAACCTGAGTCCGCGACATCCCCCATTGCTGGCGGGCGCGCTTGGACTTGCCACGCGGTTCGACCTTCACGGTGTTGTCTTCGACAACGATGGTGACATCGTCGGTGGCGGTAAAGGTCCGGGTGCCTTTCGGCCCCTTCACTTCCACGGTCTGACCCGACACAGAGGCGGTAACGCCGCTGGGCAGTTCGACCGGTTTCTTACCAATACGAGACATGTCTGACCTCCTTAGAAGACGGTGCAGAGCACTTCGCCGCCGACATTGGCGCTACGTGCGTTTGCATCCGACATCACACCCTTGGGGGTGGAGACAATCGACACGCCCAGACCCTGACGGACCTGCGGGATGTCCTTGACGCCCATGTACACGCGACGACCGGGTTTGGAGACCCGCTTCAGTTCGCGAATAACAGGTTCGCCTTCGAAGTATTTCAGGCTGATTTCCAGAGCCGGATGGCCATTTTCGCCAGTCAGCTTGTCATAGCCACGGATATAGCCTTCGTCCGCCAGCACATCCAGAACCCAGGCGCGCAGTTTCGACGCCGGAGTCAGCACGGTGCTTTTGCCGCGCATTTGCGCGTTGCGGATACGGGTGAGCATATCGCCGATAGGATCGTTCATCTCTATGCCCTCCTTACCAGCTCGACTTCACCAGACCGGGGATCTGGCCATTCGAGCCCAGTTCCCGCAGCATGATCCGGCTGACCTTCAGCTTACGATAGTAAGCATGGGGACGACCGGTCAGCTGGCAGCGGTTGTGCAGCCGGGTGGCCGAACCGTTGCGCGGCAGTTTCGCCAGTTTCAGACGCGCTTTGAAACGCTCTTCCATCGGGCGGGCTTCGTCATTCGCGATCTCTTTCAGCGCGGCACGCTTTTCGGCGTATTTCGCCACCAGCCGTTCACGCTTCTTTTCGCGTTCGATCATTGCTTTCTTAGCCATGTCTTATCCTTCCCGCGATCAGCTGTTGAACGGCATGTTGAACAGCTTCAACAGCGCTTTGGCTTCCGCGTCGGTTTTCGCAGTGGTGGCGATGATGATATCCATGCCCCAGACCTCGTCGACCTTGTCGAAGTCGATTTCCGGGAACACGATGTGCTCTTTCAGGCCCATCGCGAAGTTGCCACGGCCATCGAACGAGGGCTTCACACCGCGGAAGTCGCGCACGCGCGGCATCGCAACAGTGATCAGACGATCGAGGAATTCATACATCCGGTCACTGCGCAGGGTCACCTTGGCACCCAGAGCCATGTCTTCACGCACGCGGAAGCCGGCGATGGATTTCTTTGCCTTGGTGACGACAGCCTTCTGGCCGGCGATCGAAGTCAGGTCTTCCTGAGCCGATTTCGCCTTCTTGCTGTCTTTGACCGCCTCGGCACCACAGCCGATGTTCAGAACGATTTTGTCCAGACCGGGGATCTGCATGTCGTTCTTATAGCCGAACTCTTCTTTCAGAGCGGCGCGGATGCTGTCTTTGTACAGCGCCTTGAGACGCGGGGTGTAGGTTGCGGCATCAAGCATCGATCACGTCTCCCGTGGTCTTGGCGAAACGCACCTTCTTGTCACCTTCCATGCGGAAGCCGACGCGGGTGGCTTTGCCGTTCTTGTCCAGCAGCGCCAGGTTGCTCAGGTCGATCGGCACTGCCTTCGGCAGGCGGCCGCCCTGGCTGGTTTGGCTTTGACGGGTGTGACGGATGGCCATGTTCACGCCATCGACAACGGCTTTGCCGGCTTTCGGGTCAACGGAGGCGATGGTGCCTTCCTTGCCCTTGTCCTTGCCGGCCAGCACGACGACTTTGTCGCCTTTGCGGAGCTTCGCAGCCATGATTACAGCACCTCCGGAGCCAGCGAGATGATCTTCATGAAGTTCTTCGCGCGCAGTTCGCGAACAACCGGGCCGAAGATACGGGTGCCGACGGGCTCGTTGTTGTTGTTAAGAATCACGGCAGCGTTGCGATCGAAGCGGATCGCGGTGCCGTCTTCGCGACGGACTTCCTTGGCGGTGCGCACGACGACGGCCTTACGGACGTCACCTTTCTTCACGCGGCCGCGCGGGATGGCCTCTTTCACGGATACGACGATGATATCACCCACCGACGCGTATTTCCGCTTGGAACCACCCAGGACCTTGATGCACTGCACCCGGCGAGCGCCGGAGTTGTCAGCGACATCCAGATTGGTCTGCATCTGGATCATGTGGTTTCTCCCGACCTGTGGGGGCGTGTCATATTTTGTCCCCCAGGGTTTCGATCAGGCCGAAAGGTCCGGAAGGCTTACGCCTCCAGAACCTCCCAGCGTTTCGTCTTCGACTTCGGCGCGCATTCGATGATGCGAACCGTATCACCCACTTTGTAGGCGTTCTTCTCGTCGTGAGCCCGGTATTTCTTGGACTTACGGATGGTCTTCTTCAGAACCGGATGGGTGAAGCGGCGCTCCACCAGAACGGTGACGGTCTGAGCGTTGGCGTCGCTGGTCACGGTGCCGGAAAGGATACGTTTGGGCATCTTGCAGGCTCCTTATGCGTCGCCGGCTGCAGCAGCAGCTTTTTCGTTCAGGATGGTTTTCACGCGGGCAGCATTGCGACGAGCCGCCTTGATGCCTGCCGTGTTTTCCAGCTGACCGGTTGCCTGTTGAAAGCGCAGGTTGAAGCTTTCTTTCTTCAGGTTGGCAAGCTCTTCCCGGAGCTGATCCGGCGTCTTGTCACGCAGTTCTTTGGCGTTCATCGCCTTTTCCTTCTCTCAAAACACCAGAAGGCCCCGTCGATCGGGTCACCCTTGACCTGGTGGATGAATTGCAAACACACGAATCCCGCCAAAGCGGGAATCCGTGAGATGGCGTTCTATAGGGGAGGATCACCTGCGGGGCAAGCAATTACTTGGCCTTTTCGCGATACGCCCTGCCCCGGCGACAGACCCGCGTGCTTCAGCCCTGGGCGGCCTTTTTCATCTCTTCCGAGAATTGGCGGCGCAGCTTCTTGCGCGTTTCAGCAGCGCGCTGACGCCGGGCCTCGGTCTCGTCCAGCACCGCAAGGGTGGGCACTTCGGTCGGCGTACCATGCTCGTCCACCGCGACCATGGTGAAATAACACGAATTGGTATGCCGCGTGGTGCCGGCGCGAATATCCTGCGCCTCGACCCGAATGCCGATTTCCATCGACGTCCGACCGGCCAGGTTGACGCTGGCGCGGAAGGTCACCAGCTCCCCAACATTGATCGGCTGCTTGAAGGTTACCTGATCTACGGAAAGTGTCACGGCATATTGCTTGGAAAACCGCGAAGCACAGGAAAATGCAACCCGGTCCAGCAGGTTCAGCAGCGCACCACCATGCACCTTACCGCTGAAATTCGCCATGTCCGGCGTCATCAGAACGGTCATTTCAAGCTTGCGAGGATCCATTCAACCTTTCCCCAATAGAATGATGGGCCGAACCGCGGCCCACTGCGCCCCCTCCCTCTTCGGGCCATCACGCCCAGCTATAGTTGAAGCTGACGCTTATCCGCTCATCCTCGGCCTGGTTCAACGGCACCTCATGACGCAGCCAGCTTTCCCACAACAGGACCTCCCCCACCTCCGGGGCGACATAGACAAAGGTCTGCAGCTCGCGCCGGGCATCCTTGCGCCGCGGCGGTGCCGCCATCAGCATGGCCGAGCGCGGATCTTCATATTTGATCGCGCTGGCACCTGTCGGCATCGACACATAGGTGGTGCCACTGATCACGCTGTGCGGGTGGATATGCGACGCATGAGTGCCGCCCTCGGGCAGGATGTTGATCCAAAGATCTTCCAGCTTCAGCGCGCGCCCGTCGAGATCGAATTCCAGGTCCTCGACAAAAGCCGCCACATGAGCATCGAGCGACTTCACCAGATCGGCGAAGATCGGGAACCGCCAGGGCAAATCGGTCAGCGAGGCATAAGAGGTATAGCCGGGATAGCCGTTCTCCTCGCACCACTCCTGCCCCGCCTCATCATCCTCGGCGATGGAATAGCAGGACACCTCCAGTTCGGAGGGGTCGATGACAGGGCCCTGTTCACGCAGCGCAGCGCGATAGAGGCGGGTGACAAAGAGCGATTCGATCTGTGACATGAGGCTGTCTTACCGCGCCCGGTGCAACTGCGCGAGAGGCGGAATTTGCACAGGCTTTGTGTTTTCCATCCAGTTTGGAAGCCCGGCAATCAACGGCGCAAGATTGTTCGAAATGTAATACTGGTTATCACCCTAATTACCATTTCCTCCAACACGGGAATGGAACTGTGATGATATTTGCGATTACTGCCCTGATCGGTTTCGGGCTGCTCTCCACCGTCCCGCTCGACGATGATGACAATGATGCCCGGGACGGCGACGATGTCATTGACCTTTTCGATGCCAACGGCTCCGACGCGCCGACCGCATGGATGGGGCAAGACCTGAACAACCTCGACCTGGTTGACGGCGGCAGTGGCGATGATGTGATCACCTTGGAGACGGAAGACGGTGAGGTTCACGGCGGCGAGGACGATGACACCCTAACGGTCTACAGCTTCGCCCCTCAAGTCTATGGCGGGGATGGCGACGACCCGATCACCGTCACCTCCTCTGACAGCAATGGTCTACTGGTCGAAGGCGGCGAGGGCGACGACATCATAGACGCCTCCGCCGTCGAGGACGGTCGGCTGAACCGCGGCGCCGGCAACGATCTGATCATCGTCGAAGGCGGTGGCGGACCGAACGGGATCGGCTATGTCGCAGTCCCGTCGGGCGGTGACAGGGATGACATCATCCGCTTTGATGCCATGACGGCAGTCAACGATCTCGGCATCGAAATGCAGCTTGCCTACGGCGGTGCCGGCGCGGATATCTTCGAGGTCTCGGTCGATAAAGGCGCGGCCGAGATCGGGACAGAGATCGGCTCAGGCCATGACCACCCGAATGCGACGCTGCTGGACGACGGTTCGCTCAGGATCGAGACGCTCACGATCCCGGATTTCGAGCCTGGGATCGACAAGCTCGTCCTGGATGCCACACCACAAAATGACGGCTATGCGCTGAGCGGCCTCTCGCTCTCGGAAGTTGAGAAAGACGACGGAGAAACCGGCACAGACGTCACGCTTACCTATGAAAGCGATGATCAGATCACCCGTCATGTCGTAATCAGCCTGCATGCGACCGGCGTGACCTTAAAGGATATCGAGCTGCTTGACCCCGAGGGAGCAGAGCTGCTCCCCCTCACCTAATCAAGGCGGGATCGGGAAAGGAAAAACCCCCGCCGATCGCTCGACGGGGGTTTCTTTGTCAGGGACCGGGATTGCCCGGCGCCCGGATTACCAGTCCTCGCGGACCACAACCCGGGTTTTGATCGGCAGCTTCATCGCGGCAAGGCGCAGAGCCTCGCGGGCGATGTCTTCGCTGACACCTTCCAGCTCGAACATGATCCGACCGGGTTTGACCTTGGCGGCCCAATAGTCGACTGAACCCTTACCTTTACCCATCCGGACTTCGGTCGGTTTCGACGTCACCGGAGTGTCGGGGAAGATGCGGATCCAGACGCGGCCTTGACGCTTCATGTGGCGCGTCATGGCACGACGGGCGGCTTCGATCTGACGGGCGGTGACCCGCTCAGGTTCCAGCGCCTTGAGGCCGTAGTGACCGAAGTTCAGGTCGGAGCCACCTTTGGCTTCGCCCTTGATCCGGCCTTTGTGCATCTTGCGGAATTTCGTACGCTTAGGCTGAAGCATTTCTCATTACTCCTTAGCGATCACGACGGCCGCCGGTTGCCCCACGGGGGGCCGGGCCATCCTGAATCTCTTGTGCCTTGCGATCCCGCGCCGCCGGATCATGCTCCATGATCTCGCCTTTGAAGATCCAGACCTTGATCCCGATGATGCCATAGGGCGTCATCGCTTCGGCATGCGCGTAATCAATATCCGCACGCAGGGTGTGAAGCGGCACACGGCCCTCACGATACCACTCGGTCCGGGCGATTTCCGCGCCGCCGAGACGGCCGGCAACGTTGACCCGGATACCCAGGGCGCCCATACGCATGGCGTTTTGCACGGCACGCTTCATGGCACGACGGAAGGACACCCGACGTTCCAGCTGCTGAGCGATGGATTCACCCACCAGGGCGGCGTCCAGCTCGGGCTTGCGAACTTCGACGATGTTCAGGTGCAGTTCGCTGTCGGTCATGGTCGACAGTTTCTTGCGCAGCACCTCGATGTCGGCGCCTTTCTTGCCGATGATCACGCCCGGACGCGCGGTGTGAATGGTCACACGGCACTTCTTGTGGGGGCGTTCGATGATCACACGGGCAACACCAGCTTGCTTGCACTCATCCTTGATGAAGTCGCGCAGCTTGATGTCCTCGAGCAGAAGATCACCATAATCCTTGGTGTCAGCGTACCAACGGCTGTCCCAGGTACGGTTGACCTGGAGGCGCATGCCGACCGGATTGACTTTATGTCCCATTAGGCTTGCTCCTCGACTTGACGCACCTTGATCGTGAGTTCCGAGAACGGCTTGATGATCTTGCCGAACCGGCCACGGGCACGCGGGCGACCGCGCTTCATGGTCAGGTTCTTGCCGACATAGGCCTCAGCGACGATCAGCTCGTCGACATCCAGGTTATGGTTGTTCTCGGCGTTGGCGATGGCGGACTGAAGGCATTTCTTCACGTCCTGCGCGATCCGCTTGTTCGAGAAGGTGAGATCGGTCAGCGCCTTCTCGACCTTCTTGCCACGGATCATGGCCGCAACCAGGTTCAGTTTCTGCGGGCTGGTGCGAAGCATGCGGGCCTTGGCCATCGCTTCGTTCTCGGCCACGCGGCGGGGGTTCTTTTCCTTGCCCATGACTTACTTCCGCTTCGCTTTCTTGTCCGCGGCATGACCGTAATAGGTCCGGGTCGGCGAATACTCACCGAACTTCTGACCGATCATGTCTTCCGAGACGTTGACGGGAATGTGCTTGTGGCCGTTGTAGACACCAAAGGTCAGCCCGACGAACTGAGGCAGAATGGTGGACCGACGCGACCAGATTTTGATGACTTCATTGCGCCCGCTTTCGCGTGCCGCTTCCGCCTTTTTCAGGACGTAAGCGTCAACAAAGGGGCCTTTCCAAACAGAACGAGCCATGGATCAGCGGCCTTTCTTCTTGGCGTGACGCGAGCGGATGATCAGCTTCTGCGACGCCTTGTTCTTGTTGCGGGTACGGGCACCCTTGGTCGGCTTACCCCAGGGGGTCACCGGGTGACGACCACCCGAAGTCCGGCCTTCACCACCACCGTGAGGGTGGTCGATCGGGTTCATCACGACGCCGCGAACGCTCGGGCGGATGCCCTTGTGACGCATGCGGCCCGCTTTACCGTAGTTCTGGTTGCTGTTGTCGGGGTTCGACACGGCACCGACGGTGGCCATGCATTCCTGACGCACCAAGCGCAGTTCGCCCGAGGACAGGCGGATCTGGGCGTAGCCGCCGTCACGACCGACGAACTGGGCATAGGTGCCTGCGGCACGGGCGATCTGACCGCCTTTGCCGGGCTTCATTTCGATATTATGGACAATCGTCCCGATCGGCATGCCCGAGAACGGCATTGCGTTGCCCGGCTTGATGTCGACCTTGGCGCCGGCGACAACCTTGTCACCAACAGCCAGACGCTGCGGCGCCAGGATATAGGCCTGTTCGCCATCTTCATATTTGATCAGCGCGATGAAGGCGGTCCGGTTCGGGTCGTATTCGATCCGCTCAACGGTCGCGGCAACATCGAATTTGTTGCGCTTGAAATCAACGATCCGGTAGAGGCGTTTTGCCCCGCCGCCACGACGACGCGAGGTAATCCGTCCGGTGTTGTTACGGCCGCCCGACTTGGTCAAACCCTCGGTAAGGGATTTGACCGGACGTCCTTTCCACAGCTCCGAACGGTCGATCAGCACCAGCCCGCGCTGGCCCGGCGTCGTCGGCTTATACGACTTGAGTGCCATGCTTTCTGTCTTCCGTCTAGCACACGGGTCCTTAGGTTCTTGTCTTTGGACCCGCTATGTTAAAGCCCCCCGAAGGTGGCCAGTTGAAGGGCCCCGAAGGTCCCCGGTTACAAAAATCTTGGGCCCCGGAACGAATCCGAGGCCGCAGGATTGGTGGCGTGTAGCAGGGTTGGGGGAAGGTGTCTAGGGGGATGACTGGGCTACCTTGCAGCCACCTCAACTCCCGGCGACCCACCGGCATCTAGATCTCAGAAACGTATCAAGGGTCTCCACCGTAAAGTCCCCGCAGTCGAAACATCGATTTATGAAATGCCCGGGATAGGCGCTATCCTCGACGAGCTCGACGCCGTTGACTTCCAAGAAGACTGTCATCAAGAGAAACGCTGAGCGTTTGTTGCCGTCCTCGTACCCGTGCGCCATCGAAACCGCGCGCCACAGCAGGGCCGCCAGTCTCACAATGTCACATTCACCTTCGTACAGGTGATGCGCCACCGGGCGATGCAGTGCGCCTTCGAGCCCGCCCCGGCTAGCATCCCTCGGCGATGTTCCGGATAGGCAAGCAACGCTTGTTCATGGCAGAACTCAGGATCATCGAAGCCAAGAAAGCTAATTTCTTCGCCGTCTTGCTCTTCAACTCTAAAGGTCACGAAAGAATATCGAGCGTCTCCTTAAAGCGCTCTCGGTTACGCAGCGCCGCTTCTTTGGCGGACCGGCGAACAAGCTTCTCAGGACGCTTCACTGGTGCAAAGTTAGCATTCGCGACAGACATGCGAATCGAACTCGCTTGCAGAAAGCCACACGTGCACTTTTCACATTTGCCGACGCGGCATGTCATCAACCTGATCCTACTCGGAGAAGGCAAAGTCAGCTCAATGCAGACCGCCCTCTAGCTGGTGGTGTTTATCACACCATTAACGCGGTGTCACGTGTATCAATATAGGTCCAAATGCACCCGACACCACATGTACTAAGCCAGACGTGAAGATCACAACGGAACCACGACTCTGACAGCCTGCAAAAGAGTCCGCTCATTGCAACAAAAAAACCAGCAAAAAGCCCCCCGCCTTCCGGCGAGGGGCTTTCCAATTCTGTCAGACCTGAGGTCAGATCAGAGGCCGGTCGACACGTCGATCGTGTTGCCCTCTTCGAGGGTGACATAGGCCTTCTTCACGTCTTTCCGCTTGCCCATCTGGCCGCGGAAGCGCTTGACCTTGCCCTTGGTGACGGTGGTGTTGACCGCCTTCACCTTGACACCGAACAGCGCTTCGACCGCTTCCTTGATCTGCGGTTTGTTGCTGTCGATGGCCACTTCGAAGACGACAGCGCCGTTTTCGGACGCCATGGTTGCCTTCTCGGTGATGACCGGCTTGCGGATCACGTCGTAGTGTTCTGCTTTCGCGCTCATTTCAGTCGGGCCTCCAGAGCTTCGACACCCGCCTTGGTGATCACCAGGGTGTCACGCTTGAGGATGTCATACACGTTTGCGCCGATGGTCGGCAGCACGTCCAGCCCTTCGATGTTGCGGGCGGCGCGGGCAAAGCCCTCGTTCACCGCGGCGCCATCGATGACCAGTGCGCGCTTCCAGCCCAGGTTCTTGACCTGCTTGGCCAGGGCGGCGGTTTTGCCTTCCGACTCGGCAGATTCGATCACCACCAGCTCACCGGCTTTCGCCTTGGCCGACAGCGCGTGACGCAGACCCAGCTTGCGGAATTTCTTCGGCAGCTCGTGGGCATGGCTCCGCGGGGTCGGGCCCTTGTAGGTGCCGCCGTGACGGAAGATCGGCGCATTCTTGTCACCGTGGCGGGCGCCGCCGGTGCCTTTTTGGCGATAGATCTTCTTGGTCGAGTAGCTGGTTTCCGAACGGGTCTTCACCTTGTGGGTGCCGGCCTGTGCGGCAGCACGCTGCCAGCGAACGACGCGGTGCAGGATGTCCGCGCGCGGCTCCAGGCCGAACAGCTCTTCCGACAGCTCGATGTCGCCGGCCTTGCCGCCGTCCAGTTTGATCACGTCAAGTTTCATGCTTCACCACCTTCCGCGGGGGCTTCCGCTGCTTCGGTCGCTGCGGCCTTCAGACCGGCCGGGAACGGCACGCCTTCGGGCAGCTTCTTCTTGACCGCGTCCTTCACGGTGACCCAGCCGCCCTTGGAGCCGGGAACGGCGCCCTTGACGAAGACCAGGCCACGATCGGCGTCGGTGCGAACCACTTCCAGGTTCTGGGTCGTCACACGGGCCGCGCCCATGTGGCCGGCCATCTTCTTGCCTTTGAACACCTTGCCGGGTTCTTGACACTGGCCGGTCGAACCATGCGAACGGTGTGAGATCGACACACCGTGCGAGGCGCGCAGACCGCCGAAGTTGTGCCGTTTCATGGCACCGGCGAAACCCTTACCGATCGAGGTCCCGGAGACGTCAACCTTCTGACCGGTCAGGAAGTGCTCAGCCGAGATTTCGGCACCGACTTCGATCAGGTTTTCCGGGTCAACGCGGAATTCGGCCAGCTTGCGCTTGGGCTCGACCTTGGCGGCGGCATAATGGCCGCGCATGGCCTTGCTCACACGCTTGATCTTGGGGCTGCCCGCGCCAAGCTGAACGGCGGTGTAGCCGTCTTTCTCGGTGGTGCGTTGAGCGATGACCTGCAGGTTGTCCAGATGCAGGACGGTCACAGGGATCTGCTTGCCGTCTTCCATAAACAGCCGGGTCATGCCGACTTTCTTTGCGATAATTCCAGAGCGCATCTTCACTACCCTCCGAACTTACGACTGCAGCTTGATCTCGACGTCCACGCCAGCGGCGAGGTCGAGCTTCATCAGCGCGTCCACCGTCTGCGGAGTCGGATCAACGATGTCGAGCAGCCGCTTGTGGGTGCGGATTTCGAACTGGTCGCGGGATTTCTTGTCGACGTGAGGCCCACGCAGAACGGTGAACTTCTCGATCTTGTTCGGCAGCGGAATCGGGCCACGCACGTTGGCACCGGTCCGCTTGGCGGTGTTGACGATTTCCTGCGTGCTGGCATCGAGCACGCGGTAATCGAACGCCTTAAGCCGGATACGGATGTTTTGGCTTTGCATCGTATTGCCTTTTTATCCAGGCGTTGGGGTTGAGAGGAGGGCCCGCGCTCATCGCAACCCCTCTTCGAACCCAAAAGGCGGGAATCATCCCGCCTTTATTCGCAGTTGCGAACCCGCGCCACATACACGGCAAAACGGCATGGGACAAGAAGGAACTGCAAACCCGCGCGGAAAACCATGCCTGCCACGCGCGAGAACGCGCGTTTTTTTGGGGGGCTGTCTGCCCCCTCTTGGCCCGATGGGCCAATTCACCCCCGAGGATATTGGCAGCCAGAAAAAGGCCGAAGGGCGCATGGGCCGCATTCGGGCAGTCGCGGGCGGCAGATCGGACGCACGTGACCGTGGCGCAGGGGGGGGGAGGAAAGCTGTCGGCTGCGCTCAGCATGGGAAAAGGGCCTCCCGAAGGAGGCCCTTTCCATTTGAACATTCATCGCTCCGGGCTCTCGTCGTTTTTCCATGAAAAGCGACTGCCGCCCACCCGGCGGGAAAACCCGCCGCGATTATTCGATGATCTTCGACACCACGCCGGCGCCGACGGTGCGGCCACCTTCACGGATGGCGAAACGCAGACCGTCTTCCATCGCGATCGGCGCGATCAGTTCGACTTCGAACTTCAGGTTGTCGCCCGGCATCACCATCTCGGTGCCTTCCGGCAGCGTCACGGTCCCGGTCACGTCGGTGGTCCGGAAGTAGAACTGCGGACGGTAGTTCGCGAAGAACGGGGTGTGACGGCCGCCTTCTTCCTTGGTCAGGATATAGGCCTCGGCTTCGAACTTGGTGTGCGGGGTCACCGAACCCGGTTTGCACAGAACCTGGCCACGTTCCACCGCGTCACGGTCGATGCCGCGCAGCAGCGCGCCGATGTTGTCGCCAGCTTCACCGCGATCCAGCAGCTTGCGGAACATTTCCACACCGGTGCAGGTGGTGGTCTGGGTGTCCTTGATGCCGACGATCTCGATGGTGTCGCCAACGTTGATCACGCCACGTTCCACACGGCCGGTCACAACGGTGCCACGGCCCGAGATCGAGAACACGTCTTCGATCGGCATCAGGAACGGCAGGTCCACCGCGCGTTCCGGGGTCGGGATGTATTCATCCACAGCCGCCATCAGTTCGCGGATCTTGTTTTCGCCGATTTCCGGATCACGGCCTTCCATCGCCGCCAGCGCAGAGCCTGCAACGATCGGAATATCGTCGCCCGGGAAGTCGTAGGACGACAGCAGCTCGCGGACTTCCATTTCCACCAGCTCGAGCAGTTCCTCGTCGTCGACCTGGTCGACCTTGTTCAGGAACACCACCAGCGCCGGAACGCCGACCTGACGGGCCAGCAGGATGTGTTCGCGGGTCTGCGGCATCGGGCCGTCAGCTGCGTTCACAACCAGGATCGCGCCGTCCATCTGCGCCGCGCCGGTGATCATGTTCTTCACATAGTCGGCGTGGCCGGGGCAGTCCACGTGCGCATAGTGGCGGCTCTCGGTTTCATACTCAACGTGCGCCGTCGAGATCGTGATCCCGCGCGCTTTTTCTTCCGGCGCCCCGTCGATCTGGTCGTAGGCTTTGAAGTCGCCGAAATACTTCGTGATCGCAGCCGTCAGCGTCGTCTTGCCGTGGTCAACGTGACCAATCGTGCCGATGTTCACGTGCGGTTTCGAACGATCAAACTTTTCCTTTGCCATGATGGCCTCCTTTTCGGTTGGAGCACTGCGCGGGGCTCGATCCCGCGCAGGCTGCATATTTGGTCACAAGCGTCAGGCGAACTTGGCCTGAATTTCTTCGCTGATGTTCTGCGGCACCGGATCATAGTGATCGAACTGCATCGTGAACTGCGCGCGGCCCGAGGACATCGAACGCAGGGTATTGATGTAGCCGAACATATTGGCCAGCGGCACCATGGCGCTGATCGCGATGGCGTTGCCGCGGGTGTCCTGACCCTGAACCTGACCCCGACGCGAGGTGAGGTCACCGATGATCGAACCGGTGTATTCTTCCGGCGTCACGACCTCGACCTTCATGATCGGTTCCAGCAGCTTGGCGCCGGCTTTTCTCAGACCTTCGCGCATGCACATCCGCGATGCGATTTCAAAGGCGAGAACCGAGGAGTCCACGTCGTGGAACTTACCGTCGATCAGCGCGACCTTGAAGTCGATCACCGGGAAGCCGGCCAGCGGGCCCGAATCCATCACCGAGTTGATGCCTTTTTCGACACCCGGGATGTATTCCTTCGGCACCGAACCGCCAACGATGCGCGATTCGAACGAATAGCCTTCACCCGGCTCGGTCGGCGAGATGATCAGCTTGACCTCGGCGAACTGACCCGAACCACCCGACTGTTTCTTGTGGGTGTAGGTATGTTCGATCTCGTGACCGATGGTCTCGCGATATGCCACCTGTGGCGCACCGATGTTGGCCTCGACCTTGAATTCGCGCTTCAGACGGTCGACCAGGATGTCCAGGTGAAGTTCGCCCATGCCCTTCATGATGGTCTGACCGGACTCGAGGTCGGTCTCGACGCGGAAGGAGGGGTCTTCGGCAGCCAGACGTTGCAGGCCAGCCGACATTTTTTCCTGGTCGTTCTTGGTCTTCGGTTCGACCGCGATCTCGATCACCGGATCGGGGAAGGTCATGGTTTCCAGAACCACCTGCTTGTTGGCATCGCAGAGCGTGTCACCGGTGGTGGTTTCCTTCAGACCTGCCAGCGCGATGATGTCGCCAGCGAATGCTTCCTCGATTTCCTCGCGGTTGTTCGAGTGCATCATCATCATCCGGCCAACGCGCTCGCGGCGGCCCTTGGTCGAGTTGATGATGCCGTCGCCTTTTTTCAGCACGCCGGAGTAAAGCCGGGTGAAGGTCAGCGAGCCGACGAAGGGGTCGTTCATGATCTTGAACGCCAGCGCAGCGAAGGGCTGCTCGTCATCGGCCGAACGGGCGATGTTCCGAACTTCTTCTTCGTCGCCCGGAGCGAAGCCCATGTAGGCGGGCACGTCCAGCGGCGAGGGCAGGAAGTCGATCACGGCGTTCAGCAGCGGCTGCACGCCCTTGTTCTTGAAGGCGGAGCCCCCGAGAACCGGAACGAAGGACAAGTTCAGAGTACCCTTGCGCACCAGTTTGCGCAGGGCTTCGACGTCAGGCTCTTCACCTTCCAGATAGGCTTCCATGGCCGCGTCGTCTTGCTCGACGGCGTTCTCGACCAAGTTTGCGCGCCATTCGTCGGCGAGGTCCTTCAGTTCGTCGCGGATCGGCTGACGCACCCAAGATGCACCCAGGTCTTCGCCCAGCCACACCCATTCTTCCATGGTGATCAGATCGACGATGCCTTCGAGCTTGTCTTCGGCACCGATCGGGAAGTTGACCGGAACCGGGATCGCACCGGTGCGGTCCTTGATCATCTTCACGCAGTTGAAGAAGTCAGCGCCGATCTTGTCCATCTTGTTGACGAAGACCATCCGCGGAACCTTGTAGCGGTCAGCCTGACGCCACACGGTTTCGGTCTGCGGCTCGACACCGGCGTTGGCGTCCAGCAGCGCGACGGCGCCGTCGAGAACCGCCAGCGAACGCTCGACTTCGATGGTGAAGTCGACGTGGCCGGGGGTGTCGATGATGTTGAAGCGGTGCTTCGGCGTCTCAGCCTCGGTCCCGGTCGTCGTCCGTTCCCAGAAGGTGGTGGTCGCAGCCGAGGTGATGGTGATCCCGCGCTCTTGCTCTTGCTCCATCCAGTCCATGGTGGCGGCGCCGTCATGGACTTCACCGAGCTTGTGCGATTTCCCGGTGTAATACAGGATCCGCTCGGTAGTGGTGGTTTTACCGGCATCGATGTGCGCCATGATACCGAAGTTACGATAGCGCTCGAGGGGATATTCGCGTGCCATTGAAGGGCGCTCCTACTTACCAGCGATAATGGCTGAAGGCTTTGTTCGCCTCGGCCATCTTGTGGGTGTCTTCGCGTTTCTTCACGGCAGTACCGCGCGACTGGACTGCGTCCAGAAGCTCACCAGCCAACCGCTCTTCCATGGTGTTCTCGTTGCGATTGCGGCTCGCAGTGATCAGCCAGCGAATGGCCAGGGCTTCGCGACGCTCGGGGCGCACTTCGACCGGCACCTGATAGGTGGCACCACCAACCCGACGCGAACGAACTTCGACGGAGGGTTTGATGTTGTCCAGCGCTTCGTGGAACACTTCCACGGGCGCGCGTTTGATCTTGCCTTCAACGCGATCCAGCGCGTTGTAGACGATCCGTTCTGCGACCGACTTCTTGCCGTCGATCATCAGGTTGTTCATGAATTTGGTCAGCACGCGATCGCCATATTTGGCGTCGGGCAGGACTTCGCGCTTCTCGGCAGCGTGACGACGGGACATCTCGCTCTCTCCTTACTTGGGACGCTTCGCGCCGTATTTCGAGCGGCGCTGCTTACGGTCTTTGACGCCCTGGGTATCCAGAACACCGCGAAGGATGTGGTAACGGACACCCGGAAGGTCCTTTACCCGGCCGCCGCGGATCAGGACCACCGAGTGCTCCTGAAGGTTGTGGCTTTCACCGGGGATATAGCTGATGACTTCGAAGCCATTGGTCAGACGGACCTTGGCAACCTTCCGCATAGCGGAGTTCGGTTTCTTCGGAGTCGTGGTGTAAACCCGGGTGCAGACGCCGCGTTTCTGCGGGCACTGTTCCAGGTGCATGGATTTCGAGCGTTTAACTTTCGGCTGCCGCGGCTTGCGGATCAGCTGTTGGATCGTTGGCATTCCGGTTCTTTCCCCGTTTCGCAACACATGTGTCTATGCACGCATGTGCGTGCGGTTCCAATCTCGTGCGCCATACGCGTCCGCAAGCGCAAAAACCGCAATCGTTCCCATTCCGAGGTGAACGACGCGGTGGGTTATCAGAGGATCGGGGCTGCAAAATTGCCCGGATCTTGACCACTACAATATGAAATCGGCGGTTGGGGCGCCCCCCGGGTGCCGAGATAGCGCGGCGTATAGGCGGAGTCGCCCCCGCTGTCAACACCAGTGGCCCCGGCAGGCCTGCCAGCAAAGGGCGGGACCGGGGCCGGCTGCGCCGCTTGTCATCTATCCTCTCCGCTGCGAAGGTGCAACGGGGCGCGCCCGGATCGTGCGCTCCGAAGGGAGCGATGCGCATGCAGGTCATCGGGATTTGCCGGTTTTCCTATCTCGGTCATGGCGGCTTTCAGGTCGAACATGACACGCTCGAAGATCGCGCCGCCTATCTTTATGCCCCCGAGCGGATGGAGGAACGGTTCCGCACCTTCGAAGCCCTCACCCTGCCCCCGCTGCGGGCGCAGACCGATCCCGATTTCACCTTTCTCGTGGTGACCGGCGACAGCCTGCCCGCCACCTACATGACCCGCCTTCAGGCCCTGTTGGCCGACCTGCCCCAGGCGGTGATCCAGACCCATCCGCCGGGTCTGCACCGGCAGGTGATGCAGGCGGCAATCAATTCGGTCCGTCGCGCCGAAAAGCAACCCTGTCTGCAATTCCGCATGGACGACGACGACGCCGTTGCCCGCGTCTATGTCGAACGGCTGCGGGCCGCAGCCGAGGATCTGCGCAAGCTCAGTCGAAAACACCGCCATATCGCGATCGACTTCAACCAGGGCTATGTCGTCCGCCCCGGCCCCGATGGCCTGGCTGCGACCGCCACCCAACGGCCGTTCACGACCGCCGCGCTCGCGGTCATGTTCAAACCCTCAGTCAAGTTGAGCGTGATGAATTTCGCCCATGAGAAGCTGCCGCAAATGATGCCCGCCATCAGTTTCACCGGCGAGGACATGCTGCTGCGCGGCCATAACGATTACAACGATTCCCGGCAGAAGCCCGGGATCAAGCCGATCACGCTGCGCCCCCTGGATGCCGGGGAAGAAGCGCATTTCCGCCAGACCTACAATATCGACGCGGATCAGGTGCGACGGATCTTTGCCGGCAGCGCCACACCGGGTTCCGCCCCGGCCTCGGCCAGCTTGCGGCTACGATAGAGCGTGAACAGCCCCGCCGCCGCGATGATCGCGGCGCCCAGCAGGGTCAGCGGCTGCGGCCAGTCTCCGAACACCAGCCAGCCCAGCAGCAGCGCCCAAAGCAGGCCGGTATAGCGAAACGGCGACACGAAAGAGACCTCTCCCACCCGCATCACCATAACGCTGAGCAGATACCCCAGCATCACGAAGACGCCAGAGCCGCCGATCAACGCCAGGCTGGTCCGATCCATCGGCGCCCAGTCGACCCAGATCGCCGCCAGCCCCGCCGCGACAAAGACGGACAACGCCGACAGCACGGTGACCGTCATGCTGGACACGCCCGGCGACATCCGCCGCGTCGCCAGGTCGCGCAGCGTGACGCAGCCCACCGATGCCAGCGCATAGCCCGCGTCCGGACTGAACCCCTCCGGCCCCGGGCGCACGATCAGCAACATGCCGACGAACCCGATCCCGATCGCCAGCAACCGCCGCCACCCGACATATTCACCGAACACCAGGGCCGCGCCCAGCGTCATAGTCAACGGCAGCATCTGCAACACCGCCGTCACATTGGCCAGCGGCATGTTCATCAATGCGGTCAGATAGAAATAGGCTGCCACGATCTCGGCCAGACAACGCAGCCCGATCAACCCGGCGTCGTGCCGGTTCATCCGCAGTCGGAACGCTCCCAGATACAGAGCCAGAAGATAAAGCAGCAGCGTGCTGACCGCGCCGCGCAATGTCAGCACCTGCAACAGCGGCATCATGCCATGCGTCGCCTTGATACAGGTGTCGTTCACAGTGAAAGCCACCATGCTGCCCATCATCAGCAGCGCGCCGCGCATATTCGGGCTCATGGCTCAGAGCGCTCGCAGATCACCGAGGGTCATACCGAAGTGGCGGTCGAGCGCGCGAGCGATCCCGGCCTCGTCCATCTTGTGGGTCAGCCCCATCTGCGCCGGGTTAGACTTGTTGTCACCGTGGATGGTTCGAATGAAGGCCGGCACCGAGATATCGCTGAAGGTGTTGAAATGCTGCGCCAGCTTGCGATGGTTGAACCGATAGGGGTTCATCCCGCTGCCCGCCGGCGCCACAAGCGCGGTGCCCGTCGACAATGGTGCCCGTTCGCAGGCATCGAAAATCTCGGTCTCGTCACCGGTAGAGCGAACGTAGAATCCGCGATTATAGGCAATGATGAAAGGGGTCTTCGGCCCCTGCATCTTCAGCAGCGCATGGGCGAATTTCTTGGTCCGCCTGACGAAATCCCTGTCCACCCCGTCATCGTCATCGAGCCGGAACAGGATGCGATGGCTGATCCCCTCCCTCCCGACCGAATTATACCCCTTCTGCAACAGCTTATAGTGGTTGTCGGTCCCCACCGGCAGGCAATGGATATGGGGCAGAGGTTCGACCAGATCCAGCAGCCGTTCGAGATAGACCGGCGGCATCGATTCGGCTGTCAGCACCACCATGTCGAAATCAGGATCGGACTGATGCACCAGCGATGGGAGGCACAGCTTTTCGAACAGGCGAAAGCGCAGCTCCATCCGTTCGGGTGAGAAGATATGCGCCGCAGTCTCCTCCAGCGTCTTGAAGCGTTCGGAGTAGTAGGTCGGCGTCAGCACCGAAAACCGGACCAACCCCACTGTCTTGACCTTCAGGTCCATCAGCTTTCACCCTTCTTGCCCGGAAGCCAGAAGACACCGCCGGCGGCCGGAAAGGAAGGGCAATTTCCGATCGGAGAAAAGAAGACCCCCGCGGCAGCACCGCGGGGGTCGAAAGCTTCAGTCGAAAAGACGATCAGAGATCAATCGCGGCTTTCCGGCGTGTCCACCAGAGTGTCGAAAGCATCACCGCCGATGATGTCGTCGGCCACCGGCGCGGCAAGTGCCGCTGCGGCTTCGGCCTCTTCCCGGCGGGCTTCGATCACCACGTTGTCACGCGACTGCGCAACCTGGCGAACCCGCTGGGTGGCACCACCGGTCCCGGCGGGGATCAGACGGCCGACGATCACGTTCTCTTTCAGGCCCACCAGCTTGTCGCGCTTGCCCTGCACCGAGGCTTCGGTAAGCACGCGGGTGGTCTCCTGGAACGAAGCCGCCGAGATGAAGCTGCGGGTCTGCAGCGACGCCTTGGTGATCCCCAAGAGGATCGGCTCGCCCTGCGCCGGGCGACCGCCCTTGGCAATGGCTTTCTCGTTGGCCTGATCGAACTCCTGCTTGTCGACGTGTTCGCCCTTGAGCAGCGTGGTATCGCCGCTTTCCGAGATCTCCCACTTCTGCAGCATCTGGCGAACGATCACCTCGATGTGCTTGTCGTTGATCTTCACGCCCTGCAGTCGATAGACGTCCTGCACCTCGTCGATCATGTAGTTCGCCAGCGCCTCGACCCCCATGATGGAGAGGATGTCGTGCGGCGCCGGGTTGCCGTCCATGATGTAATCGCCCTTCTGCACGAAGTCGCCTTCCTGCACCGGGATGTGCTTGCCCTTCGGCACCATGTATTCCACGGGCTCCAGGCTTTCGTCTGCCGGCTCGATCGAGATGCGACGCTTGTTCTTGTAGTCGCGACCGAAGCGGACATAGCCGTCGATCTCGGCGATGATGGCGTGATCCTTCGGACGACGGGCTTCGAAAAGCTCAGCCACACGCGGCAGACCACCGGTGATGTCCTTGGTTTTCGCACCTTCGCGCGGGATACGCGCAACAACGTCACCGGCCTGAACCTCCTGACCGTCCTCGGTCGACAGAATCGCGTCCACCGACATCGGATAGGTCACCGGATTCCCGGCATCGTTGCGCACCGGCTCGCCATCGGCATCGACCAGGATGATTTCCGGCTTCAGCTCGTTGCCCTTCGGCGCGGTCCGCCAGTCGATCACGATCTTCTGGGTCATGCCGGTGGCTTCGTCGGTTTCCTCACGCACGGCCACACCAGAGGTCAGGTCTACGAATTTCGCCGTACCGGATTTCTCGGCGATGATCGGCAGGGTGTAGGGGTCCCATTCGAACAGCTTGTCGCCGCGACCGACCTGATCGCCCTGCTTGACGAACAGCTTGGTGCCATAGCCCAGCTTGAAGCTGGCCCGTTCGGCGCCGGTCTCATCCTGGATCAGCAGCTTCATGTTCCGGCCCATGACGAGCATCTCGCCATTGGCGTTTTCCAGAAGCTGCGGGTTTTCGAAGACGATGACGCCTTCCTGCCCGGCTTCCTGGAACGACTGCTGACCACCCTGGGCAACGCCGCCGATGTGGAAGGTCCGCATCGTCAGCTGGGTGCCGGGTTCGCCGATCGACTGGGCCGCGATGATGCCCACGGCTTCGCCCTGGTTCACCAGCGTCCCACGCGCCAGGTCGCGACCATAGCACATGGCGCAGACGCCTTCCTCGGCCTCACAGGTCAGCGGGCTGCGGATACGGGCGCTCTGGACGCCGGCCTCTTCGAGACCGTCCGCCATACGCTCGTCAATCAGTTGACCGGCTGCGACAAGCACCTCATCGGTGCCCGGGCGCAAGATGTCGTCGGCCGCGACGCGACCCAGAATCCGCTCGGCCAGCGAGGCAACCACCTCACCGTCGTTGACCGCCGGTTCGACAGTGATGGCGTTTTCGGTGCCGCAATCATGCGACCGCACGATGCAGTCCTGCGCCACGTCGACCAGACGGCGGGTCAGGTAACCCGAGTTCGCCGTCTTCAGAGCGGTATCCGACAGACCCTTCCGCGCGCCGTGGGTGGAGTTGAAGTACTCCAACACGGTCAGGCCTTCCTTAAAGTTCGAGATGATCGGCGTCTCGATGATGTCGCCGTTCGGCTTGGCCATCAGGCCGCGCATCCCGCCGAGCTGTTTCATCTGCGTGACCGAGCCCCGCGCCCCGGAGTGCGCCATCATGTAGACCGAGTTCGGTTCCATGTCGGCGCCGTTCTCGTCCTTCTTGCTGGCCGAGATCGAGTCCATCATGGCTTCGGTGACGCGGTCGTTACACTTCGACCAGGCATCGACAACCTTGTTGTACTTTTCGCCCTGGGTGATCAGGCCGTCCATGTACTGTTGTTCGAAGTCCTTCACCTGGTCGCGGGTCTCTTCGACGATGTCCCACTTGTTGTCCGGGATCACCATGTCGTCCTTGCCGAAGGAGATGCCTGCCTTGAAGGCCTCCTTGAAGCCGAGCGACATGATCTGGTCACAGAAGATGACCGACTCTTTCTGACCGCAATAGCGATAGACGGTGTCGATGACCTGCTGCACCTCTTTCTTCCGCAGCAGACGGTTGACCAGTTCGAAAGGCGCTTTGGCATTCAGCGGCAGCAGCCCACCCAGCCGCACGCGGCCCGGGGTGGTCTCATAGCGCTTCTGAACCTCGTTGCCCTCTTCGTCGATCTGGGTGATGCGCGCGATGATCTTGGTGTGCAGATGCACCTCGCCCGCGTCCAGCGCGTGCTGGACCTCATCCATGTTGCCGAAGACCTTGCCTTCGCCAACCATACCGTCGCGCTGCATGGTCACATAGTAGAGACCAAGGATCATATCCTGCGACGGAACGATGATCGGCGCGCCGTTGGCGGGCGACAGAACGTTGTTGGTCGACATCATCAGGACGCGCGCTTCGAGCTGGGCCTCAAGGCTCAGCGGCACGTGCACGGCCATCTGGTCACCGTCAAAGTCGGCGTTGAAGGCCGAACAGACCAGCGGGTGAAGCTGGATCGCCTTGCCTTCGATCAGCGTGGGTTCGAACGCCTGGATACCCAGACGGTGCAGCGTCGGCGCGCGGTTCAGGAACACCGGGTGTTCGCGGATCACCTCGTCGAGGATATCCCAGACTTCCGGCCGTTCCTTTTCAACCAGCTTCTTCGCCTGTTTCACGGTCGAAGACAGACCCTTGGCCTCAAGCCGCGAATAGATGAACGGCTTGAACAGTTCGAGCGCCATTTTCTTCGGCAGGCCGCACTGATGCAGCTTCAGCTCCGGACCGGTCACAATGACCGAACGACCGGAGAAGTCGACGCGTTTACCCAGAAGGTTCTGACGGAAACGACCCTGTTTCCCCTTCAGCATGTCGGAGAGCGACTTCAGCGGGCGTTTGTTGGCGCCGGTGATGACGCGGCCGCGACGGCCGTTGTCGAACAGGGCATCGACGGATTCCTGCAGCATCCGTTTTTCGTTGCGGACGATGATATCAGGCGCGCGCAGCTCGATCAGCCGTTTCAGACGGTTGTTCCGGTTGATCACACGGCGGTACAGGTCGTTCAGGTCCGAGGTCGCGAAGCGGCCACCGTCCAGCGGCACCAGCGGACGCAGTTCCGGCGGAATGACCGGGATCACGGTCATCACCATCCACTCCGGACGGTTGCCCGACTCCAGGAAGGATTCGACGACTTTCAGACGCTTGATGATCTTCTTCGGCTTCAGCTCGCCCGTGGCTTCGGCCAGATCTGCGCGCAGCTGCTCGGCCTCGGCTTCGAGGTCGATGTTCTGCAGCATCTCACGGATCGCTTCGGCACCGATGTTCGCCGTGAAGGCGTCCATGCCATAGGCGTCCTGCGCATCCATGTATTCTTCTTCGGTCAGCATCTGGCCATAGGTCAGATCTGTCAGACCGGGTTCGATCACCACGTAGTTCTCGAAATAGAGCACACGTTCCAGATCGCGCAGCGTCATGTCCAGCATCAGGCCGATGCGGGACGGCAGCGATTTCAGGAACCAGATGTGGGCGACAGGGGCGGCCAGCTCGATATGGCCCATCCGTTCGCGGCGGACCTTTTGCAGCGTGACTTCCACACCGCATTTCTCGCAGACGACGCCGCGATACTTCATCCGCTTGTACTTGCCGCACAGGCACTCATAGTCCTTGATCGGGCCGAAGATACGGGCACAGAACAGCCCGTCCCGCTCCGGCTTGAAGGTGCGGTAGTTGATGGTTTCCGGCTTCTTGATCTCACCATAGGACCACGAGAGGATCCGTTCCGGGCTGGCAAGAGAGACCTTGATTTCGTCAAAGACCTTCGGCGGGGTCAGCGGGTTGAACGGGTTGTTCGTCAGTTCCTGGTTCATTTTGATACCTCAAATTCGCGCGACGGGCAGGAATGGGGCGGCAAGTTTCTGTGAAGAAACTTGCCGAGATTTTTCGAAAAATCTTGAGCCCCTATTCCTCGCCTTCCGCGTCCAGGAGTTCCATGTTCAGGCCGAGGCCGCGGACTTCCTTCACGAGCACATTGAAGCTCTCGGGAACGCCCGCCTCGAAATTGTCCTCGCCCTTGACGATGCTCTCGTAGACCTTGGTCCGGCCGGCGACGTCGTCCGACTTCACCGTCAGCATTTCCTGCAGGGTATAGGCGGCACCATAGGCTTCCAGGGCCCAGACCTCCATTTCCCCGAAACGCTGGCCGCCGAACTGCGCCTTACCACCCAGCGGCTGCTGCGTGACCAGGCTGTACGGCCCGGTCGAACGTGCGTGGATCTTGTCGTCGACCAAGTGGTGCAGCTTGAGCAGATATTTCATGCCGACGGTCACCTTGCGGGCAAACTGCTCGCCGGTGCGGCCATCGTACAGGACCGACTGCGCCGAGGAGTTAAAGCCCGCGCGCTTCAGTGCGTCGTTGATATCCGCTTCTTTCGCCCCATCGAAGACCGGCGTCGCGATAGGCACACCACGGGTGACGTTCCCGGCCGCCTCGACCAGCGCATCCTCGCTCATGTCCTTGATGCCTTCTTCATAGACATCGTCGCCATAGGCGTAATGCATCGCTTCGCGCACCGGGGTCAGATCGCCGGTGCGGCGATAGTCCTGCAGCGCGTCGTCGATCTTCAGCCCCAGACCGCGTGCGGCCCAGCCCATATGGGTTTCGAGGATCTGACCGACGTTCATCCGCGACGGCACGCCGAGCGGGTTGAGGCAGAGATCCACCGGGGTCCCGTCAGCGAGGAACGGCATGTCCTCCATCGGAACCACGCGCGAGACCACACCCTTGTTCCCGTGACGGCCGGCCATCTTGTCGCCCGGCTGCAGCTTGCGCTTCACCGCGATGAAGACCTTGACCATCTTCATCACACCCGGCGGCAGGTCGTCGCCACGGCGGACCTTCTCGACCTTATCCTCGAAGCGGGCGTCGAGCGCGCGTTTCTGCGCCTCGTACTGCTCGTTCAGGGCCTCGACGATCTTGGCTTCGGCTTCTTCTTCCAGCGCCAGCTGCCACCATTGGCCTCGGCTCAGGCTGGCCAGAAGCTCCTCGGTGATCTCGGAACCGGCCTTGATGCCTTTCGGCCCCTTGGCGACGGTCTTGCCCAGGATCCGATCCTTCAGGCGCGCATAGATGTTGCGGTCGAGGATCACCAGCTCGTCGTCACGGTCGCGAGCCAGACGTTCGACTTCCTCGCGCTCGATCTGCAGGGCACGTTCGTCCTTTTCCACCCCGTGGCGGTTGAAGACGCGCACTTCGACGACAGTGCCGAAGTCGCCCGGCTTCACCCGCAGCGAGGTGTCGCGAACATCGGACGCCTTTTCACCGAAGATGGCGCGCAGCAGCTTTTCTTCCGGCGTCATCGGGCTTTCGCCCTTCGGTGTGATCTTACCGACCAGGATATCGCCCGGCTCCACATCGGCGCCGATATAGACGATGCCCGCTTCGTCGAGGTTGCGCAGGGCCTCCTCGCCGACGTTCGGAATGTCGCGGGTGATCTCTTCCGGCCCGAGTTTGGTATCACGGGCGGCGACTTCGAATTCCTCGATATGAACCGAGGTGAAGACGTCATCGCGCGAAATCCGCTCGGAGATCAGGATCGAGTCTTCGTAGTTGTACCCGTTCCACGGCATGAAGGCGACGAGGATGTTCTTGCCCAGGGCCAGTTCACCCATGTCGGTGGACGGACCGTCGGCGATCACTTCGCCCTTGGTCACGGTGTCGCCCACCTTCACCAGAGGCTTCTGGTTGATACAGGTGTTCTGGTTCGACCGTTGGAACTTGCGCAGACGATAGATATCCACGCCGGCATCGCCCAGCGACAGATCTTCCGTGGCGCGGATCACGATCCGCTGTGCATCGACCTGATCGATGATCCCGGCCCGCTTGGCCTGAATGGCAGCGCCGGAGTCGATGGCGACCTTGCCCTCGATCCCGGTGCCGACCAGCGGCGCCTCGGCCCGCAGCAGCGGAACCGCCTGACGTTGCATGTTCGCCCCCATCAGGGCGCGGTTGGCGTCGTCGTTTTCCAGGAACGGGATCAGCGATGCCCCGACCGACACCAGCTGTTTCGGCGACACGTCGATCAGATCGACGCTTTCGCGCGGTGCCAGGGTGTAGTCGCCCGACTGACGGGTCGAGACAAGATCGTTCAGGAAGTGGCCGGCCTCGTCCAGCGTCGCGTTGGCCTGAGCCACGGTGTGACGCATTTCCTCGGTCGCGGACATGTAGTGCACTTCGTCAGTGACCTGACCGTCTTTCACGACACGATAGGGGGTTTCGATGAAACCGTATTTGTTCACCCGGGCGAAGGTGGCCAGAGAGTTGATCAGACCGATGTTCGGGCCTTCCGGCGTCTCAATCGGGCACATCCGGCCATAGTGGGTCGGGTGGACGTCGCGCACCTCGAAGCCGGCGCGTTCGCGGGTCAGACCGCCCGGCCCAAGCGCCGAGAGACGCCGCTTGTGCGTCACTTCCGACAGCGGGTTGGTCTGGTCCATGAACTGCGACAGCTGCGAGGAGCCGAAGAATTCACGCACAGCCGCAGCCGCCGGTTTGGCGTTGATCAGATCCTGCGGCATCACCGTGTCGATTTCGACCGACGACATGCGCTCCTTGATCGCGCGTTCCATCCGCAGCAGACCGACGCGATACTGGTTTTCCATCAGCTCGCCGACCGAGCGGACCCGACGGTTGCCGAGGTGGTCGATGTCATCGACATCGCCCTTGCCGTCGCGCAGTTCGACCAGTGCCTTGATACAGGCGACGATGTCTTCACGACGCAGGGTGCGCAGGGTGTCCGGCGCATCCAGGTTCAGACGCATGTTCATCTTCACCCGGCCCACAGCCGACAGGTCATAACGTTCGCTGTCGAAGAACAGGGTGTCGAACAGCGCCGAGGCGGCCTCGACGGTGGGCGGCTCCCCCGGGCGCATGACGCGATAGATGTCCATGAGCGCGGTTTCCCGGTTCACGTTCTTGTCCATCGCCATGGTGTTGCGGATGTAGGGGCCGACATTGATGTTGTCGATGTCGAGCACCGGAATATCGGTGATGCCGGCGTCCAGCAGCTCCTTCAGGGTGCCGCCAGAGATTTCGCCGTCCTTGTCGTATTCCAGCGTCAGCTCGTCACCGGCCTCGACATAGATCGCACCGGTATCCTCGTTGATGATGTCCTTGGCGACGAACTTGCCGACGATATGGGTGAAGGGCACCAGAAGGTCCTTCACGGTGCCTTCTTCGATCAGCTTCTTCACCGCGCGCGGAGTGACCTTCTTGGTCGCCTCGGCGATGATCTCGCCGGTGGCGGCATCCACCAGGTCATAGGTCGGACGGGTGCCGCGCACGCGCTCGGGGAAGAACGGCGTGACCCATCCCTGACCACGACGCAGGCTGTAGGTGACGGTTTCGTAGTAGGCATCCATGATGCCTTCCTGATCCAGCCCCAGCGCATAGAGCAGCGTCGTCACCGGCAGTTTGCGGCGGCGGTCGATGCGCGAATAGACGATGTCCTTGGCGTCGAATTCGAAATCGAGCCAGGAGCCGCGGTAGGGAATGATCCGGCAGGCGAAGAGCAGCTTGCCCGAGCTGTGCGTCTTGCCCTTGTCGTGATCGAAGAACACGCCCGGCGACCGGTGCATCTGAGAGACGATAACCCGTTCGGTACCGTTGACGACAAAGGTGCCGTTTTGCGTCATCAGGGGCATGTCGCCCATGAAGACATCCTGTTCCTTGATATCCTTGACCGATTTGGCGCCGGTATCCTCGTCGACATCGAAAACGATCAGACGCAGCGTCACCTTCAGCGGCGCGCTATAGGTGATATCGCGCTGCTGGCATTCTTCGACATCGTATTTCGGCTTTTCCAGCTCGTATTTCACGAACTCGAGAACCGCCGTTTCGTTGAAATCTTTGATTGGGAAAACCGATTGGAACACGCCCATGATGCCTTCGCCGTCTTGCGGCTCGGGCTGGTCGCCGGATTTCAGGAAAAGGTCATAGGACGACTTCTGAACCTCGATGAGGTTCGGCATCTCCAGCACTTCGCGGATTTTGCCGTAATATTTACGAAGACGTTTCTGGCCAAGGAAGGTTTGCGCCATGTCAGTGGTCACCTTTCATGTCTCACTGGTCAAGACGACCGCCGGGCTCCGGCCGCTTGCCCATCCGAGAGTGCGTGTCTGGATCAATTCACGATCGCCGTCCCGACTGGCGACCTTCCCGATCCTTGAATCACGCCTTAGGAAAAACCCCGAACGAGGCCCTTTCTAAGACAGATTCGGCTGGACCCGGGTTTCCCGGGTCCAGCCCCAACTTGCAACGGCACGCAGGGCGCACCGTGTATGGCAATTAGGCCACTTCGACTTCGGCGCCAGCTGCTTCCAGCTTGGCTTTGATGTCTTCGGCTTCGGCCTTTTCGATGCCTTCTTTGATCTTGCCGCCGGCTTCGACCAGTTCCTTGGCTTCTTTCAGGCCAAGACCGGTGATGCCGCGAACTTCTTTGATCACGTTGATTTTCGAAGCGCCGGCATTCTTCAGAATGACGTCGAATTCGGTTTTTTCTTCTTCGGCAGCACCGCCGGCATCTGCCGGGCCAGCGACCATCACAGCACCGCCGGCGGCGGGCTCGATGCCGTATTCGTCTTTCAGGATGGTTTTCAGTTCCTGGGCTTCCAGCAGGGTCAGACCGACGATCTCTTCTGCCAGTTTCTTCAGATCAGCCATTTTTCAGCTCTTTCCGTTTAGATGTGTGTTCCAACGTGAGGGGTTCAACCCTACGCCGGTCAGTACAGGTCGCGTACCGCTTACGCGGCTTCCGCCCTCTCTTCGATGGTCGAAAGGATGCTTGCGATGTTGCTTGCAGGTGCGCCAATTGCCCCGGCGATGTTGGAAGCGGGTGCGCCGATGCAGCCGACGATGGAAGCAATGAGCTCCTCGCGCGACGGCATTTTCGACACGGCCTCAACACCAGCCCGATCAAGAGCGGTCTCACCCATTGCACCGCCAAGGATTTCGAACTTTTTGTTCTCCTTGGCGAAGTCCTCGGCAACCTTGGCCGCAGCCACGGGATCCTCGGAATAGGTCAGAACGGTCATGCCGGTCAGCAGGTCTGCCATGCTTTCACAGGGCTTACCCTCAAGGGCGATTTTGGCGAGCCTGTTCTTGGCAACACGCACGGACCCACCCACTTCGCGTGCACGCGCGCGCAGGTCCTGCATCTCGGCAACTGTCAGACCGGTGTAGTGGGCAACCACCACAACGCCAGAGCTTTCGAAGATTTGGCCGAGTTCCTCGACCACTTTCTCTTTCTGGGCTCTATCCACAGTTCTCTCCAAGTTTGGGACGCTTACCCGCGCCCCGGCTCAAGTTTGCCGGACATAGTCCGGCGTTCAGGTCCGAAATACGGGTTGGCCAAAAAATCACCCGAAGGCATAGCCCCCGGCTAATCTGGTCTTTCCCGTCTCAGGCAGGATATTAAGGCGCCGAAGGCCCCACCCGCCGTCTTGGACGAAACGAAATAAAGCGCCCGACGAATCGCGCGCTTTACCTCAGCACCCTAACTAGGTCGAAACGCACCGGTTTCCAAGGGGTAAAATGCACACCCGCTCAATAGAGCCCTGCGCCCGGCAACCGCCCGGAGTTCACCCCGGATAGTCCGCGCCGAACGTTGCCCGCGCCGGCGCATCCAGATCGACAGCCAACTCAAGCCGGGCGCCCTCTGCCGCCAGCCGCGCCAGGGCCGCATCGTCCATCTTGTGCATCGCATCGTAAAGATCGCGCAACCGCGCCTCCGACTCCGCCCCCGCCATGATCCCGGCGATCCGCTCGGTCAACGGCGTGGTAAATCCGCGCGATCCCGATCGCCAACCCAGCTTTCGGCGCCAGGCCTCGAAGTCCTGTCCGATCATGTGCAAAAGAAAGGCGCGCGCCTCGCGACCGACCTCCCGTTCACTCACCCGCGCCCCGTCCGGACGCTCGACCCAATGCTGGCGCACGCGCACCTCGCCAAGACCGGTCCGCGTTGCCGATTTGCCCTGCGGATGACCGATCAGCCCCATGCGGCGCGGCCCGAACAGAGACGCATCGCCTTGATAGACCCGCTTTGCCGCCGGTCGCTCCATCGGCAGACGGAATTGCAGCGCCGGCTTTGGCGAAACCGGCGTGACAACCTCGGCCGTCACCACCCGCATTGCCTCAACCCCATCGGGGCAGCCCGCCAGCAATTCGGCAATCGAGCGCCCTTCGATATAGAGAAACTCATCGGCATCGACGTTCAGAAACCACGGCTCTGCAGTGCGGCCATAGGCCCAGGTCAGCGCCGCATTCTGCCGCTTGGGAAAATTGGCGTCCGGCGCCATGCCGAGGTCGCGCCAGAAACCCGCGGTGCAACCGATAC
Source organism: Pseudodonghicola xiamenensis DSM 18339 (assembly GCF_000429365.1). Classification (GTDB taxonomy): domain Bacteria; phylum Pseudomonadota; class Alphaproteobacteria; order Rhodobacterales; family Rhodobacteraceae; genus Pseudodonghicola; species Pseudodonghicola xiamenensis. The sequence continues at coordinate 8,960 of NZ_AUBS01000014.1, read as the reverse complement.
AATCTATCTTCGGGTGGGCCGCCAGAACATCCATCGCCGGATCCCGCGGATCGTCGAACATCAGCAGCAGAGAGCTCGCCCCCTCGGCCAGATACCAGGCCGCGAAGCGCATCGTATCGGACAGGCTCTCGTTCAGGATCGCGGCGACCCGCCATTCCCCACTCATACACTCACATCTCTCATCCAGCAGGCCCGACTGCCGGGGCCCTCCCGTCGATCTAGCCAAGATCGGCAAAGCGGTCAAACCGCTGCACCACCCCGGACCCGCCCCCCAAAGAAAACGGGCGGCCCAAATCAGGGCCGCCCGTCCGAAATGTCAATTTGCGCGAATGCGCCCGGCTTTATTCGCCGGCAGCGGTCGCCACATCAAGCGAAACGCCCGGGCCCATGGTCGAGCTCAGCGAGATCTTCTTGATGTAGGTGCCTTTGGCACCGGCCGGCTTGGCACGCGACACTGCGCCGATGAAGGCGCGAATGTTTTCTTCCAGCTTGGCGTTATCGAAGGAGACCTTACCGACACCGGCGTGGATGACACCGGCTTTTTCGACCTTGAACTGGACTTCACCGCCCTTGGCGTTCTGCACAGCCTGAGCGACATCCATGGTCACGGTACCGACCTTGGGGTTCGGCATCAGGTTGCGCGGGCCGAGGATCTTACCCAGACGGCCGACGATCGGCATCATGTCCGGGGTCGCGATGCAGCGATCGAATTCGATGGTGCCGCCCTGGATGGTCTCCATCAGGTCTTCGGCGCCAACGATGTCTGCACCTGCTGCGGTAGCCTCATCAGCCTTCGGGCCACGAGCGAAGACGGCGACACGCACGTCCTTGCCGGTGCCGTTCGGCAGACCGACAACGCCACGGACCATCTGATCGGCGTAACGCGGGTCAACACCCAGGTTCATTGCGATTTCGACGGTTTCATCGAATTTGGCCGATGCCGCGCCTTTGATCAGCGCAACAGCTTCCTCGATCGAGACTTCTTCCTTGCCAGCGAAGCTTTCGCGCGCGGCGCGGATACGTTTTCCGAGCTTTGCCATCTTACTTCACCTCAATGCCCATGGAGCGGGCAGAGCCCAGGATGATCTGCATTGCCGCCTCGACGTCGTTGGCGTTCAGATCCTTCATCTTGGCTTCGGCGATTTCCTTCACCTGCGCCACGGTCACCGAACCGGCAACAGCGCGACCCGGGGTCTTGGAACCCGATTGCAGCTTGGCAGCCTTTTTCAGGAAATAGGACGCCGGCGGCGTCTTGATGTCCATGGTGAAGGACTTGTCCTGATAGTAGCTGATCACGGTCGGGCACGGTGCGCCGGGCTCCATATCCGCAGTCTTGGCGTTGAACGCCTTGCAGAATTCCATGATGTTGATGCCGCGCTGACCCAGCGCCGGACCAACCGGCGGCGACGGGTTCGCCTGACCGGCTTTAACTTGCAGCTTGAGCTGCCCGATAAGTTTCTTGGCCATTGGCCATCTCCTTTTCTAGCACCCGCCGACGCGTCGACAGGCCAGGTTGCCCGTGGTGTGGTGAGACCGCGCGCGCTCTCCGCCCTCCACGATTTCGCCCCTCCGCCAACCGGCCATCCTCCTCAGCGAAGAGCGGCCGAAAGGCGCGATGAGCGACACGTCAGGCCTGTTTGGTGACCTGAGCGAATTCCAGTTCGACCGGCGTTTCCCGGCCAAAGATCGACACCGACACCTTCAGGCGCTGGTTGTCCTCGTCGACTTCCTCGATCATGCCATCGAAATCCTCGAACGGCCCGTCGTTGACTTTGACGCGCTCGCCCACTTCGAAGCTGATCAGGGTCCGCGGCGCTTCCTCACCTTCCTGAACGCGGTTGAGGATCTGATTGACCTCGGCATCGCGCATCGGCATCGGCCGCCCCTGCGGCCCAAGGAAACCGGTCACCCGGTTGATCGAGCTGATCAGGTGATAGCCCCGATCAGACATTTCCATATGGACCAGAACATAGCCCGGCATGAAGCGCCGCTCGGCCTTGACCTTCTTGCCCCGACGCACCTCGATCACCTCTTCGGTGGGCACCAGAACCTCGTCGATCTGATCTTCAAGCCCATTCTCGACCACAGAGGTCCTGATCTGCTCTGCGATCTTCTTTTCGAAGTTGGAAAGAACGCTGACCGAATACCACCGCTTCGCCATGAACCCTGATGTCCTTGTCCTGTCCGTCCCGACCGCACGCGGCAGACCGGGTATCTGCAATTCTCTAAGGCGGCTCACCCGCCAACCCCGGAATAAAAATCGGCGTGCGCCTCGAATCGCCGCACGCCATACCCCAAAGGTAGCCGCTCACCTACTAGGCAAAGGCCGAATGATCAAGGGGGCGGGAAGGATTTCCCATGAACCGGCCCGCCGCGCCTCAGCCGAAGAGGCTGAGGATACCATGCAGCCCACTGCGGATCCCCAGATCGACCAGGGCGAAGAAGGTCGCCGTCAACGCCGCCATCACGAATACCATCACCGTGGTCAGGAACACCTCGCGCCGGCTCGGCCAGACGACCTTGGCGATCTCCGAACGGACCTGCTGGATGAACTGAATCGGGTTGGTGAGAGCCATGAGCTGCGAATCCTGTCTGCCTGATAGGGGCACATAGCGGGACAAGGCGGCGATTTCAAGACGGATGGACGAGCCGCCGCCCCAAGGCCGGCCTGGGCCGCCCCCTCTCACCCGGCGGGATAACGGGCGACCAACTCCTCGGTCCCGGCGACATCCCCGAAGAACAGATAGAAGTTGATCAGCGCCGCCGCGTGTTCGTCATCCCGCAGGGTCGCATTGGCATCATGCACCATGGTCGTCCGGAAATTCCGCATCATCGCGTCGCGCGCAGTGGATTCGCAGCAGGCATTCGTCATCGTGCCCGCGACCAGCATCGCCGACACCCCGGCCGCCTTCAACTGCGCCTCGAGATCGCCCGCCCCCTGGATCATGCCGCTATAGCGGGTTTTCTCGATAATCAGATCCTCTGCCCGCACGTCGAGCCCGGGCCAGAGCTGCGATCCTTCGGCATCGCGCGCCAGCGCCTCGCAGCGCGCCTCGAACCGGTCCGGCAGCAGCAAGACCCGATGGAAGTGCTCGATCTCCGCGAGCGCCTCTTCGGTGAAGAGGGTACGAATCCAAACCACCTTGCCACCCGCGGCCCGCAATGCCGCCGCCAGCCGATTGATATTGTCCACGATAGCCCGTGCGCGCGGCACACTGGCCGGGCTTTCCGCCTCCATGAAGTAATTCTGCATATCGACGACGACCAGCGCGGTCTCAGCCGCCGGCACCTCCCGGTGCACCAGCGGTTGCCCTTGCCGGGCCACCACCCGGTCAATCGCCCATTGCGGCATGTCAAACGGATGTGGAGTGCTCACTTTTTCAGTTTCCATGGTTAGATTTCGCCTAAATTTCGATCATTTCATGTTTTTGGCGTTTTCCATTCACGCCTTCACGATTGTATACAATGAACAACATATCCTACCAGAAGGACACGTCAAACAATATCGCAGACACACAGGGACCAACATGAAACACGCGCGCAATCTGCTGCTTGCGGCCGGCCTCGCCTTCGGGTTGCTGCCCGCCGCCCCCGCCCCACTCCAGGCTCAGGACACCACTGAAATCGCCTTCATGGAGGTGATCCATTCTCTGTTCTATTCCCCGCTCTATGTCGCGATCGGGAACGGATATTTCGCCGAAGAGGGCATCAGTTTCGACCTGCTCGCCGGTCAGGGCAGCGACAAGGTGACCGCCGCCCTGCTGTCCGGCTCGGTCGATATCGCCCTCGCCGGCCCGGAGACCACGATTTACGTCGGCAACGGCCAATCGCCGGAAAAGATCCACATCTTCGCCGGGCTGACGGCCACCGACGGCTCTTTCCTGGTCGGGCGCGAAACCCCGGGCGAGGCTTTCGACTGGGCCACCCTGAAGGGCAAGAAAATCCTCGGCTGGCGCGAAGGCTCCGCCCCTGCAATCTTTCTGCGCAAGGCCCTGGAAAACGCCGGGCTGGACCCGGACAAGGATGTCGACATCATCACCAATGTGGCGATCCCGGCCCGCGGCGGCGCCTTCATGTCGGGGGTGGCAGACTACGGCACCTTCTTTGAACCCGACGTCACCAAGCTGGAAGAGACCGGCAAGCTGCACGCGCTGACCAATGTCGGCCAGGCGGTGGGGCAGATCGACTATACCGTCTTTATCGCGCGGGAATCCTATATTGCGGATCACCCCGAGATCGTCAGCGGCTTTACCCGCGCGATCGCCAAGGCCCAGGCCTGGCTGGACACCGCGACACCGGCGGAGGCCGCCACTGCGCTCGCCCCGTATTTTCCCGGCGTAAGCCCGGAGGAACTGGCCAGCAGCGTCGAACGCCATCGCGCCGCCGGTGTTTGGAAGTCCTCTCCCGCCGTCAGCCCGGAAGCCATTGATCGGCTGCAGGATCTGCTGATCGCCAACGGGCTTCTGCCCAATGACAACCGCCTGCCCTATGCGGCAGTCGTTGACCCCACGTTCTTCACAAAGGACCAACAATGACATCTGCGACCACCGGGCGGCACGACATCGTGCCGCCCAAGATCGAATTCCGGGACGTGAACCTGCACTATTTCTCGAAAGAGGGGGAAACCCACGCGCTGAAGGATATCAACTTTTCAGTCGCCAAAGGGGAATTCATCTCGATCGTCGGGCAGTCCGGCTGCGGCAAATCCACCCTGCTGTCGCTTCTGTCGGGACTTCTGGGCCCCAGCGCAGGGCAGGTGCTGATCGACGGCGCGCCGGTCAAGGGCCCGTCGCCGCAGGTCGGCTTCATGTTGCAACAGGACAGCTTGTTCGAATGGCGCACGATCCTCGAGAATGCGCTGCTCGGACCGGAAATTCGCGGCATGGACATGCAGGCCGCCCGCGAACGGGCAACCCGGATCCTGACCAACTACGGATTGGGGCAATTCCTGCACCACAAGCCGACCCAGCTTTCCGGCGGCATGCGCCAGCGCGCCGCGCTGGGGCGCACCATGTGCATGGAACCGGATATCCTGTTGCTGGACGAACCCTTCTCAGCGCTCGATTTCCAGACCCGGCTGGCGATTTCGGACGAGATCGGCACCATCATCCGGCGCGAAGGCAAGACCGCCGTCCTGGTCACCCATGACATCCCCGAGGCCATCGCCATGGCCGACCGCGTGATCGTGCTGAGCGCCCGCCCCGGCCGCATCCACAACATTCACGAAATCCACTTTCCCAGCGTCGGCCCAGAGCGCCCCAGCACCATGGCCTGCCGCGACGCGGAGGAATTCAAAGACTACTTTCACAAGGTGTGGACGGAGATGGACTCACATGTCTGATCAAGCCCCAGAAACCCCCGCCCCCAGCATCGCCTATCAGAACTGGCTGAAACGCCAGGGTATCGAACGACGCAAGATCCAGATCGGTCGGCTGCTGCTGCTGATCGGCTTCCTCGCCATCTGGGAAGTCGCGCCCCGCGCCGGGCTCGTCAATCCGATGCTCACCAGCTACCCCAGCGCGGTCTGGAGGGGCTTTTTCGAACTGGTGGCCCAGGGCAACCTGGCGATGCATATCGGCGTTACCCTGCTCGAGGTTCTGATCAGCTTTGCCATCGCCATGGCGCTCGGCACGCTGATCGCCGTCGTCCTGTGGCTGTCGCCGATGCTCGAACGCATCCTCGACCCGTTTCTTGTGGTGCTGAACGCGCTGCCGAAGATCGCCCTGGTCCCGATCTTCTATATCTGGCTTGGCCCGATGGGCTCGATCTATGCGGTGGCCATCGCGGTGGCGCTCTTCATCACCATCCTGATGCTGTACACAGGCTTCAGCCAGACCGACCCGAACAAGATCAAACTGGCGCGCACACTTGGCGCAACCCGACGGCAAATCCTCGGCAAGGTGGTGCTGCCCGGTAACCTCCATACCTTCATGGCAACGCTGAAGGCCAATGTCGGGCTCAGCCTGGTTGGGGTGATCGTCGGTGAATTCCAGGCCTCCAAGGCCGGGCTTGGCTATCTGATCGTCTACGGCAGCCAGATCTTCCGCATGGACATGGTAATGGCGGCCATCGTCATCCTCGGCCTGATCTCGGTGGCGATCTATCTGCTGATCCAGAGCACCGAACGACTGTTCCGACGCTGACCCGGCGGATCGCGGCGCTAGATGCCGCGATCCGGTTGAAAATTATGTATACAATAGACAAGAAATGCACATGATGACTGCTCTCGCCACCTGGCTGATCGACGGGCACTGGCTCTGGATCGGACTGATAATCTTCGCCGGCGCCTGCCTGCAGGGGCTAAGCGGCGTCGGCTTGGGCATGGTGGCCTCACCGGTACTGGCCGTCCTCAACCCTGAGCTGGTCCCCGGCCCCCTGCTGATGATTTCCTTCGTGCTGGCGGTCATGTCCGTCCTGCGCGAGCGTGGCGCGCTCGACACCGGCGGGCTGGGCTATGCCCTGGCGGGGCGACTGGTCGCCTCGATCCCAGCCGCACTGCTGATGGGAATGCTGCCGGTCCGGGCGCTAGCCATCGCCTTCTCCCTGACCATCCTGCTTGCCATTGCGGTCAGCCTGCTAAGGGTTCCGCTGCGGCCGCGACCGGGAACGCTGTTCGCCGCCGGCTGCCTCTCCGGCGTCATGGGCACCCTGACCTCGGTCGGTCTGCCGCCGATCGCGCTGGTCTACCAGTCAGTTCCCCCGGCACAATTGCGTGCCTCGATCGGCGGCTTTCTGGCCATCGGCACATTGATCTCGATCGGGGCGCTGAGCTGGGTCGGCCGCTTCGGCATGCATGAAATCGTTCTGGGTCTCGCAATGCTGGCGCCATTGCTGCTGGGCTTTTCCGTATCCGGGCGCCTGCACGCGCTGGTCTCGGCCCGCCGGATGCGCGGCATCGTGCTCGGGGTTTCGGCACTCAGCGCGATCGTACTGCTATTGCGTCAGCTCACCGTCTGATGCCAGACGCTCTCTGCGCGCGCGGGCCCGCTCCCCCGCGCGCAACACGTGATCCGTCGACAAGGCCGCGGCCTTGTCCTCGTCCGCATCGAGGATCGCGCGCAGAATATCGGCGTGCTCCTGCCAGGACTGCCCCTGCACCTCAGGATCCGCCATTGCGAAAACCAGCGAACTACGCAGGCGCAGCGTCGCCAGCATCTCGGCCAGGGTTTCGTTCTCCGACGCCCGCGACAGCGCCCTGTGGAAATCATCATTGAGCTGAGCCAGCGCCGAGGTTCGCTTGCCCGCCAGCGCCGCCTGCCCCTTTTCCAGGATCTTTCCCGCCTCGGCCAACAGCTTGGGATTACCCCGCCGCGCCGCCAGTCGGGCGTTATGCCCCTCAAGCACCGCGCGGATCTCGACCAGCTCACGCGCTTTCTCGACTTCCGGCACGCTGACATAGACCCCGCGTCGCGCGTTCACCTCGACCAGACCATCAGAGCTCAGCAGGCGAATCGCCTCCCGCACCGGGTTGCGTGACACCCCGAACTCCTCGGCCAGACGATCCTCGACAAGTCGGTCGCCCGGCTTGAAATCGCCGTTCTGAATCCGGCGACGCATCTCTTCATGGATTTGCAGAAATAGCGCATTATGCGCAGCCCCCAATCGCTGGGTCGTTTTTTTCGGGGCCATGATCCGTTCTCCGGTCAGCTACTCTGAGCCACTGTGTATACAATGTGCAAATCCAATGCATCCCGAAAAGCACCCCGCGGCGCCGGGGGCCACAGGGGCAGCTTGGCTCTACACCAGCGGCGATACGCTCAACGAACGGGCCCGGGCGGAGCGCAATCATGACCGAGCATTGATCAACGGGCGCGTCGCCATCGCACGCCCCTTTCGCCGACATGGCCGGAGACAGACATGACCGCAGGCCGGAACTGCTTTGACGCGCAGCCCACGACAGACCGCAATCGAAGCTGATAAAAACAAAGTCTGTTGGAAGGATGGCAGGGGCAGCAGGGTTCGAACCCGCGACCTACGGTTTTGGAGACCGTCGCTCTACCAGCTGAGCTATACCCCTAAGGCCGGGCCTTCCTCTATGACAGGCTGAGCCCGGACACAAGCAGAATCTCGGCACCCACGGGCATCAATCCATTGTCCCCCGCGCCGGTTCGGCTATGACAACCCCAAACAGGAAACGAAAGGATCCCACCCGTGAGCCTGCGGAAGAAGATCGCCGACAGCCAGATGTTTTCCCGGATCGTGACCGGGCTGTTCTCGGGCTATATCCGCTTCGCTTACGCCACCTCGCGCTGGCGCCGAGAGGGGTTCGAACAGATGGACGATGCCCTCCGCGCCGGAGAGCCGGTCATCTTCGTGGTCTGGCACCAGCGGCTTATGATGGCGCCCTTCATGTTCGACATCAGGCTCGGACCGATCTGCTCGCTGACCTCCTCTGCCCGCGCCGGCAGCATGGTGGGCAAGCTGCTGAACCGCTTCGGCTGGGAAAATATCTCCATGTCCAGCCACAAGCGCCATGTCGCGCTGTCGCGCGAGGTGCTGCGCCGGATGAAACAGGGCATCTCGGTCGGGATCGCCGCCGACGGCCCGCGCGGACCCGCGCGTATCAGCGCCACCGTGCCGCTGGTCTGGGCCCGCAGTTCGGGCAAACGGGTCTTTGCCGTCTCCTTCTCAGCCAACCGGGTGGTGGAATTCCCCACCTGGGACCGGATGTGGTTGCCGGCGCCATTCTCCCGCGGCGTGTTCCTCTGCGAGGAATGGGATGGAACCGTCCAGCGCCAGATCAGCGACGCCGAGCTTGAAATGCTGCGCCAGGATTTCGAAACTACGCTCGACCGGGTCACCGACTCCAGCGACAGCGCCACGGGCCGCACTCTCACGCCCCGCCCGGACAAAGCCCCCCGCAGCTGATCGGGGAGACCGCTCCGGCGCCTGCTGCCCCTCAACGCGAGAGCGCGCGTTGAGGGGAGGGGGCTGTCTGCCCCCTCTTGGCCCGATGGGCC
>NZ_AUBS01000013.1 GCF_000429365.1 Pseudodonghicola xiamenensis DSM 18339 | reverse complement strand
TCACCGGTCCGACGCCGGGAATGGTCTGCAGGAGTTGCGCCTGGCGGCTGAGACGGGCCTGGATACGCATGGTGATTTCGTACCAGCGAAGGCGGTTGTGCAGCTCGACCAGCTGACGGCTGAGAACCCTCAGAACGTCCTGGGCGAGCGCAGGGAACCCGGACTGCTTGCCCTCAATGATCCCTTTCGCAAAATCGATGGCCCGCGCGACGCCCCGAGCGATGGTGATCCCGAACTCCGCGGCCAGGCTTCGGAGCATGTTGATCAACTGGGTGCGCTGTCGAACCACGAAGTCCCGCGCGCGATGCAAGGAGAGAAGCGCCTGCTGGTCCTCGGACTTGATCTCGACGAAGCGCATCGTCGGTCGCGTCACGGCTTCGCAAATGGCCTCTGCATCGACCGCGTCGGACTTGCCCCGTTTCACGTAGGGTTTGACGTACATCGGCGGCATCAGCCGGACAGTATGACCGAGCTTCGTAAGCTCACGGCCCCAATGGTGGCTCGATGCGCAGGCTTAGATGCCGATGAGGCAGGGCGACAGTCTCTCGAAGAACGCCAGCACCTGCGCCCGGCGCAAAGGCCGATTGAAAGCGACCTCTCCGGTCTCGGTAACTCCGTGGACATGGAAGATGTTCTTGGCCAGGTCCAGGCCGACAGTGGTAACTTGCATGGGGTGGCTCCTCTCAATTGCAGATTCTGACACCTGCACTATGGCGCATTGCGACGCCGGGAGCGGGGGCCATCCACCCCATCTGTCTCTGCGATGGCAACACATCATGTCAACGCGGATCTGAAGAGTTCGATCGTTCTCCTGATCCGCTCCTGGTGGCGCTGCGAGTTATGGGTCACGGACCAGATATCGCGGACAAGAAGCGGTTCTTCCGAGCCGACTTTCACCAGCTCCTCCCGGTTTGCAGCCAGAAAATCTGGAAGCGCGGCGATGCCGCCTTTCTCCAGAACCGCTGCCAACTGCAAGTCGACGTCATCAGCATAGAAGGCGAACCGCCCGCCAGCGATCCGGTTGAGTGCGACCTGTTGCGGCATTGCGTCCGGAACGTCACCTTGGCCGATATACAGACGGTCCTCTTCTGAGGTATGCGCGATATAATCCCGGTGCGCGTAAAGACGAAACGCGATAGAGCCGAGCTTGGAGATCGCCAGATCGCCCTTCTGCGGCCGCGTCAGGCGAACCGCAATGTCGGCTTCGCCGCGCTGCATCGACGCGAAACCGATTTCACCGGTAAGTTGAATCTTCAACTCGGGGTATCTGCGCCCAAACGACAGGAGCGGCCCAACTAGCCGGGATTTGGCAAGGGCGGGCGGGGCTGAAATCTTGACGCGGCCGACCATGCCCGGGCGCATCCCCGCCGCGCATCTCTCTGCCTCACGGGCGGCCTCCATCATCGGTTGGGTTGCATCGGCGAAATCGCGCCCCACCGCAGTCAGGGCTAGTGACCGTCCGCGCCGGTCGAACAGATTGAGACCCGTATCGCTTTCGAGCGCCTGAATACGCCTTGTGACCGTGGTTCGTTCGACGCCCAACTCCCGCGCAGCGGCAGCGACACTACCGCTCTCAACCAATGTCCGGAAGAAGCGGATATTTTCCCAATCCATCAAGTTGCGCCTTTTAAGATGCATTTACGCATCGAATGAATGCAGAGTTTATGCATTTAAATCGGCCCCGGTGTCACGGATATTTCGCCTCGTAAGAACCGAAAGGGACACTCCATGACCCAAGTTGTCGAACTATCTGCCACCGGCGGGATAAATAACCTGTCGCTCCTATCGCGCGACCCCGGCGATCCCGGCCCCGGAGAAATCCGTTTGCGCCAGACCGGTGCAGGCGTGAACTTCATCGACATATACCAGCGAAAGGGCATTTATCCCCTTCCCATGCCGGCCGTGCTTGGCGTGGAAGGTGCAGGCGTCGTGGAAGCCATCGGTGCAGATGTCACCCATGTCGCGGTTGGGGATCGTGTCGGATATGCTGGCATCGTGGGCGGATATGCAGAAGCGCGGCTTCTGCCCGCTTGGCGCGCGATCAAGCTGCCTGAGGATCTTTCCGACACGCTGGCCGCCAGCGGTCTGCTGCGCGCCTGTACCGCGCATATGCTGCTCTGCAAAGTCCATGCGGTTACACCAGGAACGACGATCCTGCTACACGCCGGCGCTGGCGGTCTAGCGAGCATTGTCATGCCTTGGGCAAAGCGGCTCGGCGCGCGTATCATTGCGACTGTCAGCACCGAAGAGAAAGCCGAACGCGCGATGGCGCGCGGGGCCGACAAGGTCATCATCGGTCGCGACGCGGATATTGCAAGAGACGTGCGCAAATGGACAGACGGTCGCGGTGTCGATTTTACGATAGATGGCATCGGTGAACCGACGTTTCGGGCGTCGCTGGAAGCCACCGCAAAGTTCGGCACCTTCGCAAGTGTCGGTCAGGCAGGAGGAGAGCTTAAGTCGCTATCAGCAGAAGACTTAGCTCCTCAGCGGAGCCTGGGGTTTCACACGCCCAGCGTGATGGCCTATCTCGCGGACCCGGCGCGATACGAGGCGGTGACGAAAGAGGCAATCGAAGCCTTGCGATCCGGTCCGCAGACGCCACAGGGGCCGCAATTCCCGCTTTCCGATTCCAGTATCGCACAGTCTTCCCTCGAGAACGGCGCCACCATCGGCACGCCGCTCCTCGTGATCTGAAAGAAAACCAAAAGCCGCCCTTCGCACTGCAATGCCGAAGGGCGGTTTTGTCCGCACAACTGACACCCCGGATCGGCCGCGCAGGTCTATTTTGCTCTAAGGGGACTGGCACCACCGAACGGGAACGACCGTCCTTTCAGCCTACGATGATCGGCGGCGATTTGCCCTTTGAGGATGGCAATCGGCGCCAAGTGGCGGGGAGACAGGGATTCGAACCCTGGGAACGCTCTCACGCTCAACGGTTTTCAAGACCGCCGCATTCGACCACTCTGCCACCTCCCCGGCTTTGGCCGGTGTAGGACGCGCCGAAGTCCCAGGCAAGCGGAAAACCGGGGATTTTCTGCCGACCGCCAACCGCCATGCTTTCCATACCGCCGCCCCCGCGTTATGATTGCGCCAATCGTCGCGCGGCGCTGACGTCGGGTCAGGGGTTTGGGGCTCCCGAACCGGCCAAGTGGATCGCAATTCCATTGCAGAGCCGGGCGACGGCAGGACCGGGACAACCGGCAGGAGCACAGGGCAGACGGGCCGCACCCGCCGCCGACAGGCAAGGAACGTGAGTGAATATGGATCGAGCGAATCGTAGTCTCCGGCACCCGTTTCATGCGGTCGGGCGCCCGGCGCGGCTGATCGTGCTTCTCGGCGCCATGAGTCTGCTGGCCGCCTGCGAAGAGGGCCCGAAAATGCCCGAATTCCTCAAACCCGGCGCAAAGGACGCAGAAACCGCACCGGTGCAGAGTTCACGCACCAAGCTGGTTGCCCGCGACGTCGAGGCGCCCGAGGTCTTCCAGGTCACCGAAACCGGCCTGTGGGACGGGCGTCCCTCGCTCGGCGGGGTCTGGGTGGCCCATCCCGACGTTCAGGATCCCGAGCGGGTGATCATCCGCAACATGGCCAACGGCAAATTCGTCATCGGCGCCCTGTTCCGCCGCGAACGCGCCATTCCCGGTCCGCGCATTCAGGCCTCGTCCGACGCGGCCGAAGCGCTGGGAATGCTGGCCGGCGCGCCGGTGGAACTTAACGTCACCGCCCTTCGCCGCGAAACCCTGGAGCCCGAGACGGAAGAGCCCACGGCTGCGGCCCCCGAGGCCGCTGCAAAAGTGCAAGAGACAGGGCTGCCTGAGCCAGAGCCACCGGTCCCGGCAACGGTCGAAACCGCCCCCGTGGCCAAGCCGAAAGCGGCGTCCGCGAAACCCGCCGCGCCGAAGTCGTCTCTTGCGAAACCCTATGTGCAGATCGGCATCTTCAGCGTTAAGGCCAATGCCGAACGGACCGCCAGGCAGATGCGCAGCGCCGGCATGCTCCCCACTGTGCTGGAGCAGGAGTTGAACGGAAAACAATTCTGGAGGGTGGTCGTCGGACCGGCGCGGAATAAATCCGACCTCAGCGCCCTGTTGAAGAAAGTGAAGGAAATCGGATTCTCGGATGCCTATGCCGTCTCGAACTGATCCCCGCCCCATGACCCGCCCCCTCCGCCGCAGCCTGCGGCTGAGCGTGTTGGCCTGTTCCGCCCTGCTCTGGGCGCTGCCGGCCTCGGCTTTCGACACCCGGGCACGAGCCGCCTATATTCTGGACCAGACCACGAATACCGTGCTGCTGGCGAAGAATGCGGACGAAGCGATCCCGCCCGCCTCCATGTCCAAGCTGATGACGCTCTACATCGCCTTCGAGGCGCTGCGCGACGGGCGACTGACGCTGAACGAACGCCTGCCGGTATCGGAACACGCGATGAGCTATGGCGGCTCGACCATGTTCCTCGATACCACCGACCGGGTTCGGGTCGAGGATCTGTTGCAGGGGATCATCGTGCTCAGCGGCAATGACGCCTGCGCGGTGATCGCCGAAGCCCTCAGCCCCGACGGCACCGAGGCCGGTTTCGCCCGCTACATGACCCAGCGCGCCAGACAGCTCGGGATGGAGCATTCGACCTTCGCCAATTCCAACGGCTGGCCCGCTGCCGGCCATCTGATGTCTGTGCATGACCTGGCGATCCTGGCGCAGCATATCATCAGCGATTTCCCGGAATATTATCCGCTGTTTTCGGAAACCCATTTCGATTTCGACGGTCGCGCGCCGTCGAACACGCAGAACCGCAATCCGCTGCTGCATCTGGGCATCGGCGCCGACGGGCTCAAGACCGGCCACACCCAGGAGGCCGGTTATGGCCTGGTCGGGTCGGCCAAGCAGGGCGACAGGCGGGTGATTTTCGTGATTTCGGGGCTTTCCACCAAGGAAGCCCGCGCCGACGAGGCGGAGGCGATCGTCAACTGGTCCTTTCGCCAATTTGCCAGAAAGACCCTTGCCCAGGCGGGCGCCCCGGTCGCCCAGGCCAAGGTCTGGATGGGACGCGACCAGACGGTAGGATTGGTGCCCGAGGGCGATCTCACCGCGCTGTTGCCGGTGATGTCCTCGGACGACGTGCAGGCCGAGGTGGTCTATACCGGCCCGATCCACGCGCCGATCACCAAGGGGCAGAAGCTGGCCGATCTGGTCTTTACCCCTGAAGGCATGGGCGAAATCCGCCGACCGCTGGTGGCGGCCAACGATGTGCCCACCGGCGGCTTCATGGTGCGGGTGCAGACCGCCGCCAGCGTGCTTCTGACCAAGCTGATCAAAGGCCCCGAGGGGACGATGTGACAACCCGGGGGCGTTTCATCACCTTCGAGGGGATCGACGGGTCCGGCAAATCGACCCAGGCACGGCTCTTGGCAGAAGCCCTGCGCGCGCAGGGCCGCGATGTGGTGCTGACCCGGGAACCCGGCGGATCGCCGGGCGCCGAGGAGATCCGGCGCCTGGTTCTTGAAGGCGACCCCGACCGCTGGTCGGCGGAGACTGAGATCCTCCTGTTCACCGCCGCCCGCCGCGACCATCTGGAGCGCACGATCAATCCGGCCCTCACCGCCGGCCAGGTGGTGGTCTGTGACCGTTTCGCCGACAGCACGCGGATGTATCAGGGTCTGTCGCGCGGCGATCTCAGGGCGCTGGTCGACCAGCTCCACGATCTGATGATCGGGCGCGACCCCGACCTGACGATCCTGATTGACATGGACCCGGACCTGGGCCTGTCCCGCGCCAAGGGACGCCAGGGCCATGAGGAACGCTTCGAGGATTTCGGGCTCGAGCTGCAACTCCGCATGCGAGAAGGATTCCTAGCGCTGGCAGCGGAATTTCCCCACCGGTTCCGGGTGATCGACGGGGCCCGCCCGATCGAGACGGTCGCCGCCGATGTCCTCTCCCTGGTGGAGCCCGCCCTGCCATGAACGACATACCGGTGGCAGATCAGGTCCCCGGGGCGCCGCATCCGCGCGAAACCCCGCATCTGTTCGGCCAACAGGCCGCCGAACGGGCATTTCTCGAGGCCTATGCCTCTGGCCGTCTCCACCACGCCTGGCTGCTGACCGGTCCGCGCGGTGTCGGCAAGGCGACGCTGGCCTGGCGCATCGCGCGCTTCCTGCTCGCCACGCCGCCAGTCGAGGAAGACGGGCTGTTCGGGGCGCCGCCCCCGCCTGAAACATTGGATATCTCCCCCGAGCATCCGGTGGCGCACCGGCTGCTGGCGGGCTCCGATCCCGGGCTGATCACCATCACCCGCAGTGTCAACGACAAGACCGGCCGGCTGCGCGACGAGATCGTCGTCGATGACGTGCGGGTGCTGAACCGTTTTTTCGGCCTGTCGGCCACGGACGGCGGTCGCCGGGTGGTGATCGTCGATTGCGCCGACGATATGAACGTGAACGCCGCCAACGCCCTGCTGAAGATGCTGGAGGAGCCGCCGGCGCGCACCACGCTTCTGTTGGTCTCACACCGTCCTTCGGGTCTGTTGCCGACGATCCGGTCGCGCTGTCGCACCCTGCGCCTGTCGCCGCTATCGCCCCAGGACATGGCCGCCGCACTGGAACAGGCCGGGGTGGAGCTGTCC
Source organism: Pseudodonghicola xiamenensis DSM 18339 (assembly GCF_000429365.1). GTDB lineage: Bacteria > Pseudomonadota > Alphaproteobacteria > Rhodobacterales > Rhodobacteraceae > Pseudodonghicola > Pseudodonghicola xiamenensis. The sequence continues at coordinate 101,875 of NZ_AUBS01000013.1, read as the reverse complement.
GGCAATGCCGATCACATGACCGCGCTCGCCGCCGGATCGGTGGGCGCCGCCCTGCGGCTCACCGCTCTTGGCGGGCTCGACCTTTATGGTGAGCTGATCGCGCTCCTGTCGACCCTGCCCCGGCTCGACCGGCCGCGCGCGCTGGCCCTGGCCGATACCGCGGCGCAACGCGGCGCCGGCGACCGCTTCGATTTGCTGCTCGATCTGATCGACACTGCGCTGGCCCGCCTCGCCCGCACCGGCGCCGCCGGCCAGCCGCCGCAACCCGAAGCCGCCCGCGGCGAAGCCGAAACCCTGACCCGGCTGGCGCCCAATGCCCATTGCGCGCGCGCCTGGGCCGATACGGCAGCCGAGATCACCGCCCGCAGCCGCCATGGCAAGGCGGTCAACCTTGACCCCGCCGCACTTGTCCTAGATACGGTTTTCAAGATGCAGAAGACCGCCGCAGGCTGATCCCTGCCCGCTCCCGCTCCGGCACCAGCCGCCCCGGGATCCGCCCCGCGGCGCGACAACCGACCGGAAGACGATGACCGACCAAGCCCAACCGGAAATCACCGACAGCCATTGCCACCTGGACTTCCCCGATTTCGATGGCGAAGTCGATGCCCTGATCGCCCGCGCCGCCGAGGCGGGCGTCACCCGCATGGTGACGATTTGCACCCGGCTGAAGAACGAACCCCGTGTCCGAGCGCTCGCCGAGGCGCACGACCCGGTCTTCTTCGCCGCCGGCACCCACCCGATGAGCGCCGCCGAAGAGCCAATGGCCACGGTCGATGAACTGATCGCGCTGGCCCAGCATCCCAAATTCGTGGGCCTCGGCGAAACCGGGCTCGATTATCACTATTCGGCCGATAGCGCAGAGGTGCAGCAGCAAAGCCTGCGTATCCATGTCACCGCCGCCCGCGAAACCGGGCTGCCGCTGATCATCCATTCCCGCGCCGCCGACGACGACATGACCCGCATCCTGACCGAGGAATACCGCAAGGGCGCCTATTCCTGCGTGATGCATTGCTTCTCCTCCTCGGCGGAGCTGGGCAAGGCGATGCTCGATCTGGGCTTCTATCTCTCGATGTCCGGCATTGCCGCCTTCCCCAAAAGCAAGGACCTGCGGGAGATCTTCGCCGCAGCCCCGCTCGACCGCATCCTGGTCGAGACCGACAGCCCTTATCTGGCCCCGCCGCCGCATCGCGGCAAACGCAACGAGCCGGCCTTCTCCGCCCTGACCGCACGCGTCGGCGCCGAGGTCTTCGGCCTCGACTACGCCGATTTCGCAGCGCAGACACAGCGGAATTTCGACCGGTTGTTCAGCAAGGCCGCTGCCTGGCGCAAGGAGGGCGCATGAGCAACCTGCGCATCACCATCCTCGGCTGCGGTTCTTCGGGCGGTGTGCCGCGACTGGGCGGGCATTGGGGCGCCTGCGATCCGCTGAATCCGCGCAACCGGCGTCGGCGCTGTTCGATCCTGGTGGAACGCGACGGGCCCGAGGGCACCACCAGCGTTCTGATCGACACCGGCCCCGACATGCGCGACCAGCTTCTGGGCACCGATACCGGCCGGCTCGACGGTGTGGTCTACACCCATTCCCATGCCGATCACGTCCATGGTATCGACGATTTGCGGATGATCGTCTTCAACATGCGGGCCCGGGTGCCGGTCTGGGCCGATGGCGACACCCAGAACGCGCTGCTGAACCGCTTCGGCTATGCCTTCGTCCAACCCGAAGACTCTCCCTATCCGCCGATCCTCGACCTGCGGTCAATCAGCGGTCCGTTCCAGATCGACGGCCCCGGTGGCCCGATCCCGCTGCGCCCGTTCCGGGTCAACCACGGATCAATCGACGCGCTTGGCTTCCGGATCGGCGATATCGCCTATCTGCCCGATGTGGCCGAAATCTATGACGACGCCTGGGATGAACTCCAGGATCTCGACTGTTGGATCCTCGACACGTTGCGCTACACTCCGCACCCGACCCATTCGCACCTGAGCCAGTCGCTCGACTGGATCGAGAAGGTCGGCGCCAAGCGCGCAGTGCTGACCAATATGCACATCGACCTCGATTACTCGACGCTCGCCTCAGAAACGCCCGACCATATCACGCCCGCCTTCGACGGCATGGTGATCACCGGCGACCTGGAATAACGCTGCCATCGGCTTTTCTGGCCCGCTCATCTCGCCGCAGGCCCCCAACAGTACTCAGAGGCCCCCGGGACCATGTTTCAAAGCCTGATCGACGTCATCCTTCCGGTCTTTCTGGTGATCGGCGCCGGTTATGCCACAACCCGGGCGGGCTATTTCCAGCAAAACCACATCGACGGCATCATGCGGTTCACCCAGGGCTTTGCGGTGCCGTGCCTGCTGTTCAGCGCAATCTCGCATCTCGACCTCAAGGCGAGTTTCGATCCACGCCTTCTGGCCAGCTTCTATTCCGGCGCATTGATCTGTTTCACCCTCGGGGTCTTCGGCGCCCGGTTCCTGTTCAACCGGGATTGGGAGGACGCGGTCGCCATCGGCTTTTGCTGCCTGTTCTCGAACTCGGTCCTGCTCGGCCTGCCGATCACAGAACGCGCCTATGGAGCCGGAAACCTCACCGGCAACTATGCCATCATCGCCTTCCACTCGCCGTTCTGCTATGGCGTCGGCATCACCGCGATGGAGGCGGTGCGCAGCCGCGGGCGTGGCGGCAGGCACATGGTGCGCGCGGTCCTGACGGCAATGTTCCGCAACGTGCTGATCCTGGCAATCGCGCTCGGTTTCATCGTCAACCTGACCGGGCTGCAACTGTTCGGCGCCGCCGAACAGGCGCTGTCGCTGATCACCCGCACCGCCTTGCCCGGCGCGCTCTTCGCGCTTGGCGGCGTGCTGGTGCAATACAAGCCCGAGGGCGACATGAAGACGATCCTTTTCGTCTGCGCCCTGTCGCTGATGGCGCACCCCGCCTTTGTCTGGCTGTTCGGCAAGGGCTTCGGCCTGCCGCAGGATCTGTTCCGCTCCGGCGTGCTCAACGCCTCGATGGCGCCGGGGTTCAATGCCTATATCTTCGCCAACATGTACGGTCGAGCCAAGCGCGTCGCCGCCTCTTCCGTATTGATCGCCACCGGTAGCTCCATCCTCACCGTGTGGTTCTGGCTCTTTATCCTGGGCTGAAGCCGGCCCGGCTGGTCATCGCGGGCCAGTGCGCTACTCTGATCACTGAGAGACATTCAGGAGGACATCCCATGAAGATCATCTGGCTCGGCCACGGCTCCTTCCGGATCGAGACCGGCGACGCGGTGCTGCTGCTCGATCCCTGGTTCACCGGCAACCCGATGCTGCCCGAGGACCAACACGAGGCCGCCATCACCGGTGCCACCCACATCCTGCTGACCCATGCGCATTTCGACCATGCCGCCGATGTACTGGATCTGTCGAAAAAGCTGAATATCCCGATTGTCGGCCAGTTCGATCTGATGAGCTATTGGGGAGAGGCCAAGGGGGTCGAGACCATCGGCTTCAACAAGGGCGGCACCGTCGATCTGGCCGGCGCCAAGGTGTCGATGGTCAATGCCGAACATTCCTCGACCCTCGCCGGCCCCGACGGCCCGCGCGCTGGTGGCTCCGAAGCAGGCTTCATGATCCAGGCCGAGGGCAAGACGCTCTATTGCAGCGGCGACACCGACATCATGGCAGATATGGAGTGGATGGGGGATTATTATAAACCCGACATCGGCATCCTGTCTGCCGGCGGTTATTTCACCATGGACATGGACAAGGTCGCCTATGCCGCCAAGCGGTATTTCGACTTCAAGACGCTGATCCCGGCGCATTACCGCACCTTCCCGCTGCTGGAGCAATCAGCCGAAAAGCTGGTCGCTGCCCTGCCGGGGGTGGATGTGATCGAACCCGAGGTGATGCAGCCGATCGAGGTCTGAGGCTGTTTCGGCGCCGCCCGCGATGCGCGGCGGCGCCCCCTACATCTGGTCGGAGGACCAGCCGCGATACCCCAGCGCCTCGGAAATCTGCCGGGCGGCGGCCTTCACCTCCGCTTCGATCTCACCGACGATGGGGCTGCCCTCGGCAAAGACGCTGGCATGGCCGGTGACATTGATCGCGGCGATGGCACGGCCCTGGTAATCATGCACTGCCACCGCCGCCGAGCCGATATCATGTTCGAAATTCGCCACGCTCCAGGTCATGCCGCGGGCGCGGTCGGTCTCGAGCTGGCGCTGCAGCTCTTCCAGCGTGGTGCGGGTCTTGTCGGTATAGGCCTCCAGCGCCTGCCCCTGATAGAGCTCGCGCAGCTCTGCCGGGGTCAGCTCGGCCAGAAGAATCCGCCCGATGGTGGTGGCATGGGCCGGCAGCCGCGATCCTTCGCGGACTGAGCTGGCCAGATGCGACACCGGGGTTTCGCGCGCCAGATAGACGATCTCGCGCCCTTCGCGCACCGCCAAATGCGCCGACAGCCCCAGCTTGGTGGCCAGCGACTTCAGCACCGGGCGCGCTGTCGGAATAATACCGCGTTCGTTCAGCGCCTGGGTCGCCAGCGCGATCACTCCGGTGCCCAGCCTGTAGCCGCCGGCGTCAGGCAGCGCCTCGATCATCCGCTCGGCCTCCAGCGTCGCCAGCAACCGGATCAACGTGGTTCGATTGATGCCGATCTCCTTCGCCGTCTGGCTAGAGTTGCGACAATGATTCCCCGCCGCGATATGCCTGAGCAGCCGGAACGCCCGCTCGACCGGCGGAACAGAGTAATCGGGAGCCGGCTTCTGCCCGCCCCCCGTGTCCTGATCAGGCGCATCTAGAGTCATCATCCGGCTCCGAAGGGTTCCATCCAATATTGAACAAGACCTTCTTAATTGATCAACGCCGCAGAGCAAACCCGGAGGACGCCGAAGCGATCCCGAAGCGACCCAGCCCTAGATTTCATCAAACCCCTGGTAAAAGCGGTTCCAGGTGGGCGAGATCAGGATTTCATTGACGCAGGCATGCGCCGGCATCTCGGCCACGAAACGGACGGTGGCCGCCAGATCCTCGACCTGCAGCATCCGCGCCCGGACCTCGACCGAGGGCGGATTGGGCCGGGTGTCGAGAATATCGGTCGCCACCTCGCCCGGCATGATCACGGTGGAGCGGATGCCATGGCCCCCGCCCTCGTCGTTGATCGTCTCGTTCAGCGCGATCACCGCCCGTTTGGTGGCGCCATAGGCCGCCCCGGTCAGCCGGCCGTTATACCGCCCCGCCCAGCTTGAGATCAGGATGATCTGGCCGCCGCCCCGCGCCCGCATCCCCGGCAGCACCGCGTGCACCGGGTAATAGACGCCGTTCAGGTTCACATCGACGACCTTCTGCCAATCGGCGGCGCTCAGGTCGAAAAGTGCCCGTTTGGGTACGTTGAGACCGGCGTTCGCCAATAGCAGGTCGACCGCACCGATCCGCTCGGCCGCCTCGGCCACCGCCGAGACATCGCTCACGTCGACAGAAAGGGCCTGCGCGCGGCCTCCCCCGGCCGCGATCTGATCGACCACCGCCTGCAACGGCCCCATCCGGCGGCCCGAAACCACCACCTCGGCCCCGGCGCGGGCCAGCTCCATCGCCGCACCGGCGCCGATGCCCGAGCCACCACCGGTGATCCAGACGCGTTTGCCTGTCAGTCTTCCCATTGCTCCGCCCTCCTCAAGCCGGTTGCCGTTCCCAATAGGGCGCGCGCAGTTCGCGCTTGAGGATCTTGCCGATGGTGCTGCGCGGCAGGTCCTCGCGGATTTCGACGGCCGAAAGGCGCTGGCTCTTGCCCAGCACCTCATTGGCGCGGGCGCGGATGTCATCGGCGCCGCGCAGAGCGCCGGGGCGCAGCACCACCAGACCCAGGGGCGTTTCGCCCCATTGCTCCGACGGCACCCCGATCACCGCCGCGTCGACCACACCCGGATCGTCCAGCAGCACCCGTTCCAGATCGTCGGCAAATATGTTCAACCCGCCGGAAATGATCATGTCCTTCTTGCGGTCGGACAGGATCAGAAAGCCGTCCTCGTCGAACCGGCCCATGTCGCCCGAGCGGAAATAGACCCGCCCCTGACCGTCGCGCCACAGGTAATCCGAGGTCAGATCGTCCCGCCCGAAATAGCCCACCATCATGGTGGGGGAGCGGCCGACGATCTCGCCCACCTCATCCGGGGCAACCTCGCGGCCCTGATCGTCGATCAGCCGGATATCGCTGCCCGGTGCCGGGCGGCCCACGGTGTGCAGCTTGTCGGGGTGATCATGCGCCGGCAACATGGTGATGCCACCGCCTTCGGTCAGCCCGTAAAGTTCAGTCAACGTGCCGGGAAAGCGGGTCAGCGCGTCCAGCTTGACGTCATGGCGCAGCGGTGCCGAGGTCGACCATTTCACCCGCATATCGCCCAGATCGAAATCGTCGAAGTCCGGGATGTCGAGGATGCGCTTGTATTGCACTGGCACCAGCATGGTGTGGGTGATCCGCTCGGCCTCGGCCAGCTCAAGCCAGCGGCGCGCGTCGAACTTGCCCATCAGATGCACGGTGGAGCCGCCGGCCAGCGTCGGCAGGAAAGCGACGATGGTGGTGTTGGAATAAAGCGGCGTCGACAGCAATGTGCGGGCGTCCTGATCATAGCCGCTGACCCCGATCCGATCCATCTGCGCCGCGCGCAGCCCGTGGTCGTGCAGGATGCCCTTTGGCGTGCCGGTGGTACCCGAGGAATAGATCAGGTTGAACCGATCACCCATCTCGATCGGCACCATCGGATCCTCGGTCCCCGAACCGTCCAGCAGGGTGCCATAGCTGACGCAGCCGGGGGCCGCGAAATCCAGCGCGATCACCTTCAGCGGCAGCGCTGCCACCGCCTGCGCCGCCAGGTCGCGATAGGCATGGGCTAGGAACAGGAACCGGGCGCCGCAATCGGCCAGCATCCCTTCCAGCGCCACGGGCGAGGCCATGGTGGAAAGCGGCGTCACGCAGCCCCCGGCCCGCAGCACCCCCATGAAGACCTCGGCGAATTCCGCGGAATTGGGCGACAGCACCGCCACCGGCTCCCCCTTCTGCAGGCCGAGGGCCAAGAGCGCGTTGGCGACACGGTTCACCCGCGCGTCGAACTGGCCCCAGCTCAGCCGCGTGTCGCCGCAGACCACCGCCTCCTGCCGCGCCTTGTCGCGTGCCGCGGCGCGCACCATCTCGACGACGGACATACGGGTTTGGCCCGCCTCCGACGGGCGTTCAAATTCGATCATGGAAAGCTCCTCCCTGCTCCTCCGGAGGCGATCCTAGGGCGCAGAGCAAGCTGCTGGCAAGATCATCAGCAGATCACACCACGGCAAAGCGCGTGCCGGGCGGCGGCGGAGCCTCCTTGCCGCCGGCGAAACACTGGGCAGTCCGCATCCAGAGATCGGCAACCGGCCCCGACACCGCCAGCGCGGTGTCGGCGATATTGCGGGTCTGGGTGACCACCCGGGCGAAATCCACCGCCGGGCCTTCGATCAGGTCGGGCATATCGGCATCGCCGAACTCCCAGACCGTCCCGGAGGGCGCCACCAGCCGCAACCGCGGCAACCGCTCCGGGATGTCGAGCCCCTGCACCTGATGCGACCAGCCGAAGGTATTAACCCCGAGGATCACGATATTGCCGATCCGGTCCTGGTCCTGCCGCTCCACCCCCAGCAGATCGAAAATCTCCTGCCCATGCGCCCAGGTCTCCATCTGCCGCGCGGTGATCGAGGAGCGCGCCGACATGTCCGGCCCCGCCCATTTCAACCGCAGCTTGGGATCGACATCGGCCCAACGCACCGCCATGTCTCGGAACTGCTCGCACCAGAGGTCGTAAAGCGCCCACCCCCGTTCTGGGATCGCGGCGTTTTCCACCGCGCGCATTCCCTCGGCCATCATCCGGGGAAAGGCGGCCCCGATCAGCGCGGTGAAGCCATCGGGATCGGTCAGCGACAGATCCGCCGCCCGGTTCCAGAACAGCAGGTGCACGATCACATCGTTCACCGTCCAGCCCTTGAACTGGGTCGGGCGGGTCCAATCGGCCTCCGCCACATCCTGCAAGACCGCGGCCAAGGCCTCGCTCTCGGCCAGAAAATCCTGAACCTGCTGCATCTAACTTTCCTCTCCCTCAGCCCAGGCGGGCTTTCTCTTCTCGAAAAACGCGGCGATCCCCTCGTGCCCCTCCGCCGAGAGCATGCGATCCGCGAAGCTGTCGGCGGCGAAGATCGCACGGTCCTCCGGCGTCTGTCCCGGCAAAAGCGCCAGCTGCGCCTTGATCGCGGCGACCGCACCGGGGGCAGCGGCAGCCAGATCAGCACGGGCGCGGACCAGCGCCGCCGCAATCCCCGCCTCGCCCTCGACCACCTCATCGACCAACCCCAGCACCTGCGCCCGGGGCGCATCCATCATCGTGCCGGTCAGCATCAGGCGCCGCGCCACCACCATGCCGAGCCGCGCCACCAGATGCGGCGCGATCTGTGCCGGGGTCAGGCCGATCCGGGTTTCCGACAGGGAGAATCGCGCGCCACGATCGGCGATCACCAGATCGCCGGTGGCGGCCAGCCCCAGCCCGCCGGCCATGGCGGCGCCCTCGATCACCATCACGGTGAATTGCGGCAACCGCGCCAGGGCGTTGAACATGGCACCGCCCTCAAGACTGGCGCGGCGCACCGCCTCGCGGTCGGCCTGGCCCTGAAAGGCGGCTTGAAAGGCCTTGAGATCGCCGCCGGCGGAAAAGATACCGCCGCGGCCGCGAAAGACCACGCCGCGGATGTCGCGCCGGCGGGCCAGATGCCCGGCCAGCGCCAACAGCTCCGCCGTGCGGGCGGCGGTCAGCGGGTTTCGGCGGGAGGGGTCATTGAACCAGACGGTCAACCAGCCATTGGCCAGCTCCAGATCCAGCGTGTCGGTTGCAGGTAGCTCCATCGTCCCTCCCCTTCAGGCCACATCATTGGCGATCAGCCCGGCCGGCAGGCGCACCGGCGTCGCCAGCAGCTTTTGCGCGAACCCCTTGCCCTGCGCATCGTTGCGTAGGCTGGCGATGCCACCGCCGCCAAGCGCGTTGTGCATCAGGATGTTCATCGCTCCGATGCCGGGCAGAAAGAACCGGTCGATCCGCCCCCGGTTTTCCGCCGCAAAGACCTCGGCCACCGCTTCGGGCGTCAGTCCCGCCCAGATCCAGGGCAGATAGGCCGGGTGGCGGGCGATCACCCCGATGTTGGAGGCATCGCCCTTGTCGCCCGACCGCGCCCAAGCCAGCTCAAGCAACGGTCGCGTAGTCATCTGCTGATCCATCGGATCGGGCGCCGCAGGCTCGGGCATCGCCGGCAAGACATCGGGGATAACCGGAGGATGCGCCGGGGCGAAGGGCACCGGCGCCCCCTCCAGCGTCACGTGAATATCCAGATCCGCCGCATCGGAGAGGAAGGAGAACAGCGCCACCACCGGCGAGGGTTTCGGCCGCCCCGCCCCGGTGAAGAAATGCAACCCCGGCGGTGTCGCCAATCCCATCCCCACCGCCTCGCGCAGGAACAGGCCCACCGCGCGCGGATCGTCATGGCGCACGGCGAGCTTCAGGGTGATCTCCTGATAGGCCCCCTCGCCCGGCCGGCCACCGAAGGTCTCGACCAGCGTCTCACGGAAGCCGGGGGCGCCCATCTTGCCCAGCATCCCGCCGACCCGCTCCAGCACCGCACCGGCATAGGCGCGCGCCTTTGCCTCGGCCTCCATACCGTTGAAGAACAACACATGCCCGCCGCGCCAACCGTCCTGCCAGGTGACCGAGACCTTGAGCCGCCCACTGGGCGCCCGTCCCTTGGCGCCAGTGACGCGCACCCGGTCCGGCCCGACCTGCGCCAGCTCCACCCCAGAGAAATCGCAGATGACATCGGGCAGCAGATAGGCGCGCGGATCGCCAATTTCATACAGCATCTGCTCCCCCACCGTGGCGCGGGTGACGAGGCCGGAGGTGCCCGCGGGCTTGGTCAGGGTGAAACTGCCGTCGCGCGTCATCTCCACCACCGGATAGCCGATCCGGGCGATATCGCCGGCCTGCCGCCAGTCGGTGAAATTGCCGCCGCTCGCCTGCGGACCGCATTCGATCAGATGACCGGCCAGCGATCCGGCCGCCAGCAGGTCTACCTCCTCCGCCTGCCAACCGAAACCGGCCATCGCCGCCGCCAAGGTCAGCGCGCTGTCGGCGCAGCGCCCGGTGATGACGATATCCGCCCCCGCCCGCAGCGCCGCCGCCACCGGGGCCGCGCCCAGATAGGCATTGGCCGAAACGATCCGGTCCGCCGCCGGCATCGGCGCGCCGCTGAACATCTCGGGACAGCCGGCATAATCGCCGATGCGCGGCAGCAGATCGTCGCCCTCGACCACCGCGACCTTCAGCGCCAACCCGGCCCTGGCGATCTCGGCCCTGAGCGCGTCGGCGCAGGCCATCGGGTTCACGCCGCCGGCGTTCGACAGGATCTTCACCCCGGTCTCGGCGATCCGCGCCAGATTGGGCACCATCGCCTGGGTCACGAAATCGGTGGCATAGCCAAGGGTCGCGTCCTTCTGCCGGGCGCGCGCCAGGATCGACATGGTGATTTCGGCCAGATAGTCATAAACCAGCGCATCGAGCCCTGGCACCGCCAGCAGTTGCGCAGTGGCCTGCGGGCTCTCTCCCCAAAAACCGCAGGCCCCGCCGATCCGCAGGACATCCTCCATCAGTCTCTCCTCCCCGTGGTGGCCGTCCCGCGGCCTCTCCTCCCAATCCGGACTTTACAGACCGAACGTTCTGCTTGTAAGTGAGTCCCAACGCCCCGGTCAACCGGGGATTTGCGCGAGGAAAACCACCGATGCCGGCCCAGCAGAAAGATAGCCCCAACCGGCAGGACCAACGATCAGAAGCGACACGCAAGCGCATCTGCAAGGCGATGATCGCCTGCCTTGACCGCTATGGCTATGCCGAGACCAGCTTTGCCCGGGTGCAGGAAAAGGCCGGCCTGTCGCGGGGGGCCATCACCCACCATTTCCCCGGCAAGGAAGCGCTGGTCGTCGCCACCGCGATGGAGCTTCTGGCCAATGCGCTGGAACCGGTGGAGCATCACCGGACCCGGGCCGCGCCGCTGCCGGTGCGCGATCTGATCCTGAAGGCCTGGGACCGGGTGGTGAACTCCTCCGGCGGGCGGGCGATGGTGGAAATCCTGGTGGCCTGCCGCAGCGATCGCACCCTACACGCCCTGCTGGAGGGTCAGCTGCACGACTGGGACCGGCAAAGCCGCGCCTCGATCACCCGCAACTACACCGGCGAGGATGCCGAGGACGCCGAACTTCTGTGGTCGATCACCCGCAACTTCCTGCGCGGTCTGATCCTGCACGCGCAATTCACCAGCGATCCCGCCTATCTGGCACGGATGGTCGACCGCTTCGCCCGGATGATGGAGGCCGAGCTGCACCCCCTGCCCTCGGACAAATGACTTCACCCCGCGAGATGGAGGAGATCGCGCCGTGACCCTGAAATCCCCTTTCATGACACCGGAGCGCGCCGAATTCCGCGCCAATCTGGAGCGGTTCTTCGCCGCCGAGGTCCGCCCCAATGTCGAGACCTGGGAGGCCGAGCGCCATGTGCCCCACGACATCCACGAGAAACTGGGGGCGCTAGGCGTCTTCGGCTTCGGCGTGCCGGAGGAATACGGCGGGCTCGGCTTCGACGATCCTTTCCTGCGCTGCGACTATGGTGAAATCTCCTCGGGCTGCGGCGCCTCGGGCTTCGCGGCAGCGGTGGGCGGACGGGTGATATCGGTCGGGCCGATGGTGCGCTTCGCCCCCGAGGCCTTCAAGCGCGAGGTTCTGCCCGAGATCATCGCCGGCCGCATCGGCTCGGCGCTGGCGATCACCGAACCGGGCGGCGGGTCGGACGTGGCCAACCTGCAGACCCGGGCGGAGCGGCGCGGCAATGGCTGGGTGCTGAACGGCTGCAAGACCTTCATCACCGGCGGGGTGGAGGCCGACTGGTTCGTCGTCGGCGCCCGCACCGGCGGGCCCGGGCTTGCCGGCATATCGCTGTTTCTGGTGCCCGCGGAGGCCCCCGGCTTCACCCGCACCTCGATCGGCGACAAGATGGGCTGGCATTGTTCGGATCAGGCGACGCTTTATTTCGACGATTGCGAATTGCCGGCCGAGGCGCTGATCGGCCCGGAAAACAAGGGTTTCCTCGCCATCATGGGCAATTTCAACTATGAACGGCTGGGGATGACCGCCGGCTGTCTCGGCATGATGCGGCTTTGCTTCACCTCCGCGCTCGACTGGGCGCGGGAGCGGCGCACCTTCGGCAAGCGGCTGATCGACCATCAGGTGATCGCCCATAAATTCGCCGAAATCTCTGCCCGGATCGACCTGACCGAGGCCTATCTGGAACGCATCTGCTGGACCATGGCTCAGGGCGACATGCCGGTGGCCGAGATCTGCAAGGCCAAGGTGCAGGCCACCAAGGCGCTGGAATTCGTGGCCTCTGAGGCGATGCAAATCTTCGGCGGCGCCGCCTATCTGCGCGGCAACCCGGTGGAACGGGTCTGGCGCGAGATCAAGGTGATGGCAATCGGCGGCGGGTCTGAGGAAATCCTGCGCGATCTGGCAGTGCGGCAGATGGGCGTGCTGGAGGGGTGACGTCCCGCGTCTGCCCCGAAAACCTAGATGGGGAGGCCGTCGACCTGTTGCACCAGGTCCAGATGGTCGTCCCAATCCGCACGGCTAGCGCAGAAGATATGTGCATTCGGCCGGATGCTGAGGCTGCTGTCCAGCGATCCGGCCGGCACCATCATACCGATGCCGTTTTCCCGTACCACCGGCAAGGCAGAGCCGCAGTCCATGCAAAAGCTCTTTTCAAACCGTGTGCCGGGCACTTTGAAGGTCTTGATCCGGTCCTCTCCCGCCAGCCAGGTGAGCGTCGCCGTCACCGAAAACAAATTGGCCGCATGGGCCGATCCGGTGACCTTGCGGCACCGCGAACAGTGGCACAGAAAGAACCTGTCGAAATCCCCCGCAACCTGAAACGCGACCGTGCCGCACAGGCAGCTTCCCGTGGTCAACTCCGTCATGTGCCTGCCCTTTCTGGTCGAGATGGACCGTTGAATGCCACCAGGCGCGGCGGGATGTGAGGCGGTCCCCAACCCCCGGCTCGGCGCCCCTTACCTCTTCCCTCGGCCCGATGATCGACAAGGACCCCCTAGGGTTAATTCGCCAGCACCTTGCGGAACCTGGCGATCACCACCGCCAGGAACACGGCGCCCATTGCCGCCATCGCCCCCATGTTGCCGGCCACCAGGGACAGGCCGCTGCCGCGATAGAGCACCGATTGCGCGAATTCCACGTAATGCGGCGAGGGGCTGACAACCTTCATCACCAACCGAAGCCAGGCCGGCATGGATTCCATCGGGGTAATCCCCCCCGACAGCAGGAACATCACGATGATCACCGGGATCACCAGCAGGCCGAACTGGCCCATGTTCTGGGTAAAGCTCGCCAGCAGGAGCCCCAGACTGCCGACCGAGATCACATAGATCGCCGCGCCACAGACATAGAGCAGCAAGGACCCCGCCACCGGAACCCCCATCGCCCATTGCACCACCAGCAACAGACTCGCCACCGAAGAGGCCAGGATCACGATGCCCGAAGCGAGGATCTTGGAAAACACGATCTCATGCGGGCGCACCGGCATCACCAGCACATGTTCGATGGTGCCGTGTTCGCGTTCGCGGATCAGCGACGACCCCGCCAGAATCAGCGTCAGGATGGTCACCGAATTCATCAACTGCATCACCGACGTGAACCATTTCGACGTCAGGTTCGGGTTGAAGCGATTGCGCATCACCACATCGACCAGCGCCGCGCCACTGTCGTTCGGCTGGAAATACTTGGTGACCTCATCCCCCAGAAGCTGCTGCATGTAGGCCGCGCCGTTGCCGGCCTGCGCCACGGCGGTGGCGTCGATCAGCACCATCAGCGATGCGTCCTTGCCCGAGCGCAGGTCCTGTTCGAACTTCGGCGGGATCGACACCACCAGCACATATTCGCCATTGGTCTGCGCCTCGGCCGCGGCCTTGGGGCTGAGCACGTGGGGATCGGAAAAGAGCGGCCCGCGGATCGCCTCGGTCAGGCGAAACGACAGCAGGCTGTGGTCCTCGTCCACCACGGCGACAGACAGGCCCCTGATCTCGGTCGAGCCCGCATCCGAGACCATCCATGTCGCCACGGTGAAGACATAGAGGATCAGCACCAGCATCACCTTGTCGCCACGGATCGCCCGCAGCTCCTTCACCGTCAGACGCAGGGTGTTGAAAAGGGACTGCATCATTGCCTAGGCCTCCTGCTTGCGCATCGCCAGAACCGACAGCACCAGATACAGCAGAGCGAACCCCGCGATCACCAGCGCATTGATCATCAGTTCCGCCCCACCGAACCCCTTGACGAAGGTGCCCACACTGGCCGGCTGATACCAGGCGCCCGGAAAGCTCAGCCCGACCATCCGCCCCACCGGTTGCAGCGACGACACCGGCACGATCAGCCCGGAGAAGTTCACCGTCGGGATGATCGCCAGAACCGCAGTGGCGAACACCGCCGAGACCTGCGTCCGGGTGAAAGAGGACACGAGTTGCCCGAAACCGGTCGTGGCACAGACATAGAGCAGCGAAATCCCCGCCAGCACCGGCAGGCTGCCGGTGAACGGCACCCCGAAAACCCACCGTCCCATCGCCCCCAACATCCAGAAGCTGGTCCAGGCGATGATCACATAGGGCAGTTGCTTGCCCAGCAGGAACTCGACCCGCGTCACCGGGGTGGACTGGAAATTGGCGATCGTGCCGGTCTCTTTCTCGCGCACCACGCTGATCGCCGACATGATGGCGGGGATCAGCATCAGGATCAGCATCATCATCGACGGCACCATGGCATTGGCGCTTTTGAATGCCTGGTTGAACAGATAACGCGTCTCGAAATTGACCGAACTGCCCTGCACACCGGTTTCGCGCCTGATCTCATCGGAGAACTGGTTGAGCAGGCCCAGGGCATAGCTGCGCGCGGTCTGCGCCCGGAACGGCATGGCGCCATCGACCCAGAGCAGCACCTCGGGCTCTTGCCCCTGACGCAGCTTGCGACCGAAACCATCCGGAATATCCAGGACGATAGCCACCTCGCCCGTGCCCATCCGCCGGTCGAGATCGGCGGGCGCCATGATCTCGGGCTTTTCGGTGAATTGCTTGATCGAGGTGAACTGTTCCGCCAGCAGCCGGCTTTCCGGCGTGCGGTCCTGATCGAAGGTTGCGAAACTCAATTCGTCCACATCGAAGGAAATCCCGTAGCCCATCGTCAGCATCAGGATCAGCGGCCCGACCAGCGCGAAAAACAGGCGGATTGGATCGCGCAGGAATTCCAGCGTCTCGCGCCAGCTATAGGCCCAGAGCCGGGTGAAGGAACGCGCCAGCGCCCCCTGCCCGCTTCGATCCGCGCCGTAGTCTGTCAGATCGACTGGCGCGCTGGCCTCATCTTCGGGCTGTTCGGCCTGGAGACAGTCGATAAACGCCTCCTCCAGCGTCGCCGCACCACGCCGCTCGACGATTTCGGCCGGTGCCCCGACCTCAAGCACCCGCCCTGCATGCATCAATGAAATCCGGTCGCAGCGCTCGGCCTCGTTCATGAAGTGGGTCGAAATGAAGATCGTCACGCCACGATCGCGCGACAGTTTGATCAGGGTCCGCCAAAATGCATCCCGTGCCACCGGATCCACGCCCGAGGTGGGCTCGTCCAGAATCAGGATGCGCGGCTCGTGAATGGTCGCCACCGCCAATTGCAGCCGCTGCCGGATCCCCAGCGGCAGGCTTTCGGGCATGCTCGCCGCGATCTCATCCAGTTCGAACTCAGCCAGCACCTCGGCCACGCGCGGGGCGCGCTGGTCCGGAGCGATCTCGTAAAGCTCGGCGTGCAGCTCAAGGTTCTGCCGCACCGTCAATTCGGTATAGAGCGAAAAGTTCTGCGACATATACCCGATGCGCAGCCGGCTTTTCATGTCCGAGGCGCGCAGCGTTTCCCCAAACAGCCGCGTCTCGCCCTCGGTCGGATCAAGCAGGCCGGTCATCATCTTCATCGTCGTCGACTTGCCGCAGCCGTTCGACCCCAGAAAGCCGAAGATTTCGCCTTCCGGAATGGTAAAGCTGACATCGTCGACGGCGGTGAAATCACCGAATTTCTTGGTCAGGTTCAGCGCCTCGATCGCCGGCGGGCCATCACCATCCGCGGGGCGCGGCGGCAAGACCACAGGGCCCTGATCCTCGCCCCGGTCCTCCTCCGGCAGAAGGCTCACGAAAGCCTGTTCCAGTGTCTCGGCCCCGGTCTGGCTGCGCAACGCCTCGGGGCTGCCCGAGGCGATCACCTTGCCGTCGTTCATCGCCGCCAGCCAATCGAATCGCTCGGCCTCTTCCATATAAGCGGTGGCAACGATCACGCTCATGTTCGGCATGCGTTCGCGCAGGGTGTCGATCAGCTCCCAGAACTGACGGCGCGATAGCGGATCAACACCTGTGGTGGGCTCGTCCAGGATCAGCAGATCAGGATCGTGGATCAACGCGGAACACAGACTGAGCTTCTGCTTCATACCGCCCGACAGCTTGCCGGCAGGTCGATCCGGAAAGGGTGCAAGGCCGGTGGCCTGCAGCAACATCTCGATCCTGGCCCTACGCTCCTGCGCCTTCTGACCGAAGAGCCGCCCGAAGAAATCGAGGTTCTCGCGCACCGAGAGCGTGGGTGACAGGTTCCGACCCAATCCCTGCGGCATATAGGCGACGCGGGGGGCGTTATCACGTCGGGCCGCAGATTTCGCGATATCCTGACCCAACACCTGAATGTGTCCCGACTGCAACCGGCGCACCCCGGCGATCAGCGCCAGCAGGGTGGATTTGCCCACCCCGTCCGGCCCGATCAGCCCCGCCATGCATCCGGCAGGGACATTCAGCGTCACATCGCTGAGCGCATGAACCCCGCCATAACGATGGGTGACGCCCGACAATTCGGCGATCCAGGAGCCCGCAGCTCCGGCACGGGGGGTGTCAGCACGCATCCCTCAGGCCTTATTCGGGCAGCTTGACCTGAAGATCGGCGGGCCATTGTGCGTCAGGGGCGGTTCGGACAAAGCCCAGCCCCCGGACACCGACCTTCACCTGATCCTCGAATTTCTCCAACAGCTCGCGCGGGATGGTCAGCTTGACCCGGAACACCAGCTCTTCACGCTCTTCCTGCGTCTCGACCGCCTTGGGGGTGAATTGCGACTGTGGCGCAATAAAGGTGACGCGGGCCGGGATCACATAATTGGACACCGGATCGAGAATGATCCGCGCCTCGTCATTCAGTACCAACGGCCCGACCACCGGCGCCGGCAGATAGATATTCATATAGACCTGCGTCAGGTCCAGCATGGTAAAGACCGGGGTACCGGCGGCCACCACCTCACCTGGTTCGTGCAGACGGTAGAGCACCCGCCCCTTCAGCGGCGCCCGAATCGTCAGATCGTCGAGCGAGATGTTCAGCCGCTCCACATCCGCCTCGCTGGCGGCGATCATGGCATCGGCATCAGAAATCTGCGCCTTGGCCGAGGCGAGCGAGGCCTCTGCCGCTTTCAACGTGTTGGTGGCATCGTCCAGAACGCTGTCGGCCGCATGACCATCGGCATTCAGCTGCTTGACCCGCTTGAAGTTCGTCTGCGCCACCGACAGCGCACTTTCGGCCTGCATGACCGCCGCCTCGGCGATCTGCTTCGAGGCCTTGGCGCGTAGCACCGCCGCCTTCGCGGCATTGAGCTGGGCCTGCGTATCGCGATCGTCGATCCGCGCCACCACCGCGCCAGCCTCGACGATATCCCCCTCATGGGCCACCACCTCGGTCAGCCGGCCCGCATATTTGGTGGCGACATCCACGCTCTGCGCCTCCAGCCGCCCGTTCGAACTGGCGATATTCTCATAGCGATCGCTGCCGCCGAACCGATGCAACAGCTTTTCGAAATTCGTTTCCGCATGGAGCGGCGCCGCCTGAAGAACCAGTGCGCCCCCCAAAAGAGCACTGCCAAGAATGCGAGTGAAAATCTGTCGAGCCATATAGGTTATCCTTCATGCGATCGCGCGGCGATCATGAGCCGGGACGGACGAACGGTATATGCGGCCTTCCGCCGCTGCGCCGGCCCCGTGTCTGCACTGTGTCGGCACCAGCTGACGCGTATCACCCCGAGGGCCCGCAGCGCACTCGCCCCGCAGATCCTCCCCTGCCGCAATCGGACGGAAAGACCAAGCAAAACACAACCGGAACCTGCCATGACCCGCCGTCACCTGCCACCACACATAGGTATGAACCGCATCTGGATCATCCCCATACCTATCAGATTAACGCGCCCTCTGCGGGCAAGTCGATCCATCTCTGCCACTCTTGCGCATGAACTTTAAGCGAAAGTGAAAAAACGAAAAATCCCCGAGTATTCGCCTCGTCCTGCCCTGCTTGCGCCGCTGTTTCCGGCCCTATTTCGTCCCCGACCAGGCCCTGCCGCCCGCCTTTGGCACAACCGGAACGGCCCAAGGAAGCGGCAGACCGGCAAGATGCGCCAGGTTCCGGGGCAATTAAAGTTGACAGTATTGTCATCATGACGCATTCGTCGCGCTGAAACACAAGAACGACGCCGACATGACTGCCCTTCCTTCAGACATACACAACGCCCCCCCGACAGAAGACCATCGCAGCCGCACCGCCGCCCGGCGACGCGAAGCCATGCACCGCAGGCTGCTGGAAAGCGCCATGCTGGTCTTTGCCGAAAAGGGGGTCGATGCCTCGGTGATTGACGATGTGATCTCGACCGCCGGCGTGTCGCGCGGTACCTTCTACAAATATTTCAAATCGAACCGCGACCTGATGGTCGCCGCCAATGAGGAACTCGGACGGGAGTTGCTGACCCTGGTGCTCAACCGGGTGTCTGGCCTGGACGATCCGGCCGAACGGCTGGCGCTCGGGGTCCGGCTCTTTATCGAAACCGCGCTGGCCTTTCCGCTGTTCGCGCGCTTCACCCGATCTGCGGGCATGGCCAGCGTCGGGCCCCGGTCGCTGCTGCTGGACTATCTGCCAGGCCATATCCAGGACGGGATCGAACAGGGTCGTTTCTTCGACCTGCCGCAAGAGGTATCTCTGGATTTGATCTCTGGCGGGGTGCTTTTCTACATCGCCCGCAGCTCGGAAAGCAGTGTCGACCCCGAGCACGGCCGGCATGTGGTCGCAGCACTGCTGCGCAGTCTTGGCCTATCCGACGCCGAAGCCTGGCGTCTGGCCGACCGGGAGGTCGCGCCGATGGAGCTACCCGAAAACAGTCTGCTGCGCAGGTCCAGCCTGCGCTATCGTCCACAGGGCGACTCGGGAGAAGATGCACAATGACCGCGCCGCCGCCAGTTTTGCCGATCCTGAACCATTCCCGCGACAGATACCTGAAAATGATGGACGCCCCTCCCTCCAACAGCGGAAGAGACATATGACCCGAAGAACCGCGCCACCGCTCGCGCTCTGGCTGGGCGCAGGGCTCACCGCCCTGATACCACTGTCCGCCCCCGCCGAGCAGCTCCTGACCATTGAGACCGCGATCGCCCGCAGCGCGCCACTGGCGTTCGAATTCGAAATCTCGGGCACCATCGAGGCAACCGAAAACGTCCCCGTCAGCTTTCGCAGCGGCGGCCGGGTGGTCGCCGTCAACGTGCAGGTCGGCGATCACGTCGCCGAGGGCGAGATACTGGCCACCGTCGACCCGACCCAGGCACAGGCCGCCGCCCGCGCCGCCGAGGCCCAGCTTGCCGCGGCCGAGGCCTCGCTCAATCAGGCGCAGCTTGCCCATGACCGGGCCAAGGAACTGGCCGACCGTGGCGCCGGCACCCGCGCCGGGCTGGACGCGGCGACACAGACGCTTCTGGCGGCGCTCTCCTCGCGCGATCAGGCCGAGGCGGTTGTGTCCAAGGCCCGCCAGGCGGTCAGCGACACGGTGATCTATGCCCCGGCCTCGGGCATCGTCACCGAGCGGTCGGTCGAACCGGGCCAGGTCGTCAGCGCCGCGCAGGCGGTTCTGACACTGGCCCGCGACGGGCTGCGCGAGGCGGTCTTTCACATTCCCGACCTGCCGGAAGCCAATGCGTTTCTCGGCCAGAGGTTGCTGGTACGGACGCTGGACGGGCCGGAACGGCTGTTCGACGCGACGGTTTCCGAACTATCGCCGCTCGCCGACGAGAACAGCGGCACGGTCGAACTGAAAGCCAAGCTGGACGGCGAGGCCGAACAACCCGGCCTCGGGGCGGCGGTCTCCTCCACCTTCCAAACCTTTGACACGATGTCGATCAGCCTGCCTTGGTCAGCGCTTGCGGTGCAGGGCACCGAACCGGCAGTCTGGGTGGTCGATCCGGACAGCCATGCCGTCAGCCTGACACCGGTGACCATCCTCAGCTATACCTCCTCCACCATCGAGCTGGAGCAGGAGCTGCCCGAGGGCACCATCGTCGCCACCACCGGGTCGAACCTGCTTTTCCCCGGGCGCATCGTCCGCCCGCTGTCACAGGGAGATGCCGAATGACCCGCAGATTGCTTGCCTCTACGGCGCTCGTCCTGGCATTGGCGATGGCTCTGCCCGCCCATGCCGAGACAGAAGCCCCGACCCCGCGCCCGGTAGTAACCGAGATCGTCACCAGCGAAGCGACCCGGCTGCGCAGTTTCCCCGGCGTGATCAAGGCCACGGTGGAAACCACCCTGGCGTTCCAGACCTCGGGCCGGATCGCCACCCGCCCGACCGAGCTGGGCGATACCGTCAAGACCGCCGAGGTACTCGCGACACTCGATCAGATTACTCTGGCCGAAGACGTGACCACCGCCCGTGCGGCACTGAAGGCAGCCCAGGCCGAGGCCGAGCTTGCCGCCCAGAGCCTGACGCGGGTCGAGGAGCTGAACCGCCGAGGTGTCGCCTCGGCGGCCCAGCTCGAGGCTGCGACCGCCCAGCACCAGGCCACCACCGCCAGTGTGCGCGCCGCCGAGGCCGATCTGACCAGTGCCGAGGACGCCGAACGCTATGGCACCCTGCGCGCACCAGCCGACGGGGTTGTGATCAAGGTCGAAGCCGACCCCGGCACCACCGTATCGCAGGGGACCCCGGTCCTGACGCTGGCCACCGAAGCCGGCCGCGAGGCGGTGATCGACGTGCCGACCGAGGTGCTTGCGATCCTGCAACCCGACGCCCGCTTCTCGATCCGCCCGCGCAGCCCGAACGGCCCTGCGGTCCCGGGCAAGCTACGGCTGATCGAACCGGTCGCCGACAGCTCGACCCGCAGCCACCGGCTGCGCATCACCCTTGAAGGCAACGCCCCGAGCCTGCGTCTGGGATCGCTGGTCACCGCCGCGCTCGACGTGCCTGCCACCCCTTTGCTCACCGTCTCGAAAAGCGCGCTGTTCACCGGCCCCTCTGGCCCGACGGTCTGGCGGGTCGGTGCACACCGGACCGCCGAGATGGTGCCCGTCACCCTGGGAGCCGAAATCGGCGAGCGGGTCGTGGTCACAGCTGGCCTCACCGCCGGAGATGAAATTCTGGTGCGTGGCATCCACTCGGTTCAGGCCGGCCAGACCCTTGGAAAGAGGATTGAGGAATGAAGGGGTTCAACCTTTCCGACTGGGCACTGAAGCATCGCTCTCTGGTCTGGTTCATGATCATCGTCTCGCTGATCGCGGGGGCGTTTTCCTATATGAACCTCGGCCGCGAGGAGGATCCGTCCTTCACCATCAAGGTGATGGTGGTCAGCGCCTTCCTGCCCGGCGCCACCGCCGAGGAGACCCGCGAACAGGTCACCGACCGGATCGAGAAGAAGCTGCAGGAACTACCGAACCTGAAATACACCCGGTCCGAGACCTTCCCGGGCAGTGCCGTGGTCTATGTCGAACTGCAGCCCGAGGTGAGGGGCCAAGCGGTCACCCAGACCTGGCTGAAAATCCGCAACATGATGGCCGACATCCGCGGAGACTTCCCCTCTGAATTCGCCGGCTTCGCCTTCAACGACGGGTTTGGCGATGTCTATGGCAGCATCTATGCCTTTACCTATGACGGATTTTCTCCGCAGGAGGTCAAGGACCGCGTCGAAGACATCCGCTCTGCCGTCCTGACCCTGAAAGATGCCGGCAAGGTTGAACTGGTCGGCACCCAGGCGCCCGAGGTTCATGTGGAGTTCTCGACCCGCAAGCTGGCGGCGCTGGGGCTCGATCGCGCCTCGGTGCTCGATACGCTGGCGGCACAGAACGCCATCGTGCCCTCGGGCGTGATCCAGACCAAGGACGAGCAAATCGCCGTGCGCGTCAGCGGTCGCTTCGCCTCGGCCGAGGAACTGGCCAATGCGCCGCTCAGGGTCGGCGACACTTTCTTCACCCTGTCGGACGTGGCGACTGTCACCGCCGGCTATGCCGATCCGCCCAGTACCCTGTTCCGTTATAACGGACAGGATGCGGTGGCGCTGATCGTGGGCATGCGCCAGGGCGCCAACATCCTGCAATTCGGCGAGGAGCTGGACGGGATGATGGAAAAGATCGCCGGGGAACTGCCGCTGGGCATCGAGCTGCACAAAGTGGCCGATCAACCCAAGGTGGTCGAGGAATCGGTCGATCACTTCCTGCGGGCCCTGGTCGAGGCGGTGGTGATCGTTCTGGCCGTCAGCTTCGTGTCGTTGGGGCTTCGCGCCGGGCTGGTGGTCAGCATGGCGATCCCGCTGGTCCTGGCGATGACCTTCGTGATCCTGGAAATCATGGGGGTGACGCTGCAGCGTATTTCGTTGGGCGCGCTGATCATCGCGCTGGGGCTGCTGGTCGATGATGCGATGATTTCCATCGAAACGATGATCTCGCGGCTTGAGATGGGCGAAAGCCTGACCAAGGCCGCTTCCTATGCCTGGACCTCGATCGCCTTCCCGATGCTGTCGGGCACGCTGGTGACCGTGGCAGGCTTCATCCCGATCGGGCTGAACTCCTCCCAGGCGGGGGAATACACCATCTCTCTGTTCTATGTGATCGCCATTTCGCTGATCCTGTCCTGGATCGTCGCGGTGTTGTTCGCGCCCCTGCTGGGGGCGACCTTCCTGCCGGCGAAATGGAAACATCACGACGTCAAGGCCGGCCGGCTGCGGCGCGGTTTCCATGTGGTGCTGCGCGCCGCGATGCGGGCCAAATGGCTGACCATCGCAATCACGGTGGCGCTGTTCGGTCTGTCGATCTGGAGCATGCGCTTCGTCGAACAACAGTTCTTCCCGGCCTCGGACCGGCCTGAGCTTCTGGTCGACATCAACCTGCGCCAGAACAGCAGTATCGAGGCCACCAATACCGCGATATCCGATCTCGATCATTGGCTATCCGAGCGGCCCGAAGTGGACTTCTGGTCCAGCTATGTCGGCCGGTCGGCGCCGCGGTTCCTGCTCTCGTTGGATGCTCCGACGCCGGCGCCCTACATGGGACAGATCGTGATCATGACCAAGGGGATCGCAGAGCGCAACGCGCTGCGCGACGCGATCAACGACTATGCCGCGGATCGGGCCGGAATGGACATCTATCCCAAGCTGATCGAACTGGGGCCTCCAGTCGGCAAACCGGTGCAATATCGGGTTTCCGGCCCGGACCGCTCGATCGTTCTGGACCATTCCCGCGCCCTGGCGGCACTGATCTCGCAGGATCAACGGCTGGGCAATATCACCCTGGATGAAGGCGAACCGGTGCGGGTTGCCCGGGTGGTTCTGGATCAGGAACGCCTGCGCAAGCTGGGGCTCACCCAGACCGACGTGGCCCAGGCGCTGGCGATGCTCTACAGCGGCGGCAGCATCACCGAACTGCGGGACGGCCAGACCCTGATCGACGTGATCGCCCGCGGCAACAGCAGTGATCGCGCTTCGATCGCGGCCCTGGAATCGCTGCAACTGAGCAGTCCGGACGGGACGCCGGTGCCGCTGACCGCTTTCGCCCGGCTGGAATGGGAACACGAACCACCGGTGATCCACCAGCGCGACCGGCTACCGACGATCACCATCAAGGCGGCGGTGCTGACCGACGATCAGCCGCCGACCCTGGTGGCCGCCCTTGCCCCGCAGGTCGAGGCCTTCGCCGAAGCTCTGCCCGCCGGCTACAAGATCGTCACCGCCGGGGTCGCCGAATCGAGCGCGGAAAGCCAGCAACCGATCGCCGCGGTGGTGCCGCTTATGGTGCTGATCATGCTGTCGCTGGTGATGATCCAGATGCAAAGCTTCCGGTTGATGTTCATCGTGCTGGCAGTGGCGCCGCTGGGGCTGATCGGCGTGGTCGCCGCGCTGGTGCCTTCGGGCGCGCCGCTGGGCTTCGTGGCAATCCTCGGCGTGCTGGCGCTGGTTGGCATCCTGATCCGCAACTCGATCATCCTGGTGGAGGAAATCCAGGTTCTGATCGAAAAGGGCCGCTCGCGCTGGGACGCGGTGTTCGAGGCCTCGGACAGCCGGGCGCGGCCGATCCTGCTGACTGCGGCGGCGGCCTCGCTGGCGCTGATCCCGATCTCACGGCAGGTATTCTGGGGGCCGATGGCCTTTGCGATGATGGGCGGCATTATCGCCGGCACGCTGATCACCCTGCTGTTCGCCCCGGCGCTGTATTGCGCGGTGTTCCGGGTACGCCACAGCCAGGATGATCTGCACTGATCAAAAGACCGGCCCCGATGCCTGAACGCATCGGGGCCGGCTTGGTACCAATATCCTGATAAAAAGCCGTCCGATCCGAAGCTGAAGAGCGGGTTGGGTTCATGGGACATCAGCCCCGAACCGGACGGCAATGCCGGCTGTCCCGGATCATGCTCCGGTGCGACCGACCTCAAACTCACCCAGGGCCTCCGGCGGGGACCGGACGTTCCAGGCGGATCGGTCGGGCGATCCCTATCAGCCCCGACCTTTCGAGTATTGAGATTAGCCGTGACAGGGCCCGCAGGCGACGGCACGCCGGGATAGCTTTTCATCCCGGAGGGAGAGCCCCCCTATCCTTTCGGAGAGGGTCGTGCCCGAATGGGGAAGATCAGAACAGCCCCTGATCCTTGGCAATCATCGCCGCCTGCGTCCGGTTCGCCGCACCGATCTTACGATAAAGCGTCTTGACGTGCAGCTTGACTGTCGGTTCGCGGATATCGAGATCGCGGGCGATCTCCTTGTTGGATTTGCCCTGGGTCAGCCCCTCGAGGACCTCCAACTCGCGCGAAGACAACTTGTCTGCCAGCGGATGGCTTTGCTGCTCCTCCTCGGCGGCGCGCAGGAAATCCAGCGGCGCGTATTGTTCGCCCAGCGCCATGAAACGCACCGCGTTGACCAGAGAGCGCGCCGAGAGCGTCTTGGGCAGAAACCCGGCGGCGCCAGCTTCGAGCGCCTGTTCAGCCACCTCGCGGCTGGCGGTGCCCGAAATCAACGCAACCCGGTGATGCCCCGGGATTTGCATCATCCGGGTCAGGCCGGACAGCCCCTCCATCCCCGGCATGGCATAATCCAGCAGCACCAGATCAAAACCATCCCCCTCGCGCAGCAGCCGCTCTGCCTCGTCGAAATCCGCGGCGGTGGCGGTCTCGATCCCCTCCTCGTTCTGGAAATAGAGAACGAGCGTATCGCGCAGCAGCATGTGATCGTCGGCGATCAGAATTCGCATGCACCCTCCTTACGCCGGCATCCCCGCAAAGGCAGGTGCCGGACGGGCCTGATTATGTATCATTCAACCCCAACGCGTGGAGGTCAACCAAAACAAGTTCCCCGGGCGACCGTGTCGGTTCCCCGGATGAATCGCAAGAAAACGGCAGAACCGAGGCGAATCATGCCTTTTCGGCGCAGCTCCTATCCTTCGGGATAGGATACCTCTGCCAATGCTCCCCCCCCGGATGGTGCGTTTCATGCTATGATCTGCTTCAACCTGATGGAGATTCATATGCCCCGAAGCCTGTTGCAACCGACCCTTGCCTTGCTGGTCCGGCTCACCCTTGTCATGGCGCTCTCTCTCCCCCTCCGCGCCATGGCGCAGGACCTCGCCCCTCCGGAGGGCGAGGTCCTTCTTACCGTTTCGGGAGAGATCACCCAGACCAATGTCGGTGCAACCGCGCAATTCGATCGCAGGCTACTGGAAAGCATGCAACCGGTCACCATCGCGACCACCACCATCTGGACCGATGGGGTTCAGCAGTTCACCGGTATCCCGCTGATCCGGCTGATGCGGGCCGTGGGCGCCTCGGGGCACAGGCTCAAGGCCACCGCAATCAATGACTACGCCGTCGACATCCCCAGTTCTGACTGGGTCGAAAACGGACCCATCGTCGCCTATCTGCGCAACGGCGCACCGATGTCCGTTCGTGACAAGGGGCCACTGTGGATCGTTTACCCCTATGATACCAATCCCGCCTATCAAGGAGAGGTCATCTATGCCCGCAGTATCTGGCAGCTAGATCGGATCATCGTCGAATAGGTCGAACAGGAGGAGCGACTGCCACAGGATCGCAGCATGATCCCGACCACGGAACCCGAGGCAAGGATGCCATGGGGCCGGACCAGTGCCGTGGTATTGGTCCTGGTACTGTGCATCGCGCTGGTCGGGGGATTGGCCTGGATCGTGCTGCGCGAGCTGGACGCGCTGTCGCGGGCCAATTCCGACAACCTGCAATGGAGCCTGGCCCAGGCGGATGTGGAGTTCCTGCATTTCCGTCTGGAGCTGGAGCAGGCGCGACACGATCCCTCACGCCTGGATCAAGTCCGGCGGCGCTTTGACATCTTCTTCAGCCGCATGGCGACGCTGGAAAAAGGCGAAGTGTTTCGCACGCTGCGTGCCGATCCCGCCTATGACCTGCCCCGCAGCCATGTCCGCGAATTCCTCGATCAGGCGGTGCCACTGATCGACAGCCCCGATGCCAGGCTGGCCGCCGCCCTGCCACAACTTGCACAAACCGCCGAGAGGATCTCCGAGGATGTGCGCAACCTTTCTCTCGAAGGCCTGGCGGCCTTCGCCCAGATCTCGGACAGCCGCCGCACCGGCCTGATCCGCACCCTGCTGATAATCGCCGCAGTGCTGGCCGGGCTGATGGCCGGGCTGGTATTGCTGTCGGTGTCGTTCTTCCGGCTGGCGCGGCTGTCTCAGACCCGCGCGCGCGATCTGCAACGCACCGCGGGACGGCTGCGTACCATCGTGGAAACCTCGCTCGATGCCATCGTCGTCACCGATGCCCACGGGACGATCCGGGAATTCAACCCCGCCGCCCAGCGCATCTTCGGCTATTCTCGCGAAGAGGCTCGCGGCCAGAATGCCATCGACCTGCTGTTCCCGGCCACCATGGCCGAAAGCCTACGGGGCGGGCAACTGCGGTTCCTCGACCGTGCCCGAGCGCCGCAAGCGCATGAGAAACTTCTGGAAATCACCGCTGTCGACCGCCTCGGCAGGCAATTCCCGGCCGAGCTCTCCATTGACCGGGCCGAGGCTGACAGCGGTCGGCTGTTCGTCGCCTATCTGCGCGACATCTCACGCCGGAAAGCCGCCGAGGAAGGGCTGACCATTGCCCGCGACCGGGCCCTGGCGGGAGAGCGCGCGAAGGCAGAATTCCTCGCCGTGATGAGCCACGAGATGCGCACGCCTCTGAACGGGCTGCTGGGGTCGATGCAACTTTTGCGCGACCACCACCTGACTGAACCGCAAAGCGATCTGCTGGACCGCATGCAATCTTCGGGCCGGCTGCTGCTGGGTCTGGTGAACGACGTGCTTGACCTTGCCAAGTTCGAAGCCGGCAAGATGCGCCCCGAAACCCAACCCTTTTCCCTCCCCCGGCTGCTGGACGGGGTGATCGAGACGGCCGCTCCCATGGCGGAGCAGAACCGCAACCGGTTGGGCTGGCGCTGGATCGGCGCGCCGAGCGATACCGTGATCGGCGATGCGCGCCGGCTGCGGCAGGTTCTGCTCAACCTCGTCGGCAACGCGGTGAAATTCACCCGCGACGGCGAGATCGAGATCGAAACGGAATGGCTGAAAGACGGCCGCACCGTCGAGTTTCGGGTCATCGACGACGGAATCGGCATCGCCGAGGCGGATCTGGAACGGATCTTTCAGGATTTCGAGACTCTCGATTCCTCTTACGCCCGCCAGGCCGGCGGCACCGGTCTGGGGCTTGGCATCGCCCGACGACTGGCCGAAATGCTGGGCGGAGAGATCGGCGCAGAAAGCGAACCAGGGGAAGGCAGCCTGTTCTGGCTGCGGCTGCCCCTGGAACCGACGGCGCCCCCTGCCCGGTCACTCCCGCGCCAACAGGCAACCCGGGCGTTGCCCGCCCCTCTCGATCTGCTGCTGGTCGAGGATAACGAGATCAACCGTTTTGTCGCCCGCGAAATGCTGCTGGCCGACGGCCACCGGGTCACCGAGGCAAGCGATGGCAGCGCCGGAGTGGACTGGGCGGAGAAACACCACTTCGATGCGATTCTCATGGATATCTCGATGCCGGTTCTCGACGGTCCCCGCGCCACGCGCCGCATCCGCGCCGGCAGCGGCCCGTCGGCGCAGGCCCCCATCATCGCAGTCACGGCCCATGCCCTGCCCGAGGAAATCGCCCGCTTTCAAGACGCCGGGATGACGCATTACATCTCGAAACCGCTGGATCGGGAGGAACTGCGCGAGGTTCTGGCCAGCGCCACCACGAAAGAGCCGCCGGCATCCTTCACCTCGCCCGCCAAACCCAGACAGGTTACCTTGCTGGACACCGATCAGATCGCCACCCTCTGGGCCGGTCTCGGCCTCGAGGCTAGCCAGCATCTCTACCACAGCTTCCTGACCGAGACCGACGAAATCGTCGCCTCGCTGGCCGATGCCCCACCCGACCAACCCGAACTTGAGATCATCGTGCACAAATGCGCCGGCTCCTGCGGCACCTTCGGAATGGTGGCCCTG
Source organism: Pseudodonghicola xiamenensis DSM 18339 (assembly GCF_000429365.1). GTDB lineage: Bacteria > Pseudomonadota > Alphaproteobacteria > Rhodobacterales > Rhodobacteraceae > Pseudodonghicola > Pseudodonghicola xiamenensis. The sequence continues at coordinate 72,933 of NZ_AUBS01000013.1, read as the reverse complement.
CGTCGGGCGCTGAACCGGATCGAAATGACACTCAAACGCGGCCAGCCGGTACCCTCGGCCGATCTTGCCGCGCTGGCCGATCTCTGGGCGCGTAGCCGTCAGGCGCTGGAAGCCTGGCGCCACGCTGCCTGATCAGGACGACCCGCACCGGTTTACCCGGCCGGTCTCCCGCCCTCGTCCCGCCAACATGCGCCAATGTCACCCTTATCCTTTCGGATAGGTCCTTGCCCACTTGCGCCCTCGTCCTCTCCTCCCGCGCAGAAGAAAGCAGTGCTGTCCTGCGATAGAACGGTTCATGCCGAAACACCGGCATACACCCAAGGACTGCGACTGCCATGACGATCTTCAACCGCCCCAGCCCCCACAACCGCCGCAACGCGGTCTCCGGCCTGCCCTCACCGGCAGGCTGGACGATGGGCGCCCGGTCGTCGTGGCAGTCGCCTCTCGGACCTGTTTTTGTTTTCCCCAATTGTTGAGGATGATCCCTGATGCTGCCTCTGCCCTTCACCATCGTCATCCCCTGTTTCAATGACGAAGCCATCTTGGAAAAAACGCTGAAAAGCATCCGCTTCCAGACCCACCCGGATTGGGAAGCCCTGATCATCGACGACGGTTCCAACGATCTGAGCCGCGAAATCGCCACCCTCTATACCGGGAACGACAGCCGGTTCCGGTTGATCCGGGCCGACGGCTCCGGCCGGTCCGCGGCGCGCAACATCGCCCTGACCCAGGCCCAGGGCAACCTGATCGCCTTCTGCGACCCCGGCGACATCTGGGAAGCCTCGAAACTGGCGCGGATGGAACGCCTGTTTGCCGACCCCAGCATTGATGCTGCCTACGCCCGGGTGGCCCTTTTCGACGGCGCCGTTCCGCGCGGCATCTCGGCCACGCTGGAGGACGACCTGACCGTTCAGGCGCTTGTCGCCGATAATCCTGTCGTGACGCTGTCGAACTTCGTGGTGCGCCGCGATGTCTTCGCCGCCACCGGCGGGTTCGACACTGCACTGCAACGCGACGAGGATCTGGAATGGCTGATCCGACTGTGCGCCTGCGGGTTCCGGGTCGTCGGTATGAAAGACGCGCTGGTGCACCACCCGCTCGACATCCGGGACTTCTCCGAGGATCTGGACAGCCTGCGCGCAAACCGCGAGGCGGTTCTGGCCACCGCGCTGCGTTTCGGCCACCGTATCGACCCCCGCGCCGAAGCGATCCACCTGCGCTATCTTGCGCAGCGGGCCCTGCGGCAGGGCGCTCCGGTGCGCGATGTGCTGCGGCTGGCCCTGACCGGCCTGAGCGCCAGCCCCGCCGGATTCTTTTCCGATCTGCGGCGCGGGACATTGACCCTGGGCGCCGCACTGAGCGCACCCTTCCTGCCCCCGACGCTGCGCCGCATGCTCTTCGCCTGATCCTCTTGCGCGGCACCCGCCCCCCAAGGGCGCCGCGCATCCTGCCGGGGTCTCACGGCCCAGCCGCCCGGCGCACCGGGCACACCCCCGCCGGAGCCTGCGCGTTTCGCCACGGCAGTTCCCCCCTTCCCCCATCTGGCATTGCTACTCCCCGCGGCCTGCTGATATGGCAGTCAGGCAACCGAGGAAGACCAGCGCATGAAACAGATCCTGACCGGCGGTCTGCCCGAACCCGGCCAGCCCTTCACCTGGGGGGTGAAATCCGGCGATATGGTCTATACCAATCACGGACCGGTCCAGCAGGACGGCAGCATTCTGCAGGCCGGGATCGAGGAACAGGCCGAACTGACCATCCAAAACCTCAAGGCGGTTCTGGCCGAGGCTGGCGGTACCCTGGATCATGTGCTGCAGGTGCAGATCTTCCTGATCGAGGGCGAGGACATGAAGACCGTCGATCAGGTCTATCGCCGCCACTTCGCGGCACCCTATCCCAACCGTGCCACCGTGGTGGTCAAGGAACTGGTCGCACCGGGCATGCGGATCGAAATGATGGCTACCGCCGATCTGACGGCCTGACCCCAAAGCCATCCCCGCCCCCTCTCCCTCTGGGGGCAGGTCGCAGGCGCGGCGCGCGATCCCCTCGCGCGTCGCGCCACTTATTTCAGAGCTTCAGATCCGCTCAATCCGCGCCGGCAGCCCCTGCCGCACCGCCGTGCCCGAGACCGGATCGACCCAGACGCCGGTATTGGCCCGGGTCGGATCGACCATCCCCATGTCGTTCAAAAGCACTCCGGTAGCGAGCCGCGGATCCGCCGGCCAGATATCATCGTCAATCATGATGTCCTGGGCACCGAACCCCTTGTGGCCATAGCCGTGCTCGATCGCCACGGTGTCAGGGGCGATGCCGTCGCGCACCACCGCGACGCTTTCCAGGCTGCCGCCCGGCGTGGTCAGCCGCACCATGTCGCCGTTGGCAATGCCATGCGCCTCGGCCAGGGCACGGCCCAGCACCACCGGGTTGGAGGCAATGATCCTCAGCAGCGCCTTGGCGCCCACCGAATAAGAGTTCTGCAAGGGCGACTTGAAGCTCATCACCTTCACCGGCCAGTCGGCGGCGGGGTAGTGATCGGCCACCTTCGACCCATCGGCGAATTCCGCCTCGAACCAAGTCGGACTGCCGGGCATCCGGGTGCCGGTGGTGGCGCGGCGGAAGCTGCCCAGCCCTTCGTTCCAGACCAGCATCGGGGCCCCGAAGGCATAGGTCGCCTTGTCGCCCTGATAGCTGCGTTCGATATTCTCGTACCGCCCGCCCTTGGCATAGATGGTCGCCGCCCGACGCCATTCCTCGGGTTTCAGCACCGCCTCCAGATCCGCGCGGATACGGGCGACGTTCGACAATTCCAGATCCTCATCCGTCGCCTCGGGCACCGGTGTCTTGCCGATCATCGCCACATTGGCGGCGCCGCGCAGATACCAATCCTCGGCCCGGTTCAGCGGGTGCAGGGTGCCATCGGCATCCGGGATCGCCTGATCGCCGAAGCCCGGCAGGTCCATCCGCTTGGCGGTCGCGATCAGGAAGGTCTCAAGCCCCACCCGCTGGCCTTCGGCGTTCTTCTCCATCTTCGGTTCGATCACCGGCCAGCGCGCCGTGGTCGCCTTGGTCGCCACCCCGCCCCAGGGCTTGGTGAAGCCCCAGGTTTCATACATCACCGAATCCGGCACGATGTAATCCGAGATCGCCGAGCTTTCGTTGATGAACGGGTCGACCGAGATGATCAGCGGCACCACCTTCGGATCCTTCAGCCTGTCCACCACATGCGAAATACCGGGGACGCCATAGATCGGGTTGGTGTTGCGGAAGATCAGCGCCTCGGCCCCATAGGGATAATGATTGACCATGGAGCTGATCCATTCGGTCGCCAGCCCCGGCGCGTTCGGATACCACGGGCCATCGGCGGGATAGGCCTGACCTGCGGCTTTCTTGGCCTTGAATTCGCTGGTCTTTTCATAAGGCACGTTGCGCCCGATCGGCAGCCCCTTGGGCGTCACCATTCCGGGGAACTTGGCCAGGTCATAGGCCGGGCCCTTGTTGTCCGGGAACCAGCCGCCGGCAATCATGGTGCCGCCCTTCCAGTTCAGGTTGCCGATCAGCGTGTTGATCATCATCAGCGCATAGGCGTTGTAGAAACCCGAGCCCGACATCATCCCGCCGTGGGAATTCACCGCCGCCTTGCGGCCATGGCTGGTCAGTTCGGTGGCCAGCCCCTCGATGGTCTCGACGGGGATGCCGCAGGCCTCGGAATATTCCATCAACGTGCGGCTCGCCGCCGCCTCGCGCAGCAGGGTGAGAGAGGTCTTCACCGCCACCGGCCCCTTCGCCGTCGCGACCACGCCATCGAAGAACAGCGGCGCCGCTTCGGCACCCACCGGCACCGGGCCGGCCTCGGAGGCGATCAGGAAGGGATCGACGTCGGAATAGGCATCGCCCTCCACCGCCAGCCCGATGTCGGAGCCGCGCAGGAAGCGGCCATAGCGCGGATGGCCCTCCTCTACGATCACCAAATGGGTGGCATTGGTCCAGCTCGGCTCTCCCGCCGCTTCTGCGGCGGCGGCACTGGGCTGGGCCAGATAGGCATGGTTGATCCGGTCGTGATCGAACATCCAGCCGATGATCGCCATGGCGAGCGCGCCGTCGGTGCCCGGCTTGATCGGCACCCAGCGCGACCGGTCTCCCGAAGGCCCGTTCTGCGCATTGTTCAGCACCGGATCGACCACCACGTAATCCAACTTGCCGTCAGAGCGCGCCTTGGCGATCAGATTTCCCACCCGCTTGAACGGGTTACCGGCATTGCCCGGGGCGGTGCCCACGAACATCACGAACTCCGCTTCGAGAAAATCCGGTTTGGCGTGCGGCATCTTCTTGAAATCGCCGAACATCGCACCGGACCCCGAACGATAGGCGCCGCCGCAATAAGAGCCATGGCGGGTGAAGTTGGTCGAGCCATAGCTTTGCTTGAGCCAGCGCAGCAACAGGTTGTCGCGGCCGTCATCGACGCAGTTCATCACCACCAGCCCGTTCGCCCGGGGGCCCAGTTCCGGCGCGCCGTTCTTGATCGGGGTCTTCAGGTCGCGAATTTCCCGCAGTCCGGCCACCCGGCCCTCGCCAAAGAGATCGCCACCCTCGACCACCTCCTCGATCAGTTGCTCGAAGCTGATGGTCTGCCATTTTCCCGACCCGCGCGGACCCACCCGTTTCAACGGCTTCAAGACGCGGCGCGGGTTGTCGACCTGCTGCAGCACCGCATTGCCCCGCCCGCAGGCGGTGGAGCGATTGGTCAGCCCATCGCCCTTGCCGGTCTGAGCCATCGCCAGGAAACTGTCCTTGACCGAAGCTTCATAGGGGATGAAGGGATCCGTGCTCATCGGGCTATAGGGGTTGCCAGTGACGCGCAGCACCTTGTTCTGCGCCTTGTCGACCTTGACCCGCACGCCGCACATGGTGGTGCAGCCGATGCACATCGTATAGCTCATGGCGATATCGGGGTTCATCGCCAGATCGCCGGTGTCGGGGTCGATGACATATTCGGGCGTCAGCGAATTGCCGGTCAGGGCGGCGTTGGGCACCTCGCCCGACCATTTGCCCTTGGCCAGTTTCTTCAGCGTTTCGGCATAGCCGGCCCCGAAGGTGCCGAGGGCACCGGCAGCGGCTGCGCCTTTCAGGATATTGCGGCGAGTGGACATGATGGTGTCTCCTCAGACAGAGCGGACGGGATGTCCGGGGGCCTTGGCGCCACGCCCGTCATCGGGCTGGCCGGCCTCGGCCCAGGGAATGAAGGTGGTGTAGGCAATGATCAGGAAGAGCCAGAGCCCGAAGGTGCCGATCACCCCCATCAGCCCGGCGATGCCGGTGGGCATCAGCGCGTCGTAAAGGCCGGACCCGACCTTGGGCACCGCCTGCCCGCCCATGAAGACGGTCCAGCGGAACATCCAGGCGGCATGGATGGCGATCAGCCCGGTGACCCAACCGCTGTTGCGCGGCAGGACCAACGCCAGCACGAAGGGCACCGCAATCGACAGCGCGCCCCAGGTGGCGATCTTCTGCCAGACCGGGAAGCCCGCGACCGAGGCCAGCGCCTCGGCATGCCGAGGCGACAGGCCCGAGCTGGCCAGCGCGAACCAGGCGAGCCCCAGCGCCCCCACCACGGCGAGCGCGGCAGCAAGGTTGCGATTCAACCGCGCCTCAAGCGCGCCGTCGCGGCTCAGCACTCGCTCTAGCACCAGCATCGCCCCCAGCGCGCCGACGAAACCGGTGGCGGCGAATTGCAGCGGCAGGAAGGGGGTGTTCCACAGCGGCCGGGCGCGCACGATCGTCACCTCCATCCCGGTATAGACCAGGATAGCCAGCGCCGCGACGCCGGCGGCCATTCCCAGCGGACGGGCAAACCAATTGGCCTCTCCCCCAAGGCTGAGCAGCCGGAACAACCAGGCGAACCGCCAGTCCTGTTGCCCCCAACGGTAGAAGGCCGGGCGATGAATCGCCCAGGCGAAGAGGATCAACAGCCCGACATAAGAGGGCACCACCCAGGCGCCCCAGGCCATCCAGGAGGTCTTGTGGGTATAGACGAAGAATTCCCAGAACCGCCCCGGCTGGTGCAGGTCGGCCAGAAGCGCGATCGGCGCCGTGATGCCGGTGGTGACCGCCACCATCAGCGCCAGCCGCGCCTTGGGCAACGCCGCCTCGCGCCCGAAGACGAAGCCCGGCAGGGACATCAGCAGCGCGGTGACCGACATGGCGATCAGGAAGAAATACTGCACCGCCCAGGGCAGCCAGGCTGCCTCGTGCACGGCACCGACGAGTTCGTGGATTTGCACGTCCATCTCAAAGACCCTCTCCATGGGTGGCCTGGGCCTCGCCGGTCAGCGGCGGGCGATAGGCGGCCTCCCCGGCCACCCGCCCGTCGAGAACCTCGTCGAGGCCGATGTAATAGACATTCGGATTGGTGTGCATCTCGGGGCGCAGCACCGAAACCTCGTTCTCGCGCAACATGCGGGATACTTCACTGTCGGGATCGTTCAGATCGCCGAAGTTGCGGGCACCGCCGACGCAGGTTTCCACGCAGGCCGGCAACAGGCCGACGCTGGTGCGGTGGAAACAGAAAGTGCATTTGTCCGCCACCTGCGTCTCGTGGTTGATGAAGCGCGCATCATAGGGGCAGGCCTGCACGCAATAGGCGCAGCCGACGCATTTGCTGGCATCGACCAGAACCTCGCCATTCTCGGCCTTGAAGGTGGCCTCGACCGGGCAGACCGGCAGGCAGGGCGGGTTGTCGCAGTGATTGCACAGCCGCGGCAGCATCACCATCGCCGGGTCCTGACCGTCCTTGACCAGTTCGTAGACCGAGACATGGGTGCGGAAGGCATCCTCGGGCACATCGTTTTCCATGATGCAGGCGACAGTGCAGGCCTGACAGCCGATGCATTTGCGCAGATCGACCACCATGCCCCAATGGGTCCTGTGATCCGGGTCGGTGGCGGCTGTGGCGGATTGGCCGGCGCCGGCCACCGTGGCCGCAGCGCCGATCGAGACCCGACCCATCGCGCCCAGAAAGCCGCGGCGGTTGGTGTCCATGTGGCTGATCCTTTCCTCTTTCGGTCAGCCATAATTTAGGACCGGGGCAAGCGCCCCGATATCGGAGGAAACCCCGGGCGATTAGGGGTTATCCCTGAGACCCGGCATGACATGGATCAAGGCAGGAGGGCAAAGCGCCTGCCGGCCGCGACCCGAACAGCGGCAAGGCAGGATCCTGCCGGGCGCGCGGCTTGCTCCTCGCCCCGCCACCCTGCACTCGCGATCCGGTTGTCCTCTCCGATTGCCCGTGGCGGTCCCCCTAAAAGCGCAGTATATTGCCGCCGCACTTCCAAATGGCGCGACGTCAAGACGCAGGTCAGCCTAGAGCGCCCGGGTAAGCGGAATGTCTCCGCGCCGACGGGCAACCGCTAGCAGGAAACCGCTCAATCCGTTTGCCCATGAAGTTCCACGATGCGCCCTAGGGCCGAAGGTGGCTAGGTGACAAAAAACAATGGGGGGCAACTGATTCGCCCCCGACAGACGAGAGCAGGAGCACGGTCCAGGTGCGGACAAACAATGCAAACGGCCGGGGCGGACGCGCTTCGGTCTCGGCCCAGCCGTTCCAGATCCGCGGACGGTTCATCACCGCGATCGCCATCAGGCTGGGAAACGAAGATTTCGACGCCGCCTTTTATGAAGCCCTTGACGAGCAATTGCGGCAGGCGCCGCAGCTCTTGCTCGATGCCCCGCTGATCCTCGATCTGGGCATGGTGCCCGGGCTGACCGAAACCGCCGCGCTTCGCGGCCTGGTCGACCAGTTGCGAGGCCGCGACCTGCAGGTCTTCGGCGTGCAGAACGTCTCTGATCCGCAGGCAGAGGTGGCCGCGGAGCTTGGGCTGATCCCGGTGACCATCGGACGCGACATCCCGGCAGAGAAGGCTGGCAACGGCGGCCGGCGCAAGATCGACAAGTTGCTACCGCCCGACAACAAACTGATCACCACGCCAGTACGCTCCGGACAGGTGATCTTCGCCGAAAGAGGCGATCTGACCGTGGTCGGTTCTGTCTCTTCGGGGGCCGAACTGATTGCCTCGGGCAACATTCATGTCTATGGCACGCTGCGCGGTCGGGCCATCGCCGGGGCCCACGGCAACGAATCCGCGCGTATCTTCTGCCTGCGGCAGGAGGCGGAATTGCTGGCCATCGCGGGGGTCTACCGCACCAGCGAAAGCATCGGCGACACACTGCGGGGACAGAGCCTGCAGGTGTTTCTAAAGGATGAGGGATTGCATTTGGAGGCGCTCACATGACGACGCAAATGAAGGAGAAGCCGCCTCTGGGGAAGATCATCGTGATCACCTCGGGCAAGGGCGGGGTGGGCAAGACCACCTCGGCGGCAGCGATTTCCGCGGGTCTCGCGAAGCTCGGTCATAAGACGGTGGTGATCGACTTCGACGTCGGCCTGCGCAACCTCGACATGATCATGGGATGCGAGCGCCGGGTGGTGTTCGACTTCATCAATGTGATCCAGGGCGATGCCCGCCTGAAACAGGCGCTGATCAAGGACAAGCGGCTCGATACGCTGTATATCCTGCCGACCTCGCAAACGCGGGACAAGGATGCGCTGACCAAGGAAGGCGTCGAAGCTGTCCTGAACGAGCTGAAGGAAGAGTTCGACTACATCATCTGCGACAGCCCCGCCGGGATCGAACGCGGTGCTCAGCTAGCCATGTATTTCGCCGATGAGGCGGTGGTCGTGACCAACCCCGAAGTCTCCTCGGTGCGCGACAGCGACCGGGTCCTGGGCCTGCTGGCCAGCAAGACCAAACGCGCGGAAAGCGGTTCCTCCGAACCGGTGAAGGCGCGCGTCCTGCTGACCCGTCACGATCAGGCCCGGATCGACAAGGGCGAGATGATGACCGTGGACGACGTGCTGGAAATCCTCGCCGTGCCGCTGATCGGGATCATCCCGGAAAGCCAGGCGGTGCTGCGGGCCTCGAACGTCGGCACGCCGGTGATCCTGGACGAACCCTCGAGCGCGGGCATGGCTTATGAGGATACGGTGGCGCGCCTGACCGGGCAGGACATCGAAATCCGGATCGGCGAAGAACGGCGTCCGGGTCTGCTGCAGCGGCTGTTCGGGCGCACATCATGAGCCTGTTCGGTTTCTCCCTCAAGCCCCGCCGAGCGAAGACGGCCCAGACCGCCAAGGATCGCCTGCAGCTCCTGCTTGCGCATGAGCGCGCGGGCGGTTCCGATGCGGCCGACTTCCTGCCCCAGCTTCAGAACGACATTCTTGCGGTGATCCGGAAATACGTCACCGTCGAAGACGAGGATGTTGATATCCGGGTGCAGCGTGACAACGCGGTCTCGAGCCTGGAGATCAACATCGAGATGCCGGAAGCCTCATCGAAGAAAGACCGGTCCTGACCACATGGGCCTCAGGCGCCGGCCTCGCCATTCTTGCAGTGGCGGGGTCAGGCGCGACGGGCCAGTGGACAGGCCAACGCCTGATCGCGATCTGTCAGGCGCCGCCGACCAGATCGTCAAGCTGGGTCGACAGCATTCCCGCCGGATAATCCCCCAGCACCGGCAAATCGGCGATCAGCAGTGCCGGGCCGCGTCCGGCGCGAACGATCTCAGCCCCATCCGGGCCGGCAACCACCGACATGCCACCGAATTCCAGCCCGTTCTCCTCGCCGCAATAATTCGCATAGGCGACACAGATGGCGTTCTCGGCGGCACGGGCGGGCACAAACAGGCGCTGCACATGTTCGAAGCCCACCGGATTGGCGGTCGGCACCAGGATCAGTTCGGCGCCACGTCGGGCCAGATCGCGGGCATGTTCGGGAAATTCGATATCATAACAGATTTGCAGCCCGCAGCGCCGCCCGGCCAGATCGAAGACCGGGGCAGGATCGCATCCGGCCACGAAGCTTGCCCGTTCCATCGGGCCGAAAAGCTGGCGCTTGCGATAGGTGGCAAGCAAGGCGCCATCGGGGCCGATGGCGCTGGCGCTGTTATAGATCGTATCGCCGGCACGCTCTGCCCAGCCGACCACCAGCCCGCAGCGATGCGTCGCGGCCAGGGCCGACAGGCGAGCGATCCAATCCGCCTCGACCGGCTGCGCTTCGGCGGCGTGAAGATCGGGGCAATTGTAGCCCGGCAGCAGCAGTTCCGGGGTGACCAGAAGATCGGCGCCGGCAGAGGCGGCCGCCGTCATCGCGGTTTCCAGCTCGGCCAGGGCCTGGTCTGCGTTGCCATTGGCGGGCGGGGTCTGCAACAGGGCCAGTTTCATGTCGTCTCCGTCATCCGAATGCCCGATCTATAGCCGGCTCCGCCCCCCGGTGACGAGAGGCTTTGCCCCCTCTCCCCCGGTCAGTAGATCAAGAAATGCTGCCGCTGCCCGGGTGCGGTGGCGGTCAGGATGGCTGAGCACCCGAAACTCCCGGCGCGGACGCGGCGCCCAGGTGATCCGGCGCAAGGCCAGGCCTGCCGTCCGGCTTTGCCGCACCGCCCGCCAGGACAGCATCGACACGGAAGAGCCGGCACGAATCGCATTCAGGATCGCTTCGTTCGACGGCAGTTCAAGAACGACATCCGCCTCGCCCTCAGCCAGCCCCATGGCCACCAGATGCGCCTCCATCACCGTCCGGGTGCCGGATCCCCGCTCCCGCATCAACCAACGCAGACCACGATAATCCGCCGCCGTCATTCGCGGCTTTCGCGCCAGAGTGTGATCACGCGGCAGCACCATCAGCAGTTCATCCCGCGCCAACACCCGCTGGCGCAGCTCTGACGGCGGCAATTCCCCTTCGACAAACCCCAGATCGGCGCTGCCTTCCGCCACCGCACGGGCGGCGTCTTCAGTGTTCCCCGATCGCAACGTCAGACCGACCCTGGGGTAGAGATCGTGCATCCGCGCCAGATAGCGCGGCAACCAATAGCTGGCGATGGTCTGACTGGCCGCGATCCTGAGCTGACCGCGCGTCTCCTGCGCCAGATCCATCAGCGTCAGCCGGGCGGTCTCGGCCTCGTTCATCAGCACGCGGGCGGCGCCGATCATCACCTGCCCCTCTTCAGTCAGCACGATGCCACGCCCCACGCGGTCGAACAGCCGGACGTCATATTGCCGCTCGAGCGTCGAGATCGCGGCAGAGACCGCCGATTGCGTCAACCCCAGCCGATCGGCGGCACGGGTAACGTGACAAAGCTCGGCCACAGCCAGAAAGATGCGGATTTGTTCCAATGTCATGATCGAATGATAAGAAAAATCGAACGATATGACAAATTCAATCCGTTGGATTGATGGTTTGACAGGCGTCATCTTCCAGCCAGCAGAAACCGGCCAGAGAGGACCCGCCATGACCGAGCACACCGCCACCCCCGCCAAGACGCTCGACCTCTGGCCGCCTCTGCCCGGACTGCTGGCCAGCGCCGCGCTGGCGCTCGCCGCGACGCTGGTCTGGCAGGTGACAGGCAAGCCCGCCCTGTTCAGCCCGATGGTTCTGGCCATGGTCGCGGGTATCGTGCTGCGCAATACCACCGGGCTGCCCGAGACGCTCAGCCCGGGTACAGCGCTGTCGATGAAACCGGTGCTGCGGCTGGGGATCATCTTGCTGGGCTTCCGTCTGACGCTGGGCGATCTGATCGCAGTGGGGCCGGCCGGGCTGGCGATGATCATCACGGTGCTGTTTTCGACCTTCTTCCTGGTCCGTTTCCTTGGCCGTCTGCTGGGGGTCGGCGACAAGCTGAGCGAGCTGATCGCCGCCGGCACCTCGGTCTGCGGCGCCTCTGCCGTCCTGGGGGTGAACACGGTGACCCGCGGCAGTGACGAGGATGTCGCCTATGCCATCGCCTGCGTCACCATCTTCGGGTCGCTCTCGATGCTGCTGTTCCCGGCAATGATGCCGCTGACCGGCTTTGACGATCACGCCTTCGGGCTCTGGACCGGGTCGGCCCTGCACGAGGTCGCGCAAGCCGTCGGCGCCGGTTTCTCGGTCAGCGACACCGCCGGAGAGACCGCGACCATTGCCAAGCTGACCCGGGTGATGCTGCTGGCGCCGCTGATCCTCGGCCTCGGCCTGGCCCGCAACGTCGAGGGCGGCGCACAGAAGGCGCCGATCCCCTGGTTCGTCTTCGGCTTTCTGGCAATCGCGGCGCTGAATTCGGTGATCACGCTGCCCACCGAGCTGCGTAGCGCGCTGCTCACCGCCTCGACCTTCCTCCTGACCATGGCGCTCGGGGCGATGGGAATGGAGACCCACCTCAAACGTCTGCTGCACAAGGGGCCGCGGCCGCTGCTGCTGGGGGCGATCGGCTGGATATTCATTGCCAGCGCCGGCGCACTTGGCACCAGTCTGATCCGCTGAGCGGCAGTCCGGACATCCGCCCGCCCGATCAAGTCAGACGGGCGGGTCACTGCAATTCGTTTACATAACGGTGCTGCGCCGTATTGGCATGATGCAGCGCTGTGATCACCGGCCGATTGTTCTGGTCATAGACCGTCGCTTCAATTAGCAGCACCGGAGCGCCCGGCTCCAGCCCAAGCTCTTCGGCAATCTCCGGTGACGCAGCAACGGCGGCCAGCTTTTCGCGCAAGGCCGAAATCTTCAAACCGCCGGTTTCGACCAGATACCCATAGATCAGCCCCGGCATGTCTTCGGCGGTGCGCGGCAGGGCCGGAAAACGGGCGACGGGGATCACATAAAGATCCGTCATAACCGGCAGCCCACCCACCGTGCGCAGCCGCGCAATCCGCAGCACCTCCTCTCCCGAAGACAGCGACAACGCCGCCACCTCTGCCTCCGATGCCTCCCCCAGAGAGACCCGGGGCGGCTGCACCTCGGCCTGCAGCAATCCTCCGTCGAGACTGTGCAGCCGGAAGTACCTGAGCAGAAATCGCAGGCTGATCTGCGGCGGTCTGCCGGTGACTACGGTGCCGGTCTTGCGCCGGCGCGCCAAAAGCCCTTCCCGGGTCAGATCATCCAGCGCCCGGCGCAGGGTTCCCACGGCAACACCGAAACGCTCTGCCAGATCGACTTCATTCGGCAGGGCGAAGCCTGCCGGCCAACGCCCCGCAAAGATTGCCTCTGTAATCTGATCCTTGACCACCTCATAAAGAGGCACGCCCCGCACCACCCTTTGCGTCGGCCAGAGATCGGTGTCAGAAGAGTCATCCGTCATGCAGATTCTTGCCCCGATATTTCATATATAGTATATATAAATCAGACACCTCTCAAGCTCCGCAGAGCGGCGCCCCAACCTCCTCCGCCAGCTTCAGGACGAACAGTTCACCATGACCGAGCCTCTTAATCTCTTCGCCTTTAGCGGCAGCCACAGCAGCAATTCGAAAACCGCAATTCTGATCGACGCTGTGGTGGAAGAGATCGCCCGGACCCTGCCCATTCGGGTCACCTCGGCCAATATCGCGCCATTCATGGACAACCCGCTCGGCCAGCGCCGCAAGGATCTGCCCGAAACGGCCCGCGCCATTCTGGATGGCATCGAAAACGCCGATCTTCTGGTGATGGGGTCTCCGGTCTACAAGGGCTCCTATTCCGGCGCCTTCAAACATGTGATCGACATGATCGAACCCGAGGGGCTGCTGCACAAGCCGGTGCTGCTCTGCGCCGCCGGCGGCGGGCAACGACATGCACTGATGGTCGAACACCAGCTGCGCCCGCTGTTCGGCTTTTTCGGCGCCGCCTCGGCGCCAATCGCCATCTACGCCAGCGCTGCCGATTTCACCGAAGACAAGATCACCGACCCAGCGCTGCAGGACCGGATCCGTCTGGCCGTCAAAGGCTTCGCACAGATGGTCAACACCATCTGAACGTCATTGCCCCGATGATCGCCCCCGGTCGAAACCGGGCTCAGCTTAACCAATGTCGGAACAGTCGGCACGGGGACCGACGGGGCATGCGTTTTCAGGAGTGACCGGCCCGCCAAGGCGGAGCCCCGGAGATGAGAGCCCCCGGGGACGGGTGTCCCCGGCATGTCCCGCGGCGCCTCGGGCGATAGCCGCCCCCGGCCCAACACAAGCAAAGCGCCTGCTGTGACCCTGCCGCCGCCTCTTGTCACCTTCCAGCATTCACCGCTGCCGCATTCCATTTATGCCTTGGCAGAAAAGCCTTCCCCGAAATCTCTCTGCGATTCCAAAGGAATCACCGCAGAATTTTCCCCACCAGAGAATACCAGAGGCCAATCATTTCGCCCGGAAACCAAGCGGGCCGATTACATTCAAATCCAAGAATGTAAATAGACATATCGAACCTCCTTCTTTCCTTTCCTTCGGCAGAAATTCAATACTTTTCAAGGCATAACATTGCCTCTTCCCGGAGGGCAAGAATCTCCCCAGACACGAAAAACACAAAAGATGGGGCAACCCCATCTATTCAGAATAAAAAATTTCAGGTGACAACAATTAACAGGAACCTTTTTCCGAACAACAGAAGAAAATTTCATCCAAGACAAAACAATAATACTTTTTTCAAATTTCAAGCGGGATTATGCTTGCATCAATTAAACGTTAATGTCCCCATAGAAACACCAACGCACCCCAGACACGGGTCGCGGGTTGGGGAACGTCACCTTCGCATGGGTCATGACGTTTGGGTCACCCTTCCCCTCTCTTGTCCAGGCTTGCCTGCTCGGAGAGGAGGAAAGGCTGGCCCCTTTTAAAAAGATAAATAACATGCTGCACGTATGGGGACACGCTTTGAACACGAAACGCCGAAGCCAAACAGAAAGAACAGAGCACACGCAAGCCGCCTTGGTAAACGCAACCGTCGATCTGCTGAAAGAACGTGGAATGCGCGGAGCGACGGTGCAGGAAATCTGCCGCAGGGCCCATGTAACGACCGGCGCAATCCAGCACCATTTCGGATCAAAGACCGGCCTGATTGCCGAAGTGGTCAAATCGCTTTTCCGCCCGTTGACCAACAGCATCGCCTCCTCTCACGCCCACGGTGGAAGCCTGGAGGAGCGAGTGACCTATATCGTCGATCATTTCTGGTCGATCTACGGCGGAGACCGCTATTTTGCGATGACCGAAGTGGTGTTGAGCGCGCGCAACGACCCCGAGCTGATGGATTTGGTCATCGGCTATCGCAACCAGCAGCTCAGCACTTTGGAACAGCATATGTCCGAGGCTTTTCGCGACGTGGAGATGAGCCTCGAACATCTTGTCGAGAACGTGCAATGCATCGCTGACTTTCTACGCGGCTACGCATTGCGCCGCCAGTTCTTCACCGGCCACCCCATCGAAACGATCAATGACCATCAAGCGCTGGCTCACGCGCGTTCTGTGCTTCTCCAGGTGTTCCAACGCCACCGCGCCGTCGCCGCCATAGCCGCAGATTAGCTGCACGAGACAACGGAAAACGCCCGGAGAATATCTCCGGGCGCCTCCTGGTTCAGATCGGGCCTTGCGGCTTAGCCGATGATGGCGTTCAGCGTGGCGCTGGGGCGCATCGCTGAGGATTTCTTGGTAACATCGCCATGGTAATAGCCGCCGATATCAACCGGCTTGCCCTGGGCCGCCGCGAGTTCGGCCAGAATCTCGGCTTCCTTCTCGGCCAGCGCCTTGGCGATCGGGGCAAAATGTGCTGCCAGCTCGGCATCCTTGTCCTGTGCAGCCAATGCTTCGGCCCAGTAGCGGGCGAACCAATAGTGGCTGTCGCGGTTGTCCGGCTCACCCACCTTGCGCGAGGGCGACCGATCAAAGTCCAGAATGCCCTGGGTCGCGTCCTCCGCCCCAGCAGCCAGAACGGCGGCCTTGGCGTTATTCTTGACCTCTGCCAGAAAGTTCAGCGACTCGCTCAGCGCGCAGAACTCGCCCATCGAATCCCAACGCAGGTGATCCTCTTCCAGGAACTGCTGCACATGTTTCGGGGCGGACCCGCCGGCACCGGTTTCGAACATGCCGCCGCCATTCATCAGCTTGACGATCGACAACATCTTGGCCGAGGTCCCCAGTTCCAGGATCGGGAACAGGTCGGTCAGATAATCGCGCAGCACGTTGCCGGTGATGGCGATGCTGTCGTTGCCGGCGGTAATCGTTTCCAGCGAGGCGCGGGTGGCTTCACGCGGCGCCATGATGGTGAACTTGTCGGCAACGCCAGCGGCTTCCAGTGCCGGTTTCACATATTTAATGATCTCGGCATCATGGCCGCGGTTTTCGTCCAGCCAGAAGATCGCCTGATAGCCAGTCAGCCGCTGACGGTCGATCGCAAGCTGGATCCAGTTTTCGATCGGCGCCTTCTTGGCGGTGCAGGCGCGCCAGATGTCGCCGGCCTCGACGTCAAGCGAATGCAGGACCTCGCCATTGGCCAGCACGATACGGATGGTGCCGTCCGCCGGCGCCTCGAAGGTGGTCGGGTGCGAGCCGTATTCCTCGGCCTTCTGGGCCATCAGGCCGACGTTCTGCACGGTGCCGGCGGTGGCCGGGTTCAGCGCGCCGTTCTGTTTGAAGAACTCGATCGCCTCGTCATAGACGGGCGCATAGCAGTTGTCCGGAATGATGCAGTTGGTATCGGCTTCCTTGCCGTCCGCACCCCAGCCCTTGCCACCGGCACGGATCAGCGCCGGCATCGAGGCGTCGATGATCACGTCCGAGGGCACGTGCAGGTTGGTGATACCCTTGTCGGAGTTCACCATATACATGCCCGGGCGCCCGGCCACGCAGGCCTCGACCGCGGCCATGATATCGGCATTGCCCTTCACCCGCTCCAGCACGTCGCCAAGCCCCGAGTTCGGGTTGACGCCCAGCGCCTTCATCTCGTCGCCGAATTTCTCGAACACCGGCGCCAGCCAGGCCTTGACCGCATGGCCGAAGATGATCGGGTCGGAGACCTTCATCATCGTCGCCTTCATGTGGATCGAGAACAGGATGCCATCGGCCTTCGTCGCCTCGATTTCCTTGGCCAGGAAGTCATCCAGCGCCTTGGCGGACAGGAAGGTGGCATCGACCACCTCGCCCTCGATCAGCTTCCAGCCGTCTTTCAGAACGGTGGTGCTGCCATCCTTGCCCAGGAATTCGATCTTGGCCGGACCGGCCTGATCGGCGGTCAGGGTCGCGGCGACCTCATTGGCATAGAAATCGTTGCCCGGCATCGACGACACATGAGTCTTGCTGTCGGATGCCCATTTGCCCATCCGGTGCGGGTTCTTCTGGGCATAGTTCTTCACCGCCTTGGCGGCGCGACGGTCGGAATTGCCCTCGCGCAGGACCGGGTTCACGGCCGAGCCCTTGATGGCGTCGAAACGCGCGCGGATCGCCTTTTCCTCGTCGGTCTTCGGCTCTTCCGGATAATCCGGGATGTCATAGCCCTGCGCCTGCAGTTCCTTCACCGCGGCGGTCAGCTGCGGCACCGAGGCCGAGATGTTCGGCAGCTTGATGACATTGGCGTCCGGCGTCTTCACCAGCTCACCCAGCTCGGCCAGATCATCGGACTGGCGCTGCGCGTCGGTCAGCTTCTCGGGAAAGGTGGCGATGATGCGGCCAGCCAGCGAAATATCCTTGGTGCCGATGGTGACGCCGGCAGCACCGGCGAAGCTGCGGATGATCGGCAGCAGCGAAGCGCTGGCCAGTTCCGGCGCTTCGTCTACGACGGTATACACAATATCGGGGTTGGACGTGTCTGCCATGGTTCTCGTACCTTTCCTGCCTTGCTGAGGGCCTGAGATCTGAACGTTGGACCCGCGCGGGATCGCGCGGTGGCGAAATGATGCGGGCCGTCGCAATGCCGCGCGCCCAGCGCGCACCCGTGACGGTTGCAGCTCGGCGACCCGTGTAAATCACCCCGCGCCGGTAATCAATCGACACAGGCGCTGCATTTCGCCACCGTTCGCGCAAACATGGGGCCAGCGGCGGAGCGCTGCCTGTCGACCGGGCTGATCAGGCTTCCGCCGACCGTCCCCGTGCCCTCTTGGCACCCCGGCCAAACCGTGGCTAAGAAGACCTCCTGAACATGTTGAAAGGAGACGTCCTTGGACACCGCGCCCCAGACCGCTGCCCGCATCGCCCGCACCATCGCAACCGAGATCGGCGCCCGGCCCGAGCAGGTGGGTGCGGCCGTCAAGCTGCTGGACGAAGGCGCCACCGTCCCCTTCGTCGCCCGCTATCGCAAGGAGGTGACTGGCGGCCTGGACGATACCCAGCTACGCAGCCTGTCCGATCGCCTGTCCTATCTGCGCGAGATGGAGGCGCGGCGCGAGACGATCCTGAATTCGATCAAGGATCAGGGCAAGCTGACCGAGGTTCTGGCGAAATCCATCGCAGGCGCCGAGACCAAGGCGCAGCTTGAGGACATCTATCTGCCCTACAAACCCAAGCGCCGCACCAAGGCAATGATCGCGCGCGAGAACGGGCTGGAGCCGCTGGCCGATGCCATCCTGGCCGATCGCACCGCCGATCCCGAGGCGCTGGCACAGGGTTTTGTGACCGAGGCGGTGCCGACGCCCAAGGACGCGCTGAATGGTGCCCGCGACATCATCGCCGAGGGGCTGACCGAGAACGCCCAGCTTCTGGGCGATCTGCGTTCCTTCATGCAGACCGAGGCCCGGCTGACCGCCAAGGTGATCGAAGGCCAGGAGCAGGCCGGCGCCAAATTCTCCGATTACTTCGATCACGCAGAACTCTGGTCCAAGGTGCCGTCGCACCGGGCGCTGGCGATGCTGCGGGCGCAGAAGGAAGGCGTCGTCACGCTCGACATCGCGCCTGATCCCGAAACCGGTGCCGCCCGGGCCGAAACCATCGTTGCCTCCTACCTCGGAACCAAGACCGACGGGGCCGGCGATCAATGGCTGCGCAAGATCGCCGGCTGGACCTGGCGGGTCAAGCTGAGCCTGACCATGATGGTCGATCTGATGGGCGATCTGCGGGCCCGCGCGCAGGAAGAGGCGATCGCCGTCTTCGCCCGCAACCTCAAGGACCTGCTGTTCGCGGCGCCGGCCGGTGCCCGGCCCACCCTGGGGCTCGATCCCGGGATCCGCACCGGCGTCAAGGCGGCGGTGGTCGATGCCACCGGCAAGCTGGTGGCGACCGACACGATCTATCCCTTCCAGCCGAAGAACGATGTGCGGGGAGCTCAGGCGGCGATCATGGCGCTGATCGCCAAACATGGGGTCGAGCTGATCGCCATCGGCAACGGCACCGCCAGCCGCGAGACCGAAAAGCTGGTGGCCGACACTTTGGCGATGCTCCCCTCGGGCGTGCAGAAACCCACCAAGGTGGTGGTGAGCGAGGCCGGCGCCTCGGTCTATTCGGCCTCGGAACTGGCAGCGCGGGAATTCCCTGACCTGGACGTCAGCCTGCGCGGCGCGGTGTCGATTGCCCGCCGGTTGCAGGACCCGCTGGCCGAGCTGGTCAAGATCGAACCGAAATCCATCGGCGTTGGCCAGTACCAGCACGATGTCGACCAGCACAAACTGGGCAAATCGCTTGAGGCGGTGATCGAGGACGTGGTGAACGCCGTGGGCGTCGATCTCAACACCGCCTCGGCGCCGCTTCTGGCGCATGTCTCCGGCCTCGGGCCCGGGTTGGCCGAAGCGGTGGTGACCCATCGCGACATCAACGGCGCCTTCAAGTCGCGCAAGGAACTTCTGAAAGTCGCCCGCCTGGGACCGCGCGCCTTTGAACAATGCGCGGGCTTCCTGCGTATCCGCGACGGCGCGGAACCGCTCGACGCCTCCGCCGTGCACCCTGAGGCCTATGACGTCGCCCGCCGCATCGTGCAGGCCTGCGGTCGCGACATCCGCCAGATCATGGGCAGTGACGGCGCGCTCAAAGGGCTCCGGGCAGACCAATTCGTCGACGATCATTTCGGCCTGCCCACCGTGCGCGACATCTTCGCCGAACTGGAGAAACCGGGCCGCGACCCGCGCCCCAGTTTCAAGACCGCAACCTTCACCGACGGGGTCGAGGAAATCACCGACCTGCGCCCCGGCATGGTGCTGGAAGGCACGGTGACCAATGTGGCCGCCTTCGGTGCCTTCGTCGATATCGGTGTGCATCAGGACGGGCTGGTGCATGTCAGCCAATTGGCCGACCGTTTCGTCAAGGACCCGCATGAGGTGGTCAAGGCCGGCCAGGTCGTCAAGGTCACGGTGGTCGAGGTCGACGTACCGCGCAAGCGCATCGGCCTGACCATGCGTAAGGACGGTGGCGCCAGCGCGCGCGACGATCGCAACGCCCGCGGCCCCGGCAAGGACCGCCCCCGGCCCGGCGGCCCCAAGGGCAAACCGCGCGGCCCGATGTCCGCCGCCCCCAAGGGCGGCAATCAGACCGGCGCCTTGGGCGCAGCGCTGCAGGACGCGTTCAGAAAGAAGTGACCTGACACGATGTGCGGCCCGGGACGACACCCCGGGCCGCACGCACAATGTCACCCGACAAGGGGCGTTTCACCCCTTGCAGCAATGATCCTCGCCCGCCCCCAGATCCTCCAGGATCGGGCAATCGGGCCGGTCGTCCCCGGCGCAACAGGACACCAGATGCGCCAGCGTCGCCCGCATGGACTGCAACTGCGCGATCTTCTCGTCGATCCGGTGCAGATGATCCTCGGCGATCCGCTTGACGCTGGCGCTCTCGCGGCTCTCATCCTCGTAAAGCGCCAGCAGACCGCGGCAATCCTCGATCGAAAAGCCCAGGGCACGGGCACGGCCCAGAAAGGCCAGCTTGTGCAGATCGCTGTCGCGAAAGGCGCGATAGCCGTTGGCGCTGCGCTGCGGCTGCACCAGCCCGATATCTTCGTAATAGCGGATCGTCTTGGCCGGCAGCCCAGACAGGCGCGATACATCTCCGATATTCATGTCCTGATCCTTATTCAGCCACAGCCATCTGCAGGTGCCCGCCTGCCACCGACGTCCGCCGTTCGTCCAGCGCCGGGTGCACCCGGCGCAGACGCAACGCGTTCGACAGCACGAAGACCGACGACAGCCCCATCGCCCCCGCCGCCAGCATCGGCGACAGCAACAGCCCGAAGGCCGGGTAAAGCACCCCCGCCGCCACTGGGATCAGCGCGGTGTTATAACCGAAGGCCCAGAACAGGTTCTGCCGGATGTTCCGCATCACTGCGCGCGACACTTCGACCGCGTTCACCACGCCGCGCAGATCGCCCGACATCAGCACCACATCCGCCGATTCGATGGCCACATCGGTGCCAGTGCCGATGGCGATGCCGACATCGGCATGGGCCAGCGCCGGCGCATCATTGATGCCGTCGCCGACAAAAGCCAGCCCGCCCTGCTGCCCACCTTCCCCGCGCAGATCGTCCAACGCGGCGACCTTGCCCTCGGGCAGCACGCCGGCGATCACCCGGTCGATGCCGACCTCGCGGGCGATGGCCTCGGCCGTTTCGCGCTTGTCGCCGGTGATCATCGCCACTTGCAGCCCCATCTTGTGCAGCGCGGCAATCGCCTCCGCACTGCTGGGCTTGACCGGGTCGGACACCGCGATCACTGCCGCGATCCGCCCGTCAACCGCCGCATAAAGCGCCGTGCGCCCGGCCGCGGCCAGCCGCGCCTCCCCCCCCGCAAGAGGCGCGATCTCCACCCCCTCGCGCGCCATCAGCCGATCGGCGCCCACCAGAATCTCGCGCCCCGCAATCAGCGCCCGTACGCCATAGCCGGTGAAGGAGGTGAACTGGCTGACCTCCGCCAGTGCCACGCCCTCGGCCTCGGCCGCACGCACCACCGCCTCAGCGATCGGATGCTCGGATCGCGCCTCGACCGCCGCGACCAGTGCCAGCACTTCGGCCCGTTCAAAGCCGTCGGCCAGCACAAGATCGGTCAATTCCGGCCGCCCCGCCGTCACCGTGCCGGTCTTGTCCAGCGCCACGACCGAAACGCCCGAAAGCTGCTGCAAGGCATCGCCCTTGCGGAACAACACCCCCAGCTCGGCCGCGCGCCCAGTGCCCACCATGATCGAGGTCGGTGTCGCCAACCCCATGGCACAGGGGCAGGCAATGATCAGCACCGACACACCGGCGACCAGCGCCAGCGTCAGATCGGCGCCGAAGGCCAGCCAGATCAATACCGTCGCCAACGCAGCCCCCATCACCGCCGGTACGAACCACAGGGTGATCTTGTCGACCAGCCCCTGGATCGGCAGCTTGGCGCCCTGCGCCTGCTCGACCATGCGGATGATCTGGGCCAGCACCGTCTCCGCCCCCACATGGGTGGCGCGAAACTGGAAACTGCCCTGCCCGTTCACCGTGCCGCCGGTCACCGCGTCACCCGCCGCCTTGGCCACCGGCAAGGGTTCACCCGAGATCATGCTTTCATCCACATGGCTCTCGCCCTCGGTCACCTCGCCATCGACCGCGATCCGCTCTCCCGGACGCACCAGCAGCACGTCGCCCACCCGGATGGCATCGATCGCCACCTCCACCGCCTCGCCGTCCCGCAATACCCGGGCCGACCGGGGCCTGAGCCCCAGCAGTTTGCGGATCGCCGCCCCGGTGCGCCCCTTGGCCCGCGCCTCGAGAAAGCGGCCGATCAGGATCAGGACCACGATGACCGAGGCCGCCTCGAAATAGACCGCGCGCTGGCTTGCCGGCAAAAGCCCCGGCAGGAAGGTCGCCACCACCGAATAGAGATAGGCCGCCGCCGTGCCCACCGCGACCAGGCTGTTCATGTCAGGCGCGCCGCGCAGCAGCGCCGGGATGCCCTTGACATAGAACAGCCGCCCCGGCCCGATCAGCACCAGCGTGGTCAACGCGAATTGCAACATCCAACTGGTCTGCTGCCCGATGGTGGCGGCGATCCAATGATGCAGGGCCGGCACCAGATGCCCGCCCATCTCGACCACGAAGACCGGCAGCGCCAACACCGCCGCGATCAGCGCCTTGCGCGCGATCTCTCGCGCTTCGGCCTCCTTGCGCTGGCCGCGATTCTCCGCCGCCTCCGGTTCGGCCAATGTCGCAGGGTAGCCGATCTTGCCCGCTGCCGCGATCATCTCCTCCGGGCGCACCGCCCCCTCCAGATAGGTGACCGTGGCAGTCTCCGCCGCCAGGTTGACCGAGACCTCGATCACCCCCGGCAAGGCCGAAAGCACCCGGTCCACCCGCCCGACACAAGAGGCGCAGGACATTGACGCGACATTCAGCACCACGGAGGCACGCCGCGCCGGAAAGCCCAGCTTGTCGAGCGACCGTACCACATCCTCCAACCGTTCGGGCGCCTGCAGATCCATCTGCGCCCGCTCATCCGCGAGGGTGACAGAGACGTCCGACACCCCGTCAAGCCGCGACAACCCGCGCGTCACCCGCGCCACACAAGAAGCACAGGACATCCCCTCGATCGAAAGCATCACATGGTTTGGTCCGGTCATCGGTCGTCTCCCGCAGCGTCAGGTCCGCCCCTCAGATAGAGGTTCCAGTCGCTGGAGGGTCAAGGGTGGAAACCGAATTTTCTTTTTCCAACCTCCCCCCTTGACCTTCCAGCGATGGAAGGCCCCAGATCGGGACCAGATCACAATCAGGAGTCCGCACAATGAAATTCAGCGTTCCCGAGATGAGCTGCGGTCACTGCACCGCCAGCATCGAAAAAGCCATCAAAGAGGCCGACCCGGCAGCCGAAGTGACCTGCGATCTGCCCAGCCGCAGTGTCGAGGTATCGAGCAGCCTCAGTGCCGCGACCATCGCGACCACGCTCGACGAGATCGGCTTCGAAGCCAAGCCGGCCGCCTGATACCGATACCGATACCGATACCGATACCGATACCGATACCGATAACACGATGGGGGCGCCTCCTTGCATGCAATCCTGCGCCCCCCCTTTTTCTGGCCGCAAATATCCCCGCCGGAGGCACGCGCCGACAGGCGCGTTCTCCCGTCCCGGATCAGCTCAGACGCCCGCCTGCCGCAACAGCCCGTCCAGCAGCCCGGCATAGCCCCCGCCGAACAGCCGCAGATGCACGATGGCTGGCCAAAGCTGATAGATCGGCCGGCGATCCTCCGCTTCCGGTTCCAGCCGGCCATAGCCACTGAAAAAGGCCGCACCGGGAGAACCGAACAACGACAGCATCGCCAGATCGACCTCACCATGGCCGCAATAGCAGGCCGGGTCGATGATGCCGCTCAGGCGGCCATCCGCGGCCAGCACGTTGCCGGACCAGAGATCCCCATGCAGCAACACCGGCGTCAGCGCCGCCGGCAAGCGCTGCGGCAGATCGCGGGCCAGCCGCTCCAACCGCCGCGCGAAGGCCGAGGGCAGCGCCGACAGCTCTGCCAACAGGCGACGCTCGGCCCAGAACTCGGGCCAGCTCGGCAGCGGCGCATTGCGGATCGCCACCTTGCCGAAGGCGAAATCCCGCTCCCAACCATAAGCGATCCCCGGCACCTGATGCAGCCGGCGCAACGCCGCGCCAAG
The DNA here is from genome assembly GCF_000429365.1 of Pseudodonghicola xiamenensis DSM 18339. Lineage (GTDB taxonomy): Bacteria > Pseudomonadota > Alphaproteobacteria > Rhodobacterales > Rhodobacteraceae > Pseudodonghicola > Pseudodonghicola xiamenensis. The sequence continues at coordinate 48,585 of NZ_AUBS01000013.1, read as the reverse complement.
CTCCTGCCAGCCGATCGAGGACAGGCCGCCCGCCTTTTCCAGCGCCTCCATCACCAGCACCTCGGCGGAGGCCCCCAGAACCCTCGGCGCCGGCACCCCGGCATCACGGATGGCAATCAGCATCGCCGCCTCGCCGCGCGGATCGGGGCCGGTCTTGGCGATCACCTCCTCGCCCGAGATCAGCCGTAACCGCAGCACCCGGTTCAGATCACCGCCGGACACCGGATGCCAACCGGCCAGATCGGCGCCCAGAAGCTGCGCGGCGGCTTGTGCGATCATGTCCTGCGTCATGGCGACGGCTCTCCTGTGCCCCAGTCTGGCACAAAGGACACGCGCAGGGCGAGCACAAGATCGGGCTTGCCTCGCGATTTATATTTCATTATTTCATGAAATATGGAAAAAGAATCTCTCACCCAGCTCGCCACCCTCAGCCACCCGCAACGGATGCAGATCTTCCGCCTGCTGATGCGACGCTTTCCCGATGCGGTTCCCGCCGGAGAGATCGCCGAAGCGCTGGGGCTGAAGGCCAGCACCAATTCGGTCTATCTCGCCGCGCTGCGCGAGGCCGGGCTGGTGACGCAGATCCGTCATGGAACCTCTTTACACTACCGGGCCGAGACCGCGGCGCTGCAACGGCTGATGGGATATCTGCTGAACGACTGCTGCCGTGGGCGCCCCGACCTCTGCCCGCCCCTTCCTGTCAAAGATGGACCCGACATCATGGACCACCGGAAATATAATGTGCTCTTCATCTGCACCGGCAATTCCGCCCGTTCGATCTTCGCCGAGGCGCTGCTGCGTGGCATGGGGGGCGAGCGGTTCAACGTCTATTCCGCCGGCACCCGCCCACATTCCGAACTGAACCCCTATGCGGTGGCCCTGCTGGCCGCCAAGGGGCATGACATTTCACAACTGCGGGCCAAGAACGTGTCGGAATTCCAAGGCCCGAACGCACCGCGTATGGATTTCGTCTTTACCGTCTGCAACCAGGCCGCCAACGAGGAATGCCCGACCTGGGAGGGCCAGCCGGTTTCGGCCCATTGGGGCATGCCCGATCCGGTCACCGCTGAGGGGACCGAGGCCGAAAAGAAGCTTGCCTTCCAGCAGGCCTATGGTGGGCTGAAGAACCGCATCACCTCTTTCACCGCGCTGCCCTTCGACACGCTTGATCGCATCTCGCTGCAGGCGGCAGTCGACGGCATCGGCGCCTCGGATCTGGAGAATACCCCGGCATGACCACCTATGCGCTGAACGGCCTCGGCCGGATGGGGAAACTGGCGCTGCGCCCGCTGCTGGAGCGCGGGGCCGAGATCGCCTGGATCAACGACAAGACCGGCGATGCCGAGATGATCGCGCATCTGCTGGAATTCGACAGCGTGCACGGCCGCTGGCCCGCCAGTTTCGCCCATGACGACGCAAGCGTGAGCATCGACGGCACCCGGCTGCCGCTGCTGAACGCCGCGCGGATCGAGGATCTGCCGCTCGACGGTGTCGATGTGGTGATCGACTGCACCGGCGTATTCAAGACGGCGGAAAAGCTCGCCCCCTATTTCACCGCCGGGGTGAAAAAGGTGGTGATTTCGGCCCCGGTCAAGGATGGGGGAGCCGCCAATATCGTCTATGGCGTCAACCAGGACAGCTATGATCCCGCGACACAGCACATCGTCACCGCAGCGAGCTGCACCACCAATTGCCTCGCCCCGGTGGTCAAGGTGATCCACGAAAATCTGGGTATCAAGCACGGCTCGATCACCACGATCCACGACGTGACCAACACCCAGACCATGGTGGACCGCCCTGCCAAGGATCTGCGCCGGGCACGCTCGGCGCTGAATTCGCTGATCCCGACGACGACCGGCAGCGCCAAGGCAATCACCCAGATTTTCCCGGAGCTCACCGGCAAGCTGAACGGCCATGCGGTGCGGGTGCCCTTGCTGAACGCCTCGCTCACCGATTGCGTCTTCGAGGTCGAGCGCGAGACCACGGCGGAAGAGGTCAACGCCCTGCTCAAGACCGCCGCCGAAGGGCCGCTCTCGGGTATTCTGGGCTATGAGACCAGGCCGCTGGTCAGCGCCGATTACACCAACGATCCGCGATCCTCGATCATTGATGCGCCCTCGACCATGGTGGTGGGCGGCACCCAGGTGAAGATCTATGCTTGGTATGACAACGAATGGGGCTATGCCAACCGGCTGGTCGATGTGGCGCTGATGGTCGGGGGCGGGCTTTGACCGCGACCCGGTCCGAGCGCACCGATCGCGGGCTTGCGGCCTATATCGCGGTGACGGCGGCCTATTGGGCCTTCATGCTCAGCGATGGCGCGCTCAGAATGCTGGTGCTGCTGCATTTCCATGGGCTGGGGTTTTCCCCGGTGCAGCTCGCCTATCTCTTCGTCCTCTACGAGGTCGCGGGCGTGATCACCAACCTGTCGGCGGGATGGATCGCGGCGCGCTTCGGGTTGACCACCACGCTTTACGCCGGGCTCGCCCTGCAGGTGACGGCGCTGGTGGCGCTGACGCGGCTTGATCCCGGCTGGTCGGTGGGCCTGTCAGTGGTCTTCGTGATGGCGGTTCAGGGCGCCTCGGGCGTGGCCAAGGATCTGGCGAAGATGAGCGCCAAGTCGGCGGTCAAGCTGCTGGCGCCCAAGGGCGACGGCGCGCTGTTCCGCTGGGTGGCGCTGCTGACCGGATCGAAGAACGCGGTCAAGGGCCTGGGCTTTCTGCTGGGGGCGGCGCTGCTGGCACTGGCCGGGTTCAATGCCGCGCTCTGGGGCATGGCGCTGGTGCTGGCGCTGATCCTGATCGCGGTCTTGATCGGCATGCCCGCGGGCCTGCCCGCCGGCCGCAAAGACGCCAAGTTCCACGAAGTCTTCTCGAAGAACCGCAACATCAACTGGCTGAGCTTTTCGCGCCTCTTCCTTTTCGGGGCGCGGGACGTGTGGTTCGTGGTCGGCATCCCGATCTATTTCTATGCCGTGTTGTCGGATGGGTCGGAGGCCGGCAATCGCGCCGCCTTCTTCCTGATCGGCAGCTTCATGGCCGGCTGGATCATCCTTTACGGCGCGGTGCAGGCCAGTGCACCGAAGCTCCTGCGCGCCCGTGCGCGGGGGGAGGCCGCGCTGGTCGCCGCCGCGCGGCACTGGGCGCTGATCCTGCTACCGATCCCGCTGGTGCTGGCCCTGGCCGCCGGGCTAGCCGGGGCACCGGCGCCCTGGCTGACGGCGCTGCTGGTGCTGGGGCTGCTGGCCTTCGGCGCCGTCTTCGCGGTGAATTCGGCACTGCATTCCTATCTGATCCTTGCCTTTACCGAGGACAGCCGCGTCACCATGGATGTGGGGTTCTACTATATGGCCAACGCGGCGGGCCGGCTGCTGGGCACGCTGCTGTCGGGCCTCAGCTATCAGCTTGGCGGGCTGCCCGCCTGTCTGGGCACCGCCGCCCTACTGGTGGGGCTCAGTGCGCTTGGCGCCGGGCGACTGCGGGGCTAGGATCGGAGCACCGGGAAAGGGCAGCCCCCTGCCGCCCGCAGATCAGGACCCAGACCGCAGATGCCCCAACCCGCCCCCGACCGAACCACGCGCCCCCTCTCTGACTGGATCGGGCGGAAAGAGGTGCAGGAGGATACCCTCAGCCCGCGCCCGGCGCTCGAGCTGCGCTCGATCCTGCCGGGCACCGACCCGCTGACCGATGGCGCGGCGCTGCCGCCGCTGTGGCATTGGGCCTATTTCCCGCAATTTGCACCACTTTCCAGCCTGGGACGCGACGGTCACCCGGCGCGTGGTGGCTTCCTGCCGCCGGTGCCCCTGCCACGCCGCATGTGGGCCGGCGGACGGTTTCAGTTTCCCGGCGATCTTAGGCTGGGGGAGCGGGTGACCAAGACCTCCCGTATCCTCGACGTGGTGGAGAAATCGGGACAAAGCGGCGCGCTCTGCTTCGTGACGGTGGAACACCGCTTTGCCGTCGCCGGAGAGGTTCGGCTGATCGAGGAACACGATATCGTCTATCGCGAGGATCCTGCATCGGGCGCCCCAGCCCCGGCCCCGCCACAGGCCGATGTGGCGCAGATCGAGGAGCAGGTCACCCCCAGCGCGGTCATGCTGTTTCGCTATTCCGCCGCCACCTTCAACGGCCACCGCATCCATTATGACATCGACTATTGCCGCGATGTCGAAGGCTATCCCGGCCTTGTCTTCCATGGGCCGCTCACCGCCACCCTGCTGGCCGATCTGGCACGCCGGACGGGTCACCGCGATCTGGCGCGCTACGCCTTTCGTGCCGTCAGCCCCTTGTTCGACACCGCCCCCTTCACGCTTCGCGCCCGGGTGGGGACAAGGGGGGCCGAGGTCTGGGCGGCCAATCCCGACGGCGCGCTGGCGATGCGAGCCGAGGCGGTCTATCGCTAACCCCCTCGCCCGCCGCCGCGAAAGCTGATAGCGGGCCGCAGGGACCACCAATGCGGGAGGGCAGCCATGGACAGGCTCTCGGTCATGAAGGCCTTCTGCCGGATCGTCGAACGCGGCAGCTTTGCCCGCGCGGCAGAGGATCTGGGCGTCTCGGCCGCCCTGATCAGCCGCGACGTGAAACTGCTGGAGGAAAGCCTTGGCTGCGTCCTGCTGACCCGCACCACCCGCAGCATGGCGCTGACCGATCACGGACGGCTCTATTACGACGAGGCGCGCGGCATCCTCGACCGCGTCACGGCGATGGAGGACCGGGTGCGCGCCGGCGCCGGTACGGTGGCGGGACGGCTCAGGGTCAATGCGCCGCATTCCTTCGGCACCACCCTGCTGGCGCCGCTGCTGCCTCGGTTTCTGGAGCGTTATCCCGATGTCGATCTGACCCTGACGCTTGAGGATCGGGTAATCGACATGATCGAAGGCGGCTTTGACCTGTCGATCCGTATCCGCCCCGACCTGCCCGATTCCGGCCTGCTGGCCCGGCGTCTGGCGCGGGTGCGGCAGGGGCTGTTCGCCGCGCCCGCCTATCTTGCCGCCCGGGGAGCCCCCCACAGCCCGGCCGATCTGGCCGGCCATGACACGCTGGAATTCCTGCATTCCACCCATACCGGCCAATGGGCGCTGACCGGGCCCGAGGGCACTACCACGGTCACGCTCAATTCGCGCCACCTGATCGGATCGAGCCTGATCTTGCGCGACATGTTGGTCGCTGGTCTGGGGATCGGGTCGCTGCCCGATTTTATCGCGGCGGCGCCTTTGCAGCGCGGCGATCTAGTGCCGGTGCTGCCGGAGTATGAACGCCCGCCACGGTATATCTATGCCGTGACCGCCTCGCGGCTCAGCGCCGATGCCAAGACCGCGGCCTTCCTCGATTTCCTGCAGGTGGCCCTGCGGCCCGGGCCCGACCATTCCTGAACCAGCGTAAAGACTGATTTGCGCCCGGACCGGTTATTCCCGGCAGCCGCTCAAGGCATGGTCCGCGCCAAAGACCCCATGTGCAGGAGTTCCCGATGACCCGCGTTCTGATCCTTTATTATTCCAGCTACGGCCATATCCGCCGGATGGCCGAGGCCGAGGCGGAGGGCGCCCGATCGGTCGCCGGCGTTCAGGTCGATCTCCGGCGCATCCCCGAAACCGTGCCGCAGCCGGTGCGCGAGGCCGCCGGCTATATCCCGGACGACACGCCCGAGGCGACGGTGGCGATGCTGCCCGATTATGACGCCATCCTCTTCGGCACCCCCACCCGCTTCGGCACCATGGCGGCGCAGATGAAGCAATTCCTCGACATGGCCGGCGAGCTCTGGGCGCAGAACGCCTTGGTGGGCAAGCTGGGCGCGGTCTTCACCTCGACCGGCTCTCAGCACGGCGGGCACGAGGCTGCAGTGCTGACCAGCCATGTGCCGTTGATGCACTTCGGCATGCTGGTGGCCGGCCTGCCCTACACCTTCGCCGGTCAGACCCGGATGGACGAGGTGGTGGGCGGCTCCCCCTATGGCGCCGGCACCGTGGCCGGAGGCGACGGGTCATTTAAGCCCACCGAAACTGATCTGGCCGGCGCCCGGTTCCAGGGCCGCCATGTGGCCGAGCTTGCCGCCCAGCTTGTGGCCGGCGCCGCCCTGCGCGCCGAGACCAAGGCCGCCTGAATGACCCGGGGTGCGCGCTTGCGCGCCCCGGCCTAACGGAGAAACCGACATGTCCCGTCCCACCGATCTGATCCTGACCGCGCTTGCCCCCGCGATCTGGGGCTCCACCTATTTCGTCACCACCGAATTCCTGCCGCAGGGCTTTCCGATCACGCTTTCGGTCCTGCGGGCGTTGCCGGCGGGGCTGCTGCTTCTGCTGTTGGTGCGGCAATTGCCGCCCCGCGCCTGGCTCGGGCGGGTGCTGCTGCTCGGCGCCTTCAACTTCGCGATCTTCTGGGTGCTTCTGTTCATCTCCGCCTACCGGCTGCCGGGCGGGGTGGCGGCGACACTGGGGGCAACGCAGCCGCTGATCGTGCTGCTGCTGGCGCGGCTGGTGCTGGGAAACCAAATCCGCCCGCTGTCGGTTCTGGTCGCGCTCGCCGGGCTGGGCGGCGTGGCACTTCTGGTGCTGGGGCCGAATGCGGCGCTTGATCCCCTCGGGGTGGCGGCAGGGCTTGGCGGCGCCGTCTCGATGGCCGCAGGCACCGTATTCAGCCGCAAGTGGCAACCCCCGGTGCCGCCCCTGACCTTCACCGCCTGGCAATTGACCGCCGGAGGGCTGCTGCTGGTCCCGGTGGCGCTGATCGCCGAGCCGATGATGCCGCTACCCGACGCCCGCGCCCTGGGCGGGTTGCTCTATCTCGGGCTGATCGGCGCGGCGCTGACCTATCTTCTGTGGTTCCGCGGCATCGCCCGGATCGAACCCGCCGCGATTTCGATGCTCGGGATGATGAGCCCGGTCACCGCCGTTCTGCTGGGCTGGCTGGCGCTGGGGCAGGAGCTTAGCGGGTTGCAGACCCTGGGTGTGCTCGCGGTGCTGGGATCGGTCTGGCTGGGACAGCGGGCGGCACGCCCCGCCGCCGCCCCGCACAGAGCGGCTGCCTAGCTGGCCCGATGGGCGTGGATCATGTCGGCGACCTTCTCGGCGATCATGATGGTGGGCGAGTTGGTGTTGCCCGAGACGATCCGCGGCATCACCGAGGCATCGACCACCCTGAGCCCCTGCACGCCGTTCACCCGGCAATCGGGAGCCACCACCGCACGCAGATCACTGCCCATGCGGGCGGTGCCGACGGGATGGAAGATGGTGGTGCCGATCTCTCCCGCCGCGCGGATCAGATCGTCATCGCTGTCATAATCAGGACCGGGGCGGAATTCCTCGGGGCGGTATTTCGCCATCGGCTCAGCCGCCATGATCCGGCGGGTCAGTCGGATGGCGCGGGCGGCGGTGATCCTGTCAGTCTCGGCCGAAAGATAATTCGGCGCGATCTCCGGCGCAGCGGCAGGATCGGGAGAGGTGATCTCCACATGCCCGCGGCTGTCGGGCCGCAGATGGCAGACCGAGGCGGTGACGGCGGGGAAATCGTCCAGGTCCTGCCCGAAGGCGGGCAACGACAGCGGTTGCACATGATATTCCAGATCAGGCGTTTCGACCTCTGGTGCGGAATAGGCAAAGCCGCCCAACTGGCTTGGCGCCATCGACATCGGACCAGAGCGGAACAGCGCATATTCCATCCCGATCTTCGCCTTGCCCCAAAGCGTCGAGGCCAGGGTGTTCAGCGTCTTGGCCCCCGTCACCTTATAGGCGCAGCGCAATTGCAGGTGATCCTGCAGATTGCGCCCCACATCGGGGGAATCATACAGCACCTCGATCCCATGCTTCTGCAACAGCGCCCCCGGGCCGATGCCCGACAGTTGCAAAAGCTGCGGCGAGCCGATGGCGCCGGCCGACAGGATCACCTCGCGCCGGGCACGCAGGGTCTCGCCGCCGATCAGCTCGACCCCGGTGGCGCGCGTTCCATCAAAGGTGATCCGGGCACATTGAGCATGGGTGCGCACGATCAGATTGGCACGGTCCTTCACCGGGCTGAGGAACCCCTTGACCGTATTCCAGCGCCATCCGCTGCGCTGGTTCACCTCGAAGTAATTCACCCCGAAATTGTCGCCGGTGTTGAAATCGTCGCGATGCGGAATGCCCTCAGCCTCGAAGGCGCGGGCGACATCGTCCAGCACCTCCCAGCGCAGGCGCTGCTTTTCAACCCGCCATTCGCCGCCGGTTCCATGGCTGGCAGAGCGGCCCGCGAAATGATCCTCGGACTTCACGAAATAAGGCAGGACATCGTCCCATCCCCAACCGTCGCAGCCCAATTGCCGCCAGCCATCATAATCCCGCGCCTGACCACGCAGATAAAGCATCCCGTTGATCGAGGAACAGCCGCCCAGCACCTTGCCACGCGGATAGCCCAGCGCACGGCCGTTCAGGCCGGGTTCCTCGCGCGTCTTGAAACACCAGTCGGTGCGCGGATTGCCAATGCAATAAAGATAGCCCACCGGGATATGGATCCAGTGGTAATTGTCGCGCCCTCCGGCCTCCAGCAGCAGCACGCGCGCCATCGGATCCTCGCTCAGACGATTGGCCAGGACGCAGCCGGCGCTGCCACCACCCACGACGATATAATCGAATGCTTCTGAAGCCATCAGGATCCTCCTCCCCCAAATTGCCGCGCGATCCTTCACCACAAAAGCGCCGGGGTCCACCCCTCCGCGAACCAGTTCGCGCGTTTAAAGGTTCCCACTGTTCTTTAACTGCCATATGGTCCGCGCAATCATCGTTCCGGAACTGCCGAAAGCCCCCGCCGCCAATGTCCAGATTTGACGGATATGTCCTGCGCCAATTGTTGGTACTGTTCGGTTTTTTCTTGCTGGTTCTGGTGGGAGTCTTGTGGATTTCACGATCCGTCAGCCTGTTCGACCGGCTGATCAGCGGCGGCCAGTCGGCCATGGTGTTTCTGGAATTCACCGCGCTGTCGCTGCCGACGCTGATCCGCACAGTCATGCCCATGGCCGCCTTCGGCGCCGCCGTCTATGCCACCAACCGGCTGAGCCGCGACAGCGAACTGACCGTCATGTTGGCCACCGGGTCCAGCCCGCTCAGGCTGGCACGGCCGATGCTCTATTTCGGTGTTGTCACGGCGCTGATGATGGCAGTGCTGACCACCTATCTGCGCCCGGCCTCGATCCAGCAGCTCGGCCTGCGCGAGGCTGAGGTCACCCGCGACTTGACCGCCCAGCTTCTGAATGAAGGCAGCTTCATGCACCCGACCAGCGGCGTGACATTCTACATCGGCAAGATCGACCCCGACGGCACGCTGCATGATGTCTTCCTGTCAGACCGCCGCGACCAACTGCGCCCGATCACCTATACCGCCGCCCGCGCCTTTCTGGTTTCGACCGACGACCAGCTCAGCCTTGTGATGGTTCAGGGCATGGCGATGCGTTACAATTCCAAGCTCAAGTCGCTGTCCACCACGCTGTTCGCAGATTTTTCTTACGACATCACCTCCCTGGCCAGTGCCCGCAGCGGCGGCAAGCGCAACCTGCGTGGCGTTCCCACGACCGAACTCTTCAGTCGCTCCGGCCGCGCCGCGTTGCTGGCCACAGGGAATTACGATACCGGCGAGATCACCGAAGAATTGCACGAACGCCTGGCCTGGATCGTGATCGTGATCACCGTGCCCCTGGTCGGCTATGCCGCGATGATGATGGGCGGTTTTTCTCGCTTCGGACTATGGCCGCAGGCTCTGACGGCCTTCGCGATCCTGCTGCTACTCGAAGGCCTGCGCGGCCTGGCGACCTCGGTCGTGCTCAATCATCCGCAGCTCTGGTGGTTGCTGTATCTGCCCGCCGGGATCGGGTTGACCTTCTCTGCATTGATGCTGAGAGGCTCCGGCAGACCCTTGCGATTGTATCTGCACAGCACGCGGCACACGCGAAGAAACGCCTAGGAACGTCTTGCAAACGAAATAATATGTTGCCCTGCAGCCACAAACCTGTATTCACCAAGCTTTACATGCGTTGCCCGACAGTAACCTGTCTGATCACATGTATAGCCAACCGGATCGAACGGATGTGGCCTGGCCTGTGCAGCGGAATTGTCATCTGCCGAGGCTAGGCTGCACCGACCAAACGACCGCCAGCGAAAAGACTGTATACTGAGGCCATGAAGCTCTCGATCGTCATCCCAATGCATAACGAGGCCGAAAATGTCGTGCCTCTGGTTCGCGAAATCGATAGCGCTTGCGCCGACCTGCCCGACAAGGAACTGATCCTGGTCGATGACGGATCGAACGACGACACCGCGCGACTGATTCAGGAGCTTCGAACCGAATACCCCTGGCTGCGGCTGATCCGCCACCCGAAGGCCGGCGGCCAGTCGGCAGCGGTGCACAGCGGCGTCCTGGCTGCGACCGGCGCGATTATCTGCACCCTCGACGGCGACATGCAGAACCCGCCTGCCGAAATCCCCAAGATGGTGGCCCCGCTGATGGCGCCCGACGCGCCGGCCGATCTTGGTCTGGTCGCCGGGCAGCGGGTCAAGCGGCAGGACACCTGGTCCAAGAAGATCGCCTCGAAGCTTGCCAACCGGCTGCGTGCCTGGATGCTGAACGACCACACCCGCGACACCGGATGCGGACTCAAGGCCTTCCGCCGCGATGCCTTTCTGCGGCTGCCTTTCTTCAATCACATGCACCGCTACCTGCCCGCGCTTTTCGCCCGTGACGGCTGGCAGGTGGCCCATGTCGATGTCGCCCACCGTGAACGCGGCGGCGGCAGTTCGAATTACAACAACCTGCAGCGTGCGTTGGTGGGGATCTACGATCTGTTCGGCGTCGCCTGGCTGATCCGCCGCGCCAAGACCGCCCACCCGCAGGAAGTCCCCGCCCCCGGAGAGGGCCACGAATGATCGAGACTCTGCTGAGCTTTTTCAAGGTCGAAACCCGGGCTGAGCTGATCTGGGTTATTATCGGGTTGGGGGCGCAACTTCTGTTTTCCATGCGTTTCATCATTCAATGGATCGCTTCCGAAAAACAGCGTCGCTCAGTGGTGCCTGAGCTGTTCTGGTGGTTCTCGATCACCGGCGGCCTGACCCTGCTGGCCTATGCTGTGCACCGGCAAGATCCTGTTTTCATCCTCGGCCAGTCTCTGGGCGTCGTCATTTACCTTCGCAATATTTGGCTGATTTATGCAGAAAAGCGCGCCGCTCGACAGAGTATCTGATCCCAAGTGGATCGCCATCGCGATCATTGCCGCGATCACGGTTTACCGGGTGATCCTGCTGGCCTTCTCGCAGGCAGAGCTCTTTGTCGATGAATCGCAATATTGGCAGTGGGGACAAGAGCTCGCCTGGGGCTATTATTCCAAGCCGCCGCTGATCGGCTGGGTCCTGCGCGCCTTTACCGAACTGGGTGGAGACACCACCTTCTGGATCCGGTTGCCCGGGCCGCTGTTTCAGGCCGCCACCGCTCTGATCCTGATGGGCGCGGCACGGCAGGTGACCGACCGGCGCGCGGCGGCGATGGTGGCAATCGCCTTCGTCACCCTGCCGGCAGTGACAGCCGGGGCATTCCTGGTCTCGACAGACACCATCCTGCTGCCCTTCTTCGCCGGGGCGCTCTGGCTCTATCTTCGACTGACGGCGACATCCTCGGCCAAGGCCGCCATCGGGCTGGGGCTCTGCCTCGGGCTTGGCATGCTGGCGAAATACGCCGCCGTCTATTTCATCCTCAGCGCTGGCATCGGCGCGCTTGTCGTGCCGCAGGCGCGGATCGCCTGGCGTGACGCCGGCATCGCGGCCCTGGTCTTCCTGGTGGTGATCGCGCCCAACGTGGTGTGGAACCTGCAGAACGATCTGATGACCTTCTCGCATACCGCTGACAATGTCGACTGGGTGCGTCACTCCGGGCTGAATCTGCATTTCAACAAGGCGCTCGAATTCCTCGTTTCGCAATTCGGCGTGATGGGACCGGTGTTCTTCGGCGCCTTCCTGTGGCTCGCCCCGCGGGCGTTCCTGCGCGATGACTGGAAACAGCGCTGGCTGGCCCTGATGGCAGCACCGACGCTGATCCTGGTGACAGTGCAGGCCATCTTGTCCAAGGCCTATGCCAACTGGGCGATCACCGCCTGCCTGGCGCTGCTGCTGCTGGTGGTGCCGGTGCTGTGGCATCGGGGGCGGACCTGGCTCTGGATCGCACTGGTGCTCGATATGGTGCTGGCTGCGATGCTACCGATCGCCTTCACCCAGGCCACGCGCTGGACCACCCCCAAGGGCGAATTGCTGATGCGCCGCTATGTCGGTGAGCAGGAGATGAGCTCCCGCATTCTCGAGACCGCGCGCCAGCAAGGTGTGACCGCCGTCGTCAGCGATAGCCGCCTGCTGCTGGCCGATCTCTTCCTGCGCGCCAAGGGCGGTGATATCGCGATCTATGCGGTGCCCGCCCGGGGGCGTCCCGATAATTACTATGCCCAGCGGCACCCCTACCCCGCCGAGCGGAGCGGGCCTTTCCTCTTCGCCACTCTGGACGGCGCCCCTGCCTGCGGCGAGGCACTGCCTACCGCCACCTGGATCCCCGGGCCCGGCGCCTATTCCCGTGACACCCTGCAGCTTTATCTGCAGCCCAGAAACTGCTGGGACACCGCAAAGTGATGACGCCTAGCCGCTCCAGCCAGATCACCCGGGCCCTCCTCATCGTCTGGCTGGCGGTCGCCTTGCTGTTCGCCACCTTCCCCGGGATCGACCTGGCGGCCGCCCGGCTGGTCTATGACCCGGTGACCGGCACCTTCCCGGCGGAACAAAGCCAAAGCCTGCAAGCCCTGCGCTCCATCGTCTGGAAATTTCTCAACTTCAGCACGCTGGGCCTGCTGGGGCTGACGATCTACGGGCTGTTCACCCGCCACACGCTGCGCATCCCGCCCCGGTTCTGGGGCTGGTGCGTCAGCTTGGTGCTGCTGGGACCAGGCATCCTGGTAAACCTGATCCTCAAATCGCACTGGGGCCGCGCCCGCCCGGCGCAGATCGAGCAATTTGGCGGGCAGGCCCGGTTCACCCCACCGTTTCAGATCACCGACCAATGCCAGCACAACTGTTCCTTTGTGTCAGGAGAAGCCTCTCTCGTCACCGCCGGCGGGCTCATCATCGGAGCGATCCTGTGGCATGTGGTCCCGCCACAGCGCCGCCGCTGGCTTGTCGCGACGCTGGCGGTGCTGGTGCTGGCGCTGGCCTCGATGCGGTTCTTCAAGGGCCGACATTTTCTATCCGACGTAATCTGGGCGATGATCTTCACCAGCACGCTGGCCTGGACCCTGGCCCGGTTGTTCCGGCTTGAGCGCATCCATGCCCGGGTGACGGCAAGCGCCCTCGCAGCCGATGCGCGCACGATGCTGGGTGATCTCCTCGCCCTCGGTCGCCGATTACGAACCAGAGCTTTCGGCCTGGCGCCTGCAGCCGCGAGCGGTCTGCAACGCATGCGCCAGATTTTCGCAAGGAACCGGTAACATGCCCTCCCAGCCAACCGATCTCGGCCCGCGCGCCGGACTGCTCCGCCTGATGCGCCGCTTCGGCACCGCGCTCATCCTGGTGATCGTGATCGCCTCCTATGGGCTGTCTGACCGACAGCTCGAACACATAGGGGACAACGTACAGATCGCAGTACCGCTGACCGGGCTGGCCTGCGCCGTCGCCAGCGGCGAGGGCATCCGCTATCTCGGACGTTTCACGCTACTGCTGTCGACCTATACGCTGTCGAAACGCGGCTTGGGATCGGCGGCGATCAACCAACGCCCCAATGGCGGCGACCGCGGTTTCCCATCCGGGCACACTGCGGCCACCACTTTCGGCGCCACCTGGCTGGCGCAGAGCTGCCTGTCAAACAGCCGGCTCGCCCAGGGGCTGGCGCTGTTATCCGCGGCTTTCGTCGGTGGCACCCGCATTGAAGTCGGAGCCCACAGCGTCTGGCAGGTGCTGGCCGGCGCCTTCGTCGGCTGGATGGCACAATTCCTGGCACTGACCTGGTTCGATCGGATGTTCGGCAATGTCTGGCGCGGCGCCGGCGCGCTGATCCGGAAAGGCCTCTGCCAGACCTGGCGGCTCGGCCGACTGGGCTGGGCGCGGCTCGACGCCCGCCGCAGGCTCAGCGATCTGCGCGCCCGGATGGCTCAGCGGAACAGATAGGCCGCCATATCCACATCATCGGCCCCACCAAGGGCAAACCCCTTGACCTCGCCGATCACCTCATAGGGCCGCACGCTCGCCGCCTCGAAGGTTGCACGCTGATCGGCCCGGACGAAGACCAGCGCACAGGGCGCTACCCCCGCCGCCTCGGCCGCCGCCTCCGCCCCCCGGAACAGCGGCATCCGCGGGCTCAGAAGCAGAAGCGACGCCTCCCCATAGCCCACTGACAAGATTTGCGGCGCCTCGCACATCGCATCGGCCTTCTGCTCAAGCGCCGCCATGGCATTCGATGGCCAGATCGCGTCAAGCCGGGCCAGATGGCCGAACAGGCTGACCGACAGGCCCAGCGACAACGCCCCCATGCCCAGCACCGGCGCCAGCCGGTCGCCGCCACGCATCGCGCCCCAGACCCAGCCAATGCCCAAAAGGCTGATCGCCAGCCCCGAGGCCCAGATCAGCCCCGGACCGCGCCCGTATTGCAGCGCGAAGACCAGCGGCGCCGCGGCCAGCAGCAGCGCCAACAGCAGAAAGACAGCCAGGAAAACACTGTAAACCCGTCCGAACCGCTCCTGCTCCCGCGCCAGCCATCCCCTGGCGCTGAGGATCGCCAGGGCCGGGAACAGCGGCAGCACATAGTGGATCAGCTTGGTCGCGGCGATCTCGAACACCAGCCAGGAAGGAATGATCCAGGCCAGACAGAACAAGACCGCCGCCTCGCGCCGCGCCAGCCAGCCGTACCACAGACCGAAGGGCAAAAGGATCGAGGCCGGCCAGAAGGTGAACCAGACCGCCAGCGCGTAAGAGCCGAAGGGGGCGCCATGGCTCTCCTGCCCCTCACCGATCTTGCCGATCAGATCGCGCCCCAGCGCCTCGGCCCAGAAGGCATCGCCGGATTTGACGGTAATCGCCACATACCAGGGCAACACGATCAGCAGGAACAGCAGGATACCCCAGCCCCACCGCAACGGCGCCAGCCAGGATACCCCGCGCCGGATCGCGATCAAGGCCAGCAGGGTCAACCCCACCACCATCGGCCCGATCGGCCCCTTGATCAGCATGGAGACGCCCATCGCCCCCCAGAACAGCCAGGGCCAGCCGCCGCGCAGGGCCTCTGCCCCGCGCATGTGCAGCCGCGCCAGGACCAGCTGCGCCGCCAGGATCGTCACCAGCAGCGTCGCGTCGGTCTTGGCCAGCCGCGCCTCCCCTCCCAGCACGAAACAAACGGCCATCAACAGCGCCGCCAGCAGCGCCGACTGGGCACCGACCAGCGACAGGGCAATCAGATAGGTCAGCATCACCGCCGCCACCGCCATCACCAGCGACGGCAGCCGATAGACCCAAATCTCCTGATCGTGGTTGACGCCGACAAGCTGCACCGCGGCGGCCTGCAACCAATAGATCCCCACCGGTTTCTTATACCGCGTCCCCTCGCCCAACCGGATGTCGATATAATCCCCGCTCTCCACCATCTGGCGCGAGGCCTGGGCGAAACGGGTCTCGTCCCGGTCGATCGGCGGCAAGCTGAAAAACCCCGGCAGAAACATCACCAGCGCGAAAAGCGCGACAAAGGCTGTCGGCCGCCAAGACGGCCCCGCCGCCAGATCCGCCAGGGCGAGCTCCGCCCGTTCCCGCAAAAGCATCCGCCACTCCCAGACCACCGCGCCCGGGGAATGGGCACGCGTTCCCCTGTCTGGCCGAAACGACGCGGCAATGCAATCCATGCGCCCCGGCCAGGCTCCCACCTTTTTCTGGCTTTCAAATATCCTCGCCAAAGGCAGGCGCCACAAGGCGCCTTCGCCAGCGCCCGCCAAATGCGCACCCCCCGCACAGCTTGCCGCGGCACCGTCCAGAAACACCGGCATATGTCGCTTTCAGGATCGACCGCCCTCCTGCCCCTGCTAGGCTCTTCCCAAAACGCCAGATCAACAGGGATATCCATGACCACCGATCCGCTGCTCCAGCCCTATCAACTCAGACATCTCACCCTGAAGAACCGGATCATGACCACCGCGCATGAACCCGCCTATGGCGAGGACGGCATGCCCAAGGACCGCTATCGCGCCTATCACGTCGAACGCGCCAGGGGCGGCGTGGCGATGGTGATGACCGCCGGCTCCGCGCTGGTGTCGCGCGACAGCCCGGCGGCCTTCGGCAATCTGCAGGCCTACAAGGACGAAATCGTGCCCTGGATGGCCAAGCTCGCCGACGAATGCCACGACCACGGCTGCGCGGTGATGATCCAGCTCACCCACCTGGGCTGGCGCACGGGATGGAACAAGGGCGACTGGCTGCCGGTCGTCGCCCCCTCCGGCCTGCGGGAACCGGCGCATCGCTCCTTTCCCAAGGTGATGGAGGACTGGGACATCGCCCGCATCATCGAGGATTACGCTGATGCTGCCGAACGGATGAAGGCCGCCGGCCTCGACGGGATCGAGCTCGAGGCCTATGGCCATCTGATGGATGCCTTCTGGTCGCCGCGCCAGAATACGCTCGATGGGCCCTGGAACGGCGATCTGGCGGCGCGGATGAAATTCTCGCGCGACGTGCTCACGGCCATTCGTGATCGGGTCGGCCCCGAGTTCATCGTCGGGCTGCGCTATACCGCCGACGATCTGGCACCGAACGGCATCTCCACCGCGGAAGGGCTGGAGATCGGCCGGCGCCTGAAGGCCACCGGCCAGGTCGATTTCCTGAATGTCATTCGCGGCCATATCGACACCGATGCCGATCTGACCGATGTGATCCCGGTGCAGGGCATGCGTAGCGCGCCGCATCTGGATTTCGCCGGCCGGGTGCGGGCCGAGATCGGCCTGCCCACCTTCCACGCCGCCCGCATTCCCGATGTCGCCACTGCGCGCCACGCGGTGAGCAACGGGCTGCTCGACATGGTGGGGATGACCCGCGCCCATATCGCCGATCCGCATATCGTGCGAAAGATCATGACCGGACGAGAGGACGATATCCGCCCCTGCGTCGGCGCCACCTATTGCCTCGACCGCATCTATCAAGGTGGAGAGGCGCTCTGCATCCACAACGCCTCGACCGGGCGGGAGCTGACCGAACCGCATACCATCGCCCCCGCGACCGAGAAGAAGCGCGTGGTGATCGTCGGCGCCGGCCCCGCCGGGCTGGAGGCCGCTCGCGTCGCCGCAGAACGCGGCCATGAGGTGACGGTTTTCGAGGCCGCCTCGGACCCCGGCGGACAGGTGCGGCTGACCGCACGCAGCCCGCGCCGGCGCGAAATAACCGGCATCATCGACTGGCGCATGTCACAATGCGCCGCCCACGACGTCGCCTTCCGTTTCAACAGTTTCGCCGAGGCGGAGGATGTCACCGCGCTGGATCCGGATGTGGTCATCATCGCCACCGGTGGCCTGCCGGATACCGAGGTGCTGGAGACCGGCAACGATCTGGTAGTCTCGGCCTGGGACATCCTGTCGGGCGATGTGGCCCCCGGCTCCCGCGTGCTGATCTTTGACGATGCCGGCGATCCGGCAGCATTACAGGCAGCCGAGGTGATCGCCGAGACCGGCGCGCATGTCGAGATCATGACGCCCGATCGCAGCTTTTCCCCCGATGTGATGGGCATGAACCTGACCCCCTACATGCGGGCCCTGCAGGACAAGGATGTGCGGCTGACCGTCACCTACCGGCTGAAGGCGGTAGAACGGGCCGGCAACGGGCTGAAAGCCACCATCGGCACGGATTATTCCAGCTGGCGCGAAGTGCGCGACTTCGATCAGGTGGTGATCAACCACGGCACCCGACCGATGGACGAGATCTATTTCGACCTGAAACCCAGATCGCGCAACAAGGGTGCGGTGGATTACACCGCATTGATCGCGGGTCAGCCGCAGCCCGATCATGCCGGGGCGGAGGGGAACTTCCTGCTCTACCGAATCGGCGACGCGGTGGCGGCGCGCAACACCCATGCAGCGATCTATGACGCGCTGCGCCTGATGCGCAGGGTCTGAGATCACAGGCTCCTCGGCCCCGGGCAAAGTTACCGGGGCCCGGCAACTGGCCCTCGGGGAAATCCCCTAAGTACGCAGCACCGCGCCCGGGTTCATGATGCCAAGCGGATCGAGCGCCGCCTTGATCGCCCTGAGTGCATCCAGCCGCACCGGATCACTATAGCGTTCCAGATCCTCGACCTTGAGCCGACCGATGCCATGTTCGGCGCTGACCGATCCGCCCATCTCATGCACCAGATCGTGCACAGCACGCTTGACCGCGCCGACCTGATTGGCGTGATCGGCCTTGCTGCGACCGGGTTCTGGGAAGACGTTGTAATGCAGATTGCCGTCGCCCAGATGGCCGAAGCAATTCACCCGGAACCCGCCCAGCCCGGCAACGATCTGATTGCCGCGGGCGATGAACTCGGGGATCAGGCTGATCGGCACCGAGATATCGTGACTGGAGACCGCACCGATGCGGCGGTTGCCTTCGGGGATATGTTCGCGCACGGACCAGAAATCATCCCGTTGCGCCTGAGACTGGGCGATCAGCCCGTCATTGGCGAGCCCAGCCTCGAGCGCGGCCTCGAACAGATCGGCCAGCGCCGCCTCCGGATCAAGCCCGCGCGCCAGCCCCAGTTCGATCAGAACGCACCAATCGGGCGGCGTGTCGAAGGGTTGGCGCACATCCGGCAGGGTCTCGGCCAGGAACCTCAGCCCCTGCCCGGCGATCAGTTCAAAGGCGCTGACGCCCTCACCCAGTTGATCCCGGGCCATCGCCAAAAGCTCGATCGCCGCCTGCGGATCGCGCACGACGAAGATGGCTGTGCCCCGGGCAGCCGGCTGCGGATAAAGCTTCAGCGTCGCGGCGGTGATGATCCCCAGCGTCCCCTCGGCCCCGACCAGCAGGTTGCGCAGATCATAGCCGGTATTGTCCTTCCTCAGCCGCGACAGCCCATGCCAGATCCGCCCGTCGGGCAACACCGCCTCGAGCCCGAGGCAGAGATCGCGCGCATTGCCATAGCGCAAGACCGCGGTGCCGCCGGCGTTGGTCGACAGGTTGCCGCCGATCCGCGCCGTGCCCTCGGCCGCAAGCGACAGGGGAAACAGCCGCCCTGCCTCTGCCGCGGCAAGCTGCACATCAGCCAGAATGGCGCCGGCTTCGGCGATCATGACATTCTCGGTGGGGTAAATGCCGCGGATCGCGTTCATCCGCTCGAGCGAGACGATCATCGGCGCCGGGCCTTCCGGCATCACCTGACCGCCGACCAGTCCGGTGCCACCGCCATAGGGCACCACCGGCACCCGTGCCGCCGCCGCAGCGGCGACCAGGGCCGAGACCTCCTCGACGCTGCGCGGCAGGGCGAGCACGCCGCATTGCCCGGCCCAGCGACCGCGCGGTTCTTCCATATAACGGGGTTCGGGGCTGCGAAACACCTGTTCCGGCAGCGTCTCGCGCAGCCGGAGGGCGAAGGCTTCATCGGCGGGATTCAATGTCATGCTGCATTCCTGACGCAAGCCGGGCTGCCCGACAAGAGCACAAAGTCAGCCGCTGGCCTGAATCGGAGGAATACGCGGATCAAAGGGGCGTGGGCTTTGACGCGGAACCGGACTTTCAGGAAAATTCCGGACGGGGAAACCTCATGTTTTCCGGAACCCGCCCGGACCGAGAGGTCACATTTCCCTGCGAGGACAGGCGTTCAAAGCCCACTCATGCCGGCATCCGTCCTGCCACGACGGTCGCTGCGCAAACAGGCATAAAGCACATGGGTCCGCCACCGCCCGTTGATCTGCAGATAACTCTGCGCCACGCCCTCGTATTTGAAACCGGTGCTTTCCAACACCCCACGGGAAGCGGCGTTTTCCGGTAGGCAGGCAGCCTCGATCCGGCTCAACTCCATCCGGGTGAAGGCATGATGCACCACCGCCGTGATCGCTTCGCGCATGAACCCGCGGCGGGCATGGACCGCGCCGGTCCAATACCCCAGCGTGCCCATCTGTGCCGGACCGCGCCGGATATTGTCGAGGGTGATCGCCCCCAACAGCACCTGATCGTCACGCCGGAACAGAAACAGCGGCAGTGCAGTACCGCCCGCCACCGAACGCTGTGCCCAATAGACCCGGTTGGTAAAGGCCTTGCGGCTCAGATGATCCTCCGCCCAGGACGGTTCCCACGGCGTCAGGAAGTCGCGACTGTCGACCCGCAACGCCGTCCAGGCCCGGAAATCCGAGTGCATGGGCGGCCGCAGGGTCAACCGCTCGGTCTCGATCTTCAGCTTGCGTTTCGCCAGAAGCATCGGTCGAACCCCGGGCGCGTCAGGCGGCGCGCCGGTCTTGCAGCTCGGCCAGGGTCGGCGCCGCCTCGACCGGACCATAAAGCGCCAGCGCCGCCGGCGCCTCGGCGGCGATCTTCTCGGCAAAAGCGCGCACTGCCTCGACGGTGACCGCGTCGATCCGCTCGACGGTTTCCTCCAGCGCGGGCACCTTGTCCCAGATCTGCACCAGCCGCGCCAACCGCTCGGCCCGGTTCGACGGACTTTCCAGCCCCATCAGCATACCGGCCTTCATCTGCGCACGGGCGCGCGCGACCTCAGCATCCGTCATATCCTCGGCGGCGCGCTTCATCTCGTCGATAGTGATACCGGCCAGCTCGCCAATCTGCTCGGCCGAGGTGCCGGCATAGATTGTTGTGGCGCCAGTATCGGCATAGGCCCCGGTCTGGGCGAAGATCGTATAGCACAGCCCGCGCAGCTCACGCACCTGCTGGAACAGACGCGAGGACATGCCGCCGCCAAGCGCATTGGCATAGATCTGCGCGGTATAGATCTCGTCATCGCAATAGCCCGGACTTTCCAGCGCCAGGGCGAAATGGGCCTGCTCCAGCGATTTGATCCGGCGGCTTTCCCCCCCGGTGAACCGTGCCGGAGCCACCACACTGGCCGGTCCCGCCGGCAGATCGCCGAACAGCTCGGTCGCCAGCCGAACCAGTTGATCATGATCGACCGCCCCGGCAGCAGAGAGAATCATCTGCCCCGGGCGATAATGCTCGGACACGAAGCCCGCCAGATCGTCGCGGGAAAACGCGCTGACCCGCTCGCTCGGCCCCAGGATGGTGCGGCCCAACGGCTGATCGCGATAGCTTTCCTCCTGCAACCAGTCGAAGATCACATCATCGGGGGTGTCATTTGCCTGGCCGATCTCTTGCAGGATCACCCCGCGCTCGACCTCGATCTCCTTCGGGTCGAACACCGGGTTCAGCAGGATATCGGAGATCACATCGACCGCCAGCGGCACATCGGCCTCGAGCACGCGGGCGTAATAGGCCGTCACCTCACGCGAGGTATAGGCGTTGATATAACCGCCCACATCCTCGATCGCCTCGGCGATCTGCAGGGCACTGCGGGTCTTGGTCCCCTTGAAGGCCATATGTTCAAGAAAATGGGCGATGCCGTTCTGTTCGATCCGCTCGTGCCGGCCACCGGCCGTTACCCAGATCCCGATCGACGCCGATTGCAGCCCCGGCATCCGCTCCGACACGATACGGAAGCCGTTGGGCAATTGATGCTGCTGAACGCTCACCTGGCGATATGTCCCTTGATATGCTCTTCGATGGCGCCGAGATCGTTGGCGATCCGCGTCACCCGTTCCGGCCTGTCATACAGATCTGCCATCCGCTGGGGAAGAGGCGGGCGAATGCCGCTGGCCTTCTCGACCGCATCGGGGAATTTCGCCGGATGCGCCGTGGCCAATGTGATCATCGGCGTGCCGATCACGCGGGTCTCTTCCGCCACCTTCACGCCGACGGCGGTATGCGGGCAGATCAGCTCTCCGCTCTGTTTCAGCGTGGAGGCGATGGTGGTCAGCGTTTCTTCTTCCGAGGCGCGACCGGACAAGAATGCCTCGGCCAGCGCCTGCATGGCGCCCTGGCTGACGTTGAAGCCCCCCGCCTTCAGTTCGTCCATCAGCTGCGCCACAGCAGAACCGTCCTGATCATAGGCGTAATAGAGCGCACGTTCGAAGTTCGAACTGACCTGGATATCCATCGACGGGCTGATCGAGGGAATCGTCTCCCCCTTGAAATAGCCCTGCCCCGACAGGCAGCGGTGCAGGATATCGTTCTGGTTGGTCGCAACCACCAGCCGGTCGATCGGCAGCCCCATCCGCCGGGCGATATAGCCCGCGAAGATATCACCGAAATTGCCGGTCGGAACGGTGAAACTGACCTTGCGATGCGGCGCCCCCAGCGCCACGGCGGAGGTGAAGTAATAGACAACCTGCGCCAGCACCCGTGCCCAGTTGATCGAGTTGACGCCGGCCAGCTTCACGCCGTCGCGGAAGTCGAAATCGTTGAACATGTCCTTCAGCCGCGCCTGGCAATCGTCGAAATCGCCATCGAGCGCCAACGCATGCACATTCGCATCCGCCGGCGTCGTCATCTGACGGCGCTGCACCTCGCTGACCCGACCATGCGGAAAGAGGATGAAGACATCGACATTCTCGAGCCCGCGGAACGCCTCGATCGCGGCAGACCCGGTATCGCCGGAGGTGGCACCAACGATGGTCACCCGCTCGCCGCGCCGCTTCAGCGCCACTTCGAAGAGCTGGCCGATCAGCTGCATGGCGAAGTCCTTGAAGGCCAGCGTCGGGCCATGGAACAGCTCAAGCAGGAAATGCCCCGGTGCCAGCTCGACCAGCGGCGCGCGGGCGATATGACCGAAGCCGGCATAGGCCTTGGCGATGATGTCGCGGAATTCATCGTCGGTGAAGCTGTCACCGATGAACGGGCGCATCACCCGGAAGGCGACCTCCTCATAGCTCAACCCCTCGAAGGCGGCGATTTCCTCGGCAGTCAGCGTCGGGATGGTTTCGGGCAGATAGAGGCCACCGTCACGGGCCAGCCCGGTCAGCATCGCCTCTTCAAAGGACAACACGGGCGCTTGCCCGCGGGTCGAGACATATTTCATTCTTTGCTACTCCGCGATCGGGCGCGCGTGCGCCACAGAAAGTAAAGGGTCATCAGCGCCCAGATCAGCGCCAAACCATACCAGGTCACCGCATATTGCAAGTGGTCGTTTGGGATTCCCTCGGTCGACACCGGCAAAGGCGTGATGGCAGGGTCGGTTTCGCTGCGCGCGATCAGCAGCACCGGCTCGGTCCGCAGCTCCTTCGCCAGGGCAGGCACGTCGCGGGCGAACCAGATATTGGCGCCCCGGTCGGGATCGGGGGTGAAACTGTCGATCTCGTCCGGCCAGTGCAGATTTCCCGTCACCGACATCAAACCGGTGCCACGTTCGGCCCCCTTGTCAGAGGCCGGAATGAACCCGCGATCGATCAGGATACGCCGCCCGGTGTCGGTCACGAAGGGCGCGATCACCCGATAGCCGGCGCCAAGCGTCTTGGTCGAGACCAGAACGTCGATCTCTCCGGGTTCCATCGTGCCGCGTACTGCGACGGCAAGATAGCGGTCGCGCTCAGGATCAGGATCGGCAGGCAGCGACACGGGCGCATCGTCTATCCGCGTCTCGATCTCGGCCAGAACGCCCTGTTTCCAGGACAGCCGCTGGATCTGCCAATTGCCCAGCCTCACCAGCACGGCGGCGCCGGCAAGGCCGATCAGCAGCAGGAACAGGAAACGGCGCATGCCAGGCTCCGGTCGGACAAAAAAGACGCGCGGGGGACCGCGCGCCTCGCTTTACCTAGGGCAGGGGCGGGATTTCAACCGCAAACCCCGCGATCGCTTACGACAGACCGGAACTGCCCCAGATGTAGACCGCAAAGAACAGGAACAGCCAGACCACATCGACGAAGTGCCAGTACCAGGCCGCAGCCTCGAAACCGACATGCTCTTCAGGGGTGAAATCCCCCTTCATCGCGCGCACCAGGCAGACCGCCAGGAAGATCGTGCCGATGATCACATGGGCACCGTGAAAGCCGGTCGCCATGAAGAAGTTGGAATAGAACTGGTCGCCGCCGAATTCCCAGCCCTCATCGGTCAGCAGCACGATATATTCATAGGCCTGCAGCCCGGTAAAGCTGAGCCCCAGCACGATGGCGATGGCCAGGCCCTGCACCAGCCCCTTGCGATCGTTGCCATGCACCAGTGAATGGTGCGCCCAGGTCACCGCGCAGGCCGAAAGAAGCAGGATCACCGTATTGATCAGCGGCAGGTGGAACGGATCGACCGCATGGATATGCGGCGCGACGTATTCCGTGCCGAAGTAATTCTGCATCGGATAGATCGCGTGTTTGAAGAACGACCAGAACCAGGCGAAGAAGAACATCGCCTCGGACATGATGAAGAGGATGAAGCCATAGCGCAGCCCGATCCGCACCACCGGGGTGTGATCGCCCACCCGCGCCTCGGCCACCACCTCGGACCACCAGCCGTACATAGTGTAGAGCACCAGGACCAGCCCGACCCAGAAAGCGGCCGAGGTGATCCCATGCATCCAGAGCACCGCACCGAACAGCATGGTGAACCCGCCAATCGAGGCCAGCAGCGGCCAGGCGGACGGGGGCAGGATATGGTAGTCGTGATTTTTCGCGTGTGCCATGAAGCGACCTCTCCTCTCGGTCTCAGTTCAGGTTTGTGTCCGCCTTCTGGGACAGGGCCGCATAGCCCTCGGGCAGATCAATTTCGTAGAATGTATAGGACAAGGTGATGGTGTGAACGAATTTCGCCTCCGGATCCTCGACAATCGCGGGATCGACGAAAAAGGTCACCGGCATCTCGACCCGTTCACCGGGTTGCAGCACCTGTTCAGTGAAACAGAAACAAGCGATCTTGTCGAAATAGCTGCCCGCCGAATAGGGCGCGACGTTATAGGAGGCCTGCCCGGCGATCGGTCGGTCGGTGGGGTTGTAGGCCTCGAAAAAGGCCAGCCCGGTTTCGCCGATCCTGAGGTCGACCTCGCGTTGGAGCGGCTTGAATTCCCAAGCCATGCCGCGTTCCTTCGACGCGTCGAACCGGATCTTGACAGTCTGGTCCAGGATCACATCCGATCCGGTTTCGGCAACCCCGGTTTCGCCACCATATCCGGTGACCCGGCAAAACCAATTATAGGCCGGAATCGCGGCCCAGGCGAGCGCCCCCATCACCAGGACGACCGCCACCAGTTGCGATACGGTGCGCCTAACCGCAGGCTGTTGGCCCGACATGTTCTTTCTCCTCCCTCTCAGCTCCTCCCCGGTGCATCAGTTCCCCATTCCTCCCTGGGAAACCGCGACACCCGGGCGCTGGATTTCGCCGCGCTGGGT
Source organism: Pseudodonghicola xiamenensis DSM 18339 (assembly GCF_000429365.1). GTDB lineage: Bacteria > Pseudomonadota > Alphaproteobacteria > Rhodobacterales > Rhodobacteraceae > Pseudodonghicola > Pseudodonghicola xiamenensis. The sequence goes on along the minus strand of NZ_AUBS01000013.1, from coordinate 23,226 downwards.
CTTGGCGATGCTTAGTCCGAAGACGATCACGACAAAGGCCCCCAGCGCCAGCCCCACCCCGAGGTTTCGCCCCAGCCGGCGCCTATGCAATTCGTGAATCGGGCGCCAGCTCATCCCCAGCCACCGAAGCCATAGGGTTTTAGAACCGCTTCCATTAGGATGGCGCCGAAATGCAGGAAAAGATAGAGCAGCGAGAGCTTGAAGAAGCCGCGCTCAACCTTGAAGTTGTCGGCCTCCGAAGCGACCTCGTCCCGCCGGAAGATGCGCCAGGCACCGCGCAGGAACAGGGCGTTCAGCACCACCGACACCGCCAGATAGATCGGCCCGCCGATGCCCGAGAAGGCCGCGCCCACGGCGAAAACTACAAGCAGCACGGTGTAGGCCAGGATATGACGCCGGGTGGAGCGCCGGCCATGGGTCACCGTCAGCATCGGCACGCCAGCGTCGTCGTAGTCAGACCGCATGAACAGCGCCAGTGCCCAGAAATGCGGCGGGGTCCACAGAAAGGTCAGCGCGAACATCAGCCAAGGTTCGATCGACATCGACCCGGTGGCGGCCAGCCAGCCGATCACCGGGGGAAACGCCCCTGCGGCACCGCCGATGACGATATTCTGCGGCGTCGCCCGTTTCAGCCAGATAGTATAAATCACCACATAGAAGAAGATGGTGAAGGCCAGAAAGGCGCCGGCAAAGATATTGGTGGCCAGCGCCAGCATCATCACCGACAGGCCCGACAGGGCCATGCCGATCTGAAGTGCCTCGACCCGATCGACCCGGCCCAGCGGAATCGGCCGGTTCTTGGTGCGTTTCATCACCATGTCGATATCGGCGTCCCACCACATGTTCAGCGCGCCGGAAGCGCCACCGCCAATGGCGATGAACAGGATCGCGCAAAAGCCGACGATCGGATTGACATGCACCGGGGCCGCCACCAGCCCGACAAAGGCGGTGAAAACCACAAGTGACATCACCCGCGGCTTGAGCAGGGCGAAATAATCGCCGAACCCGGCCTCGCGTTCAGGGGTGGAACTGGCGTTGATACTGGCGTCGGTCATGTCTTCCTAGGTCTCCATGGCTGACGGTCCTCCCTGTCCGCCACCGCTTGTCTGTTCATTTGGCCGCGATCTGGTAACCTGCAGGAACCGCAGGGGTGCCGGCATATTCCTCAGTCGCCTTTTCAAGCCATTTCTCGTAAGCCTCCTGGCTGACCACCTTGACGGTGATCGGCATGAAGGCGTGATCCTTGCCACAAAGCTCGGAACATTGGCCGAAATAGATCCCTTCCCGTTCGGCCTTGAACCAGAGCTGAGCCAAACGGCCCGGCACCGCGTCCTGTTTCACCCCGAAGGCGGGCATCGCCCAGGAATGGATCACGTCCGCCCCGGTCACATTCATCACCACGATCTTGTCGACCGGCACCACCACCGCGGTATCGGTGGCCAGCAGGAATTCGTCGCGGCTGTAGCCGGCCTCGACCAGCTTGGCCTCGACTTCGGGGGTCAGCATGTAATTCCCGCCGGTCGCCGGCTGGCCAATCATATAGCTGTCGAAGGAAAAACCCGCGTCGACATATTCATAGCCCCAGTACCACTGATAGCCGGTCACCTTGATGGTGATATCGGCGTCGGGGATCTCCTGCTGCTTGAACAGCACCGGCAGGGAAACCGCACCGATAAAGACAAGGATCACGATCGGAACCACGGTCCAGAGGATTTCGACCGTCGAATGATGGGTAAACTGGGCTGGCGTCGGGTTGGCGCGCCGGTTGTACCGGACGACCACCCAGAGAATAAGTCCGATCACCAGCAGGGTAATTGCGGTGATAATGATCAGAATCATGTGATCCAGGCCCTGCAGATCCCGGGCCAGTTCGGTGGCCGCCGGCTGGAACCCCATCTTGCCGCTCACCGGCTTGCCAACGATCTCAAGCTGGTCCTGCGCCATTGCGGGCAGGCCGCCCAGGGTGCAAAACACCCCTGAAAGACTCAAAAGCTTCTTCATATCCAGTCCTGATCGGTCGATCCCGTCCTCCTCCCGGAACGAACGAATGCCGACGGGATCGGCGGGCACCCGTTGTCTTTGACTGTCCAAAAAACCATATTCTGCCTTGCGAATAAAGTGAAATGCTTGCGTCACAGCGACGCTTGTTGATTTGGATCAAATAACGAGGCCGCCAAATGCGATCAGAGACCTACCGCCCGTTCGAATCACTCCTGCCGGAGGATGAGGCGCTCGCCATCGTGAAATCGGCCACTGAGGGCGCCGACGATGGCGAGCTCTTTGTCGAACGGCGGAAATCCGAGGCGCTGGTGTTCGACGACGGTCGCCTGAAAACGGCCAGCTATGACGCCTCCGAAGGCTTCGGGCTGCGCGCGGTCAAGGGTGAGGTGGCGGGGTATGCCCATTCTACCGATGTTTCGATTTCATCGCTGCGCCGCGCCGCGGAAACCGCACGGCTGGCGGTGGGACAGGGCGGCGGGGTGATGGCGCCGCCGCCGCAGGCCACCAACCACCGGCTCTACACCGATGACGACCCGATCGGCGGCACCGCCTTCCCGGTCAAGATCGAGACGCTGCGCGAAATCGACGCCTTCGCCCGCGATCTCGATTCGCGGGTGGTGCAGGTTACCGCCACGCTCGCCGCCTCGTTGCAAGAGGTGGCGATCCTGCGGCCCGACGGGGTGATGGTGACGGATGTGCGGCCGATGACCCGGGTCAATGTCTCGGTCATCGTCGAACAGAACGGCCGGCGTGAAACCGGCACTGCCGGGGGCGGCGGTCGGGTCGGGCTTGACGGGCTGATCGCGCCAGAGGACTGGCAGGCCAAGGCGCGCGAGGCGTTGCGGATCGCGCTGGTCAACCTGAATGCCGTCCCCGCCCCTGCCGGGGTGATGGAGGTGGTGCTCGGCCCCGGCTGGCCCGGTATCCTGCTGCACGAGGCGATCGGCCACGGGCTGGAGGGGGACTTCAACCGCAAGGGGAGTTCGGCCTTCGCCGGCCTCATGGGCAAGCAGGTGGCGGCCAAGGGCGTGACGGTGCTGGACGACGGCACCATTCCCGACCGGCGCGGCTCGATCACCGTGGATGACGAGGGCACGCCGTCGCGCCGCAACGTGCTGATCGAGGACGGCATCCTGGTGGGCTACATGCAGGACCGCCAGAACGCCCGACTGATGGGGGTCGAGCCCACCGGCAACGGCCGGCGCGAAAGCTATGCCCATGCGCCGATGCCGCGGATGACCAATACCTATATGCTGGGCGGCGATGCCGATCCGGCCGATATCGTCGCCGAGATCAAGGACGGCATCTGGGCGGTGGGCTTCGGCGGCGGCCAGGTCGATATCACCAACGGCAAGTTCGTGTTCTCCTGCACCGAGGCCTATCGGGTGCAGAATGGCAAGGTCGGCGCCCCGGTCAAGGGCGCCACGCTGATCGGCAACGGCCCCACCTCGCTGCAACATATCCGCGCGCTTGGCAACGACATGGCACTGGATCCGGGGCTGGGCAATTGCGGCAAGGACGGCCAATGGGTGCCGGTGGGCGTCGGACAGCCCACCGTTCTGATGGATCAACTGACCGTCGGCGGCTCTGCCGCCTGATCCGCCCTGCCCGGTTCCGGGAGGAGACCACAGGAATCACGATTGCGGCCAGACGGGTTGCGGCCAGCAGCATTACGGCCAGAATCGCCGCCCCTCCCCGGGGCGGCGATTTTTCGTCCGCGACTCAGGCACCACGCGAAATACGGCGAAATCCGGGCGCGCCGCGCCACAATCTCGCCATGATTAATCCCCTGTTAACGAATTTCTCCTTAAAGTTGTTTTGCAAGCAGGCGGAGGACAGGATGCCCGGAACGCAGCACTCTTCCACCCACCCAGCATCACCCAGCTCGGAAGATGACCGGATCAACCGCCTCCGTCTGCTTCGCTCCCGACGCGTCGGAATTTCCACCTATCGCAGGCTGATGGCCGAATATGGTTGCGCAGCAGAAGCTTTACGCGCGCTGCCCGGGATCGCCAGGGAGGCAGGACTGGAGGATTACGAAACCTGTCCAGAGGCGCTGGTCGCGGCCGAGATGCGGGCCGGACACGCCGCCCGCGCCCGGTTGATCGGCGACGACGCCCCGGACTACCCCGCCGCCCTGCACGATCTTCCCGATGCACCGCCGCTGATCTGGGTGGTCGGTGACCCCGCCCTGCTGGCGCGCCCGGCGATCGCGCTGGTCGGGGCCCGCAATGCCTCCTCTCTCGGCACCCGGATGGCCCGCGGGCTGGCCAAAGAACTGGGAGAGGCCGGTTTCGTCATCGTGTCGGGACTGGCGCGCGGGGTCGATGCGGCGGCGCATCTGGCCTCACTGCAAAGCGGGACCATCGCCGTGCTGGCGGGCGGGGTCGACGTGATCTACCCGGCGGAAAACGCCGGGCTTGCGGCGGATATCGCCCGCCAGGGCCTGGTGCTGTCCGAACAACCTGTGGGCATGACGCCGCAGGCACGCCACTTCCCCCGTCGCAACCGGCTCATCTCGGGGCTGGCCCGGGCAGTCGTCGTGATCGAGGCGGCCGCGCGCTCGGGCAGCCTGATCACGGCGCGCGATGCGCTCGATCAGGGGCGCGATGTGCTGGCGGTGCCCGGCCATCCGTTCGATGCCCGCGCCGCCGGCTGCAACATGCTGATCCGTGACGGCGCAACGCTGGTACGCAATGCCGAAGATGTGATCACCGCCCTGCCCCTGCCGCAGACGCCTGCGGAACCGGACCAGCCGCCGCAGCCCCCTGCGCCGCAGCAACGCAGCCTGCGCGAGACCGCCGCCCTGCATCGCCAGATCCTCGACCGGCTCGGCCCGTCGCCGATGGCGGAGGATCAATTGATCCGCGATCTGGGAACCTCTCCCGGGCGGATTGGCCCTGCCCTGGTCGATCTGGAACTCGAAGGCCGCATCCAGCGCCAGGCCGGCGGCCTGTTGGCGTTGCTGCGCTGAGCGTCCCGCCACGTCGCCGCCGGGTAGAGGCCCCTACCCGCCCCCCCGCGCGCGCCGGAAGATGATCCGAAGATGATCCCTTGTCCGACCCGGAATTTGCGCCAAGTTCCGCCGCTCGCCGAGGCTCACCTGACTCGTCCGGCCCTGCAAGGACGTCCATGCCACCGCCGCAGCAGAAGCTTATTCAGCGTCCATTCACCGCTCCCCTTCACCTCGTGATTGGGCGAAAAAGCCACTCCCGACTGTGCCGAAACCGCGCGGATTGACAATTGACCCTTGCACACCACATCTTGCCCGCTCATAGAAAGCGCCGTCTCCGCCGCAAGAGGTTATCCATTAAATGCCTGTAGTTGTTGTCGAATCCCCCGCAAAAGCGAAAACGATCAACAAATACCTAGGCCCAAATTACACCGTTCTTGCCTCTTACGGCCATGTTCGCGACCTGCCTCCGAAGGATGGATCGGTCGATCCCGACCACGATTTCGCGATGACCTGGGAGATTTCTCCGGACAGCCGCAAGCACATGAAGGCGATTGCCGACGCGCTCGCCGATGACAATTCCCTGATCCTCGCCACCGACCCCGATCGCGAGGGCGAGGCGATTTCATGGCACCTGCAGCAGGCTCTGACCAAGCGGCGGTCGATCAAGAAGGACACGGACGTCAAGCGCGTCACCTTCAACGCCATCACCAAGGACGCGGTGACCGAGGCGATGAAACATCCCCGCCAGGTCGACGAGGATCTAGTCGAGGCCTATCTGGCGCGCCGGGCACTGGACTATCTGGTGGGCTTCAACCTCTCCCCCGTGCTGTGGCGCAAGCTGCCCGGAGCCAAATCGGCCGGCCGGGTGCAATCTGTCTGCCTGCGGCTGATCGTCGAGCGCGAGATGGAGATCGAGGCCTTCAAGCCCCGTGAATACTGGACCGTCAAAGCCATCCTGGTCACCCCGCGCGGCCAGGAATACGAGGCCCGGCTGACCGTTCTGGCGGGCAAGAAGCTCGACAAATACGATATCGAGAACGCCACCCAGGCCGAGCTTGCGGTTCAGGCGATCACCACCCGCGATCTGACCATTGCCCAGGTCGAGGCGAAACCGGCCAGCCGCAACCCCTCGCCGCCGTTCATGACATCGACCCTGCAACAAGAGGCCAGCCGCAAGTTCGGCATGGGCGCGCGCCAGACGATGAGCGCGGCGCAACGGCTCTATGAGGCGGGCTATATCACCTATATGCGGACCGACGGCATCGACATGGCGCCCGAGGCGGTGACCGCCGCCCGCGCCGCCATCGGCGACCGCTATGGCGCTGCCTATGTGCCGTCTTCCCCACGTATCTACAAGAACAAGGCGAAAAACGCGCAGGAAGCACACGAATGTATCCGCCCAACCGACATGACGATGGATGTCGAGGGTCTGAAGGTCACCGATCACGATCAGCGCCGGCTCTATGATCTGATCTGGAAGCGCACCCTGGCGAGCCAGATGGAATCGGCGCGGATGGAGCGCACCACGGTCGAGATCGCCAGCGCCGACGGCCAGGTCGGCCTGCGCGCCACCGGTCAGGTGGTGCTGTTCGACGGTTTCCTCAAGGTCTATGAGGAAGGTCGCGACGACGTCACCGACGAAGACGACAAGCGGCTGCCGCAGATCATGCAGGGCGAACCGGCGCAAAAGCGCGAGATCAGCCCGGAGCAGCATTTCACTCAGCCGCCGCCGCGCTATACCGAGGCGACCCTGGTCAAGAAGATGGAAGAGCTGGGCATCGGCCGCCCCTCGACCTATGCCTCGATCGTCACCACGATTCAGGACCGCGGCTATGTTCGCAAGGACAAGAACCGGCTGATCCCCGAGGACAAGGGCCGGCTGGTGATCGCCTTCTTGCAGAATTATTTCCGCAAGTACGTGGGCTATGATTTCACCGCCCAGCTCGAGGATGAGCTTGACCATGTCTCGGCCGGGGAGGCCGATTACAAGGACGTGCTGGCACGTTTCTGGCGCGATTTCTCGGCGGCGATCGAGGAAACCTCGGAACTGCGCATCACCGACGTTCTGGAGAAGATCAACGAGGTTCTGGCGCCGCATCTGTTCCCGCCGAAGGAAGATGGCAGCGATCCCCGCCTGTGCCCGAACTGTGGCAAGGGCCGGCTGTCGATGCGCACCGCGCGGTCGGGCGGCGCCTTCATCGGCTGTTCGAACTATCCCGAATGCCGTTATACCCGGCCCTTCGGCCCGCCGGGGATGGAAGATACTTCAGGGTCGGGCATTCCGCCCGAAGGCAAGCTGCTGGGCGAGGATGAGGGCGACAAGATCTATGCCTTCAAGGGCCGTTTCGGCCCTTATGTCCAGCGCGGCGAGGCAACCGAAGAGAACAAGAAACCTCCGCGCCAGTCGATCCCCAAGGGCTGGCCTCCCGAGGAGGTGACGCTGGACCAGGCGGTCAAGCTGCTGAGCCTGCCCCGCCTGATCGGCAACCACCCTGAGGACGGCGTGCCGATCTGGTCGAACCTGGGGCGTTATGGCCCCTATCTGAAGCATGCTGACAGCATTTCGAACCGCGGAGGCACCAACGCCACGCTGGAGGATGTCGAGGATGTCTTCACCATCGGCATGAACCGCGCGGTGGAGGTACTGGCAGCCAAACCCAAGCGTGGGTCCGGCGCCACGGCGGCCCCGCTGCGCGAACTGGGCGAGCATCCCGATGGCGGCCCGGTCAACGTGATGAAGGGCAAATACGGGCCCTACGTCAAATGGGGCAAGATCAACGCCACGCTGCCCGAGACGATGGAAGTCGACAACGTCACGCTTGAGCAGGCAGTGGAGCTGATCAACGAAAAGGCCGCCAAGAAGGCCCCGGCCAAGAAAAAGGCAGCGCCCAAGAAGGCCGCAGCAAAGAAAACCGCGGCCAAACCGGCCGCCAAAAAGGCCCCGGCCAAGAAATCGGCAGCCAAGAAACCGGCCGAAAGCTGATGCCATTGGCGGGGGTGCTGGCCCCCGCCGCCCATCAGCACCGTATTTCTACGATATTGGAGCACAGGGGCCCCATGGGCTACTCCCAAGGCGCGCGGGCCGCTGGAGGAGATGCCCGGACAGGGTCATTGACTCCTGCCCTGCCTCCCTGCAGTGATTCCCGCAATCTGGGTTTTAGGGAGACATCCATGAGCAAAGTCTACGCCACAGCCGCCGAGGCCCTGGAGGGGGTCCTGTTCGACGGCATGCTGATCGCGGCAGGGGGCTTCGGTCTCTGCGGCATTCCCGAGCTGCTGATCAACGCCATCCGCGACGCGGGCACCAAGGAGCTGACCGTCGCTTCCAATAACGCCGGTGTGGACGGTTTCGGCCTGGGGCTCCTGCTGGAATCCAAGCAGGTCCGGAAAATGATGGCCTCCTACGTCGGCGAAAACGCCGAATTCATGCGCCAATACCTCAGCGGGGAACTGGAGCTGGAATTCAATCCGCAAGGCACGCTGGCCGAACGCATGCGCGCCGGCGGCGCCGGCATCCCCGGTTTCTACACCAAGACCGGTGTCGGCACGGTGATTGCCGAAGGCAAGGAAGTGAAGACGTTCAAAGGCCAGGACTATATCTTGGAAGAGGGCATCTTTGCCGATCTGGCCATCGTCAAGGCCTGGAAGGCCGACACCACCGGTAACGCGATCTTCCGCAAAACCGCACGCAACTTCAACCCGCCGGCAGCGATGTGCGGCAAGATCTGCGTGATGGAAGTGGAAGAGATCGTCGAGCCCGGCGAACTTGATCCCGATCACATCCACCTGCCGGGCATCTATGTCCACCGCCTGATCCAGGGCGATCACGAAAAACGCATTGAACAGCGCACCGTGCGCAAGAAAGAGGAGGTCTGATCATGCCCTGGGATCGTAATCAGATGGCGGCCCGCGCCGCGCAGGAGCTGGAAGACGGGATGTATGTGAACCTCGGGATCGGCATTCCGACCTTGGTGTCGAACTATATCCCCGAGGGCATGACCGTGACGCTGCAGTCGGAGAACGGCATGCTCGGCATGGGCCCCTTCCCCATCGAGGGGGAAGAGGATGCAGACCTGATCAACGCCGGCAAGCAGACCATCACCGAACTGCCGCACTCGGCCTATTTCGACAGCGCCACCTCCTTTGGGATGATCCGCGGCGGCAAGATCGCCATGGCGATCCTCGGCGCCATGGAAGTCAGCGAAAAGGGCGATCTGGCCAACTGGATGATCCCCGGCAAGCTGGTCAAGGGCATGGGCGGCGCCATGGATCTGGTCGCCGGCGTCGGCCGCGTGGTGGTGGTGATGGATCACACCAACAAGCACGGCGAATCGAAGGTGCTGAAGGACTGCACCCTGCCGCTGACCGGCAAGGGCGTGGTCGATCGCATCATCACCAACCTCGGCGTGCTGGATGTGGACCACAAGGGGCTGCATATCGTCGAACTGGCCGATGGCGTCACCCGCGAGGAAATGATCGCCTCGACCGAAGCCACCATCGTCTGACCACAGTTCCCGGCCCCCGGGCCGGGATACCTTCGGCATGAAGGTATTGGGACAGAGAAGAAGCGCGCGCGCCGCCCCCTTCTTCTCTGTTTCGAATGCTCAAACCGCACCCGCAGCCGCCGGCGTGCCCCCTTCAGTTCATTGCCACGAAGACGCACCCGTCCGAGATCAGCTCAGGCGGGGTCTGGCACAGCCCGCGCGCGACATCGAAAGCGGCCAGCACCTTGGGCACATATTCGCGCGTTTCGGCGAAGGGCGGCACCCCGGCGTAATCGCGCACCGATCCCTCGCCGGCATTGTATCCGGCCAGCACCAGGATCGGATCGTTGCCGAAGGTCTTCATCAGCCAGTTCAGATATTTCACCCCGCCGGCGATATTCTGATCGGGCGCCAGGCTGTCGGTAACCCCGAAGCGCGCGGCGGTGTCCGGCATCAACTGCATCAGCCCCTGCGCCCCGGCGCGGCTGACCGCATCCGCCTGCCCGCCGGATTCCACCGCGATCATCGCCAGCACCAGCGCCGGGGAGACCTCGGTCCCGACGGTCGAACGCAATATGTCCAGCCCGCGGGTCCGGGCGATCTCCTGCAACGCCTGCAGTCGCGGCGCCGCCACGCTCTGCGCCCCGCCCAGCGCGCGCAGCGCCCCCTGCAACCGCCCGGGCCCGGATTGATCCAGATCGGGTGAAACCGCTTCCCAGAACCAGCCATAGCGGCCCATGGCGCCGCTGTGCCCCGGCACATCCGCCGGCAGCGAGACCAGGCGCGCCTCTGGCTCGGGGGGCTTGGCTACGGGCTTCAAGCCATCCCCCGGCTGGATCTGCACGGTGATCCTCCGGGTGGCCCCCGGTTCCGGCGGTTTGATCCGCTTGGCCTGGAAATCGGGATAGGGAGCCGGGGCTTCGGCCAGAATGATCCCACCCGCGCCCAGCAACGCGGTCGCAGCCAGCCCCCCGGCCAGTCGTTGCATGACGACACGAAGACTCATCTGCCCGCCTCGTTGTCCGGTTCCAGTTTTATTGTTGGCAGGCAATGTCCACGAAAACCGCCCCCACGACCACGAGTTTCGCCCCAATTTGGGCCTTTTTGCCAGAATTGCGGCCTTACCGCATCGCTTCACGCTGTTGGAAACCGATGAGACGGCGAGGATTTCCCATTAAAATCAACCTCATACGCGATAACCTGCATTTTAACAGGAAATGAACCGAAAAATCCGCCTTTTGGCCCCAATCCTGCCATGTCGCGCTGGCTATATCCTCTCATACCGCGACGGACGGGACCATCGAGAGAGCAGGTTCCGACGAACGACGGGGTAAACCGATAGCCATCTTGTGATCCTATGGAGGGACCAACCATGATCAAGCTTTTCAAGAAATTCCGCGAAAGCGAATATGGTGCCGTGACCGTTGACTGGGTCGTGCTCACCGCCGCCGTCGTCGCCCTGGCCGGTGCCGCCTATACCGCAATCGGAAACAACACCAAAACGCTGTCTGATGCCGTCGCCACCGAGATCGGGACCACCGTGCCCACCATCGCAGGCGCTGGCGGCGGCAGCTGATCCCAGCCCGGCCCAATCAATGCCGCGCCCCTCGCAGGGGTGCGGCGTTTTCCACTTCGAACAGTCGCCTTCGCACAGATCACCGATCGGGCATTGCCTGAGCAACAGGCGCGGGGCCGTCCTTCTGGGCCCGGTCGCGTTTCCTGCGATTATCCAAGCGCCCATATCTCGGCGTGATCATCAGACCTGGAGAACGCGATGCGCGACCGGCTCAAGATGTTCCTGCGCGACGAAGACGGCGCGATCTCTGTCGATTGGCTGATATTGACCGGGGTCATCGCCGTCCTGGTCGTCCTGGTGGTGCCGCCGCTGCTGAGCTCGGTCGGAAAGCTGAGCGACAAGGTGGCCGACTATATCGCCGCCCTGGACTTCGTGTTCTGAGCCCCAGCTTCGCAGCGCCCTTGCCCCGGGCCGCCCCGGCTCCCGGCTTCGCACAATTGCCGGCTCCGAATATGGGCGAGGATTCCGCCCGACATCGCCGGCGCCAGCCAGCAGAGAAAGGATCTGTCATGCGTGCAATCTTCGGTCTCGTGTTGGTGGTCGGCCTCGCGCTGGCCGGTGGTGCCGTGATGATGGCCAGGAATTACATCGCCGATTACCAGCAGGCGCTCGCGCAGGAACGGTCGACACGGCAAGAGGTCGTGCCGCTGACCGATGTCTATGTCGCCAGCCATTCGCTGCGCTATGGTGAGCCGCTGACCCGCAAGGATCTGCGCAGGGTCCGCTGGCCCAAGAACGCCGTGCCCGAAGGCGCCTTCACCGATCTTGAAACCCTGGTGCCAGATCAACCCGACCGCGCCCGCGTCGTGCTGCGGGCGATGGAAAAGGACGAGGCCATCCTGGCCTCCAAGGTCACTGCCCCGGGAGAGGACGCCGGCATCACCTCGCAACTGGCGCGCGGCATGCGCGCCTTCGCCATCCGCGTCGATGTCGCCTCGGGCGTGTCGGGCTTTCTGCGCCCAGGCGACCGGGTCGATGTCTATTGGACCGGTAATCCCGGCAGGACATCCGAAGGTGCCCGGGGCGATATCACCCGACTGATCGAATCGAGTATCCAGTTGATCGCCGTCGATCAGACTGCCAGCGACGATGTCAGCGGCGCCACCATCGCCCGCACCGTCACAGTCTCGGTCCGGCCCGAACAGGTCGCTGCCCTCGCCCAGGCCCAAAGCAGCGGCAAGCTGTCGCTGGCACTGGTGGGGGCCAGTGACGACACCGTCACCACAGCGATCGAGGTGGACCAGCGCGCCCTGCTGGGACTGCAACAGGAAGAAGCGCCCGCCCCGGCCCCCCAGAAGCAGCCCGAAGTCTGCACCATCCGCACCCGCCGAGGCTCCGAGGTGGTGGAAATCCCGATCCCCTGCACGAACTGAGCCCGACCTGCGCCGGCTTCGGTGTGATCCGGTCTCCCCGAACCCGGGTAAAGCAATGCCCGGAATTCTTTGATTCTTGAAAAAAATCCTCTCATGCAGCAGACTGCCCTGAAAATCGGGCAAAAAGACCTGGACTTGAGGCGTGATCGGAGAGGCAGGTCACATGGCGAACAACCGATGGGCAGGCAAGCTTTCGGGGGCAGCGGCCCTGATCGGTCTTGCACTATGTCTGGCGATCCCCACGCAGTCCGCAGCGCAGGGCAATGACATCCTGCGGATCGTGAAAAGGGGCACGGCCTCGTCTCTCGATGTGCCGATGAACCGTGCCGTGGTGGTCGAAAGCGATGTCCCCTTCGCCGAACTCAGCATCGCCAACCCCAGTATCGCCGATATCTCCTCGCTCTCGGACCGGACCATCTATGTGCTGGGAAAATCGCCCGGGCTGACCACGCTGACACTGCTGGACGCTTCGGGGCGGCTGATCACCAATGTCGATGTCAAGGTCGCCGCCGATGTGACCGAATTCAAGGAACGGCTGCGCCAGATCCTGCCCGGCGAGAAGATCGAGGTCCGCACCGCCAATGATGGCATCGTGCTGTCGGGCACCGCCTCCAGCCCGCAGAAGCTGCAGCGCGCGCTCGATCTGGCGGAACGCTACGCCCCCGACCGGGTGTCCAATTTGATGAGCGTCAGCGGCGTGCAGCAGGTCATGCTGAAGGTTCGCTTCGCCGAGATGCAGCGGAATGTGTCGAAATCGCTCAGCTCCTCTCTGGGGGTGTCGGGAGGCAGCAACTTCGGCGTGACCGGGGGCACCGGCACGCTGAACAACCAACCCGCACTGTCCAATTCTCTGTCGGGCAAGATCCCCGCCTCGAACGAAAACGTCGGCGCCGTGGTCTTCGGCTTCAACGCCGGGGCCTTTCAGGTCAACCTGCTGCTCGAGGCGCTGGAACAGAAAGGCGTGGTGCGCACACTGGCCGAACCGAACCTCTCTGCCCTGTCCGGGCAAGAGGCGAAATTCCTTGCCGGCGGCGAATATCCGATCCCCGTGGCGCAGGCCGACGGCGTCTATTCGATTGAATACAAACCCTTCGGGATCGAACTGGCCTTCACCCCCCGGGTGGTCGACAGCGATCTCGTCAATCTGGAGCTCAAGGCCGCGGTCTCGGCGATCGACACATCGAACAGCGTCAGCATCAACGGGTTCGATGTGAGCGCCTTTTCCCGCCGCGAGACCTCGACCACGGTCGAACTGCGCGATGGTGACAGTTTTGCCATCGCCGGGCTGATGCAGGATGATTTTCTGGACAATGCATCGCAATTGCCCTGGCTGGGCGATGTCCCGGTACTGGGCAGCCTGTTTCGCAGCGCCGAATACAAGCGCAGCCAGACCGAACTGGTGATCATCGTCACCGCCCATCTGGTCACCCCCACCCGGGGCGAGGCGCTGATGCTGCCCACCGATCGGATCAAACCGCCGACCGAAAGCGATCTGTTCCTGTTCGGGCGGACTGCGGCAACCCGGAAATTGCCGCACGGCCCCGCCGGCGAGGTCGCCAAGCAGGATTTCAGCGGCTCTTACGGCTATGTGATGGACTGAGGTTGGAATGGCGCGGATGCACAGGCTGATCATCGGGGTCGGGGCCGCCTTGGCCCTTGCCGCTTGCGACCAGACCAGGGGTCCGGTGCCCGGCAGCTTCCTGCGCGAGGCCGGTGCCCAAACCGATGCCGGCACCTTCGGCCTGGCGACGCAGAACAATACCCAGGTGATGAACGGCGAACGCGACTATGTGATCAGCCTGGGCACCCGGTTCGCCAACGAGGTTCCCACCACCATCACCTTCGCCTTCGACAGCGCCCAGCTCGATACCAATGCCCGGGCCGTTCTGAACCGTCAGGCCCACTGGATCCGACAATTCCCCGAGGTCCGCTTTCGCGTCTATGGCCATACCGATGCCGTCGGCTCGCAGGCTTACAACCGCCGCCTGGGCCAACGCCGCGCCAATGCCGTCGTCGCCTATATGATCTCGCGCGGTGTAAACCGTGCCCAGTTGGAGGGCGTGGTTTCCTACGGCAAGACCCAGCCGGTGATCCCCACCCCCGACCGGGAGCGCCGCAACCGCCGCACCGTGACCGAGGTCTCGGGGTTCCTCAAACGCGTGCCCCCCGAACTGGATGGAAAATACGCCTCCATCGTCTATCGGGAATATATCAGAAGCGGAGAACCGATCTCGGAATTGGCCAACGGGAAGAGCGCGCTGCAGGACTGAGCGCGGCGGCACTCGCCCCGATCGTCGCCATCCTCCCTACAATTGGGGAATTTTGGCCCCAATCTCGCCCAGATCGTCAAACATATTAACCCCAATCAACAGCCATGTGACCCAGCGAGTCGCATGCAGGGTCAGACAATGCTGTTCCCGTACGCATGGGGAGACTGCACCACCCGTCGACCCTCAAAACAGGGGATTGTAGGCAATGAGCAGCGCCATGCCGCAGACAGAACTTGCTCCGATCGTGGCCTGCACGATCAGTCGGGACGTACAGAATTTCGACCTTCTGATCGAGGACATGGAAAACGCTCTGGGCGAGGCCTGGGGCGATCTGGGCTTTGCCGAGGCTCTGACCTTCTTCAATCAACCCGAAGCCGAAACCCTGGAATTCGTGGCGCTTGCCATCGACAGCACGGATGAGGAAAATCTGGTGCTGCTGAGCGAAATCATAACACAGGCCAGAACACGGGACATTCATGTCATCCTCATTGCCGAGGACGTCACCCCCGCCTCGTTGCATCAGCTGCTGCGCAAGGGCGCTGACGAATTCGTGCCCTACCCACTGCCCGAGAACGAGTTGCAGGCCGCCATCGACCGGATCAAGATGCTGCAACCGGCCCCGGACCACCCGCCGCAGCAACCCGCCAGCAAGTTAAAGACCGGAGGCCAGTCGAAGGACGGCGCTGTCATCGTCGTGCATGGGGTCTCGGGAGGGGCCGGCGCCACCACTCTGGCCGTTAACCTCGCTTGGGAACTGGCCAATACCGGCGGCAAAGAGGCCCCCGGTGTGTGCCTGATTGATCTCGATCTGCAATATGGGTCGGTTTCGACCTATCTGGATCTGCCACGGCGAGAGATCGTCTTCGACCTGTTGTCCGATACCCAGGCGCTCGACGACGACATGTTCAGCCAGGCCTTGCTGCATTTCGAGGAAAAGCTGCATGTGCTGACCGCGCCGGCTGATATGGTGCCGATGGATCTGATCGACCCGGAGGACGTCCAGCGGATCATCGACATGGCGCGCAAGCATTTCGATTTCGTGGTGATCGACCTGCCCAAGACCTTGCTGCAATGGTCGGAAACCACGCTGCAGGCAGCGCATGTCTATTTCGCGATGATCGAGCTCGACATGCGGTCTGCACAGAACACCCTGCGCCTGAAACGCGCCTATCAGTCCGAGGATCTGCCCTTCAACAAGCTGCGGTTCGTGCTGAACCGGGCCCCGAAATTCGCCGATCTGACCGGCAAGAGCCGGGTCAAGCGGCTGGCCGATTCGCTGGGCATCTCCATCGACCTGCAATTGCCCGATGGCGGCAAGGCGGTCGTTCAGGCCTGTGATCACGGCCTGCCGATGTCAGCCTCTTGCAGCAAGAATCCCCTGCGCAAGGAAATCGCCAAACTCGCCCAGTCGCTGCACAATCTCGGCCGCGACGAAGCCGCAGCAGCCTGAACCGCGGAGGGGCAATGGCAATGTTTTCCAAATTCAAGAAGCCCGCTGACGGCGCCGCAAAACTGCCTGGCGCGGGAGGGCACCGGGTGAAAAAGCCCCTGCCCCAACCTTCGGCGGATGCCACCACGCCACAGCCGTCGCCCCAGTCCCATATCCGGCTGCGCAAGCCGATGCCCGCGGCCGCTGCCAAGGCCACCCCGCCGGACCGTGACCGCAAGCGCAAAGAACGCCTGGGAGAGAT
This sequence comes from Pseudodonghicola xiamenensis DSM 18339, assembly GCF_000429365.1. Taxonomy (GTDB): domain Bacteria; phylum Pseudomonadota; class Alphaproteobacteria; order Rhodobacterales; family Rhodobacteraceae; genus Pseudodonghicola; species Pseudodonghicola xiamenensis. Next base: position 6,875 of record NZ_AUBS01000013.1, on the reverse strand, counting down.
CAAGCTGGAGCTGCACCGCGCGCTTCTGGACAATCTCAATCTCGCCGCGCTCGAACACGCCTCGGAAACCGAGCTGCGCAATGAGATCAGCGCAATCTCGGTCGAATTCCTGACCGAACGGAACATCGTCCTGAACCGCGAGGACCGTCAGACCCTCAACAAGGAACTTTATGACGAGGTCACCGGCCTGGGGCCGCTGGAAACCCTGCTGCAGGACGATTCCGTCAACGACATTCTGGTCAACGGCCCGCACCAGGTCTTTGTCGAACGCAATGGCAAGCTGCAGCTCAGCGACGTGACCTTCAAAGACGAACGCCATCTGCTCAGGATCATCGACAAGATCGTCTCGGCCGTCGGGCGGCGGGTCGATGAATCGACACCCTACGTCGATGCCCGCCTCAGCGACGGCTCCCGGTTCAACGCCATGGTGCCCCCGATCGCGGTCGACGGGTCCCTGGTGTCGATCCGCAAGTTCAAGAAAGACAAGCTCAGTATCGACGAGCTGGTCGACTTCGGCGCCTTTTCCGAGGAAATGGCCGCCTATCTTCAGGCCGCCGTCGCCACCCGGCTGAACATCATCGTCTCGGGCGGGACAGGTTCGGGCAAGACCACGACGCTCAACGCCCTGTCCTCTTTCATCGACAATTCCGAACGCATCCTGACCATCGAGGACACCGCGGAACTGCAATTGCAGCAGGTTCATGTCGGTCGGATGGAAAGCCGTCCCCCCAATGTCGAGGGCAAGGGCGAAGTGACCGCGCGCGATTGCCTGAAAAACGCGCTCAGGATGCGGCCCGACCGGATCATCGTCGGCGAAACCCGGGGCGAAGAGGTCATCGACATGTTGCAGGCCATGAACACCGGCCACGACGGGTCGATGACCACGATCCACGCCAACAGTGCCCGTGACGCGGTCAGCCGGCTGGAAAACATGATCGCCATGGCGGGGATCGAAATGCCGATCAAGGCGCTGCGCAGCCAGATCGCCAGCGCCGTCAATCTGATCGTGCAGATCAGCCGCCTGCAGGACGGATCGCGCCGTATGGTCTCGATCACCGAGATCACCGGGATGGAAGGTGATGTGATCTCGATGCAGGAGATCTTCCGCTATCAGCGGGTGGGCCTGTCCCCCGATCACAAGATCGTCGGCCATTTCACCGGCACCGGCGTGCGCAGCCATTATTCAGAACGTTTCCGGATGTGGGGCTATGACCTGCCGGCCTCGATCTACGATCCCGTCACGATGGAGATGCAGTGATGCAATTCGGTATCGAAGCGCTCATCTATGTTCTGATCTTCATCGCCGTGGTGGTGCTGGTCGAGGGGCTGTATCTGGTCACCTTCGGACGCTCGATCAGCCTGAACAACCGGATGAACCGGCGACTGGAAATGCTGGAGAAAGGCGCCGGACGCGAACAGGTGCTGGAGCAGCTCCGCAAGGAAATGCACCAGCATATGAAATCGCAGTCGATCCCGGTCTATTCCCTTCTCGCCGACCAGGCGCAGAAGGCCGCGATCGCCTTCACCCCGCGCCAGCTTGTCCTGCTGATGGCCGGGCTGGCGGTTTTCGCCTATATCGGGCTGGCCATCGGCACCGGCACCAGCCCGGCGATCCGGCTGATCGCCTCGGTGGCGATCGGCGTCGGCGGCGTCTATTTCTGGATCACCCACAAGGCCAAGACACGCATGGGGATGATCGAGGAACAGCTTCCCGATGCGATCGAACTGATGGTGCGGTCGCTCAAGGTGGGGCACCCGTTCTCCTCGGCGATCCAGATCGTCGCGAAAGAGGTCGACGATCCGCTGGCCACCGAATTCGGTATCATCGCCGACGAGGCCGCCTATGGCCGTGACCTGGGCGAGGCGCTCAAGGATATGGCCGAACGGCTCGACATGCAGGATTTGCGTTTTCTCGCCGTGGCTGTGACGATCCAGCAGCAATCTGGCGGCAATCTGGCCGAGGTTCTGGCCGGGCTTGCCAAGGTGATCCGCGCCCGCTTTCGCCTGTTCCGCCGCGTCAAGGCCATCACTGCCGAGGCGCAATGGTCGGGCAAGTTCCTGTCGGCCTTTCCGCTGGTCTGCCTGATGCTGATCCTGATCAGAAGCCCTGATTACTATGATGGGGTGATCGACCACCCGCTGTTCGTGCCGGCCTGTTTCGTCGTCGGCATCCTGCTGGGGCTGAACCTGATCGTCATGCGGGTGCTGACCAATATCAAGGTGTGAACGCCATGGGCTTTCTCGATACGATCAACGATATCCTGACCAGCCAGCTTGGCCCCTTCGGGCCGCTGATCGCGATGGGCGGCCTCGGGATCTTTCTGATTCTGCTGACTGTGGCGCTGCTGATGAACCAGCCCGAAGACCCGCTGAAAAAGCTCCAGCGCAGCCAGATGAAGACCCCCTCTGCGCCCAAGAAGGAACAGCTGCGCCAGCGGGGCCGCAACGTGAAACTGGAGCGTTTCGCCACCTTTCTCGAACCGAAAGACGCCGAGGAACTCTCGGCAATGCAGCTCAAGATGCGGCAGGCCGGCTATCAATCCAAGGATGCAGTGCGCTTCTTCCATTTCGCCCAGTTCGCCCTGGGCATGCTGGGGCTGCTCCTGGGGTTTCTCTATGTGCTGAGTTTGGAGACCGGCGCCGCCGGACTGACCAGCCAGCAACTGGTGATGTATGTGATCGGCCCCGGCGCGGTGGGTTATCTGCTGCCGAAGTACTGGATCACCCGCCGGGTCGCCGAGCGCAAGGAAGAGATCGCCGCCGGCTTTCCGGATTCGCTCGACATGATGCTGGTCTGCGTCGAGGCCGGCCAGTCGCTGGACCAGTCCATCGTGCGGGTCGCCAGGGAGCTGATGGCCTCCTATCCCGCGCTGGCCGCAGAGTTCGAAATCGTCGCCTATGAGATCAAGGCAGGCAAGGACAAGGACAGGGTACTGCGCGACATGGGCACCCGTTGCGGGGTTCCTGACGTCTCCTCCTTCGTAACGGTGATGATCCAGTCGGCCACCTTCGGGACCTCGATCGCCGAGGCGCTGCGCGTCTATGCCGGTGAAATGCGGGACAAGCGCGTGATGCGGGCGGAAGAGGCGGCAAACAAGTTGCCAACCAAGATGACGCTTGCCACAATGATGCTGACGGTGCCGCCGCTGCTGATCATCCTGGTCGGCCCTTCGGTCAAGGGCATCATGAATTTGGGCAATATGAGCAACTGACACGATGCCGGCGGCCAGGGTGGTGCGGCTGATCGCGCCGTGCACAGCGATCTTGGCGATTGCCGCGCTTGCGGCGATAACCGCATGCAGCCCGCATCCGGCGACCGGCCCCTATGCCCCAGGTGTCGATTACCGCCAACCCGACACGAACGAGATCGAGACCGCCCATCGCCTGATGGCCGCCGGGCAATACGAGCTGGCGATGAATGCCTTCACCCGGGCCGCACTCGACGACGGGATGAGCACCGAAATTCTGACCGGCCTCGGCACCGCCAATCTGGGCCTCGGCCGGCTGGGCCAGGCCGAACAGATGCTGCGCCGAGCCGTCAAGGAGGCCCCCGACTGGCCCGAGGCCTGGAACAATCTGGGCGTGCTGCTGATGGAGCGCGGCAAGACCGCCGAAGCGACCGAGGTGTTCCGCAGGGCCTATGCGCTCGACAATGGCGAAAGTGACGCGATCCGGGACAATCTGCGCTTGGCCCTCGCAAAATCGGAAAATTCTGTTAGTATCGACGTTCATAATCAAGATTATAAATTGGTGCGGCGCGGCAGCAGTGAATACCTGATCCGCACGACACCATGACCGAGGCGAGAGCAGTATAAGGACGCAGATCATGCGCCAGCGTTTCCTGTTTCCGGTGGGCCTGATGGTAACCGGCCTGACTTTGGCCGGCTGCGCCGACAGTGGCAAGGAAACTGTCGAACGGGCTTTTCAAGAGGTCAACGTCGTCGACGCCAGCAACCTGAACGAGGTGATGCTGACCGTCGCCGATCCGAACGAGGCCGTGGATTATTTCGTCCGCGCCCTGAAGCAGACCCCCGACCGGATCGACCTGCAACGCGGGCTGGCGAAATCGCTAATCCGCGCCAAGCGCAGTACCGAAGGCGCGGCGGAATGGGGCAAGGTCGTCGCCATGCCCGGAGCCACTGCCGACGACAAGGTTGATTATGCCGATGCGCTGATCCGTGTGGGTGACTGGGCGCGGGCGAAAAAGACGCTCGACAACGTGCCGCCGACCCATGAAAGCTTCAAACGCTACCGGCTCGAGGCGATGGTGGCGGACGCCAACCGCGATTGGAAGCGTGCAGATAGTTTCTATGAAATTGCCGTCGGCATGACGACGACACCCGCCGGGGTGATGAACAACTGGGGCTTTTCCAAGCTGACGCGCGGCGATTACACCGGGGCAGAGCGGCTGTTCGCCGATGCGATCCGCCAGGATCCGACGCTGTTCACCTCGAAGAACAACCTGGTTCTGGCGCGTGGCGCGCAACACAATTATTCGCTGCCGGTGATCCCCATGGACCAGACCGAACGGGCGCAACTTCTTTACACCATGGCGCTCTCGGCGGTGAAACAGGGCGATGTGACCACCGGCAAGACCCTGCTGCGCGAGGCCATCGACACCCACCCGCAGTATTTCGAAGAAGCCGTGCGATCGCTGCGCGCGCTGGAAGCAGCCTGACCCCATGGCCATCGACAGCATGGCGGCGCTCTGGTTTCTGCCCTTCGTCCTGCCGATCTGCTTTTATGTCTGTTTCACGGATCTCAGCCAGATGCGGATCACCAATCAGGCGGTGGTTGCACTGGCCGTCATCTTCCTGCTGGTCGGGTTGATCGCCCTGCCGCTGCCGGTCTATGGCATGCGGCTTTTGCAGATGCTGGGGGTTCTGGTGGTGGGCTTCGTGCTGGCCTCGGCCGGGGGAATGGGCGCGGGCGACGCCAAATTCGCCGCCGCCGCCGCCCCCTTCATCGCGCCGGATGACCTGCGGCTGTTGCTGGTGCTCTTCTCCGCCAATCTTCTGGCTGCCTTCGCCACCCACCGGCTGGTGAAATACACCCCACTGCGCCGCATCGCCCCCGATTGGAAAAGCTGGTCTTCGGGCAGGAAATTCCCCATGGGCCTGTCACTGGGCACCACCCTTGGCCTTTACCTGATCCTGGGCGCAGCATTCGGCGCCTGAGGCATATCCCTGCCCCGGCTTTGCCCCGCTGCTGCCACATTGCCCGGGCAGTCTCGGCCCGATCCGGGGCTGCAAGGCCCATTCCGTAAGTCCTAGGCCTGCCCCATGAACATGTCGTCCGCGCCCGACCTTGCTCCGCCCTCTCCCCGATCTCTGGCTGAGATGCAATTGCCGATGGTGATGATGCGGGACATCCTGCTGAAAACGATGTTCCGCAAGACGACCGAAACCGCCACCGAAACCGCCCAAGCACTGTGCCTGCCGGTGCAAATCACCCAGGAGCTGATCGACCTCGCCCGCGACCAGCGCCTGCTTGAGGCGACCGGTACGCTCGGCCCCACCCAGAGCAACGAGATGGGTTATCAACTGACCGATGCCGGCAAGGCCCGCGCGCTCGACGCACTGGCACAGTCAGAATATTTCGGCGCCATGCCGGTGCCGCTGAAGATCTATGATCAGCAGGTCAAGCGCCAGTCGATCCGCAATATCCAGGTGACCCGGGCCCAGCTGACCCAGGCGATGGGCGATCTGATCCTGCCCGACAGCCTGCTTGACCATCTGGGGCCAGCGGTCAGCGCCGGTCGGTCGATCCTGATGTACGGCCCCCCCGGAAACGGCAAATCCGCAATCTCGAATGGCATCCGGAAGGCGTTGGGGGATCATATCTTCGTCCCCCGGGCAATCGAATATTCCGGCCAGGTGATCACCCTTTTCGACCCGATCATCCACACCGAAGTCATATCCGAACCGGAGGATGCAAGCCGCTTGCGCCGGCCCCGCCGGTTCGATGCCCGCTATGTCAAATGCGAACGCCCCACCGTGGTCACGGGGGGCGAGCTGTCATTGTCGATGCTCGATCTGGTCTATAATTCCACCGCCCGCACCTATCAGGCCCCCCTGCAGATGAAATCGACCGGGGGCATCTTCATCGTCGACGATCTCGGTCGCCAGGCAGAGCCGCCGCAGGCGCTGATCAACCGCTGGATCGTGCCGCTGGAGGAGAGCAAGGACATCCTGGGCCTGCAATCGGGCGAGAAGTTCGAGGTGCCCTTCGACACGCTGGTGATCTTCTCGACCAACTTCCACCCGAACGAGATCTTCGACAAAGCGGCGCTCAGGCGGATTTTCTTCAAGATCCTGATCGACGGCCCCAGCCAGCAGGATTTCCTCAAGATCTTCGCCCTGATCGCGCGCAAGAAAGGCATGCCCCTGGACGAGCGGGCGCTGATCTATCTGCTGAAAGAGAAATATCCGCAGATCGACAACGTCTATGCCAATTATCAGCCGGCCTTCCTGATCGACCAGATGATCGCGATCTGCGACTTCGAGGGCCTTCCCTATCAGATGACCCCCGACCTGATCGACCGCGCATGGGACAACCTTTTCGTGCGCGAGACCGAAATCGCCCATTAACAGGCTGCTGAAGAAGTCGGCCTTGAAGGACGTTATTCCTGCCGCCACGATTTGAAGTCGGTTTTCTTCGGCATCGGCATCGGCATCGGCGGTGGTCGCGGGTCAGAGTTGCCTTCTCCGTCAGGCCGTCAGGAGTTTCGGTAGCCTCGCGAGGTTGCAGGCCGCCATCGTCATCGTGAACTGGGCGCAGACCCTATCGAGCCCGCGGTGAACGGTCTGGGACATGCCGCCGACGGTCTTGGCCCAGCCGAACGGTTCCTCTATCTTCTTGCGGCGCCGCTGGGA
>NZ_KE386893.1:1791-109768 GCF_000429365.1 Pseudodonghicola xiamenensis DSM 18339 | reverse complement strand
TGGCATGACTGGCGCACGGCACGCCCTTTCGACAGACAACATCACAGCCGCCGAAGAACAGACTTTTTCAACGGAATAGGCTCGGACCGGACCTTCATGAGCGGATCATGTCAAGCGATACGGTGTGCGGCTATCCGGTCAGGCCCCCTGCCGTCCTCTCCTATCTCTCGGTCAGCTTCAGCTCGATCCGCCGGTTCTGGGCGCGGGCTTCGGGTGTGTTGGCGGTGTTGATCGGCTGATATTGCCCGAAACCGTTGGCTGAGAGCCGACCCGGCGGAATGTCTTCCTGATCGACCAGATAGCGGACCACCGACAGGGCGCGCGCCTGGCTCAGCTCCCAATTGTCCTTGAAGACCGCACCGGGGCGCAGCGGCACGTTGTCGGTATGGCCATCGACCCGGATCACCCAGTCGATCTCGGACGGGATCTCGGCAGCGATGCCGCGCAGGATGCGGGCGATCTTCGACAGTTCGGCCTTGCCGGCATCCGACAATTCGGCCTCACCTGTGGGAAACAGAACCTCTGAGGAGAAGACGAAGCGGTCGCCCTGGATACGCACCCCTTCCTGGGCGCCCAGCACGTCGCGCAGCCGACCGAAGAATTCCGACCGATAGCGTTCCAGATCCTTGGCTTGTTCCTTCAGCTTGGCCGCCTCGACCTCAAGCCGCTTGCGTTCGGCCTCTTCCAGCACCCGGCGCTTGCGTTCCTCGCTGGCGGCGCGGGCGAGCGCGGCGTTCAGATCCTTGCCAAGGCTGTCCAGCCGCACCTGTTGCGAGGCATCGCGCTCCTTGTAATCGTCCAGCAGCGCCTGCAGGCTGCCAAGCTGGCCGCGCAGCGCCGCCACCTGCTGGTTCAACAGCGCTGTCTGCCGCTGCGCCTCGGCCGAGACCTCCTGTTCCTTGGCCAGTTGGTCCCTGGCCTTGGCAAGCAGGATCTGGCGCTGCTCCGCCTCGCTGAGCTGTTCCGAGGCCTGGGCTTCCGCCGCCACCTTGGCGGCCAGGGCCGCTGTCAACTGGCGGCGCAGTTCGTCCTGATCCGTGCTCGCCCCCTTGCTGGCGTCGAGATCGGCCAGCGCCGCTGCCAATTTCTGATCAAGCTCCTTCTTCGCCGCATCCGCCGCTGCCAGCAGCGTCAACGTGTCTTCCGCCGCCTTGCGCTGGCGCTCCAGCTCCAACGTCATTGCGGTCAGTTCGGCGTCCGAATTCTTCAGCTTGTCACGCAGCGCCTCGACCGCGGCGGCCTCGGCCACCCGGGCGGTCTCCGCCTCGCTGAGTTGGCTTTGCAGGCTGCCGATCCGGGTGGTGCTGTCGGCGTCCTTCTTGCGCAGATCGGCGACCAGCGCCTCAAGCGCCTCGCGCTTGGCGGCATCCAGCCGGGCGGCCTCGGCCTGAGCGTCGATCTCCTCGCGGTGCTTTGCCAGCGCCAGGTTCAACGCTTCCTGCTCCGAGATCAGCCTGGCCTTCTCGCCCTCCAGCGCCGTGACCTGCCCCTCGACCCTGGTCTTGTCGGCCAGCAGCCCCGCCACCTGTTCCTCGAAATTGGCGATGCGGCCCTGTGCGGCCTCCAGCGCCGCCGCCTTCTGATCGCGATCGGCAGTCAGTGCGGCCAGCGCCGCCTGCGCCTGATCCAGATTGGACTGGGTGTCGTTCAATGTCGAGGTCAGCGCCCCCATCCGCGCCTTGAGTTGCGCGTTGGCCTTTTCCTGCAATCCCAAAGATTGCGCCAGCGTGGCGACTTCGGCCGACAGTTTGTCAAGCTTGCTTTCCTGCCCGGTGATGGTTTCGCGCAGCACGAATTGCACCACCATGAAGATGGTCAGCACGAACATCAGCACCATCAGCAGCCCGGTCATGGCATCGACGAAGCCGGGCCAGATCGGGCTGTTGGAATGCTGACTGCCACGCCGGGAGAGGGCCATGCCCTAGCCCTCCGCCGGGTCGGACCGCCCCCGCCCGCCCCGACCGGGACGCGGGGCCAGCGCCTTGATCAAAATGTCGATATCCTTGCGCAGCTCGCTCATGCTTTCCTGCCGGCCGGCCGAGATTTCCTCGAGAATGCGCAGCATCTGCACGTCGATCGACCGCAGCCGCATCCGGCTTTCCGCATCCATGCCGTCGCCGGCGCCCTGATCGCGGATCAGCTCGATCAGCGTGTCCTGCCCCACAGCCACCCGCTCAAGCGCTGCGGTGACGGTGTCATTCCGCTCCATCCGATCGGTCATGCGATCCAGACTGTCAGCCAGATCGGACAGCTTGCGATCCACCATCGCCCGGCTCTGATCGGTCTGGGCGAACATCTGGTTCAGCGCCTCCATCTGCTCGGCCATATGCTCGACCACGCCTTCCAGCAGGTTCGTCCCGCTCTCGCCCTCCTCACCCGAGGAGAAACCCAGCCGGGTGATCGAGGACAGCCATTCCTCGAGCTCGCGATAGAAGCGGTTCTGCCCGTGGCTGGCGAACAGCTCCAGCAGCCCGACCAGCAGCGACCCCGCCAACCCCAGGAGCGAAGAGGAGAACGCCGTGCCCATGCCGCCCAACTGGCTTTCCAGCCCGGTCATCAGCCGGCTGAAGATCGTCAGCCCCTCGTCCCCCTCTTGCGGGGCAAGGCTGCGAATGGTGTCGACCACCGCCGGCACCGTGGTCGCAAGCCCATAGAACGTGCCCAGAAGACCCAGGAAGATCAGAAGGTTGGCGATATATCGGGTGATCTCGCGTTCTTCGTCTATGCGTTCGGCCACCGAATCCAGGATCGACCGGGACGAGGTCGAACTGATCTGCATCCGCGCCCCCCGCGACCGCAGCAGCGAGGCCAGCGGCGCCAGCAGTTGCGGCGGCTGCATTTCTCCGGCCTCACCGGCGACGAAGCGTTCGATCCAGCGAACCGAGCCGATCAGTTGCCCGACCTGCCAGAAACAGGCCAGAACCCCGATCAGGAACACCACCATGATCGAGCCGTTCAGATAGATGTTCGAGAAGAACACCGACATCACCCGCGGCAAGGCGACGAAGGCGCCAAAGCTTGCCAGCCCCACCGCGATCAGCATCATGATGATCTGGCGAACCGGTTGTGAGAAATGCGGCCGGGGGTCGCGCTGTCTCTGCGCCATATGGGGCGTCCTGTGATCTCTGCTCTGGTCGGGAGCCTACAGTTAAGCCCCGACCAGGCCAAGGGTTTATGCCAGCAAAGCCCGCACCCTTGCGGCCAGCCAGTCCAGATCCGGATCGCTCAGCCCGATCTGCGACAGATGGCTGGCGGTGTTGAACAGATATTCGGCGTTGGGGCCCCTGCCCCCCACCGCATGAGCGATGATCCGGGCCTGATCCTCCAACGCCAGGCCGCCGCAATACTGGACGTGATCGGGATCGACCACATAGGCCAGCGCACTCACCTCGGCGCCGCCGTCCAGCATGACGGGCAATTCCTTTTCCAGATAGGCCGAGGAAATCAGCTCGCGCTCGCGCAGATAGGCCAGCGTTTCCGCCTCCTGCCCCGCTGCCACCGCCAGGGCAAGGCCCGAACAGATCGCCCCCTCGGCCTGATCAAGCGCCAACACCAGCCCGGGATCATCCGCCGTACCACGATGATGGAGCGACCGCATGCAGAACGACCGATGATAGCCGGGCAACCGGGCGACAGCGCTTTGCGCCACCTCGAACCCCGGATTCCACAGTAGCGAGCCATATCCGAATACCCACATGGTCATGCGACTGGTCCCTGCGCCTTTGCGTGATTAGATGCCGCCCTGTAAACACCAAAACCGGATCGCGCAAAAGGGGACCACATATGCGGCGACTGATCAAAATCGCGTTGCTGCTGGCGCTAATCTGGTCCGGCGTCTGGGCTCTGACCGATCTGGGGCTGGTCCGGGGGATGGCGGCCTGGCTCTCGGCACAACGGGCACGTGGCTGGCAGGTGGAATATTCGGCGCTGGACAGCTCGGGCTATCCGTTTCGCCACGGGCTCCGACTGAGCGCACCGATGATCGCCGATCCGCGCTCGGGCTGGGCATGGCGCGCCGACTGGCTGGGCCTGCAAAGCCCGGCACTCTGGCCCGGCAATCAACGGTTGATCTTCCCCGCGACCGAACAGCGGCTGTCCCTGTTCGGCCAAGAGGCAACCCTGAAGGCCCAGGCGATGCAAGCCCGACTGGCCCTGCGCCCGGGACCGGCGCTGCGTCTCGATCGGCTGGAGCTGACCGCCGGCGACTGGCAGCTCACCGCTGCCGACGGCGTGACGACGGGTGCAGGCAGGCTACTTGTGTCGATGATCCAGCAGGGCCCGGCGGAGGAATATCGGCTGATGCTCTCCGCTCCGACCCTCGCCCCAGGCGGCGCATTGCCACTGACTACCACTGTCACCGATACGCTGCCGGCGGGGTTTGACACCTTCGGTCTGCAGGCCCGGGTCCGCTTCGATCGCCCCTGGGACCGCCGCGCCCTGACCGCGCGGCGACCGCAGCCGCGTGCGCTGCTGCTGGATCAGGCCGATGTCCGCTGGGGAGCCATGGCCGTTTCGGCCCGCGGGGCAATCGACATCGACCCGCAAGGCCAACCCAGCGGCACCCTTGCGATTCGCGCGGAAAACTGGCGTCAGATGCTGGATCTGAGCGTCGCCTCCGGCGTTCTGGCACCACAGCGGGCCGAACAGCTCGGTCGCCTTCTGGCGCTCCTTGCCGGCACCGGCGACGATAGCGATACACTGGATACCGAGCTGCGCTTTGCCGGCGGGTTGATGCTGTTGGGCCCGCTGCCTCTGGGCCCCGCCCCCAGCCTCCGGCTGCGTTAGATCAGCGGCAATAGGGTCCGCCGCGATAATCCGCCACGTCCAGGTGAAAATGATCGCGGTGATAGCCGTCCGACCGCGGCCCCAGGACAGTGCCGAATGGCCCGCAGGCCGCTTTCAGCGTCTGATTGAGCAGCCTGAGCGTGGTGCCCTGCCCCCAGCCCTTCAGCACCGTCACAACCTCGCCATCCTTCATGGTGAAGCCGGAAATGTCGATCGCCCGGCCCCTGCCGTGTTCGGAAACCTTCGCCCCCGGCTGATTGTTGCGGGTGCGGCAGACATAATGCGCCGCCACCTTCAGTTCGACCACCGGGCCACGCTGACGAAAGGCGGGCTTTACCCCTTTCACCACCCAGCTCCGCAGAGCGCGGGCGGTCTCGCAGCTTATCACCGCCGGCTGGCTGAGCCCGACCCCGGCCACCGATCGGACCCGCACGGCATCGTCGATGTTGCAAGCGCCTATCCGCCCCGGCACCCGGCCAATATGATCCCCCTGAATGTCGAGATCGCCGCAAATGGCGCCCTGACGCAACGCCTGCCTCTTTGCCATCGCCTGCAGGACCATGGCCCCGGGCCGGCTCTTTGGCTGCACCGAACGCGCGGGGCCCAGAAACGGCGGGCCCGCAGGCCGGGCCGCTGCTGCCAGCACCTGCGCCGAAACCGGCCTCACCGCCGGACGCAAATACTGGCGGATCGGAGCGGCCGGGGCTGGTGCCGGGGCGGTGGCTGCCGCCATCTCCCCAATGCGAAGGTCGATCAATTGGTCCGGCAAGGCCCGAAGCTGCGGATGGGGGGAGCGGACCGGCGCGCCTGCCGCCGCTGGCAAGGCCAGCACCAGCAAGGCAACCACGACGCCCCCCGCCCGCCTCATGTCTTGGGTGTGGCGCCCCGGCCGAAATCCGGCGCGGCGGTGTCCTGTCCTGCGTCGATGATCCCACGCCGGATCGCGCGAGTGCGGGTGAAGTAATCGAACAGATGCTGCCCGTCGCCGGTGCGGATGGCCCGCTGCAACGCAAAAAGCTCCTCGGTGAAACGCCCGAGGATCTCAAGCGTCGCGTCCTTGTTGCTCAGGAAGACATCACGCCACATGGTCGGGTCGGAGGCCGCGATCCGGGTGAAATCGCGAAAGCCGGCGGCAGAGTATTTGATCACCTCCGAATCGGTGACCCGCCGCAGATCGTCAGCCACGCCCACCATGGTATAGGCGATCAGATGCGGTGCATGGCTGGTCACGGCCAGCACCAGATCGTGATGATCCGCCTCCATCTCGTCTACATTGGCACCGATCCCCTGCCAGAACTGGCGCAGCCTGGCCACGGCGGCGGGGTCTGAATTCTCGACCGGCACCAGCAGACACCAGCGATTGTCAAACAGCTCGGCAAAACCGCTTTCCGGCCCCGAATGCTCGGTCCCCGCCAAGGGATGCGCCGGCACGAAATGAACATTCTCGGGAAGGTGAGGAGAGACCGCCTCGATCACATGGCGCTTGACCGAACCGACATCCGACACCGTGGCGCCCGACTTCAGCGCCGGCGCGATCTCGGCCGCAACCTTGCCCATGGCGCCGACCGGCACGCAAAGCACCACCAGATCAGCCCCTTCAACTGCCTCGATCGCGCTGTCGCAGACCCGGTCACACAGACCGATCCGCCGCGCGGTATGACGGGTTTCCTCGGACCGGGCATAACCGGTCACCTCACCGGCAAGCCCGGCGCGCTTGATCGCCCAGAACATCGAAGAGGCGATCAGGCCCAGACCGATCAGGGCCACACGGTCGTAAATCGGCGTGCTCATACGCCTTCCTTCCATTTGGTCAGGGCAGCGATGACGCGACCGGTCTGTTCCTCGTCGCCAAGGGTAATGCGCAGCCCTTCGGGAAAACCATAGCCTGACACCCGGCGCACGATGATACCATCGGCCTGCAACCACTGGTCGACCGCCTCCGCCTCGGCCCCGTCGGCGAAACGGGCCAGCACGAAGTTGGTCTGGCTGTCGTCACAGGCGATCCCAAGCTGATGAAGTGCCCCCACCAGCCGCACCCGCTGCTGGGCATTGAGCGCGGCACAGGTCTCGACCCAGTCACGATCACGCACCGCAGCCTCCGCCGCGGCGAGCTGCACCCCCGACAGGTTGAAGGGTTGGCGAATGCGGGTCAGCACCTCGATCAGCTCCTGCGGGCCATAGCCCCAGCCGATCCGCAGCCCACCCAGGCCATAAATCTTCGAGAAGGTGCGGGTCATGATCACATTCGGCCGCTCGCCAGCCAGCCGCGCGCCACCGTCATAGCCTTCGGCATATTCGGTATAGGCACCGTCGATGACCAGCAAGACGGTCTCGGGCAGCGCCTCGGCCAGCCGCTCGAGCTCCCCTTCGGGCAGGATCGTCCCGGTCGGATTGCCCGGATTGGTCAGCAGCACGATACGGGTCTTGTCGGTCACCCCCGCCAGAATGGCGTCCACATCCACCCGACGCTCGGTCTCGGGAACGCAGACCGGGGTAGCGCCGGCCATGTGGATCAACACCGGGTACATCGAGAACCCGTGTTCGGTATAGATGATCTCGTCCCCCGGTCCGGAAAACGCCTGACAGACGAATTGCAGCACCTCATCCGACCCGACACCGCAGATGATCCGCGCTGGATCGAGCCCATGCACATCGCCGATAGCCTGGCGCAATGCCGCGTGATCCGTCGGGGGATAGCGATGCAGAAACTTCGCCGCTTCGGCCAGGGCCAACTGGGCCGAGGGCGGTGCCCCCAGCGGGTTTTCGTTGGACGAGAGCTTCAAGACCTCGTCATGGCCCGCGAGGGCCGATTTCCCACCCACATAAAGGGCGATATCCATGATCCCCGGCTGGGGTGTGATCCGCAGTGTCATTGGCCGTCACTTTCGCAAACTGCCCCTCTCCTAGAACAGTTTGCCCGGCGATGAAAGCGCCGGCCCGCCGGTTCAGACACCGGCGACGAACCGCATCAGATAGTCGTCGGAATAATCCGTTTCCAGCTCCACCCAGATCGGCAGGTGGTCCGACATCTCGTCAGTGGTCCATCGTTTGTAGCTGCGTGCGAAATCGGCATAGGGCGCGCGCCCGTATCTTTCGCGCAACGCCGCCACCACCGGCGCATAATGCGCAATCTGTTCGGCATCATCCACCCGCCGGACCTGAGCCGGATCATCGGGCGCGTCGGGGTCGGGCGCCGGCGCCGGCCCATAGACCGCACGGCGCCAGTCAAACGTTCCAAAGCGGATGAGCCGCGTCTTGCGTTCGGCCCGACCTTGCGTGGTGAAGGCGATCTGATCATAGAACCGGTCGCCGCCCAGATTGCTGGCCGGAAACTCCGGCACATCCAGGCCGCTGTCCTGTAGCGCCTGCATCACCACCCCGTCACGGCTGTCGATATTCATGTCGCCAAGAAAGATATAAACTTGATCCTCGCGCTTTGCCCGCCGTTTGAGCGCTTCGGTGATCACCCGCACTTCCTCGGCCCGGCGGGCCAGCCCGGCAGCGTCGGTCGCCCCATAGATGATATGCGACGAACACAGGGCGAAACGGAACCAACCGGCCTGAAATGCCGCGAAGAAGGGGGACCGCGCGATCTGGCCGCCGCCGGAAAGCGCATCCGACGGTACCACGATCTCGCCAACCAGGTTGCGGAAAAACATCTTGTTCCGATTGTAGAGAAACGCCATCCGCTCGTTATTGCCGCCCTCGTGGTCCGAGGCGTCGGTGACGAAATAGTCCCAGTTCGGCCCGAGAAGCTGCTTCAGCCGCTGCACCGGGGCAAGATCGGCCTTCACCTCCTGCACCGCGCAGATGTCGAAGGCCGCGATGATCTCGGCGATATAGTGAAAGCTTTCGTCCAGACGCGGCAGGCCGCCGTCGAAAGCGCGAATGTTCCACGACCCGATGATCAGCGACCCCGGCCGCCTGTCGTTCACGATCACCTCGCCCAGATCATAGCGTAGCGCCAACAGCCGCCGCGCGATCCATTCCGCCTTGCCCGGATAATCGCCGCGGGCAGGGTCATCCCCGTATCCACTCAATCCATGATAGAAAGGCATTGCACATATTTCCTCTAAAATTGTGCCGCCTTCGCATTAAAAAAGGCCGCCTGCCCGATGGCAAGCGACCTTTTCCTGACTTGACTGTGCGTTTTCTTGCGAAAACGTCTTAGTTTTGTGCGTAGAATTCGATGACCAGGTGCGGTTCCATCTGCACCGGATAGGGTACATCGCTGAGCCCCGGGGTGCGCACGAAGGTGGCGGTCATCTTGTTGTGGTCGGCTTCGATGTAATCGGGCACATCGCGTTCCGGCAGTTGCACGGCTTCGAGCAGCACGGCCATCTGCTTGGATTTCTCGCGAACCTCGATCACGTCACCCTCTTTCACGCGGTAGGAGGGGATGTTCACCGGCTTGCCGTTCACCAGCACGTGGCCGTGGTTGACGAACTGACGGGCGGCGAAGACGGTCGGCACGAATTTGGCGCGATAGACCACGGCGTCCAGGCGGCGCTCCAGCAGACCCACCAAGTTTTCACCGGTATCGCCCTTCACACGCTCGGCTTCGCCATAGATGCGGCGGAATTGCTTTTCGGTCAGATCGCCGTAATAGCCCTTCAGCTTTTGCTTGGCGCGCAGCTGGATGCCGAAGTCGGACAGCTTGCCCTTGCGGCGCTGGCCGTGCTGGCCGGGGCCATATTCACGACGGTTCACCGGGGACTTCGGACGACCCCAGATGTTCTCGCCCATGCGGCGGTCAATTTTATACTTGGCAGAGGTGCGTTTGGTCACCGTCTGATCTCCTTCGTTATGGTCGCGGACCGAGGGGACCGCTATGAAGGGCGTTGTCCTCTTGGGGTCTCCCCCATGACAGGCATCCCCTTGCGGGGGCCACCAACACCAATGAAGTGGCGCTTATAGAGGTCTTCGGCGGGGAGTCAACAAGGGTTTTCCTGAAGGACGGCATTGAGCCCAGAATGTCGGATGCTGCGCCTCAACCGAACGGCGGCTATGCGCAGGGAGGGGACGCATGAGTAGCAAAGTCAGGTGACCGCATGGTAGGCGTCGGTGACATGTATGATTCTCGAGTTTCAACGAGCGCAGCGTAAGATCGAGGGAGAACACGATGCCGGAGGGCTCTGCTAAATTTGGTTTTCTACCGAAACCACTGTCTATTTCGACGGGAGAAATACATGTCGAGACGCTGGATGACGCGTCGGAGATAGCAGAATCAATCCGCAACTCGGAACGGGTTCACAAAGGCTGGTATTATGCGCCGCCTTCTGGAAGCCGGAACATGTTTAATGGCGAAATTTTGGACCCCCCCTATCCAAGGCGCGTTTTCTCTTTGCCGTTCACCCATAAAATTCGGCATGCATCCGATGACAACCATGCCCATCTCGATTTTCTGATCTGGTGTCTTGGCTTCTTTGAGGGGACGCGCCTGACGACATTTGAGGCGGGCTATCTCGATGCGACGCCGATCATGACGGGAAAACTAACTGACTTCATTCTGACGGGGGGGACGCAGCCAAGCGATGCGCTTGATCTAGCGGAACGCTATTGGACGGATCATGTCGCAAAGCCGAGGCAGATCAAACGGATGATCGGCATCATCCACTGTCTGTTCCTGGCACAAAATCCGAACCATATGCCGTTTGAGAAATTCTCCTATCTCTATATGGCGCTTGATGCTTGTTTTAAAGCGACCAGCGAGATGTGCTCGCCCCCGAACAGGTTGAGCCATGCTAAGCGGATCGAGTGGACCTGCCAACAATTCGGAATGCCCGTACCGGATTGGGCCACAAATTCGTCCGAGATAGCCACAGAAATATCAGCGGTGCGGAATGATGCCATCCACGAGGCGCTTTTCTTCGACGAACCGCTCGGGTTCGTCACCTATGGCGGAAGTTCTGGATCAGGGGTTGGGCGCAATGTTCCATTGCAGATGGAGGCGCTGACCTGCCGGTTGATAGTCGCGCTACTGGGAATGCCCGAGGCGGGCTATGTGCGCTCTCCGGTGAACACCAGACAGCGTCACGGCCTTTGTCTCAAGTAGTGCTTTAAAAAACGCTGGGCCATTAATAACGCTTCGTTGTCGCCCCTTCAAAGGTCTAAAGTTAGTAGGCGGCGGCTGCATGTCTCAAATGGCGTGAATGTCGAGGTTGGCCTGGAGCGGCCATTGCCTCTGTCAAGATGAACGGCAGCTTTGTCCGCATAGCAGACCGCAGGACCTAAGCCGCCTCATGCATCAGGATCGCGGCCTCGGACCGGGTGAGGTTGCGCCGCGCGGCGGGGCCATAGAGCGACGGATCGAGATCGAGGCCCGGCAGATGCTGCAGCAGCCGGTCGCGATCCCCTGCCCCCAGCGTGGTCAGATCGGCGTTGGCGGGATGGAAGCTTTCGGTTTCCACCCCGTTGGCAATCAGAATCTCATGCTTCGGCAGCAACAGGTGCACATAGGTGACCTCGCGCAGGGCATGATCCTGGATCACGGTGACATCGTTGATCAGATCACGCGCGGCGACCAACACCTCATCGGTGTTGAACAGTGCCTGGGCCGTACGACCGCGCACCAGCATGCGGTGTTCGGGCGACACCAGCAGTTCCTGATCCGGGCGTTCGATGCCAAGCGCGCCCGGCCGCAAACGAACCGGACGCAGATGCGGCATCACATGCAGCCGCGCCCCGCTCAGCCGCCGGCTGCCGGTCCAGATCACCGGCTGCGCCCCGCTGTCGCGGGTCTGCACCAGATCGCCCTCGCGCAGTTCCTCGATCAAACGATAACCGTCAGGCGTCTCCAGCCGGGTGCCGGGGGTAAAGCAGATCACCCCACCCCGCCCCGCCGGAAGCTGCGGCGTCTCCAGTGGTGCCGAAAGCGTATGCCGGACCACCCAAAGATCGGTATAACGTGGCGGCAGATCATTCAGGAACATCAGCAAGGGCCGCCGTCCGCCACCGGCATCGACCAGGGTGATCGTGTAGCTGCGGGCTCCGTCGGTCACCACGAAATAGCGATCCATCAGCGGCTCATCGACCTCGACCGCATCGAGATCGACGATATTCTGCACTGCCGCCCCAACCAGACGGCGCACGCTGCGCGCCGCGCGCCTGCGTATCTCAGCCTCTCCGTCCGCCCCTTCCAGCCGCAGCAGCCCGTTCGGACCGTCGACGCGCAGGGTATCCCCGCGCCAGGACCACGCCGCCCCGATATCCAACGCGCCCATAGGCGCGTCTTCGAGACCGTCGATCTCCGTCTGCGACCAAGAGATAACGAACGTGCCGCGAAAGCCCGTTCCCATCTGCCCAGTGCCTGCCTCAATCTTATTGTTGCCGGGACGTTAACAAATCACCCCACCCAAAGGAAGGCTTTCTGATTTCCGTGGCTTAGACTGTGATCTTAAAACGTCAACTTAATCTGCATGAGCCCCACGGTCTGCCCCTCGGACTGCGCCTCGAACTCTTCACCCAGATAGGCGAGACCAAAGAACACTCCCGCGCGACGACCTTGCCAATGCACCCCGGCACGCAGCCGGTCGCGGTGATTGCTCAGGTCATACCCGCGCGACGAGGGCAGATAGACGCTGTCAGCGACATAGGCGATATCGCCCCCCAGCGTGAAGCTGAAGCCACGCTGCTCGGCCCGGATCACCCGATAGCGATGACCGGTAATCGGGTCGCGCACCAGCAATTCGCCCCGCCCCGCCGGACCGATCATCAGATCCGCGCCGACCCGGATCAGCGTTTCATCCCCGGCGCGCGCCTCGACGAAAGGGCGCAGGGTGGTCATCCCGCCCAGATCATAACTGCGCCCGACCTCGGCCACGGCAGTTGGGCGGATCGTATTGGAAATCTGGTTGTCCAGCACTGCCTCGCTCGGCTGCTCCGAGCCGAAGAGATGGTGCAGATCCTTGTGCAACCCATCAATGCCGCTTTGCGGCCCGATAAAGACAAGATCGCCCCCCAGCGCAATTTCATATCCGCCGCGGTTGACATGGCTGTGCACGCCGAAAGAGATCGCACCGGCATAGGGCCGGTCAGTCGGGTCGAAAGAGGCCAGATCGTCCGGAGCGATCGCCTGAGCAAGAAATCTGTATTCGATCAGATCGCCGAAACTGGCGGGTGCGACACCTGTCCAGTCGTATCCGCGCACATAGGAGCCACCGATCGACCCGGTACGCCAGCGATCCTTGTTGTCGCCCAGAAAATCATTGCCGAAGAAAACCCCCGATCCCAGCTTGTGTCGGCGCGGCTTTGCCGGCGCTTCGGGAGCGGCGACTACCGATGACGCGGCCCCTGTGGCCAGTTCAGGAATGTCATCCTGAAGGGCCCCGGCTTGTACGGCAGTTCCCGCGATTGATACGGCTGTGATTGCGGCAGCGAATTTGCGCAACATTTTATCTTCCTTGTCTCAGCCCCCGCAGATTGCAAAATATGTTACTCTGCCATGCTTTGCCAGCGCCACAGCATGCGTCAACGCAGATGATACTGTGCAGAAATGAACGGATCAGTTCAGTTTCAACCCTTCTCGATATTGACCTCGACCACGACCGACATTCCCGGTGCAAGCAAGGCTGCGGGATCCTGGTTTTCGTCGATCGAAATGCGTACCGGCAACCGCTGGGCGATCTTGGTGAAATTGCCGGTCGCATTGGAGCCCGACAGCAGGCTGAATTCCGACGCGGTCGCAGGCGAGAACGAGCTGACATGCCCATGGAAGACCTGGCCCCCCAGAGCATCGACCGAAAAGGCCACCGGCTGGCCGATGTGCAGCCCCTGAATGCTAGTTTCCTTGAAGTTCGCGATCACCCAATGATCGCGTCCGACATGCGACACCAGCGCCGTACCGGCCGCCACGAATTGCCCCACCCGGGCCGAGACCTGCCCCAGACGGCCTTCTGACGGGGCGCGAATGACCGTGTTTTCCAGGTCGATCCGGGCCAGGGCCAGGGCGGCGTCGGCACTGTCGATGGCCGCCTTCTTGGCCAGTAGCTGGACCCGGGCGCTGTTGATGTTCTCCTTCTGAACCTGAAGCTGCGCCTCGGCCTGGCGCACCGCCGCACGCGCTTGCTGCAATGCCAAATCGGACTGATCCAGGTTCGATTGCGAGGTAATGCCGCGCGCCTGCAATGCCCTCGCGCGATCCCAGGTTGTCCGGGCGTTCTCCAGGGCCGAACGGGCGGAATCGAGCGAGGCCTGGCTCGACCGCTCGGCAGCCTCGGCAGAGCGCGCGCTCTGTTCAGCGACCTTCAACCCAGCCTTTGCCCCCTCCAGATTGGCCTCGGCCTGGGCCAGCTTCTGGCGATAGATGCGATCGTCGATCCGGGCGATCACATCGCCGGCCTCCACCGCCTCGAAATCGACCACATCGACCTCAACCAGATATCCGGAAAGCTGCGGTGCCAAGGTGGTGACCTTGCCGCGAATATAGGCGTTTTCGGTGGTCGGCATGGCCGGAGCGAAGGGCGGCAGATGCCAGGTAAACAACAGCAAGAGAACACCGGCGAGGCCGATGCCGCCGGCAATAACGGAAGGAAGAACGTGAGCTTTGGTCATGATTGTGTCGTCGCCTTGGGATCGGAGGAAGGGGCCGCCGGCGCGAGCCTGGCGACCAACGCATCGCGAAACAGATGCAGCAGCAGGGCCGCT
This sequence comes from Pseudodonghicola xiamenensis DSM 18339, assembly GCF_000429365.1. GTDB lineage: Bacteria > Pseudomonadota > Alphaproteobacteria > Rhodobacterales > Rhodobacteraceae > Pseudodonghicola > Pseudodonghicola xiamenensis. The sequence goes on along the minus strand of NZ_KE386893.1, from coordinate 95,338 downwards.
GCCGCTCCGAGAGCGATCAGAAAGGTCAGGAAATAGGCATCGTTATAGGCCAGCACATAGGCCTGACGCGAGGCATCGCTTGCGATCTGCGCCGCCGCCTGCAGCTTGCGCTGCGCCAGATCCGGGGTCTGCGCAGCCAGCGACATCGCCCGCAAGGACATCTCATTGGCGAGCCCGGGGTCGGTCACCGTCAGCCCGGCCGAGAGCTGCTGGAAATGAAACGCCTGCCGCAGGTTCACCACGGTCGAGAACACCCCCGCCCCGATCACCCCGCCCAGGCTCTGGGTGGAAACGAAGACGATCACGAACGACAGGATATAGTTCGGCCCCTTGGCCAGCGCCGACAGCAGCCCCGCCATCATCGCCGGCGGCATGAACAGCATGCCGGCCACCGCGATCAGGGCCTGGCTGATCAGCATCTGCTCCGGCCTGGTATCATAGGTCGCGTGCGAATCCATAAAGGCCCCCACGGCGATCAGGCTCAGCGCCGCGAGATGCAGGTAAGCTTCGCGTCCCGGGCGCATCCAGGCCAGACAGGCCATGGCGCCGACGAAGGTGGCGATGACGATCACCGCGAACAGCGCGGTCATCTGGGACCCCGCCATCCCCAGGGTCATCAGCATCCGCGGCGCGCCCGAGGTCTGCTCCGACAGGATCAGCCGGAACAGAAAGAGCGTCGCGGTCAGATGCAGGATCGCCGGCGAGGCAAGCCAGCGCACATCCAGCAGCGGCGTCTCGCGGCGCAACTCGATCACCATCGCCAGCGCCAGCGCCGCCACCGCCCCGGCCAGCGCCCAGCCGATCCAGGCGGCATCAGTCCACCAGCGGATCGGTCCAATCACGAAGGCGGTGGCCACCCCGGCAAATCCGATCAAGATCAGCCCGACGCTGCAAAGATCCGCCAGCTGGATCACCTTGGCATGCGGCACGGGCCGCAGCGGCAGACGGAACACCGCCGCCAGCGAGAGCATCCCCAGCCCCAATGCGGTCAGATGCACGCGCTGCAACCCACCATCGCCAATCAGCGCCGGGGACACCACCCGCGCCAGCGACGGCCCCGCCAGCAGAAAGGCCATGACCAAGGGCAGCCCCAGCACCATCTTGAAGCGGGGCGACATCGGTTCAAGAATATAGAGAAACGCCAATGTGGACAGCGGCGCCGAAGCCGCGCCAGACAGCGCCTGCACCACCATCGCCGAACGCCAATCGCTGATCCAGACCGCCGCGAAGGCGACCAAGGCATAGATGACAATGCCGATCTCGGCAAAGCGGCGCAGCCCGAATTGGGTCCGGATCTTGATCAGCATCGGCGGCAGGGCGGCACGCGGCACGATATAGGCCACCATCAACCAGCTCGCCTGTGTCGTGGTGATCCCCAGATCACCGGCGATTTGCGGGATATTGGTCGACACGAACCCCTGTCCCAAGCCCTGTGCGATCGCCACCAACCCGCCGGCGGCGACATAGGGCAAGGCCTGCCGAAACGGCAACGCCGGCGCCGGCGCAGATACCGGCTCGGGCCGGGAGGCCTCTGCTGTTGCAGGTGCAGTCGTCATTCTTCCCGCCTCAGTCCGGCAGCGTTCCGTTCGATCTGCTGCAGCACGGCCAGCGTCGTCGCCTGATCCTCGGGCGAAATCCCCGCCATGAGATCGGCCCGCATGCTTTGCATGAAATGGGTAATCCGGATCTGGCGCGCTGCCGGCGTCAGGAACAGCGCCCGCTTGCGCGCATCGCCATCCATCGCCTGCCGCTCGATCAACCCGGCCGCACAGAGCGCATCGACCTGACGCTTCAGCGTCGGCGCCTCGATCTCGAGCTCGACCGCCAATTCGGATTGGGTCGCCCCTTCCATCTTCGCCAGGGTCGACACCACCCTCGCCCGCGACATGGTCAGCCCGACCTCGCGCGCACTCAGGTCGTAGTGCCGCCGCAGTTCGCGCATCACGCGCAGCAACGCGTCAAGGACCTGAGTATCGACAGACATTCCCGCCTCACACTATTAGCATACTAAGCTTTTAGCTCGCTAAACATGATTGCAGCATGTATTTCAAGGGCAGATCATTCACGGTCTTGCGACCCAGCACCGGCGGAATGCCCTGTTTCTGAAACGAAAACCGCCACAAGATCATAAAAACATATAAATAACAGTATGATACAAAAATTATTCGCCCACCCCGGCAGCGCCCAGGCAGGACAACAGCCACAACGCCCCAGGATCAATATCTGGAATAGTGCTTATTTTTGCGGCAAGGATCGGCGGCAGCAACCTCCACCCACGGCAACTACCATCGCTAATGCGCCGGCGCCTTGGCGCCTTTCGCCGGCGGTTTCATCGCCAGGGCCATCACGGCGAGACCGCAGAAAATCACCGTCAGCAGCAGGAAGACGTCAACAAAGGACATCACCGTCGCCTGCGCCGTGATACGCCCGGCCATCTGCGCCAGCGCCCCCTGCTCGCCACTTATTCCCTGCACTTCGAGATTGGCCTGCATGGCGGCAAGCTGACTCAGCGCCTCGGGATTGGCCCAGTTCAGCGCCTCTTTCAGCCGGGCGACATGCAGGGCACCGCGATCTGTCAGCAGGGTATTGATCACCGCCAACCCCACGGCCCCGCCCAGGTTACGCGTCAGGTTATAAAGTCCAGAGGCACCCTTCATCTTGGCCGGCGGCAAGGTCCCCAGGGCCAGATTGTTGATCGGCACCATGCAGATCATCAACGACATGCCCCGCAGGATCTGCGGCACCAGAAGCTCTTTGAAATCCCAATCCGCCGTCATCCCCGTCAGCATCCAGGAGGACAGACCAAAGCCCAGAAACCCACCGATCAGCATCAGCCGCAGGTCGATCCGCGACGCGAGCGCACCGGCCAGAGGCGCGGTAAAGAACATCGCCAGCCCTGAAACAAAGACCGTCTCGCCGATCATCAGACTGTCGTAACCGCGGATCGACGACAGATAGAGCGGATAGAGATAGGTCATGCCGTAAAGCCCGATCCCCATCACGAAGGAGAACACCGAGCCCACGGCGAAATTGGTGTTCGCGAAAGCGCTGAAATCCACCACCGGCTCGGCCCGGGTAAAGGCGCGCCAGAAGGTGGTCACGCCACCCAGAACCATGACGACGAACAGGATCGCCACGGCCTCGTCATCGAACCAGTCGTTCGACGGCCCCTCTTCCAGCACATATTCCATCGCGCCCAGGAAACAGGCCAGCGCCCCCAGCCCGACCCAGTCGAACTTGTCGAACAACGACCAGTCCGGCTTGTCGAAATCGACCAGTGCCAGCACCCCCAGAGTGACCAGAATGCCCGCCGGCACATTGACCAGAAACAGCCAGTGCCAGGACAGCGCATGCGACAGATAGCCCCCCACAGTCGGCCCCACAGTCGGCGCCAGCGTCGCCACCAACCCGATCATCGGCGACACCATATTGCGCTTGGAGGCCGGAAAGATGGTGAAGGCGGCGGCGAAGACCGACGGGATCATGCCACCGCCCAGAAACCCCTGCATCGCGCGCCACAGGATCATTTCTCCGATCGACCCAGAGGTCGCGCACATGAAAGAGGACAGGGTGAACCCCGCTGCCGAGATTGCGAACAGATATCGTGTCGACATCATCCGCCCCAACAGGCCTGACAGCGGAATCATGATCACCTCAGCGATCAGATAAGCGGTCTGAACCCACGAAATCTCATCCGCCGAGGCGCCCAGCCCAGCCTGAATCTCGGGCAAAGAGGCCGAAACGATCTGGATATCCAAGATCGCCATGAACATGCCGAAGACCATGACCATGAAGGCCGCGACCCGGCGCGGGGTCAGCTGCGGCTCCTCGGCGGCGGCGCTCATTACTCGGCATCCGCGAACAGCGCGCCGGCAGGCGCAGTGCGGCGGTCGACCTGGACCACGACGGACAGGCCCGCACGCAGCCCGGGCGTTCCGTCGGGCAATTCGATCCGCACCGGCACGCGCTGCACGATCTTGGTGAAGTTCCCGGTGGCATTATCCGCCGGCAGCAACGAGAACACCGCCCCTGTCGCCGGCGCGATCGAGATCACCTTGCCTTCGACGCTGTGACCGTCAAGCGCGTCGATGCTGACCAGCGCGGTCTCACCCCGGGCGATACCACTCAGCTGGGTTTCCTTGAAGTTCGCTTCGACATAAAGCCCGTGATCCGGAACCACCGCAGCCAGCCGTTTGCCGGCGGTGACCAGCTCCCCCTCCTCGATCGCGACGTTGGCGACGGTACCGTCAAACGGCGCCCTCAATACCGTCAGGTCAAGATCGCGCTGCGCCTGATCGACATCCAGTTGCAGCTCGCGCCGGCTCGATTCCGTTTCCGCCCGCTGCGCTTTCAGCACCTCGACCTGCGCCTCGGCACCGGCGATCCCCGCCACCGCCGCGACCCGGTTCGCCTGGGCGGTATCAAGCGCCTCATTGGCGCTGTCGAGCGCGGATTGAGACGACACCTGACGGGCCGCCAGATCGCGAATGCGTTCGGCATTGGTGGTGGCTGTGCGCAACGCCGCCTCGGTGGCGGCAAGCTGCGCCTCGGCCTGCTGAACCGAGGTTTCGGCGGCCGCAACCTGGGCGTCGATCCGCGCCAGCGTCCGGTCCAGCGTCGGCAGCTTGGCCTTGGCCTGTTCCAGCGCGATCCGGTAATCGCCGTCCTCGATCCGAACCAAAACCTCGCCCTTGGTCACGTGCTGGTTGGCCTTGACCGGGATCGCTTCGACATAGCCGGTCAGCTTGGACGACACCACCGACAGGTCGGCCTGCACATAGGCATCGTCTGTATCGACCATGAAACGCCCCTCGGTCCACCATTGGCGACCGAAATATCCGCCCACCAGCAGCGCAATCAGCGCCACGCCCATGACCACACGCTTCTTCCTGCCGCCAGCCTTCCCCGGACTGCTATCTGCCGCCGCCCCGGAGGCCCCGGACGGAACCGGTTGAGCCTCATCAGCAGTGTCATCAATACGGTCGTGGCGGGACATGGCAAAGCCTCGTCTGAGCAATATGGGAACGGCAACAATCGAACCGGCTGGTTCGAAGTGAAATAGGAGCGCAGCAGACCAAAGACAAGACTTTATCGAACCAACCGGTTCGAATATATCGCATCCATGACAAACGACGCTTCCTCACCGGATCATCCCGCCCCCGCGACCACCGCAGAGGCACAGGATTGCTGCGCGCTGAGCAAACGGCGCTGCGCCGCCGGAGAAAACCCGCGCAAGCGCGATCAGATCATCAACGGCGCGTGGAAGATGTTCATGGAACAGGGCTATGATGCGGCCTCGATGAACAAAATCTGCAAAGCTGCCGGCGTCTCGAAGGGCACGCTCTACGTCTATTTCCAGAACAAAGAGGACCTCTTTGTCGAGACGATCGCGGAAAAGCGTCTGGCGCTGTTTCAAGGACTGCGCGACATCCTGCACTCCCCTGGAACAACAGAACAGCAATTGCTGTCCTATGGCATCGGAGTTGCCAGGTTGATGACCTCGGAAGAGGCCATTCGCGCCCAGCGCATGGTGATCGGCATCGTCGAACGGATGCCCGAACTGGGGCTCAGGTTCTATGAATTCGGCGCCCGCCGGTTCCTGGGCGATCTCTATACCTGGCTGGAGGATGAAACCCGGGCCGGCCGGCTGAAGATCGACGATCCGCTGCTGGCGGCACAGCAGTTCATCGAACTTACCTCGGTCGGCATCTGGCGCAAGCGGCTGTTCGGCCAGAAACCCGAGCCGCCCACCCCGGAAGAAATCCAGACCTGCGCACAGCAGGCCCTGCGCGTCTTCATGGCAGCCTACGGCGGCTAAAGCCCCCCCGTAAATCAGCCATGAACGAACGCAGGGGAAGCGCGCCGGCGCCTAGCCTGCCGCCCGAACCAGATCGCGGGCGATCACCATGCGCTGCACGTCGCTGGTGCCCTCGTAGATCTGGCAGACCCGGACGTCGCGATAAATCCGCTCGACCGGGAAATCGCGGGTATAGCCATAGCCGCCGAAGGTCTGGATCGCCGCCGAACAGACCTTTTCCGCCATTTCCGAGGCGAAGAGCTTGGCCATCGACGCCGCCTGCAGGGCCGGTTGCCCGGCGTCACGCAGGCTGGCGGCATGCAGCACCATATGCCGGGCCGCCTCAATCTGGGTCGCCATATCGGCCAGCCGGAACGCCACCGCCTGATGGCCGATCAGCTTCTGGCCCATCGATTCGCGCTCCAGCGCATAATCGCGCGCCGCCTCGAAGGCCGCCCGCGCCATGCCGACGGATTGCGAGGCGATGCCGATCCGCCCGCCTTCCAGGTTCGACAGCGCGATACGATACCCCTCGCCCTCCTGTCCCAACAGGTTCTCGGCCGGCAGTTCCATGTCGTCAAAGGCGATCTGGGCGGTGTCCGACAGGTTCTGTCCCAGCTTCTCCTCGATCGAGGCGACGCGATAGCCTGGCGTGTCGGTCGGCACGATAAAGGCGGAAATCCCCTTCTTGCCGGCGTCGGGATCGGTGACAGCGAAGACGATGGCGGTGTCGGCGTTCTGGCCCGAGGTGATGAACTGTTTCACTCCGCTCAGCACCCAGCCGGTGTTGGTGCGCCGCGCCCGTGTCTTCAGCGCCGAGGCGTCCGAGCCCGCATGCGGTTCGGTCAGGCAGAAGGCCCCCAGCGCCTCGCCGCGCGCCATCGGGCGCAGGTATTCCTCTTTCTGCGCCTCATTGCCATAGCGCAGGATCGGCACGCAGCCGACCGAGTTGTGCACCGACATGATGGTCGACACCGCGCCATTTCCGGCGGCGATCTCCTCCAGCGCCAGGGCATAGGAGACGTGATCGGACATCGCGCCGTCCCAGTCTTCCGGCACCAGCATGCCCATCAGGCCCAGCGCCCCCATCTCGGCGATCTCCTCGGACGGAAAATGATGGGATTTATCCCAATCCGCCGATTTCGGCGCCAGTTTTTCCACCGCGAACCGGCGCGCCATATCGCGCACCATCTGCTGGTCTTCGGTCAAAATCATGCCTGCCCTCCTCGCATAATTCCCCCGGCCACTGCGGCAGCCGGTCCTCCGCCGGGGATGCTAGCGGGGATCGGCGCGGCTGAACAGCCGAACCGACAAGGACGTCACGACCGACCGGGCCGAAGCTCCCGCCCCCGGGGAGCAGCACCGCATGAACGGCTTGACGCAGCCCGGAAAACGCGGCTCCATGACGCGCCCCCTGAACAGGACCGCACCGATGTCTTTCGATCTCTGGCTCACCTTCGTCGCCGCTGCCACCGCATTGCTGATGATCCCCGGCCCCACCGTGCTGCTGGTGCTCAGCTACGCGCTGAGCAAGGGGCGCGGCGTCGCAGTCGCCTCTGCCGCCGGGGTCGCGCTGGGGGATTTCACCGCGATGACCGCCTCGTTGCTAGGGCTGGGCGCGTTGGTGATGACCTCGGCCATGTTGTTTTCGGTGCTGAAATGGATCGGCGCTGCTTATCTGCTGTGGATGGGATGGAAGCTGTTCCGCAGCGCGCCGTCGACTGGATTGCAGGCGATGACCGCCGCCAGCACCGTCACCCCGAAGGGCGTCTTCACCCATGCCGCTGCGGTGACGACGCTGAACCCCAAGTCGATTGCCTTCTTCGTCGCCTTCGTGCCGCAGTTCCTGCGGACCGAGGCGCCGCTGGGCCCGCAATTCGCCATCCTGATCGCCACCTTCGTGACGCTCGCTGCACTGAACGCGCTGGCCTATGCACTGCTGGCCGACCGGCTGCGCGCCTGGGTCGGCCGCCCCCGGGTGATCACCGGCCTGACCCGAACCGGAGGACTGACGTTGATGGGGATGGGGCTGGCCACCGCCGCCCTGCGCCGCCCGAGCTGAGGCACCGCCGGGCGCGCAACCTCAGCCTTCACCGTTCTCCTTCAGAAACCCCCTGATAAAGCGCCGGATTTCCCGCGCCGCGCTGGTATCCATCTGCTTGCAGAGATCGACGAAAGCATCCCGTTCCGCCTTGTCCAGCCGCAACACCAGCTGGCTGTCCTTCTTCCCCGAAACCTTGCCGTCTTTCTTGGTCACGCGCCACAAGCCTCCGAAGTCTTGAATTTTCGTATATTCAGTGTATATACATTGCATAGAAGTTGTCGAGAACGATGACGTAGCAGAATAATCGGAGGAAAGGCAAATGAACCTCTATACCGCACAGGCCCTGTTGACTCGCGATCGGCGGGACTGGACAAAACCGCACCTCAGCTGGCTGCCGACCGCCCTTTATCGCAGCTTCAGCGAAACTCGCCACTGACGAAGGGCCCCCGCCGGGGCCCTTTCGTCTGCAGGGGCTTGCAAGCCCTTGCCCCATCGGCCACACCCGGCAGGCAGTTTTTCCAAGCCGGAGCCCGCAGATGCCCCCCTCCAGACAGGTCAAGGATTACATCCGCACCATCGTGGATTTCCCGCATGAGGGAATCTTTTTCCGCGATGTGACCACACTCTTCTCCGACCCGCGCGGCTTCCGCATGGCGATCGACCAGATGCTGCATCCCTATGCCGGTGAACGGATCGACAAGGTCGTCGGGCTCGAGGCGCGCGGCTTCATCCTGGGCGGCGCCATCGCCCACCAGCTCTCGGTCGGCTTCGTGCCGATCCGCAAGAAGGGCAAGCTGCCCGGCCCCACGATCAGCCAGGATTACAAGCTGGAATATGGCGAGGCGGTGGTCGAAATCCATGATGACGCCATCCGTCCCGGCGAAAAGGTCCTGATCGTCGACGATCTGCTGGCCACCGGAGGCACCTGCGCCGCCGCGATCAAGCTGATCGAGCGCCTCAAGGGCGATATCGTAAGCTGTGCCTTCGTGGTCGACCTGCCCGATCTGGGCGGCCGCAAGGTGCTGGAGGCGATGGGCATGGACGTCCACACGCTCTGCACCTTCGACGGCCTCTGACCGCGCGCCGGAAACAGACACTCCCCTGGCTTCTTCCCTGGGCCCCTTCGATCTGGTTCAAATATCCTGGGGGTGAGGGCCCCCGGGCCCGAGGGGGCAACGCCCCCTGCCCCGTCGGAGCTCAGACCCCCGGGGGAATTTTCGCGCGCATCAGATCACGCCGGTCCAGCCGCTCACCGTCGGCGATGAAGGTGCCGTCACCCACCGCATGGATCATCCGCCGCTCCTGTCGCGCCGGGTCGATCCAGGCAGCAACGCTCTCCAGCACCAGAATGGTATAGGGCTCGATCACCTCGACCACCCGGCATTCGATATTGGCCAGACAGTCCTGGATCAACGGCGGACGTACCTGCGCCGCCTTGCCCCGGGTCAGCCCGAAGCGGGCGAACTTGTCCACCTCGGCGCCCGAACACATGCCGATCCCCACCGCGGTGTCGATCATGTCCACCGTCGGGATCGCGATCACGCAGTCCCGCGTCTGCCGCAGCGCCTCGAAAGAATGGTTCCAGGGGCCGGTGGTGATTGCCAGGGTGCCGGCGAAATCCATCACCATGGTCCAGGTGATGGTCATGACATTGTCCTTGCTGCCATCATTGGTGGTCACCAGCACCAGTGGCCCGGATTCCATCAAGGTGAAGGCCCTGTGCAGCTCCAGCGGTTCCATCCGCACCTCCGTTCAACCGGCTTCGACTCGGGGTCAGAGTTTCATCTTACCGCCAGCGCCTCAAGATCGCGCGCGATATCCTCGGCCAGTTCGGCGGTGCGCCCGCCCGCGTCGCTGCGCTGCGCATAGGCCCGCAAGCCGAAGACTGCCGCCTGCAACCGGCGCGCCAGCCGCTCGGGGTCACTGTCGGGAGCGATCTGCCCGGCATCCCGGGCCGCCCGGAAGACAGTGGCAAACCCCGCCTCGATCCCCTGCATCCTCTCCTCGGTCAGCCGGCGCAGCTCCACACCGTCGTCCGGCGTTTCCAAGAGCGTCTTGACCAGCATGCAGGCGCGCGACGGTGGTGCCTTGTCCTCGGGCGGACAGCCCAGGGCGCGGACATGCGCCGCAAGCCCGGCCAGCGGCGTCGGTGCCCCGGCGATGGTCCGGTCGAATTGGACCTGCGACCGTTCGGCATAACGTTTCAGCGTCTCGGCGAACAGCGCCTCTTTCGACCCGAAGGCGGCATAGATCGACCCCGGACGCATATCCAGCGCCACCTCCAGATCCTTCAGCGAGGTCGCGTGATAACCCTTGGCCCAAAACAGCTCCAGGGCCTTCTGCAGCACCTCGTCCCGATCATAACTGGCCTTTCTCGCCATGGCGGTCCCTTCCGATGACGTTTGAGTGATCGTTCAAGTAAAGCTAGAGAGACCCCATGTCAGTTTGAGCAACCGCTCAACAACCAGGAGATCCCCGATGGTCGATTTCACCCTGCACACCCCCGATACCGTGCCCGAGGCGAGCAAACCGTTGATCGAAGCATCCCAGAAGGCCTTTGGCCGACTGCCCGGCCTGCATGCGGTGATGGCCGAGGCGCCGGCGCTGCTGGAAGGCTATCAACAGCTCCATAGGCTGTTTGCCGAAGAGACTTCCTTCGACAAGGACGAACTCACCGTGGTCTGGCAAACCATCAACGTCGAACACAATTGCCACTACTGCGTGCCTGCCCACACCGGCATCGCCAAGCGGATGAAGGTCGATGATGCGATTTCTGACGCGCTGCGTAACGAGACCCCGCTGCCCAATGCCCATCTCGAAGCGCTGCGCAGCTTCACCCTGCAGGTCGTGCGTCAGCGCGGCGAGGTAAGCGACGAACAGGTCCAAACCTTTCTCGACGCCGGCTTCACCCAACGCCAAATCCTCGAGGTCGTTCTGGGCGTGGCGCAGAAGGTGATGTCGAATTACACCAACCATCTGGCGAAAACCCCGGTCGACGCGCCGATGCAGGCTTTCGCCTGGGAAAAGCGCCTGTCGGCCTGAGCCCCTCCCCACCAAAACGGCGACGGGCGGCCCGAATGGACCGCCCGCCTGCTCTCCCTGCCGAACCGAGGGCCGGTCAGACTTTCTCTTGCGTGTATTTCTTCAGTTCGCTGCGGGCGACCTGACGACGGTGCACCGCGTCCGGGCCATCGGCCAGGCGCAGGGTCCGCACATGGGTCCAGGCGGTGGCCAGCGGCGTATCCTGCGACACGCCGGCGCCGCCGAACATCTGCACCGCCTCGTCGATCACCTTCAGCGCGGTGCGCGGGGCGACCACCTTGATCTGGCTGATCCACGGCGCCGCGGCGCGGGCATCGCCCTGATCCATGTACCAGGCGGCCTTCAGACACAGCAGCCGGGCCATCTCGATTTCCATCCGACATTCGGCGATGATGTCATAGTTGGCGCCGAGCTGCGCCAGCTTCTTGCCGAAGGCTTCCCGGTCGAGCGCACGCTTGCACATCTGCTCCAGCGCGATTTCGGCCTGACCGATGGCGCGCATGCAGTGGTGGATACGGCCCGGCCCGAGGCGGCCTTGTGCGATTTCAAACCCCTTGCCTTCGCCCAGCAGCAGGTTTTCGACCGGCACCCGGACGTTGGTAAAGCGGATATGCATGTGACCGTGCGGCGCATCGTCATGGCCATAGACTTCCATCGCCCGCAGGATCTCGATCCCCGGGGTTTCCGCCGGCACCACGATCATCGAATGACGCTGATGTTTCGGGGTGTCGTCACCACCGGTCTTGACCATGGTGATATAGACCTTACAGCGCGGATCACCAGCGCCCGAGGACCACCATTTCTCACCGTTCAGCACATAATGATCGCCATCGCGCACGCAGGACATCGACACATTGGTGGCGTCCGAACTGGCAACATCGGGTTCGGTCATCAGATAGGCCGAGCGGATTTCACCGGCCAGCAGCGGCTTCAGCCACTCTTGCTTCATCGCCTCGGTGCCGTAACGCTCCAGCACCTCCATGTTGCCGGTGTCGGGGGCAGAGCAGTTGAAGATCTCGGCGCCCAGCGGCGTCTTGCCCATTTCCTCGGCGAAATAGGCGTATTCGACGGTGGACAGGCCAAAGCCCTTGTCACTGTCGGTCAGCCAGAAGTTCCACAGCCCCTCGGCCTTGGCCTTGGCCTTCAGTCCTTCCAAGATCTCGGTCTGACGCTCGGTGTAAGCCCAGCGGTCGCCGGTGCCGACTTCGCGCTGGTATTCCTCTTCCAATGGCATCGCCTCGTTGCGGATCAGGTCGCGGACCCGCTCCAGCAACTTCGCATTCTCCGCACGCATGGTGAATGACATGTTCATCCCGGCTTTTCCTCCCGTAACGCCGGCTCACCGCCAGCCTCAAATTTCGGGCAGAGACTGCGCGGCGATCTGAAAAATGTCCAGCCGATCACAGCAGTTTTTTGCCAGCCATCCCACGAAAATCGCTGTATTTTTCCGATTTCCCGCCGCAGAGAAAAGTCGCGGAAATGAATTTCGCCAAGCAAAACAATAGGTCAGATCGTCAGACGATATCAAATGATGATGCGACATCTTGGCCGAAATTTTTCCATCTCGGGGTCACTCGTGCCGCCCAAAACCGCAGCAACAGCCAGCCGACCGAGGAAGGGAGAGAGAATCACCCCCGGATGCGCGACCGCCAAGACCAGCCCCGGATGCCCCGGCAGCGGCCCGACCATCGGCCAGCCATCCCCTGTGACCGGCCGCTCCCCAACCCGTGGTGGCTGCAAGACCACCCCGGCGCCCAGCGCCCGGCTCAGGGCACCTTCCGCCGCCCGCGCCAGCCCCGGCAGTGCCGCCTCACCCTCGGGCGGCAGCCACTCGGCCAGTACCACGCGCCCATCCGGCCCGACGCGCGCCTCGAACTCCGGGCCGCAGAGGATGCGACCGCTGCCGCCCGTTTCTGCCCGGCCCTCGATCAGCACTGCCGGCGACAGGCTCACATCCAGCCCCGGCAGCAGCTCCACCGCAGCCGCGCCATTGGCCAGAACCACCGCATCGCCCGCCACACGGGCGCCATCCGTCAGCACCGCCGCGCCCTCCTCCAGCGCCACGACGCGGGCACCAGAGCGCAGAACGACACCGGGCGCATCGGCCAGCAGCGCCCGGGCCAACGCCGGTGGCTCGCTCGCCACGTCCTGCGGGAACCAGGCGGCAAGCTCCGGCACCTCGCGCAACCCGGGCTCCAGCGCCACGATGCCGCTGCGGCCCCGCGCCTCGACCTGGCTGCCCCGCGCCCGGTGCCAGTCGATCAGCGCCCGCGTCTCAGCCTCGCTGCTGCGCCACACCAGGGCCCCCTGCCCCGAGACCGGATAGCGCTCCCCCAACGTCCGGCGCCAACGGGCATGCTCCGCAACCGCCCGCAGCCGCAGCGCGAAAAGCTCCGGATCGTCCCCCGGCCCCTGCGCCCCCAGCCCGACCCAGCCGAAGGCCCGCGCGGTCACGCCCTGGGCAGGCCCCGCCCCGGCCTCCAGCAGTTCGACCGCGACACCGGCCCGCGCCAGATGCCAGGCGACAGAGGCACCGACGATCCCCGCACCGACCACGACAACCCGCATGGCACCCTTCCCTCTTCTCTGCCCCGATACGCGCGCCGAAAGCCCCGCCCGAATGCGAAGGGGCGGACCCTCAGGCCCGCCCCTTATCTCATTCCGCCGCCTCCGCGTAATCCCCGACCGGAGGGCAGATGCAATGCAGATTGCGGTCGCCCCAGACGTTGTCCACCCGATTGACCGGCGGCCAGTATTTATCGACCCGGAAGGCACCCGGCGGGAAACACCCCTGCTCGCGGCTGTAAGGACGGTCCCAGTCCCGCACCAGATCCTCCATCGTATGCGGCGCATGCTTCAGCGGGTTGTTCTGCGGATCGGCCCGCCCCGCTTCGATCTCGGCGATCTCCGCCCGGATCGCCAGCATGGCGTCGCAGAACCGATCCAGCTCGGCCTTGGTCTCGCTCTCGGTCGGCTCGATCATCAGCGTGCCCGGCACCGGGAAGCTCATCGTCGGTGCGTGGAAGCCGCAGTCGATCAGCCGCTTGGCGATGTCGTCCACCGTCACCCCGGCGCTCTCGGCAAAGGGGCGGGTGTCGATGATGCATTCATGCGCCACCCGTCCCGACTTGCCGCGATAGAGCACCTCATAGGCCCCCGCCAGACGCGCCGCAATGTAATTGGCGTTCAGGATCGCCACCCGCGTCGCCTGGGTCAGCCCCTCGCCGCCCATCATCAGGCAATAGGCCCAGCTGATCGCCAGAATCGAGGCCGAGCCATAGGGCGCCGCAGACACCGGCCCCTCGATCCCGCCGGTATGGGGATGGCCGGGCAGGAAGGGCTCAAGATGCGCCTTCACCCCGATCGGCCCCATGCCGGGGCCACCACCGCCATGCGGGATGGCAAAGGTCTTGTGCAGGTTCAGGTGGCTGACGTCGCCGCCCAGATCGCCGGGCCGGCTGATCCCCACCATGGCGTTCATGTTGGCGCCGTCGATATAGACCTGACCGCCATGGGCATGGGTGATCTCGCAGACCTGGCGCACCGTCTCTTCGAACACGCCGTGGGTCGAGGGATAGGTGATCATGCAGGCCGCCAGCGTGTCGGAGTATTTCTCCGCCTTCTCGCGAAAATCGTCGAGGTCGATATCGCCATTGGCCGCCGCCTTCACCGGCACCACCTGCCAGCCGGCCATATGGGCGCTGGCCGGGTTGGTGCCATGGGCACTGACCGGGATCAGACAGGTCTTGCGGTGATGCTCCCCCCGCGACCGATGCCAGGCATCGATGGTCAGAAGTCCCGCATATTCGCCCTGCGCGCCCGAATTCGGCTGCATCGAAAACGCCGCATAGCCGGTCACCTGACACAGGATATCCGACAGGTTGTCGATCAGCTCGCCATAGCCCTGTGCCTGATCGGCGGGCACGAAGGGATGCAGTTGAGAGAATTCCGGCCAGGAGATCGGCATCATCTCGGCCGCCGCGTTCAGCTTCATGGTGCAGGAGCCCAGCGGGATCATCGCCCGGTCCAGCGCCAGATCGCGATCCGCCAGACGACGCATGTAGCGCATCATCTCGGTCTCGGCCCGGTTCATGTGGAAGATCGGATGATCGAGATAGGAGCTTTCGCGTACCAGCGCCTCGGGCAGACGGTATTCCGAGACGATGTCCTCGGCCTTCAGCACCAGACCGAAGGCGCGCCAGACCGCCTCGATGGTGGCCGGCCGGGTCGCCTCGTCGATGGTGATGCCCACCTTGGTCTCGCCCACCGCGCGCAGGTTCACCCCCTCGCGCACCGCCGATTGCAGAACGCCCTGCTGCAGCAGCCCCACATCCACGGTGATGGTGTCGAAGAACTGCTTCGGCTCCACCTTGAAGCCCGCAGCCTCCAGCCCGCGGGCCAGGCGCACGGTCTTGCGATGGATGCGCTGCGCAATGGCGCGCAGCCCCTCGGGCCCGTGAAACACCGCGTACATCGAGGCCATGACAGCCAGCAGCGCCTGCGCGGTGCAGACGTTCGAGGTCGCCTTCTCGCGGCGGATATGCTGCTCCCGCGTTTGCAGCGCCAGGCGATAGGCGCGGTTGCCCAGACTGTCGACGCTGACACCGACCAACCGGCCCGGCATCGACCGCGCGTGCGCGGCCCGCGTCGCCATATAGGCCGCATGGGGCCCGCCATAGCCCACCGGCACCCCGAACCGCTGGGCGCTGCCCACCGCGATATCGGCCCCCATCGCGCCCGGCTCCTTCAACAGCGTCAGGGCCATCGGGTCGGCCGACATCACCGCCACCGCCCTGGCCGCATGCAGCGCCTCGATCAGCGGAGTGAAATCGGTCAGATGCCCGTAGGTGCCCGGATATTGGAACAGGGCGCCAAAGACCTTGTCGGCCACGAGTTCTTCCGGCGCTCCCACGATCACCTCGATCCCCAGGGGCCGCGCCCGGGTCTGCACCACGGCGATGTTCTGCGGGTGGCAATTCTCGTCGACGAAGAAGGCGCCTGCCTTCGACTTGGCGATCCGCTGCGCCATGGTCATCGCCTCGGCGCAGGCGGTCGCCTCGTCCAGGAGCGAGGCATTGGCGATCTCCAGCCCGGTCAGATCGCTGATCATGGTCTGGAAGTTCAAGAGCGCCTCGAGCCGGCCCTGGCTGATCTCCGGCTGATAGGGGGTATAGGCAGTGTACCAGGCCGGGTTCTCCAGAATATTGCGCTGGATCGCCGGCGGCGTCACCGTACCGTGATAGCCCTGCCCGATCAACGAGGTCAGAACCTTGTTCTTCCCCGCCACCTGACGCATGTGCCACAACAATTCCCGCTCGGACAGAGGCGCGCCGATCGACAGGGGCGCCGCCTGGCGGATCGCCTCCGGCACGGTCTCGGCGATCAGCGCCTCCAGGCTCTCGGCACCGACGACGCCGAGCATCTCTGTCATCTCGGCAGGCGACGGCCCGATATGGCGCCGGTTGGCGAAATCGTAAGGCTGATAATCGGTGGGCGTGTAACTCATTGCATCATCCCCATGGGAGGCGCATTGCCCCCGGTGTCTGGCGTGATCCGGGGACGATGCGCACCGCCCCCGGCTTCTTCTCGGTTCAAGTACGGCCGCCGGAGGCTCCCGCAGCCGAAGCGGCAGCAATGCCCGGACAGCTTCTCACGGGGCTGTGCCCGTTCGGCGCGGCAGCTCCCCCTCGCGGAGGAGAGCGCCCCGACGCGAGGGGGGCACCTCACCCCAGGCATGCCCTCAGGATGGCCTCGGCCAAAGTGACTTGCCGTTTCCCGGCACCACCCCCAGGGCCGCCGACGGTTCCCGGCGAACGGCCACCGAACTGTTTGTCCCTGCGCCTTCCCGGGGCTCTGCCCGTTCGCGGCTGAAAACAGTCCACCGGACTGTTTTCCGGGCGCCTTCCCGGGGCTCTGCCCGTTCGCGGCTGAAAACAGTCCACCGGACTGTTTTCCGGGCGCCGCTCACCCCACGAAATCCTTGTAGGCGGCCGCATCCATATAGCCGTGCATTTGCGACGGATCGGTAGGCTTGATCTTGAAGAACCAGGCCTCGCCCTCAGGGTCCTCGTTGACCAGCGCCGGGTTCTCAACGATCGCCTCGTTGACCTCGACGATCTCGCCATCGAGCGGCGCCAGGATGTCCGAGGCGGCCTTGACGCTCTCGATCACCACCACCTCGTCTTCCTTCGACACTTCGGTGCCAGGCTCGGGCAGTTCGACGAAAACCACATCGCCAAGCTGCTCGGCAGCATGTGCGGTGATGCCCACGACGATCAGATCGCCTTCGGCCAGCAGCCATTCGTGTTCTTCGGTGTATTTCATCGGGCTCTTTCCTCTCAGAGTCGGGATGACAGATGGGTCAGCGTTTGAAATTGGCAGGAACGAAGGGCAGCGGCGCCACCGTCAGGGGCAGCCGCTTGCCGCGCACCTCGCCGAACAGGGGCGTGCCGGCGGCGGCCAGATCGGCGGGGACATAGCCCATGGCGACCGGCGCCCCGACGCTGGGGCCAAAGCCGCCCGAGGTCACCCGACCCACCGGCGCGCCGCCCTCGGCCTCGGCAAAGATCTCCACCCCCTCGCGCATCGGCGCACGTCCCTCGGGACGCAGCCCCACGCGCTTGCGGGCAGGACCATCGGCAAGCTGCGCCAGCACCGCATCGGCACCGGGGAACCCGCCCTGCCGCGCGCCGCCGCTGCGGCGCACCTTCTGGATCGCCCAGCCCAACCCGGCCTCGCCCGGCAGGGTGCCCTGGTCGATATCGTGGCCATAAAGGCAAAGCCCGGCCTCCAGCCGCAGCGAATCCCGCGCACCAAGCCCGATCGGGGCCACCGCATCATGCGCCAGCAGCCGGCGCGCCAGTTCTTCGGCCCGATCCGCCGGCACCGAGATCTCGAAGCCGTCCTCACCGGTATAGCCCGAGCGCGACACCCAGGCCTCCACCCCGTCGAGATCGAGCGTGCGCACATCCATGAAGCGCATCTGCGCGACCTCGGGGGCGAATTCGGTCAGGACCGCCTCGGCCATCGGCCCCTGCAGCGCCATCAGCGCGCGGTCGGTGATCTCTTCCACCGTCACGGCGGGCTCCAGCGCCGCCTTCAGATGCGCCACGTCCTGCGCCTTGCAGGCGGCGTTGACCACCAGGAACAGGTGATCGCCGCGATTGGCGAACATCAGATCGTCGAGAATGCCGCCCGCATCGTTCAGGAACAGCCCATAGCGCTGCCGCCCCTCGGGCAGGTCCAGCACATCCATCGGGATCAGCGTCTCGAGCGCCGCGGCCACAGCGGCCACATCAGCGCCGCGCAGGATCACCTGCCCCATGTGGCTGACATCGAACAGCCCGGCCTTCGCACGGGTGTGATTATGCTCGGCCATGATGCCGGCGGGGTATTGTACCGGCATCTCATAGTCGGCGAAGGGGACCATCTTGCCCCCGAGTTCCAAATGCAGATCGAAAAGCGGCGTGCGCAGCAATTCCGTCATCGGCCCGTCCCTGTTGTAACCGGGTGTTCTGACGAATCCTCCGGCATCCCATATACGGCGGATCGTTGCCCGCCATGCGATGCCCCCTCTGTCCTTTCGCCTGAGATCGTTATCCCTTCGGCGGACGCGAAACGCGCCTCTCTCCAGAGTTCCAGTCGAGCATACGGTCCTTTGGCCTGAGAGTTTCCGGGGCGGTTGCTCCTTCGGCACCGGGGCGACCCCGGTTCTCCCACATGCTCGACCGCGACATTAGCGGCGAAAGAAATGCCGCACAAGAGGCCAAAAGCGTCGGTTCTGCACCATTCGCGAAAGGGCCGGCACGTGACCGGCCCTTTCCTTGGCACGCCTGCACGGTCAGGCCAGAAACACCCCCCAGCGCGCCGGGCGGCGACGGGCGGCGCAGGCCAGGACCACAAGGGTCAGCGCCAGCAACCCCGCCTCTGCCGCAGGCGAGGCCCACCAGATGCCACGCACGCCCCAGAGGCCCGAGAAGGCGAAGACCAGCGGCAGCGAGAAGAGGTAGGGTTTCGCCAGCCCCAAGACCGCCGCCCGGGGCACATCCCCCACCGCCTGAAAATAGCCACCCAGAATCATCAGCGGCCCGGTCAGCAGGAACAGCGCCACCATCACCGGCAGGATCTGCCCGACCTCGGCCACCACAGCCGCGTCACTGACAAAGAGCCGGCCCAGCCCAGTGGCCCCGAGGCTCAGCCCCGCCTGCACCGTGATGCCGTAGATCAGCGCCAGAACCAGCGCCAGACGCAGGCTGGCGTCGGTGCGGCGGTGATCGCCGGCACCGAAGTTAGTCCCGGTGATCGTCTGCATCGCCTGCACCAGCCCCACCAGCGGCAGAACCGTGAAGGTCATCATCCGGGTGACAATGCCATAGGCCGACAGCGTATCCGCGTAATCCGCCCCGCCGGTCCGCCCCACCGAGGCGACAATGGCGGCCGAGACCAGCGAGATACCCAGAAAATTCAGGCTCTGCGGCGCACCAAGCGCCAGGATTGCACCCCAGCCGCGACAAAGACCGCCTTCGGCCAGCGCCTTGAGCGGCAAGGGCGTCGCCGCGCGCAGCCGGAAGATCGCCAGCAGCCCCAAGGCCGCCCCCTGCGCCAGCACCGTGCCCCAGGCCGATCCTGCCACCCCGAGCCCCATGCCGGCGACGAAAAGCGCGTCGAGCCCGATGTTGAGGAGCGAGACCAGCAGGCTCAGCCCCGCCATCAGCGGTGCCCGCCCCTCGTTCCTCAGCGCGTCGGTCTCGACCGAGAGCAGGAACATCACCGGCGCGGCGAAGCCGACGATGCGCAGATAGACCAGCGCCTGCTCCGCGATATCGCCACCGGCGCCGGCAAACAGCCGCGTGAGCGGCCCGCCTAGCGCCAGCACCAGCGCCACCAGCACAAGCGTGACGGCCAGGGCCAGCCCATGCGCCCCGGCGAAGACCGCCCGCGCGCCGCCGATGTCGCGGGCGCCGAGCCTGCGGGCCAGCAGGCTCGACATGCCGCTGGCCACCAGCGTCGCCAGCGCCACGAAGATCATGTAGACCGGGAACAGCAGCGTCACCGCCGCCAACGCCTCCGGCCCGGCAAAGCGGCCCAGAAACAGCGCATCCGTCACCGTCAAAAGCCCGCTCATCCCCATCACGGTGATGATCGGCACGGCCGTGCGCGCATAGGCCGCCAGCAGCGACCCGGTCAGGAATTTGTTTTCAAGGGGTCTGTCCATCATGCCCCGCCTCCTGTCTGCGCATATCGCCTGTAAAGGAGGGGAACCCGCATTATCCTCCGCGCGATATGCGGGAAAGGATCGAAAAGCACGACGATGGCAGAGCTTCACCAAGGCCAGAGGCCAGCGGGTGGCGGGCGTCTGCGGCCCATGGCCGAGGCGGATAGCCGGGGCGCGCGTTCAGGTCAAGTCTCAGCGCAGGGGAACCAGGGCAGCGCCGTTCCAATAGCTGAGAAATTCGCATGCGCCGCGCCCGATGGCCTGGGCGCAGCCGCCCAACGATCCGGCGAAGGCGACCGCATCATTGCCATTGTCCAGCGGTTGCAGTCGCACTCCCGGCGCCAGGATACTTTCCGGGGCACCGACGCGGGGATAGAGCGCGCTGACATAGACCTCGACCAGGCAGTTGGCGGCGCCGCAATTCGGGTGCGGGATGCCGGTTGCACAGGTCACCGCGCGCCAGTCGACGACGATATCCTCGATCCCGTCGCCATCGACCTGCGCCGGCAGGATGGCCTCGGGCGTCCAGCGCGCCGCACCGCCGCAGCCGGCCCGAATTCCGGCTTCGGCCAGTTGCCGCATGCTCTGCCCGGCGAGACCGGTGGCTGCGTTCACCGGCCAGGGTTTGCCGATGGCGGCGAACATGCCCTGACAATAGGCACTGAGCTGCGCCAGCCCCTTCGTGAACCCCAGTGAGGAATACCGCCCGCCGCCACCATCCTGACGGATCTCGAAGCCCGGGGTCGCGGCGATCGCGCGCAAAGACGGGTCGGTTGCCGGCAGGTCGATCTGCCAGGTCGAAAACGCATCGTTCCACCTGAGACCGCGCAACCGGTAGCCCGCCCCGCCGGCGACGATCATCACATCGTCGCGCGTCTGACGCTGCGGCTCCGGAGCGCCCACCACCCGATCGCTGAGATAGAGGCGAAACGCCGCCGCCGGGGTGATATCGGGCATGGAGTTCCCGGTAATCCGCGGCGAGACCATCTGTGGGGAGCGTTCACCGCAGACCAACGCCGGCCCGGGCCCGTCGATCGGCGCCAGGGTGGCACTGAAATAAGATCCATCATCGAACTGCGACATTGCCCAGTCCTGCGCCACCGCAGGCTGGCCCCCCGCAAATAGAGCAAATAGAAATGCCCATGCCAACGCCAGCACCGGCACCACCGTGCGGGCCATCGCCCATACCTTTGCCGTTGCGATCATCCTGCCCTCATCCATTTGCCGCCAGACTACGCCGGCGCGACGATCCGTCAATGAAGCCGATGCAACCGGGGGCTTCACACCTGCCTCTTTCTCTGCTGAGAATAAGGCAACTGCACTCATTTCCGGGAGACATCCATGAAAGCCCCAGCGCTCTGCGCCGCTCTGGCCCTCGCCCTTCCCTTGCTCTCGGCACCGCAACTTTCTGCCGGGCCGCTCTTCACCACTACGCCAGAGGCGCAGGTGGTCACCGTCTGGGGCCGCAACTGGACCGTGGCCCCAGATGCCAACAAACCGGGCTTTTGGCGGGCGACGCGTGATTGGAACAACCTCGATCCCTTTGGCCAGCCGGCACGGTTGCGTACAGCGCAGGCGATGCAGGCGTTTCATGCTGCCACCGGCTGCAAGGCGATCTATTCCAGCATGTATCAGACCATCACCGGCGATGTCCTGAGCGAATTGGATTGCCCCCTGACAGAATAGAGAGAGAGCCGCCCTGCCGGGCCCCTCTGCGGGAACCGCCCGACGGGCAGCGATGCGGGATTGAGGTCGGTCAGCCTTCCTGCCATAGCTGCGCCATGAAAGTGGCGATCAACGGATTCGGACGGATCGGCCGCAGCATTCTGCGCCAGATCCTGACATTGCCCCGCTATGCCGGGGTCGAGGTGGCGCAGATCAACGATATCGCGCCGCCCGAAACGTGCGCCTATCTGTTCCAGTACGACAGCACCTTCGGCCCCTTCCCCGGCCCGGTCGCCTATTCGGACGGCTGCCTGGAAGCCGGCGGGCGGCGCATTCCGCTATCGCGCGAGATGGATATCCGTGCCGTCGATCTGGCCGGTGTCGACGTGCTGCTCGATTGCACCGGCATTGCACGGACCACGGACCTCGCCCATCGCGGGATCGAGGCAGGCGCGCGCAAGGTTCTGATCTCCGGCCCCTCGCCGGCGGCCGAGAAGACCATCGTTCTGGGCGCCAACGAGGACACGCTGGACGATGCGCAGATGGTGTCGAACGCCTCCTGCACCACCAACGCCCTGGCACCGCTTCTCAAGGTGATCGACCAGATCGCCGGGGTCGAGCGCGGCCATATGACCACAATCCACTGCTATACCAGCAGCCAGCCCATGGTGGATGCCCCGCGTGGCGATCTGGCCCGCAGCCGCGCCGGCGCCCTGTCGATGGTGCCGACGACGACCAGCGCGATGAAGCTGATCGACGTGGTCCTGCCCGAGCTTGCCGGCCGGGTCAGCGGCGCCGCCGTGCGGGTGCCGACGGCCAGCGTCTCGGCTGTCGACCTGGTGGTGCAACTGGGCCGCGACATGACCGAGGACGGCCTGAATGCCGCGCTGAAATCGGCGACTGAGACCAGCCCGGTGCTGGGCTGGATCGACCAGCCGCTGGTCTCTTCCGACTTGCGGGCACGACCGGAATCGCTGGTCATCGCGCTGCCCGAAACCCGGATGACCGGCCCCCGTCAGGCCCGCGTCTTCGGCTGGTATGACAACGAATGGGGCTTTTCGGCGCGCATGCTGGATGTCGCCGAGCTGATGGCCCGGGACTGAACTAGCGCGCACAGCCTCAGGGCGACGCCACATTCACAGGCACAATCGCACGTCGTCTCAGGCGAAATGCGCCAACCCCTAAATTCCGGCTGAAACGACGGCGGATTTCCCCGCAAATTCGGTTTCCTCCTCCAGATTTCGCATGTTAAGCAAGGTCAGGGGCAAGGGTTAGCGTCGAGCACGGACGAGTGTGCCACCGAATACCTGCCGCATCTCGGAGCGGGAGCATCAGCCATGACCGGAAACCATCGCAAAGATGCCGTTCTGCGCGGTCTTCGAACGGCCCTTGTTGTTGCCTCGCTCAGCCTTCCCCAGGCTGCGTTGGCCTTTGACACCGCGCTGAATGCCCCCAAGGCGTCGAAAGACCTTCAGACCATGCTGAGCGATTCCTCGGCGGTGATCGCCGCCAAGGAGCGCAAGACCATCTCGGTTCAGGAACTGGTCGCGGCCGCCCAGGCCGATTACAGCACGCTGGTGCAGGTGCTTTATGATCAGGGGTATTTCAGCCCGGTGATCCACATCCGGCTCGACGGTCAGGAAGCCGCCTATCTCGACCCGCTGCGGCTGCCGCGCGAGATCAAGAAAATCGCCATCGACGTCGATCCCGGCGATCTGTTCCACTTCGGTCAGGCAGAGGTTACACCGCTGGCGCCCGGCACCAAGTTGCCGGAGGGGTTCGCCACCGGGCAGGTCGCCACCACCGGCGCGATCAGCGAAGCCGCCGCCGTCGGGGTCCAGGGCTGGCGCGATGCCGGATATGCCAAGACCAAGGTCGGCAGCCAAAGGATCGTCGCCAACCACCTGGCCAACCGGCTGGATGCAGAGGTCAGGCTGGCGCCCGGTCAACAGCTCCGCTTCGGCAAGCTGATCGTCACCGGCACCTCGACGGTCAAGGAAACCTCGGTGCAGCGCATCGCCGGCCTGCCCCAGGGGGACACCTACAGCCCGGCAACCCTGCAAAAGGTCAGCAGCCGGCTCAGACGGACCGGCACCTTCGAGACCGTCGCACTGAAAGAGGCCGACAAGGCCAACCCCGACGGCACGCTCGACATCGTCGCAACGCTGGAAGATCAGCCCAAGCGCCGCATCTCCCTTGGTGCCGAACTGTCCTCCCGCGCGGGGATGGACCTGAGCGCGGCCTGGACCCACCGCAACCTGTTTCATGGCGCCGAGCGGCTGCGGATCGAGACCGCAATCCGCAATATCGGCGGCACCGAGGATATTGATGGCCGGATCGGCATTCGGCTGGACCGGCCCGACCGGCTGGGCCCAGATGACAGCATTTTCTATACCTTCGATCTCGAACGGCTGGATCGCACGCACTATTCGGTCAACATGGTCGATTTCGGGATCGGGATGCGGCGCGTCTTCTCCCCCAGGCTTTACGGGGAGATCTCGGTGACGGCGAATTCGTCCACCGCCGACGATGCCTTCGGCAGCGGTCGCGACTTCCAATATCTGGCACTGCCGGTCAAGCTGGAGTGGGACCGGCGCGATAATCCGGTCAATGCCAGGGGCGGCGAATACCTCAATCTCGAAACCATGGCCTTCGCCGGTTTCTCGGGCAGCGAATCCGGTCTGCGGCTAAAGGTCGACGGTCGCGCCTATCGCAGCTTCGGCAGCACGGGGCGGATCACCCTGGCCGGTCGGTTGCAGGTCGGATCGGTGATCGGACCGGCGCAGGACAAGGTCTCGCCCGATCTTCTGTTCTTTTCGGGCGGCGCCGGGACCGTGCGCGGCCAACCCTATGATTCCCTCGGCATCGAACTTCCCTCGGGGCTGATGGCCGGCGGTCGTTCCTTCGTCGGCGCCTCGGTCGAACTGCGCGGGATGATCACCGATAAGATCTCGGCTGTGGGCTTCTTCGATTACGGGGCGGTCGATGCCGACGCCTTCATCGGCAGCAATTCGCCCAGCCATTCGGGCGCCGGTGTCGGTGTGCGCTATGATCTGGGAGGGTTCGGACCGATCCGGCTGGATCTGGCACTGCCGGTCAATGGCGGCACCGGTGACGGGCTGCAATTCTATATCGGTATCGGGCAGGCATTTTGACGGGCGATCCGACAGTCAACGGCAACGGGACAAGAGCATTGAGCGTGAAACGGTATCTGGTTCTGGTCACCTGCGTGACCCTCACGGTTTCAGCCCCGGGGCTCGCCCCGGCCAAAAGCGCGCCCAAGGATGCCAGCGAATCCGGCGGGATGCTGGTGCGTTTCCTGGAAAACTCGTTGTCCGGCGACAACCGCAAGATCACCGTCGTCGGGCTCGATGGTGCCCTCAGCTCCCGCGCGACCATCAAGGAACTCAAGGTCTCGGACGACGATGGCGTCTGGCTGACCATCCACAACGCCGTTCTGGACTGGAACCGGCTGGCGCTGGTGCGCGGCCGCTTCTCGGTCAACGCGCTGACCGCCGACGAAATCATCATCGCCCGAAAACCCATTCCCAGCCCCAGCGCCGTCGATCTGCCCAGCCCGGAGGCGACCCCGTTCTCGCTGCCCGATCTGCCGGTCTCGATCGAACTGGCCAAGATCGGGGTTCAGAAGCTAGATCTCGGGGCCGATCTGATGGGCATGGCAGCCGAGCTGAAGGTGGACGGATCGCTGAGCCTGGCCGATGGGGCGCTGGACACCGACCTGGGGGTGACCCGGCTGGACCGGCCCGGCGACCAGATCGGGCTCAAGGCCTCTTTCGCCAATGACACCCGTCAAATCGGGCTCGATCTGAAACTGATCGAAGATCAGGGCGGGCTGGTCTCGACCCTGCTGAACATGCCCGACCGGCCGCCGCTGCTGCTGACCGCCAAGGGCGATGGGCCGGTCAGCGACTTCACCGCCGATATCGCGCTGGTCACCGATGATACCGAACGGCTGGGGGGCCAGGTGCGGCTGAAGGGGCTTGAAACCCCAGTCGATGCCGATCCCACCGCCCCGGTGCCGATCGGCTTTTCCGCCGATCTGGCCGGCGATGTCAGCCCGATGCTGCCTGCCGATTATCGCAGTTTTTTCGGCACCGACACCGCGCTGATGCTGCGCGGAGAAAGCCACCCCGATGGCCAGCTTGATATCACCGCGCTGGATCTGCATTCCGCCGCGCTGGCCTTGACCGGCGACATGGCGCTGGCGGCCTCCGGCCAGATCGAGCGACTGAAATTCCAGGGCGGCATCACCCCGCCCTCGGGTCAGGAGGTCGTGTTGCCGATCAGTGGCGACCGCACCACCCTCGGGGCGGCGCGCTTCGATCTCAGTTTCGACGCCAGCACCGGCAACGATTGGGATCTGGTGCTGGCCGCCGAGACCCTGACCCGCCCCGAGATGTCGCTGCATCGCGCCGCTCTGGTCGGGAACGGAACCCTGGATCAAAGCCAGGGCTTCGCCATCGAAGGCGATATCGAGGCTGCCCTCTCCGGGCTCAGCCTGGCCGACGCCGCCCAACAGCGCGCCATCGGGGATGAAATCACGCTGAAAGGCGCAATCGCCCGCGACGCCGGCGGCGCCTTCGAATTCAACGGCTTCAAGCTGACGGGATCGGATTATACCGCGACGCTCGACGGCAGGGTCGCGATCCCCGAGAGCGGGCTTGAGGTCGATACCAAACTGCATCTGGGCGCGGCCGATCTGTCGCGCTTTTCAGGGCTGGCGGGGCAGGATCTGGGCGGATCGGTCACCGCCGATTTCACCGGCAAGGGCGCGCCGCTCGATGGCACCTTCGACTTCACCCTGGACATGCAGGCACAGGATCTGGCCGCCGGTATCGACCAGGTCGATCCTCTGATCGCCGGCGCCACCACGCTGCAGCTTTCGGCCGCACGCGGCCTGGACGGGCTGACCATCCGCAATTTCGACCTCAAGGGTCAGGCGCTGTCGGCCTCGGCCTCGGGCACCGCCAAGACCGCCGACAGCGCGCTGCGCTTCACCGCCGCGCTGGACGATCTGGCGCGAGTCATGCCACAGGTGAAGGGGCCACTGACGCTGAAGGGCAATCTGAAACAGACCGGCACGACCTGGTCCGGCGACGTCAATCTGAAGGGGCCGAACAAGACCTTCGCCGATCTCAACGGCAGTTTCGACCCGACCGGAGAGGCCGATCTGACCTTCAACGCCGCGCTCGACCGGCTGGAACGTTTCGTCCCGCAGCTGTCCGGCCAGCTCACCGCCAAGGGCCGTGCCCAGAGCAAGGGCGGCATTTGGCACGGCGACGTGGCGCTGAATGGGCCAGATAGCTCGCAGGCCAAGCTCAGCGGCAGTTTCGATCCCGCAGGCGACGCCGATCTGACCTTCGATGCAACACTCGACCGGCTGGAACGCTTCATGCCCGAACTTACGGGCCGGCTGGCCGCCAAGGGAACCGCCCAACGCAAGAACGGCCTCTGGACCCTCGACGCCAATGCCGCCGGACCGTCGGACATCACCACCCGTGTCAGCGGCACCTATGACGAGGCGCAGGGCACCGCCAATATGGACGCCACCGGCCGGCTGCGGCTTGAAGGGGCGAACCCCTTCCTCAGGCCCAATTCGATCAGCGGTGCTGCCAATTTCGACATGAAGCTGCGCGGCGCCCCCTCGCTCGCCGCGCTGAGCGGCACCATCACCACCTCGGGCGGGAGGATGGCAATCCCCTCGGCCGCCCAGACCCTGGATAATATCGCCGGCACCGTCACCTTGGCCAATTCCCGCGCCAATGTGGCGATCAGCACAAATCTGGGCGCCGGCGGCACCATCCGCGTCAACGGGCCAGTGGCGCTGGAACCGCCGTTTGACGGGCGCATCACCGTCGACCTGCTGAACCTGATCCTCACCGACAACAAGAGCATCACCTCTTCGGCCAACGGCCAGTTGGTGCTGGCCGGTGCGCTCACCGCGGGACCGCAGCTGTCGGGCCGCGTCCAGTTCGGCGAAACCAACATCAACTTGAACGCGGTCTCGGGCAGTGCCGCCGCCGCCGCGATCCCTGAAGGCATCGTGCATATCGATGAATCTGCCGCCGGTCGCGCCACCCGTGATCGTGCCGGGCTGATCCAGACCGAAAGCAGCGGAAGCAGTGGCCCGGCGATCGGGCTGGATATTGCACTGCTGGCCCCCAACAAGGTTTTCGCCCGCGGCTTTGGCCTGCAGGCGGAACTGGGCGGCGCCATGCAAATCCGCGGCACCACCGCCGCGGTCGAACCCACCGGCCAGATTTCCCTGATCCGCGGCACGCTCGACCTGCTTGGCCGGCGATTGAAGCTGACCAAGGGGATCGTCTCGCTGCAAGGCGACCTGCAGCCCTATGTCGAGTTCGAATCCTCCACCACCACAGAAGACGGCAAAGCCACCATCCAGATCGCGGGCCCCATTGACGGACCGAAGATCAGCGTCTTCTCGGACCCGGACCGCCCGGCCGAAGAAGCGCTGGCAATGCTGGTTTTCGGCAGCCGGATTTCGGATCTCTCGCCCTTCATGATTGCCAAGATGGCAGCCTCCCTGGCCACGCTTGGCCGCTCTGGCGGGGTGACCGACGATCTGCGCAATGCCACCGGCGTCAGCGCGCTCGACATCGGCATGGATGCCGACGGCGCCGGTCAGGTCGGCGCCGGCGCCTATCTGTCGGACAACATCTATACCGATTTCACCATCAACACCAAAGGCGAGACCGAGGTGAACCTGAACTTCGACCTGACCAAATCGCTGACGGTCAAGGGCAGCATGGACAATCTGGGCAATACCGGTGTCGGTCTATTCTACGAACGCGACTATTGATCGAAGGACGGCGCGGCGGCCAGCCGCGCCAGACCGGTCAACGTGGCACTGTCATCCATGATCAGGCAAAGCGGCATGGCCTCGGCCAGGGTCGGCACCGCGAAACCAGCGAGCATGGCGGCCCGCGCCTGCGTCCGGGTCAGCACCGCCCGCACCATGCCGCCAGCCAGATAAAGCCCGCCCTGGGGCAGATAGGCGAACACCAGTTCGCGCAGCAAAAGCCCGATCAGATGGGCCATCCGGTCGAGCGTTCCGCAGGCCGCCGCCTCGCCCGCGGCCGCCGCGGCGCAGATCGCTTCGGGCGACAGAGCGCCCTGCCCTCGGTTCCGATGCAATCGGCTGAGCCCGGCACCGGCGAAAAGATCCTCCAAGGTCGCGATTCCCTCCCCGCGCCCTTCGGCGACCGCCCCCGCAAGCGGCGCGGGCAACGCGCCATGACCCAACTCAGCCGCGAAGGCGACCGGCCCCGACGGCGTCCGGCGCAGCAGCCCGACGTTGAATCCTGTGCCGAAGTTCGCCACCAGCGCCTGGCCATTGCCAACACCGCTGCCCGCGCGCAGGGTCATCAGCCGATCCGGCGCGAGATCGGGCAGTGCCATGGCCAGCGCCTCCAGATCATTGACAAGACCGGTGCATTCGAACCCGCAACTCCGCCTGAGCCGGTCCGGCTCCAGCTCCCAGTCCAGATTGGTCAGACGTGCCCGCCCTGCCGCCTCGGCCCCCGTTTCAACCGGTCCGGCCACCGCGATCAGCGCCCGCCGTGGCCGGGCGGCAATCATGCGCAGGTACGCCCCGATCAAGGCCTCGGGTCCGGGAAAGTCGCTGTTGCGACAGGTCTGCACCTGATCGACGACGCCCGCCCGCCCCAGGGCAATCCGGGTTTTCGTACCGCCGATATCGGCCAACAGAGCCACATCGCTGTCAGTCATACTCAGCCCCCTTCTGATCCGGTCACAGGCTGCCCCAATCGACAACCGGCGCCAAGGGGCAAGCGCCGCTTGCGGGGGCCGTCAAAGCCGTTAGGCTGGGGCCGCATCAGGCAGGGAGTGGGCCAATGACTGACAGGCGCGTGGATGCGGTGGTGATCGGCCGCAACGAAGGCCAGCGGCTGATCGACTGCCTTCGCTCGATGCAGGGCGCGGCGCGGCGGGTGATCTATGTCGATTCAGGCTCGACCGACGGCAGCATCGCGGCGGCCCAGAGGCTGGGGGCCGAGGTGGTAGCGCTGGACATGTCGCTGCCCTTTACCGCCGCCCGGGCGCGCAACGCGGGGCTCGCGGCACTGGCCGGCGACGGTGCGGACTTCGTGCAGCTTGTCGACGGCGATTGCCAGATCGACCCCGACTGGATCGCCACCGCCCAGGCATTTCTGGAGGATCACCCCAAGGCCGCCATCGCCTGTGGCCGGCGGCGCGAACGCCACCCTGAGGCTTCGGTCTACAACCGGCTCTGTGACCGGGAGTGGAACACACCTGTGGGCGAGGCCACCGCCTGCGGTGGCGATGCGCTGGTGCGGCGGCAGGCGCTGGCCGAGGTCGGCGGTTTTCGCGACGATCTGATCGCCGGGGAGGAGCCCGAGATGTGCCTGCGGCTGCGCCGCGCCGGCTGGAGCATCTGGCGGCTGGATGCCGAGATGACGCTGCACGACGCGCAAATCCTGCGGCTTGGCCAATGGTGGCAGCGCAGCCGGCGGGCCGGCCATGCCTTTGCCGAAGGGGCGCATCTGCACGGCGCCGGTCCCGAAGGACACTGGGTGCGGGAAACCCGCCGTGCCCTGCTGTGGGGCGCCGGGCTGCCGCTGGCGATCCTGCTGCTGATGCTGATCACCCCCTGGGCCGGGCTGCTAGCGCTGATCTATCCGGCCCAGGTTTTGCGCCTGGCCCTGCGCGATCAGGGCCCGACCCGCTGGGAAACCGGCCTGTTCACCGTCCTCGGCAAATTCGCCGAGGCGCAGGGCGCATTGGAATTCCACCTGCGCCGGTTGCGCGGCCAGCGGCGCGGGATCATGGAATACAAGTGAAGCCTCGGGGAACTCCCCCCGGGATCCGTCAAGCGCCCGGAGGACTGCGACTACCGGAGGGCAGGCAGGCCGTGGAGGGAACCGTCTGGCCGCAGCCATGGCCCGGAGCACCAGCCGATGCGCGTTCTTACTTGCCGAACCAGCGCAGCCGCAGCGCCTTCAGCGACTGGCCCGGCAGCACCGCGAAGCAGCGGGCATAGCGCGGCACCATCCGTGCCGGGCTGCTCAGCATCCGCCACAGCCATTCCAGCCCGACCCGGCGCATCCAGCGCGGCGCCCGCACCTGATGCCCGCCGAGGAAATCCAGCCCCGCCCCGATCGAGGCGAAGCCAACCGCCGGCGCCAGTTTTCGCCCTCGCACCGCCAGGCTTTCCTGTTTCGGCGCACCCAGCGCCAGGAAACACAGCCTGATCCCCTCGCGATCGAGCCGCCGCAAGATTTCCGCCGCTTCCTCGCCCATCGGATCGAAGACACCCGAAGGCGCGATGGTCAGCGCGATGTTCAGCCCCGGCACCTGGGCTTGCAGCGACTGTTGCGCATCGGTCAGCGCCAGTTCGGTACTGCCAACCAGGGCGACCGGCATCGCCTCCTCTGTCGCCAACCGGCAGATCGGCAGGATCAGGTCCGAGCCCGGCATCAGTTCGACCGGCCGATCGGCAAGCTTTGACAGCGCCACGATCGGCCAGCCATCGGCCACCACCAGCTCCTGCCCCGCATAGACTGCCACGAAATCGGGCGAAACGCGCATCTTCGCCAGATGATCGAGATTGACGGTGGCCAGGGCGAATCCCTCGCCGTCGCGGAACCGGCGGCGCAGCTCCGCCAACAGCGCGGTGCGCGTCGGCATGTTGATCGAAATGGTCTGACCGGAAAACCGAAACTGCACTGGCCCTCTCCTTTCCCAACCACACGGGGAAGCCCCTCCGGCATAGGGCCGAATCGCCCCTGCGAACAGCCGGGAGCGAAAATTTCCCGCCCCGCCGTTGTATCACGGCCCACCTCAGCCCCGTTCAGATGCAATGCCGCACAACGGAGGAGGACAGAGCCGGGCAGAGTTGCTAGACTGCGCCGGCGCACAGGCGCCAAAACCAGACAACGACCCGAGCAGCCACCCCATGCCCAACGCCTTTGCCATGCTGATGCTCGTGATCTGGCCGGTGATCTGCATCGTCCTGATGAAGCGGATGGCGCCGGAACGCGCGCTGATCTGGTGTATCCTGGGCGGCTATCTGGTGCTACCGCCGGTGGCGAATTTCGATCTGCCGCTGATCCCGCCGATGGACAAGAATTCGATCCCCAGCGTCATGGCCTTCCTGCTGGTGGTCCTAATGCTGCATCGCAAGGTACCGCTGTTGCCGGAGACCCCCGCCGGCAAGCTTCTGGTGCTGATGTTCCTGCTGGGCACCATTCCCACGGTTCTGACCAATGGCGAGCCGGTGACTTATTCCAACGAATTGGGGGACAGCTATACCGTGCAGGGGCTGCGGGTGCATGACACCCTTTCGGTGATGGTGGGACAGGTGATCGTGCTGTTGCCCTTCCTGCTGGGCCGCGCCCTGCTGGGCACCGAAAAGGGCCTGCGCGAACTGCTGCTGGCGACGATGGTGGGCGGGCTGATCTATACCATCCCGTCGCTGATCGAAATCCGGCTGAGCCCGCAGATCAACGTCTGGGTCTATGGCTTCTTCCAGCATTCCTTCGAACAGATGATGCGCGAAGGGGGCTTTCGTCCGCTTGTCTTCCTGCCGCATGGGCTTTGGCTGGCGCTCTTCATGTTCAGCGCGCTGCTGTCTTCCGCCGCGCTGGCGCGCTATGCCGACCCGAAGATCAAGATGAAGATGATCATGGCCACCCTTTACCTGGCCGGCGTGCTGTATCTGTGCAAAAGCCTCGCCTCACAGCTCTATGCGATCGGCTTCGTGCCGCTGGTGCTGTTCACCAGCCCCAAGGTCCAAATTCGCATCGCCTTTCTGCTGGCAGTGGTCACCGTGCTTTATCCGATGTTGCGCAATGCCGGGCTGATCCCGCTCGATTCAATCCTGAGCTGGGCCTCCGATATCAGCCAGGAACGGGCCGCTTCGCTCCAATACCGGATTCACAACGAAGAAATCCTGTTGGGCCGAGCGCATTACAAGCTACTGTTCGGCTGGGGTGGCTGGGGCCGCAACCTGTTGCTCGATCCCGCCTCAGGCCAGGTTCTGACAGTTCCCGACGGGCGCTGGATCATCGTCTTCGGCACCTTCGGCTGGCTTGGATATATCGCCGAAATGGGGCTTCTCGCCCTGCCGCTGGTCCTCCTGTGGCGGCGTAACCGCGGCGAGGCTGTTTCGATCTATGCCGCGCCTGTGGCCTTGATCGTGGCGGTGACCATGGTGGACATGTTGCTCAACGCCACGCTGATCCCCCTGACCTGGCTCTGTGCCGGGGCCGTGTTGGGACATGCGGAAAATCCACGCCTTGCCACCACTCAGGAGCCGCGCGACAGCAAGCCCGGCCTGTTCGGCCGGGGGCCCGCAATCGGGCGGCGACGCCCCAGGGGCCGGCGCACGGTGCTCTGACCCCACACCGGATCTTCGGGGGGAAGAGAGCCGAATTTAAGGCGACGACAGCCACAAATTGTCCACATGATGGACAAAATAACAGACGATGAATGCTATTGTGCGAATTTCTGCATGAGCGCCTTTTCTGGCCGGCAAGTTTTCCACCGGCAAAACAAAGCGTTAAGGGCAAGTGCTGGACATCCGTACAAGATTAACTGTTGGCGACGGCCCTGAATGTCTATCCTTTGACAGCGGTGGGGGCCAGCGTTGGGTAAAGCGGAGCGTTTGGTCACTTTATGACGTCGAACAGCAAGCATAGCAGCAGCGGCGATATCGCCATCGTGGGTCTTTCTGTCCGGGTGCCCGGCGCAGGGTCTGCCAACGCCTTCTGGGCCAATCTGCGCAGTGGGACGGAATCCATCGTCCGGCTGAGCGAGGAGGAGCTGATCGCCAATGGCGAGGATCCGGCGCTGATGTCCGATCCCAATTTCGTCCCCGCCGCCGCGCCGCTCGACGATTACGCCATGTTCGACCCGGAATTCTTCGGCTTTTCTCCGAAGGAGGCCGCGATCCTCGACCCGCAGCACCGCAAGTTCCTCGAAGTCGCCTGGGAGGCGATGGAGGATGCCGGCCATCCGCCCGAAACCATCGCCGGCCCGATCGGCGTCTATGCCGGCTGCGGCATGGGGAGCTATTTCTATTTCAACATCTGCTCCAACCCCGGGCTGGTGCAGGACGTCGGCATGTTCCTGCTGCGCCACACCGGCAACGACAAGGATTTCCTGTCGACCCGGGTGAGCCATGTGTTCGACCTCAAGGGCCCCTCGATCAACCTGCAGACCGCCTGCTCCACCTCGCTGGTGGCGGT
Organism: Pseudodonghicola xiamenensis DSM 18339; assembly: GCF_000429365.1. Taxonomy (GTDB): domain Bacteria; phylum Pseudomonadota; class Alphaproteobacteria; order Rhodobacterales; family Rhodobacteraceae; genus Pseudodonghicola; species Pseudodonghicola xiamenensis. Next base: position 61,307 of record NZ_KE386893.1, on the reverse strand, counting down.
GCATTACGCCTGCAAGGCGCTGCGCGACGGCGATTGTGACATGGCCCTGGCCGGCGGTGTGACCATCGAGCTGCCGCAGGGCCGTGGATATGTTTACAAGGAAAACGAGATCCTCTCTCCCGATGGCCATTGCCATGCCTTCGACCACCGAGCGCAGGGCACCGTCTTCGGCTCTGGTGCCGGCGCTGTTGCGCTGAGACGGCTGGAGGATGCGATTGCCGACGGGGATCACATCTGGGCGGTGATCAAGGGCAGCGCCGTCAACAATGATGGCGCCGCCAAGGCGGGTTATCTGGCGCCTTCGGTCGATGGCCAATCACAGGCGGTGACGCTGGCACTGAAGGCCGCAGGTGTGCCGGCCGACACCATTGATTACATTGAATGCCACGGCACCGGCACCTATCTGGGCGACCCGATCGAGGTTTCCGCCCTGACCGAGGCCTATCGCAAGCAGACGCCCGATACCGGCTTTTGCCGCATCGGCTCGGTCAAGACCAATATCGGCCATCTGGATACCGCCGCCGGCGTCGCCGGGCTGGTCAAGACCACGCTGGCGCTGAAACATGGGGAAATCCCGCCCTCTCTGGGTTATGAGGCGCCGAACCCGGCGATTGATTTCGATCATTCGCCGTTCCAGGTCGCCGACAAGCTGATGCCCTGGCAATCGCACAAGGGCCCGCGCCGCGCCGGCATCAACGCGCTTGGCGTCGGCGGCACCAATGCCCATGCGATCCTTGAGGAGGCACCCGAGCGCGCGCCGTCGGAGGAAAGCGAATTCCCCTTCCAGATCCTCTGCCTCTCCGGCCGCAGCCGTGCAGCGCTTGATGCCAATTCCCGCGCACTGGCGGCGCATCTGCGCGCCAATCCCGATCTGCCGTTGGCCGATGTCGCCTTTACCCTGAAGGAAGGGCGCCGCGGATTCGACAAGCGCCGGGTACTGGTCGCCGAGAGTGCCGAGGAAGCAGCGCGGCTGCTGGAGGAGAACGACCCGCGCCAAGTTTTCACCCACGACCGGCTGGGCACCGCGCCTGAACTGGTGTTCATGTTCCCCGGCGGCGGCGCCCAATATGCCGGCATGGCCCGCGATCTCTACGAGACCGAGCCGGTCTTTGCCGACTGGATGGATCGCGGTCTGGACCATCTGGAACCCAAGCTCGATTTCGACATTCGCGCCCTTTGGCTGCCCGAGGATGAGGCAGCGCAGGCCGAGGCCGACCGGAAGCTGACGCGCCCCTCAGTGCAATTGCCGCTGATCATGATCGTCGAATATGCGCTGGCCCAATTGTGGATGAGCTGGGGCGCCCGCCCCGCCGCCCTAGTCGGCCATTCGATGGGCGAGAATACCGCCGCCTGTCTGGCCGGCGTGATGTCGTTCGAGGATTGCATCGACCTGGTGCTGCTACGTGGGCGGCTGTTCGACACCGTGCCGGCGGGCGGCATGCTGAGCGTGTCGCTGCCCGAGGCGGAACTGCGCGAGCTGATCGGCGACGATCTGGACATCGCCAGCGTCAACGCCCCTCGGCTTTGCGCCGTCTCCGGACCTCAGGCGGCGCTCGATGCGCTGTCAGAGACCCTCACCGCGCGGGAGATTGACCACCAGCGGGTGCAGATCGACATCGCGGCGCATTCGCGCATGCTCGACCCGATCCTGGCAGAATTCGGCGCCTTCCTGCGCTCGATCCCTCTGTCGGCGCCGACGATGAAGGTGATGTCGAACCGCACCGGCGCGCCCCTGAGTGCCGAACAGGCGACCGACCCCGACTATTGGGTCGGTCAGTTGCGCAACACCGTGCGGTTCAACGATTGCGTCACCGCCCTGGCGCAGGGCAAGAAACGCGTCTTTCTCGAGGTCGGGCCGGGCAAGGCGCTCAGCTCGCTGGCGCAGATGAACGACGCGGTCGGCTCGGGTCAGGTGATCAGCTCGCTCCGTCACCCGCAGCAGGAGATCGCCGACGACGCCTATTTCCTGTCCGGCATCGGCCGGCTCTGGGCCTGCGGGATCGAGGCGGATTGGGATCAGATCTGGGGCGAGACCAAGCGCCACCGCCTGCCGCTGCCGACCTATGCCTTCCAGTCCAGCCGCTATTTCATCGACCCCGGCAAGCCGCAGGTGACGGTGGAGGGCGAGGTCTCGCTCTCCCGCATCGAGGACATGGCACGCTGGGGCTATCGCCCGGCCTGGCGGCCACGGCCGGCGGATTGCGAGATCGACGTAGAGCGTGATCTGGCCGAGGCCGGGGCGCAGACCTGGCTGATCTTCGAAGATGACGCGGGGCTGGCGGCGGATGTGATCCGGCGACTGACCGAGGCGGGCCAGAGCGTGACCCGGGTCACCCCGGGCGACACCTATGCCAAGCTCTCCGACGATCGGTATCAACTGCCGCCCGAACAGGGCCGCTTCGGCTATGACAGCCTGCTGGCCGATCTGGCCGAGGCCGGCCGCAGCCCGACGCGGATCGGGCATTTCTGGCTGGTCACCCGGGACGAAAGCCACCGCCCCGGCGGATCGTTCTATGACCGGATGCTGGAACAGGGCTTCTTCAGCCTGATGTATCTGGCCCAGGCGCTTGGCGGCGCAGAGTTGGAGCACCCGGTGCATATCGTCGCCTTCACCAATGGCGCGGCGCAGCTTGATGACGAAGGGCTGCCCTATCCCGAGAAATCTCTGATCGCCGGCCCGGTCGGCGTGATCCCGCACGAGATGCCGGGGATCACCCTCGCCTCGGTCGATATCGCTCTGCCCGAGGTGGCGCCGAAGCGCCTTCTCACGGCGCTCGGCGGCGGCGCGGCCCCGGCCGATCTGACGCCGCTGGTCTCGCAGGCGCTGGAGGAATTGCTGGCCGAGCCCGGTAATGAGGTGGCGCTGCGGCGGGGAGAGAAACGCTATGTCCGCAGTTGGCGGCCGCTGCCGCTTGAGGATAGCGCCGCGCCGGTTTGGAAGACCGGCGGCACCTATCTGATCACCGGCGGCTTCGGTGGCATCGGGCTGACGCTGGCGGCCGAGCTGATGCGCGATCACGGCGCCAATGTGATCCTTCTGGCCCGCGATCCCCTGCCCGCCCGCGACGAGTGGGCCGGCTATCTTGCCAGCCATCCCCCCGGCGACCGGCTGGCGCGGCGCATTCACGCGCTGCAGGGGCTGGAGGAGATCGGTGAGGGCGCGGTGATGGCGATCGCGGCGGATGTCTGCAACATCGACCGTATGCGCGCCGCCGTGGCCGAAGCCGAGGAACGCTTTGGCGCGGTGACCGGGGTGATCCATGCCGCCGGCCAGATCGACGACGGCCCGGTGCTGGCCAAGACCGAAAGCGGCGTCGCCCAGGTCTTCTCGCCGAAAGTCACCGGCCTCAGGGTGCTCGACACCCTCTTCCCCGACGGGATGGTCGAGGTGATGGTCCTGTTCTCCTCCTCCTCCACCGCAACGGCGCCGGCGGGGCAGATCGACTATGTGGCTGCGAACGAATATCTCAACGCATTCGCCCAGGGCCGCAACGGCGCCGCGACGCGGGTGATGGCTGTCGATTGGGGCGTCTGGTCCCAAGTCGGCATGGCCGCCGATGCCATGTCCGCCCGCGACAGCGCCGGCAAGCCGAGCGAGCGGGTGGAGTGCGATCAGCCGCTGCTGCGCGAGACCGGTTTCGATGCCGGCGGCAATCGCCTGTTCGTGTCGACCTATGATGCGCAAGACGATTGGGTGTTCGACCAGCACCGCACTGCCGCGGGCGAGGCGCTGTTGCCCGGAACCGGCTATATCGAGCTGGCGGCAGAGGCGATGGCGGCCCAGGGCATCGCCGTGCCCTACGAGATCCGCGATCTCTATTTCCTCAGGCCGCTGCGGGTGGCGAACGACCAGCCCCGCCGCGCCGTCCTGCGGCTGGAGGCCGATGAGGCGAGCCTGAATCTGACCGTACATGCCGCGCTTGGCGCCGAAGAGGCCGCGGGGTACGAACTGAACGCCCAGGCGCAGATCCTGCCCCTCGCCGATCCGGCCCGCCCCGCGCCGCTCGATCTGACAGCGATCGCCGCGCGCTGCGGTACGCCGGAGCTGGCCGGACCTGACGACTGCCTGCATTCCCCTCAAGAGGCGCATCTGCGCTTCGGCCCGCGCTGGCAGGTACTGCGCCGCCGCGCCATGGGCGCGGGTGAAGGGCTCGCCACGCTGAGCCTGCCGCAACAGTGCCGGGGCGATCTGGCCGAGGGTTTTCTGATGCACCCGGGGCTTCTCGATCTCGCCACCGGCTGGGCCATCGCACTGGCGCCAGGCTACGACGACGCGGCGCTCTGGGTACCGGTCAGCTATCGTGCCATCCGCGTCTTCGCCCCCCTGCCGGGCGAGATCCGGAGTTGGATGCGACTGACCCCGGGCAGCGCCACGACCGAGGGGTTCACCAGCTTCGATGTCACCCTGACCGACGCGCAGGGCAATGTCTGTGTCGAGATCGAAGGCTTCCAGATGACCCGCACCGCCGGCACGCTGGAGTTCTCCGCGCCGGACAAACCCGATGCGCAGGCCGCCGATCTCGGCCTGGTGGCGACGACGCATGACGCGCCGCTCAGCCCCGAGGAACAGCGGCTGCGGCACAATATCACCCAAGGCATCCGCCCAGAGGACGGGCCCGAGGCGCTGCGCCGGGCGTTGGCGCTGGGGGCGCCGCAGGTACTGATCAGCACGCTCGACCTGCCGGCGCTGATCGCCCAGGCCGCAAGGGTCAGCGCGCCGAAACCGGACGAGGCGCAAAGCTTTGATCGTCCCGATCTCGACACCGATTATGTCGCCCCCACGACCGAGGTGGAAAAGACCCTTGCCGGTCTGTTCTCCTCGCTTCTCGGGGTGGCACGGGTCGGGGTGAACGACAGTTTCTTCGATCTTGGCGGCCATTCGCTGATCGCGGTGCGGCTCTTCGCCCGGATCAGCCGGCTCTATGATGTCGAATTCCCGCTCGCCACCCTGTTCGAGGCGCCGAGCGTCGCCGCCCTGGCCGGGCTCATCGCCGCGCGCACCGGGGTGACTAGCGAGGCCGTCGAGGGAGAGGCGCCGCCGCAGGCGGAGGCCACACCGGCCTTCACCCATCTGGTGGCGCTGCACAAGGGCGGCGCCGCGGCGCGCACCCCGTTCTTCCTGGTCGCCGGCATGTTCGGCAACGTGCTGAACCTGCGGCATCTGGCGCTGATGCTGGGCCGCGACCGGCCGGTCTGGGGGTTGCAGGCGCGCGGGCTGATCGGCGGCGACGAACCCCACCACCGCATGGAGGAGGCCGCCGCCGATTACATCGCCGAGCTGCGCCAGGTGCAGCCGCATGGGCCCTATCTGCTGGGCGGCTTCTCGGGCGGTGGCATCACCGCCTATGAAATCGCGCGCCAGCTTGAGGCCGCGGGCGAAGAGGTGGCGCTGCTGGTCATGCTCGACACTCCCCTGCCCGTCCGCCCGACGCTCAGCTCGCAGGACAAGGCGCTGATCAAGTTGCAGGAGCTGCGCCGCAAGGGCGCCGGATACCTGGGCGAATGGGCTGGCAACCGTATCCGATGGGAGCTGCAGAAACGCCGTGGCGCCCCGGCGCTGGTCAGCACCGGCACCAGCTTCAACAACGAGAAGATCGAGGCCGCCTTCCGCGACTCGCTGGCGGCCTATGACCTCAAGCCCTGGAACGGGCCGATGGTGCTGTTCCGCCCGCCGCTTGATCGGCGCTGGAAGGTCTCGGGCGGCAATTGGGTGAGTGCTGCGCGCGAATATGTCTTCGACGACAACCAATGGACCGCCTACGTGCCGCGCACGCGGGTGATCGAGGTGCCGGGGGATCACGATTCCATGGTGCTGGTCCCGAATGTCAGCGTGCTGGCCGAGAAGATGAAGACCTTCATCGACAAGGCCGAGGCCGGGCTGCCGCCCGACAGCCCCGAGGTTTCGGGCGATCATCAACAGGCGGCGGAGTGATCGCGATGACCGGCCCTACCGTCCTGACCATCCTGCTGAACTTCCGCACCCCCGATCTGACCCTGCGGTCGGCCGAGGCGGCGCTGGCTGCGATGGAGCATGTCGCCGGCGAGATCGTGATCGTCGACAACGATTCGGGCGACGGATCGTTCGAGACCATCCGCGCCGCAGCGGAAGCACGCGGCTGGCTCGGCTCCGGCCGGCTCAGGGTGATCGCCTCGGACCATAACGGCGGCTTCGGGGCTGGTATGAATGTTGGCATGGCCGCCGGCCTCGCCTCCGGCGCGGCGCCGGATTTCTATTACCTTCTGAACTCCGACGCCTTTCCCGAAGCGGGCACCATCGCGGCCCTGCGCGATTTCCTGATCGCCCATCCCAAGGCCGGGTTCGCCGGCAGCTTCGTCTATGGCGAGGATGGGCTACCGCATCAGACCGCCTTCCGCTTCCCCTCCGCCGCCGGAGAGTTCGAGACGGCGGCGCGCACCGGCATCTTCTCGCGCCTGCTGAAGAACGCCATCGTCGCCCTGCCGGTCCCGGCCGAGACGACCCAGATCGACTGGACCGCCGGCGCCAGCCTGATGCTGCGGGCCGGGATGATCCATCAGATCGGCGGCTTCGACGAGACCTTTTTCCTTTATTACGAAGAAACCGAACTTTGCCATCGGGCGGCGCGGGCCGGCTGGCAATGCTGGTTCGTCCCGAAAAGCCGGATCATGCATCTGGGCTCCGTCTCCACCGGCATGAAACGGTGGAGCCGGACGCCGGGCTATTGGTTCGACTCGCGCCGCTATTACTTCACCAAGACCCACGGGCCCGCCTATGCGCTGGCCGCGACGCTGGCCCGCGTGGCCGGACAGACGATCTGGGGCCTGCGCCGGCTGCTGCAGGGCAAGCCGCAGGCTGATCCAGATCATTTCCTGCGTGACCTTGTCGCCCATAGTTTCGGACCGGGGCTCAAACCCCGCAAGACCGCTTCGCCTTTGACAGCCACCCCTCGTTGAGGACAGCAAATGACCGTTTTTTCCTGTGTACTTATTGGTAACGAATCCCTCCTGATCGGTTGCGGTGACGCCCTGCGCGATGCCGGCCACACCATCCGCGCCGTGGTCTCGCGCGATCCCGATATCCGCACCTGGGCCGAAGGCCTGGGCCTGCCGGTCGAAACCAAGATCGCCGCACTGGCAGAACGGTTCGGGGCGGGGGATTTCGACTGGCTCCTGTCCATCGCCAACCTCAACGTGATCCCCGACGCGGTGCTGACGCTGCCCGCCAAGGGCGCTGTCAACTTCCATGACGGCCCGCTGCCACGCTATGCCGGCCTGAACGCGCCGGTCTGGGCGCTGATCAACCAGGAAACCGATTACGCCATCACCTGGCACGTGATCGAAGGCGGCATCGACGAAGGCGACATCCTGGTGCAGGAGCCGGTCGCCATCGCCCCCGAGGACACCGCCTTTACCCTGAATTCGAAGTGCTATGCCGCCGCGATGGACAGCTTCCCGCGGCTGATCGCCCAGCTTGAGACCGGCGCGCCCGACCGGCAGGTGCAGGATCTGAACCTGCGCAGCTATTACCCCCGTGATGCCCGGCCCGAGGCGGCGGCGCGGCTGAATTTCCATCGTCCGGCCAGCCAACTGGCGGCGCTGGTGCGCGCCCTGGATTTCGGCGGCTACTGGAACCCGATCGCCTGCCCGAAGATCGAGATCGCCGGTCAGGTGGTGCTGATCGGCAAGGCCGATCCGGCAGGGCCGGCGCAGGGCCTGCCCGGTAGCGTGATGGCAGTTGACGGCCAGAGCCTGACGGTTGCGACCAGCGAAGGCGCGCTGCGGCTGTCGGCGCTCACCACCCCCGAGGGCATCGCCCTCACCGCCACCGATCTGGTCAGCCCCGGGGCCTCCCTCCCCTCGCCCGCTGCCACCCAGGCCTCGCATCTGACCAACGCGATCTCCGCCGCGATCCGCGACAAGGCGCAATGGCGCCGGGCATTGGCGGCGATGCATCCGATGCCGGTGCCGTTGACCCATGCCGCCACAGCGGCGCCAGAGTGGGACGCCCTGCGCATCGCCCTGCCGGACGGGCTCAGCCCCGAGCGCGCTGCGCTGGCGGCGCTGGCCTGGGGATTGTCCAGCAGCGGCGAGGACTTCGCCGATGTGGCCCTGACCACCCCGGCCGTCGTCGCCTCGGAACAACTGGCACCTGGCTATATCTCCGGCTGGGTGCCGCTGCAGGTGCGCAACGGCGCCACCCTGGCCGAGACCGGCCAGGCGCTGGCCGCCGCGCGGGACATGGCCGCGGCCGGCGGCATCGTCCGCGATCTGATCGCCCGCGACCCGCAGATCACCTGGACCGGTGCGCCGGGGATCGCGCTGGGGCTGTGCGGCACCGGCCCGGTGCCCGACAGCATCGCCACCGTCTCCCTGCGAGACGAACGCGCGACGCTTTATATCGACAAGACCCGGCTGAACGAAGACGCGGCCGAGCTGCTGGCGCGGCGGCTGGAAAAGGCCTTTGCCGCCATCGCCAGTGCCACCGATGACAGCCTTCTGGACGCGCTCGACATCCTGCCCGCCTCGGAACGCCGCAAGACGGTGGAAAGCTGGAACGCGACCCAAGCCGAATTCGATCCCGAGCTGACCATTCATCTCGCCTTCGAGCAGCAGGTCGCCAAGACCCCCGAGGCCACCGCGCTGGTCTTCGAGGATCAGAGCCTGAGCTATGCCGATCTGAACGCCCGCGCCAACGGCGTGGCTGCCGCCCTGCGCGGCATGGGGGTGGCGCCCGGAGCACATGTCGGCCTGTTCCTCAATCGCTCGCCGGAATTGGTGATCGCGGCCCTTGGTATCCTCAAGGCCGGCGGCGCCTATGTGCCGCTCGACCCGGTCTATCCCGCCGACCGGATCGCCCATTACATTCGCGACAGCCGGGCGCAGATGATCGTCACCTCGGCGGCGCTTGAGGGCGACCTGCCCGAACATGCGGCGCAAATCCTCAAGGTCGAGGGCCTCGGGGCCGAGGCCGCCAATGTCGACGGCGGCGCCAACGGAGCGGATCTGGCCTATCTGATCTATACCTCGGGCTCCACCGGCCTGCCCAAGGGGGTGATGGTCGAACATCGCAACGTGTCGAACTTCTTTGCCGGCATGGATGACCGCATCGGCGTGCCAGAAAACGGCACCTGGTTCGCGGTGACCAGCCTCAGCTTCGACATCTCTGTCCTCGAACTGTTCTGGACGCTGGCCCGCGGCTTCAAGCTGGTGCTGTCGGGGGATGAAAACCGCGCCGTGGTCTCCAAGGGCCCGCTGGCGGTCAGCGATCGGCGGATCGACTTCAACCTGATGTACTGGGGCAATGACGACGGCGTCGGCCCGAAGAAATACGAACTGCTGCTGGAAGGCGCCAAATTCGCCGATGCCAACGGCTTCAACGCGGTCTGGACGCCGGAACGGCACTTCCACGCCTTCGGCGGCCCCTATCCGAATCCCGCCGTCACCGGTGCCGCTGTCGCGGCGGTAACCCAGAACATCGCCGTGCGCGCGGGAAGCTGCGTCGCTCCGCTGCACCATCCGGCCCGCATTGCCGAGGAATGGGCGGTAATCGACAACCTGACCAACGGGCGGGTGGCGCTTGGCATCGCCTCGGGCTGGCAGCCCGACGATTTCATCCTGCGCCCCGAGAACACGCCGCCCGCCAACAAGCCGGCGATGTTCGCCACCATCGAAACCCTGCGCAAGCTCTGGCGTGGCGAGGCGGTGGAATTCCCCAAGGCCGACGGGTCGATGCACGCCGTGGTTACCCAGCCCCGGCCGGTGTCGAAGGAACTGGCGATCTGGGTCACCACCGCCGGCAACCCCGAAACCTGGATCGAGGCCGGCCGCATCGGCGCCAACGTCCTGACCCACCTGCTGGGCCAGTCGATCGAGGAAGTGGGCGAGAAAATCCGCCTCTATCACACCGCCCTGCGCGAGGCCGGCCATGATCCGGCCGATTTCACCGTGACCCTGATGCTGCACAGCTATCTGGCCGAGACGCGCGAACAGGCGGCCAAGGTCGCGCGCGGGCCGATGAAGGACTACCTGCGTTCGGCTGCGGCGCTGATCAAGCAATACGCCTGGGCCTTCCCCGCCTTCAAGAAACCCAAGGGGGTGAGCAATGCCTTCGACATGGATCTGGGCATGCTGGGCGAGGAAGAACTGGAGGCGATCCTCGATTTCGCCTTCGAGCGGTATTTCGAGGATTCGGGCCTTTTCGGCACGGTGGCCGACGGTCTGGCCCGCGTCGAACAGCTCAAGCGCATCGGTGTCGACGAGATCGCCTGTCTGATCGACTACGGCATCGCCCCCGATCTGGTGCTGGAGGGGCTGAAGCCGATCGCCCAGGTGCTGAAGCGGGCCAATGCGCCCAGTGAGCCCGAGGCGGACGATTTCTCGCTCGCCGCGCAGATCATCCGCCACAACGTCACCCATATGCAATGCACGCCCTCGATGGCGCGGATGATCGCGATGAACGACGAGGCGCGGCTGGCGCTTGGCCGCGTCAAGCATCTGCTGGTGGGCGGCGAGGCGCTGCCCGGCGATCTGGTCGCCGATCTGCGCGAATGCACCGGGGCGCAAATCCACAACATGTACGGCCCGACCGAAACCACCATCTGGTCGACCTGCGAGGCGGTGGGCCCCGCCCCCCGCGGCACCGTCAATGTCGGCACACCGATCGCCAATACCGGCGTCTACGTGCTGGACGAGGCGGGCCGCCCCGCCCCCATCGGCGTTCCGGGAGAGCTCTATATCGGCGGAGCCGGGGTGACCCGTGGCTATTGGGAGCGCGAAGAGCTGACAGCAGAACGCTTCCCCGCCGATCCCTTCGCGCCCGAAATCGTCCTGACCGGTCCGCACCCCCTGCGCATGTACCGCACCGGCGATCTGGTGCGCTGGCGGATCGACGGCAAGCTCGATTTCCTCGGTCGCACCGACCATCAGGTCAAGATCCGCGGCCAGCGCATCGAACTCGGCGAGATCGAGGCGGCCCTGGCCGCCTGGCCGGGCGTGAGTGCCGCCGTGGTGGTGGCGCGTCAGATGGCGCCCGGCGACCTCAGGCTGGTCGGCTATGTCACCGCCGACGGCGCCGTTGACGAGGCGGTATTGCGCGCCGACCTCGCCCGTCACCTGCCCGAGGTCATGGTGCCCGCACATATCGTCCAACTCGGCGCCTTCCCGCTGACACCGAACAAGAAGATCGACCGCAAGGCGCTGCCGGCGCCGCAGCTCACCCGGCAGTTGCGCCCGGCCATCGCCGACAGTGTCACGCCCGGGGCCACAGCCCCGGTAACGGGCGGCGCCCAGGCCCAGATCGCGGCGATCTGGGCGCGTATCCTCGGCCTTAACGCCACCGAGATCACCATGGAGGATAATTTCTTCGGCCTTGGCGGCCATTCGCTGCTGGCGGTGCAGGCGCATCGGGAAATCCGCCAGACGCTGAACCGGCCCGATCTGTCGATCACCGATATCTTCCGCTTCCCCACGCTTGGCGGGCTGGCGGACCATCTGGGCGGCGGCGGAGAGCCCGAGCCCGACGGCCCGCAGCCGATGGATGAGGCCGACCGCAGCGAAACCATGTCCAAGCGGCGCGCCATGCGCGACCGTCGTCGGATGCGGGCGGGATGACCGCTCCGGCCCGAAGATCCGAGCCGCCCCCCTCCGCGCTGAACCTGGCGCGGGGGCTGTTTCCCGTCGGTGTGGCCCTGGCCGAAACCGATCCGCGCGCGCCGCAACCTTCCCCCTGGCCCGAGGAACGCGCGGGGCTGACCCGACCACAGCCCGGCCGTTTGCGCGAATTCGCAGCCGGGCGGGCCGCGGCGCGGCACGCGATGGCACGGCTCGGCGAGCCAGCACGGCCCATTCTCCACGGGAGCGACCGCGCTCCGGTCTGGCCCGCTGGGCTGGTCGGCAGCATCAGCCATTGTTCCACCACCTGCCTCGCCGCGGTGGCGAAGGCGGGCAGCTTCGCTGCCCTCGGTCTCGATCTCGAAGAGGCCACGCTGCTGCCTTTTGACCTGATCCCGGCGATCTGTACCGACGCGGAGGCCGAACGCCTCGCCCCCCTGCCCGAAACGCAGCAGGGCCTTATGGCCAAGCTGATCTTTAGCGCCAAGGAATGCGCCTATAAGGCGCAATACCCCGCCTCGCGCCAGGTGTTCGGCTTTCAGACGCTGGAGCTCGACTTCAACGCTGAAATGCCGCTGGTCTGCGGCAAATTCACCGTCCGTTTTCTGCATGCCGTCCCGCCGTTCACCACGGCCAGCCACCTGTCGGGCAACTATGTCATTTCCGGCGGCCTCATCATCACAGCGATTGCCCTTCACAGGTGAAATCGCGCCCCTGCCGCCCTACATGATATGATGCCGACGCGACCGACCCTTTTGAGGCCCGCCGACACATGACTTTGCGTACGATTATCCTTGTTGCCTTTCCTGTGGTTGCACTCCTTGCCGCCGCCCTCTGGACGTTAGCGCCGCGTCCGCGCCTACCCGATGCGGCAGCGATCTCTGCCGCCTATGCCGCCCCCTTGCCGCCGCCCGATCATCCGCTGGCCGTCTATCACCTGGGCCACAGCCTGGTCGGCCGCGATATGCCGGCAATGCTGGCCCAGCTTGCAGGGCCCGGATACCGTTATGATCTGCAACTGGGCTGGGGCACCTCGCTGAAAGAACATTGGGAGCCCGACCTGCCGATCAACGGCTTTGCCGAGGAAAACGACACCCCCCATTTCCGCCCAGCGCGCGAAGCGATCGGCTCAGGCGATTACGACGCCGTCATCCTGACCGAGATGGTCGAACTGCGCGACGCCATCCGCTACCACGACAGCCCCCGCTATTTCCGGAAATGGGCCGATCTGGCGCGGGCGGCTTCGCCCTCCACCCGTGTCTATCTCTACGAGACCTGGCACCCGCTCGATACCGCCGAGGGCTGGCTCGACCGGCTCGACCGTGATCTGCCCGAGCTGTGGGAGCGGAAGCTTCTGCTGCCCGATCTGGACGATCTTACCAATGACACCAGCCATCGCCCTGCCCATGTGATCCCGGCAGGTCAGGTGATGGCGGCCTTCGTCCGGCGGCTGGAGGATGAGGGAGGCATCGGCAATATCCGCCAGCGCGAAGATCTTTTCGCGCTTCGGCCCGATGGCACACCCGATCCGATCCACCCCAGCGATCTGGGCAATTATCTGGTGGCACTTACCCATTACGCCGTGCTCTATGGGCAGTCTCCGTTGGGTCTGCCCCATGCCTTGACCCGTGCCGACGGCACCCCTGCCACTGCCCCGGATGCCGAAGCCGCCCGCGCCATGCAGGATACCGTCTGGCAGATCGTGACCACCTATCCCAAGACCGGAGTCGCCCAATGAGACGCCGCACCCTGCTGCAATCCACCCTGCTGTCGCCGCTGGCGCTGTCCCTGCCCCACCACGCCTTCGCGCAGGACGCGCCGGATGCGCCGCGCCCGGTTGGGCCGGTGCCAATGTGTATCGGGTTGAATGGCGTCAACGACTGGAGCCCGGAGCAGCCGTTCCTCGACGTGATGAAGACCGCACGGACCTGGATCGGACACAAGCCCGGCCAATGGGGCGGCGCCGGCCACGCCGATCTGGCGCGGGCCGGGTATCTGGACGATCACGGCTGGCCCATGGCGATTCCGCCTGAGTTAAGATCAATCGGTACGGTGGTGCTGACCGATTTGCCAGAAAAAGCAGCCTCGCTCAAAGGCCGCTATGTGCTGCGGTTCGAGGGCGATGGCATCGTCGAGGTCAGCGGACGCGGCCAGAACGTCCGCTATGGCCGCAATGAGGTGAGCTTTGATTTCACCCCCGGCGACGGCGCGGTCATCATCCGCATCCAGCGCACCGACCGCAGCAAGTCCGGTGATTATGTCCGCAACATCACCATCGTGCGGGAAGAGCATCTGCGCGCCTTCGATGCCGGCGCAGTCTTCAACCCGGATTTCCTGCGCATCCTCGAAGGCTTCAAGGCGGTCCGCTTCATGGACTGGATGCTGACCAACGAGACCCCGCAAACCACCTGGGACAGCCGGCCGCAGGTCAGCGATTACACCTATGGGCTGCGCGGCGTTCCGGCCGAGGTGATGCTGGATCTGGCCAACCGGATCGGGGTCGATGCCTGGTTCAACATCCCCCATACCGCGGACGATGGTTTCGTCCAGCGATTTGCCACATTGGCGCGCAACACGCTGTGGCACGATCTGCACTGTTACATGGAATTCTCGAACGAAGTCTGGAACTGGCAGTTCCCCCAGGCCCGCTGGGCCGACGACATGGCCAAGAAACGCTGGGGCAAGGACAACGCCTGGGTACAGTATTACGCGCTGCGTGCCGCCGAGGTCGCGCGCCTGTGCGCCGAAGTCTTTGACGCCACCGGCGCGCGCGACCGGCTGATCAACGTGATCTCGTCACAGACCGGATGGCTCGGGCTCGAGGCCGATATCTTCGAGCCCCCGCTTCTGACCCGGGAACAGCCCGATTCACCAAGCATCGCCAGCGCCTTCGACGCCTATGCGATCACCGGCTATTTCGGGGGCGGACTGGGGACCGAGGATCGCGCCGGCCTGGTGCGGCAATGGCTGATGGACAGTCTCGATCTGGCCGAAGGGGTGGCGGCGGTGAAACGTCTGGGCGGCACCGACCGCGAGGCCTATGTCGCGGATCACAAATATGACGCGGCCACCGCGCTCGCCTGGGCCGAGCTGCGCGACGGGCTGGCCAGCGGCGAGCCGGAGGGGTCGCTGAGCTGGCTGATCGGAACCGTCTTCCCCCATCACGCCGAAGTGGCAAAGAAATGGGGCCTGGATCTGGTAATGTACGAAGGTGGCACCCATGTGGTCGGAATCGGCCCGATGGTCGATGCCGACGACCTGACCGATTTTTTCACCCACCTGAATTACACGGCGGAAATGGGCACGCTCTATACCGAGTTGATCAACGGCTGGCACGCCGCTGGCGGCGGGATGTTCAACGTCTTTTCCGATGTGAACAAGCCCGGCAAATGGGGAAGCTGGGGGGCGCTGCGCCATCTGTCCGACGATAATCCGCGCTGGGAGGCGATCAGAGCCTTCTTATGACCCGTACTCTCAGCGTCATATTACCCGCCCATAACGAAAGCGCCTGGATCGACGGCTGTCTGGGGGCGCTCTGCGCCTCAGATCCGCTGCCCGAAGGATGGCTGGCCGAGGTGATCGTGGTGCCGAACGGTTGCCGTGACGATACCGCCGCCCGGGCCCGGGCCTGGGACGAGCGCTTTTCCCTGCGCGGCTGGCACCTGCTGGTCGAGGAGCGCGCCGAAGGCGGCAAGCTGGGGGCGCTGAACCATGGAGACGCGGTGGCCCGAGGCGATGTGCGCGCCTATCTGGACGCCGATGTTCTGGTGTCGCCGCCGCTGCTTGCGGAGCTGACCGAAACGCTGGCGACCGAGGCACCGCGCTATGCTGGCGGGACCCCGAAAATCGCCCCGCAGCAGCAGCGTTTCACCCGTCTCTATACCCGTTTCTGGACCCGGCTGCCCTTTGTCACCACCGGCGCGCCGGGCTTCGGAATCTTCGCCATGTCAGCCGCCGGCCGGGCTCGCTGGGGCGATTGGCCGGATATCATTTCAGATGACACCTTCGCCCGGCTGAACTTCACCCCGCAGGAAAGAACCCGGGTCGGGGCCGGGTATAGCTGGCCGATGGTCGAAGGCTTCGCCAATCTGGTGCGGGTACGGCGAAGGCAAAACGCCGGTGTCGACGAGGTTGCCGCGATATTCCCCGATCTGCTTGCCAATGCGGACAGCAATCGCCCCAGCAAGGCGTTGGTTCTGCGCCTAGCGCTGCGGGATCCGGCGGGTTTTCTGGCCTATGCGGCCGTCGCCCTGGCAGTACGATCGCCGTTGTTTCACAATCGCAGCCGCTGGGATCGCGGTCGCTGAGCAGGCCTCAGCCCTCCGCGACCACCGCATCGGCGAATTGCGCAATCAGCCGCGCGGCCCCGACATCGACATCATGGCGTGCCAGCACCCGCTGCCGACCGGCCTGCCCCATCGTCTCGAGCCGGTCTTGCGGCGTCTCCAGAAGTTCGGCCACCGCATCAGCCAGCGCCTGCACATCACCGGCGGGCACCAGCCAACCGGTCTCTCCCGGGCGGACCAGCTCGGGGATGCCCGCGATATAGGTGGCAATCACTGGACGGGCCGCCGCCATTGCTTCCATGATCACCATCGGTAGGCCTTCGGCGAAACTGGGCAGGACCATCGCATGGGCCGCCGCCAGTTGATCGCGTACCCCGGCCTCGTCCAGCCAGCCCGTCAGGGTAATCGCCTTTTCCAGTCCATGTGCTGAGATCGCGGCCTCGAGCGCGGGCCGCATCTCGCCATCGCCGACCAGGACCAGATGCAGATCGGGGTATCGCGGATGCAGCCGCGCCATTGCCCGAACCAGCAGCATCTGGCCCTTCTGTTCAGCGAACCGACCGATCGACACCAGCCGCCGCGGCCCCGGCGCAAGCGGTTGCGGTCGGGCAAAGGCCCCCGGTTCGATCCCGCAATGAACCACGCAAATCCGGCGCCAGGTGTCGAAATCCGCCCAGCGGAAAAGCTGGCTGCGCCCGAACTGGCTGATCCCCACCGCAAAGGCAGAACGGTCGAGCTTGTCCCCAAGGGAGAGCGCCGCAGGGGCATCGAACTCTTCCGGCCCATGCACGGTGAAACTATAGCCCGGACCACCCAGCGCCTGCACCAGCATCGCCACGGTGGTGGAATTGGTGCCGAAATGGGCGTGGATATGATCCACCCCCTCGGCGGCGCAGCGACGCGCAACCTCGGCCGCCTCGGCCAGATAGATCAGGTGACGCAACCGCCCCGACGGCGCAGCGCGCCCGGCTTTCATTGACAGACGAAACGCCCGCCCCACCGCGCCGGGCCGGCGCAGCGCCAGCATCGCCAGCCCGATCAGCAACCGCCCGGCGCCCCGGTCCAGCACATAATCGGTCGCGGCAGCCTCCTCGCGGTCCTGCGGATCGACCAACGGGCTGGGACTGCGCCGCATCGCCAGCCGCAGGACCGACACGCCGGCCCGTTCCAGCGCCCTGAGTTCGCGCCGGATAAAAGAATGCGACGGCATCGGATAGGTATTCAACACATAGGCAATCTTCACGAAACGGCTCTCCTGCGGGCAGTGACGGAACGAGCCTAGCGGCTTGGCCAGCGCGGGAAAAGCCGGCGGTCACGATCCGGGGTAACGGGCCGGGAATTGTTTCCCAGCAGGGCAGAATGATCTGATCAGACTAATATTTTCCGACACCCATGCCCTGAACCCTCCGTTGTGTCCCGGCTCCGCCGCTCTGTGATTGACCCGCATCACCCCGCCCCCTAGCCTGCCCAGCGATCCAGCCGGATCCCCATCGAACCGGAGGCAAAGCTGCAGACGTGACCAGAGTCCTCTCCGCATTTTCCGGCGACGGCCTGATGGCCCGCGCCCTGCGCAGTGCCTCGTGGCTGATCCTCAGCTTCGGCGGCGCGCAGGCGCTTCGGCTGATGTCCAACCTGGTGCTGACCCGCATCCTCTACCCCGAGGCCTTTGGGCTGATGGCACTGGTCTCGGTGGTGACGATCGGCCTGTCGCTGTTCTCTGACATCGGTATCGGCCCGGCGATCGCACAGAACAAGCGTGGTGACGATCCCGCGTTCCTCGATACAGCCTGGACGCTGCAATTGATCCGCGGCTTCGGCCTTTGGGGCGGTGCCTGCGTTCTGGCCCTGCCGGTGGCGCAGTTCTATGGCGAACCGGCACTGGCCTATTACATCCCCATCGCCGGCATAGGCGCAGCGATCACCGGCTTCGCGCCGATGAAGATCGAAACCGCCCACCGCCACCTGCTGCTGGGCCGGCTGACCGTGCTGGAACTGATCGCCCAGGCCATCGGCATCGCCGCCATGGTGGCGCTGGCGCTGGCGACGCGATCGGTCTCGGCGCTGGTGCTGGGAGGGCCGCTGCAGGCGCTGGCGCGGGTGGTGCTGACCCATTACTTCCTGCCCGGACCCCGCAACCATTTCCGCTGGGATCCCGAAATCGCGCGCGAGATCATGCGCTTCGGGCGCTGGATTTTTCTGTCGACCGCGCTGTTCTTCCTGACCAGCCAGGGCGATCGGCTGGTGTTGGGCCGATTCTTGTCGATGGAAATGCTGGGGCTTTACAACATCGGCTATTTTCTGGCGAGCTTTCCGACCATGATGGGCCATGCGGTGACCAACCGGCTGCTGATCCCGATCTTCCGCGACCGCCCCGCCCATGAAGGCGAGGCGAATTTCCGCAAGCAGCGGCTGTTGCGGATCGGCCTGGTCAGCGGGATGGTCGGTGCCTCGCTGCTGATGTCGCTGCTGGGGCCAGCACTGGTGGAGATCATGTATGACCCCCGTTATCTGCCCGCCGGTGCGGTAGTTGCGCTGATGTCCTGCGCGCTGGTGCCTTCTGCCCTGGGGATGACCTACGATCAGGCGGCGCTGGCCGCGGGCGACAGCCGAAGTTTCTTTCTCTATTCGGCGGTGCGGGCGGTGGCCCAGGTCAGTTTGATCCTGGCCGGCGCGATCTGGTTTCACCTGTTCGGCGCCATCGTCGCCATCGCGGTGGCGCAGTTCGTCGCCTATCCGGTGCTGGTCTGGCTGGCCCGCCGGCACCGGGTCTGGGATCCGCTGACCGATCTGGGGTTCTTCGTTCTGGGCGGGTTGGGCTGCGCCTTCGCACTCTGGCTGCACTGGCCGCTACTGGCCGACCTGCCCGGCGCCTCGGCCTTCTGAGGAGCATAGCCTAGGGGCGCGCACCCCGCCCAGGCGCGAGGAGTTCGCTGACGCGCCCCATGTCGGTGTCGGGCTTCTCAGGCCGTCTTGTCGGTGCGGCGCCGGCGGCTGCGGCGTGACCGGGTATCAAGGTAGGGAACCGACACCACAGGGCGAATACCCAGATCGCGTTCCATATGCGCGGCGGTGCGCATCACCGGGTTCAGCAATTCCAGAACGAAAGCCAGCCCCAGCGCCATCATGACGCTGACCGCTGCCCCCATCAGCGCCAGTTTCTTGCGGCTGCGGGTGAACGGGTAATCCGGCAAGTTGGCCGGTTCGATCACCGTCAGCCGTTCGCTCTGGGCCTGGGTTTCCAGCCGATAGGCCACCTCGGCATCGGTCCGCCGGGCCGAGGCCTCCTGAAGCTGCACCCTGATCTGTTCGAGCTCATGCTCATAGGCGCCGACACGGCGCTCAACTTCGGGCGAGGATTGCAACGAGGCCTCAAGCTCGGCCTTGCGGTCGCGCAGCAGCTTGGCCTGGGCCTCAAGCGTGGTGAGTTGATCGTTGAAATCCGTCTGCTTCCGTGCCGCCGTCGCCGGCAGATCGTTCTGCCGCGACAGATCGGCAGCCCGTTCGATCTGGATCCGCTGACGTGCGATCCCCAGAAGTTCATCATTGATTGATGTGATCTCGCTGCGGCGGATTTCCAGAGTGCCGGGCAGCGCCACTTCGTTGACCTGGCGATAGCTGGCCAGTTCGTCTTCGAGCCGCGAGATATGGTCACGCAGCGTTTCTTCCCGGGCGGTAAAGAAGGCCAGCGTCTCCCGCGCCTTGTCCAGCCTGCTTCGGTTGTTCAGCTCAATGGTGCGGCTGGCGAATTCATGCGCGATCTCCTGCGCCTGCTGCGGCGTCGGCATCTCGGCGGTGACGGTCAGAACCGACACCCAACCATCCGAGGACCCGTTGTTCTGCAACCCATCGATCCGCACGGACGACCGCAGCAGTGCAACCTTTTCGTTCTCGGTCAGTTTCGGCTGATGCGCGTAAAGCCCGTATTTGTCGATGATCGCAAGGACACTGTCGCGTGCCATCACCCGTTGTTCGATCAGTTGCAACCGCCGCGAAATGGTATCTTCGCTGTTGCCGCTGTCACGCGAGGTTTCCCCTTCGATCTGCGGCTGGGTGACCTGGATCACTTCGATAGAGCGATACTTGTGCGTCGCATCCTTCGCGGCGAGCACCGACAATACGCAGCCCGCCGCGATCACCAGCAGGATCAACCAGGCGCGCCGGCGCAACATCTCGACAAAGTCTCTGAACGAAAGAACCGGCCCCATACCCCAATCACCTCAGCTTTTTCACGGATCACACCCGTCGCCCACATCCCGGGCCCGTTTAACGGACCCCACCATAGCATGCAGGCGAAACTAAGGCGTTTCTGTGCTCAGTCCGACGAACGGGTCCGGTTCAGGATTACGCCCAAAAGCTCGGCCTGTTCCCCCAGGATTTCCTCGCAGGCGCGAACCTGTGCCGCAGTTGTCACGGTGCCATCGGCAACCAGCAACACCCCGTCAACCTGCGGCAGGAAGGCCGCAACATCGTCATGTTCCAGCACCGCCGGCAGATCGTAAAGCACCACATCCGGATCGAAGGTCAGCATCATTTCGTCAAGTGCGCGGATCGCCAGCGGATCGTGGAAGGTTTCGGCGGCGTTGGCGTCGACGGTATCCGCCAGCCCCAAGGCAAGCCCTTCGCCGCAGCGCACCAGATGATCCATCGGCGAACAGGTGCCGGCCAGAAACGCGTCCATATGCCCCTGCCCGTGAATATCCAGCGCCGAGGCGATGCCGGGTGCACGACGGTTCATATCCATCAGCACGGTCCGCGTCCCCGGAACGCGCGCCAGGCTCTGCGCCAGATTGACCGCGGTGAATGTCGCCCCGCAGCCCGAAGTCGGCGCGGCAATGGCGACGCGGCGCCAGCCCTGGCTGCGCAAAGTTGCCATCAGCCGGGTCCGCAGCAGATCGAACGACCGCGACGTCCCGCTGCCACGAAACAGGTTGACCAGGGGCGACGGCCGCACGCCCACCGCGGCAGCGCCCGGCTTGACCCGCGGCAGCCGCTCCCAGGCGTCGGGCAGCATTGCCGGCAAACCGTATGACTTGGGTTCGGTCAGCAAGCTCGCCTCCTCGGCCCGCCTGGCAGCCTTGCGGCGGAAAATCTTGCGTTCCTTCCGGTCCATCGGCCCTGCTTCGTTCCAAGAGTGGGCGGCGAGAAAATCACCGTCGATCGCCGCCATATCACCCTCAAGATAATCTTTCATATCCTGTCCTCCAAATCGAAGATTTGTGGAAATGGCCAAGCTCACACGCCGGTGCGGCGTGCCATCACGCCCACCGTGCGGAGCATCAACATCAGATCGCGGCCCAGCGACAGGCTACGATAATAGGCATCATCGACCTCGGCGCGATAGCTGAACGCCTTGTCGTTCCGGGTCGAGACCTGCCACAGACCGGTGATCCCCGGCTTGACCGCCCGATAAGACGAGGCATCGCCATAAAGCGGCAATTGCTCGGGCATCATCGGCCGCGGCCCCACCAGGCTCATTTCCCCTTTCACCACGTTCCAAAGCTGCGGCAGCTCGTCGAGCGAAGTGGCGCGCAGGAATTGGCCTACCCTGGTGATCCGCGGGTCATTGCGCAGCTTCTGATTGGCGTTCCATTCCGCACGCATCGCCGGATCGCGGGCCAGATGACCGGCCAGAAGCTGATCGGCGTTGCGCACCATGGTCCGCAACTTGACCATGTAGAAGAGGCGCCCCCCTTGCCCCAGGCGGGCCTGCCAATAGAACGGTTGCCCGCCCTCGACCGCCAGCGCCACTGCACAAAGCAGGATGATCGGCAACGTGATCGGCAAAGACAGCAGGATCAAAGCCAGATCCAGCATCCTTTTATCACCACGGGCATAAAGGTTCCGCAGGAACCGCCTGCCGGTCTTGCCGGGCAAGCCCCGCACTATTGGCGCCGGGGCATTGGTGTTCGCCGGGGCCGGAAGCAGAATTCTGACCGTCCTTGCGGTCGTTTCAGGGGGCCGGTTGAATGCCACGCCATAAGAGTGGCTGTAAACGACATGAGTCATGATCGCTCTCCTGAGCTGGGCAAAACCTGCCCTTGCCGCGAAAAATCGCGGCACTTGTCCAAACCAAACTTTTACAGATGCCCGGCCCTATGCAGCTCGACCGGACGTCAGACGCAATTCAACGGATCGGTCGGCCCCCACCGATTACCCGATCCGCCCAGAGCAAAATCGCGACGCGATTACGCCCTGTTTTCGCCATTTTTGCTTTTACCACTAACGTGAAGATTTTTAACGAAATCTAAGGAAACAATCTGTTTCACACCACTTTCCCGGGGGAAACCTGACCATTACAGCCTGAATAACCATACAGTATAAAATAAACACTTACATTGTATCCATTATGGAAACTATTGTCGCGCAGAATCAGGTTAACCAGGCTCGCTTGCGGTCGCCCGATTTCTGCCACATTCAAGCCAGATGACCTATGGCAACCGTCAGGCAATGGTTACAGTCCCGCCATCCCGACAGGCGCCGCGCGGCCCTGACCGCGTTGACACGGTCACGCCGCCCGGGCCAAACCCGAGGAATACACCCAAGGGGGGAAGGAGACAGCCATGGCGGTATCGCTTCAGATCATCTATCCGGCCAGCCGCGGAACGCGGTTCGACCATGATTATTACCTTGGCACCCATCTGCCACTGGTCGACAGCCACATGGGTGCGCATATCGACCGGGTGCTGGTCACCAAGGGCATCGCCGGCGGCCCAGATGTGCCTCCGCCCTATCATGCAGTGGCAACCATCGTCTTTGCCGACCGGAACGCGATGACAGCAGCGCTGCGCCTGTCTGGACCGGTCAATGAGGATGTGGCGAATTTCACCGATGTTCAGCCACAGATTCTGATCGGCGAAGTCATCGCCTGAGGACCACGGGACATGAAGCAAACAGACTGGATCGCCATCGACACGCAACCCGGACGGGCCGAGGGCTGGCTGCTGCGCGGAACCGATGTGCTGACGCAGACCAGGATTGATGCCCCGGTGGCGGCACCATCGCCATCGGATGCTGCGCCGCTTGTGGCCGCGATGCGCACCGCGCTCTCCGCCCCGGTCGATTTGCCGATCCTGATCGACGGGTTGGCGCTGCGGCCGGTTCCGGTGCCGGGAAAACCGGCCGAGCTTGTGCCGCAGCCTCTGCCCGGCCTGACCGCCAGCGCCCTGCCGCCGCTCGCGCAGACCAGCCCCTCGACCGGGCTGCTGCTGGGCGGCGTGGCGCGATTGACGGGGTTCTTCGCGCTCAATCCCCGCTGGGACGGGGTGATCGTGATGACCGGGCCGGTGACCCATTGGGTCCAGGTCAGCGCCGACGAGGTGGTGAGCTTTCAAAGCGCCTTGAGCGCCGCCCTTGCCGGGGCACTGACGCAGGCCGGCTTGGCGGGCGGCCCCATCGACTGGGATGAGAGCGCCTTCAACGAAGCGCTCGACAGCACGTTGTCGCGCCCCGAACGGCTGGCCTCGGGCCTGGCCGCGCTCCAAGCCGCCGGGCAATTGGGACAAGTGGCGCCCGAGGCGATGGCGCCGCGTCTGAGCGGACTGCTGACCGGCGCGGAACTGGCCGCCACCCGCCCCTATTGGCTGGGTCAGCAGATTGCCGTTCTGGGCGAGACCACTGACGCGCGCCCCTATGTCACCGCGCTGGAGCGTCAGGGCGTGCCCTGCCTGCGCGCCGATCCCGTACGGCTGGCATTGACCGGGCTGATCGCCCACCGCCGCCGGCAAACCGCAGCCGCCCAAGACGACGAAACGACCAGCCGCCCCGCACAATAACGAGCGCCCGAGGAAGGCCCCCGACAGCCTCCGCACCGCCGGGGACCGGCACCGTCTAGGCAGCCGGCCGGCGCAGCCCGATCGGCGCCCCCTGATGCGGTGAAGCATCGAGCCCGGCGTGATCCGCCTTCATCCGCGCCAACCGCGCGACCACCCAGTCCGGATAGGGGGCCGCCCGCCGGGTGCCGTGATCGACATTCATCGACACCACCTCTTGCGTGGCACAGACCACACCATCGGCATCGCGCACCATTTCGGCCAGGACATGCATTCGCTTGCTATCGTGATCGAGCAGCCTGAAGCGGACTGAAAAGCCCTCCCCCTCGCGCAGCTCGTTCAGAAACAATGTCTGCTCCTGCAGCACGAAGGAGCCTTGCTTCCGGGTTTCGACATAGGCGCCGCCGATGCCGAGATGGTCGACGAACAAGACGTCCGCCGCCTGATCGAAGGCAATGCCGTAAAAGCCCACATTCATATGGCCATTGTGGTCGATCCACTCAGGCAGAACTGTCAGCCCCGGCACCACCACCGGCGCGGTATAAGGGCCGTCATGCCCATCCTGCGGGTCTTGCGTCATTGCCGTGTCACTCCCTGTTGCACAGAACCGCCGCACTCTGCCCCACGGCCACGTCAAGGCCAAGCCCCGAAGGTTGCCTTTTCCGGGCAGCAGGCTGAGGATGCCGCCGAATTTCAAGACACGCGCAGGGAGAACCGCGAGATGAAAAGCACCTATCTCAAGCAGGACGCCACCGGACTAGCCGAGCTGGTCGCCAAGAAGGAGGCCACGCCCAACGAGTTGCTGGATATCGCGCTGGAACTGACCGAGGCGCGCAATCCGGCAATCAACGCGGTGGTCAACATCCAGGAAGACGTGGCGCGCCAGGCGATCCGCAACGGCCTGCCCGACGGCCCCTTCGCCGGCGTGCCCTTCCTGCTGAAGGATCTGGGGGCGGAGGCCAAGGCCTATCCGACCGACAATGGGTCGAAGCTCTTTGCCGGCAGCAAATGGAGCTATGATTCCGAGATTTTCCTGCGCATGCAGGCCACCGGCGTCGTCACCTATGGCCGCGGCACCTCGCCCGAACTTGGGGTGGGGCCGGTGACCGAAGCGCAGGCCTATGGCGGCCCGACACGGAACCCCTGGAACACCGGCCACACTTCGGGCGGGTCCTCGGGCGGGTCGGGCGCGGCGGTGGCCGCCGGCATCGTTCCGATGGCGCATGGATCGGACGGCGGCGGTTCGGTCCGCATTCCGGCATCGTCCTGCGGGCTGGTGGGCTTCAAGCCGACCCGCGCGCGGCTGCCCGATGGCCCGATGTCAGGCGAAGGCTGGGCCGGCATGGCGATCGACGGTTTCCTGACCCGGTCGCTGCGCGACACCGCCAAGATGCTCGATGCCTGTTCCGGCCCCGATCTGGGCGCGCCCTATGTCGCCCCACCGCTGGAGATCGGTTTTATGGAGGCGATGAACCGCGACCCCGGCAAGCTGAAGGTGCGCTTCTCGACCACCACGCTCAGCGGCGTGCCGATTGATCCCGAATGCGTCGCCGCTGTCGAGAAGACCGCCAAGCTGATGGCCGATCTGGGCCATGACGTCGAGGAATTCCGTCCCGCCGCCGATCTCGATGTCGAGGCGATGATGATGGCCTGGACCACGGTGGTGGCCTGCGGCACCGCGCTGAGCGTGCGCAACAAGTTGAAGGGCGCGCCGCTCGATCCCGCGATGGTCGAAGGCGTCACCCGCGCCGCCATCGCCTATTCGCAAAAGCTCGACGGGGCGGATTATCTCGATGCGGTGGAAGAGGTGCACGCCTTTGGCCGCCGCATGGCGCATGTCTTCCTTGATTGCGACGTCCTTTTGACCTCGACCCTGGCGACACCACCGGCACCGGTCGGCAAGTACAAGCCGGATTTCGAGGATTTCGTCGCCTATCGTAACGGGCCGGGATCGGTCTTCGACTATTCGCCCTTTACCGCGATCTTCAATGCCTCGGGTCAGCCGGCAGTCACCCTGCCGCTGCACTGGAGCGCCGATGGCCTGCCGGTCGGCGTGCATCTGGCGATGGCCTACGGGCTTGATGAAAAACTGATGTCGGTGGCCGCCCAGATCGAACGTGCAGCTCCCTGGGCGGAAAAGCAGCTCAGCCTGATCGAAGCCGGCCCGCGGCTGGCCTGATCCCCCACGTCTTCCCCCGCGTGCCCCATCCCGGGGCGCGCGCATCCACCGACCGGCGGAAAATCGCAGTCGTCGCACCTGTCGCCACGGGGGGCTTGCGCCCTCGGACCTTCTCGCCCATCCCGGACATTCCGCTGCCGCCAGGAGCAAATGGGCCATGAGAACCACCCGAGACCGTATCCGCCACGCCATCCTGTTCGAACTGATCGCCCTGATCATCGTCACGCCACTGGGCGGGCTGATTTTCGGCGTCGAGATTGGCCATTTCGGCGTCATCACCGTGATCAGCGCGACCATCGCCATGATCTGGAACTATATTTTCAACCTCGGGTTCGATCACGGCATGCTGCGGGTCATTGGCCACACCCGCAAGACGCTGCCCGTAAGAATCGGCCACGCCCTGCTTTTCGAGATCGGGCTGCTTTGCCTGCTGGTTCCGTTCATCGCTTGGTATCTCGGGGCGCCTCTGTTGCAGGCACTGATCATGGACGTCGCGCTGTCTGGCTTCTACGTGGTCTATGCCATCGCCTTCAACTGGGCCTATGATACGATTTACCCCATTCCCGCGCTGACGGCACCGGACTGATCCGGCAGGCGCCCAGCAGGGCGAAAACACCTGTGACGGCGCCCTGGTACTGAACCGTAAGTCTTTGTAATCCAATGAAAATGGTGCTGCTGGACAGGATTGAACTGTCGACCTCTCCCTTACCAAGGGAGTGCTCTACCACTGAGCTACAGCAGCGCCGTGGGCGGCTGATTAGACGCAAATCGCAGGGGGTGCAAGCGGTTCTTAAATTTTTTTTCCGGCTTTTTTGCGAACCACCCTTCCGGCTCGCTTGCCGGCCGTCTATCGCGCGCCTCGCGCGGCGCAATCTGGACCGATGCCCGCGACTGCGGTAGAGAGCGAACATGGCACCCAGAACGAAGAACACCGAGAAAAACAAGCCGGCGGCGGATCGTGAGGATCGGCTGAAGGCGGCGCTCAAGGCCAATATGGCTAAGCGCAAGGCACAGGCCCGCGCGCGGGCAGCGACTGGGGATGAGGCCAGGGATACAGGCGAGCGCGAAGGGTAGACGCAGATGGATTCGATTTTGGTCACCGGTAACGGGCCGCTCAGCGGCCGGATTCCGATCGCAGGCGCCAAGAATGCCTGTCTCACCCTGATGCCGGCGACGCTTCTGAGCGAAGAGCCGCTGACGCTGACCAATGCGCCGCGCCTGTCAGACATCCGCACCATGACCGCGCTGCTGCAATCGCTGGGGGCCGAGGTCACCAGCCTGCAGGGCGGTCAGGTTCTGGCGATGTCGAGCCATGATCTGAACAACCACGTCGCCGACTATGACATCGTGCGCAAGATGCGGGCCTCGAACCTGGTGCTGGGGCCGATGCTGGCGCGGCTGGGCCATGCCGTCGTCTCGCTGCCCGGCGGCTGCGCCATCGGCGCGCGGCCGATGGATCTGCATATCCACGGGCTCGAAGCGCTGGGGGCCGAGATCGAGCTGCGCGACGGCTATCTGCATGCCAAGGCGCCGCGCGGACTGAAGGGCGCGGTGGTGGAATTCTCCTTCGCCTCGGTCGGCGCCACCGAGAACGTGATGATGGCGGCGACGCTGGCTAAGGGTACCACGGTGCTGAAGAACGCCGCGCGCGAACCGGAGATTGTCGATCTGGCCACCTGCCTGCGCAAGATGGGCGCCCGGATCGAGGGCGACGGGACTTCTGAAATCACCATCGAGGGGATCGACCGGCTGCATGGGGCGACCCATCCGGTGGTCACCGACCGGATCGAACTGGGCACCTATATGCTGGCCCCCGCCATCGCGGGCGGCGAGGTCGAATGTCTTGGCGGGCGGCTCGACCTGGTGGCGAGCTTTGCAGAAAAGCTGGACCAGGCCGGTGTCACCGTGACCGAGACGGAAACCGGCCTGAAGGTTGCCCGCACCGGCGGGCCGATCCGCGCCGTCGATGTGACGACAGAACCCTTCCCCGGGTTCCCGACCGATCTGCAGGCACAGATGATGGCGCTGCTGGCAACCGCCGAGGGCACCAGCGTACTGGAGGAGCGAATTTTCGAAAATCGCTTCATGCATGCGCCGGAACTGACCCGCATGGGCGCCCGGATCGAGGTGCAGGGCGGCACCGCCCGGGTCACCGGGGTCGAACAGCTCAAGGGCGCGCCGGTGATGGCGACCGATCTACGCGCCTCGGTCTCGCTGATCCTCGCCGGCCTCGCCGCCGAGGGTGAAACCGTGGTCAGCCGGGTCTATCATCTGGACCGCGGCTATGAGCATGTGGAGACCAAGCTGCAGGCAGTGGGTGCGAAAATCGAACGGATCAGGGGCTGATGACCGAAGACGCAACATTCGAAGACGGGCGCGAGGCGCCGCTGAACCTGGGCGCGGTCGATGCCGACGACCTTAAGGTCATCGCCGCCCTGACCCAGGACGCGATCTTTACCGCCGCCGACATGAGTTGGAAGTCGCGTCAGCGCCGTTTCGCCCTCCTGCTCAACCGGTTCCGCTGGGAAGATCAGGGCCGCGGCCGGCACGGCGCCGAACGTGTTCGGGCCCTCTTGGTCATCGACGAGGTATTGGCGGTTGCCAGCCAGGGCATCGACCACCGCGACAAGGATCTGGTGCTGTCGCTGCTGTCGGTCGATTTCGAACCGGGCGAGGATGGCGCCGGCTCCCTGTTGCTGACGCTGGCCGGCGATGGCGCGCTGCGGCTGCAGGTCGAGGCGCTGGACATCACCCTGAAGGATGTCACCCGCCCCTATCAGGCGATTTCGGGACAGACCCCGTCTCATGACATCTGAAAACCGCGCCGCCTTCGCTGCCCGGTTCGGAGCGCCCCTTGTCGTGGCCGGCCTTCTGCTGGGGGTTTCAGAACCAGAGCCGGCACAGGCGGCACCGAAACCACAGCCCCCGGAACAGACCGAGATTCTGGACGCCTATATCACCGCCGGCTGGGGCGCCGAGTTCTTTGCGGTCGTGGAAACCGAATTCCCCGATGATTATCGGCAATTGCTGCGGGCGATGACCGCGACCGCCGCCAACGGGGAAAGACAGACCCCCGAAGGCCTGCGGCTGGCCTCGGCTGCGGCCTCGGACGCGATGATCAAACGGAACGCCCATTTCGCCGAAACAGCTCCTCCGCAAGCGGTGCGCAGCTATCTTGCCTCCTATGCGGAGGCGCTGCGCTCGCTGTCATCGTCACCGCGCGTCTGCGGCAAACTGGCCGCCCAGGGCTATGCCGCGCTGACACCGCGTGAAGCCAGGATCACCAAGACGCCGCAGATGGAACACGTCGCAGCCCAGATGATGCGCACCCTGGCGCTCGGTCGCGACAAACCGGTGAAGATGCGGGCGGCTTCGGTCGAGGACTGGCGCGAGGTTTTCGAACGCTGGCGGACCTCGCATAGCGTGAAACCAGAGTGGTTCGACCTGATCAGCGATGCGCAGAACTGGAGAAAACGGGAATTCTGCGTCGCGACGGCCAGCTTTCTGGACTATCTTGCCGCCACACCTGGCGCCCGGACCGACCGCGCCGCGCGAACCTTCTTTGTCAGGATCGTCGGCGGATGAATACAGCAAAGCCGGTCATTACCGTGCGCCCCGCCCTGCCCCAGGACGCGGCAGAGGCTGCCCGGATCCTCACCGCCTCGATCACGCTGCTGTGTGGCGCCGATCACGGCAATGCCCCCGAAGCGGTGACGGAATGGACCGCCAACAAGACACCGGACAGCCTGGCGCAGATGATCGCCAACGGTGGCATCCGGATCGCCGAGCTTGACGGGACGCCCGCCGCCGTCGGGGCGCTTGATCTGTCCAAAGGCACAATTACCCTGAATTACGTCGACCCCGCCTATCGGCGTCGCGGTCTCTCTGCCGCCCTGCTTGCCGCGATGGAGGCGGAACTGGCTGCCAGCGGGGCCACCACGGCCAAGCTCACCTCCACCGCCACGGCGCGGGATTTCTATTTGCGCCACGGCTGGCGCACTGCCGGCCCCGGACGCACCGGCCGGTGGATTTTAGGCTATCCGCTTGAGAAACGCCTCAACCCTTGAGGAGCAGCGCCTGCGATTGTATGGGGGATCATCCGTCGGAGACCCAGAATGCCCCAATTCCTTGACACGACCGCAGCCGATTTCGAAACCACTTTCGCCGCCCTCCTGGGCGCCAAGCGCGAAGACAGCCCCGATGTAGACGCGATCGTCGCCGACATTATCGCCGATGTGCGCACCCGGGGCGATCAGGCGGTGATCGAACTGACAGCGAAATTCGACCGGCTGGAGCTGGCGCCCGAAACCCTGGCCTTCTCGGCCGAAGAAATCGCCGCCGCGGTGGCCCAGGTCGCCCCTGCCGACCGTGCAGCGCTGGAACTGGCGGCAGAGCGGATCCGCGCCTATCACGTCCGGCAGATGCCGCCGAACCAGCTTTGGACCGACCCGGACGGCGCCACGCTGGGCTGGCGCTGGGGGGCGGTCTCCGCTGCCGGTCTTTATGTACCGGGCGGGCTCGCGTCCTATCCCTCCTCGGTGCTGATGAACGCAATCCCCGCAAAGGTGGCCGGCGTCGAACGGCTGGCCATCGTGGTGCCGGCGCCCGATGGCGTGATCAACCCGCTGGTTCTTCTGGCCGCGCAGATCGCCGGGGTGGACGAGATTTATCGCATCGGCGGCGCCCAGGCGATCGCCGCGCTGGCCTATGGCACCGAAACCATCCGACCGGTCGACAAGATCACCGGCCCCGGCAATGCCTTTGTCGCCGCAGCCAAGCGGCGGGTCTTCGGCAAGGTGGGCATCGACATGATCGCCGGCCCGTCGGAGATCCTGGTGATCGCCGACAAGGACAACAACCCGGACTGGATCGCGCTTGACCTGATGAGCCAGGCGGAACATGACGCCAGCGCCCAGGCGATGCTGATCACCGACGATGCGGAATTCGGCCGGAAGGTCGCCGCGGCGGTCGACAAGCGGCTGGAAACCCTGGAGCGGCGCGAGATCGCCGGGGCAAGCTGGCGCGATTTCGGCGCGGTGATCACCGTACGCGATCTGGACGAGGCCGCGGCGCTGTCGAACCGCATCGCGCCGGAGCACCTTGAACTTTGCGTGGCCGAGCCCGAGGCACTGGCCGAGCTCTGCCATCATGCCGGCGCCATTTTCATGGGCCAATTCACCCCTGAGGCGATCGGCGATTACGTCGGCGGCCCGAACCATGTGCTGCCGACGGCACGTTCCGCACGGTTTTCCTCGGGTCTGAGCGTTCTGGACTTCCTCAAACGCACCACTCTGTCCAAGATGACCCCCGAAGCGCTGAACGCGATCGGCCCCACCGCCGAACGTCTGGCGCAATCGGAAAGCCTCGAGGCGCATGGGCTGTCAGTCCGCGCGCGTCTGGATCAATTGAACAGGTAATCGGCCCATGTCTCATATCGTGGATATCGCGCTGGATGACGCGGGATTGCCCCCGCCCACGCCGGAAATCGAACAGGAACGCAAGGTCGCGGTCTTCGACCTTCTGGAACAGAACAGTTTCACCTTGCCCAAGCGGGACGACCGGGTCGTGCCCGAAGGCCCCTATCGGGTGAGGCTGTCGATCCGCGACAAGCGGCTGGTCTTCGACATCGAAACCGAAGAGGGTCAGAAGGCTGCCGAATTCCACCTGTCGCTCGGGCCGTTCCGGCAGGTGGTGAAGGATTACTTCCAGATCTGCGAATCCTACTACAATGCGGTCAAGACCATGCCGCCCAGCCAGATCGAGGCCATCGACATGGCCCGGCGCGGCATCCACAACGAAGGCAGCCGCGTGTTGCGCGAGCGGCTGGAGGGCAAGGCCGATGTCGACGGGGATACCGCGCGCCGCCTGTTCACCCTGATCTGCGTCCTGCACTTCGGGGGATAATCCGTGGAATCCTTGCCGCAGTCGGTACTGTTCTGCTGCGATCACAATGCCTGCAGATCCCCCATGGCCGAAGGGATCATGAAGAAATTCTATGGCATGTCGACCTATGTTCAATCGGCCGGCGTGGAAAGCGATCTTGAGATCGACGGCTTCGCCATCGCCGTGTGCGACGAGATCGGCGTGGAACTGTCCCGACACCAATCACGCTCGTTCGACGAGATGCAGCGGCGCGGCGACGATCTGAGCTCTTTCGACCTTGTGGTGGCCCTGTCCCCCGCCAGCCAGAGCCGGGCGCTGCAACTGACCCGGTTCTTCCATCTGACGGTAGAATACTGGCCGATCCTGGACCCGACCGGCTTGGGCGAAACCCGTGATGCAAAACTGGCCGCCTATCGTCAGGCCCGGGACCAAATTATAACACGCCTCAAGGGAAAATGGGGCGCCCCAACGGAGAGATCATGACAACCATTCTCAAAGCCTATTTCGAGGCCTTCAACGCCGGCGACACCTCTGCCATGCTGGACTGCCTGACGGAGGATGTGGCCCATCACGTCAACGAGGGCCAGATCCGCGTCGGCAAGGTGAAATTCGCCGAATTCTGCGCCCATATGAGCCACTGTTATAAGGAAGAGCTGACCGATATCGTGCTGTTCGAGGCCGAGGGCGGCAGCCGCGGCGCGGCGGAATTCATCGTCAACGGCACCTATCTGGCCACCGACGCCGGCCTGCCCGAGGCACATGGCCAGACTTATCGGCTGCCGGCCGGATCGTTCTTCGACATCCGCGACGGCAAGATTGCCCGGGTGACGACCTATTACAACCTGGCAGACTGGATCCGCCAGGTCAGCAAATGATCGAGACCCGGGTTCTGACCGGCGCCGCACTGGATGCGGCGCTGGAGGATGTCGCCAGGCTGCGGATCGAGATCTTCCGCGCCTGGCCTTATCTTTACGACGGCAGCCTCGATTACGAACGGGGCTATCTGCAATCCTACCGCGACAGCGACGGCGCGGTTCTTGTCGGCGCCTTCGACGGCGAGCGGCTGATCGGCGCGGCGACCGGCACGCCGCTGGCCGATCATGCCGACGATTTCGCCGCAGCCTTCGCCAACAGCGGCCTGGTGCTGGACCAGGTGTTCTATTGCGCCGAATCGGTACTGCTGCCGGACTATCGCGGTCATGGCATCGGTCACCGCTTCTTCGACGCGCGCGAAGACCACGCCCGGCGGCTGGGCTTCCGGCATTCGGCCTTCTGCGCGGTGCAGCGGCCCACCTCGCACCCGCTGCGACCTGCCGACTATCGCCCCCTCGATACGTTCTGGCAAAAGCGGGGTTATCATCCCCTGCCCGGAGCGATTGCCAGCTTCACTTGGAAGGACATCGGCCAGGCAACCGAATCACAGCACCCGCTGCAGGTCTGGATTCGGGAGCTTTGAGCTCTTTCCAGGCCATTTTCCCAAAGGTTTCGGTCACATTTCGCCGCAAAGCGGCATTGCAGCCTTGAAATATAAGGCGAAAGGGATCATTTAAGCGCTCGTTCCGCAGGATTGGCGGATCAATCAGCAATGGAGATAACATGGCCAAGGAAGATACGCTCGAATTTCCCGGTGTCGTGAAGGAACTCCTGCCCAATGCGACGTTCCGGGTCGAGCTTGAAAACGGCCATGAGATCATCGCACATACAGCAGGCAAGATGCGCAAGAACCGAATCCGTGTTCTTGCCGGCGACAAGGTGCAGGTCGAAATGACCCCCTATGATCTGACCAAGGGTCGGATCAACTACCGCTTTAAATAAGCGCGCGCCCCGGCGCGGACCCGTTGCGCGAGGGCCCTTGAGATGAAGTTTATCCTGGGCTCTGGCAGCCCGCGCCGCCGCGATCTTCTGGCGCAGATCGGTGTCGTTCCCGATGACATCCTGCCGCCGGACATCGACGAAGACCCGGCGAGGGGGGAACTCCCCCGCCCCTATTGCCAGCGCCTTGCACGCGAAAAGGCCGCTGCTGTGGCAGCCGGGCCTGACGACATCGTGCTTTGCGCAGATACCACGGTGGCGCTTGGCCGCCGAATCCTGGGCAAACCTGCAGACGCGATCGAGGCCGAATCCTTCCTGCGCGCCCTCTCGGGCCGCCGGCACCGGGTGATCACCGCCGTGGCGGTACGCCGGGGCGATCGGCTTTGGCAACGCGACGTGGTCAGCGCGGTGAAGATGAAACGACTGTCTGACCAGGAAATCGTCGCCTATGTCGCCAGCGGCGACTGGCAGGGCAAGGCCGGCGGCTATGGCATCCAGGGCATGGCAGGCGCCTTCATCCCCTGGATCGAAGGATCGTTCACCGGCATCGTTGGCCTGCCGCTGGCGGAAACCGCCGGGCTTTTGCAGGCGGCAGGATACCCTGTTTACGGAGAGAGCGCATGAAGGGCCGGCAAATCGTTCTGGACCATATCGGCGACCGCGAAGCGGCTGCCCTGATGATCGACGGACAGCTTGAAGATATTCTGATCGACAGCGACGCCCCCCGCCCCGGCGCCATCTATCGCGCCATCGCACAGCGGCCGATGAAGGGCCAAGGCGGGCTGTTCCTCGACACCCCAGACGGCACCGCCTACCTGCGCCAGATCAAGGGCATCGCCCCCGGTCAGGCGCTGCTGGTGCAGGTCACCGGCTATGCCGAGCCCGGCAAGGCGATCCCGGTGACCACCCGGCTCTTGTTCAAGAGCCGTTATGCCATCGTCACCCCCGAAGCCCCCGGCGTGAACCTCTCCCGTCGCATCCATGACGAGGAGGAGCGTATCCGCATCCTCGCCGCCGCAGGCACCGACCTGGCCGAGGCCAGCGCCCATGGGATCATCCTGCGCTCAGCCTGCGAGGGCGCCGACGAGGATGATATCGCCGAGGATGTCGACGCCATGCTCGACCTCGCCGACAAGGTGCTGGCCGATGCCGACGGTCCGGCCGAGAAACTGACCGAAGGCGATGGTCCGCATCTGCTGGCCTGGCGCGACTGGTCGGAGCCCGCCGAGGTCGAGACCGAAGCCGAGGGATTCGCGCGCCTTGGCGTGCTGGACGCGATCGAAGCGCTGAAGAGCGCCCGTGCGTCCCTGCCCGGTGGCGCCTTCCTCTTCGTCGAGCCGACCCGCGCGCTGATCGCCGTCGACGTGAACACCGGCGCCGACAGCTCGCTTGCCGCCGGGATCAAGGCCAATATCGCCGCCGTCCGCGAACTGCCCCGACAGTTGCGGCTGAGAGGCCTGGGCGGCCAGATCGTCATCGACCTGGCACCGATGCCGAAGAAGGACCGTCGCACTCTTGAATCCGCCCTGCGCGCCGCTTTCCGGCACGACACCGAAGAGACGGTTCTGGCCGGCTGGACGCCGCTTGGAAACTACGAGCTCCAGCGCAAGCGCGGCCGCCTTCCCCTCGCCCCGCTGCTCGGAGAGGCCGGCCTGTGAGCTGCCCGATCTGCAAGCGCGAAACCGATCCGCAGTACCGCCCCTTCTGTTCGAAACGCTGCGCCGATATCGACCTCGGAAATTGGCTGAAAGGCAGCTATTCGATCCCCTCCGACAGCCCGGAAGACATTGAAAAAGCAGAAGAAGAAGCACAAGCTGCACAGAAGTGGCAACATTAGTGACAAGAAGATGAAAATACCTCTGGACACCCCCCGCTGGGTCGCCTAGAAGGCCCCCACCCAAAGGCAAACGCCTTTCCCGTGCCCGGGTAGCTCAGGGGTAGAGCAGTGGATTGAAAATCCTCGTGTCGGTGGTTCGATTCCGCCCCCGGGCACCATTAAATCAAAGTATCGCGATTTCATGGTTTGGATCAAAGCCGCGTTTCTCGGCTCGTCCCTCCGTGGGCTGTGTGCGCTTGGCTAAGGCCGGATGCGATGGGCAGGCACATGCGCGCCAACCCGGGCACGATCGACGACAGTCGCCTCTGTTCAGTCCTGCATGGCTTCCACGGTCCCCAACCATCGGCCCCGACATCGGGCCCCGAGATCGGTCACAACCGCCCCGGGGGCCGACAGATCAGCCTATTGCGCCTCCGGCGCGCCGAAGAACTCCTGAGCGATCTTCTTCATCTGCTGCATGGATAGCGGTTTCTCCAGCGCGTAATTGGCCCCCGCCGCCTCGAGTTCAGCGCATTCCGACCCCATCGCCGATGCGGTAATCCCGACGATCGGAACCTCTCGGTTGGTCTCCCGCACATATTGAACGACCTCCGAGCCCAACTTTCCGGGCAGAAGCTGATCGACCAGCAGCAGATCGGGCTGGTTTTTCTCATAGGCCAGCAAGGCCTCGTCGCCCCGCTCGGCCCAGATCGTCGTCCCGAAGAGACGCCGCAGCCGGACGACCATGATGTCACCAACAATCTGATTGTCCTCGACCAGAAGAACGGTCTTGTCGGGATAGGATGCCTGGGATTCTGTCACGGGAAGATGCTCCAGCGTCGTGTACTCAACATGTTCGGCCAATCGCGCCGGGTGCTTCAAGACAAACGAAGCCCCCGGATTCATCCCCAGCGCTGCCTCGGCCTCGGGCGTTTCTGCGGCGACATCCTTGGCAGTGGAAAACGGCGGCAGACGCCGCGGGACGCCGCCAATATCATCGGGGCGACGCAGATTAACCTCTCCGCCCATCGCCTCGATGGCCTTGCGCGCGGTATAAAGCCCCAGCCCGGGCCGGTTGCTCGGTCCCTTGCCGTCGGTGTCGAAGGGGCGGAAAATGGTCTGGCGCCGCTCTGAGGGAATGCCACGACCGTTGTCGCTGACCTGCCAGGTCACGATCGCCACACCGTCGCTCTGCACCGTGAGAAAGGCACTGATCGAAATCTCGGTGGCGCGGGCATGGACGATGGCGTTGTGGATCAGCTTGGACAGCGCGATGAAGACCCGGCCGTAATCGCTGCGCAACGGCGTATCGCTACGCTGCGACAGGGAAAACAACAGTGCGACGCCATTGGCCTGTGCGGGGCCGGTGAACACCTCCTGCAGATGCATCGACATTTCACGCAGGGTGAAAACCGTCTGCAGCATCTGCGCTTCCTTGGTGCTGTCACGCACCCTCAGATCGTCCAGCAAGACATTGACGCGATCGCAGGCGCTCTTGAACCCCGGCGCGACCTCTTCCCAGGGAGTGCCCTCATCCAACTCTTCCGACAGCATGGACAAGACCGACATCGGAGTACGCAATTCATGCGAGGCGACGGTCAGCAGACGTTCTTCCCGCAACAGCGCTTCGGCCAGCGCTTTCTCGGCCCGCTCGGCCCGCAGTTCGTACTCCTCGCATTCTGACCGGTCGATCCGGCCAAGCCAGATCACATCGGGCGTCTTCTCCAGAATATACAGGTCGATACGATGACGCGGCGAGGTTTCCAGTTTTCCCGGCGTGCCAGCTGCGCCGTGCAGATGCACAGGAAAGGCCCTATGCGCGTCAACCTCGGTATCGCTGCCGAACGCCTCCAGCAAGGTGAGCATTTCATGTGACGGCGCATCGCGGAAGAAATCGGCGAAACTCATTTCCGGATGCGTCTCTGGCGAAGCGACCGGAAACAGGATCCGCTTGCGCTTCGGGTCGGCGCACAGAATCTCCCCTGCCCCGTTCTCGGTGAAAAGGCGGCGCAGGCGATCCAGCCTCTGGGTTTGTTCGAACAGCACCCGCGTCTGGCTGGCGCGCCGCAGCGCTAGCACCAGAACGATGACCAGAACTGCCCCCACCAGCGGCGCGAGACGGACAACCGGAGCCGGCTCAGGCGCATGGGCAAAGCCGAGAACGACGGGCAAATTGGGCAGCAGGGCGATCCCCAGCGCAAGGCAGGCCGATGTCAGGATCGGGCTGCGCGGAGCGAAGGGCAGCAGGCACAGGAGCGGGAGCGCCAGCAGCAGCGCGACATAGCCCTCCCCCGAATACTGCGCCTGCGAGACAAACAGCGTCAACGCGGCGAGCGCGACCACCCAGATGGGGCGAGCCCGCCGTGCCAACGGACCATCGTGCCGCCGCTCTTCCGACAGCACATGCAAGAGCACAAGACTGACCGCCGCGACCGTCAGCGCCCCTCCAACAAGGACCAGAGGCGTTTCGAGCCGGGCCGACAGCATGCCCCCGGGCCGAAACATCTGCTCAAAAGTCAGAAAGCGAAGCTCGATCAGAAAGCCACCCAGAAAGACCCCCGCACCGTGCAGGATGAAGGCCGCCGGGCCACCGGCCTGTATCCGAAACACCCCCTTCCGCAGGGCATGAGAGATCAGCGACAAAAGCATCGCGACAACCGCAGCAAAGAGGATATCCGCCCCGAGTTCCGAGAAAAGCCGGGACATCGGATAGTCGGGCCAGATCAGCAGCGGCAGGATCAGGGCCAGAAGAACGGCCAGCGCCAGACCCACCCAGAACGGGGTGTGCGCCATCAACCGGCTGCCGCCTGTCTCCAGCGCCGACAACAAAGCCACGTTCAGCACAATGAAAAACGGCAGGACGTAGCATTGTGGCGTTGCCAGGACAGTGGCTCCGAGGGGGAAGAAGGCTGCCAGCAAATAGACCCCGATCTCAAGAGAGATGTGTCGGTGATTTGACGGCGCCGCTGGTCCGGCCATTTCAGACACCGGCGCGAACCGGTTTTGTTTCAGCGAAAATAGGGACAGCTTGGACATACCGCTCAGAAACTTTTGGAGATGCTGTAAAGCGCCGGCGCGAGAAGAAGCAGCAGAAACGGCGGCACGGTCAGGAACATGGTGCCGAGCGTCAGCTTCGTCGGCAGGATATTGGCCTGTTCCTCGATCTTCTTAACCCGCCGCTGCCGCTGATCGGCGGAAAACACCCTGAAGGTCTCGGCCACCGGCGTCCCCATCGAGGAGGCCTGCATGATCGCCCGCCCGAAGGACTTGAGCTCGGCACTGTCGGTATCATAGGCGAGGCGTTCGAAGGCGCTGGCGCGATCACCCCCGACCCGGAGCGCTTCGGCGGTCGCGGCAAAGCGCTCCGACAGCTCCGGATGCAGACGCCTCAGCGATCTGGCGACGCGCACCAGGCTCATGTCGATGGACTGCCCGGCCTCAACACAGACCAGCATCAGGTCCAGCGCATCGGGCAGGCCCTTGGCAATCCGGTCCACATAGGCCTGCGCCCGAGAGGTCACGATCACGCCGGGCAGCGAATAACCAACGAGAAACGCCAACGAGATTATGATGAGCCAGTGCAGCCCGCCCTGCACCTGCAAATTCGGAAGCGAGACGAAGACAACCACGACCGCGACAGCAATCAGCATCCCGGCAAAGAGCTTGCTGAACACGAAGAAGACCGGCGCCCGGGCGCCGGAAAACCCCGCCTGGGCCAGTTTCTTTTTCATCTCTGCCCGGACGACTTCATCCTTTTCGTCGAAAAGCCGCGCCAGAAACGCCGCCGGCCGGCTTAGCGGCGTTTGACCGTGCCCGTCCCGGCGCAGGCTGTTGGTCTGTTCGCGCACCTCACTGACCGAAGTCCGCCCCAATTGCAGCGCCGCCACCGCGATGACGACACATAACAGCCCCAGGCTGAAGGCAATGGCAAACATGCTCGACAATCCGGCTCCGGACATATCAGGGCTTCCTTCAGTCTTTGAGCTTGAGCATCCGGTGCATGAAAATGACATTCGCAACCAGCAGCACCGCGACCGCGACAAGCAAGGGGGTGAAATATTCCGAGTTAGATATATCGTCGAAATATTGAGGGTTTAGCAGGAAAATCCCACCGGCCGCAATGATCGGAAAGACCGAAAGGACATTCCCAGACCAGCGCGCTTCGGAGGTCAGCGACTTGACCTTGAGCACCAGTTGCTGCCGACCGCGACAAATGATGGCGAGCCGTTCGAGAACCTCTGCCAGATTGCCACCGCTGCCCTGCTGGATGGAAACGGCGGTCGCCAGAAAGATCAGATCCTGATTTTCACAGCGCCGGGCAAGTTCGAAAAGCGCCGTCGACAGATCAAGCCCGAAACTGATCTCTTCCGAGGCAATCGTGAATTCCTCGGCAATGGGGCCGGACATCGCCTCGCTCACCAGGATCAGGGCTTTCGGGAAGGGCGCGCCGATGCGCAGCGCCCGCACCAGCATATCGAGCGCCTCGGGAACGTTCTCGGCGATTTCCTCGAGGCGCTTGCCGTGGCGATAACGGTGGACCATGAAGGCACCGACCAGCACGAGCGCCAGCGCCAACAGAACGGCGCTGACCACCGGCAGCCCGACACCGAAGATCGCAAGACCGGCGATCGCCACAAACCCCAGCGCCATCAGGCCCAGCAGGCGCCGACTTGTCCGCAGCACGGCAAAGAAATGCATCCCACCCGGATCGAAAAGCGACCTCAGGTCGAAGCCCGTCGTTTCCCGGCGCAATGACACCGGCCCCGGCGCGACAGTGACCGGACCGGGGCCGGCGGCCTTGGAGCTGGCCCCCGCGGTTTCATAGCGGCGCAGCAGATGTTCGCGCAGCCGCCTGCCCCGTTCGCTCAGCGCGGCAGCGCCCGCGATCATCAGAAACAGGAGCCCGACCAGAAAGCCCAGCGACAGGAAAAGCCCCATAGTCATGCGATATCGTCTTTATAAAGCAGTTCCGGCAGATCCACGCCCCAGCGCTTGAAGCGGTCGGTGAAATGCGATCGCACGCCGGTAGTGCGGAACCGGCCTTCGACACGACCGTCCGGAGACGTCCCGGTATGTTCGAAGGTGAATAGCTCCTGCATGGACAGAACCTCCCCCTCGCAGCCTGTCACCTCGGTGATCGAGGTGATCCGCCGGGTGCCATCCTGCATGCGGTTGACCTGAATGAACAGATTGACGGCGCTGGCGATCTGCCGCCGCAGGGCCCCAAGCGGCATGTCGAACCCGGCCAGCGCCACCATGTTCTCAAGCCGGCTGGTCGCGTCGCGCGCCGAATTCGCGTGGATCGTGGTCATCGACCCGTCGTGACCGGTATTCATCGCCTGCAGCATGTCGATCACCTCGTCACCGCGGGTTTCCCCGACAATGATCCGGTCCGGCCGCATCCTGAGCGCATTGCGCAGGCAATCCCGCTGAGTGACCGCGCCACGCCCCTCGATATTCGGCGGCCGGCTCTCCATCCGCCCGACATGATCACGCTGCAGATTGAGCTCGGCCGTATCCTCGACCGTCAGCACGCGTTCGCGCGGGTGGATGAAGCTGGACAGGGCGTTCAGCAATGTCGTCTTGCCCGACCCCGTCCCGCCGGAAATGATGATGTTCAAACGGCAAGCGACAGAGGCGCTCAGATAGCTCGCCATATTTTCGGACAGCGCGCCATAGGCGATGAGCTGCTTGATGCTCAGCCGGTCCTGGCGAAACTTGCGAATGGAAATCAGCGTCCCGTCGACGGCGACCGGCGGGATCATCGCGTTCAGCCGCGATCCGTCGGGCAAGCGGGCATCGACATAGGGGTTCATCTCGTCGATACGCCGCCCGGCCATCGAGACGATCTTTTGCAGGATGCGCCGCAGGTGGGTGTCATCGGTGAACTGGACGTCGGTCTTGATGAGCATCCCGTTCTGCTCGACATAGACCCGGTCCGGTCCGTTGACCAGAATGTCAGAGATGGTGTCATCCTTGATCAGGACTTCCAGTGGCCCGAAACCGGTGACCTCGTGAAACAGCCGGTCGATGATCTGATCCCGGTCGGACCGCGACAGAACGATCGACTGGTTCGGCGCGATCTCCTTGACGATATCGCTGATTTCTTTCCTGATATCGGCCTCAGAGGCCTGTTTCAGCGCCGACAGGTTCAACGCCTCCAGCAAGGTGCGGTGCGCCTGCTGGCTGATCTCATTGAGAATACGACGCCGTTGCTGGGAAGACGGATGGTTCGGCTCAGCAGCCGGTTCGGCATAACGGGCGGTGAGTTCCGGCTGATCGGCTTCCGGTTCGTTGACAGCGGCATGACCCGGAGCGGCATGATCCAGCATCATCCCCCTGTCGGTCTGGCCGCTTTCCGCTGCGGCCTGGCTTTGGCGAAACTTGTCAAACACGTGCTGTGACCTTCTGCTTGGACGGAGAGGCGGTCTTAACCAGCCTGCGAATCGAGCGGTAGAACGCGTTTGACGACGCGTGCACCGCCAGAGGCACCCCCAGATCGCAGGCCTCGCTCACCTCGGCCCCTCCTTCTGCGAGGAAATGGAACAGCTTCGCGCCCAGC
Source organism: Pseudodonghicola xiamenensis DSM 18339 (assembly GCF_000429365.1). Lineage (GTDB taxonomy): Bacteria > Pseudomonadota > Alphaproteobacteria > Rhodobacterales > Rhodobacteraceae > Pseudodonghicola > Pseudodonghicola xiamenensis. The sequence continues at coordinate 19,411 of NZ_KE386893.1, read as the reverse complement.
CCCTTCTCCATGCCATCGAGCGTTTCCGCCCAATCGGCGGGCATCGGTTCAGGGGTCCGGTTCAGCGCAAAGGCGAAATTGCCGGTCCCGATCCGGTTCGCCTCCAGCAGCTCGCGCAGTTTGCTGGCATTGCGCAGACAACGAATCCCCTGAACCGCAATACACAGAACGGCATCGGACTGCGCATAGAGATCACCAGCCCAGTCCGCCAGAGCAAGGGGCGCATCCACCACCACGATCTCGGCGCGCTGGTGCGCCAGATCGATAAGCCGGGTCACCTCTTTTCCGGACAGCGCATCATAGGGCAGGATATGCGGCGGCGCGGAGAACACCGTCAGGTTCTTGCTTTCCGGCGTCAGGCACTCTTCGAAACTGTCGGCATCGAGCGCCCTGAAGTTACGATAGGCATCCTCGATCCGCGGGTTGTCCTCAAGGTTCAGATAGCTTGCCGCCATGCCGAATTGCAGGTTCAGATCCAGCAGGCAGATCCTGTCGGCGCTGCGTTGCCGGGCCAGTTCCTTGGCCAGCGTCACCGCAACCGTAGTGGTGCCGACACCGCCAGCAAGCCCCAGCACGGTGATGGTGGCGGTCCGGCCCGCAAGCGCCAGATCGAATGCGCTGTCTGCGTTGCGCTCGACCGGAAGATCACGCTCACCGCGGGCCAGCCGCAACAGCCGCCCCAGAACCGAGGCGCGCCCCTTGGGCTGTTTCTTCCCCTCTGGCAGCGCCGGCTGTGCCGGGCCTTTCGCGACGTCGGCATGCGGCGCCAGATACTCTGCCGGAATGCGTCCCGTTCCGGGGGCCAATACCAGCGTACCCTCAGGCAAAGACAGTTTCCGGCTGGTGTCCTCGGCCGCGACAACAATCAGCCGGCGGGATTTTTGCGCCGCCAGAGATGCAACGAACTGCGCTTGTTTGGGCAGTTCCTGCCGGCTGTTGCCAAGCGACAGCAGCAACAAATCGAACGGAGCATCCTCTTCGCGGGCAGAGAGCACCGAGGCCGCATCGAACAAATCGAGATCGGTTCGCCGATGGGGCGGCAGATCGACGATGCAATCGGCCAGGTTGAGCACGGCTTCGGTCGAATCCGAAATCGTACACACCTCCCGCGCTGCGTCTGCCTCCTCCGTGCGCCCGCTCCGGGCGTCTTCCGGTGTGGCAGTCATCGGCAAGGCACCTCGATCACCGAACGGGCAGAGCCCTTGACCACGGTCATGAAACAGGTCTCGGGTGTCGCCTCAGCCGTGAGCAGCCCGGCAAGACCACTATCGGCCAGGCCCGGTGTTCCGGCCCGCGCGCCGACCTCGGCTGGCGCTGCCCCCTGCCCGGTCGAGGCAAACTGGCCGATCCCCGCCGCCAAATCGCCCGCAGGCGGTTCCTTCGCCAAAGGTCGTTGCGCCAGGGTCTGATTGTCCACCGCCACAGCATGCGACGGGAATACGCCACCGGTCCCGCCCGGAGCCAAGAACAGCTCTCCACGGCCCTCGGTCTGAACCAGCAGGCTGACCTGCTCGGGGCGACCGACCAGGAAGATACTTTCTGGCCGGATCAGGGCCACCGGTGCCGCGCCGTCTCCCTCGGCGGGTTTGACTTGGGCGACCTGCATCCCCGCAACCAGGAACCGCGTCGTCCGGTTCCCTTTCCGATCGATCGTCCGCCAAAAGACATCCACCGAATCGCCGGGTTTCAGGCGATCCTGATAATCCGCAAGATTCGCGGCTCGCAGCGGAAATACCTGATGACCGAGCGGCACCATGATCGTCCCGCTGCGCCGGGTGTCGGGCAGCAGGATCTGCGAACGCAGCAGAACCTGGCCCTTGGTCATGCCGACCCCGGCAATCACGGTCTGGGGAGCGTTATCCGCTCCCAGCAATTCGGTCGCATCCCGCAGCACATCGGCCGGCATATGCGCCAGCGAAACCCGCGCCATTTCCAACCCACCGAAGGTGATTGCCCCGCCCTGTGCCACATCGGCCTTGAGCACTGGCACTTCGACAACCGTGGCGATCGCGTCCATATCGGCCTGCATCCGCCGCAATTTGTCACGCGACCCGGCGAGCTGATCTTCGAGCGCCCCGACATACAAATAGATACCAATGCCGGACAAGCCGGACAAAAGTACACCAGCAACCAGTAATATCAGAACTTTACGACGCATTGGGTCCCCAGAAACAAATCTATTCTGTGGGAGGCTCACTCAAAGCCCGGTACCATCGCCACCGGCGGCTCCTGCCGCTTCGTCCATCACCCTGTCCAAGAGCGTATGGAGTGCCTGCAGCACGGTGCCATCACCGTCACCGACCAACAAACTCCCGACACCGGCAGCAAGCGCAACCACCGCAGATGTAAGAACCACCCACTCCACAGTGACCGCGCCGCTTTCATCCCGGCAGCGCAGCCCCAAGAACTTTATAGCCAAACGAATACCGTCGGCCATATGCATTTTTGTCACCCTGCTCATTTCCCTTACGTAAACCTATCCCCGCAAACCCGAAACGCATCGTGCCGCCGCAACAAAACGACAGGAAACGAGGTTCCACGGCCAGTTGTGGGTGGACTGGCCGTGGAACCGGGCCTCAACTGCCTCTGATCAATTCAGGAATCCTGCACCGATCAGGCACCACTGGGGGAAATCCGCGGCGACAGCTGAGTCATCTGGCGCACCCGATTGTAATAGGCGCTATTTTCCTGCGCAGCCTCGAAGGCCTCTTGCAACCTCGACCTGTCAAACGGCGCCTTCAAGGTTGCATCGCAGGCCATCATGCGCTCGGCGGTGAAATCGTCATTCCGGACCTGGCTGGAAATCAGCACAATCTTGAGCCCGGGTGCCGCACGGCGGAGATAGAGGCAGAGATCCACCACATCCTCCACATCACCGACATAATCGGAATCCAGCAGGAGGAAATCCAGCTTGTCCGCATATTTCAAAAGCCATTCCACCGGAGGCTCTTCCTCGGACACCACCATCAGATTGCCCCCGAACTGAGACACCCAGTCCCGATAGCCGACGCTGGTGCTGTCAGAAGGGCCGAGATAGACGGACAGGCCCTTGGGACAAAGCTTGTTGCTTCTGAGCGTGAACATCTCCGAACTGAGCCCCATCAGCCCGAGTTGCTTCATCCACCCCGTCGATGCCTTGGTGTCGTGATCGTGAGCCGCCGGCTCAACGCCACTCAACCCCGCATCCGGAAACATTCCTTTTTGCATCGACATGACGATGTCCCTCCATCAAAGGAAATGAGAGTGCGTCTTAAAGATGAGGAATACATACTTTAGATTGTAAATCAATATCTTTATGCCTATTTCTTCCGCATGATGAACGCGACATATCGCCCCGCACCCAATAGGGTCACGAGGGTGAGCCAGTCAGCCCCGCCTTGGAAAGGCCGGATCAGATGAAAATGGTGAGGGTCAGCGGACAGGAGCTGCCGGCATCAAGGCAACCCTGCCGATCATTGCGCCCGCAGGCAGAGAAACCTCAGGAAAAGACCATATATCCTATGGGCTTACCGGCCTTGAACTGCTTGCGGATTTCATCATAGCGATGCAGCGTTGCCCGGATATCGGCTTCGCTCATCGTCCCCAACAGCATCGCATAGGCATCCTGCCGGCGTCCATCCAGAACATAGGCCAATGCCATATTGCTCCGAACACTGGCCCCGTTTTCGGGATCGCGCAGCAATTCTTCCATGGTCGCCATCCCGGTGCCGATCTGTCCCGACAGCACCTGGCTGAGCGCGTAATTGCTGAGCAAGACGAAATTCGACGGGTAATATTGCAGTGCCTGGCGATACACTTCCTGCGCCTCGCCGTGGCGAGACAGGAAATCCAGCGCAACCGCCTTGCCGGTCAAGGCCGACAGGTTGTGCCGGTCGATCCGCAGGGCCCGATCATAGAAAGTGATCGCCTCGGCAGGATGCAACCGCCGCAGCCTGAGGTTCCCCAGTTCATTGAGAACATCCGGGTTCCGCTTGTCGAGCGTATTGGCCCGCTGCAACGCGAATTCGGCCCGGCCGAGCTGCCCCATCTCGATATAGCTGCGCCCCAGCCCGAGATAGGCATGAGCCGACTTGGGATCCTCGAGCGCGGCCTTCTCGTAAAGCTGCGCGGCCTTGTCATAGGTCTCCCCCAGAAAAGCAGCATCGGCCACAGCTTCGGTGCCCGAGGCCTTTGCCGAAGCACTCTGCGACCCCAGATTGAAACCGCCCTGGCTGGCACCGCATGCGGCGAGGCCGAGACAAAGCCCCGTCGCCAAAAGCATTCTCAAAACTGTGGACCGCATATTACTCTCTTCACGAAATCCAATTGGCTGGCGCAGCGACTATTTCAGAACCTGGCGGAAACTGACAGACCGAAGTTCTGCTCTTTGTCGCCCTCTTCTTTCCGGATCGGATCCGCGACAAAAACAGATACCGGCAGATTGCCCACATTCAATGTCAACGCCAGCCCGACCGAGGCCCGCCAATTCAGGCTGTCATCGACCGAGCCGCCAAGCGTGTCGCTCAACCCCCAGACCGAACCGACATCGACAAAGCCCCCGACGCTGGCGCCAGTTCCGAACAACGTGCCGATATCACGGCGCAGCTCGGCGCTGCCGACAAGATAATTTTCGCCGCCGAGAAAATCGCCACTGTCCCGCGGCCCGATCCCGCGAGAAGCAAACCCGCGCAGGGTGGCGCCGCTGGAAACGAAGCGGTCCGAAATCCGCGCCGCGTCACCCTTGACCTCGGTAACGTGGCCCCCCTCCAGTCTCAGAACGAGATCAAGTTTTTCGGGCAGAAGCCCCAGCCTCCCCGAGATGTCGGCATGCGATCTGCTGACCACATCACCGGTCCCTAGGCCGAAGAAGAACTGCTGCGCCTTAAAGGACCAGTTCTCCTGACGATAGGCATAGCTCATCCGCACATAGGCCGCGCGCTGGGAACCGGAATCGGCCTTGATCAGCGGGCTGGCGCCGACATCCACGTTGCGGATCGCATCGCTGCGATAGCCCAACCCGAATTCGACCCGTTCGCCAGTGTCGAAACTTTGCGCGATAAAGGGCTCCAGATAGGCCCGCCGGTGATCATAGGCCAGATCGTCATACCGTTCATTGACCGCTCCGGCATCGAGCCCCATGTCCCAGCCGCCGGGGAAAACATCCTTGCGGTAAAGCCCCATCCGCAGGCTGGATGCCTCGCGGGAGCCCCGCAGTTCGAACGATCCGAAGGTCTTGGGAAACAGGTTGAAGCGCTCGAAATAAAGCGATCCGATCAGCCCGTCTTCACTGTCGATCTCCACCCCGATCTCGACCCGCCCGGGACGGGAGTTCAGCTCATTGACCACAATGGTCATCGTGTCGCCCCGAGGCGCGAAGAGCACCGATCCGAACTGCCCCGTCGACATCAGGCATTCGTGGATCGCCGCCATCTCGATGCTGGTGAAATTGTCGTCGCTGGAAATCTCGCAAGCAGCGAGGATATCCTCGGAGCGCAGAAATTCGTTCCCCCGCACCTCGACCTGGGCATATTTGCCGGCCAGTGCCACGGAGGGCACAGCGCCCAGGATCAGAGAGAAGAAGGTTCCACGCATCGCTGCCCGGGTTTCCCATTTCATTTCTATCGTCCAGTCCTTCTTCATTGCCCGATCCGTTCGCTCACGCGCATCTGATCGGTTACGGCTCACACTCAGGGGATTGCCGGGATCAAAGCGGAAAGGCAATGCGGCAATGGCCTCCGACTGCCCTGACGAACCAATGATGTTCGTACATCCGGGACATATCCGGCCAATGTCCAGAATCCCGGCAGGAGATGGCTGTTAACTGTCACCGAGTTTCGTTATCCCAATTCTCATCCTGGGCTCCAACCGATAGTATTACCTTAGAAAGCCACCGGGATTTGCCCCACACCGCGCTTGCGGTCGGCTGACGTCAACGGGTCGATCAACCATCAGGGATCTTGTGCGCGAATGCTTGAACAGCACGATCAACACCAAACGGATTTCGCCCCACGAAAACGCGGCTTTCGAAAACCAAGCCATTTGATGCTGCAACCAGATGCCCCCGCCGCAGAGCGTGGCAGACAACCCCGGAGGTTGTCTGCACGACTGCGTCGATTCGCGAAAGGGGAAAGCGGCGCGATAACCCTCTTTGTGGTGCTGCTGCTGCCCGGCGTTCTGCTGCTTGGCGGGCTCGCCGTGGATCTGAGCCAATTGAACGCGCAAAAGCTCTATGCCCAGGGCCAGGCCGACCTTGCGGCGCAAAGCGCGGCCTCGCGGCTCTATGATCTGGACGCTGCGCGGGGCCTTGCCGAATACGTGGTGCACAGCAACGATCAATATGGCGAAATCACCCTGACAACCGATGACATCATCTTCGGCGCCTTCAGCCCCTCGACCGGTTTCGTCGCGGCAGAAAACCAGAGCGACCCAACCGGCGTGAACGCTGTGAAGGTTACGGTCGCGATGCCCTGGTATGCCTTCCTGTGGTCCGCTTTCGTGCCGAAGGACAGCCGGCTGATCACCCGTTCTGCGGTGGCGCACACGAAAGGCGCCTATGCGGCCTTCACGCTGCGCAACCGGCTGCTCAGCGTGCACACCGATGAATCTCCCCTGCTTGCCCCCCTGCTCAATGCGCTGCTCGGCGAAGACAGGCTCGGGATTGATCTCGACGTGCTCGGCTATACCGGGCTGGCCGATGCCACGGTGAATATCAACAGGCTGCTCAACCTCGTCTCTCTCAACGTCGATGCCGGTGTCGCCACCTTCGGCGACGTTCTCGATCTGCCAATCGACACCGGGGTTCTGCTGGAAAACCTGCTGGAGGCCGCCGGCCTCGATCCCACCCTGGTGTCGGGGGCCAGCGGCAATATCTCGCTGGGCCAATTGCTCCATCTCTCGCCCCAGCTTCTCGAAGTCAAACTCGGCGATATCCTCCCCGATCTCAACATCGGGCTCTACGATCTGCTGACCGCTGCCGCCGGGCTGTCGGGAGCCGACCCGAGTGAACGGCTGTCGGTCGACCTCGGGCTCGATCTCAGCCCACTGGCGAATGTGCAGCTCGAAACCGGGCTGATCCGGTCACCGGTAACCTTCGCCGGCCCGGTGTCCGAGGAAGAGCCATTGACCGGGAGCATCAGCCAGCTTGATCTTGCGCTGCAGACGGAGCTCCTGAACCTCGGGGTACCACTGCTGAACCTGTCGCTCTCGCTCGACGCTGCCAATGCCACCGCCACCCTAGTCGATCTAAACTGTGACGCGACCGAGGACGACGATATCGTCGCCACCTTCGAGGTACAATCCTCGGCCGCCGGTCTCGGTCTCGGCCTGTCGCTGTTCGCCCCGATCAATGGCGATGACGGCAAGCAAACCGAGGCGGTGGAACTGGCCCCATCGACGCAGACCATCTATATCCGCAAGGATGAAATCGGCGTCCCGGTGGCCGTGCCCGGGACCATTCTTCTCGACAGTCTCATCACCTCGCTCGGCGATGTGCTGCGCGGTCTGACCAACAGTCTCGTCGATGACAGGGACCGCTGGTCGATCTGCAAGGGTCCGCTGTCCTGCCTGATCAACCTTGTCCTCGTGACGGTGGACGAGTTGGTCTCGCATATTGCCAATCTGCTCGACCTCATCGCCAAGCTGTTCACCTATCTGATCCCGGTGAACGAGCTGGCTGAGAACCTGCTGACGCTTCTGGGCATCGACACCGCGCGCGTCGACATCATCCTGAATGATTACACCTGTTCCGGCCGGGGTGGTGTATCGCTGGTGAACTGATGGCAGTGGACCGGGGCCCATGCTCAGGGCCGACCCCGGTCACCGGAGGTATCAGTAGAATACCACCGCGCTGCGCGAAATCGTCCCGAACTCCATCCCCACCGATTGCGCGACGGATTTCAGCGCGCTGCCCGCAAGGCTGTATTCCATGGTCAGGTGGATGCCGCCATCATCGCCGGGCTGATCGGCGCAGCTGGTGGGAAAGGTGATCCTGTCGAGGCTCAGCAACGGGCTCTGCTCGATCACCGTGGGCAGGAAATCCGTGCTCAACACCGAACACAGATCAATCTCCTCCCCCCCCTCGCTCAGCACCCCGACCGAGGCCCTTGCCAGGGTCTGCACCGCCTGCTGCAGATCGCTGGCGGTGCCGATGTAGAGGCTGGTGGCGAAGATGAACAAGAGGAAGAACACCAGGATCGGAAAGATGATCACGAATTCGATCGTCACCATCCCGGCTTCCTCCGCGCCGAAACGCGACAGCCTGTGCCACAGCCCGGCCCGCCCGGACATCGTCACCCCTGATCTCCCGTCTTGCGGCTCAGACCGGTGCGCCCCGGCGCCGTCTGCGGCGGCAGGAAGGCATCGGACGGAGTGGCGATCATCGTGGCCAGGTTCTGCGCCGAGACGCAACCATTCGGCCGGGTGCCGAGACTGCAATCGGCCTGCACCGCCAGGGTCCGCACCACGCGGATCGACCCCACGCTTTGCGCGCTGCTGCAATCGCTGCGGAAATCCTGCGCCCCAAGGAACCGCTTCTGCGCCGGCGCCACGGCCAGAAGGCTGGCCATGGTGCGATAGCGCTGGCGATCTCCGGCGGTATCCTTGCCCTTGGGCAGGGTGACGATCAGCACATCATCCGGGGTCAACCGCAGCCCGTGCAGAAAGGCCTGCAGCTTTTTCTGTTCGCTCAGGGACATCGAATTTGTGCAGCCGGAAAAGCGATAGCTGTAATGCGCCTCGGCAAGCTTCGGCGCGAGACGGTCAACCGCGCCGCGGGGGGCGGGCGTTTCGGAACAGGCGGCCAGGGTCATCGACAGGGCCAAGGCGGGAACGACAAGACGCATCATTGCAGCCGGAACCCCCCGCCGCTGGTTGTGCGGACACGGGACTGGCCCCTGTCCTGCCCCGGCTTGAGCGGACGGGTAAATCGCCCCATGCCCCATTGTTCCACCCCGCCGACGGGCTTCAGGCCATCGACTGGCGTGGTGAAACTGCCCGGGCTACCCGGTTCCACCAGATAGGGCGTGACGATCACCACCAGCTCGGTCTCTCCGCGGGAGAACGATGACGACCGGAACAAGGCCCCGATCACCGGAAGGTCGACAAGCCCCGGAAATCCGCCCAATGCCTGCTGCGTCCCGCTCTGGAACATGCCGGCAATCGCGAAGCTCTGCCCGGAGCCGACCTCAACCGTTGTCGAGGCGCTGCGTTCGGTCAACGCCGGGCCAACATCGGTACTGTCGGAATTGGCCTTGTCGATTTCGCTCACCTTGGTCTCGAGCTCGATCTCGATCCGGCCACCGTCCAGCACCACCGGCGTGAATTGCAGCTCCACCCCATAGGGTTGCAACTGGACCGTGGCATTGTCGTTGTCATCGGTGCCCATCCGATAGGGGATTTGCCCGCCGGCCAGGAAATTCGCCGTCTCCCCCGACCTTGCGGTCAGGTTGGGTTCGGACAGGATGCTGACCAGCCCGCGCTGCGACAGGGCATTCAGCAGGAAGTTCACATTCACCGAGGTCGGCGTCACCGACATGGCAAAGCCGTTGACGATATCTGAGGTCGGAGAACTGATGCTGCCGTGCCGGCCGGAGCCATTGATGCTGAACCCCAGATCATCGCTGATCGTGCGCGAGACCTCAGCGATTTTCACCTGCAGATTCACCTGCGCCGATTGCGCCAGCTCAATTCGGTTGACAACCACCGCATTCGGCCCGGTCAAAGCCATCACCACATCTTCGGCGCTGGAGATATCGACAGGCGACGGCACCCGGCCCTGCAGGAAAATCGCCCCGTCGCGCGAGGTGACCGAGACATTGCCGCCGCTGATCGCCCCCCGCGCCGCGCGGGTCAGCCTGTCGGCATCTATGCCCACCGAAATCGTCGTGCTCAACTGCGGGGTCTCGTCATCCCCCAGCACAAAAAGCGTGGTCTCTCCCACCGACTTGCCGATCAGATAGATATAACTGGTCGATTGCAGATCAATATCGGCCACCCCCGGGTTCGACAGGAAAACAGCCTTGGCCGGGGTCTCAAGTTTCAGGAACTTCGCCTCGCTGACATTCAGCTCGATACGCTTCTTGTCCACCGAAAGGACCGTCTGCGCCAGGCTCGCCCCAGCCAGGCCGAACCAGACCAGACCGGCCAGCCCCAGCAGGCGCATCGCCGCCCGCCTCGCGCTCGACATCGTCACCACGCTTTTCATGTCCATTCCTCTCGATGCCCTGGCAACGCCGGCCGGCTGTTTTCAAGCTTGAGCTCTCTCATGTCCGATTACCGCAACTGCGCCCTGAGCAGCGGCCGCAGCAGATAGCCCAGAACAGAGCGTTTTCCGGTTTCGATATCGACGTCGGCAACCATCCCCGGACGGATCGGATATTGCTCTCCCCCCGCCTCGAGATAATTTTTGTCGGTTGTCACCATCACCCGGTAATAGGCCGCATTCCCGGTCATGGATTGTTCCTCGACCGTGTCTTCGCTGATCTGCGTCACGGTGCCCCGCAGATCGCCATAGACCGCGTAGTCATAAGCGGTGATCTTGACGCTGGCGCTCATCCCCGGGGTGACGAAGGCAACATCCCGCGGCAGCACCTTGGCCTCGATCAGCAGCTTGTCGTCGATCGGCGTCACCTCCATGATCGGCTCGCCGGGCTGCACGACGCCGCCAATGGTGGTGATGTTCACATTGTTCACCCGGCCCGACACCCGGGCCCGGATGTTGGTGCGTTCCAACTGGTCGCGGCGCTGCACCAGCACCTGCTGCAGCGACACCAGCCGAGCCTTCTTGTCGACCAGATCGTCATAGGCGTCCTGCACATAGGAGTTGCGCAGCCCGGTCACCTTGCCGGCCAGTGCCGCCGCCTGCTGCTGCAGACGATAAAGCTCCACCCGGCTGACCGACCCGGTCTCGACCAACGGCGATGTGGCCTCGATCTGCTTGTCGAGGATCTCCCGCTCGACCTCCAGCGCAGCAATGGATTCCTCCAGCTTGTTGCGCCGCGCAATGAACAGGCGCGCCTCGTCGCGCTGCGCCGCATCATCAACGGTCTCCGAGAACTCAACGTCGTCCTGTTCCAGCACCTCGGCCTCGAGCCGGGCGATCTCCGCCTTGAGGGTGGCAATCTCGGCCTCGGTCTCACGGAAGGCAGACAGGAAGCGGGTGCGGTCGATCCGAACAAGGATATCGCCTTCCTTGACGATATCCCCCTCGTTCACCAGGAGTTCGGACAGGATGCCCCCCTCCAGGCTCTGGATCACCTGCATCCGACGCATCGGGATCACGGTGCCGAAACCGCGGGTAATCTCGCTGATCTGGGCAATCGACGCCCAGAGAATGGCGATCACCAGAACCGCGCACATCATCCAGACCGTCTGCCGCGCCGCGCGCAATGCCTGGCGGCGATAATTGCCATCTAGATCGGCGAGTAGCCGTTCGCTGGAACTGCTCATTTCACTGCCTTAATCGTCTGTACCGCGCTTGCCGCGCGCTGGGTCTGGGCCAGGATGTTGCGCAGGCTGTCATCGTGGACGATGCAGCCATCCTTCAGCACCACCGCCCGCGGGGTCAGCGCCAGCAATTCCTTCTTGTGGGTCGACAGGATCACGGTGCGTCCTTCCAGCCATTTCGACAGGAACTTGACCACCCGCGCCTCATTCACCTGATCGAAGGCCGAGGTCGGTTCGTCGAGAATGACGATCTGCGGATCCTGCAACACGATCCGCGCCAGGGCGATCGCCTGCTTCTGCCCACCGGAGACATTGCCCGACCCGAGGATCTTCATGTCGAGGCCGCGCACATGCTTGCGCACGAAACGGCCCAGGCCGACGGCATCCAGCGCCGCCAGCATCTCCTCATCGCTGTGCCCGCCCTGATCGAGGCTCAGGTTGTCTCGCAGGGTCCCTTGGAACAGCGCCGCGTTCTGCGGCAGATAGCCGATCTGGCGGCGGCGGTCGATCGGGTCGATCTGGCTCATCGACAGGCCGTCAACACGCACGGAGCCCGATTGCGGATCGACCATGCCGGACAGCACCCGCATCAGCGTCGACTTGCCGGCGCCATTGGCCCCAAGCAGCGCCAGCTTTTCCCCGGCATCAATCTTGAACGCCTTGATCGCCAGCGCATCGCCCTGATCCGGGTCATGGCTGTATTTGACATCTTCCAGCACATAGGCACCGTGCAGATTGTTCGCCCGCACGTAATGACGATCGTCATCGCGCTCGATCGGCAGGCTCATCACCTCGTCCAGGCTTTCCATCGCGCTCTTGACCTGCTGCCATTTCGCCAGCAACCCGCTGAGTTTGGTGACCGGAGACAGCGCCCGGCCGGACAGCAGCGAACAGGCGATCAGGCCGCCGACAGTCAGGTTGCCGGCGCTGATCTGATAGACCCCGGCGATGATCACGAAGATATAAGCCACCTGCTGCGCCGAGGACGACCATTGGTTCAGGAAGGCGGTCACCCGCCGGGCCCGGATGCCCGAGGCCGCTGCCGTGGCGGTCAGCTGATCATAGGCCTTTTCCATGCGCGTCTCGGCCCGCGCCGCCTTGAGCGTTTCCAGGCTGGAGACCGCCTCGAGCAGCAGACCGTTGAGCGCCGCCCCCTCCCGGGTATTTTGCTTTGCCATCTTCGCCAGATAGCGCTGCAGCACGATACCCGGCGTGACGATGGCGATCGCCCCAAGCACCGTCACCAGCGCCACCGACCCGCCGACGAACCAGAGCACGCAGAAGAAAATGATCGTGAAGGGCAGATCACAGGCGATCGCCACGGTGGAGGAGGTCAGGAATTCCCGCACGCTCGAAAAACCGCGGACCTGGCTGGCAAACACCCCCACCGAGGCCGGCTGATGCGACAGCCGCAGATTGGCGACCCTGTGGAACAATTGCTTGGAGAGCTTCAGATCCAGATCCCGCCCCGAGATATCCAGCAGCCGCGCCCGCATCACCCGCAGCACGAACTCCAGCACGACCGCAAGCCCGACGCCGCTGGCCAGAATCCACAAGGTATCGAACGCCTGGTTCGGCACCACGCGGTCATAGACCTGCATCGAGAAGATCGCTGAGAAGATCGCCAGCACATTCGCCATCAGCGAGGCCAGCAACACATCGCGGTAAATCGGCCAGTTGCGCAGCACCGGCCCGATGATCCAGTGATGCTTGTCGTCCCCCAGCATCTTGCCGACACGGGAAGACACCACATCCACCGGTTTGGCGATCACCGCCCGGCCAAGGTAATCCGCCTCCAGTTCGGCCCGGGGCAGTTCGATCCGCCCGCCCGCAGTCTCGGGCAGCACCACGATGGCCGTTTCAGCGTCCAAATCCTCGAGCAGCAGACATTTGTCATCGCGCAGCAGCAGCAGCGCCGGCAAGGCATAGGCCGAGATATCGGCAAGCCCGGTCTCGATCACCCGCCCTGCCATATTTGCCCGCCGCAAGGCCTGCGGGATCGACGGCATCGGCAACTTGCCCTCGTGCAGCGGCAAGCCATCGGTCAGTTTCGCCTCGGAAATGTCGCACTCATGGAAGTGGCACAACAGGACCAACCCGGTCACGAGGGGATCTCTATCAGCTTTCGCCACCATACGGTTTCCTTCCTCTCTTACCCGGTCTCAGGCAAACGGCCTCGCCGCCGGCCCGACCTAGCCACGTTTTCCGTGCCCAGCCCCCAACAGCAAAGACCCGAGCAGGCCGACGGAATGCGCCGCCTTGTATTCCGTCTGTTTCATCTCGTCGTTCAGGTCGATCTCGGAGATCTCGGCCTCGTAGAGATCGCGCCCCGTACTCAGCAGATCGAGAAGGTCGCGCCGACCGATCCGGAATTGTTCTTCGAAGGACTGCAGGACGACCTTGGAGTCGGCGACCTGCCCCTTGAGCGAGGCCGCCGAGACGCTCAGCGCCTCGAGTTTCTGGCGATAGGTCCGCGCGTCGTTCTGCAAATCCCGCTCGACCGCGCGCAACGCCTGCTGTGCCGCCTTCAGCCGCTGATCCGCCGCGATCACGGCCCGCCCCCGAAAGCTGCTCGAGGTCAGATCGACACCAGCGGAAAGGCCCGCCGAGCTGGACCGCGACCGGCCCCCGGTCAGGTCCTGCCGCACCGTGGCCTGCAACTGCAGTTTCGGGAGACGGGACGCCTTGGCGGCCCGGACCGAGGCCTGGGCAATCGAGACATCCGCCGAGGCGGCAACATAGGATGGCGCACCCACCACGGCACCAATGACCTGACTGTTGGACTGCAACCTCTCGCGGAACCCCAGGTTCGGCGGCGCCGAGATATTGGCCAGCTTTTGGCCGAGCAGGAACTCGGCCTCGGCGGCGGCGATATCGCGGTCGCTGCGCAGCTGATAAAGCTCTTCCTCAGCCCGAGAAATCTCGAGCCGCGCGCGGGCGACTTCCGAGCTGTTCGCCAGCCCCGCCCCGACCCGTTCGCGCGAATAACGTTCAAGCCGGTTGGCGAAGGCGACATAATCCACCGTCCGGTCGATCTTGAGCCGCGCCATATCGAGTTCGAAGTAAAGCTGTGCCATCGACAGAGTGAAATCCTCGACCTCGGATTTCAATTCCGCCACCACCTTGACCCGCCGCGCCTCGGCCGAAGCGATCTCGCTCTTGGACAGCCCCCAGTCGGCGAGCAGTTGGGTCACCGTGAGATTGAGGCCCAGATCGTCGTCGTCGTAACCGGTATCCCCAGACAGGCTGAATTGCGGCCGCCGGGCATCCTTGGCGATCTCGACATTCGAGGTTTCAGCCGCCACCTGCTGACGCAGGGAGGCGATCGACGGATCGCGCCGGGTCCCGATCAGAACGGCCTCTCGCAGGCTCTGCGCCCCGACCGGACCGACCGCCACACAGCTCAGCACCAGCGCGGCAAGCGCCACGGAACGCAGCGCAGTGCGTCGCACAACCAGATCGCGCCCTTTCCTGCGGCCGAAAACGGACCAGACGGAAAAAGGTTCGGCATTTCGATTCAGCGGCAATTCCAACTCAATCTTTTCCCTGGGTTACGACAGCAGCACCGTCGCGAACAAATCAACGAATACGAATTCAGCCCCTGGGGCTTCCGCCGACGCACCACCCCCAAGCGGCCCTGCCCCGACAGAGATGCTTCTTCTGAAGCAAATGACGGCCCAACCCGATGCCGCCCCCTTCCCCGGCAGAACCGGCGCCAGGGGCACGACCGGCGGCGTTACCCCAGCACCTCCGAGTTTCCGGTCATCAAGCTGTCGTCCAGAAGCCCGCCATCCTCAAGCAGCAGCCCAAGCACGTCGCCACCGTCGTCGATCAACAAGAAAGCTGCATCATCGGCGGCAGCCGCAGCCCCGCCGTCCGCGCCAAGCTCTTCAGCCGCCGGATCAACCTCGTCCATCGCATCTTCGCTGGGCTCGGCCATCGCAGCCTCTCCATCGGCACCGACAATCAGATCCTCCGTGGACAGATCATCCCCGAGAAGCAGGCCGACATAGGCGGCCGTCTCGTCATCCATGGTCCCGGCATCGGCAGCCGAGCTATCAGCGGCATCGGCAGCCTCGGCATCGACTGCATCCGTTTCAGCCAGGACGGTATCGTCCTCAGCCGTGGATGCGTCCTCTTCTTCAGCAGACGGGGTCTCCGCGTCAGGCGTCGCGTCGGGAACCACCGGGTCGGAATCGCTCCAATCGCCGAACGCCAGAGACGCGGTCCCGACCAGGGCTGCACCGAACAGCAGCTTGTCCAAGCCGATACCGTTGAACAGCCCGTTGCCGCCAAAGCCATGACCGTCCCCGGCACCGCTCTCTTCCACGGCGCCAGCCCCAGCACCATCGGCACCATCCCATTCGACATCCACCGTCGGGCGATCCGACGCCACGGGAACAGAAGTCGCGGGAGAGAAGGCCGCCGGAGCAGGCTCTGGCGCAGGCACAGGTTCGGGGGTGGGCTCAGATACCGCTGCGGGCTCCGAAGGAGCATCCTCCGGCGCATGCGAGGATACAACCGTGGTGTCAACCAAAGGCTCCGGCGCAACCAAACCGGTGATTTCCTCGGCGCCACCATTGCCATTAAGCAACCGGTTATATCCACCGCCTTCGCCAATGACGAAAAAGTCTCTGAGCAGGACGCTGGAACCATCCAGGAAAGTCACATTGAGATCCGGACCGCTCTTTTCATAGAACGCAATACCGGGATCTGCCGCGCCGAAATAGACATCCGCCGGCTGATCAAGCCTCAGTTCCGTTGCCACCGTTCGCGTAGTCTCGCCAGCAGACGACGTAAAAATTTCAGCCAAGTCCCTCTCCTTGGTCTATTCTCACCACAATATCCTCACGTTCCCGAAGCAGACGAAACTGCGAGGGGAACGGCACCCACAGGAATCATGGAAAATCGGGCGAACACCCGAGGCCGCAACATTCAGATCAACATGCATACTGTCAATGATCTATTTAAGCCTGCCGGCAAGGCTGATGCCGTTTTACAGCTGTTCCCGGCGATATCGTGTTCCCAGTTTTAAGCGCCTCGCATTCCTTACTTTTCCCTTACTCTCCCAGCGGATGCCCCCAGAAAATCCGCCTCTTCCATGGGCTGAAATGCGTCCGCCAGACCCGGCCCGGATCAGGCATTATCCCCGGGCCGAGCGATGTCGGCGCTCGCCGTCCAGACATCCCCGTCCGCAACAAAGCGCCACGAATCAACCGAAACCTGCCGCCTTGTTTAAGCTGCCTTTCCACGACCGCGTTCCATGAGGAACAGCATCGCATCATCGCACGATCCCGAAACCGCGCGGGCTCAAATTCAGATACAATCTGACGTCATCGAACTCGCCGCTCTTCCGCCGGTGCTCCCCCGTGCATCCCAGCCGGTGGCCATTGCAGACGACAGTCGCAGCGCCTGCACCTCGGTTTTCGCGGTTTGCGGCCCCCCGCGGCTCTCCGCATGGCCATCCGCATGACCTTCCAGCCCCGCCCCCATATGTATGCTGCGCAAGGCCGCCCCCAGCACCATGAAGAACAGCGGAACCAGCGACAAAGTGGCGTAAAGAAGAAGGACAACACCCCAGCCGGCACCAAAACCGGTCAGGGCAACGATCGACACAACCGTCGCGATCAGACAGGAAAAGACCAAGACCATCAGCGCCATTTTCAACCTTTCCTTTCGTGCGAGACACTTCGCCCCAACACCGGACTTACCCAAGCCCCTACTCAGGAAGAGAGTAACGAGCGAATGCGTTAACTGATCTTGTCGACGCCCCGGGTCAGGGACGCCCGATCGAGATCGGAGCCCCCTCGTCCCGGGACGGTCGCCCGCAGAACACGCCCGGGCCGGCATCAATCCGGCCCGGGCTGTTTTCTTACAGGGCTTAGCCCAGCAGGCCGCCCAGCAGGCCGTCATCCCCCAGGACACCGCCCAGCAGACCGTCGTCACCCAGGACACCGCCAAGCAGGCCATCGCCGCCAATCAGGCCGCCAACCAGGCCGTCGTCGCCCAGCAGACCATCAACCAGGCCATCATCGCCCAGCAGGCCGTCGACCAGGCCGTCATCGCCCAGCACGCCCCCCAGAAGACCATCGTCACCGGTCACCCCGCCGAGCAGGCCGTCGTCTCCGAGCACCCCGCCGAGCAGGCCGTCGTCTCCGAGCACACCGCCCAGCAGGCCATCGTCGCCGAGGACCGGGTC
>NZ_KE386893.1:713-941 GCF_000429365.1 Pseudodonghicola xiamenensis DSM 18339 | reverse complement strand
CCCAGCAGGCCATCGTCGCCAAGGACACCGCCCAGCAGACCGTCGTCTCCGAGCACACCGCCCAGCAGACCGTCGTCGCCGGTCACCCCGCCCAGGAGGCCATCGCCGCCAAGGATCGGGTCAAGCAGACCGCCGAGGAGACCATCTTCGCCCAGCAGGTTGTCCACCAGACCGTCTTCACCGAGGACACCGCCCAGCAGGCCGTCATCGCCGAGGACGCCATCGAGG
>NZ_KE386893.1:0-703 GCF_000429365.1 Pseudodonghicola xiamenensis DSM 18339 | reverse complement strand
CGAGGAGACCATCTTCGCCCAGCAGGTTGTCCACCAGACCGTCTTCACCGAGGACACCGCCCAGCAGGCCGTCATCGCCGAGGACGCCATCGAGGAGGCCGTCTTCGCCCAGCAGGTTGTCCACCAGGCCGTCGTCTCCGAGGACACCGCCCAGCAGGCCATCGTCGCCGAGGACACCGCCCAGCAGACCGTCGTCGCCGGTCACCCCGCCAAGGAGACCACCGTCACCCAGCAGGTTGTCTACCAGGCCATCTTCACCGAGGACGCCGCCGAGCAGGCCGTCACCGCCGAGGACACCACCAAGCAGACCATCGTCGCCGGTTACGCCACCAAGGAGGCCATCGCCGCCCAGCAGGTCGTCCACCAGGCCGCCATCACCGACAACACCGCCCAGCAGGCCGTCGTCGCCGAGAAGACCACCAAGAGGACCGTCGTCGCTCAGCAGGTCATCGACAAGACCGCCGCTCTCGCTGCTGACACCGTCGCCCAGCAGGCCCTGACCACCGGTCAGACCACCCAGCAGGCCGTCGGAGCCGGTCAGACCACCCAGCAGGCCATCATCGCCCACCAGATCGCCCAGCAGCCCATCCGACCCGGTAACGCCGCCCAGCAGGCCGTCGTTGCCAGTCAGGCCGCCCAGCAGACCACCATCGCCAATGAGCGGATCGAGGATGCCGGAGCTATCGTCCGTCGGCTCGGTCGG
>NZ_AUBS01000010.1 GCF_000429365.1 Pseudodonghicola xiamenensis DSM 18339 | reverse complement strand
GGCATATCCCTTTCTCGGTTGAGAATTGACGGCGCTTAGACACCGCCATGATATGCCGCCCCTCGGGGCATCACCAACTTTCGCGCGTTTCTCCTTGCTCAAGGGTCTTAGGGTCAGCTTGGCGCGATTTCTGGGCTTCCGCTGGACGGGTGCCGAAAGACATTTCGTGTCAGCGATATGAAAAAAGTAAAAGCAAGCTTTGGGTTTTGCCGGATCCGGAGCCAAGGGGTTGGGGGTCAGGCAGGGTTCTGGACGGACCCTGCCGTCCCCTCCAAGGGTGTTTTCCTGACGGTACCTCCGGGTCTGCACACTTACCAGACATCGGAGATCATCATGGCCAAATCCAGCAAGCCAAAGTTCGACGCCGCGGCGTCGATCACCAACGAACTCATTAAGATCATCGACCGGGGCGTGTTGCCCTGGCGCAAGCCCTGGACGGTCGGCGGCAGTTCTGTGCCGCTCCGCCAGAACGGCGAACCCTATCAGGGCGTCAACAACTTCTTGCTGACCATGCGCACCTTGATGGCCGGATTTTCCTCGCCCTACTGGATGACGTTGAGGCAGGCGAATGAGCTCGACGCTAAGATTATCAAGGGCTCGAAATCGTCGGTGGTCGTCTATTACGGAACGGCCGAGCGCGAACAGGCCGAAAGTGCCCACGGCGGGGAGGCGGAAACCGAAGACCCCAAAACAATCCCCTTCATGAAGTCCTACCGCGTCTTTAACGCCGATCAGATCGAGGGGTTGGACCCTCGCTTCCATCCCGCAGCGGCCGAACCGGAAGTTCACCCCGAACGCGCTCCGATCCCGCATATGCAGAGCTTCTTTGAGGCAATCGGTGCCAATGTCAGCTTTTCTGGTCGCGAAGCCTGCTACGTTCCGGCCCTCGACAAGATCTACCTGCCCCCGATCGAGCTCTTCGAGAACCCGCGGAATTTCTACGCCGTCTGGGGCCACGAGCTCGGCCACTGGACGAAACCCCGGCACCGGTTGAACCGCAGCTATGGCGATGCTCGGTTCGGGAACACGGCCTATGCCCGCGAAGAAATCGTGGCTTTATCTTGACAGTCTGCACCGCATGCCACCTTGCCGTAGGATGGGTGACAGGCGTTGACGGTAGGCAGTTTTCAGGCTGGCCGCCGCGCTTACCAAAGAGCTGGCGGCGGCCAGCCTGAGAACTGCCGGGCCGAAGCGTGCGCCGGGTGGGGGCATGGGGAGGGTTTTGCGCTGGTGTCGATTATTTCTGTTTGCGAGCGTCGCGAGGCCGGGGGTCTCGCCGCGCATGTGCCGTTGATCCTGCGCGGCGACGCGCTCTACGACCCCGATCTGGATCGCTTCTTTCTCGACCTGCCGCTATCGGGGATTCGATCGCGGCATTCGCTTCGCGCCCAGGCCTATGATGTGACAGTCTGGCTTCGCTTTCTCGATGCTTGCGGCAAGACCGTATGGGCTGCGACCCGCGACGATGTCGAGGCTTATCATCGTGCGCGTCGGCGCGGCGATGCTGGTCAGCGGATCACGGCGGCAAGCTGGAACAGGGCCGTCGCCAGCCTTGATCGCCTCTATCGCTGGGGCGAGCGGCAAGGGCTGATCGCCGAGGCACCGTTCAACCGTCGTGCCGTGTGGCGACCGGCGCAGGGTGGACGTCGCGGAATGATCGCCGCGCGCAACGACGCCTATGAACGTGTTGCGAAGCGGTCGGATGTCCGGTTCGTCACGATGGACGACTACCGCATCTTCCGCGAGGTCGGTCTGCGCGGCCTCGCGCCTGACGGCAGCGAACGCCCCGGCGCACGTGATCGGAACGGATTGCGCAACGCGCTCTTCGCCGATCTGCTCGTCACGACAGGTTTGCGACTGGAAGAAGCCTCAGGTCTGCTCTCCGGTGATCTCGCGGTCATTGTTCCGGACGGCGATGAGAACCGGCAGCTCTGGTTGCGCCTGCCGCCGCCGCTCACCAAGGGCGATCGCGGACGAAGTGTTCTGGTCCCACGCCGGCTGCTTCGTCAGATCGCGGCCTATATCGATGTCGAGCGCGCGGCAGGCGCGGCCAAATTCGTCGCGCGCAATGGCGCGGCGCGCTTTGACCGGCCGATCCATATCACCGACGCCGGTCTCGACCGCATGCGCGATGTCTGCACGCCAGAGGAACGATGCCGTCTGATCCTGTGCAACGAGAACGGAACGCCGCGCGAGCCCGCGGCGCTATGGCTGACCGAGGTCGGACAGCCCGTTCGACCCAATTCCTGGGAGGTGATCTTCGCCCGCGCCTGCAAGCGCTGTAGAGACTATGGTTTCTCGTTGTCGATCAGCCCGCACCAGCTGCGCCACACCTTCGCGGTCCATATGCTCGCTTTGCTGATCCAGGAGCGTCTGCGCGAAGCCGCATTGCCGGCGGGGCCGATGGAGAGCTACCGGCTGATCCTGGGCGACCCGCTGCAGCAGGTGCAACGCCTGCTCGGCCACGCGAGCCTCGCCACCACCTATATCTATCTCGACCATATCGCGACCCGCGCCGATACGGTGGATTCGGCGGTCGAGAAGTTGCTGGCACTGCTGCCGGGACCGCAGGGCGCATGAGCGGGCGTCCCCGCAAGGGCAGGCCCGTTGCTTTCGCGCGCGTCACGCCGGAGCGAGCCAAGCCCGATCCGGTGCTCGGCCTCAGGTTCGTCATCGAGGCGCGGCATGGCGGGACCGTCCTGGTTGACATGACCAATCTCGATCCTCGTCCGCTCGCTATCGCCTTTGCCAGCGCGTTGCGCCGGTCGGCCGCGCTCGGCGGCCCGATCGGTGCGGCCAGCGTCATCAAACAGTATGTAAACTCCTATCGCCGTTTCTTCACCTGGCTTTCCGATGAGGCGGGGGAAGTGGACGGGCCCGAAGACATGCGCGCAGCCCATGTCGAGGGTTTCGCATCGGCACTCGAACGCGGGGGAATGGGCGCGATCTACCGGCATGTGACGGTCAGCAAGATCGTCAATACGCTGCGTGCGATAGAGGCGGATCGGCCCGACAGTATCACGCCCGACCTCCATGAGCGGTTGCGCTATACAATGGCGACCTCGGCGGAACGCTCGACCCCGCGTGATGCCTACAGCCCCTTCGTCGCCCGTGCGCTGCGCGACGCGGCCCGTACGGACGTGGAAGCGATATTCCGCCGGATCGGCACCGAGGATCGGACCGATGAGGGCGATCCGGTCATTGCCGGAGCGCGGGCCGATGTCGAAGCTCTCATCGCGCGCGATGGAGCCGTTCGGACCGAGAGCGTCGAGTTGCGCCGTCTCTATTTCATGCGCTTGCGGCGCGGTTTGCCGATCAGCACGCTGATCGACGACCTGCATCGTCGGCATCATCTGCACGTCACCGATCTGCCGCCATTGCTCGTGCTGCTTGCTCTCGATACCGGCCTCGAGCCGGAATGCCTGAAGGCGCTGACGGTCGATTGCCTGGCCAATCCCTCCGCCGGAACCGTCGAACTGCGATACCTGAAGCGACGCGCCGGCGCCGCCGGGCACAAGAGCATGCGCGTGCGCGACGGCGGCCTCGGCACGCCGGGTGGCCTTCTCCGCCGGCTGATCGAGATCACGACCGTCGCCCGTCAGCATCTGCCCACCGATTGTCTCTGGGTTTACCACAGCGTCGGCGGTCTCCATGCCGGCATCCGTCATCCGCGCGAACGCCTCGACGCCTGGGTGGCACGGCACCGGATTGTCGATGAGGACGGCAAGCCGCTCCATCTTCTGCTGTCCCGGCTTCGCAAAACCCACAAGGCGCTGTGGTACACCAAAACTGAGGGGTACATCGCCCGCTTCGCGGTCGGCCACACGCCCGAGGTCGCGGCGCGCCACTACGCCGATCTGCCATCGCTGCGGCCCCTGCACGAGGCCACCGTCGCCGATGCCTTCCGCGACGCTGTTGTCGCCGCGATGCCGACCATCCTCGCGCCAGCAGCCGAGAAGACGCTGCGCGAAGCGCCCGAACAGGCCGGGCCGCTGATGCCGCCGGATGCGGTCGGTTCCATTCTCGATGGGGAGCAGGATCTCTGGCTCGCCGCCTGCGCGGGGTTCCATAGCAGCCCCTTCGCCGAGGCCGGCTCGCCATGCCAACAGCCGTTCTGGGGATGCCTCCATTGCCCCAACGCCGTCATCACCGCCCGCAAGCTCCCCGCGATCATGGCCTTCCTGTCCTTCGTCGAAGACCAGCGGCAGGGGCTTCCCGGTCCCGACTGGATGGTCAAGTTCGGGCAGGTTCATGCCCGGATCGTCCATCAGATCTTGCCCGCGTTTTCCGATGCCGTTGTCGCCGAAGCGCGGTTACGCGCCGGGGAGGAGCGCCTCTATCTGCCTCCCGAGGCGCGCGCATGACCGCGCCCGCCCTTGCTCGCGCTCCCGCGTTCGACGATCGGCCCGTGCTGGCGTGCGCGCCGCTCAAGCCGGGCCATGCCCGCGAGGACCTGTCGCGCGTCGGCGATCCAAGCTGGGATCTGGGTCCGGCCGTCTTCCGCGAGAACGCCCGGCGCTGCCACGTCACCGTGCATTTCGACGTGCTGGAAGATGCCGATGTGCAGGCAATGATGCGCGCCTATCTCTATGCGCGTCTCAATGTCGACCTTCCCGGCCATCGTCCGAAGCTGCCGCCCAGCTGTGTGCGGCAGGCGTTCAACCGGGCGCGGCGCTTCTTCGCCTTCGTCCGCGAACGATTGGGCGCGCTGGACCTTGCCCGCATTGATCCTCCGCTGATCGACGCCTATGCGCGGCATCTCCGAGAGGACCCGGCAAGGCGGCCCGTCATTGTCGGGCAGCTTCTCGAGATCGTCATCGACTTCTATCTCTACCGTGAGCACCTTCCCGCCGGCGGCTTGTCGTTCGAACCGTGGGACGGACGGCCACCCGCACGCGTCGCGGGCTATCGTCATGTTCCCGAGAACCGGACCCCGCGCATCCCCGAGCCGATCATTGCGCCGCTTCTGGCATGGTCGCTGCGCTACATCACGGTATTCGCAGGGGACATTCTCGCCGCCCGGCGTGAGCTTTCCCGGCTCGAAGCGCGCCGCGACCGGCTTTTCGTTGCGGAACAGGGATTGCCGCATGCGGAGCGCCGCCGCCGGCAACGGCAGCGACTGGCGCGCTATTTCCGGTCCCGCGCGCGGCAGGGTCGGGGCGTGCCGGTCTGGGCAAGCCCGCCCAACGGTTCCGCATCCGTCGATCCGGTAAGCGGGGAGCTTCTGCCCGTCGTCAACGTGCAGCTTCTGCATCTTCACGTAGGGGTCGATGCCGCCAGGGAGCCGGCGATGCATCTCGCTCTCGCCGGCGGCGCGTCCGATCTCATCGCTGCCGCCATCGCGGATATCGGGATCGAACCCGGCGGCATGGATACGCCGATCTCGGTCGATGCCGATCTCGGCCGGCCATGGCGGCTCCGCTTCGATGCCAAATCCCTCGTCCTGGAAGAGCGCATGCTGCAGGCAGCGGCTTATGTGGTCTGCGCCTATCTGACCGGTATGCGCGATTGTGAGGTGCAGGCGATGCGCCGGGGATGCCTGACGCTTGCGCGCAGCGAGGACGGCACCGTGTCACGACACCGCGTCCGTTCCACCGCCTACAAGGGAAAGGGGGCCCGGGGAGCGCCGGCAGAGTGGGTGACCATCGAGCCCGTCGCCGATGCGATCGGGGTGCTCGAACAGTTGACCCGGCGCGCGGCTGTTGCCCATGGTCTCGATACGCTCTGGCCTGTGCTGTCAGTGACGCGAAGTAGCAAACCGCACGTCTCCGCCGAGATCGTGCGCCAGATCAACGCCTATCGTGACCACCTGAACAGGCTGTTCGGGACGGAAGAGGCGCCCGCCATACCGCCCGGGCCGGACGGCAAGCCCTGGCGGATCACGACCCGCCAGTTTCGTCGCACGATCGCATGGCACATCGCAAACCGTCCTTTCGGAACGGTGGCCGGCATGATCCAGTACAAGCATGCATCCGTCGCCGCGTTCGAAGGCTACGCGGGTAGCAGCGCCTCGGGTTTCCGCGCCGAGGTCGAGGCGCAACGTCGGCTCGGCCAGATCGATGATCTGCTCGAGTATTTCGACAGGCGGCGCGGCGGGGCCGACCTTGGTGGGCCGGCCGGTCCTCGTGTCGCGCGTACCCTCGACGAGACAGCCACCGAGCTTGGGCCATTGCCGCCGATGATCGCCGACCGGTCTCGTCTGCGCACCATGCTCGCCAGTCTGGCCCGCACCCTGCATGTCGGACCGCTTGCCGATTGCTTCTTCGATCCGGCAACCGCCCTGTGCCTCAAGCGCGTGACAGATGCCGCGGCAGACCGCCCATTGACAGCACTTTGTGAACCGACCCGCTGCCCGAACGCCTGCATCGCGGAACATCACAGGCCCGTCTGGGAGCGGAGTGCCGATGAGGCACGCATGTTGCTGCGCGAGAAGCGGTTGCCCGGATTGCAGCGGACCGCGCTCCAGCAGGAGGTTGACCGGATCGAGGGTGTGCTGGCCCGGATCGCGCCCGAGGGCGCGACGCCGCCCGTTCGGGCGGCGGTAAAGGGAGAGGAAGCTTGGGATCGGGGTGAGTGACGGGATGAGGAGAGCGGGAGAGGCCTGCTCCGCCCGTCCTGGAGACCTGTCATGTCCCGATCTTCCTCATCGGCCGGGCGCGCCGATGTTTATAATCGTATCACCACCGAGATCATCGCCGCCATCGAGGCCGGCGCCGGCGACTGGCGTGCGCCCTGGTTCCACAACGGGAGCAGCATAGCGCGTCCGACCAACGTTTCATCCGGCAAGCGCTATCGCGGCATAAACACGTTGGCGCTCTGGGCCACGGGCTTTGCCGCCGGATATGGCGACGGTATCTGGGGAACGTACAAGCAATGGCAGGATGCTGGCGCGCAGGTGCGTAAAGGAGAACGCTCCACCACGGTCGTCTTGTGGAGGGAGATCAAGGTTTCCCAGCAGGCCGACGACGATGACGATGATGACGGGCATCGACGGATGTTCGCCCGCGCATTTTCTGTCTTCAATATCGCTCAGGTGGACGGGTACGAGCGCCCGGCGACCCCTGTGCTGCCCGAGGCTGAACGCCTTGCCCATGCGGAAGCGTTCATCACAAACTTGGGCGTCAAGACGGAGTTCGGTGGATCGGAAGCCTATTACCGCCCGTCGGCCGACACCGTGTTCATGCCGCAGTTCACTTCGTTTCGCGATGCCGCGTCATTCTACGGTGTCTGGCTACACGAGAACGGTCACGCCAGTGGCGCAAAGCACAGGCTCGACCGCGATCTTTCCGGTCGCTTTGGTTCGGCCGCCTATGCCGCCGAAGAATGCTGTGTGGAAATTCTCAGCGGGCTCGTCTTGGCAGACCTCGGGATCGCCCACCATCCGCGCCCCGATCATGCCGCCTATATTGCCTCGTGGCTCAAGGTCCTAAAAGACGACCCCAAGGCCATCTTCACCGCCGCCAGCAAGGCGCAGCAGGCGGCCGACTGGATGCATGCGCAGCAGCCCCATGCAGAGGAGGTAGCGGCATGACCAAAACCGTTCTCATTGCCGGAAAATTTCAGAATGGGGCTGGACTGTCAGGATATATTGCCGAGCTTTGCACGGTGTTTTTGGGTCAGAAGCTGGGGTTCTCCGCGCATACGCTGGAGCTGAACGCGGCCTATCTCGACAACTGGGTCCGCGTGCTCCGCTCGGACAAGCGGGCGATCTTCAAACATGCGGCGGACGCGCAGCGGGCCTGCGACTATCTCGTCACCGCGTCTGAGGCCGGGCAAGGAGAGCAGGCCGCGTGAAGTCCGGTACTGTTCCGGCTGGCAAGGCGTGGTGAAAGGAAAAGCTGGCTTTGGGTTTGGTGGTTTCAACACATCCCGAAAGGACAGACCCATGAGCCATCCCGAACCCGCAAATTCTCCCCGACCGAACGCAACCTTCATCGCCGCCCAGAACGATGCCTTCCGCAGGTTTGCCTGTCTGGGCATCACCCCAGATCAGCCGATCCAGGGTCGTCTCGTTGTCACCCAATCGTTGATCGAGGCCGGCGATGGTTTCGTAACAGAAGCCGTTCAGGCCACAGGTGGCTTCGATTCATTCGAGCCCGAGAACGATCCCGAGGGTTGGCATGATTTCGGGGCAGTGACGATCCGGGGGGAGACTGTGTTCTGGAAAGTCGACCTCTACGAGGCCAGCTCCGATTTCCGCTATGGCGCGGAGACGCCCGAGAACCCTGAGACCACCATGCGCGTGCTGACTGTCATGATGGCGCGTGACTGGTAGGGCAGGGCACATTTCCAACCTTCAACACTGTCCGGCCCGCTGACCCCAAAAGGGAAAGCGGGCTTTTCGTGTTTTTGATCTCCGGATCCGGAGATTGGTCACGTGAAGTTTTGCGCGACTCTCTCAAACACATCGAGAAGGACGTCCCATGACACAAGCCCTGCAACCTACCACGATCGCCATCAGCGATCTCGTGGCCCATCCCGCGAATGTGCGAAGCAATTCGCCGGAGAGCTACACTTCCGAGAATATCGCGCATTTGAAAGCCAGCATCGCCGTGCTGGGTCTTCTGCAGCCGCTTTTGGTGCAAAGGATCGATGGCAAATACGGCGTGCTCGCCGGTGGCCGTCGCCATGCGGCCCTACTGGAACTCGCGGCCGACAAATCCGTCAAGGGCTTCACCAAACGCACCAAAATCGACTGCCGCCTGGTTCCCGATGATTGCGACGTGACCACGGCGCTTTCGTTCGCCGAGAACATCACCCAGGCCCCGATGAACGCCATCGACGAGTTCGAGGCCTTCGCCCGGATGATGGAGGTCGACGGCCAGACCCCCGAAACCATCGCCAAGACCTTCGGCACGACCGTGGCGGCCGTCAAAGGCCGTCTGCGTTACGGGCTCATCCATCCCGACATCCGTGCCGCGGCGCGCGCGAAGGCGATCACCCTCGACACGATGAAAGCCTTCGCCGATCACCCGAGCCAGGAGGTTCAGAAGGAAGTCTTCGAGGCACTGACCAAGGAAGATGCCTATCTGCAGGCCTACACGGTCCGCAACGCACTGAAGTCCCGCGGCGTCCAAGTCAGCGACGATATCGGGGCCTTCGTGCGCAAAGTTTACGAGGCGCGGGGCGGAGCCATCGCGGCCGATCTGCTCGAAGAGCATTCCGTGCTTGAAGATGCCGAACTGGTCGAAATCATCCTGCTTGAGAAGCTGACCGCCGCGGCCGAAGAGGCACGGGCTGAGATGGGCTTTGCCTGGGCCGATGCCGTGACCCGTTACGACTATGCCGCGATGGCAGAGTACGGCCGCGTCTATCCGGGGGCAGTCGAGCCCGACGCGAAGGGCCAGAAGCGCATCGAGGCGATCACCGCCGAGCTCGAACAGCTCGAGCGCGAGATGGAGGACGAGAGCCTCGAGGAAGACGCCTATGAGGCGCTCTACGAGAGGGTCGACGAGTTGGAAGCCGAAGCGCGCGCATTGCAAGAGGCTTATAGCGCGGACGATCTGGCCCGCTCCGGCGTGATCGCCTCCTGGTCGAACGGGCAGGTGAGCCTCCATGTCGGTCTCGTCCGCCCCGAGGACAAGATCGAAAGCTCCGGCAAGACCTCTGGGACACAAGGGGCGACGGGCGCGGCCGAAAGCGACGAGATCAGCTATCCGGCTTCCCTGACCGAAGATCTCAAAACCGAGCGGGCAATGGCACTCGGTGCGGCCATGGCGATGCATCCGGAGGCGACGCTTGATCTGACGCTCTTCAAGCTGGTCACCGATGTGCTGACCAGCGGCATGGGTGTGACCCAGGCGATCAAGGTCGATGCCCGCCAGGAGTATCGCACCCACGCCAAGATGGACGAGATCGACGGCACCTCGCTTGAGCAGGTGGCCGAGGCCCATGACGCACTCGACCTCTCCTGGGCCGATGACGCGAAATCCCCTGCCGACCAGTTCGCGCTCTTCCGGACGCTCGATGCGGGCGAGAAGGCCAAACTCGTGGCCTATGCCACGGCGGCGACCACGCAGTCCTGCTTCGCACGGGACCGGCAGCGCGACAGCCTGATGTACGATTTCGAGGTGGAGATCATGCCGGACATCCGGGCGCATTGGACACCGAACGCTGCACTCTTCAACCGCTTCAAGAAGGCTTGGCTCCTGAAGATTCTCGGTGAGGAGTTGGGGCTCGCACAGGAGGCGGTGACATTGGCCTCCTCGACCAAGAAGCAAGTCGTCGAATTCTGCGAAAAGCTCTTTGCGGAGCCTTTCGCCACGCTGACGGAGGCGCAGCGCGCGGCGGTCGCGGCCTGGTGCCCGCCGATGATGCAGACGGCAGGTGTCGAGCCGGTTGATGCCAGCGAGGCCGAGACACCCGAAGACGAAACCGAAGTCGCAGAAGCGGCCTGACCCTACAGGTGGCCCGCTCCGAAACGTAGGCGCGGGTCGCACCCCTCCCTCCATCTTACAGGTAAATCCCATGTCCCTTCTTAGCTTCACCGCGGCGAGCGTCGCGGCCCAGATCGCGCATGCGCGCGGCTGTTCCACCTTCCTTCCCAACTGGAACGGGCCGGTCGGCAAACCCGCCCTGATCCTGATCGTCGGCAATGGCGTCCATCTGCGCTCGAACGGCATCGATGGTTCGACGACGCGGATCGTCACAACGGCGCAAGCCGATCCCTCCTACGCTTTTGCCGAGGGCATCAACCCGTTCCGGGACCCGGATTGGATGGCGGCCCGGCAGGCGGCGTTTCGCGATCTGACCGGCCAGTTCTACACCGACATTCTCGATGATGTGCAAATGCTCATCGACCGTGGTCATGACACCATTCGGCTGGCGACCGATGGCCACACGATCCGCGTCTTCCTGCGCCGCGCCGCCGATTATCTGATCGGCGGCACCTATGATGTTCCCTCCGGCCTCGGTGGAACATTCCGGGTGATCCTCAGGGACGCCACCGACACCTATGCCATCGTGCAGAACCACGGCAATTGCGAGGATTTCGACGAGATGCTGCCCTACCGGGTGCCGCTCGACGCGCTCATCGAGATCGATGACCGGAGGGCGGCATAGTGGGCTGGGTCTTCTATACTGATCGCCGCGTGAAAACTTACGCGGACGAAAAAGCTGAAATCGCCCGGCTCTGCACCTTCGAGACGGATACCCGCAAGACATTGTTGCTCAAGGCCTGCAAGGTCGGCTCGACCTGGTATGCAGCTTTGAGGCTCACCAACATCGATGGCGGGCCGGTTGAAGACAGAACCTACGTGACCGATGCCGACGGGTCGATCACCTTCGGCGCCGTCTTCCTCACCCGCTATGACGAGGGCTGCTGGGGCTACAAGGACATGGAGGAGAGCGCCGGGCCCGTGGAGTCGCGCGCGCCGCTCAGCCTTCTGGCATTGCTCTCCGAGTTGAAGGATCCCGACAGCTATGCCCATGCCTGGCGTCAGCGCTGCCGCGACTGGGCGGCGATCCCGGCCTACGACGAGGGCGACAAGATCAAACTGGCTGCGCCAGTGACGCTGACCGATGGCAGCACCTGCCAGATCGTGACCGCCACCCATTACCGGCGCGGAGAGCAAAAGCGTCGCTGCTACCGCATCGAGGAGACAGGCGTCCTCGTGCGTCTGTCGAAAGCCTCGCTCGCCGGGTCCGAGCTCCTCGGCTCGGCGAAGAGTGAGGCGAGTCCGGTTCTGGCCGAGTTTTTCGCCGGGAACGGTTCCTGACCGCCGGCAGCGTCGCCATCTGTCCAGCCTTGAGCCGCCTCCGCGCAGACGAAAGCGCAGAGGCGGCTTTCTGTCCTGTCGAACCCACAACCTGACTCAAAGGACAGACGATATGGACAACCGAAGCCCGGTACTCGCACGCGATTTCCCATCGAAACCTCACCTTCTTCAGGCCATTCGCCTGATCGGCAGCGAGATTGAGAAGCAACCGCTCAAGAGCTCATCGCTCGCCCGGATCATGCGCGAGACTTTCGGTGGCAGCGATGCCGGCGGCGCGTGGTTCTGGCGCATGGCCTATGACCTGATGCAGGCCGCCGCGGTCATGCAGCTTGTGCGGGACAGCAGTTCGGACGCGCTTGCGATGGCCAGATTGCTCTCCTCACGGCTTCTGACGGAGACGCGGCGCTCCGAGCAGCAGATCCGCCTGCAACAGTTCTCGACGCCGCTGCCCTATGCGGCGCTGGTCACGCGTGCCGCGGCCATCCGTCCCGGCGAAATCTTTCTGGAACCTTCGGCCGGGATCGGCGCGCTGGCTGGTTTTGCAGTTTGCGCGGGTGGCAAACCGATGCTGAACGAGATCGATCCCTTCCGTCGGGCGCTTCTCGAGGCGGTGTTCGGGGGCGAGGTGTCCGGCTTTGACGCCGAACATATTGATGATCTCCTGACGGTGCCCGACCTTCCCGGTGTCATCGTGATGAATCCGCCCTTCGCCTCATCGGTCGATCGGTCGCGCGACAAGCACATTGCGGCGAAACATCTGATCGGCGCTGCCAAACGGCTGGCACCCGGCGGACGTCTCGCGGCGATCATGCCGATGGGCTTCACGCCGAAACGAGACGCGGCCCATTGGGCACGGGCCTCGGCCATCGCAAAGCCCCGTCTCGCGCTCACTATTCCGGGCCACGTTTACCGCAAACTCGGCACCACCGTCGAAACCCAGCTGATGGTCTTCGACAAGGTGCAGGAAGAGGTCGAATTCGTCCGCACAGCGGCCTGCGATTTGGATGCGGCGCGCCAGATCGTCGATGACGTCGCCGCGGCTCGACCGGCTGCCTCTCTTGTCGAGACCAGTGCGCAGGCACGGCGTGTGTCGCGCCGGGTGGGTGTCCCTATTGCACGTAAACGCCCAATCGCCCAGGCGGCGTCTGCCAAATCCAAATCCCATGCCACCGTCCCGCTGGCCTTCACCTGCCTCGCTACGCCTCGCGAGAACACCCCGGTCTCCGATATCTATGCCCGCTACCGTCCGCAGCGGATCGAGATCACGGGGGCCCAGGAACATCCCACGCCTCTGGTCGAAAGTATCGCCATGGCCTCGGTCGCACCCTCGATCCCGTCGAACGAAGCCGCCGCCGATCTGCGCCTGCCCGGCCGCCTGATCGAGGGGGGTCATCTCTCAGAGGCCCAACTCGAGACCATCCTCATGGCGAATGATGCCCACGCGCGTGACCTGCCGGGGAAATTCACCATCGACGAGGACCAGACTCGGATGACCCGCTCCGACGATGATCCGGAGGCCCTCGCCTATCGCCTCGGGTATTTCCTCGGCGACGGCACCGGCTGCGGCAAGGGCCGCGAATGCGCCGGGCTCATCCTGGTGAACTGGCTCGCGGGGCGCCGCAAGGCGGTCTGGATTTCCAAGTCCGCCACGCTCATCGAGGACGCGATCCGCGATTGGACCGACCTCGGCGGCTCGCCCGCCGACATCCAGCCGCTCTCCAAATGGAAGCCAGATCAGCCCATTTCGATGGGCGACGGCATCCTTTTCGTGACCTATGCAACGCTGCGCTCGGCGGGCAAATGCGGGACGACCCGGCTCAGCCAGGTTCTCGACTGGATGGGTGACACGTTCGACGGCATACTGGCTTTTGACGAGGCCCATGCCATGCAGAATGCGGCCGGGTCCGACGCGGGCAGGGGGGCGAAGCCTTCCCAGCAGGGTCTCGCCGGACTGCGCCTGCAGCTCGCCGCACCTCGTGCCCGGGTCTTCTATGTCTCGGCAACGGGCGCCACCAGCGTGCAGAACCTGGCCTATGCCTCCCGGCTCGGTCTCTGGGGCCAGGGCCCCGGATACCCCTTCCCGAGCCGTGAAAGCTTTGTCTCGGCGATGGAGGCCGGCGGCGTGGCGGCGATGGAGGTGGTGGCCCGGGATCTGAAGACGCTCGGCTTCTACACTGCGCGGGCGCTCAGTTTCGATGGGGTTGAATATGACGTGCTCGAGCATGCGCTGACACCCGCCCAGATCGAGATTTACGACGCCTATGCGGGCGCGTTCCGGACGATCCATCGCAATCTCGAGGCGGCGTTGACCGCGACCGGCGTCAATGATGCCTCCGGCCAGACCAACGCCTCCGCCGCCAAGGCCTCGGCCAAGTCCCGTTTCGAAAGCACCAAACAGCGTTTCTTCAACCACCTTCTGATGGGCATGAAGGCCCCGACCGTTATCCGTGCCATTGAAAATGATTTGGCCGAGGGATTTGCCTGCGTCATCCAGGTGGTCTCCACGGGCGAGAGCCTGTTGAAGCGGCGGCTCGAGGCGATGGACCCGGAAGACGAGCTCGTGGAAGGTGCGCTGACGCCCCGCGACTACGTGCTCTCTTACCTCGAACAGGCTTTCCCGATCCACGCCCAGAAGCTGGTCGAGATCGACGGGAACATGGTTGCCGAACCGCTACGGGATGCGAATGGCGCCCTGGTGGTCTCGCGCGAGGCCGAGGCCTTGCGCGATGCGGCAATGATGGAGTTGATGTCCCTGGCGCCGATCCCCGCGGCGCTCGACCAGATCCTCTGGGCCTTCGGGGATGAGGCCGTGGCCGAGGTGACCGGGCGCTCCATCCGCCCCCTGAAGTCGCAGGACGGAGCACTCTTCATCGAGAAACGCTCCGCCAGCAGCAATTCTTCGGAAACCCGGGCCTTCATGGATGGCGAGAAGGATATCCTGATCTTCTCCGATGCCGGCGGGACGGGCCGGTCCTATCATGCCGCTCAAACGGCCAAGAACCAGAAACGGCGACGGCACTACCTGCTGGAGCCCGGTTGGCGGGCAGACGCCGCGATCCAGGGGCTAGGCCGCACGCATCGTTCGGCCCAAGTGTCAGCACCCTTCTTCCGGGTCTGCACTTCGGATGTGCACGGTGAGAAACGCTTCACCTCGACGATCGCCCGGCGGCTCGATCAGCTGGGCGCCCTCACCAAGGGCCAGCGCGAGACCGGCTCACAGGGCATGTTCCGGGAGGAGGACAATCTCGAGAGCCCGATCGCCAGAGGTGCGCTCCGGGGCTACTATGCCGATCTCGCCGCCGGGCGAGCCGGGGCGATGAGCTATGAGCAGTTTACGGATTGGACCACGCTCTGGCTGATCGATCAGGACGGAGTGCTGCTCGAAGAGCTTCCACCAATCCAGCGCTTCCTCAACCGGGTGCTGGCCCTGCCGATCCACATGCAGAACGCGCTCTTCGCCGAGTTCATGAGCCGGATCGCCGATCAGACCGAGCGGGCGCGGGCCGCTGGCACGCTCGATCTCGGCGTCGAGACGTTGCGTGGCGAGAGGATCGAACAGGTCTCGGTGGAGGATCTCTGGACCTGTCCGCGTTCCGGGGCGGTGACACGGATCGTCGGACTCGAGGTGACCGACCCAGTCCATGTGCTCTCGGCAGAAGAAGCTTTGGACCGGAACCCCGACAAGCTGCCAATGATCAACTGTGCGTCGGGTCGCGCGGCACTGATCTCGTCGCGTCCGATGCAGATGTATGACGAGGAGATCGTCACGCTCATGCGTAAGGTGATCCGGCCGAGCGGGTCCACCTATGTCGAGGAAGGGAAGTTCCAGGCCTCCGCCTGGGAGGAGATCGAAAAGCCCGAGTTCCGCCGCCTTTGGGACGAGGAGGCCGATGGCCTGCCCAAGGTGACGACGACGAAGCTTTACCTGCTGACCGGGCTGCTGCTGCCGATCTGGAAGGACATCCCCTCGGGCAACGAGCGCATTTACCGCGTTACGCCGGAGGGGCAGGCAAGCATGATCGGCCGGACCGTCAGCGAGGACGGCGCCGCAGCACTGCGAGCCCGCTTCATGGCCGGTACCCCGAAAACCTCGCATGAGATGCTGACGGCCGCACTCGGGTCCACCGCGCCGGTCGATCTGGGCCGGGGTCTCACGCTCACCCGCCGCCGCGTCGCGGGCGCGGCCCGCCTCGAGATCGACGGGGCCGATAAGGGTGCCATCGAGGGTCTGAAGGCGGTCGGGTGTTTCACCGAGATCATCGCCTTCCAGCTTCGGGTCTTCGTGCCCCACGGGGAGGGCGTCGATACCGCCGCCATCCTGGCCCGGATTGTGGGGGAAGGGTCTCAAACGGCGGCGGAGCGAGCCGCCTGAAAGGAAAAGCGGGCTTTCGGTCGGGGGAACGTGGAAGGGTGCTTTGCCCCCTCGCGTTCCGCCGCCGTGGCGGGTCTCTGGACCCCTCGGCACCTTCCCCAATCCCAGACAAGAGGACGAGACCCATGACCAACTCCGAGACCACCTTTGCCGAGACGATGGCAAGATGGCAGGCCGAGCGCGAAGCCGCCAACAAGGCCACCCGAAACGAGCTGCTCCCGCAATTGCGAGGCCTCGGCATCACCGAGGTCACCGCCGAATACGAGGGCTACGGCGATTCCGGGAATATCGAAGACGTGACGGTGCAGCCGGTCGGCATTACGCTCCCCGACGATCTCTCCACGAAGCTCGGCGACTTCGCCTGGTCCGTCGCCTATCACCAGCATCCCGGCTTCGAGAACAACGAGGGCGGCTATGGCACGCTGACCTGGGATGTCATCGCCGACAGCATCACCCTCGATCATGCCGACCGCTACGTTGAATGCTCCCACAGTTTCGATGAGGGCCTGTGACATGGCCCATCCCCTCCATCATGCCGAAAGTTCCGCCCGGAAGTATGGCGGAACGCCATCCGACTATCAGGCCGTTCACGACTGGTTCGATGCCTCAAAGGAGCATCTCGCCATCTTCACCCACCGTGCTCTGCGCCATCACACGCAAGGTATCTTCGAGGCCGAACGGGTCTTCGGGCTTTCGCTCACCAACGCGGCGGGGCGTGAAATTCCCATCCGCTGGATCGGCGAGCAGCATGTCCGCGAAGACTGTCAGGGCCGCATCCCGAGCCTCGCCGACTGGCTCGGACGGATCCAGCCCGAGCCCTGGATGGCCAACGGGCATATCTACCGGCAGGCACAAGATACCGTCGGCGATCCACGGACGACATGGCTGGGCGAGGTGGCCACCGGCAAAACGATCCTCGGCCTCAAGGACTGGATGGAGGCGAGGGGATCATGATGCGCAACGTCCGCAGGTTCTACGATTGCAGCACCGCACATCTGCCTGAACAAACCGTCCAGGCCATCGAGAACGGGTTCTTCGCCAAATCGCCGTCTATGCGGAACGAGTATGGCTGGCTGTTCTCCGTCCCTGAAACCCTCGCCGACATGCCGGAAGGCGTCGACTGTGACGCCTTCAAGACCGTCATGGCCTTGGCGATGGATGCGGGGTGCGACTACGTTCTCTTCGATCGGGATGTCCCGCCGGTGCCCTATCTCGAGGTCTTCGACTGGTAGATCGAATGCGGGTGTGCAGAGGCCCGATCCGCGGATCGGGCCTCTCTTGTTTCCGACGCCAACACTGAAATGGAGATCCAGATGAACGTCGCGGAGATCAAGCTCGCCGTGGATGCCGGCAAATCCGTCCATTGGGTGAACGAGGGCTACCGGGTGCATCGGGACGGCCTCGGCCAATACCTCATCACCTTTGTGCGGAACGGAAGCACCATCGGTCTGACCGACCGGAGTGGCAAACGGCTGAACGGGGCCGAGGCCGACTTCTTCATATTGGAACCGCGCCTAGATGTAGCGGCAGAGCAGGGGAGGGTGGTGCGCGGGGCGACGTCTGACACCCGTTCCGGCGCCGGGTCGGGCTGACAGGCGGGAGAGAAAGGAAAGAGGGCTTTGTGGTTTTGCGATCCCATGAGGGGTCGAAAATCAATCCCGTGTGCTCTGGCCAAGTGCCGGGCAGCGGCAAACCCAAGGAGAAGACCCATGTTCGCAGGAACCCTGACGAAAAACGCCGAGACCGCAGTAACCGCCTATTCCGGCATGATCCACTCGACCCGGTTCGATATCGCGATCGCACTCGAGGCGCGGACGAAGATGTCCGAACGGAGCCCGGACTATGACGTGACGGCGGTGAACAAATCCGGCCGGAAGGTGCGCATCGGCACGGCCTGGAACGAGACCGGCAATACCACCGGTAACCATTACATCTCGATGCAGATCGATGTCGGCCTTGGACCCTTCCGGGTCAATGCCGTGCAGACCAAGGAAGCCCGCGAAGCAGAGACCCACGAATTCGAGATCATCCCGCTGGTCTCGAACGGTGCGATGAAGTCCGGCTCGATCTCGGGCGAGCTGACCGCGATGGATGCCGACAACGCCTTCGCCGGCTACATCGCCAACATGATGTTCGACCTCGACTTCATGCTCATCGAGAACGCTTTCAAGACCGAGGAGACCCATCCCGATTACCGGATCGAGGTCAGCTCGCCGAAGGGCCATCCGATCCGCGTCGGTTCGGCCTGGATGGCGAAGAGCAACCGGACCGGCAACGACTACGTCTCGCTCCTCATCAACACGCCCGACGGCGATCTGCGGGTCAACGCCGTGCAGAACGAGGAGCAGCGGGGCGGCAAGACCTTCTCGATCATTCCCTTCGTCGAGAGCGCCGGCCAGGACCGGTCGGACAACGCCGGGCTCGCCCTGGTCGGCTGACAGGTAGCGACTGCTACAGAACTGGCGCCCCGGGCAACCGGGGCGCTTTCGCCCGTGCAGGTCTGATCCTCCTCCCAAAACGGCCTGACGGGGCGATGCCGGTCCTGTCTCCGACCGGCCCGCGCCTCCTGTCCCCAAGAGGCAGGTCCCGTGAGGGGAGCCGCAGTGATGCGGCTCCCCTCTTTTCGTTTCACCCCATCAGTAGGACTAGACGCATGTTCAATCTCATCCATCCCAAGCTGGTCACGCTCGCCGAGACGGAAGGCTACACCGAGATCGTGGACTTCCTGGAGGACTATGCGCAGGGCGGCGTCGTACCCGCGATCTGCATGGCGCCCGATTGCGATCACACCGCCGATCTCGAACCCGACCAGCGCGCCGGCTTCTGTGAGGCCTGCGGTCGCCCTTCCATGAAATCCGGCCTCGTCATCGCAGGCATGATCTGAGCAGCGCCCTCCGCGACACCCCCCAAACGATTGGAAACGACATGATACAGCATGACCCCAAAGAGATCTCCGAACGAGGCGCATCCGGTTTCTCCGAAACCGAGATCGCGACCCTCGACGCCGCCCGCACCATCCTGCGCAGGCATGCCCGCTCGACCGTTGCACTGCAGTCCTGGGCCATGCTGACCGATTACCTGGCTCTCAACGCCGTTCATGAACGGGTCGAGGTGTTTCGG
Organism: Pseudodonghicola xiamenensis DSM 18339; assembly: GCF_000429365.1. Lineage (GTDB taxonomy): Bacteria > Pseudomonadota > Alphaproteobacteria > Rhodobacterales > Rhodobacteraceae > Pseudodonghicola > Pseudodonghicola xiamenensis. The sequence continues at coordinate 94,281 of NZ_AUBS01000010.1, read as the reverse complement.
GTGCTGCTTCTGGACCGGAAGAACAGGCTGATCCGCGACAGGGTCATGACACGTGGCAGCATCGATCATGTGCCGGTCTATGTCAGCGAGGTGCTCCGCTCCGCCCTGGTTCTCGACGCCTCCGCTCTCATCCTCTGCCACAACCACCCCTCCGGCGATCCCCAACCGAGCCAGACCGACATCGATCTCACCCGAAAGATCGTGGAGGCCTGCAAGGTGATGGAGATTGTTGTCCACGATCACATCATCGTCGGTTTCGGGCGGGAGAAGAACGCCTTCAGTATGCGGGCGGCAGGGATGATGTCCGACTAGGCCAGCGTTGAAGCACCTTGCGATGCGCCCTTGCGTCGGATGTCAGGCAAGACCGATTTTCCTGTCATGTCTCTGACCCAGACCGCATGTAGCAAATTGAAGCTGCCGTTCATGCAGCGTGCGGCGAAGGTTCGGATTGAGCCCTTCTTGACCAACACTGCCACCTATACGAATGTCGGCAAGGCGAGGCCTGTTCGTGTTCTCATATTGTCTTTGTTTCAAGATGGAGTTTTCATTGCAGTTTTCCGAGAGCTATTTGGGGCAATTGCGCGCCTTGGTTGGAAACAGGCGGCTCTTGGCAGTCGGTGCGCGTGTCTTGATCGAAGATGACATGGGCAGGTTCTTGATCATCAAGCGGACAGACAGCGGTCACTGGGGGCTACCGGGCGGTTCGATGGAACTTGGAGAGTCCTTGATGGATGTTGTTTTTCGCGAAGCTATGGAAGAAGCAAATGCGTCTTTGGAGCGGGTAACACCATTCGGCTTGTCGTCAGACCCAAACATTGAGCAGCACACTTATCCCAATGGGGACCAACTGCAAAACATCTCTCTGCTTGCGCATGGCTATCTTGCAAACTCCGACTATGCACCTGACGGAGCCGAGGTATCAAAAATCAGGTTTGTTCGCTACGAGGAAATTGATCGCGATAGTTTCGTCGCGACCGAGTACCCTACTTTTTCGCACTGGCAGTCGTTCAAAGACACGGGAACTTTCCAAATCGTTTGATTGAAGCACCCGACAGACACGAGATCACCAGAGCGGACATCGTCCGGAACAACATCAACGACCGCTCTGCCTACCTTCGTGTAGATCGCACCCAAGGTCCGGTCTGGGTTGGAAATGCTTGGCGGTAGAGTCGAGGTTGCGCGACACATCTTCCCGACAGATCTCAGAAAACGCGAGAGTTCGAGTCGCTTTCCCTCGACATTCGACACCCTGTCAGTCGTATGGCTAGCAGTAACTTGCCCGCCTTGTCCGCGACCGTGCCGCCGGCGTCTCAAGATGGGCATACCTACCCTCGGAATATCTCCGACAGTCGAGCGCGTGACCGGCCGCGATCAGCGCGGCGCCGATGTCCTCACCATCGGCGTAACAAATGCCCACCCATCGGTCATGGGTCCGCTCGCCGTTGAGTTCGCATTCTATCGAACGGCCATGGAGATAGTTCACCATCCAGCGCCTGGCGTCCTGGCCCGCCCGTGTCCCGAGTTCGGGCGCATCGACGCCATTCAGACGCACAGGTGTGCCGGAGACGACGATGGTGTCCGCGTCCCGGATCTGCACCTGCGCGATGGCTGGTGATGTCAGCAGGATCACGACGATCGGGATCAGATATTTCAATTTCCGCCTCCTCTGCAGCTGGGTCCACACTCTACCGGGCGTATCACACTCAGACCCTTATCGCATCAATTGGCCCGAAGTACCCACTGCCTGACGGCCTCCCCCGCTCGGCTGCGCGTGTCACAGGGGAGAACGGCCCTTCGGTCCGTCGCGCATTCGGCCATGCGGCCTCACCGCGGCGTAGCACCCGGCGTCCCGGTTTGCCCGTCTCGCGAGCGCGTCGCTCCCCGGCCGCTCCGCCGGACTGCGCTCCGGTCTGTTTTGGCCCGAGGCCAAAACGATCCTGCCGCTCCATCCGTCTCCCGCGTCCGGTCGCGCCCTTTGCCTGCTCGGGTCGGGCAAACCTACCGTCAAAACACACACACATGAGTGCGGAAGCATATCCTCCGGATGGCCCCCAAATCAGCCCGCCTCAAGGATCGCAAAACTTTTCGGCGAGGCCGGCGGGGGTGAAGAGGGCTGTCCAGTGTTCGATGACGCGCCTGTGGTGGGCGATGCGCCCGGAAAACTTTTGCGCCCGGCATGCCGGCGGCTTCGCCGTCCCTGACCCGGACAGATTCGGTGAACCAGACGTACGGCCATGCCACCACACTCACGTGGTGGTTCCCCGAACATCTGGAGACACCAACATGACTTACGAGAACACGAACACCTACGAGACCATCGAACTTTTCGGCCTGACAGAGAAAGACGCGGAGCTGCCCATCCCCGAGGATCACGTCCTGACCGATAGCATCGTCCGCGAGACTTTCGAGGCCCTGCTTGGCCAGCTGCGCGGCACCGGTCTCGAGACCGAGATCGAACCGCTCGCGCACGGGGTCGCCACGATTCTGCAGCGCCGCAAGATCGCTCTGGGCAAGGAGCTTGACCGCACCGCTGACAAGATCGGCGCCCTGGCAAAATCCCATGACGGGTCGGAGATCGCCGAGACCGCGCTCGAAGAGGCGCAGGCCCGCTTCCTGCAGGTCCGCGAGATCGTCGGGGCCATCGAGGTGATGAGCGAGGCGGCGGCGGAATGCTACGAGGTCGAGACCGGCCACGTCTTCATCCCAGCCGCGGGATCGCGGGCCAGCGCTCGCGCACAGGAGACTGGAGCGGTCTTCGAGGCCCGGCAGTTGCTGGAACAGCATGATCGCGAGACAGCCGCGAAGTCGAAGGTCGAGGGGGTTCCCCTGATCGTGTCGGGGGCGACCGACTGGACCGATATCGACGTCATCTTCTCGACACTCGACAAGGTTCGCGAGCGCATCCGGCAGAACCGCAACCAGGAGATCTTCCTCTGCCATAAGGGTGGCAAGCACGGGGCCGAGATGATCGCCGCCCGGTGGGCTCGGGCGCGCGGCGTCGCGCAGGCGCGCTTCGATCCGCGCTGGTCCGCGCATGGGCGGGCGGCACCCTTCAAATGCAACGATGAGATGCTGGACGACAAGTTTGCTGCGACGGGAGTTGTGCTCTTCGGAGGCAACGGGGTCGCGCTGAACCTCGGGCAGAAGGCCGTGGCGAAAGGGCTCACCGTCATGCGGGTCGCCGATCCGGCGAAGAAGACGGCAGACGAGTGAAAGAGAGAGGGTCGCCTTCGGGCGGCCCTTTTGTCTCGTTTTCACGGGCCTATCCGCACACTGACGGCCTCCTCCGTACGGTAAGCCAAGTCGCGGTGGAGATATCGGCCCGTAGCCGATCGCGCATTCGGCCATTCGGCCTCACCGCGGCGTGGCACCTGAGGATCCGGTTTGCCCGTCTCGCGAGCAGGTCGCTCCCCGGCGGCTCCGTCGGATTGCGCTCTGGTCTGTTTTGGCTTTGGGCCAAAACGATCCCGCCGCTCCATCCGTCTCCCGCGTCCGGGCAGCACCCTTTGCCTGCTCGCGTCGGGCAAACCTGTCGTCAATCACACACACATGAGTGCGGAAGCATATCCTCCGGATGGCCCCCGAACCCGCCCGCGTCAAGGATCGCAAAACTTTTCGGCGAGGGGGCCGGGGAGGAGAGGGCGGTCCAGTGTTCGATGCCATTCCTGTGGTGAGCGATGCGCCCGGAAAACTTTTGCGCCCGGCAAGCCGGCGGCTGCGCCGTCCCTGACCCTGACAGTTTCGGAAACCGGGCATTCGGCCATGCCACCACACTCACGTGGTGGTTCCCCGAACATCTGGAAATGAGATCATGACCGACGAGAACAAGACCGAGGACGACCTTTGCCGACATTGCGACAGCACGGGCACCACGCAGCCCGGAACGGCCACAGGGAAGGACCATCACGATAATGGCGGCCATGTCGTCCCCTGCACCGCCTGCGGCAAAGACGCGTTGCGGACCGATTGGGAGACCATCGATGGCGGGAGTGTCAACTTCCACTGGCGCGAGGTCTGTGCGCATTGCGGGCACCTCAGCGAGTCTCTCTTCGCCTGAAGATAGCCTTTCATCGGGCGGCCCCGTCGCCCGGTGATCCCTCCCTCGAAACCTTACACGCACTCGACGACTGCGACACTGTCCACGAGAGCAGTCCCGCCCGGCCAAGGCCGGGCGGGACTGCTGCGCTATTTAACTGTCTGTGGCCCCTCAGTCAGACGCAAATAACGTGATGGTCGGTGGTGATCGGTTGCCGGTCAAGACGGGCCCCTGCCGGCGGTTGCACCGCCGTCACCGCGCTCGCAGGTTCCGGCCGTGCCGGCCTCCACCCGGAACACGAGGCCTCTGGCCACGCTGAGTGGCATACCCCGGCGGCGGTCTCCTGACGGAGCCAGCCGGCGGGGTTGCCCTCATGCGCGCCAGAAACCCCGCGATCCGCCCGTCCGGGTGCAGATCGCTGGGGCGGGCGCAGCGCAACGACCGCGCCGCCCGATGACGGCGACCCGTCCGGGCCGACAACTCTGCTGCCAGACCTGCGGCTGTATCACCGCCCCGGATCGCCAGACCGGCGACGGGGAAGTCGAGCTTGAGGCCGACGATCGCGGTCGTGCCGATCGGGCGTGGGTGGAACATCGTGTCGGCACGTTTGATGAGAGGGGGGGCGGACCTGGTCATGTCTGACATAACTCGACAGGACCGATGGCGGCTGAGGTGCGGGGTGCACATTTGGGTCTCCCCTCTTTGCTCATAGATGTGGATCGCACGGGGTCGGGCGGTCCGTGCCCTCCGCTCACGCTCTGGCAAACACAAATACGGTTTCCACGCGTGGGGCGCGCGGACCCTCCGCATTTGCATTTGCGGACCTCCCTTGTCCCCCGTGCCGGGTGATCCCCATCGCAAAAAGGAGAGACCCAAATGACCAACCACTACGTCGCCACCGTTCCCGTCAAGTTCACCGACAACGAAGGTCAGGAGCGCACCCGTTTCCAGCGCGTCGGCGCGATGTTCCGCAACACCCGCAACGGGGACGGTTCGGAGTTCTTCAGCCTCAAACTCGACTTCCCCGTCGCGGTCCAGGAGCTGGTGATGTTCCCGCCGAGCTCGAAGGAACCGCAGGAGTAATCCGCCCACGAGGAAGGGCCGCCCACGGGCGGCCCTTTCCCTGTCCCAGGGAGGGCTGCGCCAAGGCCGGGAGCCCCTGCCTTCGACCGGAGCCCCCGGGAAGGTGCCAGGACCGCAAGCGGTCCTGGCGGGGGATATGAGAGATCGCCTGGAACAGGTCTGCCGGCCAGCCTCAAGGGGGCCATCCGGAATAACAGCCGGGCTGAAGCCCGCCGGTTTTTCCGGCAGAGATTTGGCGGGCCAAATCTGGCCGCCCTTGACCCTGTCCGTCAGCCCAGTCGGGGGGATTGTGCGCCGCCCCTCGCTTCCGTCCGAACACATGCGTGTTCGGCCAGACCCTCGGGCGCGGGCATGACAACGGGCGGCCGAGGCGCGGTTGGAGAAGGTCGGTGTTGCTGGGCCCTTCGGGCCGGGCCTCGCACCTGCGGTGCTCGGCCAGAAGCGGAATTCAAGGTCGCCTGGGGGTAACCTACGATAATATTGCATTGACCGTGACATATAGTTACGTATGATGAGGGCGACCTTGAATGAAGGTGGCAGGAAATAGGGAGGCTTTCTTCGCATGAGCCGGACTAGGAGACTGACAGAGACGGAGCGCGCGGAGCTCGTCCGCGCCGCCGGGGACGGCGTCTCGACATCCAAGCTCGCGAAGCGCTTCGGGGTCACGCCCCGGGCGGTGCAGTACACGCTGAAAGCCGACGCGGAACGCCAGCGTGATACGGCCGTGGCGACGGCCGCAGTGACCGTGAAACTGACCCCGGAGGAGTTGGTGGCGCTCGATGAGGTCCTGGCCGCGGCGGGGATCGAGACCCGCACGGAGGGGGTCCGGCGGCTGATCCAGGCGGCGGGCGGAACCTTCGTTCCGGACGCGCAGCTGGCGGCTGAGATGGCGCGTTACCGGGCCTCCCTGCACGAGGTCGGCAACGGCGTCGTGCAGATCGCCAAGCAGATTATGAAAGCCAGCCGGGCGGGGCAGGGCGAAGGCTCCGCAGCGAACGCAGAGTTGTCCGAACTGCGCCTCGCGCAGATGCGTGGGCTGGCGCGGTTCATCCTTGATTCCGCAGACGAGATTGACTTGCTGCTGCGCCGTCGTCGGGATGCCATACAGCTATCCGCGACCGCCGCGCTGAGGGAGTTTGCCCATGCGGCTGAATGATGCCGTCCATGACGTCACCGGAGAGATCTTTCGGGATGGTTGGAGCCGCATCCGGGGCTCGATGCAGGGGCTGCAGGCTGGGCGACAGAAGCAGCTTGTGCGGGCGGCGGCGGGGCATCGTGCGGCGGTCTTCAAGGCGATCCGGGGCGGGGGCACCCATACGAAGTCTCAGCTCACGAACCAGCTCGATTACCTCACCACGAAGTCCTCGCATATCGTCGACTCGAGCGGCTTCCTGGACGGGAAGACGAAACTCGAAGGGTCGGAGATCAAGGACCTGACGGAGCGCTTTGCCAAGCGCTGGAGTGCGGGGTTCAAGCCCAAGCTCGGACAGACGACGCATATGCTCATGTCCTACCCGATCGGCACCCGGGGCGAGGATGTGCGCGACATCACCGCCAGTGTCGCGGAGCGGTTCTTCCAGTCGGACGAGGGGCATTTCGACTACATTATTGCCGTGCATGAGGACCGGGACCATCCGCACGCGCATATAGTTTTGAACCGCCGCTCGCAGGAGGGCGAGTTCTTCTTTCTGGGGCGCGATCATCGCTTCAACTACGACGATTTCCGCCTCGCCATGGTCGAGGAAGCCGAGAGGTTCGGGGTGCGCCTCGAGGCCACGCGGCGGCTCGATCGGGGTGTCGTGCACTACCCAGCCAGAACCCGGGAGGTCTATGCGGCCAAGGTTGAGGGGCGGGCCGCGGAACCACGGCCACGGGTCGGGGCAGACTTGGATCGCGCTCTCGAAGAGATCGCCAACACCCGGATCATCTATCACTCACTTGCCGCCGAGGCCTCCGCGGACAACCGCGAAGATATTGCCGATGCGCTGTTCCGCTCGGGAGAGCTTCTGGCGAAGGGCGGCAAACTCACGTCGGAAGGAGGCGTCTACATGGCAGAGGAGCAATCGTTCGAGGATCTGAAGACCCGTTATGCCGATCAGGTCGCGCGCGTCCAGGGCATGATTGATGCGAAGCCGGAGGCCGAACGGCCGAGGCTCGAGCGCAGCCTCAACGAGATCCAGTCGCGGCTCGCGCATATGCAGCCCTTGGGGCTGCGCTCCGTGACACTGACCGAGAAGCCCTCGGAGGGCGGGGTCTATTCCGAGACCAATATCGCTGCGGCCCGGCTCGACCGGTTGCGCGACCCCGAGGTGCGGGCGCAGGTCGACACCGCGCTGCGCGGAACCGGCATCAGTTCGTCCGTCGTCGTCGCGCGGATGGAGACGGGCGCGCAGAACGCGGCGCTCGAGCGGCAATGGATCGCTGACGATCTGGCGCGGGTGGCCGAGAGGGACGGTCTCAACCTCGAGCGCCGCGCGGATCTGGAGACGGCGCGCGAGACCCTCAACCGGGCCCATGTCCAGCTCGGCGTCGCGCTGGAGCGGGCAGGGGTCTTGCGTGAGGACGGTGTCGTGGAAGATCGCACCGTGACGGAGAGGGTCCATTATCATCGGGACGCCACTGAGGACATGGAGCGCGCCATCCGCCAGGACATGCGTTCGGAAGGCTTGACCGAGGACCAAATAGAGGCGCGGGAGTGGGAGATCGCCTCCCGGGCGGAGCGGCGGATCGAGGAGGAGCAGCGCGGCTACCTCGATGCGCGTCCCGAACTGCTCGCGCGCCCGGGCGATGTCATCGACCGGTCAGAGCCCTACAGGGAGCACATCACCGACGAGGCCCGGGCCCGCGAGATCACCCGCGAGGTTGACCGGATCATGGAAGGTCGCGACGCGCGGACCCCCGTTGCGGATGCCGTCACGGACGAGTTCCGCACGCGCTATCCCGATATGCCGTCGCATCTCGCCCGCGGGCTTGGCGCGACCTATGCTTCCGTCATCGAGCTGCGCGACAGCGAGGCCATCGACCAGGTCCGCCGCGAAAACGAGTTGCGGCAGGTGGCGCTCGACCTCCGCGACGGGCGGCTTTCGGACGCGCGCGAGGCGGACGCTGTCGAGGGCGCGCCAATTGCCGATCCGGACATCCGGCGGGTCGTCGACCATGAACGGGCCGGCAATCTGCAGTCGCCGTTCCAGGACGACGGTCAGCGACTGGCCTACCGCGACGCCGTCGAGCGCGAGCTCGACGCGGCGCAGATCGAACGCCTGCGAGACGGGGATGCCGACGTGCTGAAGACCCAGATCGAAGACCGTCTCGACCGGCTCTACGCCGCAAAGACCTACCTGCAGTCGGACGCGGCCACCGCCAATAGCGAGGCGACCCGCGCCGTGGTGGAGGAGATCGCCGACCGCGAGTTCGAGCTCCACCGCGCCGATCTTGTCGACGGTGAGACCGAGCGCGGGGAGACCCACTGATGGGAGGCATGGGGAAGCGCCGCCTCGCTCTCGGCGTCGTGCTGGTCACACTGGTTGCCATCGCGATCGGCTATGTCATCGCCTCGGCTGTCGTGACGTTCCGGGACCTGGGTTTCCGGGCCGAGATCGACTTCTTCTATATCGCCCAGAACTACCGCGCCATCGGGGCCGCCCGTTCCGAAGACTTCCGCCTGATCAACCTGATCATGGGCGGGGCCGGGGTGGCGGGCCTCATGATGAGCCTTGCGATGTCGGGCTCGGCCCTGACCCGCTTCGGCTACACCCATTGGCAGACCCGCCGCGAGATGAAGCGGAACGGCTTCTTCGGCGCGCCCGGCACAGGTTTCGTGATCGGTAAGTTGGGCAAGCCCGGTTCCCGCGCGCCCTTTCTCTGCTCCCGGACCTTCGCCCACGCGCTCATTGTGGCGCCGACCGGGCGCGGCAAGACCACCGGCTTCGTCATCCCGAACCTCTTGACCTGGCAGGGCTCAGCGGTGGTGCTGGATGTGAAGGGCGAGTGCTTCGAGGCCTCGGCCCGCCACCGGGCGGCACAGGGCGACGCGGTGTTCCGCTTCGCGCCCACGGATTGGGAGGACAGGCGCACGCATCGCTACAATCCACTCTTGCGCATCTATGAGCTTAAAGACCCGGCCCGCCAACAGATGGAGCTGCAGCTCTTGGCCACGCTCTTCCTGCAGAACGACAACGACCGGGTGCAAGGTCTTTTGAAGGGCGGGATCGATCTTTTCGTTGCGGCCGGGCTACTCGCGTTCCAGCGCCGCCGGCCGACGCTCGGGGAGATCTACCGCATCGCCGCCTCGGGCGGGCAGAAGCAGAAGGAATATCTCGCGCGCGCCCATGAGGTCCAGAACGCCGCGGCGCGGCTGATATTCACACGGCTGGCGTCCACCAACAATGACACGCTGACCTCCTATGTCTCGCTCCTGATGACCTCCGGCCTAGACCAGTGGCAGAACCCGGCGATCGATGATGCGACGGCGGTGTCGGACTTTGACTTTCGGACGATCCGCAAGACACCCTTCAGCGTCTATCTCGTCGTCCAACCCCTCATGGTGAAACCGCTGGCACCGTTGATCCGGCTCTTCTTCTCGGACTTGCTTTCAGCGCTTCAGGACAAGGAGCCGGGGCCGGACGAGCCCTGGCCGGTCATGATCATGCTCGACGAGTTCAACCGGCTCGGAAAGATGCCGATCGTGGCCGAGAGCATCGAAGTACTGCGCGCCTATCGCGGGCATCTCGCGGTGGTCACCCAGACCATTCCCGCCATCGATGAAATCTACGGCGAGAACACGCGGCGGGCGTTGCAAGGCAACGCCGGGATCAAGCTCTACCTGACGCCCTCGGACGAGAAGACGGTCGAAGAGTTGAGCAAGGCTGTCGGCAAGACCACGAAGACCGTGGTCACACGTTCCCGCGCGGTCGGCAAGAACCCGTTCGAGGGCCGCAGCCAGTCCGAGCGGACGGAGGAGGTCGCACTCCTGCCGGAAGATGAGGCGCGACGTCTGCCGCTTGATGAGATCGTGGTGGTCGTGGACGCGCAGATGCCGGTCCGGGCGAAGCGGGTCGTTTACTACGAGGATCCGTTTTTCAAAGGCATCCACGCGGCGCAGGAGGGGGATCTGCCGTTTCCGAAAGGCTCGGTTCCTCCGATGGGGGAATTGCCCCTGAGTGTCCGGGCGATGCCTTCGGCTCCGCGAGGGTCAGGTCTCTCGGAACGCGATTTCGAGGCCAGGATGGGGATCACGGAACCCGGCGGAAACTCACCCATTGATCCCGGTCCGGCTCAAGCGCCTCGGCGCGGTCGTGCCGCAGTCCTCGCGGACGATCAGCGGCAGTTCGAGATGGATTTCGGGCGGCAGGTAGATCTGGAGGTGGAGGCTGCGACAGAAGACGATGTCGTCCGGGTACAGGACGCCGTGAGTGATCTGGAGCGGTTGGAGGCGGAGATGTCCGGTTCGGAAGCAAAAGCCAGCGAGGCGGGCGAGAAATTCGGGCTTGGCTAAGCCGCCATGCGGGCGACAAGAAAGCATGTCGCGATGGCGTCTTGTGGCCGCGCCCTTGAGCCGACCATTGTCACGGGTGAAGAAAGCCAGGATCGTCGCGCTCTGGTCGAGGGGCTCGCTCAATCGTCGCAGGGTCGATCTCACGCATCGTCAACTGGGCGTTCACCCTGCGGGCCGCGGGGCCGGCACGAAACCACTTCGCGGCGGAAGCCAGGTTAAAGCGCGGACGACGCTGCCCCTTCGCCGGCTTTGAGGCCTCCATCAGAACCTCGATCATTTCATCGATGCGGTAGAGGCCACCGGCAACGGGGAGGGGCATCTTGCGCTGCTGGAGCGCCTGTCGCTTCACCTCGAGCTTCTCGGCGACATCCGCGAGAGACACCAGGTCGGGACGGACCTCGCGCAGGACAGTGCCCTGCGGCAACGCCTTGATCAGCGCCCGCGCCGCTTCAAGGATCGCGCTCTCGGCCTCATCCCCTTCAAGTTCCAGTTCTACACCTAGGAGACCGGCGTGACCGGTGCCCACGAGCGCATCTTCAAAACCCGCCTCGAAGACCGCGTCAGAGAGCGCAAACGCATCGTGCTCTCCGTCGGGGAGCGCAAAGACCAGTTCGAATTCGAATTCTTCAGCCATCGGCATTACCTTCGTCGTTCTTCTGAAGCTTCACGCAGGCCAGAGCCTTCTGTCGGATCCTTTTCGCGAACTGCTGTGGATTCTTCGGGGTCGACCAGACAGACATCTGACAAAACTCGCCACAGCGGCAATCCTTATCGTTGGCCGGGCATCGGAGGATCCCCCACGCGTGCCCCTTGCCCTCAATAAGGTCCCATCCCAGCTCTTCGAGCTCCTGGATGACGGCCTCGATTTCCTTTGATGTGTGCTTCTTCCTTGGCACCTTAGATACTCCACTCTCTTAAATTGTCAAGTGACAAGTTAAAAATTCAACGAGAACATCGCGGCAATTTACTGCCCGCTACCGGCAATTTCCCAAAGGAAGCTTGCCGTCGAATGCTTTGATGTAAGAAGGGGATACAGGATAGACGTCCCAGACAGCAACACCGGCGCCGATGCCGTTCCACTTCACCCGGACATGGCATGATGGTGCCAAGGTAAATCCGTTCAGGCAGTTTGCCGCGAGCTCTGCTGAAGGCAAAGGTATAGGCTCGCAAAGAACATGTTCCCGCTGGTGAAGCCTTTGACGGTCAATGCTACCTTCGGCCCAGCCTGCTTAGGCGGGCCAACTGTGCCAGCATTCGCGCGCCTGAGCTGCCCGAACCAGTGTCAGGGTTCGTCGGAACGGTTTGGCTAACACCCGGCCTCTGCGGCATTGTCTGCACCCCGAAGAACTGCCGCGCACGCAGCGCAGCATATTCAGCGCCAGTCGCTCCTCCAATGAGATACCGATTATAAGCCTGCTGACTGCCGCCAAGCGCCCGACCGAACCCGTATGTACCGCCAAGGCCTGCTGATAGTGCTGGCATCATGATGTTCCCCGAGATCGCGCGGACAATGAACGGCGTCGCGATGATGAACCCCTTGGCCATGAGCACCATCATGAAAAATGGGATGAGGGCCCCGATGTTGGACGCGCCCTCAGGGTCGCCGAGCTCGCCGATCAATGCCGAACTGACGCCGGTGATTGTCGCGAAAACGCCTGCAACGACGATCGGATAGAGCGCGAAGGAGATCAGCGCCGAGAGCCAGCGCGCGAAATAGTCCTTGGTCACCTCGAAGAGGGTGAGGAAGATCATCACCGGCGCGATGCCTATCAGGAGTGCGATCATCAGCCGGGATGCCACGAGAATGAATGCGGCGAGCCCGCCCAGGATCGAGAGCAGGAGTACGCCAAGAACGTCAAGCAACGCCCCGGCCATCCAGTTCAGTTCAGAACCGGCCGCATTCAGGTATTCACCCAGTTCGGCGATCAGCCGGTCGAATTCCTCGGCGAAGGTCCCCGACGGTCCGGGCGTGCCGCCGCCGACCGAGGCGACAAGCGATCCGGCGATGCTGTCGATGCCGTTTAGGACAGCGGAGGAGAAGGCGTTAAACTGCACCCAATTTGTCGCGAAGACCCCTATGAGGCCGACTTTCACCGCGAGCCAGAACGCAGTGCGTCCATCCATGGAGCGGTACTGGTAGATCATGTTGACGCAGACCAGAATGACCACAAGCGTCGTTCCGAGAACCAGCATCGTGCCGACTGTCGCCGCCACCGCGCCGAACTGCGTCTCTGCGGCAGAATCCAGGTAGCCCTGGGAGGTCTCGACGAAGTAGGTGACGACGCTCATAATCTGCTACCAGTTGCCCTCGGCTTCGCAGATTGCCATCGCGTCAGGTCTCAACGCGTTGGCGCGCCGGTTGTAAGTGTCCGAGGCCTCCAGCATTTCCCATCGTTCGGCTGTGTTGAAACGCTCCCGAAACTCCGTTTCCGCCGCTTCCCAGGACGGGAAGCGTGTGTCGCAGGTGCAGGATCCGGTTTCGACGATACGTTCAAGGTTCTGAGCACGGTAAATGTCTTGCACCAGGACACGTCTGTAAGCCTCTCGCACGGTGATGTTCTGCATCCACTCAGGCTCAGCGGGCCGATCGATGCAGACATCCGACGTGCTGTCGAGAGAGGGGACGAAGTCGCGTTCGGCGGCAGCCGGAAACCCCACAACGGTGATCGAGATGCAAAGCAAGGCGTTTCTCATTTCGCGCCAGCTCCTTCGGCAATCTCGCGCTTCAGAAACGCGGTGTGGCCAAGATGCGCGAACTCTGACGAGCTGACCGATACGACTTCCCAGCCTTCTTTCCCACGTGCGTTCAGATCGTCCTGCATCGCGATCAGGCTGGTTTTCTTGTCCATCGGATAGGTGATGATCTGGTATTCAAACCGCTTCATGGGTCATGCCTCCGCTGAGATCGGTTCCGGGGAGATAGAATTCGGTGATGCCGCGTTGGCCGTCCTCGCGGCCCGCCTGGATGATCACGTCGATCGAGCTTTCGATGTATTGGACCATGTCCTGGTAGGTCATCGGGATCTCGGTCTTGAGCGCGGCGATGGCGAGACGCTGGACGGCGAGCTGCGGGGTTTCGGCATGGAGGGTTGTCATCGAACCGCCATGGCCGGTATTGATCGCCTCGAGGAAGGTCATGGCCTCCTTGCCGCGCACCTCTCCGAGGATGATCCGGTCGGGCCTCATGCGCAGCGTCGCGGTTAGAAGCACGTCGGCGGATTGGAACTCCGCATCGCGGTTGGCGATCAGGGTCACCGCGTTCGGCTGAGCGGGGAGAAGCTCTGCGGCTTCCTCGATGGTGACGATCCGTTCCTCATCGGGAACGTAGGAGAGGATTTTTCGAGCCGCGACTGTCTTACCGGTCGAGGTGCCGCCGGAGACGATCATGTTGAGCTTGTTCTCGACGCAGAAGCGGATGGCCGCGTAGATGTCACCGGCGGCAACGACCTCGCGCAGCGCGCGGTTTTTCTCCTGGCGCAGTTCCTCGAGCTTGCGCTCTTCGCCATAGAGGAAACGAAGCTCGATATGGTCCAGCGGTAGGCTCGAGAAGAACCGGAGCGAGATCGACATGCCCGAGAGCACCGCGGGCGGGGTTACGACTTGGGCACGGATGGGGCGGCCCCGATAGGTGATCGAGACCGAGACGATGGGCTTGTCCTTGCTCATAGTCGTGTTGGCTGAGGAGGCGATCTGGTTGCCGAGATCGCGCACCTCCGTGACCGTCAGACGCTGATCCAGTGCCCGCATGAAGTGATCCCCCTGGAACTCACCCCAGCAAGAGCCATCCGGGTTGATGCATATCTCGATCACGTCATCGCGGGCGGCGTCCTTCAGCTTGTCGAGCGAGGTCTGGAGGTAGGAGAGCGTCATCTCAGAAAATCTCCAGATCCCGGTCGACCATGACGGTGACGCGTGCGCCCTGGTCGACGTAGATGACGGGACCGATGGAGAGATATTCACCGATCACACTGTCGGTGGCGTTGGCCAGGTCGTCGCCCACATCTTCAAGTACGTCCGCGGTGGTCTCATCCTCGACCTGGGCGGCGGCCACACTCGGGGCGGCGGAGATAATCGAAATCAGTGCGGCAGAGCCGAAACGCTCGTCGAAGCGCGTGTCCACGAAACCGGTGACGCCCGAGCGCCCGAGTTCGTCGCCGCCGAAGGAACTGATCTGAACGGTCTGGTTGTTGGGCAGGATGATCCGGTCCCAGGCGATGGTGACCCGGCGCTGCGCGATCTCGATGCCGGAACGAAAGCGTCCGATGAGGCGCGAGCCGCGCGGGATCAGGAGCCGTGAGCCGTCATAGCTGAAGACGTCTTCTGAGATGATGGCACGGGTCTGTCCGGGGAGCGAGCTGTCGAGTGCGGTCTCCATCACGGCCTGGATCATCGTGCCCTGGATGACGGTGTTCGAGGGATTTGCGATGACTTCGGCTTGTGTGATGGCGCTCGGCAACGCGCCGTTCAGCACGAAGTCTGTCACCTCGCCGAAGGTGCGCTCGGTAAGTTCTGTCTCGCCCGCATTGGCGCCGCCCGTTCCGCCGAAGGCGATGACGGGGGAGGAAATCCGCCGTTCCTGGAAGGCACGCTCCTCCTCGGCCCGGCGTTGCAGTTCGGCCAGCCGTCGCGCCTCTTCCTCGCGCCGCAGCCTCTCTTCTTCGCGGGCGCGCAACTCTTCGTCGGTGGGTCCGAGCGGGGCGGGCGTCGGCTTGTTGGCCTCCAACCGCGCGAGGTCCAGGTCCATACGCAGCTGTTGCAGCTCTCGATCTCGTGCGGCGAGTTCGGCCTGGAATTGTTCCTGAGCATTCTCGGAGGCGTCCTGTAGGTCGGCGATCCGTGCGGTCAGCGCATCGATCGCCTCGGCGGCCGCGCTGTCCGCCCCGGCGTCGGAGTCCGGCGCATCGCGCAGTTCTTCGATCTGGGCCTGGAGCGCGGCGATCTGCGCCAGAAGTTCGGCGTTGGGTTCTGGTTCGACGAGAACGATCTCGGGTTCCGGGGCGGGTGGTGGCACGAAGAGTTCGATCTCTCCGAACCCGTCACCCTCGGTTTGGAACTCGTCCGGGGTGGCCGTCGGCAGGGCGACCTCTTCCCCAGGGCCCGAGAATAGCAAGAGGACCAAGCCGCCCGCAAGGATGAGCCCTGCGAGGAGGAGGGCGAGGAGCGGCGAGCGGCGTTTCGGAGCGGGTCCGAGGCGCGGGTTGCCCCGTTCGAGTGCGGCGAGGCGCTGTTCGAGATCCGGGTTGTTGTCACTCATGAGGCGGCCTCCGCGGGCGGCGTCGCCTCGATACAGACCACGTCCTCGCCCAGACGCAGCACCCATTGGCGCCCCACGCCCGAGACACGGATCACACCGTCTTCGACCGGGCCTGTGTTCACCGTGCGCTCGCGCCCGTTCGTGTACCGGAAGATCGCCGGGACGGGTGCGTTCCGCGGGAAGGCGAAATAGGTGAAGGTGCCGTCGTCCCAGACCCGGGTCGGCGTGAACTCCGTCCGTGCGCTGGCCGCGTAATTGGTGTTCGGTGCGGCGCGCGCGATGGCGTTGGAAGGGCGGCGATTGTCCTCGGGGTAGCGGAACTGCACGACATAGAAGGTCGGGCTCGAGACCTCGTTCACATTAAAATAATAGCTCCGTCTGTTGGTGTAGACGGTCACGTTGGTATGGACGCCGCGCGCGACGGGTTTAATAGCAAAGGCCCGCCCGCCGGGCACACCGTCGATCTCGAAGCCTTCCGTGTCGCCGGCGATGATTGAGCGGATGCTCTCGCCTGTCCCGAACTCGATGGTCGTGACATGGGTCAGGGAAACGTTCAGCCTGTAGACCTGGCCTTCCTGGTAGGATGCGACCCGGACGCGGTGGTCGTTGGGTCCCCCGCGCGGGATCGCCTCGGCTGACGCGTAGGACGCAAACAGTGAGACCATCAAAAAGGTCGCGAGGAACGCCTTGGCGTGTCCGGCGTGTTTCGCATTGCAAAAAGCCTGGCGCCTCTCGCGCTTTTGGGACGCTGGCAAGGCGTTCCCTGATTTCTTGTTCCGGAAGCGCACTTACTGGTTCTCCAATCTGTCCGAGCGGATCGCGTATTCGACGACCGTGAAGCCAAACGGGTTGGTCCAGACCTGGTCGATGGAGCGGCTCTCTTCGGGGCGGAACTCGAAGAGGAGCGTCGCGGTGAAGAGGCCCGCTTGGACCCCCTGGATCGAGGTCAGGCGCTTGCGAAGCCGCACCGTGGCCCGGTTGTTGCCGATCAGGTTGATGCTGAGAATCTCGACATCGAGCCGTGCATTTGGCCCGTAGACTGACGGCGGATACTCTGCATTGGCCGAGTTCCAGATCTGGCGCAGTGAGGCCCCTGCTGCACGGTCCGAACGGCGCAACACGCTGCGGATGCGCACGTCATTGTCGAGCTGGTTGTAGACCTCGCGGTCCGTCACGTAGCGGAAGACCTCCGCCTCGATAATGGCGCGGTTCTCGGTGACGGTGGTGGCCCCGACGGTGGCTTCGGGGAGGGCGAAGCCGGTGGCGGGATCGTAAGGCACAACAACTGGGGGCGGATCGACATCGAGGATGGCCACGGCGGCCGCGCTGAGGCAGCCCAGGATGCCAAAGCCGAGGCCGATGAGTCCCAGGCGCTGCCAGAGCCGTTCCCGTCTCAGTGCGCCGTAGACCAGTTCCTCCTCGATGATGGCGGTTTCTTCGTCCAACAATCAGTCCTCAATCCGCGCTCAGTTCCGGAAGCGTGAACTCCATGAAGCGTTGTTCTTCGGCGATGGTGGCGGCATCGATCACGCCGCCGGTGCCATCTCCTACGGTCTGGATCGCTTCGAGCTGCCACATGGCGACGAGCGCGATGGCGAGCTCTGCCGTCACCCGCGTGTTGAGATCGACGCTCTCCTTGAGCTCATCCATGTCGTCGATGAGCCCGACGAGCCGGTCGACACGTTCGAGCGACTGCCCGGCATCCTCATAGCTGTTCTGGGCCGCGGCCGAGACCAGCGCGCCGGTCGTGGCCTGTGTCGCCACGCGCACGGCCCCGGGATTGCCGCTGCGGGCCATTTCCGAGAGCGTGTCCTCGTCGAAGCCGAGATCGGCCAGCACCCGGTCCATCTGGGTTTCGATCTCGACGGCGCCGGATCCGGTGAGCCCGGAAAAATCCCCCGTCTTGATGGCTTGAATCGTGGCGATGATGTCGCCGAACTCCTGGTCC
Source organism: Pseudodonghicola xiamenensis DSM 18339 (assembly GCF_000429365.1). Taxonomy (GTDB): domain Bacteria; phylum Pseudomonadota; class Alphaproteobacteria; order Rhodobacterales; family Rhodobacteraceae; genus Pseudodonghicola; species Pseudodonghicola xiamenensis. The sequence goes on along the minus strand of NZ_AUBS01000010.1, from coordinate 76,466 downwards.
AGGAGACCGTTTAGTTCGTCTTCCATCTGTGTCCGGATGATCTCGGGCAACTCTGCGAGACGCGTTAACGCCTCATACGTTCGTTGTAGCTCGGCGAGCTGCTCCGTGAGCGTGGCAAGCTGTTCGCGGAGCTGCACGAGTTGCTCGTTTTGCAGGATCTCGTCCTCGATCATCTGCCGGAGCTGCTGGATGTTTTGGGCGATGTTCTGGGTGTCCACGACCGGCACGCCCTGGGCCAGGGCGGGGGCACTGGTCACGAAAGGCGAGCAAAGCGCCAAGACGCTGGCCAGGGTCAACGCGCGAAATGGTGCTGAAATGAACATTCTGCGGGCCATCAATCCAGATCCTCCAATGTGAACTCCATGAATTCGTTCTCGGCAATGCGGGCCGCGGCCTGAGCCAATTGGGCGGCACTGAGCGGTTGGGTCCGTGCGGCTTTCAGGCGAATGCGCGCGGCCATCAGCCGGACCAGTTCGGCGCGGGCATAGGTGTTGAGCGCCATGCTCTCCTGGATGTCCTGGGTCGCGCCGATCATGGTGACGATGTCCTGGACGCGCAGGGCGGCCTGCCGGATGGCGGCGGGGGAATTGCTGCCGTAGAAGGCGGCGCCGAACCCGCTGAACGAGAGATTGGCGTTGGTGAGAAGCGCGGGGTCGATCGTGCCGAGCGCTTCGATGCCGCCGATCCGCGCGAGGTAGAGATTGTAGCGTTCGGGGATGACCCTGATGTAGTGCTGGGTCTCCTTGAAGGGCGGTACGCCGCCATATTCGAACACACGGCCAGGCCCGGCGTTATAGGCCGCTAGCGCGTTGACGACGTTGCCGTCGAAGGTGTTGAGCTGGGCCGCGAGGTAGCGCGCGCCACCCTCGACCTGCAAGTAGGGGCTGTCATAATATTCCGGGTTGATTCCGAGATCGCTCGCGGTGCCCGGCATGATCTGGGTGAGGCCGAAGGCGCCCACGGGCGAGCGTGCGCCGATGGAGAAGCGGCTCTCCTGCCAGATGAGCGCCTGCAGGAGGGCGCGCCATTGCACGACGGAAAGACCGGCCCGCCCGACCCCGGGCCGCCCGTGGGTTTCTTGGGCGACCCGGATGATCAGCTGCTCGATGTTTTCTGCCGCATCCCCGAACATACCCGCGCCGCCCGGATTGGGATCGACATCGCCGGAGCCATAGACCGCCGCCGCGGACCGGTCCGAAGCGCCGCTGCCGCTTTCCAGATCGGCGACCATGCCCGGAAGACCCTGGCCTCCGAAGCTCGTCTGAGCGTCGAGGATGGCGCGCAGCGTGGCGAGCTGTTCCCGTTCGATCTCGGTCAGCAACTCTTCGACGGTGAGTTTCTCACGCTGGACGGCGAGGTCGGCGTCCCGGTCGCCCGTCTCGACGATATCGCGGGCCGTCAGCCCGGAATCGTTGGTGGGAACGCCCTGGGCGAGCGCGGCCGCCGGTAGGAGAGCCGCCAGGAGGATATGTGCGACCCTAGACCTCAACGCCGTCTTCCGGGTTTCCGATGGGTGTGAAGATGCAATCCGGCTCGACCTGATCTAGCGAGGCGCGGAAGGCGAAGCAGTTGGCCTGGGGCTCGCGATATTCGGCGCAGGAAGAGAGAACGCCGAGTGCGGCGAGGAGGATGAGGGGTCGGATCATGAGAGCCTCCAGAAATCAGGTCTGTCGCGGTAGTCGGGGCCGGTGAGGGCCTCGCCCTTCTCCATGCCGCCGAGGATGGTGAGGAGGGGGCCGAGGGCGGAGAAGTCGGCGTCGACCACCACGGAGCCGCTGTCGTCGCGGATGAGGGCGAGACGGCTGTCGCTGCCGGTGTTCAGGAGCACGTCGAGCTCTTTCTCGAAGAGGTTCAGCATCGCGTAGTCCGAGGCATGGGCCCGGATGTTGGGGAGCAGGATCTGCGTCGGCACCGCCTCGACGATGGTCTTGCCGGTCCGCGTGCGTTCGAGCTGGCTCGCATATTGCGTCATCATCACCGCGACGGTGTTCTGTTTTCGGGCGGTCACCAGCCAGTTCGAGAGCCGTTCGGCAAAGTATGGGTTGTCGAGCGCCTTCCATGCCTCGTCGATCACGATGATGGTGGGGCGACGGTCCTCGATCTCTCGCTCGATCCGGCGGAAGAGATAGGAGAGTACCGCCATGCGCTCCTTCTCGCTCTCGCTGTCAAGAATACCGGTCAGGTCAAACCCCACGACATCGCCATCAAGGGAGAAGGTGTCCTCGAGGCTCTGGCCGAAGATCCAGCCGTAGCGGCCATCCTCCGTCCATTCGAGGAGCCGTTGGTGCAGGTCGCCATTGTCGTCGGTCGAGACAAAGAGCGAGGCGAAGTCCTTCCAGTTCCGCAAGGCCGGGTTGGTGGCTGTGGCGTTCTGGCGGACCACCTCCTGGATGCGGTTGGTCTGGGCCGGGGTCAGGGGCTTGTCAGAGCGATAGAGGAGCGAGGCGAGCCAATCCGAGAGCCAGGCGGTGCCGCGCTCATCGATTTCGGTCCAGAGCGGGTTGAGACCGGTCGTCTGTCCCGCCTTGATCGAGGCGTAGCGCCCACCATTGGCGCGGACGGCCATCTCCATCCCGAGCCGATAGTCAAAAACGAAGATGCGGGCGCCGACGCGCCGGGCCTGAGTCATCAGAAAGGCCGAGAGGACCGATTTACCAGAACCGGGACGGCCCAGGATCAGGGTATGCCCGCTGGTCGGTTCTTTCTCTGGCGAGCCCTGTTCGTGATAAGAGAAACGATATGCGCTCTGTTCCGGCGTCGGGAAGAGCGTGATCTCCTGGCCCCAGGGCAGCTGGTGTTTCTCCTTGCCGAGCTGGGTGCGATGAAGTGCTGCGAAATCCGCGAAGTTGCGGTTGGTAACGGCGCTGGCGCGCACCCGCTTCGGCTGGTTGCCCGGATGCTGGCTGAAGTAATGCGATTTCGCGGCCATCCGCTCGCCGATCATCTTCACGCCTTCGGCGGCCGCGGCGTTCACGATCTCGGCCCCGAGGGTTTGCAACTCGTCGAGGCTGTCGCAGAAGACGGTCACCACCATGTGGTGCTCACCGAAGCTCTGGCGTTTGGCCTCAAGATCATCATGCGCGATGTCGAGTGCCTCTAGGAGCGACAGAGCGGCGTCTTGCGAGGCTTGCATCTGGCGCTTCTGGCGTTTGATCCGGCCCGCCATCAGGTTCGAATTGATCGGTGTGAAGGAATGGGTGACGATCATGTCGACCGGCAGGTTCAGCATGTCGAACATGGTGCAGGTGGTACCTTCGGCATATTCGCCGATGGTGAAGCTCTTACCGAAGCGATGGCCGACCACGCCGTCAGAGAGCTCGAAATGATCTTCCAGAAACGTCACGCGAGTATTGGCAACGTTGTAGGCCAGAAACCCGTAGCGGTTTGCGGGATAGAGCGGCAGTTCGCGGCCGGTGTTGAGCGCACCGAGGAACCCGACCAACTCGCCAGAGGTCGCCGTGAGGATGCGGGGCTTGAGTTCCGCCAGGCCGGAGTTGAAGACCCCGACCGCCTCCTTGAGGCGTCTGAGCCGTTTCGCGGTCTCTTCCTTGAATCGCTCCGGTGCGGAACGGTTCACGAAGCCGAGGAAGCTTCTGGGCGGTGGGCGCTGGATGATTGTGAGTGTGAGGGTCTTGTCCCGGAGACCTGCCGAGGCCAGCTTTGCGCGCCAGGCATCATCCACCGCCGCCGCGAAGCCGTCCCCCTTGACCGGGAGCAGGTCCGGCGTGATCGACTTCGAGACCTTGTGCACGTAGTAGCTGAACTCGGGGCCCAGCTGCGCGATGATCCGGGCGAAGAGCGCCGTCACCTTGTCGAGATAGGCGTCGTCCGTGGTGTAGCTGTTCACCCCGCTCAGGCGGATGCATTGGAAGAGTTCGTTGACCCGGGTGCGGACTGTCTGATCATCGACGAGGCTGACATAGGGCAGCATGTGCGCGAGGCGTTTCTCGCGGGCATACCAGGCCGGCATGAGGGTGCGTTCATCGACGGTCTCGTCCAGGGCTTCACTATGGCGCATAGCTATCGCCCCCGTGGATGGACCGGTTCCGCGTCGGCGGCGTCTCCTGCATCGCCGTCATCATCACGTCGATGAAACGCGGATCCCAGTCAGCCGCTTTCCAGAGAACCGGATAGAGCACCGCCGTGATGCCCAGGACAACCAGGTGCTGCACCCAGACGAAGAGCAGCACAGAGCCGAAGAGCCAGACCATGGCATACATGATCGGCAGGCCGAGGAGCTTGGGCGGGCGTACGAGGCCCAGAAAGAGCGGCGATCGTTCGGCCACGTTCGCCTCCTCTCACGACCCGAAGACGGCGGCAACGATGGTCGGCGCGGCCGCAACACCCGCGATGCCCACCAGCACCCAGAGGGCTTGGCGCAGATCGATGATGTTGAAGAACCAGCTGAGGAACACGCCGAGGACCGCGAGGGTGGCGATGACGACTCCAAGCGGTCCGGTCAGCGCGTCCACGATGCCCTGAAGCAAGCTCTGAATCGGTGAGAGGTCGATGCTCTGGGCCAGGGCCGGTTCTGCCGCAACGATGAGGAGAGCGGCAAGGGTGATCAGGGATTTCGTCAATGGCTTCATGGGGACGCTCCTTCCAGCCGGTTGAAGACGGCCAGCACCCGCTGGACGTGGTTTTGGGTTTCTCGAAACGGTGGAATGCCGGAATGCTCGCGCACGGCGTCGGGTCCGGCATTGTAGGCGGCGAGCGCGAGTCGCGCGTCGCCAAACTCGGCCAACATCAGGGCGAGGTAACGCGCGGAGCCGTCGAGGTTCTGTTTCCAATCATGGGGGTCGACGGCAAGAGCGCGGGCTGTATCGGGCATCAACTGCCCGAGCCCGACCGCCCCGACATGGGAGACGGCGTGCGGATTGTACGCACTCTCGATCTCGATATTGGCGCGATAGAGGTGGAGCCAGTCCGTGACGGTGATATCGGCTGCACGGAGCCCAGGGTGGCTCGCATAGCGCAGTCCGGTCTCCTCGATCGCGGCGAGGATATCCGGGCGTGGTGTGAGCGCGCGAGGGATCATCGCCGCGACGCGCACCCCTTCACGTCGCTCAGTGCGGCGCTCCTCGCCCAAGATGCGCAAACCGTCCGAAGCCGAGCCAACGCCAACCCCGTCATTGTAGTTGCGCGCGAACCGCTCCTGGGCGCGCGACGGCGAAAGAGAACCGTCCCCCGCCATCACCAGGACCATGTCTGCCGATGCCGGGAGGCCCAGGTAGGAAAGGAAAAGGGCGCTAAGCCCGGCTGGCAGCCATCTCTTCGCTGGAGAGTTTGTGAACCGTCCGCTTGCCCTCTTCCAGAGGCACGTCGGCGTGCGAGAAACCGATCCCTTGCAGGAAGGAGATGACCCCGGTGACGGTCTTGATCTCGCGGATCTTGATGTCGTTGCGCGAGGTTCGGGTCCGGGCCGTGACCAGAAGTTTCTCGATCCCATCGTCGCTGACGGCGCGCATGATCCAGACCCCATGCCAGTTGGGGCCTTTCTTGAAGGCGTCTTCCTTGCAGACAACTTCGACGCGATAGCCGCTGGCGACCAGATCGCGGAATCTGGGTTCGGTGACCACATTCGGGGCTTCTTTTTCTAGGTCCATCACCCGGATCACGTTCTCCAATAGGGCGAATGACCAGGCTTCAGGTGTTGAAGTCCAGGCATACGATGATATAGTATTGGCGCACAAGATAAACTTTTGATGCGACAAGCGGATTGTTGCTCAATTGACGAATAGACGGTTCCCATGCATTTGATCAAGAAAATAAGGGGCTTGGACGCCTTCAGGTTGTGCGTGTCGATCATGGCACAAGCTATACTTCTGGTCGCGTGCCTGGCAGGCGAAGTCTCCGCCGCGTCCTGTTTGCCGCCGCCCAGGCCGTTCGTGCCAAGCGATTCTCAAGCCGCGCGGGACTATGTCGATCTCATCCGCAGCGACTTTGAACTCTACATCCAGGACATCCAAAGCTACTTTCGGTGCCTTGAAGTTGAGCGCGCCCGGGCGTTCGAAGAGGCGCGGGAGGTGAGCCAGGACTACGGGCGTTTCCTGGAGTTGATGGACGAGTGAATTGGCCGCGACCTTTTCGAAGGGCCGCCGTCTTGTGATAACCGTCCGTATCGGCGGCGAGCAATTCGGAGTCTCTATCATCAAGTAAATACCCATTATCCACTTTTTAGATAATCTATAAAGTAGATTAGCCCTGTCACAAGAGGTTTGTGACACGTGGCGAAAACGATCAGGAGTTCGGGACATGAGGCACTTCGCGACGCTTTGATTGCGGCGCGGAAGGTGGCTGGTTTAACGCAGGCGGAGCTCGCTTTGCGTCTGAGATGTCACCAGTCCTTCGTCGCCCGTCTGGAAAGCGGAGAGCGTAGGGTCGACGTGGTTGAGTTGATCGTACTCGCTCGTGCTCTGCAGATCGATGCGGTTACGCTATTGGCGGCAGCCGAGGCGGCGACGGAACTCGATCACCGGATTTAGGACGAGGCGATTGGCTTGTCGCCTCGGACGGTATGACGAGATCAAGCCCCGGTGGGACCGAAGGGCAATGATAAAAACGAATTGTTATGGGGCGCTGCGATGCACGGTCTTTGGTACAGGTTTGGCGCAGAGGCAAACGGCTCAGTAATTCACCTGCTCGAACCCGTAATTGCCCTCGTAGTCGCGCCAGTCGACGAAGACCGAGCGGTGATAGATGGAGGGACAATGATCGCCCCAACGTTCCAAGCCGACATGGGCCTCGGGCAACGCCGCGACGGACGAACGAGACCAGGAAAAATCGCCCTGGATTCCATAGGTGCCGATAAGGACGGATTCGTAACGGCTGCAATCGCTGTCACGGGACTCGTTTTGGCGTGCGTAACGCACATCGTAGACACGGATAGAACGGACGAAATTGAAGTCCGGTCCACTAATGTCGATGTCTGCGCGGTCCTGGATCAGATGCAATGCGAACCCGTCAGGATGGGGTAGGGGGTGGACACCTTGCGACCGCAGGACGACGGGCAAGAGGGTGTCAGCTTTCTCGGGGTCAGATTCCGCAAGGCTCTGAGGCAGAGGAGCAGCGTTGGAGAAGAGGATGTCAAAGACACGCGGAGTGCGACCGGGACCGTCTTCAGGTTTGAAGGAGGCCCCCATGGGGCAACGCCAGATCTGCAGCGGGGGCTCGACAGGCCACGGCGTGATCCGGCGGATGAACTCTGCACGCGCCCGGGAGCAGGGCTCTGATGCCGGCCAGCCGCCGGAGAGGCAGAGTAGGATGGCGCAATCGATCGGGTAGGTCTGGGCCGACGCATTGGTCGAGGCGCCGAAGAGGGAAGCCGTGCTCACAATCGTTGCGAAGGCAAAATGACGAAGAAAACTGCGCATGACGAGGAACTCAGTCGGCTGACGGTCGAATCTGCACCCTGCAATAATATACTATTGTTTGGGGGTCAATTTGTCTGTCGCTATTATTCCGCCGATCGCACATGGAGCGACTATTATGAGATCGTTCACCCGCGCGACAGCTTTTCCAGGAAGCGTGTTACCTCATCCGAAGTAACGGCCTGTGCAGCTGCAAGCATGTCCGGGCGCAGAGGTGGATCGATGTGGTCTGCGGTGCGGGCGGCGCCGATCCAGAGGATCGACAGCTCGGACGTGTTCCACCGATAAACCCAGCCAACCGTCCGGTTGATGCGACTACAGATCAGTCGAGCGACCGGAGCCGCTTCTTCCTTGTTAACACTCACTGGTTCTTGTGTACCTTCATTTTTTCTTAAGGATTGATTGGCTGCAAGAGCGTCTCGCTACGCACCGGCCGTATCCGATCCTAGCCCGGTGAAAGAGGCGGCATCGGCAAAGCCGATGCCGCCAGAGGTTCGCCCACAGGGAGGAGGTAGAGGGCGAAATTCAAATGATTTCAATGTTTTGTTGCTAGTCGCATAACGCGTCTTATGTTAATTTCCAGACTCCGCCATCTTGTACCACCCGCGACTCAGACAACAGCTTCTCCAGATGCGCCGCAACGTTTCGTTCTGCGGCCATTGCGATATGTGGGTCGGTTTTCTGGTAGACGGAAGCGGCGATATTCTGGACCGAACCCGGGGTGTTTGAGAGGTGGGCGAGGATCTCCGCCTCGCGACGCATGCGGTTGGAAAGCAACCGTTTGACGTAAGGTTGCGGATCCCGGAGTATAGGTCCGTGCCCCGGACAGTAGATCCTATCGTCGCGCTCAATCAGCCGCTGTAGCTGCGCGCAGTAGTCGTGCATGTTTCCGTCAGGGGGGCTGACGATCGAACTGTTCCAGCTCATAACGTGGTCGCCCGTGAAGAGCACTCCGTCAGGTCTCGCGAAACAAAGGTGGTCGCTCGCGTGACCAGGTGTGTGCAGGACGGTAAGACCGGCAATGACCTGTCCGTCCTCCAGAAACCGGTCAGGTCGAAATGCATCGTCAGGGAATGCCCGTGAGGCATAAACAGGTGCGTCTGTCCGTGCTCGCAGGGCTGGGACGACTCCAAAATGATCAGAATGGTGGTGTGTGAGCAGAATCCCGGATGGTTTGGCCCCCAAATTTTCGATGATTGCCTCGAAATGTGTACTGTCTTCTGCTGGGCCGGGGTCGATTATGAACCGACCATCAGGCGTATCAATGATGTAGCTATTTGTCCCGTGGTAGGTCATCTTTCCGGGATTGTTCGCGACGATCCTCAGAATTCCAGGGGCCAATTCGACTCCCTTCGCGCGGCAAGGCTCCGGCTCTGAGAAAAACATGCTGCTTCTTTTCATTGTGTGCGACCAGTTATTGATTGCGAACAATCCGGTTCGCACAGTTTTGTGCGTTGCTCTCGCATGGCGCCGGAAACCTCAGGCTGGCGTCCGGTGCCTACCAAATCTGGCATCGGACCATTTCAACTTATATCGGACTAAGACCGTATGAGACTAAAACAGTCTGATACGGTCTTGGGCTGGCAGTCACACAGCGCGGCGATTATGGTAAGCAGAATACAGAACTACAGCAATTGTCGCCTTCGTCAGATCCCCGATCAGGAATGGGTAAAGCCCGGCGTTCAGCAATTCCTCGCCATAACCGACAAAGCCACCCAACCAGAACAGCCCTGCGCAATACATGAGTATCGAGCCCGAAAAGACCGCGACAGATGCTCTGAATGAAGGCCAAAGTCCTTGCAGTGCTTGAACAACCCAACCGGCAGCCGCCGCTGCAAGTGCGAAGCCTACCAGGTATCCGCCTGTGGGACCCGCGATATATGCCAGTCCTGCCGGAGCCGGAGGCGTGCCTGCGAAGACCGGCAGGCCAAGCAGACCTTCAAAAAGGTATGTCACAACAACAAGACTACTACGCACCGGCCCCAGGAAAAGACCCAGACCCAAGACAACCAAGGTCTGTGTAGACATAGGTACGGGGTAGAACGGCACCACGATTTTGGCGGATATTGTCAGAAGAATTGTGCCGACGAGTATTATCGAGATCTCTCGGGTCAGTCTTGCGACTGATCGGCTTTGAGTGGTTTCCAGATTCATCTTTTTCGTCCTTGTTTCTGTAGATTGTTACTTTTTTGGATAGTAAGCTCACATGCGCTTGGCGACTTCTTCCAACATGACTTCGCTCGCCCCGCCGCCGATGGCCTGCACACGGGCATCGCGTGACATGCGTTCCACCGGTGTTTCGCGCATATAGCCCATACCGCCATGAAACTGGACGCAGTCATAGAGCACGCTGTTCACCAGTTCGCCGCAATAGGCTTTGACCATCGAGACCTCTTTCACGCAGTCACGGCCCGCGGCATCCAAACCGGCGGCGTGATAGACCAGCTGACGCCCTGCCACGATCCGCGTCTGACAGTCGGCCAGTCGCTGGCGCACGGCCTGCTTGTCCCAAAGAGCGCCGCCAAAGGCCTTGCGCTGCTTGACGTAATCCACAGTTATGTCCAGCGCGGTTTGCGCCTCGGCACAGGCCATCGCACCCAGCACGATGCGTTCGTTCTGGAAGTTCTTCATTACCGAATAGAAGCCGTGGTTGACCTCGCCCAAAACGTTTTCGGTCGGGATGCGGACTTCTTCGAAGATCAGTTCGGCAGTGTCCGAGCACAGCCAGCCGGTCTTATTCAACGCCCGGCCCACCGAAAAGCCCGGCGTGCCCTTTTCGACCGCGAACATGGTGATCCCGCGCGACCCCTTGGCATCGGGATCGGTCTTGGCACCGACAAAGTAGAGATCGCCATGCACGCCGTTGGTGATGAACATCTTGGTGCCGTTCAGCACCCAGTCCGACCCGTCCCGCACCGCGCGGGTGCGCATGCCGGCCACGTCCGAGCCCGCGCCCGGTTCAGTCACAGCAACGGCGGTGATCATTTCGCCCGAGACGATCGACGGCATCCAGCGCGCCTTCTGTTCGGGCGTGCCGGCGTTTTCCAGATGCGGCGAGGCCATGTCGGTGTGGACCAGAACCGTGGCCGAGAACCCGCCGAAAGTGGATCGCCCGACCTCTTCGGCCAAAACCACGCTGGACATCACGTCCAGCCCCGCGCCGCCATACTGTTCGTCATAGCGCATCCCCAGCACGCCGAGATCACCCATCCGGCGCAGCACGTCGCGGGGTACCTTGCCCTCCTCCTCCCAAGGCTCGGCCTTGGCGATCACCTCGGCTTCAATGAACCGGCGCAACTGGTTGCGGATCAACTCGAGGTCTTCGTTGAACGGGCCGGTGACCTGAGTAATGCTGTCTTGTCTGGTCATGTGTTTTCCTCTGGATCGAGTTTGATAAGTGGGGCGTGCCCGGCGACCGTATCGCCGGGTGCACAATAGATTTCAGTCACCACGCCCGCGACCGGCGCGGGCAGGCTTTGCAACAGCTTCATGGCCTCAAGCACCACCAGGGTGTCACCGGCTTTGACGCGGTCGCCGAGTGCGACGCGCACCTCGGCCACGGCGCCGGGCATGGGTGCGGACAACAGGTCAGCGACGCCAGACCCGCCGGTGGCACGTTGCAGATGCTGGTCTTCCAGCGTACGCAGGTCTGTCGCGGTCATTCCAGCAGGGGTTTGCAGGTGCACTCGCCAGTGACTCGGCGCGCGCACGACGTAAGCGATGCGCGAAAACGGAACCCCATCGATGCGTCCGCTCAGTCGGCATCCTGTTAAAGCGGCACTCTCGACCGTGATGGTCTGGCCGTCCGGCTGAATGGCAGTCAACCCCGACCCGGAGCCGTTCATGCGGATCGGTTCGTCTTTGGTTGTGTCCCAATAGAAGGCCGCGCCGGACTGTCTCGCAGGGGCTGTGAGTCGCCATGACCCCAGGCTTTCCCAGGGCGACGCGCCCGCCGGCACGAGACGCAGATGCAGCGCCATCGCGGCAAAGGCCATGTCCCGGGGATCAGCGGACGGTTCAGTCCAGCCGCCTGGAAACATCTCGGGCAGGCCCGAGGTATGGTGACGGAACGCCTCAAAATCCGGGTGTGTCAGCAACGCGCGCTGATAGGCCAGGTTCAGACCGACGCCACCGACGGCAAAGGCATCCATTGCGACGACCGCCTGACGGATCGCACCGGCCCGGTCCGGCGCGTGGACGATCAGCTTGGCAATCATCGAATCGTAATGGTGGCTGACGACCGAGCCTGCCTCGACCCCGGTATCGAGCCGCACGCCGGCGGGCGGAGCCCAAAGGCTGATCTCGCCCGTTTCGGGGCGGAAATTCTCGGCCGGGTTTTCGGCGGCGATGCGGATTTCAATCGCGTGCCCGTCGAATTTCACATCCGATTGCGCCAGTGTCAGCGGCTCGCCCCGCGCGATGCGCAACTGCCATTCAACAAGGTCGATGCCGGTGATTGCCTCAGTCACGGGGTGTTCGACCTGCAAGCGGGTGTTCATTTCCAGAAAGTAGTATTCACCGCGCCCGGGGTCATAGAGGTATTCCACCGTCCCGGCGGAGCGATAGCCGATCGCCAGCGCCAACCGCACCGCTGCAGCACGCATGCGGTCGCGCACAGCCTCGGGAAGATCGGCGGCGGGGGCTTCTTCGATCAGCTTTTGGTGGTTGCGTTGCAGCGAACAATCGCGGTCGCCCAGATGCAGCACGGTGCCGTGAGTGTCGCCCAGAACCTGCACTTCGACGTGGCGGGCACGGGGCGCATAGCGTTCGAGGAACACCGCCGGATCGCCGAAGGCGCTCTGCGCTTCGGCCCGGGCAGATGCAATCGCTTCGGGTGCGTCGCCCAGATCGGAGACAAGCCGCATCCCGCGTCCGCCGCCGCCGGCGCTGGCCTTGACCAGAAAGGGGGTGCCAAGCGCCTCGGCCTCTTGCAGCAGGCGCGCGTCGGACTGATCCTCGCCGCGATAGCCGGGCAGGACGGGCACGCCTGCGGCTTCGGCGGCAGCCTTGGCCTCGATCTTGGAGCCCATCCGCGCGATAGCGTCGGGTTCCGGCCCGATGAACACAAGGCCCGCCGCCTCGACCGCCGCCGCGAAACCGGCATTCTCAGACAGAAAACCATAGCCCGGGTGCACCGCACCCGCGCCCGTCGCCCGCGCGGCCTCAAGGATGGCCTCGACGTTCAAATAACTGTCCGACGGGGCGGCCCCACCGATGCAGACGGCATGATCGGCCTCGGCCACGAAGGGCGCGTCGCGGTCCGCGTCCGAAAACACCGCTACGTTTTCCAGCCCCAGTTTGCGGCACCCGCGCTGGATGCGCCGGGCAATCTCGCCCCGGTTGGCGATCAAAACGCGGGTGAAGCTCATTTCACCCGCCATGACGGAACGCCCTTGTTGATGAAGCTGTTGATGCCTTCGATACCTTCCTCCGTCTCCCACGCATCGGCCAGCCGGTCGGCGGTGTAGATCATGTTGGTCTCCAGATCGTGGGACGCGACATAGGCGATCAGCGCCTTGGTATCGGCCACGGCACCCGGCGCGGCCTGAAGGTGATCATGCACCAACCGGTTCACCGTGGCGTCCAGGTCGGCCGGCGCGACAACTTCGGTCAACAGACCGATCCGCTCGGCACGGACCGTGTCGAACAACGCCCCCGACAGCATGGTTTCACGCGAATGCACCTTGCCGATGCGGGCCACCACATAAGGCGATATATTCGCGGGCAGAAGGCCCAGTTTGACCTCGGTCAGACCGAAGCGCGCGTCTTCGGCGCCGATGGTGTAGTCGCAGACGGAGATCATGCCGACACCGCCACCGTAGGCCGGGCCGTTGATCCGCCCGATCAAGGGCTTAGGCAGCGTGTCAAGACGGCGCAACAGCAGCGCCAGCGTGGCGCTTTGTGCGACCCTTTCACTACGGGTTTTCTTGACGTTAGAGGCGAACCAGTTGAAATCGCCGCCCGCGCAGAAGCTCTTGCCCGCGCCGGTCAGGACCACAATACGCACATCGTCATCTGCAGCCAGCTTTTCTGCGGCATCGTATAGCTCTGCGATCAATTCGCCATTCAGCGCGTTGTGTTTGTCGGGGCGGTTGAGCGTCAGCGTGGCGACGCCGCGCGCATCAGTTTCGACAAGGATCGTGTTGTAGGTATTGGTCAACTTGAAGCCTCACATTCTGAATACAGGCGTATGGCGACCGGCTTCGGGCACCGATGTCACGATGGCCAGGCACAGGCCAAGGATATCGCGGGTTTGCGCGGGTTCGATCAGCCCGTCATCCCAAAGCCGCGAGGTGGCATAATAGGGATCGGACTGTTCAGCATACTGGGCCCGAACCTGCTCCTCGATCAGCTTCATGTCGGCCTCCATCTTGCCCGGGTCGCCCCCTTTCTGGCGGCGCAGTTCCAGCATCACATTTGTGGCGATGTCGGCAGACATGGTGGCCAGTTCCGCCGTGGGCCAGGCAAAGAGAAAATTCGGGGCGAAACCACGTCCGCACATGCCGTAGTTGCCTGCCCCGTATGAGCCGCCCAAGAGGACCGACAGGCGCGGCACCTTGGCAACCGACATGGCATAGACCAGCTTGGCACTGTCTTTGGCAATGCCGCCGCGCTCGGCTTCGGTGCCGACCATGAAGCCCGAGATGTTGTGGAGGAACAAAAGCGGTATGTTGCGTTGATCGCACATCGACACGAATTGCGCGCCCTTGAGCGAACTGTTGGACACAAGCGCCCCATTATTTGCGAGAATGCCCACTCGATAGCCGTGAATCCGCGCGGTGCCGCAGACCAGCGTCTCACCCCATCCGGGCTTGAATTCGCGGAATTCGCCGGCGTCGATCATGCGCAGCAGAACCTCGCGCATGTCATAGGGCTGTTTGCGATCGGCGCTGATGACGCCAAGCAGTTCCTCTGGGTTGCGCGCCGGCGGCGCGCAGGTTGCATCGGGACCCATCGGGCGCGACAGGCCCAGTTCGGATACGATGTCGCGCATCAGAGCAAGCGCATGATACTCGTCCTCGGCCAGATGGTCAGACACACCGGAGACGCGCGAATGCATCTCGGCCCCCCCCAATGTTTCTCCATCAACCTCTTCGTTGATCGCCACCTTGACGATCGAGGGGCCGCCCAGATGGATGCGTGCATTGCCGCGTACCATGATGACTTCGTCCGACAGGGCCGGGATATAGGCCCCACCGGCCGTGCAGCCTCCAAAGACCGCCGAGATCTGCGGCAGGCCGCTCGCGGACATGTTGGTTTGACGATAAAAGGAATTGCCGAAATGGCGGGCATCGGGGAAAACCCGGTCCTGCTCTGGCAGATAGGCACCGCCGCAATCCACCAGATAGAGGCAGGGCAGCCGGTTCTCGGCTGCGATTTCCTGGGCGCGGATGTGTTTCTGCACGGTTTCGTGATAGAAAGACCCACCCTTCACTGTCGCATCGTTGGCGATCACAACGCAGGGAAGCCCGTGGACGATCCCGATACCGGTCACGATTCCCGCACCGGGCACCTCGCCCCCGTATTGACCGTAGGCGGCAAGCGACGACAGCTCAAGAAACGCAGTGCCCGTATCCACCAGCAGGTCGATCCGTTCGCGAACCAACAGCTTGCTGCGCTTGCGATGCCGCGCGACCATGTCGGGGCGGCCGCCAGCCGTTGCTTCGGCGATCCGCGCGCGCAGCATTTCGACGCGCTCGCTTTGTGCGGCGTGGTTGCGGGTGTAGGTCTCTGATGCGGTCAGCACCGCTGTTTCAAGACGTGCCATGAAGTTAGGTATCCTGTCTTTGGAGTATCCCGTTGAGGAACACATCGGCATAGGTGCGTGACAACGCATCGGCGCTACCGCGGTCCGGGTCGAACCAATCGAGCGTGGCGTTCAATGTACCGATCAGCATCAGGCGCAGGCGACGGATATCGACGTCTTGCTTCAGCGTGCCATCTTTCTTAAGCTGGGACAGAAGACTGTCCCACTCTGCCTCATAGGCCCTGCGCGTGGGCAAGTTGGCATCCCGGACGGATTGCGGCACCTGCCCGAAAATACGCACATTCGCCGATGTATAATCGCTCACATCAAGAAGCGCGCGCAAATGCGCCCGGATCGCAGAGCGCAGGATCGTTTCGCCATCGGTATCGGCTGGCAGGTCGGTGATGGCGTCTCTCATACTCGCGTGAACGACCCGAATCCCTGCATCAAGAACGGCCGCGACGATCTCGTCCTTGGAACCGAAATGATAGTATATGCTACCCGCCTTGATCCCGGCGGCCTCGGCAATTTTTCGGAGCGAAACGGACCCGTAGCCTTGTTCGCGGAAAAGCCGCGCGGCAATGTCCAGCACCCCGTCCCGTCCGACCGCGCTGCGCGATGTCTCGTTGACTTTGCTTGCAGTGCTTTGTGCCATAGACCTTCGTTTCGCCTCAGCGCCTAACTAACGACTGTTAGGTCAATAGCGCAAGTGAGTCAATCGTCTTAATCGTGCCCGATTGGAGTTTGCGGGAAATTCCGCATGGGCGACCGCCAAGAGGCCGCCCAGACAACAATGTGCTTGCCCGGACCCCGTTATCGGCTCCGGGCAAATGCTTTAGATCACGAAACCGCCGCCGCAGATGATGTGCTGCCCGGAAATGAAGTTCGATTCGGGTGCACAGAACAGATAGACGGCACCGGCTGCCTCTTCCGGCGTGCCGACCCGGCCTAGCGGGATCATGCGCTCCATCTGGGTTAGAAGGTCGGGATTCACGCCGACCTTGATCTCTTTTTCCTCGACCTGGATCGTGCTGTCTCCGTCGGCGCTGCCCTCGGTCAGGCGGGTGCGGATCGGGCCGAAAGCCACGGCATTGACGTTGACCTTGTAGCGGCCCCATTCCTTGGCCATCGTCCGGGTGACACCCAGAATGCCGGCCTTGGCGGCGGAATAGTTGATCTGGCCAGCATTGCCGCCGGTCCCTGCGATGGACGAGATGTTGACCACCTTGCGGAACACTTCCTGTCCGGCGGCGGCCTCTTCCTTGGCCTTGGCGCTGATCACCGGCTGCGCGGCGCGCAGGATCCTGAAGGGGGCCGTCAGGTGAACGTCGATGATCGCCTGCCATTGTTCGTCGGTCATTTTCTGAACGACGCTGTCCCAAGTATAGCCCGCATTGTTCACGATGATGTCCAGCCCGCCAAAGCTGTCCATGCCGGCCTTGATGAACCGTTCGGCAAAACCGTCCTCGGTGACGCTGCCGACACAGACCACGGCCTCGGCTCCCGTTGCGCGCACCGCCTCGGCGGTTTCATTGGCCGGATCGGCATCCAGATCGTTGATCACCAGCCGGGCCCCTTCCGAGGCCAGTTTGAGAGCGATTTCGTGGCCAATGCCCCGGCCCGAGCCCGAGACCAGCGCCACGCGCCCGTCGAGTTTTCCAGTCATATTGATTCCTCCCGAAAGGCGCTATCAGGCTTTTTCATAAAGCGTGGTGACGCAGGCCCCGCCGAGGCCCAGATTGTGCTGAAGCGCCAGACGTGCGCCATCAACCTGGCGCGCATCTGCCTGGCCGCGAAGCTGCTGAACGAGCTCGGTACATTGCGCTAGGCCGGTCGCCCCAAGCGGATGGCCTTTGGACAAAAGGCCGCCCGACGGGTTGGTCACGTATTTTCCGCCGTAGGTGTTGTCGCCATCATCAACGAATTTCGCCGCTTCGCCGCGACCGCAAAGACCAAGCGCTTCATAGGTGATCAGCTCGTTGTGGGCGAAACAGTCGTGCAGTTCGACCACATCCACGTCCTCAGGCCCGATGCCCGCCGCCTCGTAGACCTGATCGGCGGCGCGCTTGGCCATCGAAAAGCCGACCACTTCGCGCATGTCATGGGCTTCGAAAGTTTCCGGGCCGTCCGTCGTCATGGCCTGCGCCGAGATCCGAACCGAACTGTCCAGTCCGTGCTTGTCGGCGAATTCCTTGGAACAAATGATCGCGGCGGCCGCGCCACAGGTTGGCGGACAGGCCATGAGCTTGGTCATGACGCCGGGCCAGACGACCTGGGCGGCCATGACGTCTTCCGCCGTCACCTCCTGCCGGAACAGGGCAACCGGATTTTTGGCCGCATGTCGGCTGGCCTTGGCGCGGATTTTTGCGAAGGTTTCCAGGGGGGTGCCGAACTCGTCCATATGCGCCTTGCCCGCACCGCCGAAGTACCGCAGTGCCAGTGGGATCTCGGCACTGCCAACCAGTTCGTCGGTTTCTGCGTCGAAAGCTGCAAACGGGCTGACCCGGTCATGGAACATTGCACCGATTGCGCCGGGCTGCATCTGCTCGAACCCAAGCGCCAGAGCACATTCCACCGCGCCGCTTTCCACGGCCTGACGCGCCAGGAACAGGGCGGACGACCCCGTCGAGCAGTTGTTGTTCACATTCAGAACCGGGATGCCGGTCATTCCAACATGGTACAGGGCGCGCTGGCCGCAAGTGCTGTCGCCATAGACATAGCCCACATAGGCCTGTTGGATTTTGTCGTAGTCCAGACCCGCGTCGGCCAGAGCGGACCGGGTCGCCGCGGTTGCCATCACATCGTAGCTCTCGGATTTCCCCGGCTTCTGGAACGGGACCATCCCGACGCCGACGACATAGGCTTTATCTGACATTTCTCTCTCTCAGGTTTGGACTGGCCTGAATTATACAAGTGCCATTGCATTTTCTACCGTTTGTTAGAATTTACATGACGCCACGCGGACCTGTCAACACGATCACACTGTGGAGTATGGTGCTTGTCGAAGTTTCTAACATATGTTTGGTTGTTCGCGCTGCCTGTCTCGGAAGTCCGGGCAATTTTCGGTCCAGACCTCTGAGTCTGACCATGGCCTGACACAGCGAATGATGCATTTGGGATGTCTGGATTTCGCGACCATTGGTTTACAGACTACGAAAGGGCAAGAAAAATGGCGCATTGCTATGAATTCAAAGGGTTTATACCCGTTGTTCCCGATGATACATATGTCCATCCTCAGGCCGTTCTGATCGGAAATGTCATCTTGGGTCATGGATGCTACATCGGACCCGGCGCAAGCCTGCGGGGCGATTTCGGCAGAATCGTGATCGGGGATGGAGCCAATGTTCAGGATAACTGCATCATCCATTCCTTTCCCGGCCGCGACGCCGTCGTGGAAACCGACGGTCACATCGGCCATGGCGCGATCCTGCACGGCTGCACAATTGGCCGGAACGCTCTGGTCGGAATGAATTCCGTCATTATGGATGGTGTAGAGCTAGGGGCGGAATCGATTGTCGGCGCGCAGGCGTTTGTGCGTGGCGAAACCGTGATTCCGCCGCGTTCGATGGTGGTGGGATCGCCGGCAAAGGTGATCCGCGAGGTCAGCGAGAAAGAAGTCGCGTGGAAAACACGCGGCACCGCGGAATACCAGCAACTTGCGCGCGACTGTCTGGCCGGATTGACGCCGGTCGAACCGCTGAAGGCGGTCGAGGCAGACCGGCCCGGGATGGTGGCCTCTGACGTCGTCTCCATTCAGGAGGCGCGGCGGACATCGTCCTGACCTCTCCAGGCACCGGACCGGGGCGGGTTTAAGAAGCGGCCCGAAGCGGCAGGACCTATCTGAAAACGGGCGACACGACCGTTTCCCGGTGTATCGCCCGAGCCCCTCAAGCCGTTACAGACGGAAGATCCCGTAGTGCGGATCGTCGATCGGTGCATTGAGCGAGGCGGATATAGATATTCCAAGCGCGTTGCGCGTGTCCGCCGGGTCGAGGATGCCGTCGTCCCACAATTCCGAGGTCGAGGTATAGGCCTCGACATCGCGCTTGTATTTTTCCAGCACCGGTTCGCGGATCGCGGCGATTTCTTCTTCAGTCAGCTCTTTGCCTTCGCGCTGAAGCTGCCGGATCTTGACGTCCGCCATGGTATTTGCGGCCTGATCCGCCCCCATCACGCCGATCTCGGCCTGGGGCCACATGAACAGCGTGCGCGCGTCCCAGGCCCGTCCGCACATCCCGTAGTTGCCGGCCCCGTAAGACGCATTGGCGATCACTGTGAACTTCGGCACGACCGAGCCGCCCTGCGCCATCAGCATCTTGGCGCCGTCCTTGGCGATGCCGCGCTCTTCATATTCGCGGCCGACCATGTAGCCGGTGATGTTCTGGAAGAAGACCAGGGGCGTCCGGTTCTGATTGCAAAGCTGCATGAAATGCGCCGCCTTGAGCGAACTGTCGTTGAACAAAACCCCATTGTTGGCAAGGATGCCGACCTTGTAACCCCAGATATGGGCAAAGCCGCACACCATCGTGGTGCCATAGTCCGGCTGGTATTCGTGAAAGCGTGATCCGTCCACGATCCGGGCCAGAACCTCGCGCATGTCGAACTGGGTTTTCCGGTCCTTTGGAATGATCCCGTAAAGTTCCTTCGGGTCATAGAAAGGCTCTTCATAGGACGCGGTTTCGATGATTGTTTTTGGCATACGTTTCCACTGGCTGACAATTTCGCGCGCCAGTGAAAAGGCGTGTTGTTCGGTCGCAGCGCGATAGTCGCCGGTGCCCGATACCGAGGTGTGCATGACCGCCCCGCCCAGTTCCTGAACGCCGACCTCCTCGCCGGTGGCCGCTTTGACCAGCGGAGGGCCGCCAAGGAAAATCGCGCCTGTGCCTTCGATGATGATGTTGTAGTCGCTCAGCGTCGGCACATAGGCACCGCCAGCCGTGCAGTGTCCGCCGACCACGGCAATCTGCGGGATATTGGCCTGGCTCAGCTTGACCTGGTTGCGGAACACCCGCCCACCCAGATACCGGTCGGGAAACACCCCGTGCTGCAGCGGCAGGAAACCGCCCGCGCTGTCGCAGATATGGATGACCGGCAGGCGGTTTTCCAAGGCGACATCCAGTAGGCGCACGATCTTTTTCACGGTATGCGGATACCAGGCACCGCCCTTGACGCTGGCATCGTTGGCGTGGATGGCGACCTCGCGGCCTTGCACGATGCCGATCCCCGTAACCACGCCTGCGCCGGGCACCACCCCGTCATATTCACGACAGGCCGCCAGGGTTGAAAATTCCAAAAACGGAGTGCCGGGGTCCAGCAGCAGTTTCAACCGCTCGCGCACGCCCAGTTTGTTCTGGCGGGCAAGGCGGTCGATATCGCGCTGGGGGCGTTCGAAACGCGCCGCGTGCTGGCGGGCGTGGAATTCCTTAAGCCGTTCAGACATGGCGGCATAATTTGCCTTGTAGTCGGCGGCATTGGTGTCGATCTGACTTTCAATCCTGCGCATTGTCACTCCTCCTCCGGGGCCAATTGGGCTAGGATGTCTTTCAGACCAAAACTGTCGCCTACGGCGAATGGCATTTCGGCAACAACCCCGCTGCGCGGCGCCACCAGTGTGGTTTCCAACTTCATGCTTTCGATCACCAAAAGCGGCTGGCCTTCCTTAACCGCATCGCCGGGTTTGACCGCAACCGACACCACGACACCCGGCATGGGCGCCACCAATCGGTCGTCGCTCGCGCCACCGTCGCTGCCGGCCAGGCGTTCGGCGGGATCAACCCGTCCGACTTCGTAGGTTCGCCCGTCCATGTGCACAAAAGTTACTTCCGGCCCCACGGCCAGTCGCAATTCGCGCACAACACCCTTGGCCCGCAGCTTGTAACCGCCCGGCAGACCCGTCGGGTCCAATTGGCAGGCAACAGCGCCAGTGGGGGTATTGAGCACGAACCGGCTGCCATCATGACCCAGCCAGCAATCAGTCTCTTCTCCGTCGATCTGAAAAATCCGTTGCATCAGTTTCTCCACCCACCCATCTTGCGATACATTTCCGGTATCTGCATGACCTCACTCACCAGGCGCTCGTCCGATAGGGCCGCCGCCGCCATCAGCAAGTCAGAGACATCTTCGCCCGGCGCGGTCAGCGTTTCGGATTGTTCAGCCAGGAATCCCGTCGAAATGTCGCCCGAGGCAAAATCCGGATGCGCAAGGATTGCATCCAGATAGCCGGTGTTGGTCGTCACCCCGAGAATTACATAGTCTTGCACCGCTTGCCGCGCGAGGGCGATGGCCTGCGCGCGATCCTGGCCATGCACGATCAGCTTGGACAACATCGGATCAAAGTCGGTCGTTACCTTGCCACCGTCCAGAATGCCGCTGTCCACCCGCACGCCGGGCCCAGTGGGTTCGTCCAGCAGCAGGATATCGCCGACCGCGGGGCGAAAATCGACCGTCGCATCCTCAGCACAGATGCGCAGTTCGATAGAGTGTCCGGTTTGGGGAATATCCGCCTGCGCGGCGCTCAAGCCCTTGCCCGCCGCGACACGCAGCTGCTCGGCAACCAGATCGAAGCCGGTCACCATCTCGGTCACCGGATGTTCGACCTGAAGGCGGGTGTTCATTTCCAGGAAATAAAAGGCCCCATCCTGTGCATAGATGAATTCGACAGTCCCTGCCCCGCGGTATTTGACGGCGCGGGCAATTCCGGCAGCGGTCTCGCAGATCTCATCCCGTTGCTCGGGGGTCAGCGCCGGTGACGGCGTTTCCTCGATAATCTTCTGGAACCGGCGCTGGATCGAACATTCACGTTCCCAGAAATGGACCACGTTGCCCTGTCCGTCGCCCATCACCTGCACCTCGATATGGCGCGGGCGTTCGATATAGCGTTCGACGAAAAGCCGCCCGTCGCCGAAATATCGTTCGCCTTCGCGGCGCGCGGTTTCGATTTCGGTCTCCAGCGTGCTGTCCTCGCGTACGACGCGCATGCCCTTGCCGCCACCGCCGGCCGAGGGCTTGATGAGCAGCGGATAGCCAACGGCGCGGGCGCGTTCGACAAAGCTCGCCGGATCATCATCCTCGATGGCCGAGGGGGCGACGGGAAACCCGCGTTCCTCGACAAAGGCGCGGGCGCGGACCTTGTCCCCCATCAGGTCGATGACCTCGGACGTCGGGCCGACAAAGGTCACTCCGGCTTTTTCCAGCGCCGCGACAAAACCGGCATTCTCTGACAGAAAGCCATAGCCGGGATGAACCGCGTCCGCGCCGATCCCTTTGGCGGCTTCGACGATCTGAGGAATATCGAGATAGGCGGCCACGGGCGTCGGGCCCTCGATCATCACGACCTCATCTGCGATCAGATGCGCCGGCCCCTCTTGCTCGGCGACATGACGAAACACGGCAGTCGCAAGCCCGCGGGCCTTAGCGGTGCGCAACACGCGCGCCGCGATCTCGCCCCGATTGGCGACCAGGAGTTTCGAAATGGTCATGGTGTCGTCCTCTTAGTTCCGGGCCGCGGCATTCAGTCCGTCACGTGCGGCCAGATCGGCTGGCACGGGAATTTCGATATCAAGCAGCATCTGCGCGAACCCTTTGCCCTGCGGGTCTATGCGGACCGAGGCGATGCCGCCACCGCCAAGCGATTCATGCAACAGGAAATTCAGCGAATGGCTTCCAGGCAAGTCGAACCGTTCTACCCTGCCGTCGCAGACATGGGAGAAATAGTCCTTCACCACCTCTTCGCTGAGAGCCGAGCGGATATATGGCAGGTAGTCCGGCTTGCGCGCGAGGATGCCGATATTGGCGATGTCCCCCTTGTCGCCCGAGCGGCCCCAGGCCAAATCGACGAGGCGGACCTTGACAACGTCCGGACCGGGCTCGCGGCTATCTGCGGGCGGTGCGGCAGGCGGATCAAGGTGGACTGGCGTAGTGGCCACGCTCACGGGCACATCCTTGCCGTCGACCTCGACCGCGACGGGGGTTTCGGCCTTGCTCTGAAGGAAGGAAAATAGACGGACCACCGGCTGCACCTTTGGCCGTCCGGCGAAGAACCCGGTCAGACCCTGCGCGGTCGAAATCGCCATCGGTGCGATTTCGCCGGCAAAAATGTTCAGCGCGGCGCGATCGTCATGGACCGCGCCGATCTTGAGCACCACCTCGCGGGTCCGGGCGCGCGCATTTGCGCCATAGGCCGCCTCGGCCCCCAGCACCTCGACGCTGACCTGCCGGAAATCTCCCATGTTGCGGTCGCGGAAAATCCGGCGACAGCGGGTCAGGATCGCCTCGGCCACACGTTCGGCCTTGGCGGGTGCGTCAATCGCAGCCAGTGTCAGGGTAGAGACCGCGCGCCAGCCATCGGCATAGGTCGCCGACACCTTGTAGCTGTCGGTGCGCCCAAGCCCCCTGCCGCCCTTGACCAGCACCCGGTCGGGTCCGACCTGTTCCAGGGTGACCCCGGACCAGTCGCAGATCACGTCGGGCAACAGGTAGGCGCGCGGGTCCCCGATTTCATAGAGCATCTGCTCTCCGACTGACCCGGGCACGACCAGCCCGCCGGTGTCAGGCGTCTTGGTCATGATGAAACTGCCGTCTTCGGACACCTCGACGATGGGCATGCCCATATTGTCCCAACCCGGCACGTCCTGCCAGTCGGTGAAGTTGCCGCCGGTTCCCTGGGGCCCGCATTCGATCAGGTGGCCGGCCAGCGATCCCTGGCTGAGCTTGTCCCAGTCATCGTCGCCCCAGCCGTATTCATGCATCAGGGGACCAAGCGCGACCGCGCTGTCGGCGCAGCGTCCGGTGATCACGATGTCGGCCCCGGCATCCAGCGCGGCAGCGATGGGGCGGGCACCCAGATAGGCATTCATGCTCCAGATATCATCTGGAAATGCGACACCCGAGAACATTTCCGTCTGACCGTTTTTGCGAATTTCATCGGCCCTGGGCAACAGGTCATCGCCTAGCACGACTCCGATGGACAGATCGATCCCGGCCTGGGCGGCGGCTTTGGCAAGCGCATCGCTGCAGCCACGCGGGTTCACGCCCCCTGCATTGGCAACGACCTTGATCCCTTTTGCCTTGATATCCGGCAACCAGGGTGCCAGCGCCTTGACGAAGTCCGGCGCATAGCCCGACTCGGGCGCTTTGGCGCGGGCCCGCGCCATCAGCGACATTGTCACCTCTGCCAGATAGTCAAACACCAGATAGTCGATCTCGCCCTTTGAAACCAGTTGACCGATCGCTTCCGGCGTATCGCCCCAGAAGCCCGACGCGCATCCGATGCGCAGCTTTCGTTCCGACATATTCCTTTCCTCCCCGCTTGATCAGCGGCCCGTCCATTCAGGTTTGCGCTTCGCAATGAAGGCATCAAAGCCTTCGCGCGCGTCTTCGGTCTGCGCCACACGCGGTAAAAGAGTTTCTGCAAACCGCATTTGCTGCGGATAGGTCATATCCTCCATCGCGTGACAGGCGTATTTTCCCAGCCGGATCGCGCTCGGCGACTGCGCGGCAATCTGGGCAACCAGTTCTCCAACCTTGTCGTCCAACCCCGCGGCATCGGTCACGTAGTTGACCAGATTGAATTGCAGGGCTTCTTCGGCCGTCAGAGGAACGCCGGTGATGAACATCTCCATCAGCCTCCGCCGGGGCAGCACGCGCATCATGGGTGGCACGATCGTCATGGGAAACAGACCCACCTTCACTTCCGGCGTTCCGATGCGGGCATGATCCGCCATCACAGCCAGATCGCAGGCACAGATGATGCCCGCCCCCGCCCCCATCGCGACGCCATTGATGCGCGCGATCGTTGGCTTTCGGCACGCCTGTATCGTCTCGAACAACCTTCCGGCAAAATGATCCGGGTCCGCCGGATCCTGAACAAACGGGCCGCCATCCGCCCCCGCCTTGATGTCGCCCCCGGCACAGAAGGCGCGCTCGCCCTCGCCGGTCAGAACGATCACGCGGCAATTGCTGTCCCTCTCGGCAGCACATATGGCGGCCATGATCCCGTCTGCGACCTCACGGTTGAGGGCATTTCGATTGTCAGGACGTCGAATCGTGATACGCACTTCTTTGCCGAGTGCCTGCGATTGAACCACGCTCTCAGTCATTTCCGAAGCTCCCCCCTGTATTTAGGACACCGCGCTTTCTTACGTCAGGTCGTCAAAAGCCTGGCTTGATCTATTTTCTAACATGTGTTTGATTTTGGTCAACACGGCGGAGGACATTTTTCGGGAGGATGATATGACCACTCAAAGTGAGGCCATCTCGGCTGATCTGGAAGCCATCAGGGCGAACTATTCTTTGACTGATGAGCAACGCCAGATCGTCGATCACGTGGATCGGGTGTCGCGCGACGTGCTACACCCGCTGCAAGCGCGTATGGATGACGAGGAATGGTGGCCCGATGATCTGTTCAAGCAGATGGGCGAGCTGGGCCTGCTGGGGATTACCGCACCCGAAGAGCTGGGCGGATCGGGACAGAACGAGTTCACCCAGGCGCTGGTGTCCGAGGTGATTTCGAAGTGGAATCCGGCTGTGGGCCTCTCACACGGGGCGCATGACAACCTGTGCCTGAATAACCTGCTGCGCAATGGATCCGAAGAGCAGGTAAAGAAATATGTGCCGGGTCTTTGCTCGGGCGACCTGGTTGGCGCTCTGGGCCTGACCGAACCGGGCGCGGGGTCCGATGCGCTTGGGTCCATGGCCACAACTGCCCGCCGCGACGGTGATGATTATGTCATCAACGGCTCGAAGATTTACATCACCAACGGGCCGATTGCCGATGTGATCCTGCTTTATGCCAAAACCGACAAGTCGAAGGGCGCCAAGGGCATTTCTGCTTTCATCATCGAGACGGACAATCCCGGTTTCAAGGTGGCGCAAAAGCTTGACAAGATGGGCTTTCGCGGCTCGCCAACCGGAGAACTGGTGTTTGAGGATTGCCGCGTACCCGCATCCGCCATGGTTGGACCGGAAAACACCGGCGTTTCGGTGGTAATGAGCGGGTTGGATCTGGAGCGTGCTATGGTTGCCTCAGTCTGCGTTGGCATGGCCGAACGCGCCCTGGAACTAGGGCTGGAATACGCCAAGATTCGCGAACAGTTCGGCAAGCCGATTGCAAGTTTCCAGATGATGCAGTCGAAACTGGCCGAGATCTACACCGAGGTCGAAACCGCGCGTGCCTTCAGTTATCGGGCGCTGGCCGCCTGTACCGGGTTGCCGAAAGGGGCCGGTGGCCGCGGCGAAATCCACAAGCTGACTGCGGCGGCCTGTCTTTACGCAGGCGAGGCATTCAACAAGGCGGTGACCGAAGCCTGCCATATTCATGGTGGCTCTGGCTACATGCAGGACACCGAGATCAACCGGCTGTTCCGCGCCAACAAATTGTTGGAGATCGGCGCGGGAAC
Source organism: Pseudodonghicola xiamenensis DSM 18339 (assembly GCF_000429365.1). Taxonomy (GTDB): domain Bacteria; phylum Pseudomonadota; class Alphaproteobacteria; order Rhodobacterales; family Rhodobacteraceae; genus Pseudodonghicola; species Pseudodonghicola xiamenensis. The sequence continues at coordinate 49,953 of NZ_AUBS01000010.1, read as the reverse complement.
AAGCGAAGTCCGCAAGATCATCATTGCCGAAGAACTTTTGCGCGCCTGAGGGGGACGAGACAATGAACAAGCAACTGCGCAACGACACCGCTCTGCCAACACATTTCATGACGGACGAACAGCAGGCCCTGGCCGATCAGGCCGGCAAGTTCTTCATGTCCGAATTCCACCATCTGAATGCGGAAATGGACGATACTGATGACCTGCCGTCTTCGGTTTTCCCCAAGCTGGGCGAAATGGGCTACCTGGGACTGAACGTGCCGCCGGAATTCGGCGGTGCCGGGCTCGATTTTACCTCGGCCTGTATCATCACCGAACAGCTGTCGCGATCCTCTGCGGCCATCGGACTGACCCATGTGGCGCACGACAACCTCTGCGTCAATAATATCTATCGCAACGCCAATGACGATCTGCGCCGAAAATACCTGCCAGGTCTGTGCAACGGCACGCTGGTGGGTGCCCTGGGTTTGACCGAACCCGGCGCGGGGTCTGATGCGCTTGGCTCGATGCGGACCTCGGCCAAAAAGGATGGCGACGACTACATCCTGAACGGCGCCAAGATCTACATCACCAATGGGCCGATTGCCGATCTGGTGCTGGTCTATGCCAAGACATCGCCCGAAAAAGGGGCCAAGGGCATTTCCGCCTTTATCGTGGAAACCGACACGCCCGGTTTCAAGGTGGCGCAGAAGCTCAACAAGATGGGATTCCGCGGCTCGCCGACGGGCGAACTGGTATTCGAAGATTGCCGTGTTCCGGCTAGAAACATGGTCGGCAAGCTGGATGGCGGGGTTGCCGTTACCATGTCCGGACTTGATCTGGAACGTGCCATCGTCTGTTTCAACGCTCTGGGCATTGCGCAGCGGGCGCTGGATATTTCCATCGACTACGCCAAGACACGCCAGCAATTCGGCAAACCGATCGCCAGTTTTCAGATGGTTCAGGCGATGCTGGCCGACATGTATACGCAGATCGAGGCCGCGCGGAGCCTGTCCTTGCGCACCGCTGCCATGTGTGAAGGCCTCGAAGAGGGCGAAGGCGGGCGCGGCGAAATCCACAAGCTCACCGCTGCGGCGATCTACAAGGCCGCTGAGGCGACATCCTTCGTGCTGGACAAGGCCGTCCAGATTCACGGTGGCTCGGGCTACATGCGTGATACCGAAGTGAACCGGCTGTACCGGACCGGTCGCGTGCTTGAGGTCGGCGCGGGCACCCAGGAGGTTCGCAAACTCATCATCTCCGGCGAATTGCTGAAGAACTAAGGGGGCGGAACATGAGCGAAGCGAAATCAAGGCGTTACGCGTCGGATCTCATGGCGGGCCAGGTTGCCCTGGTCACGGGGTCCGGATCCGGAATGGGCCGGGCGACGGCGATCGAAATGGCCTCTTGCGGGGCCAGGCTTGCGCTGTTCGCGCGCCGGGAAGAGCCGCTGGAGGAGACCGCCGAGATGATCCGGTCGGCGGGGGGCGAGGCCTTTGTCGTGCCCGGAGATACCCGCGACGAGGACAGTATTGAAACCGCGATGGGGCGGATCAAGGACCACTATGGGCAGTTGGATGTTTTGGTGAACAATGCCGGCGGCCAGTATATCGCGGCCGCCCGCGATATCACCAACAAGGGCTTCGAAGCCGTGATCCGCAACAACCTGATAGGGTCTTGGCAAATGACACGCGCCGCTGCCGATCACTTCATGTACGACAATGGGGGATCGGTTGTGTTTGTCACCGCCATCTCGGCGCGCACCGCGCTTACCGGCTTTACACACACCGTCGCCGCCCGCGCCGGTGTGACGGGTATGATGAAAACGCTGGCCGCCGAATGGGGCGAATACGGCATCCGCCTGAACTGCGTTGCACCCGGCACGATCAAGACCGATGCGCTTGGCCGCTATCCGATTCCGCCGGAACAGTGGAAAAAGCTGAACCGCTCGGTGCTAAACCGGATGGGGGCGGCCGAGGACATCGCAGGCACGATCATTTTCCTGGCCTCGAAACTTGGCGGTTTCATCACCGGAGAAGACATTTATGTAGACGGCGGTGAGACCTTGCATATGGGTCATGACGCGCGGGACATGATCGACCCCGCGATGTTCGAGAAACGTAAAAGGGGAGATGGCAAGAATGAGTAAACATCCGGTCCTTCTGGAGGTTTCCGACAGGATCGCCACGGTTACGCTGAACGATCCCGAGCGGCGCAATCCGGTCACCGGAAACGACATGATCGCTGCCCTTCTGGAGACCTTCGCCAAGGTTCAGGCCGATCCTCAGGTCAGCGTGATGATCCTGACCGGCGCCGACCCGGCCTTTTGTGCCGGCGGCGACATCAAGGAAATGAACGATCCCGACAGCGTGTTCCGCAAGGAGCCGCTGGCGGCGGCGCAGAGCTATGTTGATGGGGTGCAGCGGCTGCCGCTTGCGCTCTACAACATGGATATTCCGACCATCGCCGCAGTCAACGGCCCGGCGGTGGGCGCGGGGTGCGACCTGACCATGATGTGCGACATGCGCATCGCGTCGGAAAAAGCAAGGTTCGGCGAAGTGTTTCTGAATCTCGGAATCATTCCGGGCGATGCGGGCAGCTGGTTCCTGTTGCGTCGTCTGGGCCACCAGAAGGCCGCCGATCTGACCTTCTCAGGGCGCATGGTCGAGGCCAAGGAAGCGCTGGAGCTTGGTATGGTGCTTGAACTTGTGCCTCATGAAAAATTGATGGAACGGGCCCGCGAACGGGCCGCTGTCATCGCCGCGAAACCGCCGCGCGCGGTGCGGGTCGCCAAGCGTCTGATGCGCAATGCCGAACGGATGGACCTGCCGGATTTCCTGAATTCCGCGGCGGCCTATCAGGCGCTCATGCATCAGACCGAAGACCACCACGAGGCGGTTGCTGCGTTCGTCGAAAAACGAAAACCCAATTTCACGGGGCGTTGAAGGAAAGATCGCATGTCAGACATCACCCAAAAGAAGATGGAGCAAATCGCGCAGATGTGGAATGCGCGCGGCAAGGGTCTGATAACGCATATGGCGCTTGAGATCGAAGAGGTCTCGACCGAAGGTGTTCGGGTTCGGATGCCGTTCAATCCGGACTTTTGCGTCGATGCGGAACAATCGCTGCTCCACGGTGGTATCCTGACGGCACTTCTGGACAGTGTCTTTGGACTGGCGAACTTTGTTGCCATCGAAGGCGTCAGTACCATGGCCACTCTTGACCTCAGAGTTGATTACCTGCGCCCGGCCCGTTCGCGCGCGGATGTCATCGTTCAAGCGCATTGTTTTCGCAAGACCCGTCACATCGCCTTCAATTCCGGCAGCGTCTGGTTCGCGGGCCATGAGGATGCTGAAATAGCCAGGGGAACCGCCTCGTTTGCATTGACGCGCGGCGAAACCAGCCTGTTTGACGCAATGAAAAAAGGAAAAACCTCGTGATGGACGTGCAAACTGTCAATGCCAATGTATCCCGGGTGCCGTTCTTCCGATTTCTCAACTTTGAGGTCAGAAGTCTAGACAGTCTCCATGCTGAGGCGGAAATGACCTTTGATGACCGCCATATCGGTAACCCGATCATGGAGTACTACCATGGCGGCATAATCGCGAGTTTTATGGAGGCCACTGCCGCCATCGCGGTACAGCCCGATTTCGCCGACGTTCCGGCCAAGCCGATCAACCTGACCGTCGATTACCTCAGACCCGGTGTGAAGGGACCGCTTTTTGCCCGCGCTAACGTCACGCGCAAAGGCAAGCGGATGGCAAGCGTCAGCGTGCTCAGCTGGCAGACGGATCGGGAAAAGGCGGTTGCCGAAGGGCTGTATCACTTCCTTCTGGTCTGACCGGGGCAACCGCTTTCAGGGCTACCTTGTCCTGTGGACGGGGCCGCTTCCCGGTTACAAATGCCTTCCAGTAACAGATTGATGAGCATGCTGGAGAATTCAGGCAGTGATAGATATCCTTCCACTCCTGCCTTGTTCGGGTCGAACCATTCCACCGTCCAGTTTAAGGCACCCAACATCACCTGGCGCAAGGGGACGATCTTGATATCCGACCGTATGGCACCGTCGTCCTGAGCTTCACGGAGTATCCAATCCCAGAGTTTTCCATACTCATGGCGAATACCCCTGTGCCTCTCCCTGAAATGATTGGGGAGCATTCCATAGCTTCTGATATTCGCCGAGGTGAATTCGCTTGCCTTGAAGAGGAAATCCAGGTGCGCCCAGATTGCAGTCGCTATCTTGGCGTGATGATCGTACGGGGCATCGAATTTCCGAACGGCGGCTTCGACACCTGATAGCAAGTCCCTCAGTCCGGCGTTTAGAACTTCGTCAACGATCGCTTCTTTGGAGTTGAAATGGTAATAGACGCTGCCCGCTTTCATGCCCGCTTCTTCCGCGATCTTTCTCAGCGTGGTCGCCTTGTAACCATTGTCCCTCAGAACGCGCGCTGCGGCCTTTAGAATTTCTGCACGGGTCCTAGCCGCCTTGCTGTCGGGATCCGGGGTTTTAGCGGGAGTGGCGGGGCACAGCTTCAAGCCTTCGGTATCCGCCTTGCGATGTGGACACATTCCGTCAAGTATCAGCTTACTCATTCGTTCCGCGAGGATGCGCACCGGATACTTGTCGACATCGTACCATTCTACGGTCCAGTTCATGGCACTTAGGATGAACTGGCGGATCACAGCAGTGGATATGTCGCTTCGAAGGTGGCCGGCGCGTTTGGCGTCATTCAGGAATTTGCCCCATGCACCCGCATATGATGCACGCAATTCGCGATGCGGGGCGCGTGTTTCGTCCGACAACATCGGATAGTTCCGAATATTGGCTGACGTGAAGTCGCTGTCGGTCAATAGGTAGGTAAGGTGTGTTTCAATCAGCAGTCCGAAAGTCTTGCGAAAATCCTCCGAACTTGTCGGTGCCGACCGAACGATTTCACTGACCGCCTGATATAGCTGACGGACGCCAAGATCGAGAACTTCGCTCAGAATCTGGTCCTTGGATTGAAAATGGTAATAAATGCTGCCAGCCTCAATGCCAGCTTCCTGCGCGATGTCGCGCATCGTCGTTGCGTGATAGCCTTCATTCCGAAAAAGTCGAGCGGCCGCAGCGAGTATGGCTTCGCGGGTCCTCTCCGACTTGCTCAGATCGTCATTAACTATCCTGGTATCTTCAACCTGTCGTGCCATCGCTTGTCGGTACTTGCTGTAGATGAGGCTGTCCATTGCAATAAATCTAACAACTGTTAGAATACACCGGAGAGAGTGTCGAATCAAAATCTTTTCAAGGTTCAAAGGAAGAGGAGGACCTCCACATGCGAGGGTTGAGTGGAAAACGGGTCGTCGTGACCGGCGGTGGGAGCGGCATTGGCCGAGCGGTTTGCGAACGGTTTGGCGCGGAGGGTGCCGAAGTCGCCGTTTTCGATCTGAACAAAGCCGGAGCGGATGAAACCGCCAATCTAATCACTGAATCCGGCGGAAAAGCGACGGCATTTCAGGCGGATATTACCGATCGTGCCCAGGTCGACAGCGCCGTTGCCGAGTTCGAATCCGGCGGACCGATTGACGTGCTGGTGAACAACGCGGGCTGGGACGTGATCAAACCGTTCCTCGACACCGATCCCGACCTTTGGAAGAAGATCATCGACATCAATCTTTACGGTCCGCTGAATATGCATCACGCGGTGCTTCCGGGCATGGTCAAGAACGGCGGCGGCCGTGTGGTCAATATCGCCTCCGACGCCGGACGCGTCGGATCATCCGGCGAGGCCGTGTATTCGGCCTGCAAGGGTGGCATCATCTCGTTCACCAAAACCGTAGCGCGCGAACTGGCGCGTAAAGGTATTCAATTGAACGCGGTCGCACCCGGCCCGACCGATACGCCGCTGTTCGCTCAGGTTGCCGAAGGCGAGGCCGGTCAAAAGATCGCCGAAGGTCTCAAGCGGGCGATTCCGATGAAGCGTCTTGCGCAGCCGACGGATTACCCTGGCATCATCTGCTTCCTGTCGTCCGACGACGCGGGATTCATCACCGGTCAGGTGATTTCGGTTTCGGGCGGCTTGTCCATGCACGGTTAAAACGCTGGCAGCAGCGCCGGACTCAAGGCGCTGCTGCCAAACCGTGCCAAGAGTTACCTTCCCGACTGGCCGCGCCTTTTGTGCGGCCCTTTTCCATTCTAGAAAGGTTGCGAATGTTTCAGCCAGGCTCTGACATCCAGCGGACAAGCACGCTGACCTCATTTCTGAGGGGCTGCGGCATTGACAGTTACGAGGAACTCGTCCGCCGTTCGAATGAAGACCCAGACTGGTTCTGGGGCCAGATCATTGACCATGCCGGGATACGGTTCGCGCGGCCCTACAGCCGGTTGCGAGATATCTCCGAAGGGCCCGAATCGATCCGGTGGGCCCTCGGGAGTACTTTGAATCTGACGGAAACCTGTCTTGACGCCCGAATTGCCGATGGCTTGGGCGACAAGGTCGCAATCGACTGGGTCGGTGAAGACGGAAGCCGCCGTCGCTGGACCTATTCCGACCTTACCGCCGAAGCCTCCCGCGTCGCCTCGGCCCTTGCCGCGCGCGGTGTAAGGCCCGGTCAGGCGGTGGGCATCTATATGCCGATGATCCCCGAAATCGAGGCCGCGCTTCTGGGGATTGCCCGGCTGGGCGCGGTTGCGGTGCCGCTGTTTTCCGGTTTTGCGCCTCATGCCATCGTATCGCGCCTGAACGACGCGGATGCCGTGGCGGTGCTGACAGCGGATGCCACACCCCGGCGAGGCAAGCCGGTCTGGATGGAGGCGACCCTTGCCCAGGCTTTGACCGACGTGCCATCGGTTCATACCGTGATCAGCCTGCGACGGTTCGGCGGTGCGGTAGCCGATTCCGCCCGCGATCTGGACTGGAGCGAAACCATAGGCCGCGCCAGTCCGGAGTTTGCCGCCGTTCCCGTCAGTGCCGATGACACCTTTCTGATCGCCTATACGTCAGGCACCACCGGACGGCCCAAGGGCGTCGTGCATACCCATTTGGGCGTGCAGGCGAAGGCCACGGCCGATTTCTTGCTTTGCCTCGACATGAAACGGGATGACCGGCACCTCTGGATGACCGACATGGGGTGGGTCATGGGGCCGCTCACCCTTTTGTCGGTGCTCTTGTCCGGTTCGACTCTGGTGCTGGCCGAGGGCGCACCATCAATGCCCGGCGATCCCTTCAGGCTGCTGCGTCTTGCGTCCGAGATGGAGGTCACGCATCTCGGCGTGGCCCCGACCCTGGTACGGCAGTTCATGACGCAGGATACTGAAACTTTGTCGGGCTACGACTTGTCGTCCCTGCGCATCGTCGCCTCGACCGGCGAACCCTGGACCGAGGATGCCTGGCTTTGGCAACTGGATCATATCTGTCGCCGCCGCGCGGTGCCGCTGAACATCTCGGGCGGGACCGAGCTTTTTGGCGCGATCCTGACCTCGACCGTGCTGCACGAGCTCAAGCCCGGCGGATTCTCGGCCCAGGCCATGGGTGTCGGGGCCAAGGTTCTGCGCCAGGACGGCAGCGAAGCCGCACCGGGCGAGGTCGGCGAACTGGTCGTGACCCAGCCGCCTCTGGGTCTGACCCCGGCCATCTGGGGGGACCGCGATCGCTACCTTGAAACCTATTGGTCCACCTTCCCCGGCCTCTGGCGGCACGGCGACTGGGTGCGCTGCGATCCGGACGGGACATGGTATATCCTGGGCCGGTCCGACGACACGCTGAACATCGCCGGCAAACGCATCGGCCCGCCCGAGATCGAGGCGGCGCTGACCGAGAGCGGAGAGGTGGTGGACGCCGCTGCCATCGCGGCACCTGATGACATCAAAGGCGTGGCCGTCGTCTGCGTCTGTGTGGCAGCCCAGGGCGTCACGCCTGACGCAGAGCTTGTGGAGCGGCTCAAGGATCGGGTCGGAGAGATCGTCTCGAAACCCTTCCGCCCGCGCGAGATCCACTTTGTCGAGGCCCTGCCCAAGACCCGCAGCATGAAAACCATGCGCCGTGTCGTGCGTGCCGCCTTTCTCGGTGAAGATCCGGGCGATCTGTCGTCGATCAGCAACCCGGAAACCATTCAGCCCATCGCAGACCTGCAAAAGGAAAAGTCATGATCACTGTTTTCGGAGCCACGGGCACGACTGGCGCGCCCCTCGTCGATACGCTTCTGGCAAAAGGCGCGTCCGTGCGCGCTGTCACCAGCGCCCCCTCCAAGTTAGATGCGCTAAGGGCCAAAGGATGCGAGGCGGTCGCAGCGGATTTCACGGACCCTGCCGCGCTGGCGCAGGCCTGTGACGATGCAGAAAAGATATACTTGGTCACGCCTGCCCATCTGAACATGCGCCAGTGGAAGGCGAACGTGATCGAGGCGGCCAAGGCCGCGGGCGTGCGCCATATCGTTGTGGCCACGGGGCTTGGCGCGTCGCCCAAGGCGGGGCTGACCTTTGGAAAGTGGCATTCCGAAACCCAGGAGCTGCTGAAGCAAAGCGGCCTTGACTGGACCTTTGTCCAGCCGACCTATTTCATGCAGAACCTGCTGTGGCAGACCGGTAACATTGCAAAGGACGCCGTGTACTATGACGATCTGGGCGGCCCCGTGGCCTGGATCGACGCCCGCGACATCGCGGATGTCGCCGCCGAGGCGCTGACCGCTCCGGGTTACGAAGGCAAGGCTCTTGGTCTGACCGGGCCCGAAGCTCTTACCGGAGAAGATATCGCCGCCCTCCTGTCCAGGGTGACCGGGCGCACTGTCACCTGCGCACCCCTGTCGGCCGAAAATGCCAAGGCGGGCATGGTGGCTGGCGGAATGCAGGACGAGGTCGCCAGAGCCATGGTCGAATTGGCTTCCATCGCGCCCAAGGGCTACCTTGCCGGCATCGAGACCACGGTCAGCGATGTGATGGGACGCCCGGCGCGCCGATTTGCCGATTTCGTCGCCGAGAACCGGGATGCTTTCGTCAAGTAACCTGATGGCGCCGCCGCTTTATCTCGAACTGGCGCCGCCTGAGGAAGCGGCCAAACAGATCGACCATTTGTTCGTGTTCCGCGATACCGGTGTGCTGAGCGGTGGTGGACGCGGGCGGTTCGCAACCGACCTCTTTACCCTTTCGGTAACGCGCGACGACAGCGGCGGCGGGCGCGTATCGCTGGCAGAACCGCGCCCCTATTTTTCGCCCCGCCCAAGGCCATTCCAGGGTGTCGTGGCCGGGCTACGACTGTCGTCACGACCGCAGCGATTTCCCGACTCCACAGGGCTGGACATGCTGGCCTCAGAACTGGCCCGGATTCAGACCGGGGACGATGACCTGCCTGCGCTCATCGCGGCGCTTGACGGCCTTGCGAGAGACCTGCGCTTTGCCGCACCAACCGGAGCTTACAGCGACCGGACCAAACGTCGAAAGGTGCGGGCGGAAACCGGCGTGTCGCGGCGGCGGCTTGCGACCTTGCGACGCTTTCGCCGGGCTCTCGGGCAGCTTGCGTCAAAGACCCTGCCGCTGAGCGATCTGGCGCTGGACGCCGGATATTACGATCAATCTCACTTGTCCGCCGCTTGCCGGATCTTCGCCGGCAAACCGCCCGGCGCGTTGCGCGCTCTGTCTATTCCGCGTCGTTTTGACCTTTCGCTACAAGATACGCGCCTCAAAGACCGCCTAAGATTGGTCATTGACGAATGAAATCGAAGAGGAAGACCCGCCATGACACAATTCAAACCGAAAAACCCCGACTATGACGCACGCGTGCGCAACAGTTTCGATCGCCAGAAGGTGATGAACACGTTGGGGATCAGCATTGCCGAGTTGTTACCCGGTCGCATCGTTCTGGAAATGGCACATCAGGTTGCACTGACCCAGCAGCATGGGTTTTTGCATGCCGGAATCGTGTCGACAGCGCTGGACAGCGCCTGCGGATACGCGGCCTTTTCGCTGATGTCAGCGGACGCGGCAGTGTTGACGGCCGAATTCAAGATCAACCTACTCAACCCGGCGGACGGCGAACGGTTTCGCTTCGTCGCTGACGTGGTGAAACCAGGCAGGACGCTGACCATATGCGAGGCGCGTGCCTATGCCGTGAAGGGCCAGGATGAAAAGCTCGTCGCAACGATGACCGGAACGCTCATGGCGCTGATCGGGCGGGCGGGGGTCGCGGACTGAGCGCAACCCGGCCGCAGCACATCCGATCCGGGCGGCCGGACCGATTATTCAGACAGCTGGATCAGCTGTTCCAGCGGCTCGCGACCTCGGCCAACCGTTTCCCGTAGGCGCGCGCGGTATCCAGATCGCCGCCAGCAGGTTCAGACCTCCCAAGCGGTAATGTTAGCCTTTAGCAGTGCGGTCGCCGATTTTCCGTCGTCAGGGTTTTTCGGAGAGCTGAGACTGTATCGTAACGGAGGATCTGGTTCGGTTTCTGTTCAAGTTTATGCGGCAGCGGCCTGATGCTGCAACCGTAATTGGGATAAAGCGTTGGAAGCAAAAGGATGATGTCCCCGGGCGTGGTGTAGCTCCTCATGGGCCTCGCGCTCACTGGCGGGCCGAGCTGGTCAGTCGCGCTGCGCAGCAGGCAGGCTGACCATGACATCATCGCTGACCGGCGTGAGCGTTTCCAGATGTCGTCATGGGGCGGCCAGGACCGGATAGGCTGGCGCTTCCACAACCCAGAGGAGGACGGCATGAAGATCTTCATCGGCATCGACGTTTCGCTCGCGAGCTCCGCAGTCTGTGTGATCGACGAACATGGGCAGGTCGTGAAGCGGGCGCAGATCGACAGCGAGCCCGAGGCGCTTATCGCCTTCCTGCGGGACCTGCCCTTTACCATCGAGGCAATCGGACTGGAGGCAGGGCCGCTGTCGCAGTGGCTTCATCGCGGCCTGGGTGAAGCGGGCTTCGAACTGGTCCTGATGGAGACCCGGCAGGTCAAGGCGGTCCTGAAGGCCATGCCCGTCAAAACCGACCGCCGCGATGCCGAGGGCATTGCCAGGCTGCTCCGCATGGGCTGGTTCAGGCCGGTCCACTGCAAGTCGGTGTCCGCCCAGGAGATGCGCGCTTTGCTGAGCGCCCGCAAGGCGGTCCAGAAGGCGGCACTGGACATCGAGCAGTCCTTGCGCGGGGTCCTGCGCAATTTCGGGATGAAGCTCGGTCCTGTCGGCAAGGGCAAGGGGCGCTATGAATCACGGGTCCGAGAGCTGGTTGCCGGGAATGCCGCGCTGGAGGCAGCAGCCACGGCCATCCTCGATGCCCGGACGGTGCTGCGCGACAGGCTATCGGCGCTGGACCGCAGGGTGCTCGAGCTTGCCCGGCAGGACGATGCCTGCCGACTGATGATGACGATGCCCGGAGTCGGCGCCGTGGTCGCATTGACCGTGCGCTCGGCGATCGACGATCCGGCGCGGTTCCGGTCGTCTCGGGATGTAGGACCATGGGTCGGCCTGACGCCGCGGCGGGAACAGTCAGGCGAGCGCGATGTCACCGGCAGGATCACCAAGGCAGGAGATGCAGCGCTGCGGACGGCGCTCTTCAATGCCGCCACCGTGATGATGCATAATGCGAGGCCATGCCGGCTCAAGGCATGGGGCATGCAGGTTGCCAGACGCCGCGGATCGAAGCGCGCCACAGTGGCCGTCGCACGGCGGATCGGCGTCGTGCTTCATCGGATGTGGCTGGACGGAACCGAGTTCCGCCCGCAGCGCAAGCCGGTCCCGACTACAGCCTGAGACGATCATCGACACGGCAAGAAGGAGAAGATCAACTTCTGGCAGGGTCTGCCCCGCCACGAAGAAGTCCCCACCGGGACGCGGTTCCCGGCGACGCCGGATATGACGCTGCCGCCGGACGTTCCATCCGAGCGCGTTTTCCAGATGGGCGCCCGGGAACCGATCTCACCGACATCATGTAGGCGGCCAGCGCGCCGACCACGGACGGAAGCATGACACCGGTATGGGACTGGGAGTGGAGGCGATGGCGCTGCAGAAGGAGCACATGGTTTTGCCCAGGACCAACGCGGCTGTCGGCGCGGGCGGCGCTCCGATATCTGATGTCTCCGCGCCGCCCGCGCCTCGCGTTCCGCAGCCAGCCCGGCAATTGCGGGTGCCTTGCCGTGCAAATTCCGGATTGACGGCAGGGGCCCCAAGACGGAAGTGTCATGTAACGGCCGCGCTGGACGGTCCATTCCTCGGTCTGCTCCATCAGGATTGCCCCTACCAATCTCCGGATCGAGGCTTCGTTGGGGAAGATGCCGACGACGTCCGTGCGTCGCTTGATCTCACCGTTGAGGCGCTCAATCGGATTCGTGGAATGCAACTTCGCGCGGTGCTGGGCCGGGAAGGTCATGTAGGCCAGCACGTCCTCCTCCGCCGTATCCATGAGCGTGGCCAGTTTCGGCAGCTTGAGCCGCATCTGGTCCGCTACCAGCCGCCACTGGGTCTTGGCCGCGGCATGGTCAGGCTGCGCAAAAGCGGTGGCGATAAAGGCCGAGACGACCCTACGGCTGCTCTTGCCGGCATGGGCGAGCGCATTGCGTTGGAAATGAACCCGGCAACGCTGCCAGGAGGTCGTCAGCACCCGCGCCGTGGCCGCCTTGATGCCCTCATGCGCATCGCTGATCACCAGCTTCACGCCGGAAAGGCCGCGGCGCACGAGGTCGCGCAGAAACTCTGTCCAGAAGGGCTCGGCTTCGGAAGCACCGATCGCCATGCCCAGCACTTCGCGTCGGCCGTCGGTGGTCACGCCCACCGCGATCGTCACGGCGACGGATACGATCCGACCACCCTGGCGGACCTTGAGATAGGTCGCGTCGATCCACAGGTAGGGCCATTCTCCTTCTATCGGTCGGGTGAGGAAGGCATCGACCCGCTCGTCGATTTCTTCGCAGAGCCGACTGACCTGGCTCTTCGAGATCCCGGTGCCCCCCATGGCCTGCACCAGATCGTCCATGGACCGTGTCGAGACGCCATGGACATAAGCCTCTTGGATGACGGCCGTCAGCGCCTTTTCCACCGAGCGCCGGGGCTCGAGGAACGAGGGAAAGTAAGAGCCGGTCCGCAGGCGCGGGATGCGTAACTCGACACTGCCCGCACGGGTCTGCCAATCCCTGTCGCGGTAGCCATTGCGTTGCGCCAGCCGCTCGGTGCTCTTTTCGCCGTAGTCGGCGCCGGTCTTGGCGCCGACCTCCAGCTCCATCAGCCGCTCGGCGGCAAAGCCGATCATATCGCGCAGCAAGTCCGCATCGCCGCTCTTCTCGACGAGCGCGCGAAGGTCCATCATCGGTTTGGTCATCGGGTCTATCCCTCGGTTCAGGTTGGTGTCAGCAACCCGACCCTACCGAGAAACCCGATGGCCACCGACAGCTACACCACGCCCCGGGACGTCACCAGCAAAAGTCGCGGCGCTCCGCGCAAAGTTCCTTCGGCTGGACGCGGAGCTTGGGGAGGGACTATGGTTCGATGGCCACCGGTTCAGCCTCGTCGATGTCGTATTCGGCCCGGTCTTCCGTTATTTCGACGTTTTTGACGCCATCGGAGAGTTTGGCGTCTTCATAGGGCTTGCCCGGGTAAGGGCCTGGCGACATGAACTGGAGCATCGGGTTTCTGTGAAGAGTGCCGTCAGTGAAGACTACCCGACTCTTCTGCGTGACTTCATCAGACGGCGCAATTCTTACCTGTCCCAGATCATGCAGACAGGAGGGCCGAAGAAGACAGTTACACAGGTGTAATCGGCTGACCGCTGATCACTTGATATCGTTTTGTCGGGTCGCAGTACAGAACCGGACGTTTGAGTTCGCTTGGCGAATGCGCGCACTGTTCCGCACATCGGATAGTCGCCGACTTTCCCTTGAAGGCCCGCAGCAGCGTCAACCGGCACTTGCCGGCATTCCATGCCCGTCCGTGCGAAGCGCCGGGTTACCTGCTGCTCCCACAGCGCAACCTGGAACAAACCACCGATCGCGCTGATTAATGGCTTAGGGATCGAAGAATCCTCCTGAGCTCAATCCCCCGGAATACCCGCAGCCGTGTGGTCCGACAGAGGGCAGCACATCAATCGCGGGTCAATCTATCCCAGTTGGTGGACCTCTTTCAGGGGGCTACTCCAAAGGGGGGGGATGAGCTCATCGCAACGATGAAAGGAACGCTTTTATCGCTAGTGGGGCGAACGGGCGTGGCGGGGTGACGATCGGGTCAGAGCGAAAATTAATCTGCGAGCCGGGCTTCGAGGATATGCCGCTGGACCTTTCCGCTGGTCGATCTGGGAAAGTCCTCGAACGCGATGAAGCGAATTTCGCGCGGTCGTTTGTAGCCTGCGAGGTTGTCGCGGCACAAATTCATCAGCGCTTCGGCATCCGGCCCGTCCTTGCCGCGGGCGACAAAGGCCACCGGACTTTCCCCCCATTTCACGTCAAATGCCCTGACCACGGCGGCATCGACCACCCCGGGATGAGATAGAAGAACACGCTCGATCTCCGCAGGATAGACGTTCTCGCCGCCGGTCTTGATCAGGTATTTGGCCCGGTCCACAAAGTCGATGGTTCCGTCCGCATTGCGCCGGAACAAGTCGCCCATGTGGAAAAAGCCGTTGCGAAAGTCACGGGCGTTGGTGTCGTCGGCGTTCCAGTACCCGGAAAACAGCGTCTGACCCCGAAGCGCCATTTCGCCAGGCGTTCCATCCGGGACTTCGCGGTCGTCGGGATCGACCAGCCGTACCTCGCAAAAGGCGCTGATGCGTTTGGAAAGCCGGTCCGGGGTCACACCCGGCGCGATCAGATCGGCGGTTCCTGGCGGCAGGCCGGTTTCGGTTGCACCGAAGGAATTCAGGTAAGGCGTGTCCAGAAGGCCGGTCAGTTCCGCGATCTGATGCGGCGGCACCAGATCGGCCATAGCCCCACAAACCTTGATGCCTTTTACCGGCAAAGGGTTGGCGCGTCGTTCGGCAATAAAAGCTTCCAGCGCCCCGGGCATCATCACGAACCAGCCGATCCTGTGGCGTGACAGCGCCTCGTTGATGACGGCAGGCCTCAACCCGTCCACCATCACCACGGTCCCGCCCCGCAGGATCGTCGCCAGCGCATGATCGGTGGAGGCCATGTGGAACATCGGCGCCCAGGCGATGAACCCGTCGCCGGTATCCAGCGCCAGCTGGGCCGCAAAAACCATGGATCGGGCAATATGCGCGCGGTGGCTGATAAGCGCCCCCTTGGGCAGGCCCGTGGTCCCCGAGGTATAAAGGATCGTCAGACCAGCCTCTGGATCGTCGACCATGGTTCCGATGCGCGGGTCCGGTCCGGCCGCGGCAATGGCCGTGTCCAGATCCGGCCCGATAATCAGACAGGGCGTTGCCGCGACGGCCCGGTAAGCTTCTGAAAGGTCCGGTTCGACGACCGCGAGAACCGGCGCGACCAGATCTATGCAGTGCCGCAGTTCATCGGAAGCAAGCCGCCAGTTCAGACAGGCGACGATCGCGCCGATTCCCGCTGCGGCGAGTTCGACCTCCAGGTATTCAGAGCGGTTGTGCGCCAGGATCGCAATCCTGTCGCCCGGCGCAACGCCCCTGGCCAGAAACACGGCAGCCAGACGATCGACCCGCTCCAGCAGTTCTGCATAGGTCAGTTTCCTGCTGCCGTCCTCGATGGCCAGGGCGCGGGCGCAGTCATGTGCGCGGGTTCGAAAGATCGAATACAGATCAGCGCGCCCCGCGCGGATGACGTCGGTCAGCATGGTTTACCCCTTGCCCGGCCTTCGGTTCAGAGATCCTGCGCCAGGCGCACGCCCTCATCAATGGCGCGCAGCGCATCCAGTTCAGCGGCCTCTTTTGCCCCGCCGATCATCGTAACCGGGACGCCGCGCGCGGCAAGCTCTTGGGCCAGGGTCCGTTCCGGTTCCTGACCGGTGCATAGCACAATTGTATCGGCCGCAATGACCTTTGGCATTCCGTCCGCGACGATATGCAGTCCCGCATCGTCGATACGTTCATAGGTCACGCCGCCCATTGCCTCGACCCCATGTTTGCGCAGCGCGTTGCGCAGGATCCACCCTGTCGAAACACCAAGCCCCGCGCCCGGTTTGGCCGTCTTGCGTTGCAGCATAACGACCTTGCGGCGCGACGGTTTCGGTGCCAGAGGGTCGCCCGCCAGGGCACCCGACGACACAAATTCGGGGTCCACACCCCAGGTTTCGCAAAAGACTTCGGCGTTGGCGGTCTCGGCGGATTCGGTCACCAGGAACTCGGCCACATCATGACCGATGCCCCCTGCCCCCATCACGACGACACGGTCGCCCGCCACGCGGTCACCGGACAGAATTTCGGCGTAGGTCGCGACGCTGGGATGGTCGATACCCGGCAGGTCGGGAATGCGCGGCGTGACCCCGGTGGCGATCACCACATGGTCAAATCCGTCAAGATCGCTCGCCTCTGCCCGCTGTCCCAGACGTTGCGTGACCCCGTGTTTTTGCATCTGACCGGCATAATACCGAAGGGTTTCGTCGAATTCGTCCTTGCCCGGTGCGGCGCGGGCCAGATTCAGCTGACCGCCCAATTTGTCCTGCGCTTCGAACAGGGTGACATCGTGGCCCAGCCGCGCCGCCTCGGCGGCTGTGGCCATGCCCGCGGCACCACCGCCAACGACGGCCACTTTCTTTGGCGTGTCGGCTGGCGTATCCCGGAATTCCGTTTCACGCCCGGCCTTTGGATTGACCAGACATCCGACCGGACGGTCAGAAAAGATGAAATCCAGGCAGGCCTGGTTGCAGGCGATGCAGGTGTTGATCTCGTCCGCGCGGCCCTCTCGCGCCTTTTTCACGAAATGCGGATCGGCCAGAAACGGGCGCGCCATCGAGATCATGTCCGCATCGCCAGAGGCAAGTATGTCTTCGGCAAGCTGGGGTGTGTTGATCCGGTTCGAGGCGACCACCGGGATCGACACGGCCGCTTTCACGTTGGCTGCCGCCTTGCGCCAGGCACCGCGCGGCACCGGATAGGCGATCGTCGGCACGCGGGCCTCGTGCCAGCCGATGCCGGTGTTCAGAATATCCGCACCTGCGGCCTCGATCTTGCGGGCCAGTGCGGCAATTTCATCGGCGGGCGCGCCGCCCTCGATCAGATCGGCCGCCGAAATCCGGTAGATGACCAGAAAGTCGGGGCCGCAACGTTCGCGCACCGCGCGCACGATCTCGACCGGGAATCGGTGGCGGTTCGCGGCGCTGCCGCCCCAGTCGTCTTGGCGCTTGTTGGTATGGGTGACGGTGAATTCGTTGATCAGGTATCCCTCGGACCCCATGATCTCGACGCCATCAAAGCCTGCGGCCTGCGCATTGGCGGCCGCCACGGCAAAATCCTCGATGGTACGGAGAATGTCGGCTTCGGTCATTTCACGCGGGATGAAACGGTTGATCGGAGCGCGGATCGGCGACGGGGCGACACAGCCTTCGATCTTGGCATAGCGCCCGGCGTGAAGAAGTTGCGCGCAGATCAGGCTGCCTTCGGCCTGCACCGCCTCGCAGATCGGGCGCAGGTCAAGCGCTTCTTGCCGGGCATCGATTCGCGGACCTTCTGGATCAAATATGCCTTCGGCATTGGGCGAAAACCCGCCGGTGACCAGAATCGCCGCCTCCCCCCGCGCACGCTCGGCGTAAAACGCGATCTGTTTGGCTATGCCGTCAGGCTCGGTTTCCAACCGCGTGTGCATCGACCCCATGATGACACGATTTCGCAATGTATGTTGGCCTGCGCGGATGGGCGAGAGCATGGTTTCAAAGCTTCCATCTGGTCTATTTTTCACTTCGGTTCTCCTCCTCAAAACTGCACTTGATCTACAATCTAACATTTGTTAGATTTTTCTGGAAAGAAGATTTTCGCTCATGGGGAGGAGCACCGATGCAATTCCAGCCTACAGACGATCAGAAGGCGTTTCGCGAGACCGCAAAGCGCTTCGCAACTGAAAGACTTGCGCCCACATATCAAGAACGCGCCAGCGGCCATACATTCGACCGTGCGCTGATCAAGGAGATGGGCGCACTGGGGCTGATCGGGGCCGATCTGCCCGAGGAATTCGGGGGACTCGGCGAAAGCTCTGTCACGTCAGGGCTGATCGTCGAAGAGATCGCCTATGCTGATTTCAACGCAAGTTACGTGCAGCTTCTGGGCTCTCTCATGGGCGGAATGGTTGCCAAACATGCCTCCAAGGACATCGCGTCGGAATGGGTGCCCAAGGTTGTTTCGGGTGATGCTGTCATTGGCCTGGGCCTGACAGAGCCGCGCGGCGGTTCGGATGCGGCGAACCTGATTCTGAGGGCCGAGAAATCCGGCAACGGCTGGCGGCTGAACGGTGAAAAGACATCCATGAGTTTTGCCAGTCAGGCGGATGCGGCGGTCGTCTTTGCCCGTACCGGCGATCCTGACGGCGGCTCACGCGGGGTCAGCGCCTTTTTCGTCGATCTGAACCAGGAAGGCATCAAGCGCACCCATTTTGACGACATCGGCACCAAGCCTGTCGGGCGCGGCTCGGTTTTCTTTGACGATGTTTTCGTGCCGGCTGAAAACATGATGGCGGAACAGGACCGTGCCTTTGGCACGATCATGGCGGGCTTCGACTATTCCCGCGCACTGATCGGGCTGGAGTGCCTGGGGGCCGCGCAAGCGTCGGTGGATGAAACCTGGGCCTACGTTCAGGAGCGCGAGGCATTCGGAGCCCCGATCGTTCAGTATCAGGGTGTCAGCTTTCCCCTGGCCGAGGCCGAGACCCAACTGACCATGATGCGCCAGCTTTGTTATTACACGCTGGACCTGCGCGACCGTGGCCTGCCCCACACCTCTCAGGCCGCCATGTGCAAATGGTACCTGCCCAAAACCGCCTGCGAGATCCTGCACCAGTGCCTGATCCTGCACGGACATTACGGCTACACCACCGACCTGCCCCACCACCAGCGCTACAACGATGTGCTCGGCTTGCAGATCGGTGACGGCACCGCGCAGATCCAGAAGCTGGTGATCGCCCGCGAGAAGGTCGGTCGCATGGCGCTGCAGTATGACAAGAAGGCGAAGGGAGCGGCCAAATGAGCGGCCCCATCCTCGTCACTTCCGAGGGCAACACCGGCATCATCGAACTTGCCCGCCCCGAGAAATTCAATTGCCTGTCACTTGACGTGCATGAGCGCATTTCTGCTGCGCGGTCGGAATTCGAGGCGAACCCGGATATTCGGGCGATCCTGATCCGGGCGCAAGGCAAGAACTTTTGCACCGGCGCCGATCTGGTGGAAGTGAAAGGTAAATTGAACGATCCCGCCGCGCTGGACCATTTCATCGCCTTTGGCATGAAAAACCTGCGTGCGCTCGAAACCTCCTCCCTCCCTGTCGTAGTCGCAGTGCAGGGGTTGTGTCTGGCCGGCGGGATCGAACTGATGCTGGCCTGCGACGTGTGCTTTGCGGCCGAAAGCGCCCAGTTTGGCGATCAGCATGCGCAATTCGGGCTGATTCCCGGTTGGGGTGGCTCGCAGCGGCTGACGCGGTTGATGGGGCAGCGCCGGGCGCTCGACCTGATGTTCTCGGCCCGCTGGCTCAAGTCGGACGAGGCCAAAGAGGCCGGCCTGGTCAACTACATCGTGCCGGATGCGGATCTGTACAAGATCTCGCTGGAATACTGCCAGAAGATCGCCACCCGCTCGCGTCCCGGCATCGCGGAGATGAAGCGGTTGGCGCGCGAAGGCGCGGACCTTGGTATCGACCAGCAGATGCGGCTTGAGCGCGATGCCGCGGTGCGCGCACTGCCCAGCGATGACGTGGCCGAGGGCCTCGACGCATTCGAGAACCGGCGCGCCCCCGAATTCAAGGCCTGAGGACGAAACATGGATTTCATTTTGAACGACGAACAACGCCAGATTTACGAGTATGGCGGCCAGCTGGCGCAGAAATACGACAATGCGTATTGGCTGGACCACGCGCGCAGGCATGAGTTCCCGCACGAGATGTTCAGGCAGATTGCCGATGACGGTTTCCTGGGCATCATGGTGCCCGAGGAATTCGGCGGCGCGGGCCTTGGTATGACCGAAATGGCCCTGTTCATGGAGGGCACCGCCAATCACGGCATTCCGCTTTTGATGATGGTGGTCGGGCCGACCATGTCGCTGGCCCATATCGCCAGCCACGGGAGCGAGTTCCACAAGAAAGAACTGCTGCCGGCTGCCTGCCGCGGTGATATCCAGTTCTGTTTCGCGATCACCGAACCGGGGGCCGGGTCGAACACGATGAAGGCCACTACGCTGGCCAAGCGTCGAGGCAACCGGTTCAGCCTGTCGGGCGAAAAGACCTTCATCACCGGGGCCGAAGTGGCCGACTACTGCCTTGTGGTGGCGCGGACCAAACCGCATACCGAGGTCAGCCGCAAGACCGACGGCTTTACCCTGTTCGCCGTGGATCTGAAGAAAAAAGGCGTCGACAAGCAGCGGGTGAAGATCTCGATCCCCCTGCCCGAGGAGCAGTGGACACTGTTCTTCGACGATGTGGATCTCGGCCCCGAGGATGTGGTCGGCGAGGTGGACGAAGGGTTCTCGATCCTGTTCGACAGCCTCAACCCCGAGCGTATCATCCTGGCCGCCTTGTGCTGCGGCATCGGCCGGTTCGCCCTGAACAAGGGCGTGGCCTATGCCTCCGAGCGCAATGTGTTCGGCCAACCCATCGGTGCGCACCAGGGCGTACAGCATCCGATGGCCAAGGCGCATACGGCAGTCGAAATGGCCAGTCTGATGACCCGGCGCGCGGCATGGGAGTTCGACAACAAGCTGCCTGCCGGTGCGTCGTCGAACATGGCGAAATATGCCGCCGCCGAAGCCGGGATCGAAGCGGTCGACGCGGCGCTTCAGGCGCATGGTGGATCGGGCTTTACCGAAGATACGGGACTTTACGAAATGTACCCGCTGGTCCGCCTGCTGCGCACAGCGCCGGTGAACCGCGAACTGTGCCTGAGCTTTATCGGCGAAAAGGTCATGGGCCTGCCACGATCCTATTGATCGCCACCGCTTGGAACGGAGAACGACATGCAATTTGGAATGCGCTTCCGGCGGGAAGATGCCGCCGACAAGGTAAATGATCGCTTCTGGCACGCGATCGAGGGCACGCCGCTCGACGAGGTGCGCCGTATTCAGGAAGAGCGACTGCGCGATCAGATGACCTATCTCAAGGCAAACTCGACTTTCTATCAGGAGAAGTTCGCGAAAGCCGGTGTGGAATTCGACGATATCCGCACCATCGAAGACCTGCAGAAACTGCCCTATACCTACAAGACCGAGATCCGCGAAAGCCTGGCCGCCGATCCGCCGTTCGGCAAACACCGCGCCGCGCCCATGTACGAGATCATCCAAATGCAGGCATCGTCGGGCACGACCGGCAGCCCCTCATATGTGGCCCTGACCGAATCCGACGCCGAAATGTGGCACGAGATGACGGCACGCTGTTTCTTTGCCAATGGCGTGCGGCCGGGCGACATGGTGCTGCACGCGTTTTCGCTCGCCAAGGGCTTTGTCGGCGGCATCCCCGTGATGCAGGGGTTGCAGTACATGGGCACGATCGATGTGCCGGTGGGCGCCGATGGCGGCGCGGAACGGCTGCTGCGTGCCTGTGCCGATACCCGTCCGCGCTGCATCGTCGGTGCCCCGAATTTCGTGCTGCACCTGGCCGAAAAAGCGCCCGAAGTGCTGGGCTGCAAGGCCGACGAACTGGGCGTCGAACGGGTGATCGTGGGTGGTGAACCGGGTGGCGGCATCCCCTCTATCCGCGCCAAAATCGAAAAGGCCTGGGGCGCGAAATGCACCGAGATGCTGGGCGGCACCGATCTGGGCGTGACCTACTGGGCCGAGTGCGACGCCCAGTCGGGTATGCACATGGTCAACATGGATTATGTCCTGACCGAGCTGCTCGACCCGGAGAGCGGCAGGATCATTCCCTGGAAAAAAGGCGCAGAAGGCGAGATGGTCTATACCGCGCTCGGCCGCCAGGCCAGCCCGCTCGTGCGGTTCCGGTCAGGCGACTACATCGAGGTCATCGACACCGAATGCTCCTGCGGCCGCACCGGCCCCAAGATCCGCTGCACCGGGCGCACAGATGACATGCTGATCGTTCGCGGGGCCAATGTCTTTCCGTCCGCAATCAACAGCCTAATCATCGAAATGGTGCCCGAGACCAACGGCGTCATGCGGATTGTCGCAGATTTCGAGGGCCATACTACGCAAGGCGCGCTGACGGTGATCGTCGAACGTGGCCCCGGTCGCGATCCGGCCGATGACGGCGCCCTGAAAAAGAAGATCGAACAGCGACTTCGCGACGCGCTCGTCTTCAAGGCCGACGTCCATCTGGTCGCGCCCGACACTTTCGAAAAACCCGGCGCAGCTAAAGTTGCCTTCGTTCTGAGAGAATATCCCGACCTGCCATGACACGAATGAAATCCCTTCTCGACACCGGATCTAATGACTTCCGGGAAAACGACGCGCAGTATCGCGCAAAGATTGCCGAACTGCACGCCCTTCGCCTGACCCAACGCGTCGGCGGCCCCGAAAAGGCACGCGAACGGCATGTGAAGAAAGGCAAGATCCTGCCGCGAGAAAGGATCGAACGGCTGATCGACCCGGGCACACCATTTCTGGAACTCGGCGAGTTGGCCGGATTGAATATGCACAAGGGAGTTCCACCCGGCGCCGGCATCATTACCGGTATTGGCGTGATCGAAGGCCGTCAGTGCATGATCATCGCCAATGATGCCACCGTAAAGGGCGGCACCTATTTCGGGATCACCTGCCGCAAACACGTCCGGGCACAGAAAATTGCCTGGAAAAACCGCCTGCCCGTCATCACCCTCGTGGACTCCGGCGGTGCCTTCCTGCCCGACCAGGCCAACCTTTTCCCCGACGAAGGCCAGTTCGGCTCCATCTTTCACCAACAGATCGGCATGTCTGGCGATGGTGTGCCGCAAATCGCCGTGGTCATGGGGCCCTGCACCGCGGGTGGTGCCTATATCCCCGCGCTCTGTGACGAAGTGGTGATCGTGCGCGGTCAGGGCTTTATGTATCTGGGCGGACCGGAATTGACCTTTGCCGCAACCGGCGAAAAGGTCGAAGCCGAAGAACTGGGTGGCGGCAAGATGCATTCGTCCGTTTCCGGTGTGACCGACCATTTGGCCGAAGATGACGCCCACGCTCTGGCCATCACGCGCGAAATTGTCAGCCATCTTGGCGAAAAACCCCAACCCCGCAAGACGCCCGAAACGCCCCGTGCGCCCGCCTACCCGGTCGAAGAGATTTATGGGCTCATCAGCCGCGACCCCAAGGTGCCGACCGACAACCGCGAAATCGTGGCTCGGTTGGTCGATGAGAGCGATTTTCACGAATTCAAGCCGCTTTATGGCGACACGATCATGACCGGCTGGGGGCGCATCCACGGCCACGAGGTCGGGATCATCGCCAATACAGGCGTGCTTTTCGTCGAAGCCGCGCTGAAGGCGACGCATTTCATCAATCTCTGCGTCCAGCGTGATATTCCGCTGCTGTTCCTGGCCGATGTGAACGGCTTCATGGTGGGCCGCGAGGTCGAGCAGATGGGCATTGCCAAGGCTGGCGCCAAGATGATCACGGCCATGTCTTCGGCCCGGGTGCCGAAATTCACAATCATCACCGGTGGCTCTTACGGGGCCGGATACCTGGCGATGCTGGGCCGCCCGTTCCAGCCGGACGCAATGTTCGCCTGGCCGACGGGACGGTCGGCAATCATGGGGCCGGAACAGGCCGCCAGCGTGCTGGCTCAGGTCCGCGCGCAGATCAACGAACGCGAAGGCAAAAGCTGGACCCCCGAGGAGGAGGAAGCCTTCAAGGCACCGATCCGCAAGGAATACGAAGATTTTCAGGGAGCCTATAATTTTGCTTCCAACCTTTGGATCGACAGCGTGATCGAGCCCTGTGAGACCCGTGACGTCATGGCGCTGATGCTGGATGTGACATCGCGCAGACCCAAGGTCGATACCAACTTCGGCGTGTTCAGGATGTGATGAGCGAACCGTGAAAATCAAAACGCTTCTAATCGCCAACCGCGGCGAAATTGCCTGCCGGATCGCGCGCACCGCGCGGGCCAGCGGTATCACCCCTGTCGGCGTGCATTCGCAGGCCGATGCCAATGCCCTGCATGTCCGCGAGATCGGCAAGTCGGTCTGTATCGGCGCCGGACCTGCATCTGAGAGCTATTTGAAAATCGACGCAGTGATTGCCGCCGCGCAATCGGTGGGCGCGGATGCGATCCATCCCGGTTACGGCTTTCTGGCCGAAAACCCCGATTTTGCCCGTGCGGTCGAAGCCGCCGGCATGATCTTCATGGGGCCGACGCCGGCGACGCTTGAACGTTTCGGGGACAAGGCCAGCGCCAAGGAAGCCGCCGTGGCTGCCAGCGTCCCGGTGATTTCGGGCGCGGAAGGCGCGCGGTCGGATCCCCGGGAAATCGCCGACGAAGTGCGCCAAATGGGCCTGCCGGTCCTGCTCAAGGCTGTCGGCGGCGGTGGTGGGCGCGGACAACGGCTCGTCACCGACGAAACCACGCTGGTCGAGGACATCGAAGGCGCGCTGCGCGAAGCAAAATCCACCTTCGGCTCCGAAGGGCTGCTGTTGGAGCGTTTCCTGCCCGAGGCGCGCCATGTCGAAGTGCAGATCGCAGGTGACGGCAAGGGCCATGTGGTGCATCTGTTCGAACGCGATTGCACGCTTCAGCGCCGCCACCAGAAGGTCATCGAGGAAGCCCCGGCCTGGGGTCTGCCCCGGACGCTTATGGACGACATCGCGCGCGACGCGGTGCGTCTTGGTGAAACGCTGGACTATCGCGGGCTGGGCACGGTCGAGTTTCTGGTCGCGGGTGACGAGTATTTCTTCCTTGAGGTGAACCCGCGCATTCAGGTGGAACATCCCGTCACCGAAGCGATCACCGGGCTGGACCTTGTCGCGCTTCACCTGCGGATTGCCGAAGGCGCGGGCCTTGGACTGGTGCAGGACGATCTGACGATCAACGGCCACGCGGTCGAGGCGCGGCTTTACGCCGAAGATCCGGCGATGCAATTCGCCCCGTCGACGGGCACGCTCTCCACGCTCAGCCTGCCATCGGGCCTGCGCATCGACAGCGGCGTCGAAGAAGGCGATGACGTCACGCCCTACTACGACCCGATGATCGCCAAGCTGATCGTGCACGCGCCCGACCGGGAAACCGCATTGGCACGTCTGGCCACGGCGCTTGATCATGTCGCGGTCGAAGGTGTCGAGACCAATCGCGCCTTTCTAACGGCGCTGGCGCGAAACCATGAATTCGAACGGATGCAGGTGCATACCCGCTGGATCGACGGCAGGCTGGATGAGCTGACACAGGCACCCGGCCTGACCCGCCCCGATCTGTGGAAAGCGACCGCTGCCATTCTCTTCGTGACCAAGTCGCGCAGCGACACAAACGCCAATCCCTGGACCAACCGTGATGCCTTTACCGGCTGGCGGCTTGGTCTGGGCGGCGATGCGATTGAAGCGGGGCAGCGCGTGACGCTTACCGATTCTGACGAGGTATCCGAGGAACTGCGCGTCAGTCCTGTCAAACCGGGTGCCAGATACACCGTCTATTCGGAAAACGGCGAGGCGCTGACACTGTCGGCACGTGAACTGACCCCGGGCTGTTGGCGTGTCGGCGAAGGCGACACCGTCCATCTGATCGAGGCACGTCTGCACGCGGGCGTGATCGAACTGGACACGCCCGAAGGCCGCCTGGTCTTCCGCCCCGCCGCGCCCCTTGCCTTTGCCGGCGGCGATGCTGCGGCGGATCGCGCCGTGACCTCTCCGCTGACCGGCATGATTGTCGAAATCAAGGTCTCCGATGGTCAGAGCGTGGCCGAAGGCGACGTGGTTGCGGTCATGGAATCCATGAAACTCGAAATCTCGATCCGGGCAGCCGCGGCCGGGATCGCCAGCCACATATCCGTCTCGAATGGAGACATGGTCGATCGCGGCCAGGTCATCGCCGAGATTCTGCCATCCGAGGAGTGATGAAATGACCGACTTTCCCAAATTCGTAGAATTTCGTGAAGAAGGCCCGCGCGAGGGTTTTCAGATCGAAAAAAAGATTTATCCAATCGAAGAGCGGATCGAACTGATCGACATGCTCAGCGAAACCGGTCTGAAGCGCATTCAGGTCGGAAGTTTCGTCAGCCCGAAATACGTACCGCAAATGGCCGACACCGGCGAGTTGTTCCAGCGTATCAAGCGCAAGCCGGGCGTGAATTACACGTCGCTGTGGCTGAACGACAAAGGGTTTCGCAAGGCCCTGACCGCGCATGAGGTCGATATCGACCCGCGTCTGCTGTTCTATCCCTCCGAGGCATTTGCCCAGTCAAACAACAATTGTTCCTCGGCGGAAATGCGGGAGAGACAACGGGACTGGGTCCGTCTTTACAAGGAAGAGGGATATACGGTCGACGCAGCCTATGTGATGACCGCCTTCGGCTGCAACCTCGAAGGCCCTATCCCCCAAGAACGCATTCTGGACGATTTCCGCTTTATCCTCCAACTGTGCGAGGAAGAGGACATCCCCGTGCCGATCCTTGTGATCGCCGACACCATGGGTTGGGGAAACCCCGAGGCGGTCAAACGGATGATCGGCGCGCTGCGGGAAATGGCGCCCGAGGCGCGCATCGGTATGCACATCCATGATACGCGTGGGTTGGGGATCGCCAACGTTTATGCGGCCCTGTCGATGGGCGTGGACATGTTCGAAAGCTCCGTCGCCGGTCTTGGCGGCTGTCCTTTCGCGGGCCACGGCCACGCGCGCGCCGCAGGAAATGTCTGCACCGAGGATGCAGTGTTCCTGTGTCACGAGCTCGGCATCGAAACCGGCATTGATCTGGACAAGCTGATCGCAGCGGCGGTCAAGGCAGAAGAGATCATCGGCGTGCCGCTGATGGGCCGGGTCATGCATACCGGCGGGTTGGACAAATACCGCAAGGCGGGCTGAGGAGGGAAGAAGATGGCAAAAGCACTTGACGGAAAGGTCGTTCTGGTCACCGGGGCCGGCGGTGGGATCGGGCGCGACATCGCCTTGATGGCAGCCGCAGAAGGCGCTGCCGTTGTGGTCAACGATCTGGGCGCGTCCCTGAAAGGCACCGGTCAGACAGAAACTGCGGCGCAGAAAGTCGTCGAAGAGATCAGGGCCGCTGGGGGCGATGCCATTGCCGATGGCGGCTCTGTCACCGATCCCGTTGCCGCGCGCGCGATGATCGAAGCCGGGGTCAAGGAATTCGGTCGCATCGACGCGGTGGTGAACAACGCCGGCATTCTGCGCGACGGGTTCTTCCACAAGATGACCTACGAGGATTTCGACGCGGTTGTGAAGGTCCATCTCTACGGTGCGTTCAACACCAGCCGCGCGGCGGCTGATTATTTCCGCGAACAAGAGGGCGGTGCTCTGGTGCACATGACCTCGACCTCGGGGCTGATCGGCAATCTGGCGCAGGCGAATTACGCGGCGGCAAAGCTGGGCATCGCGGCCTTCTCGAAATCGGTGGCGCTTGACCTCAAGCGGTGGAACGTGCGTTCGAACTGCATCGCGCCCTTCGCCTGGAGCCGGATGATCTCGTCGATCAAGACCGACACCCCGGAACAGGTGGCACGGGTCGAAAAGATCAAGGAGATGACACCGGCCAAGGTTGCACCGATGGCCTGCTTCCTGATGAGCGACCGCGCGGCTGACGTGTCAGGACAAATCTTTGCGGTTCGCAAGAACGAAATCTTCCTGTTCAACCAGCCCCGCCCGGTGCGGTCGGTTCATTCCGGTGATGGCTGGACCGCCGATGAAATCGCCGAGCGTGCCATTCCCGCGCTCAAATCGCAATTCTCACCGCTCGAGGTTTCGGCGGATGTCTTTTCGTGGGATCCGGTATAATGGGAAAACGCAAAGAAAAAATCAGCTCCGACATTGCCTGGAGCACCTCTGACAAAATCAGTGTGCGTGGGCTCGATCTGCCCAACGAGATCCTGGGGCACATGAACCTTGGCGATCTGGCGTTCCTGCAGTTGACGGGTCGCAAGGCCACGCCCGAGGAAAGCCGGGTGTTCAACGCCATCGTCATTACCCTGGTCGAACATGGCATCACGCCTTCGGCCCTGGCGGCGCGGATGACTTACATGGGGGCGCCAGAATCGCTTCAGGCGGCTGTGGCGGCTGGCTTGTGCGGGCTTGGCACCGTCTTTGTCGGTTCGATGGAAGGTGCCTCGAAAATGCTTTACGAGGCGCTGCCGCAGGACAAGTTGGGCACCGGTGTCGATCTGGATGCGCTGGCCGTCGAGACGGTGGAAAAATTCCGCGCCCGCAAGATGATCGTGCCGGGGCTCGGACATCCGGTGCACAAGCCGGTCGATCCGCGCACACCTCGCCTGTTCCAGATCGCTGCCGAGAACGGCAAGTCCGGTGAATACATCGAGTTGATCCAGAAAATTCAGACCGTTGCCGAAGAAAAATCGGGTAAGATGCTGCCGATTAACGCCACCGGGGCGATCGGAGCAATCTGCTGTGAATTTGGCTTCCCCTGGAAGATCGTGCGGGGCTTTGGCGTCATGGCACGCGCCATCGGTCTTGTCGGTCATATCCTCGAAGAGAGCGAAAACCCGATTTCCTATGAGCTTTGGCAGCGTGCCGAGCAGGAGATTCTTGAAACGTCGGGTCCGGGAGCGCAGTAACAGATGCAGACGTCTGCCCCAGACACTCATACCGATCTACGCGACGCCTTGCGCGCACTATGCGCGCAGTTTCCGCCAGAATATCATCGCAAGTTCGGCGAAAACGAAACCTACCCGGAGGAATTCGTCGATGCGCTGACCCGCGAGGGCTGGCTTGCCGCGATGATCCCCGAGGAATACGGCGGCTCGGGTCTGGGGTTGACGGAAGCCTCGATCATCATGGAGGAGGTGAACCGCTGCGGCGGAAACGCGGGCCATTGCCACGGGCAGATGTATAACATGGGCACGCTTCTGCGACATGGATCGGATGAGCAAAAGCAGAAATACCTGCCCGGTATTGCCAGCGGCGCGTTGCGCCTGCAATCCATGGCCGTGACCGAACCGACAACCGGGACCGACACCACCAAACTGAAGACCACCGCGGTCAAGAAGGGTGACCGGTATGAGATCAATGGCCAGAAGGTCTGGATCAGCCGTATCCAGCATTCTGACCTTATGATCCTGCTGGCACGCACCACGCCGTTGAGCGATGTCAGGAAAAAGTCGCAGGGCCTGTCGATCTTTATGGTCGATCTGAAAGAGGCAATCGGCAACGGTATGGAAGTCCGCCCCATCGCCAATATGCCCGGCCACGAAACCAATGAAGTGTTTTTCGACAATCTGGAAATCCCCGCCGAGAACCTGATTGGGACCGAGGGGCGCGGATTTTACCATATTCTTGACGGGCTGAATGCCGAACGGACCCTGATTGCGGCGGAATGTATCGGTGATGGATACTGGTTCGTTGACAAGGCCCGCATCTATGCCGGCGACCGCATGGTCTTTGACCGTCCCATCGGCCAGAACCAGGGCGTGCAATTCCCTATCGCCAGGTCCTATGTGAACATCGAGGCCGCCAATCTGATGCGCTTTGAAGCCTGCAGGCGGTTCGATGCTGGGCTGGATTGCGGAGCACAGGCGAATATGGCAAAGCTGCTGGCTTCGGAGGCCAGCTGGGAAGCGGCCAATGCCTGCATCCAGACCCATGGCGGCTTCGGTTTCGCACGGGAATACGATGTCGAGCGCAAGTTCCGCGAGGCGCGCCTCTATCAGGTCGCCCCGATCTCGACCAACCTGATCCTGTCATATGTCGGAGAACATATCCTCGGCATGCCAAGATCGTTCTGAAGGCCAGGGTTATGGGTGAGATCGACCTTGACGCGCTGGCGCCCTGGCTGGGACGCACCGAGACCAAGGAAGATGTTCTGACGCAGGGGTTGATCGACAAATTCCGCGCCACGCTCGGTCCGCATCTTTGGGACGGATCAGGCGATGTCCCGCTGGGAATTCATTGGTGCATTGCCCTTGATACCGTGCCAGCTGCCGCCCTTTCAGCAGACGGCCATGCCGCGAGGGGTGGATTCCTGCCCCCAGTTCCGCTGCCCGCCCGCATGTGGGCGGGCGGCGATGTTACGCATATCGCGCCGCTGAAGACCGGCGAAACCATCACCCGCCGCTCGGTGATCGGGGACATAACGGCCAAGCAGGGCCGCAGTGGCCCATTGGTTTTTGTGACCGTCGAGCACGAGTATCTGAGTGGCGAACGGCTTTGTATCCGGGAGCAGCAATCGATCGTTTATCGTGAGATTTCCACCCCCCGCACGGGCGAGAGCGCAGCTGACGCGGGTGACCCCACCACGCTTAGATCGACGCTGACACCGGATCCTGTTCTTCTGTTTCGCTATTCGGCGCTGACGTTCAATGCCCATCGCATTCACTATGATTACGTCTACGCCACCGAAACCGAAGCCTATTCCGGACTTGTTGTGCATGGTCCATTGCAGGCCACGCTGCTTCTGAATCTGGCGGCGGATGCGTTGAAAACATCGCCCCACCGGTTTTCGTTCCGCGGCCTCGCGCCACTCACCCTGCCCTGCGAATTGCAACTGCACAATGAAGAGACCGGCACCTCCGGGACAGTCTGGTGTCAGGATCAAAACGGTCTTCGAAGCTTTTCCGCAGAGTACGCGGCTGTCTGATCGGTTTCCTTTGGTAGCGGATTCAGTTGTTGACCAATTTTTCTAACAACTGTTAGGCTGTGCGGAGAGACTTGGTAAATAGACCAGGCAAACCTCTGAATTAAGAGGTGGGAGGAGGAACAATGCGAGGAAAACCCGTAACCAACGGAAAACCGTGCGGTCAGGCTATGCGTGCCTCCATGAGGTGTTGGGGAAAAGCACGGATTGTAACATGACCACGAATAACGGGCACGTATCGTCACCGCTTGCGGTGCGTGGTGCAACTTTGAAATTTGGCGGTGTGACCGCGCTCGACGATGTGAGCATCTCCGTGGCCGACGATGAATTGCTTGCAATTATCGGTCCGAATGGTGCCGGAAAAACATCACTTCTGAACGTGACTGCGGGCTTCTACCGTCCGCAGAAGGGCCGTGTCGAATTGTCCGGGCAGGACGTGACCGGCCTGCGTGTTGACCAGATCGCGCGACGCGGTCTGGCGCGGACGTTTCAGGGCACCCATCTTTTTGCCGGGCAGACCGTGGTAGAAAACATCATGATCGGTCGTCACATGCTGATGAAATCGAATGTGATCCAGGCCTTTTTCCAGTTCGGTCCCGTGATGCGCGAAGAAACGGAACATCGCGAAGCGGCGGAAGAAATTATTGACTTTCTAGAGATTGAGGCAATCCGCAACCGGCCCGTGGGGACGTTGGGATATGGGTTGCGAAAGCGTGTCGATCTGGGCCGTGCATTGGCGCAGGAACCATCGATCCTCCTGATGGATGAACCGATGGCCGGCATGAACTCGGAAGAGAAAGAAGACCTGGCGCGCTTCATTCTCGATGTGCGCGAGGCACGCAAGATTCCAGTGGTTCTGGTCGAACACGACATGGGCGTCGTGATGGACCTTGCCGACCGGATCGTGGTGCTTGATTTCGGGCGGGTCATCGCCGAAGGCACGCCGGAAGAAATCCAGAACGACCCGGCCGTAATCAAGGCGTATCTGGGGTAGCGAAATGGCTAAGCAACGGACAGCAATGGCATTTTCGGACCCGGCGGTGACACATAGCGAAACCTTGCCGCAGGTTTTGCTCGCGCGAGCGACATCCACACCGACCAATCTCGCCGAACGGCACAAGCGCCTGGGCATCTGGCGTGAATTCACCTGGGCGGATGTTCTTGACAGGGTTCGTGCCCTGGCGCTCGGGTTGGAGAACCTGGGCTTGTCGGCTGGCGAATCCGTCATGACGATCGGCGAAAACGAACCCGAGCATTTCTGGGCTGAATACGCCGTCCAGTCGTTAGGCGGCAAAGTCCTGTCTGCCTATCCGGATCAAAACGCCGAAGAAATTCTGTATCTGGCCGAAGACTCGCAAACGCGGATTTTTCTGGCGCAGGATCAGGAGCAGGTCGATAAATGCATCGAGATCGCGGGCAAGTACTCGGGCGCCCTGGCGATCGTTTACTGGGATGACTCCGGTCTATGGGGCTATGATCATCCCCTTTTGCATTCGTTTGAAAGTGTGAGCGCGGCAGGGCGTCAGATCCACGCCAAGGAACCCGCCAGATTTGAAAAACACGTAAAACGTGGACGGGCGGACGATACCGCCTTGCTGTCCTATACCTCGGGGACCACGGGAAAACCCAAGGGCGTTGTCATCAGCCATCGCTACCTGTTCGACAACTGCTCGCGGGTGATGGGGGCAATCGAAATCGCGCCGGGCACCGAATACCTGACCTACATTTCGCCGGCCTGGGTCACGGAACAGATTTTCGGCCTGTCGATCGGTTTGATCGCGCCCATGGTCGTCAATTTCCCCGAAGGCCCTGAAGACGTACTGACCAACATTCGCGAACTGGCGGTCGACGCACTGGTGTTCAGCCCGCGCCAGTGGGAAAATCTCGCCTCCATCGTTCAGGCCCGGATGCTGGGGGCGGGCAAAATCCGCAATGCGATGTACAACTGGGGCATGAAGGTCGGCCACGACGTTTATGTGGAACGGCTGGAGGGGCGTAGCCCTAGCCTTGCCGCACGCCTGCAGCTTCCCTTTGCCGAAGCTCTGGTGCTGCATCACCTGCGCGACAATCTTGGCCTTGGTAAGGCCAAAAACGCAATGAGCGGCGGCGCCCTGATGGCACCTGACGTCTTTCGTATGTTCCACGCGATGGGGGTTAAGCTGCGCAACGTGTATGGCGCGACCGAAATCGGCCTTCTGACCGCGCATGTCGGCGAAAGCTATCAGCTGGAAACCAGCGGCAGCTGGATGCAAAGCAACACGAACTACGGCGAACCGCTGGAATACAGGGTCTCGGACGAAGGGGAGCTTCAGGTGCGGGGCGGATCGGGCTTCGGTGGCTATCACGGCAAGCCCGAAAAGACCGCAGAGGAATTGACTGAAGACGGTTGGTACAAGACCGGTGACGCGGTGTCGATGACCGACGACGGCGAGCTTTTGTTCTTTGACCGTGTCAAGGATATGCGCCGCCTGGCAAATGGGCACACCTATCCGCCGCAATTCATCGAAACGCGGTTGCGATATAGCCCCTTCATCAAGGATCTCATGACCTTGGGCGACGAAACCCGGAGCTTCGTCAGCGCGCTTATCAATATCGATATGGAAGTTCTCGGGCGTTGGGCGGAAGAGAACAAGATCAGCTTTTCGACCTACACCGATCTCTCGCAGAAACCCGAAGTTCTGGACCTTATCAAAGGCGAAGTGGCGCGCATCAATGCGCTCCTGCCCGAAGGCTCGCGCGTGGCACGTTTTGCGAATTTTCCCAAGGAACTCGACCCGGATGAAGGCGAGTTGACCCGCAGCCGAAAGCTTCGCCGGGCCTTTCTGGAGGAACGGTATGCCAAGCTCGTCGAGGCGATCTATGCTGGCGATGACGAGACAGATCTCGAAATCGCTGTGACCTATCAGGACGGCCGTCAAGGCGTTCTCAAGACCACGGTTCGCGTGTCGGATGTTGAAAACGCATCGAAGGCTGCCAAGCGGCAGTCCAAATCTTAAAGGAGGTCGGCGACAATGGTCTATTTCATCAATGACATCATTACCGGGGCTTTGATCGGCCTTCTGTATTCGCTGGTGGCCATGGGCTTTGTTGTGATTTACCGCGCCAGCAAGGTGTTCAACTTCGCGCAGGGCGAGCTTGTGATCATCGGCGGGTTCATCGTCTGGTTCACAACGATGCAAGCGGGGCTTAGCCTTTGGTTGTCGATACCCCTTTCGCTGGTTCTGGCCGGGCTGGTCGGGTACGCAATCGAACGGATTTTCCTGACAAAGCTGATCGGTGAATCGGTTTTCTCGATGGTCATGGTCACCGTCGGCCTTTTGATCCTGCTGCGCGGTTTGGTGCTGCTTGTGTTCGGTCCCGCGGTAAGACCCTTCCCGATCATTTTTCCGCTGAAACCCTTGTTCCTCGGCGATATGTTGATCCCGATGAACCTCCTGATAGGTGGGATCATCACCATTGTCGCGGCCGTCGGCCTGTCGTGGTTCTTCAACCGGACCCGGTCCGGCCTCCGTATGACCGCTGTGGCGGAGGACCACGTCGTAGCTTCCTCGATGGGCATTTCGGTGAAAGGCTCGATTGCCGTTGCCTGGGTTCTCGGGGCAATCCTGTCCACAATTGGTGCGATGATCTTTCTCAGCGGCAAATCGCTGACCTTCCTGGCCTCGGATATCGGGTTCGCGGCCCTGCCGGTGGCGCTGTTTGCCGGGCTGGAATCCATCGGTGGGCTGATCCTTGCGGGCGTGATTATCGGTATCGTCCAGAGCCTGACAACCAACTATCTTGACCCGCTGATCGGAGGGTCACTGGGCAGCGTTGTTCCCTATATCATCATGCTTGCCATTCTGCTGATCCGACCGACCGGCCTGTTCGGCTGGCGCACAATCGAACGGGTGTAATCCATGGACCCTTCCGGCGTATTCCCGACAAGCTATCGCAGTGACAGACGTATTGTCCGCACACGCTGGCAAGCGCTTGCCCTCGTCCTGTTCATGGGTTTGCTTCTGGCGGCACCCTATCTGGTGAGCGGGCGCATAATCGCCATTCTGAACATGATGATGATCAGCGCCGTCATCGCCGTCGGGCTTCAGATCTGCACCGGCTATGCGGGCCAGATCAACCTGGGTCAGGCGGCGTTCATGGGGGTCGGCGCCTATACGGCCTCGATACTGGCCTCGAAGACCGGCCTTACGTTTCTGCTGACCATTCCTCTGGCCGGGCTCTCGGCTGCGCTGTTCGGCTTTCTTTTTGGCTTGACCGCGGCGCGGATCAAGGGGTTCTATCTGGCACTGACCACGATTGCGGCTCAGTTCCTGTTCCACTTTGCCGTATTGAACCTGCCGTCAACCTGGCTGGGTGGATCGAACGGTATCACCGTGCCCCCGGCCGAGCTTTTCGGGCTGCGATTTGTCAGCGAATCTTCGCAGTTCTATCTGAATTTCGCGGTCACCACGATCATGGTGGCGGGCGCGTTCGGGATCGTTCGGTCACGCTTCGGCCGTGCCTTCGTGGCGGTCAGGGATGATGACGTGGCTGCGGGTATAATGGGGATCAATGTCGCGGCCACAAAGGCAAATGCCTTCCTGATCGGCGCTTTCTATGCGGGCGTCGGCGGGGCGCTTTGGGCCTATCTGATCCGCTTCGTGGGGGTAGACCAGTTCACCCTGTTTCACTCGATCTTCTTCGTCGCGATGATCATCGTCGGCGGGATGGGTTCAATCGTGGGGGCCCTGATCGGCGTCTTCATTATCCGCATCATCCAGGAAATTATCGCGACGGTCGGACCCAATATCGCCGACTCGGTGTCATTCCTTGGCGGTGACATCGTGTTCGCTGGCATGAATGTCGTTCTTGGCGGCGTGATCGCATTGTTTATGATCCTCGAACCCAAGGGGCTGATGCACCGCTGGAACATCCTGAAGTCGTCATACCGTATCTGGCCGTTTCCTCACTGAGAAATAGAGCGGCTCTAAACCTGGGAGGAAAAATATGACTTACCAATCGAATCGAGGTCTTCGCGGCTTACTGGCAGCGGCTGCCTTGGCGGCCGCGGCTACCATGCCTTTGAAGGCGCAGGCCGAAGAGACCTATAATCTGGCCCTGCTGTCGGACTTTTCCGGCCCTTATGCTGACATCATGCCCATCCTGGCCGGCGGACGTGAGGCTGTGTTCACCTGGTGGAATGAAACCCGCGGCAAGGAACTTGGCGTCACGCTGAACTACAAAAACTACGAAACCCGCTATGACGCGGCACAGGTGGCAAGTCTCTGGCCCGGGATCAAATCGGAACTGGACCCGATTGCGGTTGTCGGCCTCGGCGGGCCTGACGTCGCGGCCCTTTCCGAACGCCTGCCGGAAGACAAAATCCCAATGTTCATGGCCACAGCGGCCTACGGTTTTGCCTGGCAACCGGATGCCTGGATTTTCAACCCACGCCCGACCTATTCGCACGAAAGTGTCGGCTTTCTGAACTGGATGCGTGAACAGCGCGGAGGAGACGAACCGCTCAAGGTTGCGATCCTCGCCTCCGAAGCATCGCCTGCCTATGTCGACATGGCAAAGGGCCTTGAACTCTATGCCGAAGAGCACCCCGAGGAGATCGACCTCGTCGAGGTCATCTATACCGAAGTTCAACCCACCGATCTGACGGGGCAAATGCGCCGCGTTGTACGAGCCGGGGCCGAGGCACTGGTAATCCAAACGAACACCTCTATCGTGGTTGCCGCGAAACGTGGGCTGCAGGCCAACGGGGCGAACATCCCGATCATGATGAGTTCGCATAACGGGCTTCCGGCCTCGGGTGGCGCGCTTGGCGGGCTTGAGCAAATGGAGGGGGACTTTGAAGCCTACGGCATGGCGATTGCGGCCGATGAGGACACTCCCGCGCGACAATTCTACGAGACATTGGTTGCCGATTACGGACTCGAAGCACCTTGGAACGTCGTGACCGCAATGGGCGTATCTCAGGGTCTCTATACCGTGATCGTGATCGATCACGCGATCGAGGCGAACGGCGCCGAGGGGCTGACCGGAGAGAAAGTGCGCGAGGCGCTTTTTGCTCGAACGATCACGACCGAAGAAACCCATGGCTTTCTTCCCTCCCTCACGTTTACTCCCGAAGCGCCTTTCCCATTAGAAGGCCTCAAAGTGAATGTGGGCACCGTCAAAGATGGGAAAATCACCATCGAAGCAACTGGTGTCGATGTTCCGCACGTAGAAAAATGGTGAACTACTCCGGGCACCGCAGTCGCGGTGCCCGTTCTGATCCTTAGCCCCGGGCAATATGACCATGCTGGAACTCAACAACGTAGAGGTGACATATTCCGACGTCATCCTGGCGCTCAAAGGCGTGTCCATGACAGTCCGTGCGGGACAATGTGTTGCTCTGCTCGGTGGCAATGGCGCAGGAAAAAGCACGACGCTTAAAGCCATCTCGGGAACGCTCAAATCCGAGGATGGAACCGTTTCGGCGGGGTCCATCGTTCTGGACGGAACTCCCATTCAGAACATGGAAGCCTCGGAAGTCGTGAAGAACGGTCTCATCCATGTGATGGAAGGGCGGCGCGTTTTGCGGCATCTGACGTCAGAGCAAAACCTGATCGTCGGCGGACACATGGTGCCCAACTCCGCCGAGCTGAAAAAGCGCCTGGACCATGTTTACGCCTTGATGCCCCGGCTTGCGGACCTGCGCAACCGCACCTCTGGCTTCATGTCTGGCGGCGAACAGCAACTGCTTCTGATCGGCCGGGCCATGATGGCCAGCCCCAAGATTATCGCGATCGACGAGCCGTCGTTGGGATTGGCCCCGATGATGATCCGGGATGTTTACGAAGTGCTCAAGCAGCTCAAGTCAGAAGGCACGACCTTTTTCCTGGTTGAACAGAACAGTGCCGCGGCGCTGTCGATCGCCGACTATGCCTATGTGATGGAGAATGGCCGGATCGTGATGGACGGCCTTGCCGACAAGCTCGCGGACAACGAGGACATCAAGGAATTTTATCTCGGCGTCACCGCATCGGGCGAGCGCAAAAGCTATCGAGATATCAAACACTATCGCCGCCGGAAGAGATGGCTGGGATAGAAAGGAACGAAGATGAGTAACCTGCTTTCCATCAAAGGTCGTACCGCATTTGTAACCGGAGCGGGGCAAGGCGTTGGTCGGCAAGTCGCGCTTTATCTGGCAGAACACGGAGCCGGTGCCGTCGTTGTCAACGATTTTCATGCAGAACGGGCCGAAAGCGTTGCCGCGGAAGTGGAGGCAGCGGGTGCAAATGCTCTGCCGCTCGCCTTCGACGTCTCGGATTTCGATGCGGTTGGCGCGGCGTTTGCCGAAACGCAGACCACATTTGGCGGCGTGGATATTCTGGTCAACAATGCGGGCAACGCCGGGCCGACATCGCGGCTCGACGATCTGGTCCCGTTTTGGGAATCCGATCCCGACGAATGGCGCCGCTGGATGGCCACCAATTTCGATGGGGTGCTGAACTGCACCCGTCACGCCATGCCGTTGATGGTCAACGGTGGCTATGGGCGCATTGTGACCGTCATTTCCGACGCCGGCCGTGTCGGTGAACCGCATCTGGCGGTTTATTCCGGGGCCAAGGCCGGTGCGGCCGGCTTCATGCGGGCAATTGCAAAAGCCGGTGGTCGGTTCGGGATCACCGCGAATTGCGTCGCCTTGGGGGGCACAAGAACTCCGGCTGTCGCCGACCTGATCCCAGATGCAGAGACCGAGAAGCGGGCATTGTCGCAATACGTGATCCGCCGGCTGGGCGAGCCGGAAGACCCCGCCGGAATGATCCTGTTCCTCTGCTCGGATGCTGCCAGCTGGATCACCGGACAGACCTATCCAGTGAATGGAGGGTATTCGTTTGCCTGCTAGAGCCGACATCGGCCAACCGCCGCCTCTAGTTGGCGTCGTCCGAAAAAACGCTGTCATTATCTGCCCCGAGTTCAGGGGGCAGATTCGGTGTTGCGGTTTCGAATCC
The DNA here is from genome assembly GCF_000429365.1 of Pseudodonghicola xiamenensis DSM 18339. Classification (GTDB taxonomy): domain Bacteria; phylum Pseudomonadota; class Alphaproteobacteria; order Rhodobacterales; family Rhodobacteraceae; genus Pseudodonghicola; species Pseudodonghicola xiamenensis. Next base: position 11,255 of record NZ_AUBS01000010.1, on the reverse strand, counting down.
ATCAAATTTCAACGGCTGGACAATAAAAGTCTCGGCCTTGCCGCCGTCATGCGTAATCTTGCGCAGCAGCTGGCGCGCACGCACATGGGGGTCGTCCAGCGTTTCGACCAGGGAGTTGACCGGACCCCATGGCACCCCCGCCTTATCCAGAAGGTCGCCCCATTCGGCGCGCGTCTTGCCGACCAAAATCGCCGCGATTTCTTCGCGCAGCGCGACCTTGCGGGCGACACGGTCGCGGCCTGTCAACGGCGCAAGATCCGCCCTGTCGATCACATCGCAGAACGGTTTCCAGAACCAGTCCTCATGCGCGATGGACAAGGTCAAGAGCTTGCCGTCTTTGCAGGTGAACACGCCATAGCCCGGCTCGGCGATAAATTCGCCCAGCGGTGTTCCATTGGCGGCGGGAGCGAGGAATGCGGTCAACATCGAAACCACCGCATCCGACATGGACACGTCCACGTAACGCCCCTGCCCTGTGCGCTGGCTCGACACCACCGCCGACAGGATTGCGATCGCCGCGAACAACGCCGCGCCAACATCCGCAAGGGGGATCGGCGGCACAGGGCCGGGCTGCTTTGCATCGGCCTGATCGGCCAGCAAACCTCCAACCCCTTCATAGCTCAGATCGTGCCCCGCCCTGTCTCGATAAGGGCCATCCTGCCCGTATCCCGAAATCGACACGTAGACCAGCCGCGGATTAGCACTACGCATGTCCTCGAAACCGGCACCGAGCGCCGCGAGCTTTCCGGGGCGGAACCCTTCAACGATGACATCGGCGGTTTGCGCAAGGGAGCGAAATTGTGCGAGGCCATCAGCGGATTTCAAGTCGAGCGCCACGCTGCGTTTGCCGCGGTTCAGGGCCCTAAACAGAGGCGGAAACTGACGGGCCGGATCGCCGACTCCCGGTCGTTCGATCATGGTCACCTCGGCCCCCATGTCCGACAACAGCATGGTCGCATAGGGACCCGGGAATTGTTCAGCGAGGCTGAGAATCTTCAGGCCGGCCAGGGGTGCAGTGCTCATATCAGTCTCCAGCTCTTGTTTTTCCCGCGGGCGGGTCCCGTCCATAGCAACTCGATCCGTCGGGAAAAGCAAGCCAGAACTAAAAATTATTATTGTTCTTCAGGAGGTTAAGATGACTGAAGTGCCAAAGACCCTGTCCGTCGAACGTGTGGCTGGAACCGAATGGATCACTTTTCAGCGGACCGACCAGTTGAACGCCATGTCGATGCAGATGCTACGGGAAATGGCGGACGCGCTTGAAGCCGCGATTGCCGATAACGCGGTTCGCGCCATTGTCCTGACCGGATCCGGGCGGGCGTTCTGCGCCGGTGCGGACCTCAAGGAGGTCGCCGGTGCCAAGCACGTACCCGGCGAACCCGACCTTCTCGATCTCGTCGAACACACCTTCGGGTTAATGCGTCACGGCCCCAAGCCAGTGATCGCCGCCGTAAACGGGCTGGCCATGGCGGGCGGTTTGGAAATGGTTATGGCCTGCGATCTGGTCTTTGCCGCTGAAAGCGCGCAACTGGGTGATGCTCACTCCAATTTCGGCGTCTTTCCGGGCGCGGGGGGCGCGGCGATCCTGCCGCGGCGGGTCGGGCTGAACCGCGCGAAATTCCTGTTATTCTCGGGCGAGAACATTTCGGCCCAGGACATGATGGACTGGGGGTTGGTGAACAAGGTCGTGCCGGACGCAGAATTGCGCGACGCCGTACAGGCTTTCACCGACCGGCTGGCGGACAAGAGCCCCGCCGTATTGCGCCGCATGAAGAAGGTGGCGAACCGGTCGCTGAACGTGGACGAAACCGCCGCCCTGGCCGAAGAGATGCTGAACCTGCGCGCGCATATGCGTTCCTGGGACATGCGCGAAGGGCTGGCGGCTTTCAATGAAAAGCGCAAACCGCAGTTTCGCGGCTACTGAACAGGGAGACTGCAAAATGCAGGATATCTACGTTGTTGGCGTCGGGATGACACCGTTCGGGAAATTCCGGGACAAATCGATCAAGGACCTGACGGGCGATGCCGTCGCCGCCGCACTGACTGACGCCGGGCTGACGGTCGATCGCATTGACGGCGCATTTTTCTCGAACGCGGTGCAGGGCCACATGGAGGGCCAGCACATGATACGGGGCGAAATCGCGCTGCGTGAAATGGGCATTCAGGGCATTCCGGTGGTGAATGTTGAAAACGCCTGCGCCAGCGCCTCGACCGGGTTCAAACTGGCAGTCGATTTCCTCAAGGCCGGCAATGGCGACTGCTGTCTCGCCGTGGGCGCCGAGAAGATGTATTCTGACGACCGTGCATTGATGTTTTCGGCCTTCGACAGCGGCTGGGACGTCAGCAACAGCGAAGAGGTCGCGCAACGGCTGGCCGATCTGGGTGCAGGGGTCGAGGAACCCGAAGGATCGAAATCGCCCAAGCCTTATAGTGTATTCATGGATGTCTACGCAGGTTTCGCGCGGCTTCACATGAAAACTTTCGGCACCACGCAGGAGCAGTTTGCTGCCGTCTCCGCCAAGAACCATGCGCATTCCGTGCATAATCCACTGGCGCAATACCGAGAAGCCATGAGCGTCGATCAGGTATTGGCCGCGCCGCCGATCACCTATCCGCTGACCCTACCGATGTGCGCCCCGATCTCAGACGGGGCCGCTGCGGCCGTTTTATGCACCGGCGAGGGGATAAAACGTCTGGGCCTCGATCCCGCCCGCGCCATCAAGGTCAAGGCCGCGATCCTGCGCTCGGGCACCGACCGTCCGCCGGAAGATTACAAGAACCACCTGACCCGGCTTGCCGCGCTTGAGGCCTATGAACAGGCCGGGATCGGCCCCGAGGATATATCGGTGGCCGAAGTGCATGACGCCACGGCCGTGGGCGAAGTGATCCAGATCGAGAACCTCGGGTTTGTCGAATTCGGCGAGGGCGGTCCCGCCAGTCTGCGCGGCGAGACAAAGATCGGCGGACGCATTCCGGTGAACCCCTCGGGCGGGTTGGAATCCAAGGGCCACCCGGTCGGTGCCACAGGGATAGGGCAGGTTTTCGAACTGGTCACGCAACTGCGCGGCGAAGCTGGCGCGCGTCAGGTCGAAGGGGCAAAGAACGCCATCGCCGAAAACGGCGGGGGGTTGCACGGGGTAGAAGAAGCGGCCGCCTGCGTCACCATTCTTGGCCGCTGAAACAAGGAAAAGAACAATGGAAAACGTGATCGCCGCCGCTCAGGCAATCTATACAGATGAGCAACGCATGTTGCTGGAAAACTTCCGCAAGATGGCCGAGGCGGAATTCGCGCCGCTGGCCGAGAAATACGAGAACCTCGGCCACCCGCCCGATGCGGAAACGCTGAAATCCCTGTTCGCCAAGGTCGAGGAATTCGGGCTGATCAGCGGCCTGATTCCGGAAGAGGACGGCGGCGCCGGAATCGACCGCATGACCTATGGCATCCTTTACGAGGAACTGGCCCGGATATGGGCCGATCTGGCGATTGCGGTGCTGATCCAGGGCCACGCGGTGTTTGCGGTCAACCTTTTGGGCGACGCGGCGCAAAAAGAGGCCTATCTGAAGCCACTCCTGCGCAGCGAACGGATCTGTGCCACCTGCATTTCCGAGCCGGAAGTCGGCTCGAACGTGCGCGAGGTCAAGACCCGCGCAGAACGCAGGGGCGACAAGATTTTCGTCACTGGCCAGAAGCTCTGGATTTCCAATGGGGCGCAATCGGACTTTGCCATTGTAGTCTGCAATCTGGACGACGGGATTTCCATGGTCATCGTCGATCGCGACACCGGCGGTTATGAAAGCCGCGAGTTGCGCAAGATGGGGCTTGTCGGTGCCTCGACCTGCGAATTGTTCTTTGATCAGGCCGAAACCACGGAGGCCCACGTTCTGGGCAATTCCGGCGGCGGTCTGTTCCAGACCTTGAAACTGTTTGAAAGCGCGCGTGTGTTTGTTGGCCTGACCAGCATCGGCATCGCCCAGGCGGCGCTGGAATGTGCGGTCAAATATGCGCAGGAACGCGAGCAGCATGGCAAACCGATTGGCGGGCATCAGTTGATCCAGGGCTATCTGGCCGACATGGCCACACATCTCGATGCCGGGCGGCTTTTGTGCCAACGCGGGCTGCAACTCTTGGATCTGGGCGTGCGCTGCGACACCCAGACCTCGATGGCAAAATGGTATGCGACCGAGATGGCCGTCGAAATCGCCGGCAAAGCGGTGCAAATCCACGGCGGCAACGGCATCACCAAGGAGTTCCCCGTTGAACGGCACTTCCGCAATGCGAAGGTCATGCCGATCCCGGATGGCACCACCGAAATTCAGAAGCTGGTGATCGGGCGAAACCTGACCGGGTTGAACGCGTTCTGAAAAAGGGCCTTGGCCGCCCCACCCTCGACGGTCGTCAGCGTCGAGGGTGGGCACGACCCGGCGGAATCGCGATACGGGCGAAGGGTCAGTAGGACTTGGGCATCCCCAGTGCCTTCTCGGCCACGTAGGAGAGGATCAGTTCCTCGCTGACCGGCGCGATGAAGTTCAGCACGCTTTCGCGAAAGTAGCGCTCGACGTGGTATTCCTGCGCGAAGCCAAAGCCGCCATGGGTGCGCACCGCCCGGAACGCTGCTTCGTAGGCTGCCGAGCCTGCGAGGTTGCGCGCGGTATTGGCCTCCAGCCCACAGGGCCTGCCCTGATCGTAAAGCGCGGCGGCCTTGTAGGTCATCAGTTCCGCCGCTTGAAGACGCATCCACACCGCGGCAAGCGGATGCTGGATCGCCTGGTTCTGATCGATTGGACGGCCGAAGACAACGCGCTCGCGCGTGAGCCTCCCCAACTGAACTGGTCCACCGCTATGTTTAGGAAACGGAGGACCGAGAATGGCAAACAAGCGACTTGTCAACGCCGTTTGAACTTTCCCCAAAAGTGCCGAAGTAAAATTCCCCACTTGCTTGGTCCCGGTGATCAGCCGGCGTCAGTGATCTGTAGCTCCGTTTTTTGTTTTGGGTGGCCGCCCGCGTCGATTTGGCGGCGGTGGTGGGGTGATGGGGGCGTTGGCGCAAACATGCTCGGGTATGAGGTCGGCATGGCCGCGCAAGCGGTAGCTGGCACCCTCGATCTGGATGACCACGGCGTGGTGCAGGAGCTGGTCGAGCAGCGCGGTGGCAACGACGGGATCGCCGAAGACCTCGCCCCATTCGGCGAAGCCGCGGTTTGAAGTTAGGATCATGGCGCCCTTTTCGTAGCGGGCGTTGACGAGTTGGAAGAACAGATTGGCGCCGCCGGTGGTGATGGGGAGGTAGACGATCTCGTCGACGATCAGCAGAGACGCCCGGGCATAGAAACGGATCTTCTCGGCCAGCCGGCCCTCCCGCTCGGCCTGGCTCAACGCTGCAATCAGATCGGCCAGGGTCGCGCGGTAGACGCTCTTGCCGGCCTTGACGGCTGCGACGCCGAGAGCGGTCGTCGCAGCCCCTGCGAGGATCGCGACAGGGATGATCTAGGCGGCGGCGCCTTGCGATGGGCCGGGTCGACGCGGCGGCGCGCCTTGCCTTCCAGAACCGGATGACGGGCGATCAACTGACCGTCCTCGTAGATCCGCAACTCGGTGGCGTGATGCTGGACCTCGAGCGTGCGACGCCGGGTGGTGTCCGGGACGGAATAGAAGCTGCCGCCGACCGAGATCATCCCGTCCCTGCTCACCCGGCGCTCCACGGTCAGCACAGCGCTATAAGGGATCGCCGGAAGAGGCTTGAGGTTAGGCTGTTCCTCGGCAAAGGCCTCGTCCACCACGCGCCGGGTGGTGGCGTGGACGCGCGGATTGGCGACCTCGGTCCGACAGGCGTCAAACTGGGCGTTGAGATCGTCCATGTTGCGGAACGTGCGGGCCAGGAAGAAGTCTTGCCGGATATAGCGGAACGGGCGCTCGACCTTGCCCTTGGTCTTGGCCCGATACGGCTGGCAGGCACGTGACACCGCGCCATAATGGTTCAGAAGCGCCACCAGGGAGGTGTTGAAGGTCACCACCCCCGCCTCGTCCTCGCCGATCACGGCCGTCTTCATCCGGTCATAGAGGATTTCCTCAGGCACGCCGCCCATGTCCGAGAAGGCCGCGATGTGACAGCGCAGGACAGATTGCAGGTTCTGGCTGGCAACGAACCGGCCCCAGAGCCAGCGGCTGTGCCCGAGCACCATCGAGAACAGCCAAACCTTGCGGGCCACGCCGGGCTCGTCGCTGAATTCGACGGTGAACTCGGCAAAATCGACCTGGGCCTGCTTGCCCGGCGGGGTTTCGAACCGGCGCTCGAACTGCGTCCGCCTGGGCGGGCGGACCTCGCGCAGGAAATCGGTCACCATGGTGTAGCCGCCCTCGTAGCCCAGTTCCCGGATCTCGCGCAGCAGGCGCGCGCCGCTCAGATCCGGGAAAGCCTGAACACGCTCCTGCAAATAGCGTTCATAGGGCTCGATCATCCGCGCCCGTGGTCGGCGCGGGCCGTAGACTGGCGCCTCCAGTCCACGGTCGAGGTATTTCCGCACGGTCTTGCGGTCACAGCCAACTTTCCGCGCGATCGCGGAAATGCTGAGACCCTGTTTCTTCAGATCATGGATCAAAACGATCTCCCTCAGTCCCTTCACCTGCCTGCCCCCTGTCAGTCTTTATTTGGAGCATCAGGCCTGTGTCCCGCGGCAGCGCCAATTCCGAATATTTGAGGTTCGGAATTGGCCCTGCCGCTCATGGCTGGGGATTTTTCAAACGGCGGTTTTGGGGAGATTACGTCCGGCGATTACACGACTCAAGCCCGAAGAGATTGTCTCGAAGTTACGACAGGTTGAGGTGCTGATGGGACAGGGCATGTCCCGTCTCGACGCAATCCGACAGATCGGCGTTGTTAAACAGACGTATTATCGCTGGTGCAAGCAGTATGGCGGAATGGGCGTAGATCAATTGAAGGAACTGAAGCGGCTCCAGGAGGATGACCTAATGGGATGAACTGCCTACCCACCGACCCGCTGCTATCGTGGCGGGATTGGCAGAGGAGAGGAGCATCCGATGGACATTAAGGTTTTAGGCATTGATCTGGGCAAGACGGTTTGCAGTCTCGCGGGGCTGGATGAGGCGGGGGCGGTTATCTTCCGGAAGCGTCTCCAGCGGCATAGGCTTCTGGATTTCCTGAGCGCCCTGTCGCCCTGCATCGTAGCCATGGAAGCTTGTGGTGGCGCACACCACATTGGTCGCTTCTGCCGCCAGCAAGGGCATGACCCTCGTCTGATATCGCCACTTTACGTTCGGCCCTATGTGAAGGTCCACAAGAACGACGACCGTGATGCCGAAGCGATCGCCGAAGCCGCCACTCGACCAACCATGTCGTTCGTCGCCATCAAATCCGAAGAGCAGCTCGACCTTCAGACATTGCACCGCGCACGAGAGCGCCTGGTGACGGAAAGGACACGCCTGATCAATCAGGGCCGCGGGTTTCTAATGGAACGTGGTCTCCGCGTCGGCACGGGCCGGCATGTCTTCCAGAAGGAACTGACGAAGTTGACGGTCGAAGACGCTGCCGATCTGTCACCGCGCATCGTCCAGATGCTGGCCGACATGGCCGCCGAGCTGGACGAGATCAATCGACGCGTGACGGCCCTGGATGTGGAGATCAAGCAACTCGCCAGGAATGACGCGGACATGCTTCGCTTGATGGAAATACCCGGTGTCGACCCGACCATCGCGTCCGCCTTGGTTGCCGCAATCGGCACGGGCTCGAGCTTTGGCAAGGGGCGTGATCTCGCAGCATGGCTTGGTCTTGTTCCTCGACAGATCACGACAGGCGGCAAGGCCAAGCTGATCGGCATATCGAAGCATGGCAACCGATACCTGCGAAAGCTCTTCATCCATGGGGCCCGGACAGTTCTGCACCCTGTTCGAGACAGGACCTCACCGATCACCAGGTGGGTGGATGGGCTCAAGGAGCGGGCGCATGTGAATGTCGCCGCCGTCGCGATGGCAAACAAAATGGCGCGGATTGCTTGGGCAATTCTGACCACGGGTGAGAGATACCGCCCAACCGCACTGTCTGGCGCATGATCAGGACGATGTAATCGAGGGAACAACGGAATCTGCGAGCGAGGAGGAGATGGACCAACGACCGATCGGCGTCTTGTCAGTCTGACGGGGAGCATGGCCCCAGAGTGCCGATGAGCTAACGAGACACAGGACGCGCGACTTCCCATCTTGGTCAGAGGCAAACCGAATGGCCTCGAAGAAAGACCGAATACATAGAAGCAGGGTCAACGGGGCATCGACTGCGCATTTCGCGGGATTTGGGCAGTGATTTCGCGTGATCTCGGGCACGCGTTTCACGGCATCGCGGGCAGCCATTTCACGCCTCCGGGCAGGCTGGCCAACGGTTGATATTGAGTCAGGTTGCGACGCCCTGGTCAAGAGTTTTCAATGTTCTCATTTTTCTGCGCATGCTGTCGCCGCTCAGCGTGAGACGGTGCGCATTGTGGACCAGGCGGTCAAGGATGGCATCTGCGAGGGTGGGATCTCCGATCACCTCAAACCATTGATCGACAGGCAACTGGCTGGTCACGATGGTCGAGCCGCGACCTTGGCGGTCATCGAGGATTTCAAGCAGGTCGCGACGCTCGGTCGGTGTCAGAACTGACAGCCCCCAATCATCGAGGATCAGCAATTCAGTGCGTTCGATCGCCTTAAGGACACGGGCATGCCGTCCGTCGCCTCTGGCGATGGCCAGCATCTGGAACAGGCGGGGCACGCGGTGATAGACGACGCGCCGATCGTCCCGGCAAGCCTTGTTCCCGAGGGCGCAAGCAATCCAGCTTTTCCCCAAGCCTGTTGGCCCTGTGATCAGCAGATTTTCATGGCGGTTGATCCAGCCCCCATCGATCAGATGCGCCATGACACCTGCATCGATGCCGCGCGGGCTACGCATATCGATATCTTCAACGCAGGCTGTGTGACGCAGGGCAGCAAAGCGCAACCGGGTTGCCAGTCTCTTGGCATCACGCTCTGCCGCTTCGCGATCAACAAGCAGGCCCAGCCGTTCTTCGAAGCTGAGGCTTTCGAACATGGCGCCAGCGCGGCGCTGCTCATGCAGGGCCTGTGCCATACCGCTCAGCCCGATCGCCTCCAGGCGGTCGCAAGTGGGATGTGTCAACAAGGGTTTTCTCCTTTTCAATGGTAATACTTCTGCCCGCGGATGTTGGGGTGGTGCAGCGGCAGCTCATTGGGTTCGGGCTCCATGAAGGCCCGATCAAGTCCGGTCTTCAGGATGGAACGAATGGAAGCGACTGACCGGGCCTTGAGGCTGATCCCGCGTCGACACGCGGCATCAATCCGCCCCGGCTCAAAGCTTCTGGCCAGCGACAGTATGCCCAAGCAGGTCCGGAAGCCCTGCTCGGGATGCGGCCTGTCCTGCATCACGATGTCACAAAACGCAGCCACCGATGGTCCCAGCTTTGCAGCACTGCTGAGGATCCGCCCAGGCGACCATTCCGCATAGCGGCGATGGGCCGAGGGCATATGTTCTGGCACCGTGATATGGCTGCGGCGCCCGGGGTCCCGCAGGTGACTGGCGACGCGCTTGCCGCGATGGAAGACTTCCACGGTTCTGTGGGTGATGCGCGCGTCAACCACCTGCCGGATCAGGCTGAACGGCACAGAATACCAGCAGCGATCCACCTCGATGTGATAATCCGGCGCAACACGGGCACGTTTCCAGCGCGCAAAGACATAGGGTTCTGCTGGCAATGGCTGCAAGTTTGGGCGATCGAGCGTCGCAAACAGATCCGCCCGGCTGGCCCCATAATCGCGCATGACGCGCATGTTTAGTTCGTCCAGCAACGGCCGGATGGCGGTATTCAGCTCTGCCAGTGAGAAGAACCTGTGATTGCGCAGCCGCGCGAGGATCCAGCGTTGGGCAACCTGAACGGCCACCTCGACCTTGGCCTTATCCTTGGGTTTGCGCACGCGCGCAGGCAGGATCGCCGTGCCGTAATGTTCCGCCATTTCTGCATAGGTCCGGTTCAAGCCGGGATCATACCGGTCTGCCTTGATCACGGCTGACTTGAGATTGTCGGGCACGACGACCTGCGGCACGCCGCCCAGATAGGCGAACATTCCGACATGGGCCGCAATCCAGTCCTCAAGGCCTTCGCTGGCGACGGCCACAGCATAGGTATAGCTCGAGGCACCCATCGCCGCGACAAACAGCTTGGCCTCGCTGACCTCACCCGTGGCCGGATCGACAATGTCGATCGTGTCACCCGCAAAGTCGATAAATACCTTTTCGCCGCCGACATGTGTCTGCCGCATGCTCGGTCGGACACGCCCCTTCCACGCCTCAAAATGAGTGCAAAACCAAGTGTAACCAAACCCGTTGGGGTGCTGCGCACGATATTCCTGCCAGAGCAACATGCGGGTCACGCTGCGCCGACGCAGATCCTTGTCGACCGCCGCCCAATCCGGGACCGGACGCTCCGGGTCAGATACATCCGATGCGTTTGGAAACAACAACAGCTCAAGGCTGTCGTCATCCAGACCTTCCGGCAGCGGCCACGCCAAGCCGGCATCGCGCGCGCGGCGCAGATAGGTCCCAACACTTCCTTTCCCAAGCCCCAGCGACGCGGCGATCGCACGCTCGCTCAGCCCTTGGGCAAATCTCAGTCTCAATACGTCCCGAATACGGCGCATGGTCAAACGTCCTGTCGGCATTCCGATCCTCCTGTTCTTCAGGAGGCGGAGTAACTGCAGTTCGTTGGCCAGTCCTGCCCATGATCGCGCGAAATCAATGCCCGCGATCCCGCGAAACAGGTGCCCGCCTTCCCGTGAAATCACTGCCCACGATCAGATGAAATCAGTGCCCGCCATCACGCGAAACGCGCACATCGACAAATCGCTTGCAGGAGAAGGCAGTTCATACATGCCCCCCGAAACCTCCCTCGTTCTGATGTAGAGTTTGCTCAACCTTGAAGCGACACCCATCTTTGGACCAGCGGCGGGCAGAGTTTTCCGGCTATGATCGGGGTGACGGGCTGGTTGCGCCTCCCGATTTCGTCAGCAGGATCGGCGGTTTGTTCCCGATCGCGCTGTGTGGCCGTTCGTCATTGTAGTATCTCCGCCAAGCCTCCACTTTTTCGCAGGCATCCGCAAGGTTCATGAACCAATGTGTGTTCAGGCACTCCTGCCGGAACCGTCCGTTAAAGGCCTCGATGAAAGCGTTATCGGTCGGCTTACCGGGCCGTGAGAAGTC